>NZ_JAJGQH010000013.1 GCF_020783655.1 Xanthomonas melonis | reverse complement strand
CACGCTGCAAGTACGTCCTTGTAAGCTCTTACGCGGCATCCATGCCGCGTAAGGTCCCGCGACGGTAGGCGGGCAAGCACCTGTCGAGAGTGTCGGTCCGCAGGGTTCAAGCAAAGCAATCGACCAATTTTTTAGCGCGTCGCCCTCGCCCCGCTCACCGTTCGACCTGGACCTCTGGCCGCATCCACCAAACTGCGGCCGACAAAAACCACTGCCTTCACCACTCAGGCCTTGAGCCGATAGCCGCTGCGGAAGATCGCCGCCACCACGACCAGGCAGACCGCCAGGAACAGCACCGTCATGCCGGTACTGACCGCGATGTGCACATCGGCCTTGCCGTAGAAACTCCAGCGGAACCCGCTGATCAGGTACACCACCGGATTGAACAGGGTGACCTTCTGCCACAGCGGCGGCAGCATATTGATCGAGTAGAAGCTACCGCCCAGGAAGGTCAACGGCGTCACCACCATCAACGGAATCACCTGCAGCTTCTCGAAGCCATCGGCCCAGATACCGATGATGAAACCGAACAGGCTGAAGGTCAGCGCGGTCAATACCAGAAACCCCAGCATCCACACCGGGTGTGCGATCTCGTACGGCACGAACAGCCGCGCGGTCAGCAGGATCAACAGCCCCAGCATCACCGACTTGGTCGCCGCCGCGCCGACGTAGCCGATCACGATTTCCCACCACGCCACCGGCGCAGACAGCACTTCGTAGATCGTTCCGGCCCAGCGTGGCATGTAGATGCCGAACGAGGCGTTGGAGATGCTCTCGTTGAGCAGCGACAGCATCACCAGACCGGGAATGATGAAGGCACCGTAGCTGACGCCGTCGATATCGCCCATGCGCGAGCCGATCGCCGCACCGAACACCACGAAGTACAGCGAGGTCGACAACACCGGCGAGGCGATCGACTGGGTCAGCGTGCGGAAGGCGCGTGCCATTTCGAACCGATAGATCGCCGCGATCGCGTGCAGGTTCATGCGCGTCCCTCCGGCTGGCGTGCGCCGTGCACGAGGTTGACGAAGATCTCTTCCAGCGAGCTCTCGCTGGAATGCAGGTCCTTGAAGTCGACCCCGTGCTCGTTGAGCCGGCGCAGCACGAAGCCGATGCCGGTCTGCTCGGCCTGGGTATCGAACGTGTAGACCAGGCTGTTGCCATCGGCCGACACTTCCAGCGGCAGGTCCGCCAGTGCGGCGGGTAAGGCCTGCAGCGGCGATTGCAGGCTCAGGGTCAACTGCTTCTTGCCCAGCTTACGCATCAGGGTGTGCTTGTCTTCCACCAGCACCAGCTCACCACGATTGATGACGCCGACGCGGTCGGCCATGTCCTCGGCCTCCTCAATGTAATGGGTGGTGAGGATGATGGTGGTGCCCTGCTCGCGCAGGCGGCGCACCATCTGCCACATGTCGTGGCGCAGTTCCACGTCCACGCCGGCGGTGGGCTCGTCCAGGAACAGGATGCGCGGCTCGTGCGCCAGCGCCTTGGCGATCAGCACCCGCCGCTTCATGCCGCCGGACAGCGTGGAGATCTTGCTGTTGCGCTTGTCCCACAGCGACAGCTCGCGCAAGACCGCTTCCAGGTACTGCGGGTTGGCCGGCTTGCCGAACAGGCCGCGGCTGAAACGCACCGTGGCCCACACCGTCTCGAACGCATCGGTGGCCAGTTCCTGCGGTACCAGGCCGATGCTGGCACGCGCGGCGCGGTAGTCGCGCACGATGTCGTGACCATCGGCCAGCACCGTGCCGCTGCTGGGGTTGATCAGGCCACAGACGATGCTGATCAAGGTGGTCTTGCCGGCACCGTTGGGGCCGAGCAACGCGAAGATCTCGCCGCGCCGGATCTGCAGATCCACCTGTTTGAGGGCCTGGAAACCACCGGCGTAGGTCTTGCTCACTCCCTGGATGGAAACGATGGGCGTCATGGGCTGTGCACGGGAACGATGATCGCCACAGGGTAGGCCGCGTGCCGTGACGATGGGAGGGGGATAGACGGGACGGTGTGGCCCAACCCACGATTTTCCCGGCGAGTGCCTGCGTCACCAACAAGACCAGCGGGCTGCACGTCGCGTCCGCTCGAGGGCGGCAATGTCCAGATGCCCTGCTACGACAGCCCTGGTCATTGCCTGGCTTTTACGAATCCCGAATCCCGAATCCCGCGCGCGCAAGCACGCTCAAGCACGCTTGCGCGACTCGATCAGATCCAGGTTGCGCACCAGCCGCCGCGACAGCTCATCGGAAATCTCTCGCCGACGGGCCAGCTTGAACAATTCGTTGCGCTCGGCCACCAGCGCGGTATGACGGAACTGGCGCAATGCCTGCTCGTAGGCACCGGCCTCTTCCGGGTCGGTGTCGGCCATGTCCACCGCGCCGAGCTTGCGCTGGTAGCGCTGGCTGACCTGATTGGCGGCCGCGTTGTAACGCTCGGCGTGCGCGCTGTCTTCCATCAGGCGCTGGCGCAGTTTTTCCACCGCCTCCAGCGCCGCCTGCGAGGCGGCCTTGATGGCCAGGTCCTCCTTCTGTTGCTCGTCCTCTTCTTCCGGCAATTCCAGCCCGCGCAGCAGCCGCGGCAAGGCCACGCTGGCCACCAGCAGCGACACCAGGATCACCGACGCCGCCAGGAAGATCGCCAACTGGCGTGCCGGAAACGGCGAACCATCCTGCAGCACCAGCGGCAAGGTCAACACGCCGGCCAGGGTGATGGCACCACGCACACCGGCCAGCGACACCGCCACCACGATCCGCCAGGGCGGGCTGACGTGCTGCTCACCGCGGCGTTGCGCCTTGAAGATGTTCCAGCGCAGCGACAGCCACACCCAGACGAAGCGCAACGCCATCAGACTGGTGCTGATGGTCGCCACATAGACCGCCAGCCACCACGGGTTGAGGTGGCCGGCCTCCTGCACGCTACGCACCGCGCCATCCAGGATGCCCGGCAGCTGCTCGCCCAACAACACGAAGATGATGCCGTTGAAGGTGAACTGCACCGTGTCCCAGACCGCCGAACGCTGCAGGCGCATGTTCCCTGGCGCATTGCCGGCCATTTCCACATAGCTCATGGTGATGCCGGCAGCCACTGCGGCCAGGATGCCAGAGGCATGGAACGCTTCGGCCAGCAGATAGGCCGCGAACGGCGTCAGCAGATTGACCAGGATCGCCGAGCCCGGTTCCTCGCCGAAATGGCGCCAGATCCAGGCCTGGATGCGGCTCAGACCGAACGTGGTGGCCACGCCCAGACCCAGACCGGCCAGTGCCACCCACAGGAAGGTCAGCGAAGCGGTCGCCACCGAGAAGGTGCCGGTGAGTACCGCGGCCACCGCGAACTGGAAACACACCAGGCCGGAGGCATCGTTGAGCAACGATTCTCCTTCCAGGATGTGCATCAGGCGCTTGGGAATCGGCACCTTGGAGGCGATCGAGGAGACAGCCACCGGATCGGTAGGCGAGATGATCGCCGCCAGCGCGAACGCCACCGCCAACGGCATCGCCGGGATCAGCCAATGGATCAGAAAGCCGGCACCGATGACGGTGAAGATGACCAATCCCAGCGCCAGCTCCAGGATCGCGCCCTTGTCGCGAAACAGGCCTTGCTTGGGAATGCGCCAGCCATCGAGAAACAGCAGCGGCGGCAGGAACAACAGGAAGAACAGCTCCGGCTCCAGTTCGTGCCCAGCATCGAACACACCGGAGACCACCGCGCCGAGCGCGATCTGGACCAACGGCAGCGGCAGCGAGAACGGCAGGATGCGGATCAGGTAACCGCTGGCCGCGACCGCCAGCAACATGGCGAGGACGACATCGATCGAATGCATGAAAAACCCGGTGGAAGAGACGGCTGCGCGCGCCGCATCGTCGTAGCGATGCCGGACGACACACCTACGGGACCATACCGGTTTGCAACTGGTGATGAAACCACCGCTACCGCACGCCAGGTTCTGGCGCTGTGGCGCATCGCGGAACGCGAGACAGGACCTGCAGCCCAGGCGCTCTCCGTGGCCTGGATCTGCAACTTGCATGGACGCTGCGGCACGGCAGCGCCGTGCGCAAGGTCCTGTCGCGTGCCACCTCGTCTGCGCGTCCTCTTGTCATCACGTTCCCCTCGGCGCGGTCTGTCGGAAACGCGATACACGTTCGCTGCAGGGCAGCGCATCCGTGTTGGCCGGTGCCACCGTGTGGGCAGCCATCGGCATGCGCTCCGAAGTGCCATTGGGTGCACCCGCGAAGAAGACGGCAAACCAGGTCATCCGCAGGTCCGGCCCCTTCGCGCGTGCGGCGCCACACAGCGCACCGAACATGCAGCGGGCACTGCGAGGACAGTCGCGGGGGCTGCTGTGGTTGCAGGCTCGCAGCACGGCAGCGCTGCTTAGCGCTTTGCCATGGGTCGGACGCCATCGATCGCCAGCCGGAAGACAGACGGTGTCACCAGCGAGCTCAAGCGCTCCGTCCTATATGTAAAGATCGCGTGATGCATCCGGACGACATCTGCCGGCGTATCAAGGTCTACGGTCGCCACCCCGGGCGCCCGCTCATCCAAAGGATCGCTGCCTCATGAAGACCTCATTGAAGTCGCTTGCCATCGCCGCCGCCATTGCCCTCACCTCGGCAACGATGCCGGTGTACGCCGCCTCGAATCCGACGGTGGGAGGTGCGCCGATGCTGGCCACCAAGGACATCGTCGATAACGCGGCCAACTCGAAGGATCACACCACCCTGGTCGCCGCGGTCAAGGCGGCAGGCCTGGTCGAGACCTTGAAGGGCCCGGGCCCGTTCACCGTGTTTGCGCCCACCAATGCCGCCTTTGCCGCGTTGCCTGCCGGCACCGTCGATACGTTGCTGAAGCCCGAATCCAAGCCCACGCTGACCAAGGTACTGACTTACCACGTGGTGGCGGGCAAGGTGGATGCGGCATCGCTGATCGCCAAGATCAAGGCCGGCGGCGGCAGCGCCATGCTGACTACCGTGCAGGGCGAAGCGCTCACCGCAAAGCTCAACGGCAAGAAGGTCACGCTGACCGACGCCAAGGGCAACACCGCCAATGTCACTATCGCCGATGTCATGCAGAGCAATGGCGTGATCCATGTCATCGACAAGGTGCTGATGCCGTGATCGACCGGCGGCCGATGCCCCTGGGCCCGGCCGCTTCCCGGCGGCACCATCACCTGCAGATCCTGCCTCATGCAGGAGCGTTCCCGAATGCGCGATGCGTCATTGGGATGTCCTAGCGCGTACGAGAACGCTCCTGCACCCCTGCGGCCGCTGCGGCCAGCAGTTCCCTGCCCTGCGCAGGAAGCTGCCGCATGCTGCACCATCACCGCAACGCGGCGGTGACGGGGCGACCCGCGTTCCGGTCGCCCCCTTGGTGTCGGTCGAGTAACGACACCGTGCGCGTGCCCATGCACGCGCATTTTTTTTGCCGGCATTCCTTGCGTTGTTTACGCGTTGCTGGTGCCAGGTGACGGCGCCGCGCCGGGCCTGGAAAGCAGCTGACGCAGGTCGTCCACAAAGCCGCGATAACCGTCTTCCCGTGCCGACTGCGATGCCTGCCGCAACACCCAGGAGGGATGCACGGTTGCCAGGACCGGTGTGCCATCGTCCAGACGTTGCCACTGCCCGCGCTCCTGCATCAGCCGAAACCTGCTGCCCAGCACTGCCTGTGCCGCGGTGGCGCCCAGGCACACGATCTGCGCGGGACGCAATTGGGCGCGCTCGGCCTGCAACCAGCCACTGCAGGCCTGCACGTGCACGCGCTCGGGATTGCGATGCAGGCGGCGCTTGCCCCGTTGTTCGAAGCGGAAGTGTTTCACCGCATTGGTCACGTAGAAGCGCTGGCGATCGATCCCGAGCTCGCCCAGCGCCTGATTGAACAAGCGACCGGCCGGCCCGACGAAGGGACGACCGCTCAGATCCTCCTCATCGCCCGGCTGTTCGCCAATCACCATCACCGACGCATCGTCCGGCCCTTCGCCGAACACCGTCTGCGTGGCCGGCCGCCACAACTCGCAACGCCGACAATCGCGCGCGGCCGCGCGCAACTGCGCGATGCTCTGCGTCGCCTCGACGACATCGGCCACCGCTGCCGCCGGGACACGCCGCCGGACCGGCTCGGGCGCGCGTTCGGCCATCTCGCGCACACGCACGCCGGCCTCGCGGATCAGCTCCGGCAGCAGGGCCGCCTCGGGCAGGTTCTTCCAGTACTTCTGCGGCATTTCCTGCCGCATCATGGTCGGATTGAGCCGCGCCGGATTGAAGATGTGCGCGTAGTAGGTGCGCCACAGTGCTTCCTGTGCGTCGTCGGCCGGCACCTGCGAGCGCACCGCTCCCTCGCCGAACGCCAGGGCCTGACCATCCCAACGCACGCTGCGATACGGCGTCAGGATCGCCCAGTGCATGCCCGCGAAACGGCGTGCGAAGAACGGCGCCACGCGGTCCACGATGTGATGCTCCGGCTCGAACCAGGCCATGAAGTCCTCGTCCTCACCCGGCAGCCGGCGAAAGCGCACGAACGCCTTCATCTTGTGCGTATCGCGTTGCACCGCCTTCTGCCATTGCCGCAGGCGGTGCACATCCACGTCGGTGGCACGCTCCAGCAGCGCCTTCTCGCCCGAGGCGATCCGCCACAACAGCCGATACAACACCGCATGCCGTTGCGGATCGCGATGGCATAGCACCGAGGCGGCCAGCTGCATGAAGTCGGCCGACACCCGCGGCGGCGCGACCACGGCCGACAGCTCCGACAGCTCCGACAGCCCCTGCCCCATCAGCAACCCGCCCTGCGCGCCCCCGTTCCACGCCACATGATCCGGCTCGACCTGCGCACACCACCCCGCCCGCGCCAACCCGCGCCACGCCTCGAAACTCCACGGCGGTTCCACCTCAGCGTTGAACATCGCTCGCACCGCACTCCCAAGAAAACCAAGCCCACCACCAAGATCCCGCCACTGCTGCAACCATCACACCATCGTCGCTGTCGCTGTCGCTGTCGCTGTCGCCGTTGTTGCTGTTGCCGTTTCCGTTGTTGCTGTTGCCGTTTCCGTTGTTGTTGTTGCTGCTGTTGTTGTTGCTGCTGTTGTTGTTGTTGCTGCTGTTGTTGCCGTTGCCGTTGCCGTTGCCGTTGATCGTGCTTCACCCCCGTCGCCTTAAAGCGAGCCGAGCACCGCAGTCACGCGTGGCCGAAGAGGCGCCCTTGTTTGAGCGAAGCGAGTTTGGGCGCCGTGCCGCGCGTGGCGAGGAGCGCAGGGGACCGGCGCGGCTGTATTGCGCCGGATCGCGTCGGGCGACAACGGTTTTGGTGACTTTTGCCAAGACAAAAGTCACTCGCGCCGCAGGCGCGAAAGCTCTGCACTTGCCGTGCTTGGCACTTGCCGTGCTTGGCACTTGCCGTGCTCTGCACTTGCCGTGCTTGGCACTTGCCGTGCTCTGCACTTGCCGTGCTTGGCACTTGCCTTGCTCTGCACATGCCGTGCCTAGCGCCCCCGGACTCAGCCCCACCCGCAAGCCCACATCGCCTACCAGCCCAACCCGCATCAAGGACGCACTCGCACCACCACCAAAGACCCGAATCACCCAACCCGGCCCATCAGTCGAACAACCCCGCCTGCCGAGGCGCGGGTGCCAGCTGGGCCCGCAATCGCACCGGATCGTCCAGGCGCCGCCGCGGATGATGATCCAGCACGCTCACGAACGGCAGCAACTTCTTCATCGGCACCCGCAGCCGCGCCAGATCCCCCACCCGCAACCGCGCGTGCCTGCGCGACAACAGCAGCCGCTCCACGTTGCGGGTTCCCAGGCCCGGCACGCGCAGCAGCATCTCGCGCGGCGCCTGGTTCAGATCCACCGGAAAGCGCTCGGGATTGCGCAGCGCCCAGGCCAGCTTCGGATCCACATCCAGATCGAGCATGCCGCTGGACTGCGCCGGTGCGATCTCTTCCACGCTGAATTCGTAGAACCGCAACAACCAATCGGCCTGATACAGCCGATGCTCGCGCTGCAGCGGCGGCGCCTGCAGCGGCAGCTTGGACGAGGCGTCCGGGATCGGGCTGAAGGCCGAGTAATACACCCGGCGCATGCGGTAATTGCCGTACAGGTTGTGGCTGGTGTCCAGGATGCTGCGGTCGTTGGCATCGTCGGCGCCGACGATCATCTGCGTGCTCTGCCCGGCCGGCGCGAACCGTGGCGGCTTGGCGCGGCGCACCGTTTCGGCCTTGCGTTCGAGCTGATTCTCTTCGATACGCCAGCGCAGCTCGCCCATTGCCGAGCGGATGCCGCCCACGCTTTTCTCCGGCGCCAGTTGCGTCAGGCCCTGCTCGGTGGGCAGCTCCACGTTGATGCTGAGGCGGTCGGCATAGCGGCCGGCTGCGGCCAGCAGGTCGGGCGCGGCATCGGGGATGGTCTTGAGATGGATGTAGCCGGCAAAACGATGCTCTTCGCGCAACTGTCGCGCCACTTCCACCAACTGCTCCATGGTGTAGTCGGAATTGCGGATGATGCCGCTGGAGAGGAACAGGCCTTCGATGTAATTGCGCTTGTAGAAATCCAGCGTCAGCGTGACCACTTCTTCCGGCGTGAAGCGCGCGCGGCGCACGTTGCTGGACACCCGATTGACGCAGTACGCGCAATCGAAGATGCAGAAGTTGGTCAACAGGATCTTCAGCAGCGAGACGCACCGGCCGTCCGGCGTATAGGAGTGGCAAATGCCCATGCCCTCGGTGCTGCCGATCCCGCCGGTGCCCAGCGAGTTGCGCTTGTTCGCGCCGCTGGAGGCGCAGGACGCGTCGTATTTGGCCGCATCGGCCAGCACTGCGAGTTTGTCGAGGATTTTCACGCAAGCAGCATGTCGTGAAGGCGTCTCAGCCTATGAGACTGCACCGCACTTCATCGTGAATGCTTCAGAGCGCCGCACTGCCGGCACTTGTCGCACTTGTCGGCACTTGTCGGCACTTGTCGGCACTTGTCGGCAGCATGCCTTTTGGCTGCGCTGCCGGCGCTTGTCGGCAGCATGCCTTGTCGCTGCGCCGCCGGCTCTTGCGGGCAGCATGCCCGGTCGCCGCGGGCCGGTGCGCCGTAGGTACCAAGCCGTATCACCATGGATCTTGCGGGCTATAGCCAACGCACCACAGCGGTTTGCAGCGGCAGCAACTGGCCACATGCCATGGCTTGCAGGCGGCTGGGCAGTGCCTCGGGATTGCGGGACCGGCATGCCGCCTGCACCGTCGATGGCAGCGACGGTGCAGGCGTGCTGCGCCCGCCAGGGCTCAGGCGGCGGCCGGGCCCGCAAGCGCGCGATCATCACCGGGATCGCCGTCGAACCGGTAGATATCCATCGCCAGAAATCCCGCATCGATGCCGGCATCGATGCGCTGCGCCCCGAGCCGGTCGGCGCCGGCGGCGCCCATCGCCACGTACAGCGGCAACAGGTGCTCGTCGGTGGGATGCGCCCGTGCCGCATGCGGTGCCTGCCGGCGATAGTCCAGCAACGCGGCGATGTCGTTCTCCACCAGTTTGCGCTCGGTCCACTCGATGAAGGGCCGCACATACGGCGCCTCGCGCTCGGTGCTGTAGCCATGGCGGAAGTCGTGCAGGTTATGGGTGATGCTGCCCGAGCCGATTACCAGCACCCCGTCCTCGCGCAGCGGCGCCAGTGCGCGGCCGACCGCAAACTGGTGCGCCGGGCCCAGCTCGGGCTGGATCGACACCGACACCACCGGGATGTCGGCGGCCGGATACAGCAGGCGCAGCGGCACCCACACGCCATGATCGAAGCCGCGCTGCGGATCCAGATGCGGATGCAGGCCGGCCTGTTCCAGCCGGCGCAGGATCTGCTGCGCCAGCGCCGGCTCGCCGGGCGCGGGATATTCCAGCTCGTACAGCGGCGCCGGGAAGCCGCCGAAGTCATGGATGGTGGGCGGCCGCGCCGCACCGCTGACCAGCGGGCGACGGCCCAGCCAGTGCGCGGACGCAACGACGATCGCGCGCGGCCGCGGCAAGGTCTGTGCGAGCTCGGCCAGGCGCTCGCCGACCTGCCCCGGCTGCAGCGCAGTCATCGGCGATCCGTGCGAGATGTACAGGGAAGGCAAACGGGTCATGGCGTACTCCTCGGAAGAACGACAGGCAGCCTCAACGCGCCGGCTTCAGCGCCCACGCGCCTTCGCCGAGCAGGGCTTGCACGATCAGCAACACCGCCCACAGCGCCGGGTATTCCCAGCCGCCGCCCGGATTGGAGAAACCGAAACCGTTGCCGCCGTGCACGCTGACGATGGTGCCCAGCAGCAGCGGCACGCCCAGCAACCCGAGCCAGCGCGCATAGACGCCCAGCAGCAGGGACAGGCCCAGACCCAGTTCCAGCGCGATGGTGAGGTAGGCCAGCGCGCCCGGCAGGCCCAGCGAGTGGAAATAGGCCACGGTGCCGGCCGGGGTGAACACCAGCAACTTGGTCAGGCCATGGACCAGGAACAGCGCGCCCAGGCTGATGCGCAACAAGGCGGTGCCATAGGCTGCGGTACGCGGGGAAGCAAGCGAGGTGGACATGGGACGGACTCCGGTGAGGACCTGCACAGCCTATTGCTTACAAATTTCTGATAAATAGTTTTACTTCGGATAATTTATTGCGATCAAAGCAACAATCGGACATCCATGGATACCCTTGAGGCGATGCGCGTGTTCGCAGCAGTGGCCGAACGCAGCGGTTTCAGTGCCGCCGCCGATGCGCTGGACCGCTCTACCGCCAGCGTGACCCGGCAGGTCGCCGCGCTCGAGCAACGGCTGGGCACCCGCCTGCTCAACCGCACCACCCGGCGGGTCAGCCTGACCAGCGCCGGCACCGCGTATTACCAGCGCTGTCTGCAACTGCTGGCCGACCTGGACGATCTGGAGGCCACGGTCGGCGCGCAGGCGCTGGAGCCGGCCGGGGTGCTGCGCGTCAATGCGCCGGTGAGCTATGGCATCGAGCGCCTGGCCGCGCTGCTGCCGGGCTTTTGCGCGCGCTACCCGCAGGTGGAACTGGACCTGTCGCTGTCGGACCGGCTGGTGGACATGGTCGAAGAAGGCTTCGATGTCGCCATCCGCATCACCCGTCAGCCGGCGCCGACGCTGATCGCCCGGCGCCTGGGCACGGTCCGCCTGGTGCCCTGCGCGGCGCCGGCCTACCTGGCCCGTGCCGGCACCCCGACGCATCCGTCCGACCTTGCCGGCCACGACTGCCTGCTGTACCACTACTCGCCCAACGGCGACGAGGTGCGCTTCCATGGGCCCGATGGCGATAGCGACGTACGCATCCACGGCAGCCTGCGCGCCAACAACGGGCATGTGCTGAGCGCGGCGGCGGTGGCCGGCCTGGGCATCGCGATGCAGCCGGACTTCCTGGCCGACGAGCATCTGGCCGCCGGCCGGCTGGTGCGCATCCTTCCGCAGTACGCACTGGGGGAGATCGGCATCTTTGCCGTCTATACCAGCCGCAGCCACCTGGCTCCGAAGGTGCGCAGCTTCATCGACTACCTGGTCGACAGCATGGGCGATCCCGCGCGCTGATGAGCCCGGCAACAGTACGTCCCGTCGATGGTCATTAACCTGACACGGCATGTGTGGTCACAATCGGGACCCCACCCGGATCAACAGGACTGCGCATGAGCAAGATCGCCATCGTGTACTTCAGCGGCTATGGTCACACCGTCAAACTGGCCGAAGCCGTACAAGCGGGCGCCGCCGAGGCTGGCGACGCCACGCTGTACCGCATCGATCAGGATGGCAATCTTCCAGACGAGGCCTGGCAGGCCATCGCTGCCGCCGACGCGGTCGTCTTCGGCAGCCCGACCTACATGGGCGGCCCGCCTTGGCAGTTCAAGAAGTTCGCCGATGCCAGCTCCAAGCCGTGGTTCGCGCAGGCATGGAAGGACAAGATCGCCGCCGGCTTCACCAATTCGGCATCGGTCAATGGCGACAAGTACGCCACAATCCAGTACTTCTGGACGCTGTCGCAGCAGCATGGGCAGGTCTGGGTGGGCACGGGCCTGCTGCCTTCCAACACCAAGGCGCACGGGCCGCAGGACATCAACTGGACCGCCGGTTCGGCCGGTGCGCTGGCGATCTCGCCCTCGGATGCCTCGCCGGAAGAAGCGCCGCGCAGCGGCGATCTGGAAACCGCCAGGCTGCTGGGCAAGCGCGTTGCCGAATTCGCCGGCAGGTTCAAGCGCTGATCCGGCCAGCACGACGGGGGCGTGCAGCCACCGCACTACGCCGGTTGCTGCACGCAGCGCGGAATGGCGATGAGTGGCAAGGCGATTGGCAGGCCTGCGCGCGACGGCACGGCGCCGCTCATCGATACGATCGCTACCTGCGCACGGCCGCCCGGCGGTACTTCCTCATGCCAGACGCCGGGCGTCTTGCGCATGCGCATGACTGGCAGACGCCGGATGCGCCCATCCGCACCCATCGCCGACGCGGACGCTGCTGGCGGTGCACCGCGCAGCGACCCGACGTTAGCGGTCGCGCCACACCACGGTAACGCAGGCCGTCTCACTCTTCCCGATCTTCTGCTGCACGGAGTTCCGCATGCAAACCCGCACGCTCGGCCGATCCGGCCCTACCGTCTCCGCTCTGGGCCTTGGCTGCATGGGCATGAGTGCGTTCTATGGCGACCGCAGCGACGAGGCCGCTTCGATCGCGGTCATCCACCGCGCGCTCGACCAGGGCATCAGCCTGCTCGATACCGCCGACATGTATGGCCCGCACACCAACGAAATCCTGGTGGGAAAGGCCATCGCCGCGCGTCGGCATGACGTGTTCCTGGCGACCAAGTTCGGCATCAAGCTCGACCCAGCCGACCCGTCGGTGCGCGGAATCGATGGCAGCCCTGCATACGTGCGCAGCGCCTGCGAAGCCAGCCTGCGCCGTTTGGGCGTGGACCACATCGACCTGTACTACCAGCATCGCGTGGATCCGGCAGTGCCGATCGAAGACACCGTGGGCGCGATGGCGCGCCTGGTCGAACAGGGCAAGGTGCGCTTTCTCGGTCTGTCCGAAGCCGCCCCCGAGACCATCCGGCGCGCACACGCGGTGCATCCGATCACGGCGGTGCAGACCGAGTACTCGCTGTGGTCGCGCGAACCGGAAGACAACGGCGTATTTGCCACCGTGCGCGAGCTCGGCATCGGCTTCGTGCCTTACTCGCCGCTCGGGCGCGGGTTCCTCACCGGGGCGATCGCTTCACCGCAGGACTTCGAGGCCGACGACTACCGCCGGCACTCGCCGCGCTTCCAGGGCGAGAATTTCGCCCGCAACCTGCAACTGGTCGAGCAGGTGAAGGCGATCGCAGCCGACAAGGGCATCACGGCCGGGCAGCTGGCACTGGCGTGGGTGCTGGCGCAGGGCCAGGACCTGATCCCGATTCCCGGTACCAAGCGGTCCAGCTATCTGGACGAGAACATCGCCGCGCTCGAGGTCGCGCTGATGCCCGACGAGCTTGCGCGTATCGATGCGATCTTTCCGCCGCAGGTCGCGGCCGGCCTGCGCTATCCGGAAGCGACGATGGGCTCGGTGCACCGCTGAAACGCGTCAGGCGACCTACGCGCATGCAGCCCGGCGGGCGATGCGCGTATCGGCAATCGCGCAGGTACCGGCGGCGGCACCGGCCATACCAGGCAACTGTCGCCGGGCTTGCTCACACCCGTGCGGCACGACTGGCTGCACACTGATCGGTGATTCTTCCTTTTTCGCGCACCATGCTGTCCTTCGTGATCCCCGCCCACAACGAGGCCGCACTGATCGAGCAGACGCTGCAGTGCCTGCATGCCTGCGCCAGGACGCTGCAACGGGACTGCGAGGTGATCGTGGTGGCCGATGCCTGCGACGACGACACCGCCGCCATCGCCCGCGCCAATGGCGCACGGGTACTGGAGGTGCAGTTGCGGCACATCGCTGCCACCCGCAACGCCGGTGCCCAGGCCGCGCAGGGCGAGCGGCTGCTGTTCGTGGATGCCGACACCCTGATCAATCCGCAGGCCGTGGCCGCGGCGATGGCAGCACTGGATGCCGGCGCCGTCGGCGGCGGCACGCAGGTCCGTCTGCAGGGCGATCGCGTCTGGCACGAACGCGTGGCGCAGGCCGCATTCGGCTGGTTGTTCCGGCTGTCGGGGATTGCGCCAGGCTGTTTCCTGTTCTGCACACGCGCGGCATTCGCCAGTGCCGGAGGATTCGACACGCGTTACTACGCCGGTGAAGACGTGGCGCTGAGCCGCGCGCTGGCGCGCTGCGGCCGGTTCGTGATCCTGCGTCAGCCCGTGCACACCTCCGACCGCAAGCTGCGCAGTTTTTCCAAGCGCGAGCATCTGGGCCTGCTGCTGCGTTTCCTGTGGCGCGGGCGACGCATGCTGCAGACGCGCGATGCGCTGGGCTTCTGGTATCAGCGACGGCGCTGAACCCGGCGTGTCCGCGTTGCCCGTCTCGCCGCGCGACCTGGCCTCAGGTCGGGACGTGGAATCGTAGGCCACTTACACTGGCGCACTCGTTCCGGTTTCCGAGTCGCACCGCATGCCCCCTCTACACCGACCTGTCCTGATCGCCGCATTGCTCTGTGCGCTGTGCGCCACCGCGGCGTGCCGTCGCGATGGCGCAACGCCCGCCGCCAATGACCGCGCCAAACCCGCGGCCAGCACCCCCAGGCTCGGCGATTTCGGCTTCGACGCGGCAGGGATGGACCGCAGCGTCGCACCGGGCGAGGACTTCGTGCGCTACGCCAGCGGTCACTGGATCCGCAACACGCAGATCCCCGAAGACCGCGCCAGCTTCAACAGCTTCGTCGGTATCGCCATCGATACCGAACAACACAGCCGCGACATCATCGAAGGCGCCGCCGCCAACGATCGGGTCACCGGCGAAGACAAGCAGATCGGCGACTACTACGCCGCCTACATGGACGAGGCCAGCATCGAAGCCAAGGGGGTGCGCCCGGTACAACCGGAGCTGGACGCCATCGCGCAGCTGCAGGACCACCACGCGCTGGCACGCACGCTGGGCGCACAACTGCGCACCGATGTGGATCTGCTCAACGCCACCAATTTCTACACCGACCGCCTGTTCGGCCTGTGGATCTCTCAGGACCTGCACCATCCCGGACGCTATGCGCCCTACCTGGTGCAAGGTGGCCTGGGGATGCCCGACCGTAGCTTCTACCTGGATGGCGGACGCATGGCGCAGCTGCGCGACGCGTATCGGGCGCACATCGTCGCCGTTCTGGAACTGGCAGGGTTCGATGATGCTCCGGCGCAGGCCGCCCGCATTCTCGCGCTGGAGACCGCGATGGCGCGCGTACATGCCACCACCGAGCGGACCAACGACGTGCAGGCCGGTGCGAATGCGTGGAAACAGGCCGATTTCGCCCAGCGCGCTCCCGGTCTGGACTGGACCGCATTCTTCGATGCGGCCGGACTGAAGGGGCAGCAGGACTTCATCGTCTGGCAGCCGCAGGCGTTGATCGGGCTGTCGGCGCTGGTGCAATCGGAGCCCTTGCAGACCTGGAAGGACTATCTGCGCTTTCGGGCACTGGATCGTGCCTCGCCTTATCTGTCCAAGGCATTCGCCGACGCGCGCTTCGCGTTCTACGGCACCGCCTTGCAGGGCACGCCTCAGCAACGTCAGCGCTGGAAGCGTGGCATCGATGCGACCAATGCCGCGTTGGGTGAAGCGGTGGGCAAGCGCTACGTGCAGCGCTACGTCAGCGCGCACACCAAGGCCCGGGCCGAGGAGATGGTCAACAACCTCGTCACCGCATTCGGCCAACGCATCGACGCGCTGGAATGGATGAGTCCGCAGACCAAGCAGCATGCCAAGGCCAAGATCGCCGGACTGACGGTGGCCGTTGGCTACCCGGACACCTGGCGCGACTACAGCGCGCTGGAGGTGCGCCGCGACGACGCGCTGGGCAACGCCGAACGTGCCGAGCTGTTCGAGTACCGTCGCAATCTGGCCAAGCTCGGCAAGGCGGTGGACCACCGCGAGTGGTACATGCTGCCGCAGGAGGTCAACGCGCTGAACGTTCCGCTGGAAAATCGCCTGATCTTTCCCGCGGCCATCCTGCAGCCGCCGTTCTTCGACCCGGCCGCCGACGATGCGGTCAACTACGGCGCCATCGGCGCGGTGATCGGCCATGAGATCAGCCATAGCTTCGACAACATGGGCGCGCAGTTCGACGAACACGGTCAGCTGCACAACTGGTGGACGCCGCAGGACCTGAAGCGATTCGAGGCCGCCGGCGATGCGCTGGCGGCGCAGTTCAGCGCCTACAAGCCATTCGACGACCTGGCGGTCAACGGCAAGCTCACCCTGGGCGAGAACATCGCCGACGTGGCCGGCCTGGCCACTGCCTACGACGCCTACCGGTTGTCGCTGCAGGGCAAACAGCCGCAGACGCTCGATGGATTCAGTCCGGACCAGCGCTTCTTCCTCGGCTTCGCGCAGGCCTGGCGCGGCAAGTACCGCGACGCAGCGCTGCGCAATGCACTGCTCACCGACGTCCATGCGCCGGGGCGTTTCCGCGCGCAGACCGTGCGCAATCTGGATGCGTGGTATCCGGCGTTCGGGGTCGAACCCGGTCAGCAGCTATACCTGGCGCCCGAGCAACGGGTCAGGATCTGGTAGCGGTACCTCCGCGCACCGGATGCGCGCCCGCCGCGGCACGCGCCCGGTGCGCACCGCCGCTGCCGCCCGCACCCGTCACGATCCGTCGGGCCAACGCAGCAACGTGGCCGGCGGCAGCTGCATCCGTCGGCACGCACGCGCCGACACGCCATCACGTAGCGCGATGCGAAACAGCGGCGACAGACCGCGCAGCACCCGTGCCGATGCCTGCGCCTGCGTGCGCTGCACGGCGCTGCGACCCAGCATCTGGCTGGCCCAGGGCGGCAGCAGGGCCATGCCGGCACCCAGAAACACCCCGCGCGACAACCTGGCCGCAGGCACCGGCAACTGGATGCCGGTGAGCACGTCCAGCACCTCGCGCGAGCGGGCGTCCATGCGCAGCGTCGCCCGCACCTCGGCGAAATAGGCATCCACCTGGGCCTGGCTGGCAGGCACGTCGCCGGCGCCCAGGGCTTCGGCAACGCGCCGCGCTTCGTCGTAGTAGCGGTCTGCAATGGCGGTCGGCACGTCGCGACAGTAACGCCGGTATCCCTGCAGGAAGCCATAGGCCTCGGTGACGTGCACCCAGGTCAGCAGGCCCGGATCGTCGGCCTGGTACGCCACGCCGTCGGCGGTGTGGCCGCGGACCTGGGCGTGGATGCGCCGCACGCGCGCGATCAGCCGTTCGGCTTCGGCCACCGGCGCGTAGCTGGTCCCGGCGACGAAGTCGGTGGTGCGCCGCAGCCGGCCGATCAGATCGGAGCGGAAATTGGAGTGGTCGTAGACGCCGGCCAGCGCGCGCGGATGCAGCAACTGCAGCATCAATGCGCACAATCCACCGGACAACATGCCGGGAAACTCGGAGTGCACGCGCCAGGTGACGCTGTCCGGTCCGAACAGCCCGGGGTCGCCCGGTGGCTGGTCGTAGTCGATGGCACTCTGGCCACGCGGGAACGCATCCAGCACCCAGCGGCGGATCCGTTCGGCGGCGGGGGCGGTCAGCGTACGGAAGACGGCGGACATGCCGCGATGATACGCAGCGACCGCCCCACGCGGCCGATGCAACGCCGCGGCCTCATCCGGCAGTCAGCTGCCTGGGCGGGGCTTCATCGCGGCGACCGGTGTGCAGTGCAGCAAGTTCACGCCGGCCTCGCGCCTGTCTTGCGTCAGCACAAACGACAAACCGCCTGAATTCAGCGATTTGTGCGGCAGTGCACGCGATCGCAGCCTCGCGCTGCCGGCGCAGGCATTGTCATGCACACCGAAAGTGCTAGAACTAAGACCGTCCGACGTGGGTGCCCTTTGACCAGGGGCGTGCGCCGGTCGCTCCAGGGCACCGGCCGCGGCCGGTGCAGCAAGTCGTTCGTACCAGCCATCCGTCAGGAGCTTGTCATGATCGCTTTGTTTCAGGGTTTGGGCCTGCTATTGCAGGACAATGCACTCCATCGGCGCCCCTTCGACGAGCAGGTGGCCTACTGGCGCGACAGGACCGACGAACAGCTCGACGAGGAGGTCAACCTGCTCAAGGTGGCAAAGAAGCAGTGGGTGATCGCCTCGATCATCGGCTGGCAGGCAATTTCACTGGTGTTGCTGGGGGTGATCACCCATCAGCTATGGCAGAACGACTACCACCTGACCTTCAGCCGCGTGGTGATCATCTTTACCTCGTGGGTCTCGATCCTGTTCATCATGTGGTACATCGCCGACCTGTTCGATCACAGCGCCGGTTTCGAACGCTGGCTGCGCGCCTTCAACAGCCGTGCGCGGGTGACGCCGGATGCCGACTCGGTCGAGTGCGTGGCCGATGCGCTGGACATGACGCGGCGCTATCCCGAGGTGCTGCGCTACAAGCAGGAAGTGACCTCCAAGCGCGAACTGCGCCACGAGGACATCGTCAACATGCGCGAAATGGGCCGGCTGCGTCGCTATACCGAGCTGTTGCGCGACCTCGATCGTTTCGACGGTGCGCCGCGACTGGTGGCCAACGCGGGCTAGCCGCCGCATCACGGATCCCACCGCGGGTTGGCGGCGAGGCGTCCGAGACTCCGCTGCCGCACATGGACACACGGCCGATGCAGTGCATCGGCCGTGTGCGTTTGGCGGGATGGATACGGGCCAGTTACGTCCGCAGGCGCGTGTGTGCTGTCGCGGCGCTGCGGCGCGGTGCCGTCAGCCGGGTTGCGCCGTCGATGCGGGAGACGACCAGCGCGCGCAATCACGGCGCCCACTGGTCCGAGGAGGGGGCGCTCAGCCCCGCGCCACCGCCTGCTCCACCGAAGGAGTACGCCAGCCGCTGCGCACGCCCCAGATGTAGAACACCGCACCCACCACGGCGACCACGACCAGATCGGTGCCATAGCTCAGATAGCCGTGGCCACCGAAGTCGGTACTGCCGGCCCAGGACACCAGCGCGATGGTGGGCAGGTAGCAGATCATCCAGGCCGCACCCTTGAGGTTGCGGCGCAGGTCCGGCCAGCCCTGCTTGGCCTGGTAGTAGCAGTACACCGGCAGCGCCACGACCATCAGCAGGATGATCTCGCCGGTCAGCGGCCAGCGCGCCCAGTACAGCAGCTCGGTGGCCATCACGAAGGCCACGCCGGCCAGTACCGGCAGCGCGGCGATGCGCAGCGGGCGGTGCAATTCCGGCGCATGGCGGCGCAGCGCCATCGCGCTGATCGGGCCGGTGAGGTAGGAAATGATGGTGGCCACCGAGATCACCGCCGCCAGCGTGCCCCAGCCGCGGAAAAAAAACAGGAACACGAACGACACCGCCAGGTTGAAGTACATCGCCATGCGCGGCACGCCCCACACCGGGTGCAGCTTGCCCAGCACGGCTGGCATGGTGCCGTTCTTTTCCATGCCGTAGACCATGCGCGCGGTGGTGGCGGTATAGGTGATGCCGGTGCCGCTGGGGCTGACGAACGCATCGATGTACAGCAGCATCGCCAGCCAGTGCAGGTTGACGATGATGGCCAGCTCGGCGAACGGCGAGCGGAAGTCGATGCCATGCCAGCCGGCCTTGGCCAGCAGATCCGGCGGCACCGCGCCGATGTAGGCCACCTGCAGGATCACATAGACCAGGGTGGCCAACGCAATCGAGCCCAGCACCGCGAACGGAATGCTGCGCCCGGGGTTACGCGCTTCGCCGGCCAGGTTCACCGGACTCTGGAAGCCGTTGAAGCTGAACACGATGCCGGCGGTGGCCACGGCAGTCAGCACCGCGGCCAGGTCGAGCACGTGCGCATCGCCATGGATGCCGACGCTGAAGTTGTCGCTGTGGAAACCGCTGGCGATCAGTGCCACGCCGGTGGCGGCCGGCACCACCAGCTTGAACACGGTGATCAAGGTGTTGGAGCGTGCGAACAGCTTCACGCTCCAGAAATTCAGGAAGAAATACACCAGCACCAGCACCGCCGAGATCAGCAGGCCCGGCACCGACAATTCACCGGCCCCGCCAGGTGCCTGCACATAGAGCCCTTGCGCCCAGGCCCAGGGCCAGGAGGCCATGTACTGCACCGAGGCCTCGGCTTCGACCGGGATCACCGAGACGATGGCGATCCAGTTGGCCCAGCCGGCAATGAAGCCCACCAGCGAGCCGTGCGAATAGTGGCTGTAACGCACCATGCCACCGGACTCGGGAAACATGGCGCCGAGCTCGGCGTAGGACAGCGCGATGGTGGTGATGATCGCCGCACCCAGCACCCACGCCCAGATGGCGCCGGGGCCGGCCAGGCCGGCGGCGCGCCAGGCGCCGAACAGCCAGCCGGAACCGATGATCGAGCCCAGCCCGGTCAGCATGAGCGCAAAGGGGCCGACGTCGCGGCGCAACGAGTGTTCGGACATGAAGAGCCTGAAGGTGATGGCGCCGTGAACCGGCACAAGCCGGCAATCATCGCAGAAGCGGCCGCTTGTCGTCAGTGCGTATTCAGGTGTGTGGTCGCTCACCGCGGCCGGCGCCGGCAACCGCGCGCCATGCCACGCGCATGTTGCCCGATGGCGCGACGTGGATGGCGACGACTGGTCGCGCCGCTATCCTTCCCAGGAGTGCGGTGGACAGTGGTGCGGCAGTGCATCCCACCGCCAAACGCGCGTGCCGGGCATCAACCGTGGCAATCGGCGGCGGGCGCGGTGGCATCCACGCAGGTATGCGCCTTCGCCGGCACACCGCGCAAGGCGCGGATCTGGCCAGGCGACAGGGCGAAGCGCTCCAGCGTCCTGCGCGCGCAGCCCGGCGCTGACGCGCTGCCGGCGGCAGCGGCAGAACACTGGTCCTCGTACACCAGGTAGTGGCACTGGCCGCTGCTGCTGGCCAGGCAATGCACGTTGGTTTCGGTGGCGGTGACCAGGGTCTTGCTGAAGATCACATCGCGGCCATCGCTGATGGCACGGGTGATCGAGGTGGTGCCGGTGCGTTCGTGGCAGCCGGCCAGGGCAAGCAGGCAGTACACCAGGGAGGCGAGCAGGCGCATGGAGACAGTCCTTTCAAGTCGATGCGATTGGGGAGTTACATGCCGCGGAACAGGCTCATGAAGGGCTGGCTGACGGTGAGCGTCTCGCTGCGGCCGCGCAGGTGCAGCCGGCCCTTGCCGGTATCGTCGCGGACGACCGAGGCCACCGCCTTCATGTTGACGATGGTCGAGCGGTGGATCTGCTTGAACACCTGCGGATCGAGCGCGTCGAGCAGCTCGCGCAGCGGCGTGCGCAGGACGGCTTCGCCGGCAGCGGTCATCACCGTGGTGTATTTCTGATCGGCCTGGAAGTAGGCCACCTCCTCCAGCGCGATCAGGCGGGTCTCGCGCCCGCTGCTGGCGGTGAGCCATGCCAGCGGCGGCGGTGCGTCGCTGGCCGTCGGACGAGCGGACAGGCGTTGCAGCAAGGCTTCCAGCAGGCCGCCATCGGGCTGGCCGGCGGCG
Source organism: Xanthomonas melonis (assembly GCF_020783655.1). Lineage (GTDB taxonomy): Bacteria > Pseudomonadota > Gammaproteobacteria > Xanthomonadales > Xanthomonadaceae > Xanthomonas > Xanthomonas melonis. Next base: position 152,430 of record NZ_JAJGQH010000013.1, on the reverse strand, counting down.
GCGCGCTGCTGTACGCGCTGCCAGGTGGCCTGCAGGCGCTTGCGTTCGATCGGCTTGAGCAGATAGTCCACCGCGCCATGTTCGAATGCGTCGATGGCGTACTGGTCGTAGGCGGTGACGAACACCACCTGAGTGCGCGGGCTCACCTCGCGCAGTGCACGCGCCACCTCGATTCCGGTCAGGCCGGGCATGCGGATATCCAGGAACACCACATCCGGCTGCTGGATGGCGATGGCCTCCAGTGCGCTGGCGCCGTCTTCGCATTCGCCCACCACCTGCAGCTGCGGGCAGACCTCGGCCAGCAGTGCCAGTAGCGACTGCCGCAGCAACGCCTCGTCTTCGGCGATCACCGCACGCAAGGCGCTCATGCCTGCACCTGCACGGGTGCCGCGGCGACCTCGGGCAACGGGGGCGGTTGTCGCGCCGGATCGAGCAGCGATGCCGGCAACGGCAACGTGATCGTGGCGGCCACGCCGCTGGGAAAATTGGAGACGATGGCAAAATTCGCCTGGCCGGCGTAGATCAGTTGCAGACGCTCGCGCAGGTTCTTCAGGCCGATGCCGGTACCGTGGCTGTGCGCGTTGAAGCCCTGGCCATCGTCGGCCACGGTCAGCGTGGCCTGGCCATCGACACGGCGCGCCAGGATCCACACCGTTCCGCCGCCGGGCTTGGGTTCCAGCCCGTGCTTGATGGCGTTCTCCACCAGGGTCTGCAGCATCATCGACGGCAGCTGCAGGCTGCGCAGTTCGTAAGGCACTTCCACCTGCAATGCCAGCCGTGTGCCCATGCGGATGCGCAGGATTTCCAGGTAGGCCTGCGTACGTTCGAGCTCCTCGCCGAGAGTGGAGGTGGCATCGTCGGCGCTGGGCAGCGAGCGGCGCAGGTAGTCGATCAGGTGCCCGAGCATGAGGTCGGCGCGTGGCGGATCGGTACGTGCCAATACCTGTGCGCTGGCCAGCGTGTTGTAGAGGAAATGCGGCTCGACCTGGGCATGCAGCAGATTCAGCCGCGCCACCGCCAGTTCCTTCTCCATCACCGACTGTTCGACCGCCGCCTGCTCGTCGCGGCGCAGCTCGCCGACCCGTCGCACCACCGCGCGGTTGATCGCCTCGGCGTTTTCGTAGTTGCTGCCCTCGTCCACCGCGAACAGGTCCACCCATGCGCCAGCATCGGGCTCGCACAAGACCGTGACGCTGCTGGTGCCCTGCCCCGGCGTGATCGTCACCAGCACCTGGTTGTGGGTGATGGCGAAGCGCGCGAACAGATTCCAGCGCGAGGGCTTGCGACCTTCGTATGGGTCGATGCGGCGCACGCGGGCGCGGATCAGCAGACTGCCCGGCGCGCACTCGATGTCCTGCACGCGCGGCAGCGCGCGCAGGGCCTCTTCCACCACCGCAAAACTGGCTCGCGCCTCCAACGGCACTTCGATCTGACGGCGTTGGCGGGTGGACAAGGTGTCGTGGTCCAACCGCCCGGCGATCAGGCGTACGCGCCGCACATGGGTGATCGCGCTCCTCAAGGCAAGCGTCAGCAGCACCATGCACGCCAGTCCGAAGAACGTGCCGGTCGAACCGAACAGCTGTGCCCACATGATTCCCGCCACCACCAACGCGGCAGCCCAGGCGAACACGACACGCACGATCAGAAAGACGCTGGCGGACACGGACAGATGACTCGTTGAGTGGGACCGCAGCGAGCATAGCCGGCACGCGTGGCAGCGAAACCCCCAAGGCGACGAATGGCTGCCAGAGCGCGTTCAAATGCCGGATTCAGCGGACGAAGCCGGGCTGACCGACAGACCCGCGGGCGTGATCGCCTGCCACCGCGTAGCGCAGGCTTGGCCAGCGCGGCCGTGTAGCACCTCGAGGCGTTACCATCGCGCGGTAGCGTCATCGTGCCACCGCCCGACGACTGCCCTGCCACCCACCATCATCCGGAAGTCGCATGCACCGACGTCGTTTCCTGCACAGCGCTGGGCTTGCGCTCGCGACCGCTTCCACTGGCAGTTGGGCGGCTACCAACAAGACGGGCGCCGCGCCTTCCGCACCCTTACCCGCTGCTCCTGGGCCGGATGCGTTGCCCACGCGGTTCGCAGCCGCACCGCCGCTGATGCCGATGCGCGCCTCGGTCGATCGCATCATCGCCATCGATGGCTGCACGCGGCCGTTTCGCGCGCAAGGCCCGCGCATCGAGGCCGAACGCATCGGGCGCAAGACCGTGGTGCACAACTATGGACACGGCGGCAGCGGCTGGTCGTTGTCGTGGGGCGCCGCAGAACTCGCACTGCAGCTGGTGCGTGCGGCCGATGGCGACATCCGGGAGCTGGCGGTGATCGGCTGCGGCGCGATCGGGCTGACCACCGCCCTGGCCGCGCAGCGTGCCGGCCTGCGCGTGCGTATCTATGCACGCGAGCGGCTTCCGGACGTGCGTTCCTTCTATGCCACCGGGGTGTGGTCGCCGGACTCGCGCGTGTGCACCAGCGCATACCCCAGCGCCGACTTCAAGACGCGTTGGGAGGCGATGGCGCGGATCTCGTTTCGTCGCTACCAGACCCTGCTCGGCCTGCCCGGCGAGCCGATCGAATGGCGCGATGGCTATGTATTGTCCGACGTGCCGTTCGATCAGCCGGTCACCTCGGCCGAAGCGCACGAGCCGGACTACCCTGCATTGGAAAGCACGCTGCTGCGCGATCTGGGGCCGCGCTCGCGCCCTGTCGCCGCGGGCAGCCATCCCTTCCCGGTACCGTTCGTGCGCCGCTATAGCCAGCTGACCTTCAACATCAGTGCCTATGCGCGACTGTTGTTGCAGGATTTCCTGCAGGCCGGCGGCGAGTTGCAGACCCGCCATTTCGAACATCCGCGCCAGTTCGGCGATGTACGCGAGAAGGTCCTGGTCAACGCAACCGGCTATGGTGCGCGCGCCCTGCTGGGCGACGAAAGCGTGATCCCGGTACGCGGACTGACTGCACGCCTGATCCCGCAACCGGAGGTCACCTACGGGCTGGTCTGGCGTGGGCACAACCTCAACGTGGTGCCGCGGCGCGACGGACTGCTGGTGCAGGCGCAAGGCGCCAACGACTTCGACAACCCCGATGGCAGGCCCGACCGCGCCGCCACCGAAGCGGCCGTGCGCGAGCTGGCACGGCTGTTTCCCCAAGCCTGAGCCTGAGCCTCCGAGGACCAGCAGACCGTGGCGAGCAGTCCTGCGGCGGGTGCGGACGGTATTCCCGACCCCGAAGGATGACGCGTTGCACATGCTGCACCGGGCACCGCGCGCACCCGCCTGGCGGTGAGTGCAGTCGTTTGCCAACCGCGCCTGGCACTTGAGTTCAGCCGTCTTGCAACGACGCCTGCAACGCGCGGGCCATCGCTGCATCGCCGTTGACCAGCTCGTCCCAACGCAGATTCACGCCCTTGCGTCGCCCCTTCTCGACCAACTTCAAGCCTTGCGGATCGATGCGCAAAGTGTAGGTCTGCGCGCCGATGCGCAACTCGCGGTGTAGCGGTTTGTCCAGCGGCGTCATGTCGAGCCTCGCAGGTTGGTTGGGCACTGCTTGTAACGCATCTAGGTCGGCAAGTGGCGCGATGACGGCGACATGCGAGCAGCGATGACCATCGTGGTCGGTTTGCTCGGACGACATCCTGCCGCTCGCGTCCCCTTACGGCACAGGCCGTCATCGCATCTGGATCACCGTATCCACCAATCCCGCTAACACTCGCGCCGCTAGCGTAGCGATCACGTGGTATCGCCCCGACGACACCTGGCTCCACTGCGACAGATTGCGATGTGGTTGCAGCCACACGATCGGTTTGTGTCATCCAGGCATCGACGGCATGCGCCACAGCGTGTCATCCCCCCATCACCACCAAAGGAGTCATCCATGGCGATCAACACCGTCGAAGAACTGTTCATCCACGAATTGTCGGACATCTACAGTGCCGAGAAGCAGCTCACCAAGTCGTTGCCGCGACTGGCCCGTGCTGCGACCGAGCCAAAGCTGAAGCAGGCGTTCGAGACCCATCTGGAAGAGACCCAAGGCCAGATCGAACGCATCGATCAGGTGGTCGATCTCCTCGGCATCAAGCTCAAGCGCATCAAGTGCGCGGCGATGGAAGGCCTGGTCGAAGAAAGCCGTGAGGTCATCGAGGAGATCGAGGCCGGCCCGGTGCGCGATGCGGCGTTGATTGGCGGCGCGCAGAAGGTGGAACACTACGAGATCGCCTCCTACGGCACCATCGCCGCGATCGCCAAGCAGCTGGGTTACGCCGATGCGTTGCCGCTGTTGCTGGCCACGCTGGAAGAAGAAAAGGCAACCGATGAAAAGCTGACCCTGCTTGCCGAGCAGGGCGGTAACCAGAAGGCATCCAAGGCCAGCAAGGCGGCCTGACCCCTCTGCGCGGGACGCCCAGCGTCCCGCGTTGTCCGCCCCTGCGGACGCATTCAAACAGCCAAGGCCCCACGTTGCTGCGCGCTCCCTGAGTGGTCGTAGTTGCCGGGCGCCAGCCATTGGAGCACCCCCATGTTCATGCACAACAAGCGGTTGATGTACACCGTCCGCGTCGCCCAGCCGAATCCGGATCTGGCCACGCTGATGCTCGAGCAATTCGGCGGACCGCAGGGCGAACTCGCCGCTGCGATGCGCTACTTCACTCAGGCGCTGGGTGAGGACGATCCGGGCCGCAAGGATCTGCTGTTCGATATCGCCACCGAAGAACTGAGCCACCTGGAAATCATCGGCTCCATCATTGCCATGCTGAACAAGGGGCCGAAGGCGGTGTTGTCCGAAGGCATGGAAGAGGCGATGGCAATGCGTTCGATGACGCAAAACAGCACCAGTCACACACAGCAGATCCTGTATGGCGGCGGGCCGGCACTGGTCAATTCCAGCGGTGTACCGTGGACGGCAGCCTACGTGGACAGCATCGGCTGCCCGACAGCCGACATGCGTTCCAATATTGCTGCCGAAGCCCGTGCCAAGCTCGTCTATGAGCGCCTGATCACGGTCACCGACGATCCCGGGATCGTGGATGCGCTACGCTTTCTGATGACACGCGAGGTTGCGCATCAGAAGTCGTTCGAAAAGGCGTTGTATTCGATCGAGCCCAACTTTCCGCCGGGCAAACTGCCGGGCGACCCACGTTTTACCGACACCTACTACAACACCTCGCAAGGCGAGGGCGACATGGTCGGCCCATGGAATGCCGGGGAGCAGTGGGAGGTCGTCGCGGACCGCGAGCAGCAGGCGGCAGTGGACGGCGGAGACGGTTCGGCCACGGTGGCGCTGGATAAGACCCAGGCCGCGGCATTGGACGCGATGTCGCTGCGCCTGCTGTCCAACCCTGAACTGGATCGTGTCACCGGCGCGGATCTGGGGGCGGGTCCGGGTGCAGGGTCCACCACAGGCGACATTCAGCGCTGACGCCAACCGCGCGTCGCACGCGCATGACAAGCCCGGGCCTGCGAGACCTGGGCTTTCTTCTGACTGCACAGAGGAATCGGTATGAACAGTGAAACCACACCTCACACCCGACAGACGGGTCACCACGATGAAGCCGCCGACGCACCCGAGGCTGGGTCCGGTCGCAACGGGTCGCTGAAACGCAGTGATGCCACCGCATCACCGGGCGCTGGTCAACAGGAACAACGCCAAGAGCGGCGTCATCATCATGGCGAAAGCGAACCAAACGAGCACGCGCAACGCGACGGCAGCACGCAGCCCAACTTCGGCCAGACAGGCACCTATGGCAAGCAGCAACATATCGAGGCGCAGCAGCGTGCCATCGATGGCACTGAGAAACGCTGAGCCCGATTGACGCGCACATCGTCCACGCACTGCCCACAGGACCTGCATGTGGCGCGTGTCGCTACCGGTGTGTCATCCCTGCAGTGGGTGCAGTGGCAGCTGGATCCTGCACTCAAGCCGCGTGTCGGTGAGTTCGTACCAGGTGTGCGCCCCATGGCTATAGGGCAGGGCTTTTTCGATCAGGCGCCGTCCAAAGCCCCCCGCTTTATCGCGATCCTCGCGCAGCTGCTGGTTTGCACCTTCTTCGATCCATTCCAGTGCTAGCTGCGTCGATGCGTCGTTACCAGTGACCACGCTCCAGCGCACCGTCAAGCGGCCGGTGTCGACCGCCAGTGCGCCGTATTTGAGCGCATTGGTCGCGAGCTCGTGCAATGCCAGGGCCAGGGTCTGCACCGTGGACTTGCGCAAAGCGACCTCGGGACCTTCCACCACGATGCGCCGATGCTCCGGCTCGGCGCCGAGTGCGGCCAACTCCATCCGCAACAGCGCACCAATGGTGGTCGGCTCGTTTTCAGATTGCGACAACAGACCCTGCACACGTGACAACGCCGACAGGCGATCCTCGAACTTGGCGGCGAACTCGGGCATGCCCTGGCTGCTTTGCATGGTTTGCTTGGCCACCGATTGCACCACCGTGATCAGGTTGCGCGTGCGGTGCTGCAGTTCGGTCACCAGCACACGCTGCTGCTCCTGCAGGCGGCGCAGATTATCCGACTCGGTGGAGGTGCCCAGCCACTCCAGCACCTGACCGCGCTCGTCGCGCACCGGCGCGCTGCGCGTATGGAACCATCGGTACGCCTGCTCGGCCGCACTGAACAAGCGGTGCTCGATATCCAGGCCGCCGCTGGCCGTACTGTCCCGCCATGCATTCATGGTCGACTCGCGATCGTCCGGGTGCACCGCCTGCAACCAGCCCAGCTCCAGGCTGTCGATATCGCTCTGGCCGGTGTAGCTGGACCATTGCGGACTGGACCAGGTCCAGCGGCCGCCATCGAGTGAGCGCCACACCAGCTGCGGGATGCCTTCCATCAAGGTGCGCAGGCGTTGTTCGCTGCTACGCAGCGCGCGCTCGGCACGCGTGAGCGGAGTCACGTCCAGGAAGGTCAGCACCGCACCGCCGATGAAGTTGTCCACCGTGCGGTACGGCAACACCCGCACCATGTACCGCGCGCGCGTGCTGGGATTTTCGACCTCGCGATCAAGCACGGCCAGGGTACGGATCACCCGCCGCGCATCTTCCTGCAGATCCTCGTAATCCACATGCAGCTTGATGTGGCTGATCGGGCGATGGATGTCGCTCTCCACCAGCGGCAGGATGTCGGTGACGGCCGGCGTGAAGTTGGTCACGCGCAACTCGTTGTCGAGAAATACGGTGGCGATCTGCGTGCTTTCCAGCAGGTTCTTCAGATCGCTGTTGGCATGCGCCAACTCCTGCACGCGGTGCGCCAGTTCGCCGTTGACGGTGGTCACTTCCTCGTTGACCGACTGCAACTCTTCCTTGGAGGTCTCCAGCTCCTCGTTGGCGCTCTGCAGCTCTTCATTGAGCGACTGGTATTCCTCGTTGGAGGACTTGAGTTCCTCGTTGGTACTCTCCAGCTCCTCGATCATCGACTGCAGGCGCTCGCGGGTGATGCGCAGTTCGTTTTCCAGCACCTGTACGTGACCGCTGTCGTGTGCGCTGTCGCGCGGTGCCGACAGCTCCAATGGATCACGCGCCTCCACCTCCTGAAACAGCACCACGTACCCACGCGGCACTTCCGCATCGGAGGTCGGCTCGACGAACAGGTTCACCGTCCAGGTCGCAGCGTCTTCGTGCACCTGGATGCCCCTGACATGCACCGGCGAGCGGTCCGCCTCGGCGCGACTGAGCGCACTGCGCAGATCCAGGCGCAAGTCGCGATGGATCAGATTGAGCAGGTTGAGGCTGGGCGTACCGCCACCGGGACGGATGAAACGTCCCGCCTGCGAGGAAAAGTGCAGCACATCGAAATGTTCGTCGAGCACCGCATAGGCAGGCGCGTAGCGGTCGGCGATGCGCTCGCCGGCGCGCACCAGCGCACTGCTGGAATTACGCTGCCGTTGCGGCGGTGCCGGAACCCTGGTAGCTGCCGCCACTTGCATGGCGGGAAAGGTGGCGTGCACGTTGTTGTCGGCATCGATGCGCTGAAACACCCGAAAGCTGCGCTCTACCGGTGTAAACAACTGCGCGTGCCGCGACACGTTCTCCGCATTGCCGAGAAACAGATAGCCGCCGGGCCGGATGGCGAAATGAAAGATCGGGATCACCCGATTCTGCAGCTCTGCATCCAGGTAGATCAGCAGATTGCGGCACGACACCAGATCCAGCCGGGAAAAAGGCGGATCCTTGACGATGCTGTGCTGGGAGAACACGCACAACTCACGCAACTCCTTGCTCACCACATAGGTGTCGCCTTCCTTGACGAACCAGCGCCGCAGGCGCTCGGGCGCCACTTCGCCCACGATGCTGGAGGCATAGCGTCCCACCCGTGCGGTAGCCAGCGCGCGCCCGTCGATATCGCTGGCGAAGATCTGGATCCGCGGCGCGGTGTCCAGCGTTTCGGCGTGTTCGCGCAGCAGCATCGCCAGTGAATAGGCCTCTTCGCCGGTGGAGCAACCCAGCACCCAGACGCGCAGGCTGTCTCCGGTGTGCTTGCCCTGAAACAAGCGCGGGATCACCTGCTGCTCCAGAAATTCGAACTCGCGGCGGTCGCGAAAGAACTTGGTCACACCGATCAGCAGATCGTTGAACAGCTGCAACGGCTCGTCGAAGCGATTGCGCAGGATCTCCAGATACTGCTCCAGCGTTGCCACCTGTGCGACCTGCATGCGCCGTTGCACACGGCGCAGGAAGGTAGCGCGCTTGTAGCCGTGAAAGTCGTGACCGGTGGTATTGCGCAGGATGCCGGCGACCTGGCTGAGCTTGTCGCTCTCGCTGCCGTTGCGTACGCCCACCGGCGCCGGATGACCGAAGCCATGGTGGCGCTGCATATGCGCGGCGATGCGCGCAGCGACCTGAGGGAGTGGCAGGATGTCGTCGGTGATGGCGGCGGGGTTGCTGGCGCTGCGCAGGTCCAGTCCATGCAGCGAGACATCGTCCACGGCCAGCGCCAGGCCGCCGCATTCGCGAATGGCTGCTGTGCCCAGCGTGCCATCGCCGTCGAAGCGCCCCATGATCAGGCCGATCACATTGCCGTCCTGATCGTGCGCCATCGATACGAAGAAGCTGTCGATCAAGCCGTGATCGCTTTCGCCACCGGGCAGTGCACGCAGGCGGATGCGGCCTTCTTCCAGCGTCACCACGGTATCGCCGGGCGGCAGGTAGAAGCGTCCGGGCTGCAGCCGATCGCCGTCGCCGGGCACCACCAACAGCGTGGCCTGTTTGCCGAGCAACTCGCGCAGGCGCGCCTCATCCAGCAACTGGCGGTCGCGCAGCAGCAGGATGATGGCCAGATTCGACGCTCCTGCGACCGCATCGATCAGTTCCGCCAGGCGGCCCGCATCCATGCCGGCAGCGCCCACGCCAAGGACGAACAAAGCAGGTTGGGTATCGGCGTCAGGGACGATGTCGTTGGGAATGGCTTGGTCGTCGATCATGTGGGCGGTGTCGTTGGTGCGCTCGAGCCGAGGGCAGCCAAGGATGATGGCGTAAAGCGCGCCAGACCGCCACGCAGTGGCTGTACTGCAGTGACTGTACTGCAGCGGTCGCCTGCTGCGCAGGCCGCTCTTGGAAGCGCCTGCTTGCGCGCCCCGTTAACCTGCGTCGGGCGCACCATGGCCTTACGCGCACTTCGATGCGCTCGCCGCCCTGGAGCTTGCCATGCAGGACAATGCACCCAATTGCCGTCGCATTCTCGTTGTCGAAGACGATTATCTGCTGGCCGAATCGCTCAACGACCTACTTGTGGAGGCCGGTGTGCGCGTGGTGGGACCCGTCGGCAATATCGCAGACGCGCTTTCGCTGATCGCATCGGGCCAAGCCATCGATGGCGCCTTGCTGGATGTCAATGTGCGCGGCCATGCAGTCTTCCCGGTTGCCGACGCCCTGATGGAGCGCGGTGTGCCGTTTTCGTTCTGCTCTGGCTACGACCGCCACACCTTGCCCAAACGCTTTGCGCATCTGTCCTATTGCATGAAGCCCTACAACGCGCAAACCATCACCAGCCTGCTCGGCCAACAGACCGATTCGACCGCTCACTGATCGGCGCCAGCCAGCCCCGCCGCATCCGTCGACACGTCCGCGGACTGCTGCAGCGCGCGCTCTTCTTCGCCGAGCTGGTTGAGCAGCTCTACTGCTGCCTGATGCGCGTTGCGCAGCGTTTCTACCGGCTTGGACGATTCATGACGCAATGCGTACAACGCGAAACCCATCACATTGAGACGGTTGCGCAACTGGTGCAGCAATTCGCGCCGCTGCCCGCGCGGTTGATCAGCCACTACGCATCCTTGCCGCTGAGCCGGTTATGCAAGGTCCGCACGCTGATGCCCAGTTCGCGGGCGGCCGCCTTCTTGTTGAAACGCGTGCGTGCCAGCGCCGATTCGATCATCGCGTCTTCGGCCTGGCGCATGGTCCAGCCCACAGGAATCATCAGCCCATCTTCGGCCGCCTGGGGGACGGTCTGCTCCACATCCGGTGCGCTCAGCTGATCGCCATCCGAGCGCAGATACAGATAGTGGATGAACGAGCGCAGCTCGCGCACATTGCCCGGCCAGGCGTGATGGGCCAGGTAACGCAGCAACGACTTGGTCGGCAGCTTGCGCTTGCCGTACTTGAGGTTGAGCTCGTCGATCATGCGCAGGCCCAGCACGCGCACATCGCCGCGGCGTTCGCGCAACGGCGGCACCTGGATCGGATACTCGTTGAGGCGGTAGAACAGGTCCTCGCGCAGCACTGCCTGCTCGCGCTGTACATGCTGATGCGTGGCTGCGATCACGCGCGCATCCAGCGGAATCTCCTCGTTGCCGCCAACCCGCATGAAGCTGCGCGACTCGATCGCCCGCAGCAGGTACACCTGCAGGCGCTTGGGCATTTCGCCGATCTCGTCCAGGAACAGCGAGCCACCCGCGGCCTGTTCCAGAAACCCGGCATGCCGGCGATCGGCGCCGGTGAAGCTGCCGCGCTCGTGGCCGAACAGCTGGCTGGCCAGCAACTCTTCGGGAATGGCGCCGCAGTTGACCGGCACGAAGCGGCCGCGACGGCCCGACACCCGGTGGATCGCACGCGCCACCAGGTCCTTGCCGGTGCCGGTTTCGCCGGTCACCAGCACATTCAGATCGGTCGGCGCCACGCGCACGATGTCCTTGCGCAGCATCGCGATGCTGTCGCTATTGCCGATGATGCCCAGATTGCCTCGCTGCGCTTCGCGCAGGCCGCCGAGCACGCGTTCCAGGCGTTCCGGCGCGAAAGGCTTGGTCAGGAACTCGCTCACACCGAATTGCTGCGCGCGTCCCTGGGTTTCATAGGCATAGTCACCCGACACCACCACGATCTGCGGGGTCTGGTCCGGATCCAGCCGCTCGATCAGATCGAAGCCGCTGCCATCGGGCAGACCGACATCAACCACCAGCAGATCGGGGAAATTGCTGTCCAGCCAGCGGCTGGCCTCGCCCAGGGTGTGGATTCCCTTGGCACGGAAGCCGCTATCGGTGGCCAACTCCACCACCTGATCGCAGAACTCCACGTCGTCGTCGATGATGGCGCAGGAAAGACGGTCCATGAGCGCTTCTGTCCGCAATGACTAGTACATGTTCAGTTGAGAATTGTGACAGCGGCGCGAAGACGCCTGCCTATCACACGGATATGCATGTCGTGATACAGCGAGAGGTGGCATTCGGGCGGCGCGCCTCCCCTAGTCGAGCTCGCCATCGTGGATGTACATGCAGTACGCACGGATGTGCCCGGATTTTCCAGTGCCAAGCGTCATGCTTGGGGCTGCTGACCGGTGCTGAATCGGCGAATCGCCAAGTAGCGCAAGGTTCTGCCGCGGATGGCGCAAAGTGTGGGATGGCGACCGAGCGGCCCGAAACCACCCATGGTTCCGCTGGCGTGCTGCGCCGCACCCTCGCCACCGGCGGCGCATCCGTTGCGTGTGCTCCTAGGACGTGGGGATCGATTGGATCACATGCAAGCCGCACGCCCGCGTCTGGCAGGGACGGACAGGGAAACATGGACATATGGAGCAAACACCAGCGCATGCCGGACCTCAGGCGCAGCATGTCTGTTTCCACTTGGCGGCGAGAAGCGAGGGGCCTGCGGACAGACCGACCGTCGTCAACGCCTTTCCGAGCCATCCGGGCGCTCGTAGTCGCGCTCCGGGTCGACCTTGTTGACGTCCGGATCCTCATCCGGCATATCGCGATCCTTCCACTGTGCATCCTCGTTGCGATGCTCCTGCGGCGTGAACGGCTTTTGCTGATCGGACTTCGGTCCCCACGGCTGCCTGGATTCGCTGCTCATGTGGCTACTCCTGCGGTGTCGTGCAGTCACGCTAGGCGCTGTTGCATTGCAGGGCGGTGAACGCCGCCGTGGCGTGGCGTGAAAGCGTTGGTAGCGCGCAAGGTAAACCTGGTGCGTGTCGGCGGCTCGCAGTTTTACGCACCGGTCTGCGAATGCGGCGCCTGCACTGGCTTGGATTGCGGTGAGTCCTTCTGCCGCAGCCAGATGGTCAATACCACCAGCGAGAACACCGCCAGGAATTCGCTTTGCCAGTTCTGCATCGATTCGAACCAGAAATCCGCGCCTGTCAGATGATCGATCACGCGGATCGGAGGCTGCCCGCGCTGTGCGCGCTCGAGCAGCTCCAGTCGCCAGCTTCCGATCAAATGCAGCACGAAGCTCATCATGAACAACGCTGCGAAGGCGATGGCCAGCGAATGTCCGTACAGCACTCGCCACAGACCACCTGCGCGAACCGGCCAGGGAGCCGGTCCGGCAGCGATTGCCCCCTGTTCGTCGGCGGGGTCGAGTGGGCGCGATTCTGCCGAGCCCGCCTGGCGCAGCTTCACTGTCAGCAGCACATACATGCCCATCTGCAGGAACTCGCTTTCCCAGTTCTCGAACAGTGCAGACATGAAGTGCGCACTGTGCAGATAGGCAGCCAGCGCAAGTGCCGGCTGTCCTTGCTCGGCCAGTTCCTGGTTATATGCATGCAGCCCTGCATAGATCTGTGCGCCTATGAACAGCAGGGTCAGTGAGAGCAAACACAACGACAAACCATTGCGACGCAGAAACATGGCTCACCTCCAGACAGGATGGGCAGTATCGAACCCCATCGGCAAGCACGACATGAAGAACGACTCGCCTGCATGCAACCGCAGCCGTCCGCAAAGAGTGCGGGCCACCCACGCCACGCGGGTGGCAGCACACACCCCGCCCACATCGCCTAGCCCGAACGTTTACGTCTGCGCACCCACACTGCAGGTCTCCCCCGCTCCCACAGGAGACGCCCCATGGCCGTACCCAACTACCCGCGCCCGCCCTTCAAGCCGCAGCAGCAAAGTTTCCCAGGAAAGACCGAAAAAATGGACCCACGCCCGGATCATGGTGAAGACAGCTATGTCGGCCATGGTCAGTTGAAGGGCAAGCGCGCCCTGATCACTGGCGGCGACAGCGGTATCGGCGCCGCGGTCGCCATCGCGTATGCACGCGAAGGCGCTGATGTTGCGATCGCCTATCTGCCGACCGAGCAGGCCGATGCCGAAAAGATCGGCGCATTGATCGAGAAGGCGGGTGTCAAGGCGCTACTGGTCGCTTGTGACATCAGCGAAGAGCGGCAGGCACAGAGCCTGATCGAAAGCGTACGCAACGCGTTCGGAGGTGTGGACGTGCTGGTGAATAACGCAGCGTACCAGGCCTTCTATCAGAACTTCGAAGACATCACACTGGAAGAATGGCGCAAGACTTTCGATACGAACGTGCACGCAGTCTTTCATCTGGTGCAACTGGCAGTCCCGTTGATGACCAAAGGCGGTTCCATCATCAACACCGCGTCGGTGCAGTCCAAGAAACCCACGCCGAACATCCTTCCCTATGCGGCAAGCAAGGGAGCATTGGCCAATCTCACCATTGGCCTGGCCGGCGTACTGGCCGACAAGCAGATCCGCGTCAACGCGGTGCTACCCGGCCCGATCTGGACGCCCTTCATACCGGCCGGCATGGACGAAGAATCGGTCAGCACCTTCGGCGAGCAGACCCCAATGGGACGCCCAGGCCAACCGGCGGAACTGGCATCTGCCTATGTCATGCTGGCCGCAGATACCGCGAGCTACACCTCCGGTACGTTGCTGACCGTATCGGGAGGCGCCGTGACGCTGTGACCATTGGAGCGAATGACGAGGACTGCCACGGCGTCGCTTTCCTCACGCACGAACCGCACATACGCGGCGTGACAATTCGCGGCATAGCGCCTTTGTCCATGGCCGGCAATGTGCCGGCCATCCCCTGTTTGGAGCCGGGCGCGCATGGGTCGGGCGCCATGCTCACCGGGAGGGTACAGCTCGTGCAGCGGTAACGCGGTCTGGATGAGCGCAATGTCACCGGCGGGTCTGCTGGCCAGAGTCGCTGGCTGGACCGCCGCTGATGATCTGCTGATCCGGTTGACCGATCAAAACCTGCCAAAGGTGCGATGAGAACATCTGCGCACGGGCAAGGATGTGCAAGGGCATGCTTCTACAAAGATTGCGAACAGCCGGCGCAGCACGGTCTTCAGGGGGGCGAAGGGGCACCCGTCCTCACGGGGATTTCCGCCCCAATCGCCGAGTTCTTGCGGCCTGTCAACGCCTCATCAAGCATTCGGCGCGTTGAACCGAACACGATTCAACCGGCCGTGGCGCTGCGCTTTGGCAGCACCACGGCATCGCTTCTCAGTGCACCTGTGTCTACTTCGCACGCAAGGTCTTGGCATGCTCGAGATGCTCGGCAATGGTGGCGCGCGTGCGCTGCAGTTCCTTGCCCAGTTCGCTGGAGCCCGGCTCGCTGCTCAGTTGTGTATCGAGCAACGCCAGTGCCTGCTCGTGGCTGGTTACGCTGACCTGCAGATAGCGTGTCTCGAAACTCTGGCCGTCCAGCTGTTCCAATTGCTTACGGGCCCCTTCCGACCGGGCCGCGGCGGCCTGCGCCATCGCACCGACGCGGTCGGGTGCGAAGCGGCTCAGGTCGGTCAGCGCCGCGCTGTGCGCCTCGTCCATCTTGCGCGCGAATTCCAGCACCGAACCCTGCACGCCTTTCATCACAGCCAGCTGCGCCAGCGTGCGCTCCTGTTCGTTGAAGACCGACAATGCACCCAGCGCCTGCTTGCGATCGCCACCCGTATTCATCGCGCCTTGCAGGGGATCTCCATGCGGCGGCGTTCTGTCGAACGCAGCGCTTTGTCGGTCCTGCAGCAGGCTCGGGGCACGCAGCGACTGGCCTGCCTGCTCCTGATGGCGCTGCCATGCCTTGTAGGCCACGTAACCGACCGCGCCGGCGGTCACCATCCTGAAAAGTCCCATTGTTGCCTCCTGATTGATCGCCTCACGGCGACGGTTGTGGAATGAATGCCAGAGCCCGTAGCGGACACCACGGTGGCGGCCGGGCACGGCAAGTGAGCGTGCGAGCGCGCGGGTTATCCAGACGTGACCTGCGCATCAACGCCACGTCGCAGATGCCACGTACACGCCCTGACCACGTGCCCTGCTGATCGGCTTAACGCTGCGCGGCGAACACTGCGCGGCCCTGATACCCCACCACGCCCTCGGAGGCTTCCATGCTTGCGCTCAACTATCACGGCTCGCGCGATGTACGCGTCGAAACCGTCCCGGATCCGGTACTTGTCGAACGCGATGACCTGATTCTGCGGGTCACCGCGACAGCCATCTGTGGATCGGACCTGCATCTGTATCGCGGCAAGATTCCCGACCTGCGCCATGGCGACATTCTCGGCCACGAATTCATGGGCATCGTCGAAGATGTCGGCCCCGACGTCACCGCGGTCAAGCGTGGCGACCGCGTCGTGATTCCATTCGTGGTGGCCTGCGGGCGCTGCTTCCATTGTGTGTTGCAGGAGTTTTCCGCCTGCGAAACCACCAACACGGGCAAGGGCGCCGCACTCAATCACAAGGACATCCGCCCCCCGGCCGCATTGTTCGGCTTCAGCCATCTGTATGGCGGGCTATCCGGCGGCCAGGCAGAGTACGTGCGCGTGCCCAAGGCCAATGTCGGGCCGCTGGTGGTGACCGACGCCCTGCATGACGAGCAGGTCTTGTTCCTGTCCGACATCTTGCCTACCGGATACCAGGCCGTGGTGGATGCCGGTGTCAAGCAGGGATCCACGGTGGCGATCTTCGGCGCGGGCCCGGTGGGACTGATGGCGGCGGCATGCTGCCGCATGCTCGGTGCCGAACGCATCTTCATGGTGGACCGCCTGGCATATCGGCTGGACTTCGCTTCGAAGGCGTATGGCGTCATTCCGATCAACTTCGACGAAGTCGACGACCCGGCCGACATCATCGTGTCGCAGACCGATGGCCGCGGCGTGGATGCCAGCATCGAAGCGGTGGGCTTCGAAGCCGAAGGCAGCGCCCTCGAAACTGCGCTGACCAATCTGAAGCTGGAAGGCAGTAGCGGCGTTGCCATTCGCCAATGCATCGCCGCCACGCGCCGCTGCGGAGTCGTCAGCGTACCCGGCGTCTATGCGGGCTTCATCCACGGCTTCATGTTCGGCGACGCATTCGACAAGGGCCTGACCTTCAAGATGGGGCAGACACATGTGCAGAAGCATATGCCGTACCTGCTGGAACGCATCGGCAACGGGGAACTCAAGCCGAACGCCATCATTTCGCATCGGATGCCGCTGGCGGACGCAGCGCGCGGGTACGAGGTATTCGACAAGAAGCAGGACGACTGCCGCAAAGTGGTGCTGACGCCGTAGGTGAGTCGCGTCGCACGGCACGATGTTCGCCAGCGCTGCGGCCTTCGATGAAAGCCGCAGCGCTACGGTTCTCAGCCAGCCCTCGTCCTGATGGTGGGGCAACCGAAGGATCAAGCACCGCTGCCGACCAGGGCGTGCGAACGGAGGGGTCCCGCGCCGGCGCGGCTAGCGTTGCCTGACGGGTGTAGCCGACCCGAGGTCTCAATCCAACGGCTTGGCTGGTACGAAAGGCGACACCGGATCGCTGGCAGGGAACGTCTCTTCCACCGCCTCGTCCTGCAGGGCATCCTGCCGGTCATCGTCGTGGTGGGTCTTGTTGTCGTTGTCGTTGTCGTTGTTGTTGGTTGGATTGGCGTGGATGGAAGGCCGATTCATGACGCACTCCGCTCTGTTGCAATGTGTCCACACGCTACGACCTGCGTACGGCATCCGGGGTGAAATTCGTCTTCGCATCGACACGACAAAGGCAACGAGGCTATCCAGTATCGAGGTACTTGCCGCTGCAAGCGCGGACTTTCGCGATCCGTGCAGCGCTGCGCTGCCAGCGTTGAGCCAGCAACGCCACTGAACGCGATGCAGGCCATCCGACTGCTGTGTTGAGCTCACGGCAGTGCGAGGCAGCGCGCTCACCGTGCGACGCGCGATTCACATCCGCGCGCGCTCAAGGTGTATGGTGAGCGCGCACACCTTCGGCGTGCCCTCATTCTTTCCGGGCTTTTCCATCAACACTCTCTGCGAACGCTGCGACGCCGTCTGTTGCCGGCTCACCGTCCTGGTCGACCCGTCCGACCGCATCCCGCATCATCTGACCAGCGTGACGCAGGAAGGCTGGCGCGTGATGGCACGCGATGAGGAGGGGTGGTGCGTGGCCATCGATGCTGCGCGCATGTGCTGTTCGATCTACGAAACGCGTCCGGCGATCTGCCGCCGCTTCGTCATGTCCGGGCCGTACTGCCGCGAAGTCCGCGCCAGCTACGCCGATCAACGCCAGCGGGGCATTCCGTTGACGCTCCACACGGCATGAAGGTTCGTACTGCGGCGCTACCGTGGCCACCGCACCAGGGCGTTGGCGACTACAGCAGCTGCGCGCGATCGGTGGCGCCGAGCCGTTGTGCCAGGGCGGCCATCTCGTTGGCCAGGGTGATCATGTCGCCGCCAGCCTGCGCTGCGATGCCCATGATGCGTTGGTAGGCGTCCCAGAAGTCCGGCCCACGGCCATAGACATCGTGGAATCCCCGCAGTTCCAGGACCAGTAGATCGGACACCTGCATGTCGGAGCGGTCCATCGTGTCACCTCTTGGGGGAATCTCCCCGGTCCGCAGCTTATCTCGGTTCAGCTTACAGAACAGGGACAGCCAGACGACGCCGGCTCTGAAACTGAATTGGTTAGCGTTGCCCGACGGCAACCGGCGATGCGCGAACCCCATTGCAACCGGAAGAATGGCTTGTAGCAGCCTGAGCTCCACACAGCGGGCCCACTGACGGGCCTGCGCGAAGGAATGGGCGGCATCGTGGCGCATCGGACCTGCGATCCTTGCAACGCCGGCGCGCCGCCCCCGGGCCATCCGTTGCGGGCCTGCGTGACAGGCACGCCGCGGCAACCGTGCGCCCCCCCGGGCCGCACCCGGGCCCGGCGTGTTGCCGCCGCCGGCGCAGCGCCTCGAACGGCGCGCATTCCCGTGTAAAATGCGCGGTCTTTGACCGGAACAATGGCGAAAGTTGCTACACGGGCGCCCCTCTCGGGCCCGGCGTTCATTCGCCTGCTGGCACGCCTGAGCGATGTCCGCGTCGCCCAGTCCAACCATGCATTGGCCGATCGGCTGAGCCAATGGATCGACTGGACGCGTGCGGTCGCCGTATCCAAGGCGTTGGACGGCAGGCTGCCCGACACCGATGCGCTGCCAGAGCCGCGCCCGCTCGACGCCGAGGCCTGCACGCGGGTGCGCGCCGGCCTGGCCAGCAGCAGCGTGACCGACCTGGATGCCCTGGTGGCGCGCCTGCGTGCCGACGCGCGCAGCGCTGCCGAGTCGCAGGCAGCGCCCGCACCGGCCGACTATGCGCCGTTCCGGCAGCACTACCTGGCCATGCAGCGCGCCATGCGCACGGCCACCGGCGACCTGCGTGGGCGGCTGCGCGACCTGCTGGCGCTGGTCTCGCCCGACATGGCCCGGCTGGCCGAAGTGGATGCGGTGATGGAATTGACCCTGAGCCCACGCGAACAGAGCCTGCTGCACACCGTGCCCGGGCTGCTGGGCCTGCATTTCGAGCGCCTGCGCGATGCCGCGCACGCGTCTACCCCACCCGCCGAGGAGCAAGCCGCGCCACGCGCCGTCTCCGATGGCTGGCTGGATATCTTCCGCAAGGACATGCAGAGCGTGTTGCTCGCCGAACTGGATGTTCGTTTTCACCCCATCGAAGGCCTGCTTGCAGCGCTTCGTACCCGCTAACTGGGACCCCATGTTCAGAACTCTCGTACACGTGTGTGTGTTTCTCATCGGCCTGCTGGCGGTTTGCTGGGTCGGCATCGGTTATCTGGGGTCCAACCCGTTGGGCGCCTGCATCGCGGCGGTGATCGGCGCCTGTTATGTCGCCGGTGCACTGGAGCTGTACCGGTATCGCCAGGCCAGTGGCACGCTGGACAGCGCGGTCGCCGGGCCTGCCGCCGCGCCATCGGCGTTGCATGCATGGCTGGAGCAACTGCACCCGAGCCTGCGCAACGCAGTGCGCCTGCGCGTGCAGGGGACGCGCGTGGCGTTGCCGGCGCCGGTGTTGACGCCGTACCTGGTCGGTCTACTGGTGCTGCTGGGCATGCTCGGCACCCTGCTCGGCATGATGGCCACGCTCAGGGGCACCGGGTTTGCGCTGCAGAGCGCCGCCGACCTGCAGGCCATTCGTGGCTCGCTGGCTGCACCGGTGGAAGGCCTGGCCTTCGCCTTCGGTACGTCCATCGCCGGCGTCGCCAGCTCGGCCATGCTGGGCCTGCTGTCGGCCTTGTGCCGACGCGAACGCCTGCAGGCGGTGCAACGGCTGGACCTGAAGATCGCCGCCGAACTGCATCCGCATTCGGACGCCTATCAGCGCGAGGAAGCATTCAAGCTGCAGCAGCAGCAGAGCGCCCTGATGCCGGCATTGATCGATCGGATGCAGGCGCTGATGCACAGCATCGAGCAGCAGAGCCGTACCGCCGATGAGCGTCTGGCTGCCAGCCAGGCCGACTTCCATGCCAGAACCGAAGCGGCCTATGCGCGGCTGGCGGCTTCGATGGAGCAGTCCTTGCAGGCCGGCGTTGCCGACAGTGCGCGCGCGGTCGGCGCTGCGTTGCAGCCGGCGATGGAAGCCACCATGGCCAGCATCGCGCGCGATACCACCGCCATGCAGGCGCAGCTCGGCCAGGCCGTCCAGCAGCAGCTGGAAGCGATCGGTAGCGGCTTCGAACGCAGCGCTGCCGATGCCGGCGCGCACTGGAGCCGCGCGCTCGCCACGCAGGAGCAGGCGCAAGGCGCACTCGATGCGCAGCTGCGGACCACCCTGGAACAGTTGGGCGCGCAGGCTGCCGCCTTGCAGGACAGCGTTGGTGCAGCGGTACAGCAGCAGTTGCATGGGCTGGAACAGGTCGCCGCCGCAAGCGCACGCACGGCCGCCGAACACTGGCAGGCCGCACTGTCCGCACAGGAACGTGCGCAGCAGGCGCTCGGCGAGCAACTGCAGGCGGTGCTGGCACAGATCGAGCAGCGCAGCATCACGCTGCATGACAGCGTCGGCGTGGCCCTGCAGCAGCAACTGCGCGCCATCGACGAAAGCGTTTCGCGTAGTAACGCCGCCACGGCCGATCAGTGGACCTCGATGCTCGACGAACAACGGCGCGCCACCCAGGCGCTCGAGGCACACGCGCAGGCCACGCTGGAACAGCTGGCGCAACAGACCACCGTGCTGCAGGACGGTGTGCGGCAGGCCGTGCAGCAGCAGTTGGACAGCGTGACCAACGGCCTGGAAACCAGCACCGCGGCCGCCGCGGCAAGCTGGGAAGCTGCCGCTGCCGAGCAGCAACGCAGCAACCGCACCCTCACCCAGGAACTGCAGCGCCACCTGGCCGAGTTCGCCACCACCTTCGATACACGTTCCGGCGCGCTGATCGAGGCGGTGTCCCAGCGCATGGATCGGTCCGGCAACGACGCGGCCCAGGCCTGGAACCAGGCATTGGCGCAACAGCAGCAGGCCGGTGCAGCGCTGGCGAACGAACACCGCAGCGCGTTGGCCGCGGCCAGCGCCAGTTTCGACGCGCATGCCGCGGCGCTGGCCGACAGCCTGCAGCAATCGCAGCTCGCGTTGCAGACCGCGATGGAAGCGCGCGACACCCAGCGCCTGACGTTGTGGAGCGAGCAGCTGACCGCCATGAGCGCACGCCTGAGCAGCCAGTGGGAGCAGACCGGGCAGCGCGTGGCGCAGCAGCAGCAGACCATCTGCGACACCCTCGCCAGCACCGCCGGCACGCTGTCCACGCAGGCGCAGGCGCAGGCCAGCGCCACCATCGAAGAAGTCTCTCGCCTGATGCAGATCGCCGCCGAAGCCCCCAAGGCCGCCGCCGACGTGGTGGCCGAACTGCGCCAGAGCCTGTCCGAGAGCATGGTGCGCGACACCGCCATGCTGGAAGAGCGCACTCGCCTGCTGGCCACGCTGGATACCCTGCTCAACGCAGTCAACCACGCCTCCACCGAACAACGCGAGGCGGTGGATGCCCTGGTCGCCACCTCGGCCGATCTGCTGCAACGCGTGGGCAACCAGCTCACCGAACAGATCGGCAGCGAGACCGGCAAGCTCGGCGCAGTGGCCGCGCATGTCAGCGGCAGCGCAGTGGAAGTGGCCAGCCTGGGCGAAGCCTTCGGCGTGGCGGTGCAGGTATTCGGCAACGCCACCGGCGAACTCAACGAGCGCCTGCAACACGTGGCCACCGCACTGGAGGCATCGCTCACGCGCAGCGACGACCAACTGGCCTACTACGTGGCGCAGGCACGCGAGGTGGTCGACCTGAGCATGCTGTCGCAGAAGCAGATCATCGAAGAACTGCGCCAGCTCGACCGCGGCCGCAGCGATGCCGGCGCAACGGAGCCGGCATGAGCGACGAGATCGAAAGCGACGGCGAATCCGGCACGCCGATCTGGGCCGCATTCGGCGACCTGATGTCGGTGTTGCTGGGTGCCTTCGTGCTGATCCTGGTCGGCGTGATCGGCGTGCAGCTGCAGTTGTCCAGCCGCCTGGACGATGCGGTCAAACAACAGCAGGCCGAGGCACAGCGCCGCAAGACGCTGGAACAGGCGCTGGCCGCACCACTGGCCGCAGGCCGCGTGACCCTGGTCGATGGGCGCATCGGCATCCGCGGCAACGTGCTGTTCGCCTTCAACTCCGACGAACTGCAACCGGAAGGCCGCGAACTGATGAAATCGCTGGCGGCGCCGTTGGCGCAGTACCTCGCCGCGCGCGAAGAGATCCTGATGGTCAGTGGATTCACCGACGACCGCCCGGTGCTGGGCGGCAACCGCCGCTACGCCGACAACTGGGAGCTGTCCGCGCAGCGCGCGCTCACCGTCACCCGCGCGCTCATTGCCGAGGGCGTGCCGGCCTCCGCGGTGTTCGCCGCCGCCTTCGGCTCGCAGCAACCGGTGGATTCCAACGCCGATGAAGCCCGTCGCGCAAGGAATCGCCGGGTAGAGATCGCCCCCATCGCGCGCCCGTCCACCCGGCGTAGCGACGCCGCCGCACAGGCCACACCGACGCGATGAGCGCACAGGCGACCTCCGTCCGCGCACGCCTGCAGCGCTGGCGCGAGCAGGGCAAGGACCAGCTGGACCCGGTCCGTTTCCATCTGATGCAGACCCTGGCCGCACGTGCGGACAGCCAGGCCGAGGCGGTGCGTGACGTGCTGGAAGAAAAACTCGCCGTGCTGGCCGATGCGTACGCCGCCGCGCTCAAGAATGCAGCGCGCAACGCCCGGAGTGCGCCCGCCTTGCCGCGGGCGCAACGCAGTGCGCTGGGGGCATTGAGCGACCAGCTGGCCGGGCATGCCGCGCTGATGGAAGTGGACAGCCGCAGGACCGCCGCCACCGATGCGCTGGCGTTTCCCGAACTGCCGGCACTGGACGATTTTCGTCGTACCTGGACCACCGTGCGCACCGCCAGCCAGGTGCGGCAGTCGCTGCAGGAAGCGCCCAAGGACGCCGGCCCGCTCAACTCCAGCGTGTTGGTGCACCGCTGCATCACCTTGATGCGCGCGCATTCGCCCGGGTATCTGCAGCACTTCCTCGGCTACGTGGACGCGTTGTCGTGGCTGGAGCAGATGCACCACGGCGGCGTCCTCTCCGGCGAAACCGACGCGCCGGTGCCGGCGGTGGGCAACAAACGCGGCCGCGGCGGCACGGCCAGGCGGCGCAGTTAGGCAGGCCGGTCTCGAACGTTGTAGCCGGGCACCGGTGCATGGTGCTGCATCAGCTCCGCCACCCAGTCGATGAACACCCGCACCTTGACGCTGACATGCCGGTTGGGCGGAAAGGCGACGTACAGCGGCATGGGTTCGGTACGCCACGCGTCGAACACCTCCACCAGTTCGCCGCTGGTCAGGTGCGCCGTCGCCATGTACGTGGGCAGCCACAACAGTCCCATGCCTGCCAGGCCGGCAGCCAGGTAGGCGTTGCCATCGTCGGTGGTCACCACGTGGCGCATCTGCAACTGCACCCTCTCCTGACCGCGGTGCAACACCGGGACCAGCGTCTTTCCCACTGCGGCGCGCATGAAGCCCACGCTGCGATGGTGGCTGTCGTCCAACCCCTGCGGATGCGCGGGCACGCCGTGCCGTTGCAGATAGCCCGGCGCCGCATAGATGCCCGCCTGCAATTCGCCCACCTGGCGCGCCACCAGCGACTGGTCGGCGATCGGGCCGCCACGCACCACGCAGTCGACGTTGTCGCCGATCACATCCACCGTGCGATCGCTGACGCCCATGTCCAGTTGCAGATCCGGGTAGCGTGCGTGCAAGGCCGGCAGGGCCGGCATCAGGATCAACCGCGCGAGCGGGCTGGGCACGTCCACGCGCAGCCGCCCGCGCGGCAGGGTGGAGGCGTCGGACAGGCTGGTTTCGGCGTCGTCCATGTCCGCCAGCAGGCGCACCACGCGCTCGTAGTACGCCGCTCCGTCGGCGGTGACCGTGACCTTGCGCGTGGTGCGATGGAGCAGCCTCACCCGCAGCCGCGTCTCGAGTTGCTGCACCAGCTGGGTGGCGCTGGCACGGCTCATCCGTAGCGTTTCGGCGGCCTTGGTGAAACTGCCGGCCTCGACAACACGCGCAAACACCTGCATTGCATCGAATCGATCCATCGTCACCTCGCTGCCGAATTGTTTGGATTCTACAAATAGTGCTGACGGCCACGGCTGCTTTATCGCCGGCTACACCGCCTTTACGGTATCTACTCGTTGTTTCCCACCCCTCGATGGAGATTTCCCATGGCAACACGTGACGTCGTTTTTCCGCCGGGGCGCCACGCCCTGTATGAGCGCCATCGCTATTCGCCCGCGGTTCGCGCCGATGGTCTGATGTTCGTCGCCGGCCAGGTCGGCAGCCGCGAAGACGGCTCGCCGGAGCCGGATCTGCAGGACGAGATCGCCAGGGCCTTCGTCAATCTGGACAGCGTCCTCAGCGCCGCCGGATGCACCTCGCAGGACGTCGTGGACGTCACCTTGTTCATGGTCGACCCCGAGACGGTGTTCGAAGCGGCGTGGGAGCAATGGGCCAATTACTGGGGCCCGGCACCCTATCCCACCGTGACCGCAGTGGGCGTGACCTGGCTGGCCGGTTTCCGCTTCGAGATCAAGGTCGTGGTCAAGCTCCCGACAGCTGCGCAATAAGAGCGGCGAACAGAACGACTGCGCAGCCGCCAGGCGGGCGCGATCGTCGCCCTGCATCACCTACGCGCCACGCCCGGGTCCGCCTGCGCGTGGCGCGTCGCGTTCGGTCTTCCGAAACGCGCGGGCCAGTCCCGACCATGCACACCATCAGGGCTTAGCGCCTTTGCAGTGGATGACACACGCGTTGTCATCCGCCATCTACGAATGCACTCGCTATCGCAGCGATAGCACCTGCCTATCATTTATTAATGTAATTCTCACAGCGCTTAATCGTTTGGGCGAGACGTAAAAAAAGCGCTAAAGCAATCAGCGCAGACGGCCGCTACCGGGACTCAGAGCATGCAGTGATTCACCGTTCTGCCCGTATGCGCCAACGGCGCTGCGTCCATCATCTTCCAGGCGAGATTGCAATGAAATTGACCGTCAAACTTCTCAGTGGCGCCATCGCCCTGGCCGCATCCACCGGCGCCCACGCGCAACAGGATCCGATGTTTTCCTTCAGCGGCTTCGGCACGCTGGGCGTGGTGCACTCGACGGAGGATCAGGCCGATTTCACGCCCGACATCCAGACCGTCGAAGGTGCCGGCGCCAGCCACGCCACCTCGGCCCGCCCGGATTCGCGCCTGGCCGGCCAGGTCAATGCCAACTTCACCGACAACTTCACCGGCGTGCTGCAGGTGACCAGCGAAT
The DNA here is from genome assembly GCF_020783655.1 of Xanthomonas melonis. Classification (GTDB taxonomy): domain Bacteria; phylum Pseudomonadota; class Gammaproteobacteria; order Xanthomonadales; family Xanthomonadaceae; genus Xanthomonas; species Xanthomonas melonis. The sequence goes on along the minus strand of NZ_JAJGQH010000013.1, from coordinate 127,119 downwards.
ACGCCGAGCGCGCCGACTACGCGCCGAAGGTGACCCTGGCGCATGTGAAATACCAGTTCGGCCCGCAGTTCGCCGCCCGCCTGGGCCGCATCACCGCACCGCTGTACATGCTCTCCGAATACCAGCGCGTCGGCTATGCCACCCCCTGGGTGCGCCCGCCCTACGAGGTCTACAACTATCTGCTGCCGATGGATGGCGTGGAAGGCGTATATACCGTCAACGCCGGCGAGAGCGTGGTCAGCGTGCAAGGGTTCTACGGCCGCATCGATTCCAGGAAGGCCGACGTGTACGCCATGCGCGGACTCGCGCTGGGCCTCGAATCGGGCGCTTCGACCTTCCGCGCCGCTTACATCGTGGGCACGACCGATTTCGCCACCCCGCAGCTGGAGCGCCTGTTCTCCGTCTACCAGCGGGTCAATCCGGCGCTGGCCGACCGCATTTCCACCTACGGTGTGGATGGCAGCTTCGCCAGCGTGGGCTATGCCTACGATCCGGGCAGCTGGTTCCTGCGCAGCGAAGTGATCCGCGCCGACTACTCGCCTTCGCTCAACGGCAAGACCACCTCCGGTTATCTCAGCGTCGGTGGTCGCTTCGGTACGCTGACGCCGTCGCTCACCTATGCCCACGTCGACCGCAAAGGCCCGCGCATCGCGCCGGGCGAGGACCGGCTCGGTGTGATGACCCGTGCCGTCGCACAGGCGGAGAGCGGTCGCCATAGCTTCACCGCCTCGCTGCGCTGGGACGTGCGCGAGAGCGTCGCGTTCAAGCTGCAGGCCAGCCACATCGACAACAACGCCGGCTCGTTCGGTTCGTTGAACAACATCCAGCCGGGCTTCCGTCCGGGCGGCAGCTACAACCTGCTGTCTGCGTCCGTCGACTTCGTGTTCTAAGAGAGCCCCCATGAAACTTTCCAAGTGTTCCGCAGGATGCCTGCTTGCCGTGCTGTCAATGGTTGCGGCATCGGCCAATGCCGATGTAGTGGTGGTGATGTCCGCCAAGGGTGGCCCGGACAGCCTGAGCGCGGCGCAGGTGTCGCAGATCTTCCTGGCCAAGTCCAACAGCCTGCCGGGTGGTGGCGCCGCCGTGCCGATCGACCAGGAAGAAGGCGCCGCAGTACGCGATGAGTTCTACAAGAAGGTCGCCTCGCGCGATTCGGCGCAGCTGAAGTCGTACTGGTCGCAGCTGATGTTCACCGGCAAGGCACAACGGCCCAAGCGGGTCAGTGGCGACGATGCGGTGAAGAAGGCAGTCGGCGCCACGCCGGGCGCGATCGGTTACATCAGCGCCAGTGCCGTGGATGCCAGCGTCAAGGTCGTCCTGAAGCCGTAGGGCGGCTGACGAACGTCGCGAGCAGTCGTCAGTTGGGTGTGGATGGCGCGGAGGAACCGCAGTGTACGGTTGGTACACGCCGATTCCGAGCAGCGGTCGCGCCCATCTAGCGACTGCACAGGAGTTTTGTCAGCTGCTCTTCATCCGCCCCCTGCTCGAGAGCCACTCATGCGCCGCCTTCTGTCACTCCCGTTGTTCTGGAAAATTCTGATGCCGGCTGCGGTGGCGATCGTTTGCCTATCGAGCTATGTCGCTTTCAGCACGCTGGTGTTTCATCGCAACAACGATCGCCTGGAAGCCGTACGCGACGTGCATTTCCCGTTGCTCGACGCGATGACCCGCAACGTGGCTGCGCTGGACAAGCTCATCAATGGGCTCAACGGCGCGGCGGCCGCGGGCGATGCGGACATGTTGGCGGCCACCAAGCCGGTGGCCGACGACATCCACGCGTCCTACCTCAAATTGCAGAAGGCCGACCCGGCCCATGCCAGGGAGCTTGCCCACCTGGGCAAGCAGTTCGACGATTACTACAGCCTGGCGCATGGCGTGGCTGCCGCCTTCGTGGAGCAACGCGAACCCGATGCGCAACAGATGAGTGCCATGGCGCCGGCGCTGGAGGCCTACCGCACCACCCTGACCTCGATGCAGAAGCGCGCCGACGCGCGCTTCCGTGGCACGGTGCAGGAAGCAGTGGACAGCTCGGTGGCGGCCAGCATCGGCGGCCTGGTCCTGGGCCTGGTCGGTGCGGGTGTCTGCATCGCCTTCGGCTGGGTGGTCGCACGTGCCATCACCCAGCCGCTCAACCGCGCCGTGGGCATTGCGCACGCCGTATCGTCGGGCAAGCTGGACAACCTCATTTCGATCGACCGCAACGACGAGGTCGGACAACTGCTGCAGGCCATGGACAGCATGCAGCGCCAGTTGCGCCGGGTGATCCAGGCGCAGACGGACATGGGCCACAAGCACGAAGCCGGCGTGGTCAGTCACCGCATCGCAGAGCAGGACTTCCCCGGCGAATTCGGCACCATGGTGCGCGCCAGCAACACGCTGGTATCCAGCCATATCGCGGTCACCATGCAGATCGTCGCCCTGATCGAACGCTATGCGGCAGGCGATCTGTCGCAGCAGCTGGAGGCATTGCCGGGCGAAAAGGCGGTGATCAGCCAGTCGATCAACGATGTGCGCGGCAGCCTGCTGTCGGTCAACGGCGAGATCAAGCGGCTGGCCGCCGCCGCAGCGGCAGGCGACTTCAGCGCGCGTGGCGACGAGACCGCCTTCGAGTACGATTTCCGCCAGATCGTGGTCGACCTCAATCACCTGATGAGTGCCTCTGACAAGAGTCTGGGCGAACTGTCGCAGCTGCTGCAGGCCATCGCCGGTGGCGATCTGACCACACGCATGCAGGGCGACTTCGCAGGCGTGTTCGCGCGCATGCGCGACGACGCCAACACCACGGTGGACCGTCTGACCGATATTGTCGGGCGCATCCAGCATTCGTCGGCGGAGATCGACACCGCCGCCGGCGAGATCGCCGCGGGCAATCAGGATCTGTCGCGGCGCACCGAGCAACAGGCGGCCAACCTGGAAGAAACCGCCGCGTCGATGGAAGAACTCACTGCCACCGTCAAGCAGAACGCCGAACACGCCCACCAGGCCAACGCACTGGCGCGCAGCGCCGCCGATGTGGCATCCAGGGGCGGTGAAGTGGTGAGCCAGGTGGTCGGCACCATGACCGGCATCGAGGCCTCGTCCAGAAAGATCGCCGAGATCATCAGCGTCATCGATGGCATCGCCTTCCAGACCAACATCCTGGCCTTGAACGCGGCTGTGGAGGCTGCGCGCGCCGGCGAACAGGGGCGTGGTTTTGCGGTGGTCGCAAGCGAGGTCCGCACGCTGGCACAACGCTCTTCCGGCGCCGCCAAAGAGATCAAGGAACTGATCGACGCCTCGGTGGGCAAGGTGGCCGAGGGCTCGGCGCTGGTCAACAAGGCCGGCGCCACCATGACCGAGATCGTGGCCAGCGTGAATCGCGTCACCGACATCATGGGGCAGATCACCGCCGCCTCCAGCGAGCAATCGGCCGGCATCGAGCAGGTCAACCAGACCGTCATCCAGATGGACGAAACCACCCAGCAGAATGCTGCACTGGTGGAAGAAGCCATGGCCGCCGCACGTGCGATGGAAAAGCAGTCCAGCACGTTGACGCAGCTGGTTTCGCTGTTCCAGCTGGAGCCTGCAAGCGCGCAGCACCTGGAAAGGGATGCCGCATAGTCGATCCACCGATCATCGCCACACCTTTGCTGCCCTCCCTCCGCTAGGACTGCGGAGGGAGGGCTTTTTTCTGTCCGCTGGCAGCAGTCGCCGACGATCCGGCAGCGATGTCTGGTGCGCCGGGTGTTGACGCCACTGCGTGGCGTTTCCTGTCCTCGCCCCTGGCGTGACCTTCTCCCGCCGGATGCGGGCGGCCTGGACGGCCTTGGCCTGGAGGCCCGATGACGGCAAGGGCGTTTTGCCGATGTCGCGGTGCACCGCTGCAAAACGCCTGGCTCGCGGCTGCTTTCGCGCGCATCTGCCATAACCAGGCGCTTATTGCCTGTCCATTAAACTCGCCAACTATGCGGTATCCATCACATTTCCATCGACGAAAATGGTGCGACCGCACATTCTTCACGCATACGTCACCAACAAGCAACATTGGCATGCGATAGCTGTTGCGCTCGCTAGACAACGAGCCAACCGTCCCTTTCCAGCGCGCGTCCGCTGAGCGTCGATCTGCTCACCAGCAGCCGGCGGTGGCTTCGTGCGTCCGATCGATTTCCAGGAGATTCACTCCCATGCGCTTACGGACCTTCTTCGTCGTTCTGCTGCTTGCCGCTGTCAGTGCCACTGCCAGTGCCCAGGTTGTCACCCTCAACAAGGGCGGTTACACGCTGCGCTACGACTGTACCAACCGCACCGCACTGCGCTACGAATACGTGCTGCAGGCCGACACCGGCTCGGCCGCACGCCCCTCCAGCTTCAACCTGGACACCGACCTGCCCAGCGGCTGCGCCGGGCAGACCTCCAGCGCGTCCTATGCCAGCGTGCGTTCCGGCTACGACCGCGGCCATCTGGTGACCTCCAACCACATGGATTACAACGCAACCTATATCCGCCGCGCCAACCTCATGTCCAACATCGTGCCGCAGGTGTCCAGCTTCAATCAGGGCATCTGGGTACGCGCCGAGAACGTGGCCGAGTGCTATCGCGACATCGCCAGCGTGCAGGTCTATGGCGGCGTGATCTACAGCGATACCAGCAACGATTACTTCCTGGCCAGCCACGGCATCCGCACGCCGGACTTCTTCTGGAAGACCATCATCACCGCCAATCCCGGCGGCGGCACCCGTGCCATCAGCTGGCTGATTCCCAATAGCGCCAACCTGGGCTCGCTCGACAGCTACATCGTCAGCATCGACGAACTCGAAGATCTCTACGGCGCCAGCACCATCGGCATCACCGCGCCGGCAGCGGTCAAGGCGATGCTGCCCGCCACCACCTGGCCGCAACCGAGCAACTGCGACCTGGGCTGAGTGAGGCTGAGCTAGGCGATACCAGTGCGGGTGGGCCTGCTGATGGGTCCACCCGCACCACGCTTTGCAGCGCTTGCTGCCTAGGGAGCCTCGTCGATGGCCGCAAACCATGCAGCGTAAGGCGTGTTCTTGACCAGATGGCGGTTGAAGTCCTTCGCGCCATCGTTCCACCACACCGGGCCGCGCTCTCCCAGGGCCACCTTGGCAGCATCGACTGCCCCGCGCGCCGCGGCGAGTTGTGCCCCATCGCCGCTGCGCTTGGCTGCCTTCACCGCACGCCGCGCGTCCATCAGCGCAGCGACCAGAGCGGCGCGCGCATCGTCGCTCAGATGCGGATCGCTGGTGCGCCACAGCCGCCCGCGCACGATGAGGTAGCGCCCATCCGGCGTGGTGATGGTGGTGATGGCTGCCGTGGCCCCGCTCACCGCTGCTGCGCCACGAAGACGGTGAACATGTCGCCGCTGGCCTTGCTACACGACCGGTGCAAAGCGCGGCTGCAGCACTCCGTCGACGTCCACGTGCTCGAAGAACATCGCATATGGCCGCACCCACAGGCCGACGTCGCTGTCGAGAGGCCGGTACAACACCAGCGCCTCCAGCGTTTCGCTGCTGCGCGCGACATCCAGAACCTCGTACAGGCCGCCTTTGAAGTGGCGATACCTGCCCGGTGCGATCGTGGGTAATGGCGGCAAGGTGTCCATGGCAGTCACTGCGGTCGAGGGCGTGCCAGTGTAGGCGGACAGCAGCCCCGGAAGCGATCGGACACGGCGCCACGTCACCGGGGTTTTTCATGCAAGGATCGGGGCTGCGGCGGTTCGTCCACCTGCCGCCTCGTGCACCGGATCGTCTCTGTCTGCGGTGCTGCCTTGTCAATCACCACTACAGGATCGCCAATCCCTCGGGCACCGTGCATCAGCGGCAAGAGATCGGTCATGCAGCACCCGTTGTCGCGCGTCGCAACGGCGTTGGAGCCGACGTGTCTATGTCTCATCGTCCCCATCGTCTTCGATGCTGTCGTCGTCTTCGATGCTGTCGTCGTCATCGATCTCGGTGTCCTGCGCAGGTCCGTCCTGCAGTGGATCTTCGCGCTTGCCGGGCGCCTTCACCCCATTAGGCGATGCCGGCTCATCGATGCGAGGCTTGCCGTTCTCATTGGTGCGCATGGTTCAGCTCCCGCGGCAGAAGGCCGCCCGGCTCACCTTCCTCCTGCAGCCGTGACGCGCACGTGTGTCACGAGCGCGACCGTCGCGTGCGCCCGGAACGCAGTTGCGTACACGTAGTATCGCCATTGTCGCATCGCTCGCGTTCGACTTCGCCCGAACAACAGCCGGGCGCACAGTGAAGGCTGGTGCCCCGGACACCAGCATGTGCAACTCCATCTGCAGTGTACGCGGAGGGCGCGCCGTGATCCTGCTCGACTCGACCTGGCGCTGCGCCACATATACCGCTGCGTACCGAGCGGCGCTATAGCGCACGCAAGTTCACTGATTACTACCAGACCATGATGCCGATAACAGCGTGGACCGGCGCGACCGACGAAGTGCCAGCGCGTGACGCCGTGGGGCTATGCAGAATGCCCCATCAGGACTTGGTAAACGGGCAGCCAGCCGCAATCTCGCGCATGCTCATTGCCACGCCATCCTTGGGTTGCGTCACCGCTAAGGCCTCCACCGGCACTGACTCGCCCCACTCGCGCAAGGCGTCGAAGACGCCGCGCAGCCCCTCCCCCAATGGCGTGAGTTCGTAGACCACACGGGGCGGCGTCTGCGCGTACGCAGTGCGCACCACCAGACCGGAGGCCTCGAACTGCCGCAGGCGGCTGGTCAGTGTATGGGCGCTGATGCCCTGCAGTGCCTGCCGGAGTTCGGTGAACCGGCGCGGCCCCGCAAGCAGCTCGCGCACGATCAGCGACGCCCATGGCCCCTCCAGCAGCTGGAAAAAACGCGCCACACCACAACACGGAATTTTTGATGTCTCCATTGGTTACCTGATCCTGATCGTGAGCCGCCGGTAGCGGCATCGCATGTGGTGGTACTGGCGGATTGGTGTTCCACTGGCGCAGTTTAGAGCCGCTAAAAAAAACTACTGCGCTCCCCGCCAGGCGGGCGCGGCCGGTGTTCGGTGCGGCATGTCCCACTCGTACACTGCGGTTCCTCCGCGCCGCCCACCCCCACCTGACGACTGCTCGCTACGTTTGGTTAGCCACTCTTAGTGCATATGCTGGTCATGCGATTCGGCATCAGGCGCCGATGCGCCCATCGGACGAACGTCGAAATGCACCTCGACGCGCGGCGCATGCTCGAACACCAGCGTGGCCACCACCGGCTTGCCTTGTTCGAATGGCGCAGCCGGTGCGATGAACATCAAATGCGTCCCGCCGGTCCCCAGCACCACGTCCTTACCCGGCGGCAACACCAGCCCCTGCTCGAGATGGCGCATCTTCATGACGCCGGCATCCATCGTCATCTCATGGATTTCGACCTGTGCACTGGCCGGCGATTCCACCGCCACCAGACGATCCGGCGTTGCCGCCTGATTCCGCAAGGTGAGGTAGCCGCCCGCCACCGGCGCGTCCGGCGGGGTTGCGCGCGACCACGCCCCGCTCGCCACCACCACAGGGGCAGCAGCCGGCCCCGCGGTCGCAGCAGATGCCGTGGCAGCCGGCGCCGGGTTGGCCTCGGGCGCAAGCGAGCGCTCGCACGCAACCATCGAAAAGGCAGTTAACGCACTCACCAGCAGCAGATGCAATTTCATTTCGTTCTCCTAGGGTCGAGCCCTGCGGGCGCCACGGCGCCGTGCATAGCAGTCATCGACGTTGATCATCGGGAAGCCGGCAGCGCGCTCTTGCGTCAGCTAGAGCACTTGCCGGATATCGTGCACAACCGAGTCCACGGTCTGCTCGTGTGCTAGGCCCACGCGCAGCTGTCCATCGCGATCGAAGAGAAAACTGCGCGTGGAGTGATCGATGGTATATGCCGGCCCCATCGGCACCTTCGCATAGCTCACTTTTAGATTGCCTGCCGCCACCCGGATATCTCCTTCGCTGCCGGTCAAGCCGATAAAGTCCGGATCGAATGCCTTCACATAGGTCCTGAGCACGTTTGGCTTATCGCGTTGCGGGTCCAGCGTCGCGAACGCAAACTGCACCTTGGCTGCATCCGCACCCAGCCTGCGCTTGACCTGCGCCGCACGCGCCAGTGTAGTCGGGCACAAATCCGGGCAATGGGTGAAACCGAAGAACAGCACCAACGCCTTGCCACGGAAACTGCGTAACGGCCGTGGCGCGCCTTCGGTGTCGTAGAGGTAGAAATCCAGGCCGCGCGCCATCGGGCTGAGGTCTGCGCCATCGGGAGCGAATCCGCCGCTCTGTTGCCCACACCCAGCCAGAATGCAGACCAGACACCACAGCATCGCCTGCAACAGTCGTTGCTTCCATACAGCTCGCAGCGTTTGCATGCTGATTCCCATCCTTCCGCGCGGAGCGGCCTTGCGTGTGCCGTTCACCGCTGATCCTGCAGTTGTACGCCAACGGCCTGATCGCAGCTGTCCAGGTGCGATGCGTCGCTCAAAGCGGCTCGACACCGGTATTGCGGTTCGCCCGCAGCAAGCGTGCGCATCTGCGTGGGGGTCATCAGCGCCAGTGTCGGCACCAGCGTCAAAAGGGCAAGGCAAGGCGTCACCGCCGCGTGGGGCGGCAAGGCAAAGTACGTCATCTAACACGCTCCAGAACATCTAAGGTCACACCCGCTGACGGGTGCGGCTCCATACACGATGTTTCAGGCCGATCGCGGTGGACCGCGTGGCGCGTGTGCCCACCAGCGTGCCGCGAGGGGAGACGCAGTGGTAAGACGCGAGACCGCAAGCCGGCCCCGACTCTGCGTCCATAGCAGGCAGGCCATCAGCAGCCAGGGCAGCAGCCGCGCGGCGAGCAGGCAGTAATCGCAGACAAACGCATGACCACCGTCGGCATGCCGCTGATCCTGCCTGTCGCCCAACCATCGCTCGGCTGTAGCGGTCAGCGCGTCTGCCGAGCGCTGCGCGTCGCGTACCTTGCCACCCACCGCATCCAGCGCCTCGCCAGCTTGCCAGGGCTGGCTATGACATAGCGGCCCGTCCAGAACGCCAGCGTCGTTCCCGAGCGTGCGACTCACCAGCGGCGCGGCCAGCAACAGCAGCACCGCCAGGCAAGCCAGGCGCTGCATCATGCTGAACAAGGGCGAGGAAGGTAAGCGCACACGGCAAAGTGTAATGAAAAAGCGCCGTGCCACCTGCGACCCTTCGTCGCAGCCTGACACCGGGTCCGTGCGCTGCAGCGGGCTGCATGCACCGCGCACCGCATCCGGCCCAACTGCTCACTGCGCGGCAATCGGCGCGCGCCATTGTCACTGGGCGCCGCATACGCGCCGCTGTCTCACTGGCCCTGCAGGTACTCCTGTGTGGATCTCACCGTCGCATAGCCGAACTGAAACGCCGCCATCATGTCGCGTGCACGTGGGCCGCCGGCACCTTGCTGCGTTCGAAATCCAGGTCCATCGTGGCGCAGGCATCGTGCAGAACCGTCACCGTATAGCCCAGGTCGGCGGCAGCGCGCACGCAGGCATCCACGCACATGTGGCTCATCGCGCCGACAATCGTCACGTCCGTGACACCGTGCTGCTGCAGCTGCTGCGCAAGCGGCGTTTCGCGAAAGGCGTTGACGTGCTGCTTGACGATGACCACTTCGCCCTGCTGTGACGCAACCGCAGCATGGATCTGCGCGCCTTGCGAGCCGGCCACAAAGAACGTGGCATCCGCAGCCGCCTCATGACGCACATGCAATACCGCAACGCCGGTGTCGCGCGCATTGGCGATCATCGCCAACGCATTGGCTGCGACCGGCTCGATGCCGGTCAACGGCAGTTTCCCGCCGGGGAAATAATCGTTCTGCAGATCGATGACGATGACGGCCTTGGCCATGCTGCTTCTCGCGTTGAAGGCCATGCATCAGCATGCGCCGGCGCTGTCGTCACGACGAGTGGCACCGCCGACATCACCGGTGCTGTAGCGACATTCCACCGCCACGGGGCGTGTCGGAGGCGTTCCGGAGACACAGGTGACCGGTAAGTTCAGCTCACCCGGCAGCGCTTGGACCCGCAAAGCGCTGCCGATAGTCGCTGGGCGACAGCCCAATAATGCGCTTGAACACGTTACGGAATGCCGCCGCATCCTCGTAGCCGACCTCCCAGGCAATCGCGTCGATGGTCATGGCAGTGGCTTCCAGCAACGCACGCGCCCGGCCCACACGAAGCTGCTGGCCATACTCGGTGCTGGTCATGCCGGTGGCCTTCTGGAAGCGACGCAAAAAGGTGCGTGCTTCCAACCCCGCCTGTGCCGCCAGACTGCGCAGCGCCACCTCCTGCGCACCGGTCTCCTGCAGTCAGTGCTGTACCCGCTGGATGGCCGCATCGCCATGCGTCAAACGCGGCGAAAACACGCTGTAGTAGCGCTGCTGGCGGCCCGGCGGGTCGACCAGCAGCACCCGAGCGGTTTCCAGCATGACCGCCGGCCCCAGCAGGCGGTCCACCAACCGCAGGCGCGGGTCGGTACACGACATCACGCCACCGGCGGACATGACATCGCCGGCGTTGATCAGCATCTCGTCCGAATCCACCCCGATTGCCGGAAAGCGCTGCTGCAGCGCCGCTGCATGCAGCCAGTGGGTGGTCATGCGACGTCCGTGCATGACACCGGTGCCAGCCAGCAGAAGCGCCCCGCGCAGACCGAGCACAGCATCGCGCCCTGTACATGCCGTACGCGCAACCAGTCGATCAGGCTGGCGTTGCGCTCCTGGTCCGGCGCATCGCCCAGGCTTGGCGGCAGGATCAAGGCACACAGGCGCGCACCGGCATGCGTATCGCTCTCGAACACACGCGACGGCACAGCGGTGGGCGTTGCCTGCTGCCAATGCGTGACCCGGATCGCCGCGCCCTTCGCTGGACCGCTGGCGTCCGCGAGCCGGTTGGCCACCGCGAACAGATCGGTCAGCCCAAGCACGGCCGCCTGCTGCGCATCGGCATACAGCACCACGCCCACCTCGATCCCCTGCCTGGCCCTCATCTCGTCCTCCACGCCGATTTGCATTCAGCGACATGCCATTAGTGCAGTTGAAGTAACCGAAGCACGCCGCCGATGCTATCGCGCCTCAGCTTCCCTCTCATCTACACAGGAGTATGCCAATGACTTACATCATCCATGGCGCCACCGGCGCACAAGGCGCCCCGCTGCTCAAACTGCTGTTGCAGGCCGGCAAAAATGCGGTAGCCGCAGTACGCAAGGCCGACGCAGCCGCCGGCCCCTCGGTGCAGATCGATAACGGCTCCATCCAGTCGTTGACCGACGCCTATCGCGGCGCGCTTGGCGTCTTCGTGCATCTGCCTCAGGCGCTCGAAGACGTGCGCGTGGCCTACGCCAACAACATCGTTCATGCCATTGCTGCCGCAAAGCCTGCGCGCGTGCTGATTTCTACCAGCGGTAGCATCGTCGACGATCCCGGCAGCCCGCTGCAGGTAGTCCCCGACTCGGCCATCGCGCTACTGATCGATGGCGTGCAGCGCAGTGGTGTCTCTAGCGCTGTCATCGCTCCGCGTCTTTATTTGGAAAATCTACTGCTGCCCATACTCATCGACGGCGTGCACACCAACGGCGTTCTAGGTTACCCGCTCCGGGAAGATTTCCCGGTGTCCTGGAGCTCGCACCTCGACGTCGCCGACGTCGCTGCGCAGCTGTTCGATCGCCCCGCCATCACCGGCGTGGTCGGCGTCGGCCAGTTGCCGGGCCTGCTGGGCGCAGACCTCGCCGCAGCGATGGCCAAACACTTCGGACGCGATGTCCAGTTTCAGCCTATGCAACCCGAAGCCTTCGGCGAGCAACTGCAACCCTTGCTCGGCCCCGCCGCCATGGCCATCGCCGGGTTCTACCAGGCCCTCTGGCAAACCCATGCCAATACCATCAACCCTGCCACCAGCGCCCAGCAATTGCTTGGCAGCACACCGCGCAGCGTCGAGCAGTGGTTGAAGGATGTTGCCATCGGCTGATCTGGCGCGGAGGGGCCAATCTTTCTCCTGCACCGGGATGCACCGCGTGGGGCGGTGTACTGGAGTGACGCGTCGTCCTTTGAGCTGGCGGTACGTGTGATCACCGGCGACGCGTCATCGACAAGCCCTGCCCCAGCCATGCGTCGTGAATGCGTTGCGCACACTTCTGCGCCTTTCCGTTGACATGCGCCAGGAGCCAGAGCGAATATTCGTGCGTCGCCGCATATTCGGCGACCGGGATTGGCGTCCCGAACCAAAAGGCGCACCAGCGCCCATCGACCGATGCACGGCGCTTTTTTTAGCGCCCGCATCGTCGCGGGCGCATGCCGGCCAGCTTTATGGCGGGCGGTGCGCGGGGGCCGCAAGGCCCACCGGTTCCTTTTGGCCGGCACGCCAACCGCGTACCGTCCGTCACCTCGATTGGCGTCTGGGTGACGGATTCCAAATACAAAAGGAGTCCAGCATGTCCTTCGACACCCAGGAACTACTCGCGCCTGAGGCGCGTCAGATCGCCCAGTACGTCGACCTGACCCTCGAATGCAGCCAAGTCACGTGGCTGAGCCTGATTGCGCGCTTCGCAACTACAGACAAAGCCATGCGCGCCCTTGCGTTTGCCAACGGTGATGCAGCAGTCGCCGCCGTAGATGCCTTGTCTACGCAGGTGCGGCGATGAGCACGAGCAAACAGTTCCGCGTCTGCGCAGGCGTTACCCTCAGCTTCGAAATGATGCATGGCTATGTGCTTGCCATGCTGCATTCCGACGCGCAGCCCAACTTTTCGCCGGTCCTGATCGCCTGCGAAGCCACCGGCTTCGATGAAGTCTTGCCGGGCAGCGATGCACAGAGCGTCGTGTTGGGCCGGCTGCATGTCTGCATGCATGAGGATCCGGCCGCTGAAGTCCTCACTTGGCTGCGCAAGCAGGCTGCGCAAGCAAGCAAGCAAGCGCACCGTAACGGAGCGGCGCGATGATTAGCGCACATGCAATGGCTTATTCAAAAAAATGCTAACTGCGCGATCATCGAGGAGAAGACGTTTGCCGATGTTTTGCCGAAGCAACAAAAAGGCACTTGGACACGAGTGTTCCCGTAGGCATAAGTTTTCCGGGATCTAGCAGCACAATCTGTCCGCCAAGAGCGATCCATGCTCCCGCACCATGCTCCCCTGACTATCCGGCAACTGGCGGGATGCGGACATTCGGACCCTTCGGATCCGCTCGGCCCAACGATGGCGGCTATCGCAGTTCAAAACCAGATGAAGTGCTCGCCAGAAAGCCAACGATGGGGCGCTCTCGTTCCAAATCGAACGGCACGACCAGCAATTTCAGTTGTTCAGTGAAGTGGAACGGGGGCAGCAACGCACTGAAGCGTGAGGTCTTGGGATAGAACAGGTACAGAGTGCCTGTGCCAGCCAGGTATTTCTGGCCGTAGGCATACAACTGGTAGAAGTCGGCTTGTGATAAGCCGTACTTCTGTTCGCCATTGTCCAGAGCGCCGTCAAGCAGCTTCCACTTTGCATCTACGACAACACGCTGGCCATCGTACTCAATCAGGAAGTCTGGACGTAGCTGAAACCAGTGTTGACCGCGATGTTGGGCAAGATAGTGACGGGCTGCCTGCGGCGTGAGTTCTGCCCCGGCCGGTAGCCATTGGCGCAGCCCCTGTCCGACGTACTGCTCATATACCTTCTCCATCGGGAACAGTAAACTCAGACCGTTTAGGGTGCCGACCACCGCTAAGGGCATTTGCTCATGCAGAATCAGCGAGCACCAGCTCCGTACAGGCTTGTAGTGCACCATCAGGCGATCATGGTGCCATCGCTGGAAGTCGACAGCCACGTTGCTGCTTTGGGGGATCTCATGTAGATGGTGGGCAAGCTCGTGCGCTAGACGCCAGTTACTGGGCTCACGGGTATTCTTGCGCACCACCTCCAGCGCCGAGCGAATCAGTCGGTTCTCGGCGCGATCAGCGTCGAAAACGTCATGCTCTACTTGGAAAACGTGGGCCCGACCCGCAGGCTGGCGAAGTTGCCGAGCCACCAACAGGCGACCACGCAGATAGCGCAGCTCCTCCTGCACCGGGTGGTAATCGAAGCGCAAGCCACGCTTGACGAGATGATCAACGCCCAGCAGGAACTGCCGCGCCACCCATTCGGTCAGTGGGGCATCGAAGGTGCGTAGGAGCGTAGGACTGGACTGGCGTGGCGTAAGGCTCAAACAGCGCGCCAGCATCTTTTGCAGCAGACTACGTCCGAGTTCGATGCTCTCACCATTCTCCATGGCCTTCGGCAGGATCTCGACACGGGTGCCACATGGTGACTCCAGCACGCCCACATAGCTGTCCAAGCGCAGTTCGCGCCGACTTTCCAGCTCAACCAGCCGCGCTCCGCTGCCGGGGCCCTGCAGACGTGAGCTTTCTGCCAGCAACCAGTCGAACGCAGTCTGTGAAACCTGCGCCAGCATTTCCGACGAGGCTACATCGGCGGTCGTCAGGCGCGCATGCTCCCGGACGGTGATCAGCGGGGTCATTGGATCGCTTCGGTCGCCGTATAGATGCCCAAGTAGCTTTCGGGTTCTTCGAAAGCCTCAGCATTGATCTGCCAACGACTGCCGTCACCAAACCCGACTTTGCCGAACAAAGCGCGCTCGTCATGGGCCAGCTTGCTGAGGAACTGGCGCGCTTTGGCCTTGCGCGGGTCGTTCAGCACCAGCGCGATCTTCTCCCAGTCCTCGAAAAAGTACTCCTGCAACAAAGGCAAGACTTGTCTTCGAAACACAGACTTCAGCTCATCCAGCGACTGAATATCTATGAAATAGGCATGGCCAAGTAGATGATCACGGCCAAGTAGCACCTCAATGCGACTATTTATGACGGTCAGCAGTTGCCGCAGATCGATACCGGACACGGTGCCGAGCAAATCCGGCCTGGGTGGCATCTCCTCGAACACGAACCGACGACGCAATGCCACGTCCAGGCCAGCCAACGAGCGGTCGGCGGTGTTCATCGTACCCAACAGATATACATTGTCCGGCACGCTGAACTTTTCCTGTGAATACGGCAAGGTTGCTTCCAGTGCCTCTGACTTGCCGGCGCGCTTAGATTCCTCGATCAGGCTGATGAGTTCGCCGAAGACACGGGAAATGTTGCCGCGATTGATCTCGTCAATGATCAACACCCGCGGTGCGTGGTCATGCGCCTCTTCAGCGGGTGCCAGTAGCTTGGCCAGCTTGTCCAGGTTGATCGAGCCGGGACGCAACTCGTAAATAGTCATCTGGCTGAAGCGGTTCTCCATCAACTCGGCGTAAGGCAAGCCAGCGTCGTAGACCCGCAGCCAATTGACCTTGCGACCTTGCGAGTAGCTGTCGTTTTCGCGTGGGACGTGCAGATACTCGCTGGTGATCTCGCCAATAGCACGGAAGCGCAGATTGCCCTGGGTGACAACGAACAGATCGCCAATCTTGACCTGGCGGATGAATATGTTGAGCGCTGTGACCGGGTAATCGGAAGCATTCCGCTCTGGGATGGACTGCCGGTATCTTTGTGCGATGTCATCGCGAGTCCGCACACCGCTGTAATCGACATCGGCGCCGAAGCCGATCAGGGCCAGCCCCTGCCTGACGCAATCCTCATAGACGACTTCCTCGATGCCGGCCTCGCCTAGGGATATCTTCCAGATCCGACGGCCCTCCAGATCGATTGGCTTGCTGGTCGATTGCACCACGCGGCGGCGGGCGGCGTTACATAGCTGCTTGAATACGCCATCCTCGACCGCGTACTCGATTTCGTGGGTCGCTTCGTTGGTTCTGGCACGAATTCCTTCCACGAAGTCTTCGTAGCTGAAGCTTTGATGGAAGGTGACGAACTTGATCTGCTCGGCGGCAACATAGGCGTCAAATTTCCGCTTTCTCTCCTCGCGGCTACCCGTGAATCCCGGCTCAATGATGGTCAATGCTTTGTCAACGGTGGCATAGGTCTTACCAGTACCCGGCGGGCCGTAGAGGATCTGATTCAAGGGCTCGGTCATGGCGGCAACTATAGAAGGTGAGATTCGAGAAGTTTCGACGGAGTCGACACCGTCATAAGCATCGCAAGCCGCAACCATCTCGCTCGCGGAAAGGAATCGGATATTGCATGCGGGGCGCCCCGCCCATAACCGCGGCGCATTAGCCTTCAGGTTGCTATTGCGTGATCGGCCAGGGGAATAAAGCTCAATACGCTCGTTGGGAATATTTGCCGGCGGTGATTCCAACCAGAGGCGGACAGACTTGACCGCTAAATCCAACGCCAGCTGTTTGCCTAAAACGTTCTGAAAGGCGACGATCTTGTCAGTGCGCTTGATGCCCTGGGGGTAGCGTTGCTCTAGGTAGTCCAACGCGGATTGCACGGTGAATTCTTCACTTTGCAACGGACGTATCTGCGTGCCGTGCGTGCTGGTTGCTCCCTCACTAGCAAGGATTTCCCATACGCCATGTTTGACCGGGTCGTAGAACATGAAGGTGGCGTTCGCACCACTTCCCTCCATATACAGCCGGTCGTAGCGATTTCCAGAATCGGTTCGGCGCGGCTCACGACCGGCGATGTGTGAGGTGCGGGAGGGCGAATTGACCGCCAGCATCCGCAAGTTGTCATTGATGGAACCGGCGGGCAGGTCCGCGCGGAACTGCTTCAAGTATTCCCAGACCTGCTGCGATGTGGCCTTTCCGCCTAGCGCCCGTATCGCATCAAGGCACTGCTCCCATTGCGCTCTGTCCATGCTCATGCTGCCGCCGCCTTCCGCCCACGCCTTGCTACTAGATTAGCCTCACTTTGAGCGGCTTGTAGGCGACTGAGCAGCTTGTCCAGTGATTCGTTCCTACCCTACGTCTGCCTATCCCGAAACCTCAGGGTAAGGTTACTTCTGCAAGTTGCTCATCCTCAAGCGTGCACAACATCATCCATGGATGCGCGTGGTGGGCCCACCAGGATTCGAACCTGGAACCAAAGGATTATGAGTCCTCTGCTCTAACCGTTGAGCTATAGGCCCTGCTGCACAGCGCTCGCTGGTGCCGCATGCATGCATCTGGCCCATCGGAGTGGGGCAAGTTTACCTGTCTGTCTGCGGGCTTGTCTGCTGCATGCTTGTCTGCTGCATGTCAGGCACACAGACCACGCCTTACGCATCAGCAGTCTGTCGTTGCCTGTCGATCAGTTGGCGCCCTGCGCGGAAGCCGTGTGCGATGGCGTCCTGATACGTGTCCCAGGTCTGCCCCTTGCCGTCGATGCGTGGCAGGCGCGTGCTGCCGTTGTCGGCGTAGACATCGACCCACTGCGTCCACCGAGCCGTCGGTGAGGCCTGTGCGGCACGTACGCGGATCTCGTGGTCGCGGTAAGTGGTGGTCTCGAAGCGGCTTTGCCTACTCATGGGGCGGTCTCGTTTCCATTCGCCTGCCAACCTAGAAGGGATGGTTGAAACAGCGCGTGAGGTTGAAGGAAACATCCACTTAATAGTGCGTTGCGGTGCGGTTTCGTCGCCAGAACGTGAAACCGTACCGCCGAGCTGCGCTGTTCCCGGCAGCGCATACGGCAAGCATCACCGCACCGGCCCCATAACACAACAGCCCCGCGTCGGCGGGGCTGTTGTGTGACCACTGTACGTTTAGAACCGGGCGATCAATCGATATCCAGGAACGAACGCAGCTGTTCCGAACGGCTGGGGTGACGCAGTTTGCGCAACGCCTTGGCCTCTATCTGGCGGATCCGCTCGCGGGTGACGTCGAACTGCTTGCCCACTTCTTCCAGCGTGTGATCGGTGTTCATGTCGATACCGAAGCGCATCCGCAACACCTTGGCCTCCCTTGGGGTGAGGCCGGCCAACACGTCGCGCACGGTCTCGGAGAGATTGATGTTGGTGGTGTTGTCGATCGGGGACTCCACATTGGTGTCCTCGATGAAGTCGCCCAGATGCGAATCCTCGTCGTCGCCGATCGGGGTTTCCATCGAGATCGGCTCCTTGGCGATCTTCATCACCTTGCGGATCTTGTCTTCCGGCATGTCCATTTCCTTGGCCAGCTCCTCCGGCGTGGCCTCGCGGCCGAACTGCTGGAGCATCTGGCGGGAAATGCGGTTCAACTTGTTGATCGTTTCGATCATGTGCACCGGGATACGGATGGTGCGCGCCTGGTCGGCGATCGAACGGGTGATGGCCTGACGGATCCACCACGTTGCATAGGTCGAGAACTTGTAACCGCGACGGTATTCGAACTTGTCCACGGCCTTCATCAGGCCGATGTTGCCTTCCTGGATCAGGTCCAGGAACTGCAGGCCGCGGTTGGTGTACTTCTTGGCGATGGAGATCACCAGACGCAGGTTGGCCTCCACCATTTCCTTCTTGGCCTTGCGGGCTTTGGCTTCGCCATAGGCCATTGCGCGGCTGATTTCCTTGATCTCGCCCAGGGTCAGGTAATTGGCCTTCTCCATCTCGATCGAGCCCTGCTGCTCGGAGACGATCTGGTCCTTGACGTCGCGCAGTGCGGACGACCACTTCTGCTTGCGCTTGAGCGCGTCTTCCACCCACTCCAGATTGGTCTGGTTGCCTTCCCAGGAGCGGATGAAGTCCTTGCGCGGCATGCGCGCCACCGTGGTTGCCAGGTGCAGCACCTTGCGCTCATGGTCCTTGATGCCATTGACCACGCCGCGCAGCTGGGTGACCAGCGCATCGGTCAACGGCAGCGGTAGCTTGAAGGTGGTGAAAATGGCGGCGACATCTTCGCGCGCCTTGACCACCAGCTTGTGTTCGGCGCCGTTCTTGGCATACGCCTTCTTGAACTTGGCGTATTCGTTGGCCAGGTTCTCCATGCGCGTGGCCACTTCCGCCGGATCCGGACCGGTGGGGCCGGCCTCTTCCTCGGAGGCGTCTTCGTCGCCGTCGTCGTCTTCGTCGCCGTCCACGGCATCGTCGTCAGCGGCGGCGATCGGGCCGGCGGCAGCCAGCGCGGCGGCAGCGGCGTCGGCCTCTTCGATCAGGTCGTTGAAGCCGACCACGATCTCGGCCAGACGCTTCTTGCCTTCCTTGTGCGCTTCGTAATCGGCCAGCAGCATTTCGGTGGACAGCGGGAACACGCCCAGCGCCGCCTGGACCTGGCTCAGGCCTTCTTCGATGCGCTTGGCGATGGCGATTTCGCCTTCGCGGGTCAGCAGCTCCACCGTGCCCATTTCGCGCATGTACATGCGCACCGGATCGGTGGTGCGGCCGCCTTCGGTGTCGAGTGCGGTCAGCGCTGCGGCCGCTTCTTCGGCGGCGGTATCGTCAACTTCGCGGTTGCCGGTGTTGCCGTCGTTGAGCAACAGGGTTTCGGCATCGGGCGCAATTTCATGGACATCGATGCCCATGCCATTGATCATGCTGATGATGTCTTCGATCTGCTCCGGGTCGACCAGGTCGTCGGGCAGATGGTCATTGACTTCGGCGTAGGTCAGATAGCCCTGTTCCAGGCCCTTGCTGATCAGTAGCTTGATGTCGGATTGCTGGGCAGGACGTTCGTTGGCCATGAGTGCTCGCGCCACCGGCTTTGAGATTGGAAAGAGAACCTAGCATTATACCAGCGTGAATCCCGGTCTGCCGGATTCAAGACAGGACCGCTGGTGGACGTGGGTTTCTAGGGTCTGAGAAGGAAGGTCACCGGGCCGTCATTGACCAGGTCGACAACCATATGGGCGCCGAATTGCCCGGTTTCCACCCCGCCACGGTGTTTTTCGCGGCAGATCCCGACCAATTGATTGAACGCCCGTTCAGCCTCCTCAGGGGGGGCGGCGGTGCTGAAGCCCGGCCGGTTGCCCGAACGGGTGTCTGCCGCCAGGGTGAACTGGCTGACCAGCAGCAGACCGCCACCGGTATCGGCGAGCGAACGGTTCATCTTTCCGTCCTGGTCCGAGAAGACCCGGTAGCCGAGCAGGCGCTCGGCCAGCCGCCGGATCTGCGCATCGCCGTCCCCGGGCTCGACGCCGACCAGCGCCAGCAGACCGGGGCCGATCCGGCCGATGACCTGCCCATCGACGGTGACGGCGGCGCGGGAGACGCGCTGGATCAATGCGAGCATGGGCGTCTTTCAGTCATCGATACGGTGCCGGCCAGCATGCAGAGCCGCGCGCCCACTGTCACGTGCGGGCCTTCGCCGGCTGCGCTGTTTAGAATCGTGCCGATGACACCCAATGTTCGTGCCCGCCTGCTCTACGCCACCGCCGCTGCCGTGGGTCGTCTGCCATGGCCACTGCTCAAACACATGGCCGACCTGCTGGCCTGGAGCTGGCGCAAGCTCGATGCCCGCGAGAGCCGGGTGGCCCGGCGCAACCTGGAACTTGCGTATCCGGAGCTTGGCGCCGCACAACGTGCGCAGCTGCATGCGCAGATCCTGCGATCGACCGCGCGGCAGACGCTGGAAGTGCTGCGCACCTGGACCCGCCCGCCGCAGGAGAATCTGGCGCGCCTGCAGCGCAACGGCCAGGAGCTCTACGACGCCGCGCTGGCGTCCGGGCGCGGGGTGATCGTGGCGGCGCCGCATTTCGGCAACTGGGAGCTGCTCAACCAGTGGCTGTCCGAACGCGGCCCGATCGCCATCGTCTACCGCCCGCCGGAATCGGAGGCGATGGACGGCTTCCTGCAACTGGCCCGCGGCGGCGACAACGTCCGCCAGGTTCGCGCCGAGGGGCCGGCGGTACGGCAGTTGTTCAAGGTCCTCAAGGACGGCGGTGCGGTCGGCATCCTGCCCGACCAGCAACCCAAGATGGGCGACGGCGTGTTTGCGCCGTTCTTCGGCATGCAGGCGCTGACCATGACCCTGGTCAACCGGTTGGCCGAACGCACCGGCGCCGTCGTGCTGTATGGGTGGTGCGAGCGCGCAGGCGAGGACCTGCAATTCGCGCTGCACGTACGACCGACCGACCCGGCCGTCGCCGATCCGGACCCGGTGCGCGCGGCCAGCGCACTCAATGCCGGTATCGAACAGATCGCCCGCCGCGATCCTGCCCAGTATCAGTGGACCTACAAGCGCTACACGCTGCGCCCGCCGGGCAGCGGCGAGGCCAACCCGTACGCGACCGAGCGGCACCCGCACTAGACCGATCGGCCGGGCCGTGGCGCGCTCCGGACGCGCCGTGCAACCGGGCGGGCCTCAGTCGTCGTGCGGGTCGGCGGGCGTGGCCAGGATGCGCTGGTAGAACGCCAGATCCAGCCAGCGGCCGAACTTGAAGCCCGCCTCGCGCACGGTACCGGCATGGGTGAAGCCGAACTGTTCGTGCAAGGCGATGCTGGCCTGGTTGCTGGCGTCGATGCCGCCGACCAGCACATGCACGCCGCGTTGCTGCGCGACCTCGATCAAGGCCTGCAACAGCGTGCGCCCCAGCCCCTTGCCGCGATGGTCGCGATGGACGTAGATCGAATGCTCGACGCTGTACTTGAACGCCGGCCAGGCCCGAAAGGTGCCATAGCTGGCAAAACCCATCAGGGTGCCGTCGGCGTCCTCCACCCCGATGACCGGGAAACCGCCGGCCTGCTTGGTGGCGAACCAGCCGACCATGCTTTCCGGCGGGCGCGGCCGATAGTCGTACAACGCGGTCGAATGCGCGATGGCTTCGTTGAAGATGTCCAGGATGGCCGTGGCATGACGCGCCTGGCTGCAGTCGACGATACGCATGGGGTCCGCGGCGGTGGAAGGTCGTGGAATTAGAAAGCATTGCCGGGCGCTGAACAACGCGAGCGGCACGCAACCAATCGGCGCTGGCGGTGCCACTCAGACGGCAACGGCTGGATGCAGCGTTCCACCCGTCCGTACCACTGCCGGCGGCGAACCGCGCCACAATGGCGCCGCACGATCGCCTGGCGCCGGGTGATCGGCCGCGGCGCACGGTCGCCGGCTGGACAGAGCGGTTGCCGCGCCGTCGCGCTGGCTGGTCGGTGCCGGCGCTGCGCTCGGCGGCCACCGCCACCGGCACGCAACTGCGACATGGCTGCACCGGGCGCTGCTCGAATGGGCGTCTTGAAGCGGCCGTGGCAATCCCCATCTGGAGTCGTGCATGAGCAGCCCCGTTCCCACCCCCAGCGCACAGGCCTTCGGCGATCCGGCAGCGATCCGCTGCGAGCGCGCCGCCTCCGAACTGCGGGCCGGCCGGCCGGTGCTGCTGACCGCTGCCGATGGGCAGGCGCGCGCGGTGCTGGCGCTGGACAGCAGCACCGCGTCGTCGTATGCGGCATTCGCGCGCGCCGCACAGGAGCGCCACTACCTGTTCGTGACACCCACCCGCGCGCAGGTGCTGGGGCTGAGCGCGCCGCAGGGCGCACGCGTGGCGCTGCGCAGCCTCGACTACGATCAGCTGGCCGCGCTGGCCTACCTGCGCGACACCCCGGTGCCGACACAGTGGACCGCCGGCGATGCGCTGGATGCCGGCGGGGTGGATATCGTGCGGCTGGGATTGCTGCTGCCGGCCCTGCTGGCGGTGGAGCTGCGCGACGTGCACGCCCACGCCGCCTTCGCCGGCTGTCAGTCGCTGGCGCTGGAAGATCTGGACAGCGGCTGCGCCAAATCCGCGGCCGCCGGCTACGAACTGGTCACCCGCACGCCGGTGCCGCTGCGCGGCCTGGGCATGAGCGAGTTCGTGGTGTTCCGCGGCGGGGTGGCCCAGCGCGATCAGGTCGCCATCGTGGTCGGCGCGCCCGATCTGTCGAAGGCGGTGCCGGTGCGCGTGCATTCCTCCTGCCTGACCGGGGACCTGTTCGGTTCGCTCAAGTGCGATTGTGGCGACCAGCTGCGGCATGGGCTGGCCAAGCTGAAGGAGCTTGGCGGCGGCGTGCTGCTGTATCTGGATCAGGAAGGCCGCGGTACCGGCATCGCCGCCAAGATGCGCGCCTATGGCTATCAGCATGCCGGTCTGGACACCATCGATGCCGATGCGCAGCTGGGCTTCGGTCCGGACGAACGCCGATATGGCGGCGCAGTGGCGATGCTGCGCGGCCTGGGCATCGGCCGCATCCGGCTGCTCACCAACAACCCGGCCAAGGCCGAGCGGTTGCGCGCGGCCGGCATCGCGGTGGAAGACCGGATTCCGGTCACCGGCGACATCACCCCGGAAAACGAACAGTACCTGCGGACCAAGGCCACGCGGGCCGGCCATGCGCTGGACGTGGATGCTCTGATCCTGGCTGCACAGTAGCGCGCTCGGCAACACCGATCCGGCGCAGCGCTTGCGGCCGCCCTGTCGCGCAGATGCGCTGCCTTGGACGGGTGCTGCGGCCATCCCTGCCGCTCCCGGAGCGCCGCGCCCGGGGCCCCCACCCGGTTCGGGCCCGGCAGCGCCCGTTCACGGCGGCCGAGATCGCCGCCCGACCCGATCGTTTGCGATCGCAAGCCAGCACCGCGCCGGATGCAGATCGGCCGGGTGCCCGGCTATGCTGGCGAACCGCTTTCGCAGACCCGCCTCGTGCACGACGCCCCGCCACCGCATCCCGACATCCTGGTTCGCGCAGACCCGGTGCAGCCGCCGGCCCTGGACCACGCACGGTGGCAGCAGCTGCCGCGGCGCGGCGCGTATGTGGCGGCGGTCAATGGCGCACTGGGAGGCGGCTGCGCGGCGCTGATCGCCGCAGCAGTCATCGCGACCATGATGCATATCTGGCGATATTGGCCCGTCGTCCTGGGCGTCATGCTGGCAGCGGCGCTGCTGGGTGCCTGGCTGGCGGTCAAGCGTCACCGACTCACGCTCTGGAAGCTCGACCAGCATGGCTTGGCGCTACAGCGCGGCCATCTGTGGCAGAGCGATACCCGGGTTCCGATCTCGCGCGTGCAGCACGTGGACCTGCGCCGCGGCCCGATCGAACGCGCCACACGCCTGACCACGCTGGTGGTGCACACCGCCGGGAGCCGGCTCAACGCCGTGGCGCTGTCCGGGCTGGATCAGGCCGACGCCGAACGCCTGCGCGACCGGCTCGCGCGTCAGCTCGATCACCACGACGACGCGCTGTGAGTGCGATCGGCCACGCCGGCGACGACGAGCAGCGCCTGCACCCGCTGTCGTGGGTGTTCGTGCTGCTGCAGCAGATCCGCCAGTTCCTGATCCCGCTGGTGGCGCTGATCGTGTTCGGCAGCCGCGACGGCAACCGCGACTCGGCCGACCACATCGCCACCGGGGTGGTGATCGCAGTGCTGGTGGCGATCTCGGTGCTGCGCTATTTCACCTACCGCTACCGCATCGGCCAGGACAGCGTGGCCATTCGCAGCGGGCTGTTCGAGCGCAGCCGGCGCGATATTCCGTTCGCCCGCATCCACAATGTGGTGGTGCATCAATCGCTGCTGCACCGGCTGACCGGCGTGGCCGAGGTACGGCTGGAATCGGCTGGCGGGCATAAGCCGGAAGCGCAGATGCGCGTGCTGCGGCTGGACCAGGCGCTGGCGCTGGAAGACCTGATTCGCCGCCGCGTGCACCACGCCGCGCCGGTTGCCGCGCCCACCGAGGACCACGGCACGCTGCTGCGCCTGCCGATGGCCGAAGTGATCCGCCTGGGCCTGATTTCCAACCGCGGCATGGTGGTGGTGGCTGCCGCGTTCGGCGTGATCTACCAGATGATCCCGCGCCGCGTTGCCTCCAATTTCATCGAGACCAATGGCGAGCTGGCTTACCGCTATGTCAGCCAGGTGCATCCGGGCGCCGCGGTCACCGCCACGCTGGTGACGATCGCCTGCCTGGCTGTCCTGGTGGCGATGCGTGCCTTGTCGGTGGCCCTGGCGGTGACCCAATACCACGGGTTCCGCCTGAGCGAATCGGAACGCCGCCTCACCGTGGAACGCGGCCTGCTGACCCGGATCCGCAGCAGCGTGGCGCTGCGGCGCATCCAGGCATGGACCGTATACGAAAGCTGGCTGCATCGCCTGTTCGGCCGCCGTCAGTTGCGCGTGGACACCGCCGTGGCCGGCGCCGGCGACAACCAGGACAGCGCGTTGAAGGAACTGGCGCCGATCGTCGACCCGCAGCGCTGCGATGCCCTGCTGCAGCGTTTGCTGCCCGGCATCGCCTGGCCGCCGGCGCAGTGGCAGGGCATCGCCACGCACTGCTGGTGGCGCCTGAGTCTGCCGACCCTGGTGTTGCTGATGCCGCTGCTGGCGGCGCTGTGGTGGCAGTTCGGCGAACAGGCGGGGTGGTTGCTGCTGTGGCTGCCGTGGAGCGCGTTCAAGGCGCACCGGCAGGTGCAGCGCATGGGCTACACGGTGGATGCGCGCTACGTCGCGGTGCGCGGCGGCTGGTGGAAGCGCTGGTGGCGGCTGGCCGAACTGGACAAGCTGCAGGCACTGCAGCTGCAGCGCTCGCCGCTGGACCGTCTCACCGGTACCGCCACGCTATGGCTGGACACCGCCGGCGCCACCGGGCCGGCGTTGCGGCTGCGCTTCGTCCCGTTGGCGCAGGCCCAGGCACTGCAGGCGCAGCTCGGTGCGGCATTGGCGCAGCGCAGGCTGCGCTGGTGAGTTGGGATCGGGAATCGGGATTGAGGATTGGCGATCGGATCGACCGCTGATCGACGGCGGCATCGCTTCGATGAGCAACTGGCAGCGATCAGCGCTGCGCCGGCCCCCAGTAGCCGAGCTCGCGGCGGATCTGCAGGCCGCGCCAGAGCGCACCCAGCGGCTTGGGCCGCAAGGTGCCGAGCCGGCCGGCGATGAAGTCCTCGGTAGCGGCGATCACCCGTTCGGACGATTGCCCATCGCGATACGGATGGATCGCATCGGCATACGCGGCCAGTGCGCTGCGTAGCGCCGCATCCGGTGCCAGCGCGCGCGCCAGCTGCTGCGGCAAGTGCTCGGGCTGCTCGAAGTTCAGCATGTGCGGTTGCGGCACCCGGTTGCGGAAGGTCACCACCGGTTTGTGCTGCACCACGAACTCGGACACGATCGACGAGGTGTCCGACACCAGCACATCGGCCGCCCGCTGCGCAGCCATCACGTCTTCCGGCTCGACGAAGCGCGCGTGGGCACCCGCCAGTGCGCGATACCGATCGAACAGCTCCGACGCGCACTTGGGATGCAGGGTGAGCAGCCAGTAATGCGTTCCGCGCGCGATGTCGGCGGCGATTGCGTCGAACAGCACCGGGGCCGCGCTCAGCCGTTCGGTGAAGGTGGAACCGAACAGGAGCACCGGGCGGCCATTGGCCGGCGCGCGCAATGCAGCGCCGTGGCCGCCATCGTCACGGAACACCGGGTCGAGCTTGGGCCAGCCGGTTTCGGCCACCGCGAAATGCCCTTCGCGCGCGGCCAGCGCACGAAACGGCGCGGTGGTGGCCGGGCCCTGCGTGCAATACAGATCGAACAGACCCCGCACGCGGAAATGACCGCGGTTGTCCTCGCGCTTTTGCACGTTGAACCCATGGAACAGCTGGACCTTGGCCCCGGAGAGGAAGGGCGGCACCCAGTTGGCCGCGCTGAACACCGCGCGCGGACGCAGGGCCAGCGCCTCGCGCAGGCCCACTTCGCGCACGCCCGGCAGCAGCAGACCGCGCGCGCCGCCTTCGTACCAGGCGGCCACCGTGTCGCCGCGGGCCTGTAACGCCTGCGCCAATGGCGCCAGAATAGGCAAGGCGTAACGCTCCGTTGCGAACAGCAGGTAATCGGCCATCACATGTCCTCTTCGACCGCACCCGACCCACGGCCGCGCATCAGCGCCTGCATTATCGCGTTCAACGAGGCCGATCGCCTACGCGACTGCCTGACCTCGCTGACGTTCTGCGATGAGATCGTGGTGGTGGACTCCGGCTCCACCGACGCCACCGCGAGCATCGCCGCCGCGCATGGCGCACGCGTGCTGCAGCGCGCCTTCGACGGCTACCGCAGCCAGAAGGCGTACTGTGTCGAACAGGCCAGCCATGACTGGGTGTTGTGCCTGGATGCGGACGAACGCGTCGGCGAGACCCTGCGCGCTGCCATCCTCGCCGCACGCGACGCCGGGTTCTCCGGAGCGGCCGGTTACCGGTTCGCCCGGCTGTCGGATTATTTCGGTCGGTTCCTGCGCCACGGCAATGCCTATCCGGACCGCGTGCTGCGGCTGTTCGATCGACGCCGCGGCGGCTGGCGCGGCAAGCGCGAGATCCACGAAGCGGCCAGCGTCGATGGCGCGGTCCTCACCCTGGCGGGCGATCTGATCCACTACCCGTACCGCTCGCTGGCACAGCAGTTGGCCAAGACCCAGCGCTATGCGCAGATGATGGCCGAACACGATCACGCACGCGGCAAGCGCGCCACCTGGAGCAAACTGGTACTGGCGCCGGCATGGCGGTTCTGGCGCGGCTACCTGTTGCGCGGCGGATTCCGCGACGGCTGGCACGGGCTGATCTACGCCTATGTGCGCGCCAACTACGTGCGCCAGAAGACCATCATGTTGTGGCTGCTGCAGCACGACCTGCCGGTGCAGGATCCGCCGCGCGCACCGGATCGGCATCTCGACTGAACGCACCCATCGAGCCGGCGAACGGCTCGGCCATCAGCACGACAGCGCAGAGTTCCGATCCCTCAGAACGCCGCGCAGCGCCTAGCCGGCGCCGGTCGCCAGCCTGGCCTGCTCTACCTGCTCCACCTGACGCATCGCAAGGCCGGTCAGCACGCCGACCATGGCCGTGTAGAAACTGGCCGAGATCTGATGCGCGAACATCGATTGGGTCAAGCCGCACAGGACGTAGCTGATCACCAGCATCACCCCGGCTGCGGCCGGGCCACGAAACTGCGCCTGCCTGCTGCGCCGATGCAGGCGCACGAACACCAGCAACGGAATGCCGTAGACCGCCATCAGCAGCAACAGGCCCGGCACGCCCTGGGTGGCGCCCCACTCGGCCAGATCGTTGTGCGCATGGCCCAGGTGACACCGCAGCAGCCAGGTGTCGCCGGCGCAGATCGGCAGTTCGCGCATCGCATCGTCGAAACGGCCGACGCCCACACCGGTCAGCGGATGCGCAAGCAGCGTATCCCAGGCCACATGCAGGCGCTCGATGCGCGCTCCGGCCGACGAATCGGCATCGCCCACCTCGTAGCGCTGCAGATCGCTCTGCAATTCGCCCAGGCGCATCTGCTCGGTCAGCGCCGGCACGCTGACGAGTACGCCCACGGCCACCGCCGCACTGCCCACGAAACTCAACAGCCGCAGCCGCCTGTTCTGCCAGGGCGCGCCCCAGATCAGCACGCCCAGCGTCAACAACAACGCCAGCCAGACCCCGCGGCTGCCGCTGAGCACGATCACCGCCACCGCCGCGATGGCGGCGCCGGCCAGCCAGCGCAGGCCGCCGACCGGGCGGCAGAACGCCACCACCACCAGCAGCAGCATGGCGATATCGGCGAACACGATCGCATTGGTCCACCCCTCGGCACGGTCGGCGCCATTGCTCACCTGCACCACCGCGATCAGCATCGCCGCGAACACGCCGGCCAGGGCTCCGCGCCAGAGCCAGACCTGGCGTGGCTGCAAGGCATACGCCCACAGCGCCGCCCAGGGCAGCACCAGAAAGCGCGAGCGGTTGTCGACATCGCGCAGGGCGGGTTCGAACAGCGCGACCGACAGCAGCGACATCGCGATCACCGCCAACGTCAACCAGCCCAACGTCCGCAACGGCCAGCGGCGCGCGGCGATGCCGGCGCGCAGCTGGCGCCACCCGACCAGCGAGCCGAATAACAGGCACAGGCCGAACGGCAGCAGGCCGCTCGGCATGCTGACCACCAACGCGGTCAGACTGAACACACCCAGCTCCGCAATGCCCATCCCCAAGCGCGACGATGTCGTGGCACCGGGCTTCTCGAGCGAAGCGGGCGGGGAACTCAAATAGGTCATCTGTACGTCGGGGGCAAGGAAGAAGGTGAACCGGCGCCGGGCAAGCGCGCGCGCCAAGCTAACGCTGCGCCGCATGAATCGTTGCTAGACGGCGGCAGATAGCGGCGGCGGCATGGCGTCGAGTGGAGAGGCGCAGCCCGCAGCGCAACAGGCTCACTCGGCATCCAGATTGC
This sequence comes from Xanthomonas melonis, assembly GCF_020783655.1. GTDB lineage: Bacteria > Pseudomonadota > Gammaproteobacteria > Xanthomonadales > Xanthomonadaceae > Xanthomonas > Xanthomonas melonis. The sequence goes on along the minus strand of NZ_JAJGQH010000013.1, from coordinate 98,152 downwards.
CCTGCTCCCTGGCTTCCACGGCCTTCTGCGTGGCGCTGGCCACGCACGCGCCCTGGATGGCGTCGGCCGGCACCAGCCACCAGCGGCGCCGGTTCGCCACCCCCACCAGCTGGCTACGACGACGGTCGACGCAGTCCAGCAGCGCGGTCTCCTGCACCATCAGCCAGCGCCGCTTCGGGTCTGCGGCCTGCCACGCCACACCATCCCGCAGCTGGAGGTCCCAGGGCACCTTGAAACCGAAGGTCTGCGCCGGGCGGTCGGCCATCAGCAGGTTCTGCTCCTTCCAGGCCACCAGGCCGAGCTGCGCCTCCGGGCCGATGCGACGCCCGGCCTCGCGCATCACCGCGCCGGCCGAGCTGGAGTCGTTGAAGATGGGATAACAGACCAGGCCGAAGCTCACCCACCACGCGCCCAGCAACGCCGCCACCGCCAGCACGGAGCGTCGAACGCGCAGCACCAGCAGGCAGACCGCTCCCCAACCGCCTACCGCCAGCAGCAGCCAACCCAGCGGATCGGTGGCTTCGCTGCCCACTCCGCGGCTGTCCATGATCTTCTGTTCGAAACCCGGGTGCCCGATCAGCATCGCCGCCCCGCCGGCCACGAAGGCAACGCTCAGCAGCAGCGCGAAGCCGAACAGCAAGCGCTGCACACCGGCCCGGCGCAGCAGGCCTGCGGCCAGCGGCGCCAGGGCCAGGCAGAACATCGGCAGGGCCGGCAGGATGTACACATCGCGCTTGCCGCTGGGGATGGTGAAGAACACCAGCACCAGCAGCCACCACGCCAGCGGCAGCAGATAGCGCGCATCGCGTCGGCGCAGCCGCCGGCGCCAGGCCGGGATCGCCCACGGCAGCAGCAGGATGGGCGGCAGCCACATCGTGGCCATGCTCTGCAGGTGATACCAGACCGGCTGCGCGTGATCCCAGGAGCTGGCATAACGCTTGGCGGTCTGGCGCAACAGGATGTCGTTGAGATACACGCGGTATTCGGGCTGGCCGGCGGTCAGCGCGGTGACCACCATCGGCACGAACCACAGTGCGATCGCCACGAAGAAGAACAGCGGCCCGAGCCAGAAGCGGCGGTCGCGCACATGCACGCGCACACCCGGCCAGCCGCGTACAGCGGCGATCCCGGCCGGGATCAGCATCAGCAACGCGATGATGCCCACGCCCTTGGTGATCACCCCCAACCCGGCGGCGAACCAGCCCAGCGTCCACCATCGCCAGGCCGGCCCCAGCAGCAGGTGACGCAGCAGCCCGTAATTGGCCAGGGTGATCCAGAACACCACCAGCGGGTCGATCTGCGCCTTCTTGGCCTGGAAGGTGAAGTGCAGCGTGAACAACAGCATCCACGCCGCATACGCGCCCACCCGCCGGGTCCACAGCCGCCGGCCCAGGTCGTACACGCAGGCCAGCGTGCCCAGCGCCGCCAGCAGCGACGGCAGCAGGAAGGCCACCCGCCAGTTGCCCAGCAACGTATAGAACAGCGCCTGCAGCCACATCAGCATCGGCGGTTTGTCCGAGTACAACTCGTTGCCGCGATGCGGGAACAGCCAATCTCCGCTCAGCACCATCTGCTTGGCGACCAGGGCGAAGCGTGGCTCGTCCGAGGGCCAGGGGTCGCGCAAGCCCAGCCCGGCACCGATCACCAGTACCGCTGTCACGGCCAACAGCCAGAAATCCTTTGAGGCACGGGTCTTGAGCATGGCAGGCGGCAGCGGGGACGGGGAAAGGGAGTGCCGGAACCGGCGCGATCAGGAGGCTTTTAGCAAAAGCGCGTAGAAGAAACCGTCGCAGTGCTGCTCACCCGGGAAGCGTTGCCGCCCTGGACCGGCCGCATGTCCGAACGGCGTCTCCAGCGGCTGCGCTCGCGCATCGGGCGTGCGCTGCAGGAATGCGGCGATCTGCGCCTGGTTTTCGCGTGCCAGCAGCGAGCAGGTGGTGTAGAGCAGCCGCCCGCCCGGACGCAGGGTGCGCCAGCTCGCATCCAGCAGGCGCGCCTGCAACGCACACAGCGCATCGATATCGTCGGCCCGGCGATGCAGCAGCACGTCCGGTTGCCGGCGCACGACTCCGGTGGCCGAACACGGCGCGTCCAGCAGCACCGCATCGAAGGGTTGGCCATCCCACCATGCGGCCAGGTCGGCGGCATCGGCGGCGTGCAGATGCACCTTCGCAGTCGGCACGGTGCGCTGCAGGGTGTGCTGCACGCGCTCCAGGCGGCGCGCATCCACGTCCAGCGCGGTGAGCTGCAGGCCGGGGTGGCGTTCCAGCAGATGCGCCGCCTTGCCGCCGGGCGCGGCGCAGGCATCGAGCACGCGTGCCGACGGGTCCAGCGCCAGCGCATCGGCTACCTGCTGCGCCGAGCCGTCCTGCACCGAAACCATGCCCTCGGCAAACCCAGGCAACTGGCTCACCGGCATCGCGCTCTCCAGCCGCACCGCGTCCGGGAGCAGCGCATCGACCTGCGCGGCAATGCCGGCTTCCGCCAACTGCGCGACATAGGCGGCCGGGTCGGTGTGCCCGCGGTGCACGCGCAGCCACATCGGCGCCATCTGCGCGCTCGCCACGAAGATGGCTTCGGCGCGCGCGCCCCAGTCGGCCCGCAACTGCTTGCGCAGCCATGACGGCCAGCTGGCGTCGTCGGCCACCGCCGGAAAGCCTTCGCGCTGCGCGCGTCGCAGGAGCGCGTTGACCATGCCGGCCTGGCGCGGCCGGCCCAACGCACGGCAGGCATCCACGCTGGCCGACAAGGCCGCGTGCGCGGGCAACTGCAGCACGTCGAGTTGGGCGAAGCCGGCCATCAGCAAGGCCTTGAGCTCGGCATCGCGCGGGGGCAACGGACGCTCCAGCCATTGCCGCAGCGCGACGTCGTATGCCGGGCGGCGGCGAACGACCGCAAAGCAGATCGCCTCCACCAGCGCGCGGTCGCGCGGGTCGGCCAGGCCGGGCAGCGCCGTGGCCAGTTCGGCCTTCAGCGAGCGCCCCTGATCGAACACGGCCGTCAGTACCCGCGTCGCCACCAGGCGCGAGGCGACGCCTGCAGCCACCGCATCGGCCGCCATCAGCGCAGCGCCGGTAGGTCGCGGCGCGCGTTGAGGTAATCGGCGGCGGTGATCGCCTTGCCGCCCTCGCGCTGCAATACGCGCACCCGCAGCGCGCCTTGCCCGCAGGCGATATCGATGCCCTGCTTGCTGGCCGCCAGCAGGGTGCCCGGCGGCTGCTGGTGGGCCAGTTCCAGCGCGACCGCACCATGCACGCGCACGCGCTCGCCGGCCAATTGCGCTTCGGCCACCGGCCAGGGATTGAACGCGCGTACGCGCCGCGCCAGGTCCGGTGCCGGCTGCGCCCAGTCCAGTCGTGCCTGTGCCTTGTCCAGCTTGTGCGCGTAGGTCACGCCGTGTTCCGGCTGCGGTTGCGCCACCGGGCGGATGCCGGCGCGCAACAGCCCCAGGCCGTCGGACAGAACCTGCGCACCCAGCGCCGCGAGGCGGTCGTGCAACTGGCCGCCGGTCTCCTGCTCGCCGATCTCGATGCGCTGGGACAGCAGCACCGGACCGGTGTCCAGCCCGGCCTCCATCTGCATCAGGCACACCCCGGTCTCGGTATCGCCGGCCTCGATCGCGCGCTGGATCGGCGCGGCGCCGCGCCAGCGCGGCAGCAGCGAGGCATGCACGTTCCAGCAGCCATGGGTTGGCGCAGCCAGCACCGCCTTGGGCAGGATCAGCCCGTAGGCCACCACCACCATCAGGTCGGCCTCGAGCCCGCGCAGCGTGGCCAGCGCCTCGGGCGAGCGCAGGGTCTGCGGCTGGTGCACCGGAATGCCACGCGCGACCGCCTCCAGCTTGACCGGCGACGGGGTCAGCCCGCGGCCACGGCCGGCCGGACGATCGGGCTGGGTATACACCGCCACCACTTCATGCCGCTGCGCGGCGGCGCGCAACGAGGCGACGGCGAACTCCGGCGTACCGGCGAAGACAATTCTCATAAGGCGGGGATTCGGGATTCGGGATTGGGGATTGGCAACAGCGGGGCTGGCCAGGGCGGAAACGACGTGGAGCTGACAGGGGAGAACGGGAGTGCGCGCGCAGATGCGAGTGGCGGCGTTATCGGACACCTACCGAGCGTCGGGAATCGGCATCCGCAACTGGAATGGGCTGCCTGCTACGGGCAACGGGGCCATCCACTGCCACATCCGGGTTTTCAGGGCCATCCGCACGCCGACCGGATGAAACCGCGTCGGCTCACGCACACGACAGATCGCATCACGATGCGCACCGAATGATTGAAACCAGCGGACTCACAGACCTGCAGACATCCGCTCTTGCCAATCCCCAATCCCCAATCCCGACTCCCCAATCCCAGCCCTCAAGCCACATGCTTGCGCATCTTGGCCAGCTTCTTGCGCACCATTTCGCGCTTGAGCGGCGACAGGTAATCCACGAACAGCTTGCCGTCCAGGTGATCCATTTCATGCTGGATGCACACCGCCAGCAGACCATCGGTGCTCAGCTCCTGGGCCTGCCCCTGACGATCGAGATAGCGCACGGTGATCGCATCGGCGCGGGTGACATCGGCAAAGATGCCCGGCACCGACAGACAGCCTTCCTGATACACCTGCTCGCCCTGCTTGCCGACGATCTCGGGATTGACGAACACCTGCGGGGCATTCTTCTCCTCGCTCACGTCGATGACCATGAAACGCTTGTGCACGTCCACCTGGCTGGCGGCCAGGCCGATGCCGGGCGCCTCGTACATGGTCTGAAACATGTCGTCGAGCAGGGTCTGGAACGCCGGGCTGACCACCTCGGCGGCATCGACCGGCACGGCCTTGGTGCGCAGCCGCGGGTCGGGAAATTCGAGAATAGGGAGCAGAGCCATGCGATTACCCGTCTGGGAACACCGGCCCGGCGCCGGCAAGACGGGGGCATTCTAGCGCACTGCTTGCGTGGCGCCCCGGTTTCTGGACTATAGTGCGCGGACCTGTTGGGGAATCAGGCAAGAAGGCACTCATGTTGAACCGACTTCGTACGGTCGTCGCTGCGGCGATGCTGACCGTCGCGACCTACGCTGCCGCGCAAGCGGTGGGCGAGCATCCAGACACCTATGTGGTCCGCAAGGGCGATACCTTGTGGGACATCGCCGGGCGTTTCCTGCAAAAACCATGGCTGTGGCCGGAGATCTGGCAGGCCAACCCGCAGATCCAGAATCCGCATCTGATCTATCCGGGCGACGTGATCAGCCTGGCCTACCTGGACCGCGTCGGCAAGGGCACGGTCCAGCCCGGCCCGCGCCAGGAAGCGCCGATCAATGCCATCCCGCTGTCGGACGTCGAGCCGTTCCTGAAGAACCTGCGCGTGGTCGAGGACTTCGACGAGCTGCCGTATGTGGTCGGCCTGGAAGGCGGCCGCACGCGTGCCACCACCGGGCAGGTCGCCTATGTGGTCGGCCTGGAAGACGCCCAGCCGGGTCAGCGCTACGCCGTGGTACGGCCGACCGTGAAGTTCAGCCTGCCCAAGCACAACGAAGACCTGGATGCGGCCGGCAACACCACGGCCGGCGCCGGCAACATCTGGAAGAACTACATCGCCCCGAGCACGCGCCGCGAATCGCTGGGCTACGAGCTGGCTCAGGTCAACGTCGGCACCATCACCCGCAGCGCGGCAGGCGGCAATTCCAAGGCGGCGACGCTGCTGCTGCAGGACAGCGGCCGCGAAGTGCGCGCCGGCGACCGCATCGTGGCCGTGGAAGCACAGCCGTACGACCTGCAGTTCATCCCGCACCCGCCGTCCGAACAGGCGCTGCAGACCGAACTGCGCGTGCTGGCGATCTCCGATGCCTTCATCGTCGGCGGTACCCGCGATGTGATCGCCATATCCGGCGGCGCCCGCGAAGGCATCAACAACGGCACGGTGTTCTCGATCTGGCGCAAGGGCCGCACGGTCAGCGACCGCGTCAAGCACTCGCGTTTTTCGCGCACCGACGACGACTTCAGCGGCCCGGCCGGCTCCACCGTCGGCCTGCCGGACGAGTACGCCTCGCACGCGATGGTGTTCCGCACCTACGACAAGGTCAGCTATGCGTTGGTGATGGAAAGCGTCAAGCCGACCGGCCTGGGCTACTTCGTCAAACATCCCGACGCGCAGTAAGCGAAACCCCCGATACACCAACGCGACGGCGCCCTAGGGCGCCGTCGTCGTTCGCGCGGCAGGCTGAGCGCATGACCCAGACCGCCGCCAACCTCCGCGACTTGCTGGTAGTGCTGCTGGCCGGCGGCCGCAGCCCACCGCGCCGCGCCTTGCTGGAAAGCTTCTCCACGGCCACCGCGCTGCTGGCGGCCGGGCCGCAGGCCTGGCGCGCCGCCGGCTGCGACGACCTGCAGACCGCCCGGCTGCAGGCCCCCGACGCGCAGCCCCTGGACGACGCCCTGCATTGGTGCACGCAGCCCGGGCATCATCTGATCGGCTGGCAGGATCCGGATTACCCCGCCCTGCTGCGTCACATCGCCAATCCGCCCCTGGCCTTGTTCGTGGATGGCGATCCGACTGCGCTCTGGCATCCCGGCGTGGCCGTGGTCGGCAGCCGCTCGGCCACCGCAGGCGGGCGCGACCACACCCGCGCGTTCGCTTCCAGCCTGGCCGGCGCCGGGCTGGGCATCATCAGCGGCATGGCGGCCGGCGTGGACGCCGTCGCGCACGAAGCCGCGCTGGCCCAGGCCGGCGGCATCACCGTAGCGGTAGTCGGTACCGGGCCCGATCTGAGCTACCCCGCCCATCACCAGGGGCTGCGCGACCGTATCGCAGCACGTGGCGCGGTGGTCAGCGAATACCTGCCCGGCACCCGCGCAGTGGCGGCGCATTTTCCGGCCCGCAACCGGATCATCGCCGGGCTGGCACTGGGCACCCTGGTGGTCGAGGCCGCGATGCGTTCGGGCGCGCTGATCACGGCGCGTCTGGCCGCCGAGGCGGGGCGCGAGGTGTTTGCCCTGCCCGGCTCGCTGCACAACCCGCTCGCGCGCGGCTGCCATCACCTGATCCGGCAGGGCGCCACGCTGACCGAGGAGCCCGCCCAGGTCATCGACGGGCTGCAACTGCTCTCGGGCGAGTTGGCCGCGGCCTTGCGCCAACGCCTGGCCGCCCCCATCACCACCGTTGACACGCCTCCTGGTACCACCACCGCACGCCCGGATCCCGACTACCAGCGCTTGTGGCACGCCCTGGGCCACGACCCAACCCCTATGGATTCACTGATCCAGCGCACCGGATTGACGGCTGCCGCGCTGTCCTCCATGCTGCTCATCATGGAACTGGAGGGAGACGTGGTTGCCGAGCACGGTCGCTATACCCGCAATCCCTAGTTTCTTCACCTCCACAGCGTCGCGCGACGCAGGCCGAGGGCAATGAAAGAGAGCATTCTCGATGTACTGCTGTACCTGTTCGAACATTACTTCAGCGAAGATGCGGACCTCGTCCGCGACCGTGACTCGCTACAGAACGGCCTGATCCAGGCCGGCTTCAGCCCCGCAGAAATCAGCAAGGCCTTCGATTGGCTGGACGCGCTTTCCGAGCAGCGGCCAAGCGTCGCGCGCCCGCATGTCGACGGACCGGTACGCATCTATCACGGCCCGGAGCTGGACAAGCTCGATGTGGATTGCCGTGGATTTCTGCTGTTCCTCGAGCAACACCGCATCCTCGACGCCGACCAGCGCGAGCTGGTGCTGGACCGCGCCATGGCCCTGGACCAGGACGAACTGGACCTGGACGATCTCAAATGGGTGGTCCTGATGGTGCTGTTCAACCAGCCTGGCGCGGAAGCGGCTTACGCCTGGATGGAAACCCAAATGTTCCTGGACGAGCCTGAACCCGTACACTGAGGGTCGACGGCGCCACGGACGCGCGCGAGGGAATGGGGATGAGCAGTTGGTATTACGCCGAGGGCAACCGCCAGCGGCGTGGTCCGGTGGACAGTGGGGTCCTGCTGGGCCTGTATCGCGAACGCCAGATCGCCCTGGACACGCTGATCTGGCGTGAGGGGCTGGACCAGTGGCGGCCGCTCTCCGCCTGCGCCGACATGCTCGGCCCGCCCGTCTCCACCGATCTGCACGCCGTCCCGGCACCACCACCGCTGCCGATGGCGGCACCGGGCGCCTGGCACCCCCATCCTGCTGCCACGCCGCCCTACCCGTCGGCCAGAGGCGCGGGCTGGCCGCTGGTATTGACCCTGATCGCGATCATCGGCGGCTTTTTCCTCATGGCCGTGCTCGGCATGCTTGCCGCCATCGCCGCGCGGTCCTACCAGGACTACCTGGCCCGTGCCAGGGTCACCCAGGCAGTGGCCGACCTGGCGCCGCTGAAACCGCAGATCGCCACCTTTCTCGCCAGCCAAGGCCGTTGCCCGGTCAACGGCGACGCCGGCTTCCCGGCACCGGAACACTATGCCTCCAATGCGTTCGCCAGCGTCCACATCGGCCGTTTCCAGACCACCGAGTGCGGCATCGAAGCGATCCTGCGAGCGCCGGATTCGCCGAGAATCGACGGCAAGACGGTATGGCTGGACCTGGATGCCGACGCCGACGTCTGGACCTGCAGCTCCGATATCGACGACCGCCAGCTTCCACCGAATTGCCGCGGCTGATCGGCCACGGCACGCATACCGCACCACCCACATCGCATCGCCAAGGGGACATCCATGACGCAGTGGTACTACGCCGACGCACAGCGGCAACGCCAGGGTCCGGTCGACACGGACACGCTTCGCACGCGCCTGTCGCAGGGCATCGTCGACCATTCCAGCCTGGTCTGGCGGGAAGGCCTGCCGCAGTGGGTCAGCCTGGGCGAGATCGTTGCCGAACTGCACCTCGACGCGCCGGGAGCGGCAGCGCCCCCACCGCCAGCCGATGCGCCGGTGCCAGCCCACGCAGTGGACGAGCACGCCGTGCACGAGACGGCCGCGGCCGCCGATCCGGCACGGCCGGCTGTCGCGTCGCTGGAGAGCACCCCGGCCGGGGAAGCCAGGCTGCAGACCTGGACGGGATCGGCCGAGCTCGCCGGGGCCGGTCCGCATGGGCCATCCGCCCCCGAGGCCGATGCCCCTGCCACGGCGGCAGATACCTCGCCCGCCGCTGCCCTGGATGCAGCGGACGAGCGACTGCGAACCGCGCCGCAGACGCCAGGCGGGCAGCCGTGGTCTTCCTCCGCAGCGCCCGAGGCGGACGCCCCGGCATGGCCCACCGCGTCGGTGGGTGCAGCCGATGCGGTCCTGCCGACGACGGCGACAGCGACGGGCGCGGCGGTCTCTCAGGCGGCCCCGGCGCCGGCAGGCAGGCCATTGCCCAGCGCCTGGGACAGCCCGACCGTCGCGTCCCCCGTTTCCGCTGCCGCGCACGATGCTCCGGTGGTCTATGCCGGCCTGTGGCGGCGGGTGGCCGCCAGCATCCTGGACAGCCTGGTGACCACCTTCGCGGTGTACCTGATCGTGATCCCGCTGGTGTTCGTGATTGCGATCGGGGCCGGCATGAGCGACGCCAGCTCGGCACTGGAGGATGGCAACGCACTCGGCATCGCACTGCTGGTGCTGTCCTACGGCATCGGCCTGGCCATTCCGACGGTGTACTTCGCCTGGATGCAGTCCAGCCGGCTACAGGCCAGCCTGGGCAAGCTCGCCTGCGGCATCAAGGTGGTCCGCGCCCACAGCGGCGGCGCGCGGGCCGGCTTCTGGCGCAATCTGCTGCGTTACGTGGCCTATATGCTGATCAGCGTACTCACCCTGGGCATCGGCCTGATCGTGACGGCCTTCATGGCCGGGATGAGTCAGCGCAAGCAGGCGCCGCACGACAAGGTCTGCGATACCCTGGTGGTGGACCGCTGGGCCTTCACCGATCACCCGGAGCGTCAGTCCAAGGGCCTGGATACGGTCTCGATCGTGGTGCTGATCATCTACGGGCTGTTGCTGCTGTTCTCGCTCGTGGTGCTGTCGTTCATGCTGGCAGCGATCGGAATGGGCAACAGCTGACAATCGCGGCCCCGGCCGCTTGACACGGCGGCGTCCGCCGTGATCTTTCTAGGAACAGACCTGAACGCCCGGGAGTCCTCCCCGGGCGTCACCATGTGGGAAACGGCCGATCTGCTTCCCTCGACCGGCCAATTAGGCCACGCTACCTGCCCCCCGGGCCTTGCCCCAAGAATTTGCCATCATGCCCAAGCACCTGCTCATCGTCGAATCGCCCGCCAAGGCCAAGACGATCAATAAATACCTCGGCAAGGACTTCACCGTCCTGGCCTCGTATGGGCACGTGCGCGATCTCGTTCCCAAGGAGGGCGCAGTCGATCCGGAGAACGGCTTTGCGATGCGCTACGACCTGATCGAGAAGAACGAGAAGCATGTCGAAGCCATCGCGCGTGCGGCCAAGGGCGCCGAAGACATCTTCCTGGCGACCGACCCGGACCGCGAGGGCGAGGCGATCAGCTGGCACATCGCCGAGATCCTGAAAGAACGCGGCCTGCTCAAGGACAAGCCGATGCAGCGGGTGGTGTTCACCGAAATCACCCCGCGCGCGATCAAGGAAGCCATGGCCAAGCCACGCGCGATCGCCGGCGACCTGGTGGACGCGCAACAGGCGCGCCGCGCGCTGGATTATCTGGTCGGCTTCAACCTGTCGCCGGTGCTGTGGCGCAAGGTGCAGCGCGGATTGTCGGCCGGGCGGGTGCAGTCGCCGGCGCTGCGCATGATCGTCGAGCGCGAGGAAGAGATCGAAGCCTTCATCCCGCGCGAATACTGGTCCATCGATGCGCATTGCCGGCATCCTTCGCAGGCCTTCAACGCGCGCCTGATCAAGCTGGATGGTCAGAAATTCGAGCAGTTCACCGTCACCGACGGCGACACCGCCGAGGCGGCGCGGCTGCGTATCCAGCAGGCCGCGCAGGGCATGCTGCATGTCACCGATGTGGCCAGCAAGGAGCGCAAGCGTCGCCCCGCCCCGCCGTTCACCACCTCCACGCTGCAGCAGGAAGCCTCGCGCAAGCTCGGCTTCACCACCCGCAAGACCATGCAGGTGGCGCAGAAGCTGTACGAAGGCGTGGCGCTGGGCGATGAAGGCTCGGTCGGCCTGATCAGCTACATGCGTACCGACTCGGTGAACCTGTCGCAGGACGCCCTGGCCGAAATCCGCGACGTGATCGCGCGCGATTACGGCACGGCCTCGTTGCCCGACCAGCCCAACGTCTACACCACCAAATCCAAGAACGCGCAGGAAGCCCACGAAGCGGTGCGTCCGACCTCCGCGCTGCGTACGCCGGCACAGGTGGCGCGCTTCCTGTCCGAGGACGAACGCCGCCTGTACGAATTGATCTGGCGCCGTGCAGTGGCCTGCCAGATGATTCCGGCCACGCTCAATACCGTCAGCGTGGACCTGTCGGCGGGCAGCGAGCACGTCTTCCGCGCCAGCGGCACCACCGTGGTGGTGCCCGGCTTCCTGGCCGTCTACGAAGAAGGCAAGGACACCAAGAGCAGCGAGGACGAGGACGAAGGACGCAAGCTGCCGCCGATGAAGGCCGGCGACAACGTTCCGCTGGACCGCATCGTCACCGACCAGCACTTCACCCAACCGCCGCCGCGCTATACCGAAGCGGCGCTGGTCAAGGCGCTGGAGGAATACGGCATCGGCCGTCCGTCCACCTACGCCTCGATCATCCAGACCCTGCAGTTCCGCAAGTACGTCGAGATGGAGGGCCGCAGCTTCCGCCCCACCGACGTCGGCCGCGCCGTGTCCAAGTTCCTGGCCGGGCATTTCACCCGCTACGTGGATTACGACTTCACCGCCAAGCTCGAAGACGACCTGGATGCGGTCTCGCGCGGCGAGGAGGAATGGATCCCGTTGATGGAAAAGTTCTGGGGCCCGTTCAAGGAACTGGTCGAGGACAAGAAGGATTCGCTGGACAAGACCGATGCCGGCAGCGTGCGTGTGCTCGGCACCGATCCGGCCAGCGGCAAGGAAGTGAGCGCGCGCATCGGTCGCTTCGGCCCGATGGTGCAGATCGGCACCGTGGAGGACGAAGAGAAGCCCACCTTCGCCTCGTTGCGGCCGGGCCAGAGCATCTATTCGATCTCCATCGAGGATGCGCTGGAACTGTTCAAGATGCCGCGCCTGCTCGGCCAGGACAAGGAGCAGAACGTCAGCGTCGGGATCGGCCGGTTCGGCCCGTTCGCGCGCCGCGGCAGCGTATATGCCTCGCTCAAGAAGGAAGACGACCCGTACACCATCGATCTGGCACGCGCGGTGTTCCTGATCGAAGAGAAGGAAGAGATCGCGCGCAACCGCGTCATCAAGGAATTCGACGGCAGCGACATACAGGTGCTCAACGGCCGCTTCGGCCCGTACATCAGCGATGGCAAGCTCAATGGCAAGATCCCGAAGGATCGCGAGCCGGCGTCGTTGAGCCTTGCGGAAGTGCAGCAGCTGCTGGCCGATACCGGCAAGCCGGTGCGCAAGGGCTTCGGCGCCAAGAAGGCCGCGCTCAAGAAGACCGTGGTCAAGGATTCGGCGCCGAAGAAGACGGCCGCCAAGAAGACCGCGACCAAGACCGCTGCCACCAGGACGGTGGCGAAAAAAGCGCCGGCCAAGAAGGCCGCGGCGAAGACCGTGGCCAAGAAGGCGGCCAAGCGCGTGGTCAAGAAGAGCGCAGGCTGAGCGACCGCATGGAGCGTACGCTGAGCCCGGACAGCGCTGCCGTCGTCGTGCGGCAGGGCGGCGTGATCGCCTACCCCACCGAAGCGGTCTGGGGGCTGGGCTGCGACCCGGCTCAGGAAGCGGCGGTGTTGCGCCTGCTGGAGATCAAGCGGCGTCCGGTGGACAAGGGCGTGATCGTGGTGGCCTCCGACGTGGCGCAGCTGCGCGACTGGGTCGACCTGGACGCGCTGGAGCCGGCACGCAGACAGGCCGTGCTGGCCAGCTGGCCCGGCCCGAACACCTGGATCCTGCCGATCACCGCCCGCGCACCGCGCTGGGTGACCGGTACCCACGACGGGCTGGCGGTGCGCATCAGCGCCCACCCGATCGTGGCCGCGCTGTGTGCGGCCTGGGGGGCGCCGCTGGTGTCCACCAGCGCCAATCTCGCCGGGCAGCCGCCGGCACGCAGCCGCGATGCCCTGGACCCGGCCCTGCTGGCCACCATCGACGGCGTGGTCGCCGGCGATGTCGGCGGCCTGGCCCAGCCCACCACGATCCGCGACGCGTGCAGCGGCCAGATCCTGCGCGACTGACGCCGCTCCAGCCCCATCCAGCGCCCGGCCAGGCCCGGGCAGCGCTCGTCTCGAGAGGGCCCCGCCAGGCCACCTCATGCCCGCGCTGGCGCCGCGATCCTGACCACCGCCCCTGTTCCCCGCGCTCGCCCATGCGCAGGCGCCACTGCCCCCAGGCCGGCGAGAGACTGGCGAACACGCCCGCCGCGGCACCTGGCCCGCGTCTGCGAGCGCGCGCGGCGCGGCTCCCTGCGACCTTTTGAACGGAACGTTGCCCGGGCCGAACCGCCGTGGCGCCCGGCCACATCGTGCGGTCGCTCCCAGGCAACCGTCGGCATTGTCCAGGCCGGGCCAGCGTTGCCGACGACGCGGCCACACCGCATCCACTGCGCGGCAACTGCGCCTGCACACTTTGCGGCGCGCCCGCCAAGCGCGCACACTCCGGCCATGCGCACTTCCCTGACTCTTCTGTTGCTGGCCTGTGCTTTGCCCGCTTCGGCAGCGAACACCGCCGCCAGGCCGGACCCGAACGTGCGGGTCTACCGCTGCGTGGGCAGCACCGGTGCGGTTGCCCTGCAGGACGCGCCGTGCAGCAGTGGCCGCCAGCAGGTGCTGGACCTGCAGCGGCCGCAGGATCCGCCGCCACGTCCGCAACGTCTCCAGGCACCGGCTCCGGTCGCCGCGCCCCCCACGCGCGAGGTCCGCATCGTCACCGTGCAACCGCCGCAGCCGATGTACGAGTGCACCACCGAAGACGGCCAGCGCTACACCAGCGACAGCCCGGAAGGAAACCCGCGCTGGGTTCCGACCTGGGGCCCTGCCTATGTGGGCCATGGCATCGCCGCGCGTCCGCCGGCCGGCATCCAGCGACCGCCGCTACCGGTCAGTCCGCGCCCGGCGGGCTCGCTGCAGGGCGGCTCCGGCCGCGGCGGCGGCCTGCGCGGCAGCGTCAGCTTCGGCACGGACGCGTCTGTGGGTGGCTATCAAGGCAGTTACCAGGGCGGTTATGGCGGCACGGTCATCGTTCCCTACGGCAATGTGCAGATCCGCGACGAGTGCCATGCACTTCCCGAGCAGGAAGTGTGCGCGCGCCTGGCCGATCGTCGCTGGGAGCTGATCCGTCGCTACAACAGCGCCCTGCAGAGCGAGCGGGTGGAACTCAGCCGCGAACAGCGCGGCATCGAGGCGCGCCAGCAACGCGATTGCGGCGGCGTATGAGGCGCGTACGGCTGTTCGGCCTGCTGGTCGTGGCCTGGGTAGCGGGCAGCGCGGCGCAGGAGGTGGCCATCTATCGCTGCACCGATCCCGGCGGCGCGCTCACGGTACAGAACATGCCGTGCCCGAAGGGCATGCAGCAGCAGAAGAAACTGATGACCGCTCCGGCGGCGGTGCCGTTTGCGCCGGGCGGATCGCCGGCCCCGGCGCCGGCGCGTCCCGCAGCTGCGGCCCCCACGCCGCCTGTCGCTCCTGCTGCGGCACCCGCCACGCCGGTGGCAGCCCCGGCGCCGCCCCCCACCAGCACCCTGCCACCGCCACCGCTGTTCGAATGCACGGCGCACGACAACGGCCGCTACTTCACCGAAGACCGCGAACCGGCCACGCGCTGCTTGCCGATGCAGACCACCAACCTGGCCGGCGGGCCGGCAACCGGCGGCGGGACCGCCTGCGAGGTGGTCACCGACCGCTGCGCACCGGTGCCGGACCAGAGCCTGTGCGAGGCCTGGCGCAAACGCGCCGAGCAGGCCGAGTCGACCTGGCGCTTCTCCGACCAGGCCCAAGCGGCCGAGCGCAAACAGCGCTACGACCAGATGCGGCGGGTCCTGGACGAAAGCCGCTGCGCCAATCCCTCGGCCGCGCCCTGACTGACTCTGCAGGGCTGCGTGCAGGAAGGCGATCGATAGCAAGTGCGTCATGCCTGCGCGTCACCGATACCCCCATCCGCCCTTCGGGCACCTTCCCCCGCGATGCGGGGGAAGGGATGCATCCCGCGCCGACCCGGGGATCCTCCGGTTGCGCGCGTTGCGGATCAAGCGCCCTTCTGTGTTGAAGCGTCTTTTCGTTTACACACCGTTGCAACATCGGCCGCAGCCGCCTGACAGCGGCCGCAGTCGTGTGCCGATGAGGCTAAAACCCGTACCGCAGGAATCCGCCATCCACCGCGATGCATTCGCCGGTGATGTAGCTGGCCGCGGGCAGACACAGGAAACCGACCGCGGCGGCGACTTCTTCGGGTTCGCCGATCCGGCGCATCGGCGTGCGCTCGATCACCTGCTCGTAGTACTCCGGATCCGACAACGGCACGGAGGTGCGCCGCGTACGGATGTACCACGGCGCCACCGCATTGACCCGGATGCCGTCCTGCGCCCATTCCACCGCCAGGTTGCGCGTCATCTGCTGCAGCGCGGCCTTGGTCATGCCGTAGGGCGTACCGCTGCGCACGTGCGTCACGCCCGAGACGCTGCCGACATTGACGATCGCCGAGGCCGCGTGTTGCGCCAGCAACGGATGCGCATAGCGTGAGAGTTCGAAGGCGGAGAACACATTGGTTTCGAAGATGCCGCGCCACTCGTCCTCGGTGTAGTCGATGGCGGCGCGGGTGATGTTGCCACCGGCATTGTTGATCAGCAGATGCAGGCCGTCGGCGTGATCTTCCACCCAGTCCAGGATCGCGCGGCGTTCCTCGTCGTCGGAGACATCGGCCGCCAGACCGTGCAACTCGCGCTCGGGAAACTCGTCGGCCAGCTCGTCGCGCGCCTGGGTCAATGCATCGGCGTCGCGTGCCACCATCAACAGATCCGCGCCGAAGCCGAGCAGTTCGCGCGCGATGGCCAGGCCGATACCGGCACTGGCACCGGTGATGAGCGCGGTCTGTCCATCCAGCCGCCAGCGGTGCGTCGTCACGTAGGTGATCCTCTCAAGACACGGAAATCGGCCGGCACCACGCATTGACGCAGCGCTGCAGCAGCGGCGTTAGGATACCGCCACACCGAGCGAGATCATGACGATGAAACTGCCCTGGATGCTTGCTGCGATCGCTGCCTTGCTGCTCGCTGGGTGCCAGCGCCCGCAGCCCGCGCCAACCGATCAGAAGCCCGATCCGCAGGCCACGGCCTTGCGTGACCACATCCAGCAGCCGCTGGACAAGGCGCGCGCCGTGCAGGCCGCCAGCGACCAGGCAGCCGACGCGCAGCGCAACGCCATCGACGCCGCCACGCAGTAGCACCAAGCGTCTTCGACGTAGCGGTCCCAGCAGCTCGCAAAGCACCCAGCGTGTGTCGCGCGCGCACCCGGCTACGCGTGCAGCCAGTGACGATTCCCGGCCGAGGACGCCCGCGTCGGCGTTGCGTAGCTGGCGGCCGCGTGTAACGCCCCCCTTGCAGCCCCCGAGAACGACAACGCCGGCATGGCGCCGGCGTCGTCGTCGCAGCCCATTCCGGCTTCTGCCGGGTCAGAACCCGCAGAAGCAGTACGCCAGCGCCTTCACCGGCGTGCCGCCGGCCTTGCTGTCGTGGACCGCGTCTTCGACGAAGCGCAACTGGGTGTCCACTTCCGGCAGCGAGCGCGCCAGCAGTGCGCGCGCCATGCCCGAATCGCCCAGCATCCACGCGCCCATGCGGCTGCCGGCGAATCCACTCATGAACTGCGAGAATGGGGTGGCCGGCTTTTCCACGTAGCGCACCCGGAACTTGCCCTTGCCCAACTTGGCGCGGTCGGCCGCATCGGCCACCGCCTCCTGCATGCCACCGAATGCATCCACCAGGCCATGCTGCCTGGCCTGCGCACCGCTCCACACGCGACCGCGCGCAACCTTGTCGATCGCCTCCACCGACTGCTGCCGCGCCTGCGCCACCTTGCCGGTGAAATCGGCATAGCCCTTGTTGATCACCGCCTGGATCACCTGACCGGCGGCCGGGTCCAGCGGACGCGAGATGTCGAACGCGCCGGCGAAACGGGTGGTACCCACGCCGTCGGTGTGCACGCCGATCTTGTCCAGCGCGCGGGTCAGGTTCGGCACCATGCCGAAGATGCCGATCGACCCACTGATGGTCGACGGATCGGCGTAGATGCGATCGGCATTCATGCTGATCCAGTAGCCGCCAGAGGCAGCCAGATCGCCCATCGACACCACCACCGGCTTGCCGGCCTGCTTGAGCGCGACCACTTCGCGGCGGATCTGTTCGGAGGCGAACACTTCGCCGCCCGGCGAATCCACCCGCAGCACCACCGCCTTGACCTGGTCGTCGTCGTGCGCCTGACGCAGCAGTGCAGCGGTGGACTCGCCACCGATGCGGCCAGCCGGCTGTTCGCCGCCGCTGATTTCACCGGACGCCACCACCACGGCCACCTGCGGGCGGCTGTCCATCGGCGAGCGCTGGGCCTGCAGCAGGCCCAGATAATCGTCGAAGCCGATATTGCGGAAGCCGCTGTCGGCATCGTTATCGGCCACTCCGCGCTTGGTCAGCAAGGCATCGACCTCGCTGCGCGTCTTGAGTCCGTCGACCAGCTTCTGCTGCAGCGCGAACCGGGCCAGGTCGCCGCCGGCCGCCACCACGCCTTCGGGCAGCGTATCGATACCGGCGCTCAGCTGCGCAGGCGTGAGCTTGCGCGCGCTGCCCACATCGGCCAGATAGCGCTGCCACACATCGTTCATCCAGAACAGGTCCGCCTCCTTGGCATCGGCCGAGGCCGCATCGAGGATGTAGGGTTCTGCCGCGGACTTGTATTCGCCCACGCGGAACAGGTGCACGTCCACGCCGAGCTTGTCCTGCAGGCCTTCGCGGAAGTACTGGCGGTAGCGGCCGAGCCCTTCCAGCAGCACGCTGCCCATCGGATCCAGGTACACCTCGTTGGCCTGCGCAGCCAGCAGGTACTGGCCCTGGCTCATGCTCTCGCTGAAGGCCACGATCTGCTTGCCGGAGGCGCGCAGCTTCTGCAATGCAGAGGCGACTTCGCGCTGCGAGGCGAACCCGGCCGGCTGCAGCTTGTCCAGGTTCAACAGCACCCGCTCGATCTTGCGATCCTTGCCGGCTGCCTCGATCACCCGCACCAGGTCGCGTAGCTGCACCTCTTCGGCGCTCTTGTCGCCCACCGCCTTGGCCAGCGAGCGACTCACCGGATCGGCGCTGAACTGCTCGACCAGGGTGCCCTCGGGATTGATGACCAGCGTGGTGCGCTCGGCCAGCGGCTTGGTCCCGTCGCCGCGCGCGATCGCCACCACGAACAGCAGCAGCAACAGGAACAGGAAACCGAAGAACACCAGGTTGAAGATCAGGCGCCGGGTGAAGTTCATCACATCCCACAGGCCGACGAAGAAGCTGGCGATGGGATTGCGACGCACGGGGTGATTCATGGAAAACTCCGTCGAAAAGACGTTGCGGATCGTGAGTGGAGCCCAGCATACCGGCTGCGCGGCACGCGCGGCATGCGCTGGAAGTCAGGGTGCCGGGCCGGCGGTCAGCTGTCGGCTGGTGTGCCGGAACCGCAGGCCCATCAGGATCGATGCCACGGTCAGCCCCAGGATCAGTCCGATCCACATGCCGCGCGGCCCCCAGCCCAGGCCCAGGCCGAGCCCGGCACCGACCGGCATGCCCACGCCCCAATACGAAATCATGGCCAGGAACATCGGCACGCGGGTGTCCTTGAGCCCACGCAGCGCACCGGCCGACAGCACCTGGATGCCATCGGGAAACTGGAAGGTGGCCGCGAACAGCAACAGCGCCGAGGCCAGCCCGGCCACCGCCACATCGTCGGTGTACACGCCCACGATGGCGTCGTGCCCGAACAACAGCGTCGCGGCCGACAGCGCCTGCGTTCCCAGCACGATCGCGTAACCGGCCCAGGTGGCGCGCCGCACGCCCAGCGGATCGCCGCGGCCGACCGCGTGGCCGACGCGCACGGTGGTGGCCTCGGCCACGCCCATCGGGATCATGAAGCACAGCTGCGCCACGTTGATGGCGATCTGGTGCGCCGCCGCCTGGGTCGCACCCAAGCGGCCGATCAGCAACGCGGTGACGATGAACAGGCCGCCTTCCATCAGCACGGTGATGCCGATCGGCAGGCCGGTGCGCAGCAGATCGCCGATCGCCCGCCAGCGCGGCCCTTCCAGATGCGCGAACACGGCCAGATGCGCGAACCGCCGCGCGCGCCACAGATACAGCGCGAACACGCTGGCCTGCACCCACATGGTGATCGCCGACGCCATGCCCAGCCCTTCGGCACCGTGCTCGGCGAAGCCGAACCTGCCGTAGGTGAGCGCATATCCCAGCGGCGCCAGCACCAGCAGCCCGCCAAACCCCAGCAGCATGGTCGGCAGCGTCCAGTGCATGCCTTCGCACAGATACCGCATGCAGAAGTAGAACGTCAGTGCCGGCACGCCCCAGCGCACGGCGTGCAGGAAGTCGGTCGCGCCGGGCACGATGTCGGCCGCGATGCCGAAGGTGGGCAGCCATGGCGGCACCACGCTCAGGAACGCGAACATCAGCGCGCTGAGCGCCAGCGACAGCCACAAGGCCTGGCGGAACAACGGCCCGATCTCGCGTTCGCGCCCGGCGCCCAGCAGTTGCGAAACCGAGGCCGTCAACGAGATCAACGTGCCGATCGGCACCAGCATCGGCAGCCACAGCAGCGAGGTGCCGATGGTGACCGCCGCCAGCGTGGCGGTGCCGTGATGGCCGGCGATGACGTTGTCGACGAAACCGATCAAGCCGGTGGAGACGTGGCCGAGCACCAAGGGCAAGGCCAGCAGGCCGGTGGTACGCACTTCCGAGCCGAAGCGTGGCGTCGCGGAGGCAGACGCGGGGGGGATAGACATGGGCAACCGATCGCCGCGCGGACTACGGCCGTGCCGGGAGGCGCTGGCACCGGGTCGCACGGGGCCGCTATCTTACGCGGACTTTCCGATTGCGACCTGCCGTGCGCCCGGGTGGAAACGGCGCAGGGCCGTGCGTGTGCGGGACGAGCGCAAGCAGCGGTCGGTGCCATGCCGCCGCTGGGTCCTACCGCTGTACCGTCCGCCGGCGGGATCCTTCGGGATGCCGTGCCGGCGTGCGTTCCCCATCACCGCCAACCGGATCCGATCGATGTCACTGCACCCGAACGCACCGCACCCGTCGGCTTGCGAAAACTGTTCTGCCCCGTTGCAGGGCACCTTCTGTCATGCCTGCGGGCAGAGCGCACATAACCCGGTACGCAGCCTGGCGCATGCGATCGAAGAACTGTTCGAGTCGCTTTGGCATCTGGACGGCCGGATCTTCCGCACCCTGCGCGATCTGCTGGTGCCCGGCCGCGTGGCCGCGCGCTTCCTGGCCGGCCAGCGCGTGCGCTACGTCGCGCCGATGCGGCTGTTCCTGGTGCTCAGCCTGTTGACCTTCTTCATCGCGCGCATCGCGGTGCACGCCTCCGACAACGCCCCCGGTGTCGCGGCGGCAGATACCGCGCGCACTGCCGTGCCCACCGACTTCGCGCAGGCGCGCACCCCGGCGCAGGTGGAAGCGGTACGCGCGCAGGTGGTCGCGGCGCTCACGCAGACCCGCAAGGTGATGCCGGCAGGACCGGCGCGCGATGGCGTGGATGCCGGCATCGCGCGTGCCGAGCGCCAGGCACACACGCGCCTGGCGCAACTGCATCAAGGCGCACGCGTGGACAGCGCCGCCCCACCGGTGGACGCGCCCGACGATGCCACCTTCTTCTCGGTAGCAGGCAGACCGTGGGACCCGGTGAGCAATCCGCTGCTCCTGGCGGCATTGCCCTCGTTCGCCAACCGCTGGCTCAACGTGCAGCTCGATCACATCCGCACCAACCTGCCGCGCCTGCGCAGTGATCCGCAGCTGCTCTACACCGCGTTCTTCGCCGCGGTGCCATCGGCCCTGCTGGTACTGGTGCCGCTGTTCGCACTGCTGCTGCGCGGGTGCTACCTGCGCAGCGGCCGCGTCTACCTGGAACACCTGGTGGTGGCGCTCTACAGTCACGCCTTCCTGTGCCTGAACCTGCTGGCGATGCTGCTGTTGTCGCTGCTCGCCGATGCGCTGGCGCAGATCGCCCCGCCGGTGGCGTGGAGCATCGGGCTGCTGCAGTTCGCGCTTGCACTGTGGATGCCGCTGTATCTGCTGTGGATGCAACGCCGCGTCTACGGGCAATCGTGGCCGCTTACCGTGCTGAAGTATCTCTGCCTGGGCGGGGTGTATTTCGCCATCGTGGCAGTAGCCGCCGTGGTGCTGGTGGTGGCCAGCCTGGCGCGTCTGTGATCGCGGCAGGCATGGCGCGGCTGCATTGCGCGGCGCGTGCGTGCGTGCGGCGACGGGAAGGCGAAGGCGACCGGCTGCAGCTGCCAGTCACCGCAGTCACCGCGCACGGCACAGCGCGATGAGCGCTGCAGGACCGCCGCGACGCGATGCGCCGAGCTTGGTGGCGGCCTGCCGCCAGCCGATCAGCGCGCCAGCTGGCGCTTCAGCCAGGCGCTGCGCGTGGCCGGCGTCTGCGCCAGCAGGGCCTGTCGCAGGCCATCGCGCTGCGGCGGCGGGGTGCGCTGCGCCAGCACCGCCAGCTGCGCCAGTTGCGCGGCATCCAGGCTACGCAGCAGCGCCAGCAGGCGCTCGCGCTCGTCGGCCGGCACATAGCCCACCAGCGGCTGCAGCTGCGCATAAAACGCCCCCAGCTGCGAACCGAGCCGCCAACCGTCGCGATGCAGGCGGTCCATGGCGGTGAACTGGGTGCGCAATGCGCGCTGCTGATCCTCGGGCAGGCCGTGCAGACGTTCGCGCGCCTGCCGCAGCACCACCCGGTCGGTCGCGGTCAGATCCTTCCACGCGGCATAACGGGCGCGCAGATCGGCCTGCTGGGCGGGCGTGAAGGCAGCCCAGCGCGCGCGTTGCTGCGCCGCGCTGGGGGTTGCCGGTATGGCCGCGACGGCTGCGACCGAGGTGCCGCCTTCGTCCAGCGCGGCCGGCAGAGCCTGCGCGCCGGCAGTGCCGATCGCGGCACACAGCAACAGCCCAACCCACTCAGTTCTCGTCATCGATCGTCTCCAACGGGGCCGACGGCTGCTCGGCGGCGCTGGCGTGCGCACCGGATTCGTCCGCCGGGACCGGATGCCCGGCCGCATACCAGGCGTAGAAGTCGGCCGCGCGCGCCAGTTCCAGATCCGGGTCGGCCAGCATGGCCTGATCGCGCACGTCCATTGCGGGCGCGGCGACCGGATCAGGCAGGTCGGCCGCCGGCAGTTCCTCCACCAGCACCGGCGCGGCGTCGGTCACGTGCAGCACGCCGGCAGGCGCCTGCGACACCGGCTCCGGGGGCAGCGCAGGGCGACGATGGGTCCACCACCAGCCCAGCGTCGTCAGCAGCAGCGCCATCGCCAGCACGCCCAGGGCGATGCCGGCGTCGCGGCGCCCAAGCTGCGGCCAGTGCCATTGTCGCCGACTGCGCACGCGTGCCGGACGCGCCGGGGTGGGCGCCGGCTGCGCTGGCGCGGCCGGCTGCAACGCCATCCCGGCCAGTGCCGCGTCGCGCAGCTGGCTCAAGCGCGACAACCGGGCGGCGCCCAGATCGCGCAATTCCGCCTGCGCCGCTTCGGCCAGCGCGCGCCACGCCTGTGGATCGGGATTTCCCGCCGCATCGCGCGGGCAGGCGCTGGCCAGCGACTGGCGATACGTCGCCGGGGCGACGCCCTGCACCTCGCTGGCGACCTCTTCCTCCAGCCCCGCCACGATCCGCAACAACAGCGCCAACCGGTCGGTGCTCTGCATCCGGCTCAGCGCGGTGAAGGGTGGCAACCAGGTCCCTGGCATGGGCTCGCGCCGCAGCGGCGGAGCAGTGGCCAGCAGGCTCCAGAAGCGCATCGGCCATCCTGCCATGGGCCGCCCCGCCGCCTGGCTGCTGAAGGCGCGCAATGCCGCCGCCAGGGCCCGTTCGGCCGCCTCCGCATCGCCACATTGCAGCTGCGCCAGCACCAGCCCCCGGCGTTCGACACCGCGCAGGAAGGCTGACAGCGCGGCGGGGGTCACGGAGAGATCGGGGGCAACGGTCATGGAAACTCCAGCATCGGCCGGCATGATACCGACGCGTATGGGCTCCGCGACGGCTTGACAGATCGTACGGCGATCGTTCCGCTCGCGACCGCTGTCGCTGCACGTTGTGCACAGCGGCAGACATGCCGATACGCCGCCGTCTGTCAACTGTTGATTTTTCTTTGTTGCATTCGTGTTTCACGCATAACTTATTGATCAAAATAGGATTTACCCAGATGGCGAAAAAATGTCCAAGGGGTTGGGAAGGCAAGTGAATCCGCCTTCACGGCGTGGAGCACGCGACTAATTCACAGCTTTATCCACAGGCAGTGTGGATAAAGCCGTTTCCTCAGTCCTCACATAGGTTTACGTCGTATTTATCACTTCGGTCACAGAAAGCCCTCGCAACTGATTACAGCGCGCTCACGCGCCGGATCCGGCTCAGACGGACGTACTGGACAGGATCGGTAGACTGGGCGGATGCCTTCGAACGTCCCCACCTTGCGTGTCGCCCTGCCGGTACCGCTGCCGCAACTGTTCGACTATCTGCCCCCTGCCGATGCCCCATCGACCGACCCGGCGCGGATCGGCTGCCGGGTGCGGGTGCCGTTCGGCCCGCGCGAACTGATCGGCGTGGTAGTGGAGATCGGCCAGCTGCCATCGGCCGCAGGCCTGCGCCCGGCGCTGGAATGGTGCGATGCACACCCGCTGCTGGTGGACGAACTCGCCCACTCCCTGCAGTGGCTGGCCCGCTACACCCATGCGCCCCTGGGCGAGGCCCAGGCCAGCGCCCTGCCCGGTCCGCTGCGCCGCGGCGAGCCGCTGGCCGACACCCATGCCTGGGCCTGGCAGCTGACCGAGGCCGGGCACACCGGCGCGCGCAACCTGCGGGCAGGCAGCCGGCCGGCCCTGCTGGGCACCCTGCTGCAAGCGGGCGCCGTGAGCGAAGACCAGTTGGAGCTGCTGCTGCCGCAGTGGCGGCAGGCTGCGCGCAGCCTGGCCAAGCGTGGCCACACCGAACGCGTGGCCGTCGCTGCCGATGCCCTGCCGCCGCTTCCCTGCACCGGTCCGGCGCTCAACGACGAGCAGCAGGCCGCCGCTGCCGCGATTCGCGCGCGCAGCGGATTCGCCACCTATCTGCTCGATGGCGTCACCGGCAGCGGCAAGACCGAGGTCTATCTGCAGGCGATCGCCGATTGCCTGGCCGCCGGCCGCCAGGCGCTGGTGCTGGTGCCGGAGATCGGTCTGACCCCCCAGACCCTGGGCCGCTTCCGCGCACGCCTGGGCGTACCCGTGCACGCGCTGCACTCGGGCCTGTCCGACGGCGAACGCGCCCGCGTCTGGGCGGCGGCGTGGCGTGGCGAAGCCCGGTTGATCGTCGGCACCCGTTCGGCCGTCTTCACGCCACTGCCCAAGGCCGGGCTGATCGTGATCGACGAGGAACACGACGGCAGTTACAAGCAGCAGGACGGCATCCGCTACCACGCCCGCGATTTCGCCCTGGTGCGCGGCAAGGCGCTGGACGTACCGGTGATCCTGGGCAGCGCCACGCCCTCACTGGAAAGCCTGCACAACGCCTACGCCGGCCGTTACCGCCACCTGCGCCTGTCGCGCCGGGCCGGCGAAGCGCGCCCGCCGCGCGTGCGCGTGCTGGACGTGCGCAAGCGCCCGCTCAAGGACGGACTCTCGCCCGAGGTGCTGGCCGGCATCGGTGCCACCCTGGCGCGCGGCGAACAGGTGCTGGTGTTCAAGAACCGCCGCGGTTACGCGCCGGTGCTGCTGTGCCACGACTGCGGCTGGACCGCCGCCTGCCAGCGCTGCAGCACGCCGTTGCACCAGACCCCGATGACCGTGCATGCCGGCGGCCGCCGCCTGCAGTGCCATCACTGTGGTGCCCGCCAGTCCGCGCCGCTGGCCTGCCCGGCCTGCGCCAGCCTGGCGCTGCAGCCGCAAGGCATCGGCACCGAGCGCCTGGAAGAACGCTTGACCGAAGCCTTTCCGGATTGTCCGGTGGTGCGCATCGACCGCAGCACCACCCAGCGCCGCGACGCACTCGAAACCCAGCTCGCCCGGCTCGGCAGCGAGGCCGGCATCCTGGTCGGCACCCAGATCCTGGCCAAGGGCCACGACCTGCCGCGGCTGACCATGGTGGTGGTGGTCGGCATCGACGAAGGCCTGTTCTCGGCGGATTTCCGCGCCGCCGAAAAGCTCTCCCAGCAACTGATCCAGGTGGCAGGACGCGCCGGGCGCGCCGACCGCCCGGGCGAGGTCTGGCTGCAGACGCACCATCCCGAGCACCCGTTGTTGCAGACCCTGGTCAACGGCGGGTATCACGCCTTTGCCGACGCCGAACTGCAACAACGCGAGGCGGCCGGTTTTCCGCCGTTCGCGCACCTGGCACTGTTCCGCGCCGAGGCCAAGGACGTGGCGGCGGCCAATCAGTTCCTGCAGGCGGTGCGCGAGTTGACCACGGCAGCCACCGGCGCGCAGCCGCCGGCCGTGGCGGCAGTCGAGTGCTATGGCCCGATGCCGGCACCGATGCCGCGCCGCGCTGGCTTCCAGCGCACCCAGTTGCTGCTGTCGGCGCAACAGCGCCCGGCCCTGCATCGCCTGCTGGATCTGCAGCTGCCGGCCATCTACGCGCTACCGCAGGCGCGCCGCGTGCGTTGGTCGCTGGATGTGGATCCGATCGATCTGTATTAGCCAGGGGCGTATCACACACTCAGCCGCTGCCATTGCGTGTGGTGTTCCCGGCCGTGCAGGAGCGTCCCCGGGCGCGACGAGGCGTTGCCGCCAAAGCCTGGTCGCGTTCCTGCGGACAACGCGAACCGTCAAGCCGCGCGGCGTGCGCGGTGCCTGCAAGGAGCCACGCTCGCCTCAGCGCAGGCTCGAGCATCAGGTCGGCGCAGTCATGACTGCATGCGTCATCGTCATTTTCCTGGTGCAGGCTCGGCGGGCGGGCGCGCCGCGCGCTTGCTGGCCGATGGCGGCACCGCGGCCTCTGCTGTGGTCTTCGCGCGGCTGCCGCTGCCCTTGGGCGTATCGCGCACCCATAGCGCCTGCTCGTCCTGCTTGATCTCGAATAGACCGATCGCACGCACCAGATCGCTGAGTTTGCGATAGCCGTAATTGCGTGGGTCGAACGAGGCCTGGTTGGCCACCTGCTTGCCCACCGCGCTCAACAGCGCCCAGCCATCGTCTTCGCAGGCGCTGACGATGGCGTTGCGCAGCATCTGCACCAGTCGCGTGTCGCTACGCAGCGCGGTTGCGCCCTTGCGTCCGGCAGCCGTGTCGCTGGCTGCGGCGGCCTGCTCGCCCAGGGCTTCCACGTAGGTGAATTTGGAACAGGCATTGACGAACGGCGCTGGCGTCTTCTTCTCGCCGAAGCCGTACACCTTCATGCCGTCGGTGAGCAGGCGCATCACCAGTGGGGTGAAGTCCGCATCGCTGGAGACGATGGCAAAGCCGTCCAGATTGCGCGCGTACAACAGATCCATCGCATCGATCACCATCGCCATGTCCGAGGCGTTCTTGCCCGAGCTGTAGGCAAACTGCTGGATCGGCCGGATCGCATAATCGTGCAGCGCCGCTTCCCAGCCTTTCAGGTGCGGGCTCTTCCAGTTGCCATAGGCGCGGCGCACGTTGGCCACGCCGTAGCGCGCCACTTCCGCCAGTACCACATCGATCTTGCCGGCAGGTGCGTTGTCAGCGTCGATCAGCAAGGCGATCCGCTTGTCGGGATTGTCGGTCATGCTCAAGGCTCCACTGCAGCGTCGTTGACGGTTTCGGTTGCGGTCTCGGTGTCCATTTCCGGTTCTGGCTCGGCATCGGCATCGGCATCGGGCGTGGCCTCTTCTGCCGTCTCTGCAGCCGGCAAGGTGTACTCGGTGCCATCGTGCAGGGTCAGCACCCCATCGCTCAGGATCTCCTGGTCGGCGCCGGCACTGACCCAGGTTGCCTTGACGCGCCCGGCGCCGCGGTCGCCTTCCACATCGAACACGAACTCCTCGCCCCCCGGCGCCAGCCCGGTACGCACCAGGTCCACCCGCATGCTGCGGATCTGGCCGATATGTTCCTGCACCACCGCATCCTCCTGCAGCGCAGCGCGTGCCTGCTCGGCGAACATCGACCAGCCCGTATTGACCAGCCACAGGGCCGCGGCCAGCACCACCACCCCGAACACGCTCGCGCAGGCCAGGATGCCGATCAGGCCGATGGCCACGCCGCTGAGCGGCTTCTTGCCCGCGGGCGTCGCTGGGGCGATCGGTGCTGCAGTGTTGGCTGCCGCGCTCGGCGGCGGGGGCAGCGGCGGCGGGAGCGAGGACATGCGAAGACCGTCGAGAGGGATGCAACATGATGCCGTAGACGTGCTGCGCCCACGCGTCATGTTCATTGGCGATTTGGCATGCTGCCTGGCCCGCGTCGCGTTCCAATGGATTCCACGATGACCTCTTCCCCCTCCTCCGCTCCGCTGCATCTGGTCGTGGTCGGTGGCGGTTTTGCCGGCCTGTGGGCGACGCGCGCGCTTCACGACCCCGGCATCCGCATCACCCTGATCGACCGCCAGAATCACCATCTGTTCCAGCCGCTGCTGTATCAGGTGGCCACCGCCGGCCTGTCGGCACCGGACATCGCCGCACCGTTGCGGCATATCCTGCGCAGCCAGCCCAATGTCGAGGTGCTGCTGGGCGATGTCGCCGAAGTCGTGCCTGCGCGCCGCGAGGTCGTACTGGCCGATGGCAAGACGCTCGGCTACGACCTGCTGCTGCTCGCCACCGGCGCCACACACGCCTATTTCGGCAACGACCAGTGGGCCGAACACGCACCTGGCCTGAAGACGCTGTACGACGCCCTGGTACTGCGCCGCAAGCTGCTGCTCGCCTTCGAGCGCGCCGAGGCCGAGACCGACCCCGCCGCACGCGCGGCCTGGCTGAGCTTTGCCGTGGTCGGCGGCGGCCCCACGGGCGTGGAACTGGCCGGCACCCTGGCCGAAATCGCCCGCCATACCTTGAAGAACGAGTTCCGCCATATCGATCCGCAACTGGCACGCGTGCGCCTGGTCGAAGCGGGCCCACGGGTGCTGTCCTCGTTCCCGGAAGACCTCACCGACAAGGCGCGCAAGCAGCTGGAACGGCTGGGCGTTGAAGTACACACCGGCATCCCGGTGACGCATATCGATGCGCTGGGCTACCAGCTCGGCGAGCGCTTCATTCCGGCCCGCACGGTGGTGTGGGCGGCGGGCGTAGCGGCCTCTCCGCTGGCGCGCACGCTCGGCGTACCGCTGGATCGTGCCGGCCGGGTGCTGGTGGAGCCCGACCTGAGCGTGCCCGGCCATCCGGAGATCTTCGTCGGCGGCGATCTGGCGTCGTTGCAACAGGACGGTCGCCCGGTGCCGGGCGTGGCGCCGGCCGCCAAGCAGATGGGCAGGCACATCGCCAAGGCGATCCGGGCCCGCCAGCGCGGCCAGGCCGCGCCGGCCTTCCGTTACCAGGACTACGGCAATCTGGCCACGATCGGCCGCATGGCCGCCATCGTGCACGTGGGCAAGCTCAAGCTATCGGGCATCGTGGCCTGGTGGTTCTGGCTGGCCGCGCACGTGTATTTCCTGATCGGCTTCCGCAACCGCTTCGTGGTGCTGGTGAACTGGGCGATGGCGTACTGGAGCTACCAGCGCGCCGCCCGCATCATCTTTGGCGGCGCCACCGACGACCCGCCGCCCAGCAGCAAGGACGGATGACAGCGAGGCGCGCCGTACGCGATGCTGTGCGGCCTGATTCGACGGCCTGATCGTGGCGACTGTCCTGTTCCTGCTGGATCTGCTTGGCACCTTCGTGTTCGCCCTGAGCGGCGCCACCGTGGCAGTGCGCAATCGCCTGGACCTGTTCGGGGTGCTGGTGCTGTCGTGCGCGGCGGCGGTGTCCGGCGGCATCGTGCGCGATGTGCTGATCGGCGCCACGCCGCCGGCCGCCCTGGTGCAGCCGCAATACCTGCTCATCGCCTGCCTGGCCGGCGTTGCCGGTTTCTACTGGCACGCGGCCGTCGAGCGCCTGCGCAATCCGGTGCAGATCTTCGATGCGGCGGGATTGGCGCTGTTCGCGGTCTACGGCACCAGCAAGGCCCTGGATTACCACCTCAGTCCGCTCAGCGCGACCTTGCTGGGCATGCTCAGCGGCATCGGCGGCGGCATCGCGCGCGATCTGCTGGTGGCGCGCACGCCGGTGGTACTGCAGGCCGAGCTGTATGCGGTCGCCGCACTGGCCGGTGGCGGGCTGGTGGCGATCGGGCACATGCTTGCGGTGCCACAGGCCTGGTCGCTGGCCACCGGCGCCGGCGTCTGCTTCGGCCTGCGTTTCATGGCGATCCGCTATGGCTGGCATCTGCCGGTGGCGCGCCTGCCCGAGTGAGACGCCGGCCAACGCCGCAAGGCCTGCAGCACCCTACGTGCGAAGCATCCCAATGCAGAACGGCCCGGATCGCCCGGGCCGCTTGTGCAAGGTTCACCGCATGTCGATGGAATCAGGCGACGAACAACGCCTTCATCTTCTTCAGCGCGTTCGCCTCGATCTGGCGGATACGCTCGGCCGACACGCCATACTCGTCGGCCAATTCCTGCAGCGTCACCTTGGAATCGGAATCCAGCCAGCGGCGCTTGACGATATCGCGCGAGCGCGTATCCAGACCGGCCATGCCTTCGCGCAGCAACTGCAGCTGATTGTCTTCGCTGTCGTGACGCTCGTAGGCCTGCGAGGGATCTTCCTCGTTGGCGACCAGGTAGCTCACCGGCGACGGCGGGCCGTGATCGTCATCCTCGTCGGACGACGCATCGAAGCCGATATCGCGACCGGACAGGCGCGACTCCATCTCCATCACTTCACGCTCGGAGACGTTCAAGTCCTTGGCCACCGCGCTCACTTCCGACGCATTGAGCCAGCCCAGGCGGGTCTTGGACTTGCGCAGGTTGAAGAACAGCTTGCGCTGCGCCTTGGTCGTGGCGACCTTGACGATGCGCCAGTTCTTCAGGATGA
Organism: Xanthomonas melonis; assembly: GCF_020783655.1. Taxonomy (GTDB): domain Bacteria; phylum Pseudomonadota; class Gammaproteobacteria; order Xanthomonadales; family Xanthomonadaceae; genus Xanthomonas; species Xanthomonas melonis. The sequence continues at coordinate 67,891 of NZ_JAJGQH010000013.1, read as the reverse complement.
ACTCGTGCATTTCGGCACGGATCCAGTGCACCGCGAAGCTGACCAGGCGTACGCCCATGTCCGGGTCGAAGCGCTTGACCGCCTTCATCAGGCCGATATTGCCTTCCTGGATCAGGTCGCCCAGCGGCAGGCCGTAGCCGTTGTAGCCGCGGGCCACATGTACCACGAAGCGCAGGTGGGAATGGACCAGTTCGCGCGCGGCGTCCAGATCCAGCTCGTCGCGGAAGCGGCGGGCCAGATCCTGTTCCTCATCGACCGACAGCACCGGGATCTGGTGCACGGCACCGATGTAGGCGTCCAGCGAACCGAGCGCACTGGGAATCGGGAGATTGTTTGCCACAAGGGCAGTCGAGGTAGTCTGGTTCATAGGCACCATCTTAGCAGTCGAACTATTGGACTGCCGGGTACAGAAAGAGTTCCCAGCGTTCCATTTATGGGATGTTCGGACTTTGACTCCTGGCTGCGTTCCACCCAGGGACGCTCGAATCTGGTCCTACCGTACCACCGCCACCCTTTGCAGGCCGTGACAATTGCGCGATGCATCGCGCCTGCGCGCCTGTCGTTCAGCCGGTGGCCGACCTTGTGTCCAGGGCGTCGCGCGGCGGCAACGACCAGTCGATCGGGCCTAGCCCGCGGCGCTGCAGGTGTTCGTTGGCCCTGGAGAAATGCTTGCACCCCAGAAAGCCGCGATGCGCCGACAGTGGCGACGGGTGCGGCGCCTTGAACACCCGATGCCGTGCCTGATCGATGACCTTGCCCTTGGACTGCGCGTAGCTGCCCCAGAGCAGGAACACCAGCCCCTCGCGCTCGCGGTTGAGGGTCTCCACCACGTGGTCGGTGAAGCCTTCCCAGCCCTTGTTCTGGTGCGCGCCCGCCCGGCCCTGCTCGACCGTCAGCACCGCATTGAGCAACAGCACGCCCTGGCGCGCCCATGGCATCAGGTAGCCGTGATCCGGCCGCGCGATGCCCAGGTCGTCCTGGATCTCTTTATAGATGTTCAGCAGCGACGGCGGCACCGGCACGCCGGGCAGCACCGAGAAGCACAGCCCATGCGCCTGGCCTTCGCCGTGATACGGATCCTGGCCCAGGATCACCACCTTGACCTGCTCGAACGGGGTGGCGTCGAAGGCCGCAAAGATCTGCGGACCGGGCGGGAATACCCGCGCGCCGGCGGCCTTGCGCTGGCGCAGGAAGGCCGACAGCTCCTGCATGTCCGGACGCAGCAGCCAGTCGCCCACCCTGGCCTTCCACGACGGTTCGAGCTGGATGCGCCCCTCCCCTTCGGTCATAGCATGACAGCCTGGTCTTCCAGGCGCGCCAGCCGCAGCTGGAACAGCACCTTGGTCACCAGCAGGCGCTCTTCGATGGGTTTCTGCACCAGATCGTTGGCACCGGCGCGCAGCAGTTCGGATTGGTTGCGCGGGTTGGTGTCGCCGGTCATCACCAGCACCGGCAGGCGGCGCTTGCCGTAGGCGAAGTCGATGCGGATGCGTTCGACCACATCGCGCCCGTTGAGCTCGCCTTTCAGGGTCACGTCGGTCAGCACCACGTCGATGCGGCGCTCGGTGCGGCCCAGCGATTCGGCGGTGAGCAGCGCGAACGCATCCTCGGCGGTGAGCACGTGCACCACCTTGAGGCTCTGGCGTTCGAGCATGCGTTTGGTCGCCTCGGCCACCACGCGGCTGTCTTCGATGTACAGCACGGTGGCGCCGACCACCGGTTCGGGCTGGACGTAGCCGCGGATGAAGGTGGCCAGGGCTTCGTGGCCCAGCGCCTTGTCGAAATAGTCGGTGACGTATTCGGTGAAACGCCGTTCGACCAGATGCTGCTGCGCATCGCCGGAGACCACGATCACCGGCACGTAGGCCTGGCCAGCCGCCTCGCGCACGCTGCGCGCCAGCGCCAGGCCATCGCCATCGGGCAGGGACAGCGAGGTGGTGACCAGATCCATGGCGCCGGCTTCCAGCGCCTGGCGCGCCTCGGCGATGCTGGCGCAGCCGACCACCTGCACGTTCGGCAGGTCGCGGGTGAGGACGTCGGCGATCAACTTGCGCACCAGCTTCGAGCCATCGACCACCATCACGCGCGGTGCGTCGCTGATCAGGTGTTTGAGATCTGGTGGATGCATGGCAGGCCTCAGGTCTCGGTAGGACGGGTCTGGCGAAGGAAATGGCCGGTGACGAGCCAGGCGCCCAGCCAACCCAGCACCAGGGTGCCGACCAGCACCATCGCAGAATGCAACAGATCCAGCCCGTGCAGGGTAAAGGAACTGCCGTAGCTATCGGCCAATGCCGCCAACGGCGTCCGCAAGGCCAGGCCCGATACCGTAATCAGAGCGAGCGCGACCGCCCCGGCTCCCAGCCCATACCACGCGCCCAGATACAGGAACGGGCGCCGGATGAAGCCGTCGCTGGCACCCAGCAGTTGCAGCACGCCGATCTCTTCCCGCCGCGACTGGATGTCCAGCCGCACGGTATTGCCGACCACCAGCACTGCGCCGATGCCGAGCAGGGCCGACAGCACCTGCACCAGGCGCTCGCCGAAGTGCAGCCAGCCATCCAGGCGTTTGCGCCACAGCGCATCGTGCTGCACCTGATCGGCCTGCGGCAGCGCCTGCAGTGCGACGGCCAGCTGCGCATCGTCGGCGGCATCGGCCGGGGTGACGATCAGCAAGGTGGGCAGCGGATTGTCGCCCAGCGCATCGGCCGCTTCATCGAGCCTGGCGCTCTCGCGCAACGCGGCCAGCCCCTGCTCGGGCGTGCGCAAGGCGACCTTGGCGATGTCGGGGCGGGCACGCAGCTGGCCGGCCAGCGTCTGCGCCGCATCGGCGGCCACATCGACCTTGAGGAACAGATTGATCTCGCGCGACTGCTGCACGCTGCCGGCCAGCAGCTTGACGTTGTCCAGCGCGATCGACAGCCCCAGCGGCAACGCCAGCGCCAGCGCCATCACCACGATGGTCAGCAAGGTGGCCCATGGCTTGCGCATTGCGCGGCCCAGGCTGAAGGCGACGCTGTGCAGGTGGTGGTCGATCCACACGCCCAGCCGAGACGGTGCGACGGTTTCGGTATTGGCGGGCTTGCTCATTCGGCCAGGTCCTGCGGCGAGATGTCGTCGACCAGGCGGCCGTGATCCAGGATCAGCACGCGCTTGCGCATCTGCTTGAGCAACGCCAGGTCGTGGCTGACCACCAGCACGCTGGTGCCGCGCGCAGGCAGTTCGGCGAACAGCTGCATGATCTCCGCGGCCAGGGCCGGATCCAGATTGCCGGTGGGTTCATCGGCCACCAGCAGGCGCGGTTCGCCAACGATGGCGCGGGCGATGCCCACACGCTGTTGCTCGCCTGCAGACAGCTGCGACGGCAGGGCCCTTTCGCGATGCGCCAGGCCGATGCGTTCCAAGGCCGAGCGCACGCGCTTGCCGATCTCGGCGCGGCGCGTCCCGCGCAGGATCAGCGGCAGCGCCACGTTCTCGGCGATGCTGCGGTCGTTGAGCAGGCGATGGTCCTGGTAGACCGCCCCCACCTGCCGCCGATGCAGCGGAATCTGCCGGCCCCGCACCTTGAGCAGGTTGCGCTCGCCCAGCAGCACCGCACCCTGGCTCGGGCGCTCGCTGAGATGGATCAGCTTGAGCAACGTGCTCTTGCCGGCGCCGGAATGGCCGGTCACGAACAACATCTCGCCATCGGCCACTTCGAAGCTGACGTCGGTCAGCGCCTGGTGGCCACCGGCGTAGTGCTTGCTGACGTTGTCGAAACGCAGAACGGTCATTCAGCGATTATGCCGGAGCGCCAGCGCTTGCGTCGCATCGCCGCACACCGGCGATGCGATCGCCTGGCCCGAACGTCAGTTGCCCGAGACCAGCGAGCGCAGACGGCGCCCGATCCGGCTCAACAACGACGGGCTGCCGGCCGACTTGGCCGCCGCGCGCACCGGAGTGGCGACCACCTGGGTCGGCTTGCGCGGTGCGGCAGGTGCGGGCACCGGCGTGGAGGCGACCGGCTCGGCGCCTTCCACCGGCCGGCCGTTGCGGCGACGGCGGCGCTTGCGCGGCGCGCGCTCGCTGTCGGCGACGACCGTCGATGGTGCCTGTTCCGCCGCTGCGGCAACCGCAGGCGCCACCGTGGCGGCAGGCGATACGGCCGCCTGACCTTCCACGCGCGGCTTGCGCCGCGGACGCGGCTTGCCATCGGCGCTACCACCGTCGCGACGACCGCCGCCGCTGCGCGAACCACCACCCGGCCCACTGCGGCCGCCACCACGGCGGGCCTCGTCGGCGGCACGCTGCTCGCGCGCCTCGCGGAAGATCGTGCCCACGCTTTCGCCTTCGCTGTCGGCGTCTTCGCCTTCCACCGGCGTGCGCGGCGCGCGCGGCAGCGGCGTCAGCAACTCGGAGGTCACCGGCTCGACCGGAATCTTCTGCTCGATGTAGGCCTCGATGTCCGGCAGGCTCATCGCGTAGCGCTCGCAGGCCAAGCTGATCGCGTCGCCCTCCTCGCCCAGCCGCGCGGTACGGCCGATGCGATGCACATAGTCCTCTGCGTCGAACGGCAGGTCGTAGTTGTAGACGTACTTGACCCCGTCGATATGCAGGCCGCGCGCGGCCACGTCGGTGGCGACCAGGATTTCGAGCTGGCCCTTCTGGAAGCGGTTGAGCAGCGACTCGCGCTTTTTCTGCGGCACATCGCCCGACAACACGCCGACCCGGTAGCCGTTGCGCTCCAGCGTCCGCGCCACCCGCTCGACGAACGCCTTGGTATTGACGAACACCATGGTGCGTGCGCCTTCGCTGCGCGACAGCAGGCCCAGCAGCAGCGTCTGCTTCTCTTCGTCGGACGGAAAATAGATGCGCTGGCGCACCCGCGCGGCGGTGATGGACTCGGTTTCCACGACGAGCTTTTCCGGCTCGTTCATGTGCTCGTAGGCGAGCTCGAGCACGCGATGGCTGAGCGTGGCCGAGAACAGCAGGGTCTGCCGCGTGCCGCGCTCGGGCATGCGCCGCAGCAGGAAGCGGATGTCCTTGATGAAGCCCAGGTCGAACATGCGGTCGGCTTCGTCCAGCACGCAGATCTCGCAGGCGTGCAGCGAGACCACTTTGTGCTGCTTGACGTAGTCGATCAGGCGGCCCGGGGTGGCGATGATCACGTCCACGCCCTGCTGCAGCAGTTCGCGCTGCTTGTCGTAGTCCACCCCGCCGTAGACCAGCGCGAAGCGCAGGCCCAGGTCGGCGCCGAACTTGACCGCGTCCTTGTGGATCTGGATGGCCAGCTCGCGGGTGGGCGCCAGGATCAGCGCGCGCGGGTCTTCGGGCTTGCGGTCGGCCAGGGCCGGCCGGCTCAGCAGGCGGTTCATCACCGCGACCAGGAACGCCAGCGTCTTGCCGGTGCCGGTCTGGGCCTGGCCGGCGACATCGCCGCCTGGCAGGGCGACCGGCAGGGTCAGCGCCTGGATCGGGGTACAGCGGGTGAACCCGGCGCCTTCCAGCCCGGCGATCAGCGCCGGATGCAGGTCGAACGAGGAAAAAGTCAAATCGGTCAGCGGTTTGTCGCTCATTATTCCGTCTTCGTGAGGCGCCCTGGGCAGCCCGGGCGCGGCTTGCATCGATGCCGACAGCGTCGCAAACTGCGGCCCTTGTGGCGGACAGCGCGGCTTCAGGACTGACACTTGATTCAGTCGCGCAATGCCACAGTTTAACGCAATGTGGCGGCCTGCCCGATCGGGTGGGCCGTTTGGTTTCCAGGAGACCCAACGTGAGCGACAAGGTTCAACATGTCGGCGACGCCGACTTCGAGACAGCGGTACTGCAATCGGGCGAACCGGTTCTGGTGGATTTCTGGGCCGAATGGTGCGGCCCGTGCAAGATGATCGCGCCGGTCCTGGACGATCTGGCCGAGGCCTACCAGGGCAGGCTCAAGGTGGCCAAGGTCAATGTGGACCAGAACCGCGCCCTGGCGATCAAGTACCACGTGCGTTCGATCCCGATGCTGCTGCTGTTCAAGGACGGCCAGGTGCAGGCCAGCCAGATCGGAGCGGTGGGCAAGGGCCAGCTCGTGCAGATGATCGACAAGAGCCTGGGCGGCGCGGCCGCTTGAACGGAGGGGCGTCCAGCGATGGACGCCCTGCATGGTTTGCCGGCAGTTAACTCCGGCCGGGGCAGACGCTTGCGCGGTGACGCGCGGCGGTGATAGTGTCAGTTGGTCCGGCACACGTTCGTGCGCCGCCGTACCCCTCTAGAAACCTCTTCTAGACTCCCATCTACCAATAGTTCGCCCAGCCGGGCGCTCGCACCTTAGCGAGGAATCACGCACTTGTCCGATCATCCTTCCTCCGATACCGGGAGCAGCGTCGACGCTCCCGTCGAGAAGCGCGCGCGCAAACCGCGCGTAAGCAAGACCGCCGTCGCCCACGACGATGCCGGCACGCAGCAACCCAACCTGCCTTTGCCCGCCACCCCAGCCCCCGAAGCACCTCAAGCCCCGCAGGCACCGTCGCGCACCGCCGAAATGGCCCCCGCGCAGACGTCCGGCGATGGCGCAGCCACTGGCAGCGCTGCTGGCGCCAGCCAGGGCGGGGACGCCCAGGGCGAGTCGCGCGAGGGCACCCAGCCGCAGCAGCAGCGCGGCCAGCACCCGCAGCAACAGCAGAACCAGAACCAGAACCAGAACCAGGGACAAGGCCAGCACCAGGGCCAGAACGGCGGCCACAATTCGCAAGGCCAGGGCCAGAACCAGCAGGGCAACCGCCGCGACCGGTTCCGCAACCGCCGCGACCGCGGCCCTCGCGACCGTTTCGGCAACGACGGCGGCATGGCCTCTTCCGACGGCAGCAACGAGCCGTTCGTGCCGCGTCCGCATCCGGCCGTGCCGGAAGGCTTCCCGGTCTATTCGCTGAGCGATCTGAAGCGCATGCCGGCACAGAAGCTGCTGGATATCGCCGAGCAGCTCAATATCCAGGAAGGCGTGGCCCGCGCGCGCAAGCAGGACGTCATCTTCGCCCTGCTCAAGGTGCTGACCCGCCACGGCGAAGGCGTCGCCGCCGATGGCGTGCTGGAAATCCTGCCCGACGGCTTCGGTTTCCTGCGCGCGGCCGAGGCCAGTTATCTGGCCGGCCCGGACGATACCTATATCTCGCCCAGCCAGATCCGCCGCTTCAACCTGCGTACCGGCGATCATCTGTCCGGCCGCATCCGCTTCCCCAAGGACGGCGAACGCTACTTCGCGTTGTCGATCGTGGACACCATCAACGGTGAGCCGCTGGAAGCCAGCAAGAACAAGGTGCTGTTCGAGAACCTGACCCCGCTGTTCCCGCGCCGCCGCTTCCGTCTGGAGCGTGGCGATGGGTCCACCGAGGACATCACCGGCCGCATCCTCGATCTGATGGCACCGCAGGGCAAGGGTCAGCGTGCGCTGATCGTCTCCCCGCCCAAGGCCGGCAAGACGATGATGATGCAGCAGGTGGCCACGGCCATCACCACCAATCATCCCGAAGTGCACATGATCGTGCTGCTCATCGACGAGCGCCCGGAAGAAGTGACCGAAATGCAGCGCACCGTGCGCGGCGAGGTCATCTCCTCCACGTTCGACGAGCCGGCCGCGCGCCACGTGCAGGTCGCCGAGATGGTGATCGAGCGCGCCAAGCGCCTGGTCGAGCACAAGAAGGACGTGGTGATCCTGCTGGACTCCATCACCCGCCTGGCGCGTGCCTACAACAACGTGGTGCCCAGCTCCGGCAAGGTGCTCACCGGCGGCGTGGACGCCAATGCCCTGCATCGCCCGAAGCGCTTCTTCGGCGCGGCGCGCAACGTGGAAGAAGGCGGCTCGCTGACCATCATCGCCACGGCGCTGGTGGAAACCGGCAGCAAGATGGACGAGGTGATCTACGAAGAGTTCAAGGGCACCGGCAACAGCGAAGTGCATCTGAACCGTCGCATCACCGAAAAGCGTGTCTACCCGGCGATCGACATCAATCGTTCGGGCACGCGCCGCGAAGATCTGCTGATCGAGCCGGAGCTGCTGCAGAAGATCTGGATCCTGCGCAAGCTGCTGCACCCGATGGACGAGATCGCGGCGATGGAATTCCTGCTGGACAAGATGAAGACCACCAAGTCCAACGACGAGTTCTTCAGTTCGATGAAGCGCTGATCGCGGTCTGCGTCATCGAAACGAAAACCCCCGCGGTGCGGGGGTTTTTTGTGGGTGTCGCTCACACCGGGCGTCGCCTGACAGCGAGCCGCATCGCCGCGTCGATACGGGCTGCTCGGGCGTAGTGCCACACCGAGCCGGCGCCACGTACGCAGGGTAGATGCGACGGGCGTCGTCGCATTGCCTGGCGGCGGCACTGCCGCCGCTTCCAGCATGCTCACGCCAGCCGCCGCGATTCCGCATATGGCGGCGTGTCGGGGTAGTCGTCCTCGCGCAGGCGGGTTTGCAGGTCGCGCCACCACTGTGGGTCGAATAGTTCCGGATGCAGGTGCTTGACCGCTTCCAGCTGCGAGGGTGGCAATCCCATGAACAGCGCGAAGCGCTCGGGAAAGACATCGCGTGGGCCGACATGGAACCAGGGCTCGGCCGCCATCTGTTCCTCGTAGGTCGTCGGCGTCGGCCAGTCGCGGAAATTGCATTCGGTGATCAGGCACAGCTCGTCGTAGTCGTAGAACACCGCCCGCTGGTGACGGGTGATGCCGAAGTTCTTCAGCAGCATGTCGCCGGGGAAGATGTTGTTGCGTGCCATATCCTTGATGGCCTGGCCGTAGTCCAGTGCCGCCGCATGCGCGGCCTCGGGCAATTGCTCGCGCAGGTACAGGTTGAGCGGGCGTAGACGCCGTTGCACGTAGCACAGCGCGATCAGCACATCGTCGCCATCCTCGCTCAGGCTCATCGCGCAACTGCGCTGCAGCTCCTCCAGCAGCGCCGGTGCGAACCGCGCCCTGGGAAAACGCAGGAAACGATAGGGCTGAGCGTCGAGCAGGCGGCCGATGCGATCGAGCTGGAACACCAGTTCGTACTTGCCCTCCACCTGCGCGCGGCTCATGGTCTTGGGATAGGCGAAGCGGTCGCGGATGAGTTTGAACACCAGCGGATAACTGGGCAGGGTGAAGACCACCATGACCATGCCCGGGGTGCCATCGGCATGCACCAGCTGCTCGGACGGATGGGCCTGGAAATGGCTGAAGAACGTGCGATAGCGTTCGGTCTTGCCCTGCTTGGCCCGGCCCAGCATGGTGTAGAGCTCGTCCACCGGCTTGTGCGTCAACAGGCTGCGCAGGAACACCACTGCATCGCCCACGGTGGACAGATCGGCCTGGAAATAACTGCGTGAGTTACTGAACAGCTGCGCCACATCGCTGCGCCGGGTCAGTACCGCTTCGGCACGCAGGCCCGCGTCGTCGTTGACCAGGGCGATGACGCATGGCGAGAACCGGTGCTCGCCGAACACGCGCCCGACCAGGTAGGCGCGACGTTCGCGATAGAACACGGTTTCCAGCAGTTCCACGCTGCGCACCGGGTGTTCGCCCCAGTGGGCGAGATCGTCGAGCAGGCGAACTGCGATGGCCGCTGCACACCGCGTGCGATGCGCGTATGGCATCGCGAAGGCGTAGTCGCCCAGCACCCGCACCAGCATGTCGGTCAGCCGGCCCGGCGACACCGCATAGGTGTGCCGCGCAACCGGCACAGTGATGGCATCGGTCGGCTCGATATCCAGCGCGATGAATTCGATGCCGGCATCGACCCCGTGGGTACCGAAGTAACGCCGGGTCAGGGTGTTGTAGAAGGTCTTGTACAACTCCTGATCGATCAGCCCTTCCAGGAGCGTGGCATAGCAATTGCGCGCCCGCATCCACAGCGCGCGGTCGTGCGCCTGGCCCAGCAGCACCGCACGCAGGCGCAGCATGCATTCGGCGATGTAGTGGTCGTAGAGCGCGATACGCGCCACGGCGTCATCGCGGGCGCCGCTCCAGTCGCGCGTCTCGAAGCGTTGCCTGGCGCGGGCAGTGATCTCGGAGAACCGCGCGTGGTAATCCTCGAAGGCATCGTAGACGGCCTGGGCGATCGCCAGTGCGCGGCGCTCGGACTGCGGCGGCAAGGGTGGCAGGTTCATGCCGGCAGTGTCCTCGAGCGCGTGCGGCGGCGCGTGGCAGGCGCCGCCGCAGTCGGTGCGGCAGTCGGTGCAGCAGATGGCGCGGTCGGCGCGATTGCGCTCTGCTGCGCATGCGCAACATGTTCGCGCGCCTGCAGCTGCAACCACGCGCGGAATGCGAGAAAGCCGGCATGCGCGGCCGAGCGTGGTGGATACACGAGATAATGCGACCAGCCGGTCTTGAGCCGTTGCGTGGACAGCGCCACCAATTGGCCGGACGCCAGCAACAGGCGTGCGCGCGTCACCCGCCCCAGGGCGACACCGACGCCCTCCAACGCGGCACGGTGATGGGCCTCCGATTCGTCGAGCACGGCGACATAGCGGCGCGGCGCGGCGCCGCCGAACGCGGCAAACCAGCGGCGCCACGCATCGTCCGGGTCGCCCAGCAGCGGCCAGTCCTGCAAGGGCGGTGCGTCCGCGCCGCCCATGCGCGCGATCAGCGCCGGGCTCGCCATCGGAACCAGCCAGTCGTCGAACAGCGGCTCGGCAATGAGACCTGGCCACTGTCCGGCGCCGATGCGCATGGCGCCGTCCACCTGCTGCTGGCGCTCGAAGTCCACCAGCCGTTCGCTGGAGAGCAGATTGATCTCGATGGTGGGATGGTCGGCCAGAAAACCTCCCAGGCGCGGCACCAGCCAGGTCGATGCCATCGATGGGGTCACGCTCAACGTGAGCGTGTCGCCGCGGCGCGGACCGAACGGTTGAAACGCCTCGGCGATCGCATCCAGATGCGGGGCGATACGATCGAGCAGTTGCTGGCCCTGCGGCGTGGCGGTGACCCCGCGCATGCCGCTGCAATACGGGATAGCCCAGCCGCTGTTCGAGTGCGCGCATCTGGTGACTGAGCGCGCTGACGGTGAGATGCATCGTGGCAGCGGCACGCGACAGGTTGCCCAGGCGTACGGCGCTGACGAAGCCTTGCAATGCGTGGAGCGGCGGACGCGACATGGCTGAACCCTTGAATGGAATTCAATACGACCTTGCAAAAGCCTCGCTTTTGCCGTCCCTAGCCTGCACCTACTGTGGATTCCACTCAAGTGGAGGCAGGATCATGCGCATCTTTACCGACTTGCTGTTCCAGCACGGTCACATCGCCGACATGGCGCTTGCACAGCGGCTGGCAGAGCCAGACGCTGCCGCGGACCCGGCAGCGCCGCAAGCCCCGGAGGCGCCCCCCGCGACCGGCGCGGAATACATCGACGCGGCGCAACGCGCCCGGCGCGAACAACGCATGGCGCGCCGCACGCGCCGCCTGCTGCACGCCATTACGGCTGTGTCGCCGTTCCGCTGAAACGACAGGGCCCGCCTCTGGACGAGGCGGGCCCTGGGTGTCGCTGCAGCTCACGCACCGACCGGCGGTGCGGCAACTCAGGCCTTCAACGTGGCCAGGATGTCGTTGAAGGTCTTGCTCGGGCGCATCGCCTCGCTGACCTTGGCCAGGTCCGGGTGGTAGTAGCCGCCGATCTCCACCGGCTTGCCCTGCGCACCGTTGAGCTCGGCCACGATGGTGGCTTCGTTCTCGGTCAACGCCTTGGCCAGCGGCGAGAACTTGGCCTGCAACGCGGTGTCTTCGGTCTGCGCGGCCAGGGCCTGCGCCCAGTACATCGCCAGATAGAAATGGCTGCCACGGTTGTCGAGCTCGCCCACCTTGCGCGCCGGCGACTTGTTGTTGTCCAGGAACTGGCCGTTGGCCACGTCCAGCGCCTTGGCCAGCACGGTGGCCGAGGCATTGTCGTAACGGTTGCCCAGATGCTCCAGCGACGCGGCCAACGCCAGGAATTCACCCAGCGAATCCCAGCGCAGGCAGTTCTCTTCGACGAACTGCTGCACATGCTTGGGCGCCGAACCGCCAGCACCGGTTTCGAACAGGCCACCGCCGGCCATCAGCGGCACGATGGAGAGCATCTTGGCGCTGGTGCCCAGCTCCATGATCGGGAACAGATCGGTGAGGTAATCGCGCAGCACGTTGCCGGTGACCGAAATGGTGTCCTGACCCTTGCGGATGCGCTCCAGCGAGAAGGTGGTCGCTTCCACCGGCGGCAGGATGCGGATATCCAGACCGCTGGTGTCGTGATCCTTCAGATACTGCTCGACCTTGGCGATCACCTGCGCGTCGTGCGCACGCGCCTTGTCCAGCCAGAACACCGCCGGCGTATCGCTCAGGCGCGCGCGCTCCACGGCGAGCTTGACCCAGTCCTGGATCGGCGCGTCCTTGACCTGGCACATGCGCCACAGATCGCCGGCTTCCACCGCATGCTCGAACACCGACTTGCCGTTGCCATCGGTGACCTTGACGGTACCGGCGGCAGGCATCTGGAAGGTCTTGTCGTGCGAGCCGTATTCCTCGGCCTTCTGCGCCATCAGGCCGACATTGGGCACCGAGCCCATGCTGGCCGGGTCGAAGGCGCCGTGCGCCTTGCAGTCATCGATCACCGCCTGGTACACGCCGGCATAGCAACGGTCCGGAATCACCGCCTTGGTGTCCTGCAGCTTGCCCTGCGCATTCCACATCTGGCCGGAGTCGCGAATCATCGCCGGCATCGAGGCGTCCACGATCACGTCGCTGGGCACGTGCAGGTTGGTGATGCCCTTGTCGGAATTGACCATCGCCAGACCGGGGCGCTGCGCGTACTCGGCCTGGATATCGGAGGTGATCTGCGCCTGCTGCGCTTCCGGCAACGTGCCGATGCGTGCGTACAGATCGCCGATGCCGTTGTTGGGATCGAAGCCGACCGACTTGAGCGCATCGGCATGCTTGCTCAGCGTGTCCTTATAGAACTCGCCGACCACCACGCCGAACAGCACCGGGTCGGAGACCTTCATCATGGTGGCTTTCAGGTGCAGCGAGAACAGCACGCCGGTCGCCTTGGCGTCGGCGATCTGGGCATCGATGAAGCTGGCCAGCGCACGCTTGCTCAGCACGGCGGCGTCGACGATCTCCCCGGCCTTGACCGCCACCTTGTCCTTCAGCACCGTGCTGCTGCCATCGGCACCGACGAATTCGATCTTCAGCGCCCCGGCATCGGCGATGGTGGCGGACTGCTCGCTGCCGAAGAAATCACCGGCGTCCATGTGCGCGACGTGCGACTTGGAATCGCTGCTCCACTTGCCCATGCGATGCGGATGCTTGCGTGCGTAGTTCTTGACCGACAGCGGTGCGCGACGATCCGAATTGCCTTCGCGCAGCACCGGATTCACCGCGCTGCCCTTGACCTTGTCGTAGCGCGCCTTGATGTCTTTTTCCGCAGCATCCTTGGGCTCGTCCGGATACGCCGGCAGCGCGTAACCCTGACCCTGCAGTTCCTTGATGGCGGCCTTGAGCTGCGGTACCGAGGCACTGATGTTGGGCAGCTTGATGATGTTGGCCTCCGGCGTGGTGGCCAGCTCGCCCAGTTCAGCCAGGTCGTCGGCGATCTTCTGCGTCTCGCTCAGATGCTCGGGAAACAGCGCCAGGATGCGTCCTGCCAGCGAGATATCGCGCGTTTCGACCACGATGCCGGCGGTATCGGTATAGGCATCGATGATCGGCAGCAGCGACTGCGTGGCCAGGAAGGGAGCTTCGTCGGTGAGCGTGTAGAGGATCTTCGGTGTCTTCGACATGGCGCGGGATAGGACCTCGGAGGAAAGGAGACAGTGACGACAATACGGGAGGGTACGTTGTCGACTGGATCGCGGGCGGCATCGGGAAGAACGCCCCCGATGGGTACGGCCCGCGATTGTCGCGTGTCCATCCCGTTCTGGCAAAATTCGACTCGGCCATCCTGCCAGTGCGCCAGTGGCGCGGATATCGTCCATACCTGCATGACAGCCCGCTTTTCGCCTGCCGATCTCGATCGATCCTTCCTGCTCGGCATCACCACGCCCAGCTACTATGCGCGCGGCCTGGTCTATGCAGATCAGGACCGCGTCACCTTGCAGACGGTTGAGCCGCTGCGGGTCGACGCTATCGTCAGCGGCAGCGACGACTATGCCGTGGAGCTGGTCTGGCGAAATGGCCGCCTGCAGGGGCGATGCGACTGCCCGATCGGTCAGCAAGCGGAATTCTGCAAGCACCAGGTAGCCGTTGCCCTCAGCTGGGCACGGACGAGTGCCGACCCCAACTCCCAAAAACGCACCAAGCGCAGGACTGCCGGCGAGCCAGTGGCCGAATCCAGCGATCGTGTCCTACAGCACTGGTTGTCGACGCAGACCCCACAGGCCTTGCAGGCCTTGATCCTGGAGCTGGCTGACAACGATGCCCAGTTGCGCAGGCGCCTGCTGAGCCAGGCACAACTGGCCGTCGCGCCGTTGCAGCAGTGGCGCAAGGCGATCTCCACCGTGCTTGGCCGCAAGCGATTCATGGACTGGAGCACCACCATTGCCTATGCCAAGCAGCTTGGCGCGTTGCCATCCTTGCTGGAGCAGGCGCGGCAACGTGATCCGCTGGCGGCGCTGGATCTGCACGAGTACGCGTTCAAACGGCTGCTGGCGATCTACGCAGAGGTCGACGATTCGCGCGGCGATCTGGGCGAGCGCCTGCGCGCGTTGGGACATGCGCACCTGGAAGCCGCGCGTGCAGCCGGCACCGATACGCTCGGCGAGCGCCTGTTCGAGCTGCGCATGCTCGACCAATGGAGCCTGCTGCGCCCCTTGCAGGACTATGCCGCGCTGCTGAGTGCGGCGGACATCGCACGGCTGCAAGACGCGGCGCTGAAGATCCTGCATGCCCGCGGCGACCGGGCGCGGCAATTGTCGGCCGAGTCGCTGCTCGAAGACACCGCGCATTGCGGCGCCAGCGTGGATGCCATGCTGGAGTTCTTCGCCCACACCTGTTCCAGCGGCTGGGACCACCTGGAGATGGCGCGCCGCTGTGGCGAACACGGGCGCCAGCGCCAGGCCTTGGAGTGGCTGGAGCGCGGTGTCAAGGCCGACCCTCAGGACGGCCGCCTGCTGGCCGCGTTGGCGACAGCCTACGTGCGTGATGGCTTTCCTGAGGATGCGTTGACGTTGCGCTGGAAGGCGTATCTGCTCATGCCCAATGAAGAGACCTACCTGGCCCTGCAAGAGGCGGCATCGCTGCTGGACGCCTGGGAGGCATGGCGCGAACGCGCATTGCAGGCGCTGGACACCAAGGCGGTGCCGCGCTTCATCGATGCGCACGATACCCGCATCAATCTGCTGCTCGCCGAGGGACAGACCCAGCGCGCGCTGGAACTGGCAGCCGATCCGGACCGCCAGCTTCCGCTGCGCACCTGGGAATCGCTGCTGCCTCACGCCGAGGAATACGACCCGGCGACCGCGATCCGCATCTGCCACGTCATGATCGAGGCGAATGTTGGGCAGACCAAGCGCTACGGATATCTGCAGGCGGTGGAACTCCTGAAGGTGCTGCAGCGTCTTTGCCGCCGTCAACTTGGCAAGGATGGGCAATCCGCGTTCGCATCCGAACTGGCGCGGTATCGCCAACTGTATCGGCCCAAGCGAATGTTCATCGAACTATTGGACGTGCGGTTTCCTGCCACCTGAGCGGCGGTCGCCTTTACGGATCCTTCGACCGACGGCGCGCGCCTGCCGCGCGCCGATTCGGCTGCAGCTCACCTTCCATCAAGACCGCTTCGTGCGGCACCGACCTACGCGTATGCCGCACACACCGACTTGGCCGTGATGGTCTGCTACTTGACCGTAATGGTCTGCGGCGTGCCTGCGGGCTTGCCGTCGACCATGACTTGCGCGGTGTAGGTGCCGGCTGGCCAGCCATCGGGTTTGTTGAAGCTCATATTGGTCGTCTCTGCGCCCGTGGTGGTCAGCGTCGCGTTCTGCTCGCCTGCCACCTGTCCATCCTGGTATGTGAGCTTGGCCGCAACCGGCACATTGCTCGCAGTGCCTTCGGTCTTGACCGAGACGATGATGGTGTCCTTGCTGCCGACGCTGGCCGATGGCGTTACCGTCTTGTCGGCAGCGGCAACCGTGCCGACTGCGACGCTGGAGACGGTGACTCCGCTGCCGGCCATGGCCGCGCCATCGGTACTGGCCGCGCCGGTCGCGGTGCTTTGTGCAGCCTGGTCGCTGGCCGGCGGCGTGGCTGCCGGGCCCGGCATGGCATCGGTGGCCGCGCCAGAGGTCGGATCCTTGGCCACGTTGGAATCGTCGTTGGCCTCCTTGCGGCAACCCGACAGTGCCAGGACGCCGGCCAGGGCAAGAACGAGGGTGCTGGACACGGATTGAGTACGCATGAGTCGATCTCCGATAGGACGAATAAGTCGAATGATGACGCCGGGCATCGATGCGCGGCGCGTTGCATGCACGGAGCGAACCGTCGCTCGATTACGCCTTGGGCGGCAGATGCAGCACCTGGCCTGGAAAGAGCTTGTCCGGATCCTGCAAGGTGTCGCGGTTGGCCTCGAAGATACGCGGCCATAACGCACCATCGCCGAGATGACGCTTGGCAAGCTTGGACAGACTGTCGCCGGTCTGCACGGTCACCGTTTCGCCTGCCAACTGCGCCGTGCTCTGCACGCTGGAACGCACGTTGGAGAAATCGGCCGCAGGCGCGACATCGCCGGTACTGTCGACAGAGGACGTGACATTGGAAAAATCGGCTTTCTTGTCGGCATTCATTGCGGCAGTCCCTCGGCATGCGATGCCTGCAGGGTGCGCGGGGCGCCGTTAAACATGGATCGCGCCGCCGTGAAGCCGGCGCGATCACGCAAGGCAGCGATTACTGGCGCAAATCGCGGAAGATCGAAAGCGGGACCGGGACAGTGGGCGAGCTACGGAGTGGATTGATATCCAGTCCACCGCGCCGCGTATAACGCGCCTCCACCACCAGCCATTCGGGCGCACACCGCTGCATCACATCGTTGAAGATGCGCTCCACGCATTGCTCGTGGAATTCGGCATGGTCGCGGAAACTCACCAGATAGCGCAGCAGGCCTTCGCGGTCGATCGGCGCGCCGCGGTAGCGCAGCGTGACGCTGGCCCAGTCCGGTTGGCCGGTGACCGGGCAGTTGGATTTGAGCAATGCCGAGGTCAGCACCTGTTCCACGACGTCCTGCGCATGGGCACGCAGGTACCCGGCGTTGGGCGGGCCGTAATCGTCGATGCTGACATCCAGTGCGTCGATGGACTCGCCCTCGCCCACCGTGTCGATCGGCGGCAGACCGAATTCCACCGTCACATCGGCACCGGCGCGGGTGGACAGGTCGGTGGCGATGCGCGTGCGCACCGCTTCGGCGCTGTTGAAACGGGTCGCGTTGAGCGAATTCAAATATAGCTTGAGCGACTTTGATTCGATCAGCGAGGGCGAATCGCAGGGCACATGCAAGGTGGCGGTGGCCACGCACGGCTTGCCCTGCGCATCGAGCCAGCTCAGCTCGTAGGCGTGCCAACGGTCACGCCCGATGAACGGCAGCGCGCCGGCCAGACCGATGGCGTCGCGCCCGGCCGCACGCGGGATCGGAAACAGGAGCGAGGGGTCGTAGCCGCTCGGGTAAGCGACCTCACGACCGAGGGTGGAATCTGCTGGGGTATTCATCTAGCCATTTTAGGCCGTCTGGCTGGCCGTGCGGTGTACGGCAGCGCAGCTCCAGGCCCGTACGGCATGTCGGGTTCCACTCGCGAACCCGACATGCCGCTCCATCACCGAAGGCGGGATCCGCCCAGCCGCAGACGAATCCCCGATCCCGAATCACCCTTGCTGCAAGTAATCCAGCGACACCTGCAGCAATGCGCGCAGTCCTACATCCAGCGACGATTCGTCCAGCAGGAATTGCGGGGAGTGATTGCTGGGCGCGGTGGCCGGATCGATCCCCTTGGCGGTGGAACCGACGAAGAAGAACATCGATGGCACCTGCTGGGCGTAGAACGAGAAGTCTTCGGCGCCCATCTGCAACGGCGGCTCGTAGACATTGTCCGCACCCACCACGGCCTGCAGGCTGGGCAGCATCCTGGCGGTCAGTGCGGGATCGTTGACGGTGGCCGGGTTTCCGGGTTGATCCGGCACCTGCGCCTGCACCTTGGCCCCGTGCGCGGCGGCGGTGTGTTCGGCCACGTTCTTGAGGTCGGCGAAGATCTGCTGGCGCATGCCTTCGTCGAAGGTGCGGATGGTGCCGACCATCTCGACATCGTCGGGAATGATGTTGTAGCGGATACCGCCCTTGATCGCGCCGAAACTGAGCACGGCCGGCTGCTTGGACAGGTTGGCGCGGCGGCTGATCACCGTCTGCGCGGCACCGATCATGTCGGCGCTGGCCACGATGGGGTCGATGCCGTTCCACGGCGCCGAGCCATGCGTCTGGCGACCGATCATCTTGATCGCGAAGCGGTCCGAAGCCGCCATCAGGGGGCCACCGCGCACCGCGATCTTGCCGGCCTGCACGCTGGAGAACACATGCAGGCCGAACACCGCCTGTGGCTTGAAGTCGGCGAACAGCCCTTCCTTGAGCATCAAGGACGCGCCACCTTCTTCGTTGCCGGGTGCGCCTTCCTCGGAGGGCTGGAAGATCAGCATCACCTCGCCCGGCAGCTGTTCGCGCATGCCCACCAGCGCCTCGGCCACGCCGAGCAGGATGGCGGTGTGGGCGTCGTGACCGCAGGCATGCATCACCCCGACCTGCTCGCCGCGGTACTCGGCGGTAGCCTTGGACGCAAACGGCAGCCCGGTCTGCTCCTTCACCGGCAGCGCGTCCATGTCCGCGCGCAGGGCGATCTTCGGCCCCGGCTTGCCGCCCTTGATGATGGCCACCACGCCGTGATGGGCGATGCCGGTACGCGGCTTGAGGCCGAGCTTGCGCAGCTGCGCGGCCACGGTGGCGGCGGTGCGCTCCTCGCGGTTTGACAGCTCCGGATGCTGGTGGAAGTCGCGTCGCCACTGCACCACCTTGGGCTGGAGGGTGGTGGCGGCGGCGGCGACCTCGGGCCGCGGCTCCCCCTGCGCAGCGGCAAGCATGGGCAGGGCGAGCAGCAGCGCGCTGGACAGCAGGCAGGTGTGGCGCATCGGTAGTCCTCTCATGAACGGTCTTCACTGTAGTCCACCCGCGCCGCGATGGCGCGTGGCGCGGCGGAAGATCGGGCCTGCACCGCAAACGCTGGGCGGCAGGTCACGGCTCCTGCCTGGTATCGGCCGGACCGCGTGCACAGGTGCAGGGTGCGTGGGCTCGCGCGCCTGTGTGCCGCCACCGCCTGCCCGCATAAGCCGCGGTGGCGGGGTTTGCGGCTCCTGCGGCGGTCGGGCGTATGCCAGGGCATGCGGCGGTGCACCCCGATTCAGCACGGCGGTCAACCGACGCGGTGCTGGCGCGTTGTCGCCCCACGCGCACGTGAATGCGCGCCGCGCCGCGCCGTGCGGGGCGTTACTTCAGTAACGCTCAATTGCGCGGGCGCGACGATATGCTTCGCAACGCCGTCCCCACGGTCGCCCCAGGCGCCCGGCCCGCCCTCAGGAGTTGTCGCAATGTCGCGTTTCTGGAAGATCGCACTGCTGGTCGTCGCAGTGCTCGTGCTTGTATTCGTCGCAATGCGGATGATGGGTGGGGGCAGCCGTGGCAAGCCGGCAGGCGCGCCGGATGGCAATGGCACCGAGAACAGCGGCCCGGTGCCGGTCACGGTCGTGGCCGCCACCACCCAGGACGTGCCGGTGTACGCCAGTGCGCTGGGCACGGTGACCGCGCTCAATACGGTCACGGTGAACCCGCAGGTGGGCGGCCAGCTGATCAGCCTGAACTTCAAGGAAGGCCAGGAAGTGAAAAAGGGCGATCTGCTCGCGCAGATCGACGCGCGTACGCTGCAGGCCAGCTACGACCAGGCGCTGGCGGCCAAACGACAGAATCAGGCGCTGCTGGCGACCGCCCGGGTGAACTATCAGCGCTCCAACGATCCGGCTTACAAGCAGTACGTCTCACGGACCGATCTGGACACCCAGCGCAACCAGGTGGCGCAGTACGAGGCAGCGGTGGCCGCCAACGATGCGCAGATGCGCTCGGCACAGGTGCAACTGCAGTTCACCCGGGTGACCGCGCCGATCGACGGCATTGCCGGCATCCGCGGCGTGGACGTGGGCAATATCGTCAGTACCACCTCGACCATCGTGACGCTGACCCAGATCCGCCCGATCTACGTGTCCTTCAACCTGCCCGAACGCGACCTGCAGGCGGTGCGCAGCGGACAGGCGGCGGCGCCGCTGGGCGTGGCGGCACTGGATCGCGGCGATGCGCGCATGATCAGCAGCGACGGCAGGCTGGAGGTGATCGACAACCGCATCGCCGCCGACAGCGGCACCTTCGGTGCGCGTGCGATCTTCGACAACACCGACAACGCCTTGTGGCCGGGCCAGTTCGTCAATGTGCGGCTGCAGTTGCGCACCATCACCGGCGGCACCGTGGTGCCGACCCAGGCCGTGCAGCGCGGCCCCGATGGCGATTATGTCTACGTGGTCGGAAACGACAACACCGCGCAGATGCGTACCGTGGTTCAAGGCGTGGAAGTGGACGACAGCCATGTACAGGTCACCAAGGGCCTCAAGCCCGGCGAGCGCGTGGTCACCGAAGGCCAGTTCCGGCTCAAGCCGGGCAGCAAGGTCAGCGCGCTCAAGCCGGGCGAGACGCCGCCGGAACCGACCGAGGCCGAGCTCAAGGCCGCACAGGACAAGCAGAGCCGTGGCGGCGGCAGCCGTCGTGGTGGCGGTCCGCGCTAATGCCTGACCACCGCCGGCGGGACCTCCCGTCGGCGGTGCGCGTCGGCGCGCCGTGCGCCGGCATCGATCGACGTCTTCAGCAAGGACTCCTCCGTGGGCTTTTCGACCATCTTCATCCGCCGCCCCATCGCCACCTCGCTGTTGATGGCGGGCGTTCTGCTGCTGGGCATCCTGGGCTACCGGCAACTGCCGGTGTCGGCGCTGCCGGAAATCGATGCGCCCAGCCTGGTCGTGACCACCCAATACCCCGGCGCCAACGCGACCACCATGGCCTCGCTGGTGACCACGCCGCTGGAACGCCAGTTCGGACAGATTTCCGGACTGCAGATGATGACCTCCGATTCGTCGGCGGGCCTGTCCACCATCATTCTGCAGTTCTCGATGGATCGCGATATCGACATCGCCTCGCAGGACGTGCAGGCCGCGATCCGCCAGGCCACCCTGCCCTCGTCGCTGCCGTACCAGCCGGTCTACAACCGGGTCAATCCGGCCGATGCGGCGATCCTCACCCTCAAGCTCACCTCCGATACCTTGCCGCTGCGTGAGGTCAACCGCTATGCCGATGCGATCCTGGCTCAGCGTCTGTCGCAGGTGCCGGGTGTGGGCCTGGTGTCGATCGCCGGCAACGTGCGTCCGGCAGTGCGCATCCAGGTCAACCCGGCGCAGCTGTCGAACATGGGCCTGACCATGGAGTCGCTGCGCAGCGCGCTGACCCAGACCAACGTCAGCGCGCCCAAGGGCTCGCTCAACGGCAAGACCCAGTCCTACAGCATCGGCACCAACGACCAGCTCACCGATGCGGCGCAGTACCGCGAGACCATCATCAGCTTCAACAACGGCCGGCCGGTGCGGCTGGCCGATGTGGCCAAGGTGGTCGATGGCGTGGAGAACGACCAGCTTGCCGCCTGGGCCGACGGCAAGCCGGCAGTGCTGCTGGAGATCCGCCGCCAGCCCGGCGCCAACATCGTGCAGACGGTGGAACAGATCCGCAGCATCCTGCCGCAGCTGCAGGGAGTGCTGCCGGCGGACGTGCGCCTGGAGGTGTTCTCCGACCGCACCGAAACCATTCGCGCGTCCGTACACGAAGTGAAGTTCACCCTGGTGCTGACCATCGGCCTGGTGGTGGCGGTGATCTTCGTGTTCCTGCGCCGGCTGTGGGCCACCATCATTCCCTCGGTGGCGGTGCCGTTGTCGCTGGCCGGGACCTTCGGGGTGATGGCCTTCGCCGGCATGTCGCTGGACAACCTGTCGCTGATGGCGCTGGTGGTGGCCACCGGCTTCGTGGTCGACGATGCGATCGTGATGATCGAGAACATCGTGCGCTACATCGAACAAGGCAAGAGCGGACCGGAAGCGGCCGAGATCGGTGCTCGGCAGATCGGCTTCACCGTGCTGTCGCTGACCGTGTCGCTGGTGGCGGTGTTCCTGCCGCTGCTGCTGATGCCCGGCGTCACCGGGCGGCTGTTCCACGAGTTCGCCTGGGTGCTGTCGATTGCGGTGGTGATCTCGATGCTGGTGTCGCTGACGCTGACGCCGATGATGTGCGCCTACCTGCTCAAGCCCGATGCGCTGCCCGAGGGCGAAGACGCACACGAACGCGCGGCCGCCGCCGGCAGGACCAACCTGTGGACACGCACGGTGGGCGTGTACGAGCGCAGCCTGGATTGGGTGCTTGCCCACCAGCCGCTGACCCTGGGCGTGGCGATCGGCGCGGTGGCGCTGACCGTGCTGTTGTACGTGGCCATCCCCAAGGGCCTGCTGCCCGAGCAGGACACCGGCTTGATCACCGGCGTGGTGCAGGCCGACCAGAACGTGGCGTTTCCGCAGATGGAACAGCGCACCCAGGCGGTGGCCGCAGCGCTGCGCAAGGATCCGGCGGTGACCGGCGTGGCCGCCTTCATCGGCGCCGGTACCATGAACCCCACCCTCAACCAGGGCCAGTTGTCGATCGTGCTGAAGACACGTGGCGACCGCGATGGCCTGGACGAGGTGCTGCCACGCCTGCAGAACGCGGTGGCCGGCATTCCGGGGGTGGCGCTGTTCCTCAAGCCGGTACAGGACGTCACCCTGGACACCCGCGTGGCCGCCACCGAATACCAGTACTCGCTGTCGGACGTGGACAGCGACGAACTGGCCACCTGGGCCGGGCGCATGACCGAGGCGATGCGCAAGCTGCCCGAACTGGCCGACGTGGACAACAACCTGGCCAACCAGGGCCGTGCGCTGGAACTGAGCATCGACCGCGACAAGGCCAGCATGCTCGGCGTGCCGATGCAGACCATCGACGACACACTGTACGACGCCTTCGGCCAGCGCCAGATCTCCACCATCTTCACCGAACTCAATCAGTACCGGGTGGTGCTGGAAGTGGCGCCGGAATTCCGCAGCAGCACCGCGCTGATGAACCAGCTGGCGGTGGCCAGCAACGGCAGCGGCGCGCTGACCGGCACCAACGCCACCAATTTCGGCCAGGTGACCTCGTCGAACTCGTCCACCGCCACTGGCGTGGGCGCGCAGAACACCGGCATCGTGGTCGGCGCCGGCAGCATCATTCCGCTGGCGTCGCTGGCGCAGGCCAAGGTCACCAACACGCCATTGGTGGTCAGCCACCAGCAGCAGCTGCCGGCAGTCACCATCTCGTTCAACCTGGCGCCGGGGCATTCGTTGTCGCAGGCGGTGGAGGCGATCGAGCAGGCACGCGAAGCGCTCGGGATCCCGAGCCAGGTCCACGCGCAGTTCGTCGGCAAGGCCGCCGAGTTCACCGGCAGCCAGACCGATATCGTATGGCTGTTGCTGGCCTCGATCGTGGTGATCTACATCGTGCTGGGCGTGCTGTACGAGAGCTACATCCACCCCTTGACCATCATCTCCACCTTGCCGCCGGCCGGCGTGGGCGCGTTGCTGGCGCTGATGATGTGCGGACTCAGCCTGTCGGTGGACGGCATCGTCGGCATCGTGCTGCTGATCGGCATCGTCAAGAAGAACGCGATCATGATGATCGACTTCGCGATCGAGGCGCGCCGCGAAGGCGCCAACGCGCACGATGCGATCCGGCGCGCCTGCCTGCTGCGTTTCCGCCCGATCATGATGACCACGGCCGCCGCGATGCTGGGCGCATTGCCACTGGCGCTGGGCACCGGCATCGGCTCGGAACTGCGCCGGCCGCTGGGCATCGCCATCGTCGGCGGCCTGCTGCTGTCGCAGCTGGTCACGCTGTACACCACCCCGGTGATCTACCTGTACATGGAACGCGCCAGCGAGCGGCTGCAAGCATGGCGCACGCGGCGTGCGGGGCGTGCGGCGGCGCATCGGCATGTGGAGGGGCGGGTATGAATCTGTGCGCCGCTGTCGGGACCCGGGACCCGGGACCCGGGTCCCGTGGTGAAGCCAGGCACGCAAGCCGAGCACGTCGGGTCTGGGATGGAGCGGGCAGCGTGGACATGCGGTTGCAGGCGCAGGCGCCTTTGCATTTGCTCCTGCTTGTCCGAGTCCCGGGTCCCGGGTCCCGAGTCCCGGCCCTACTGCTTGTCCGAGTCCCGGGTCCCGGGTCCCGAGTCCCGGCCCTACTGCTTGTCCGGGTCCCGGGTCCCGGGTCCCGAATCCCGGAATTTTCCCGATGAACATCTCCGCGCCCTTCATCAAGCGCCCGATCGGCACCTCGCTGCTGGCGATCGGTTTGTTCGTGATCGGACTGATGTGCTATCTGCGCCTGGGCGTGGCGGCGCTGCCGAACATCCAGATTCCGGTGATCTTCGTGCACGCCACCCAGTCCGGCGCCGATGCCAGCACCATGGCCTCCACCGTCACCGCGCCACTGGAGCGGCACCTGGGCCAGTTGCCGGGCATCGACCGCATGCGCTCTTCCAGCTCGGAGAGCAGCAGCATGGTGTTCATGGTGTTCCAGAGCAATCGCAACATCGACTCGGCCGCGCAGGACGTGCAGACCGCGATCAACGCCGCGCAATCGGACCTGCCCTCGGGCCTGGGCACGCCGATGTACCAGAAGGCCAATCCGAACGACGACCCGGTCATCGCCATCGCGCTGACCTCGGACACGCAATCGGCCGATGAGCTGTACAACGTGGCCGATTCGCTGCTGGCGCAGCGGTTGCGGCAGATCACCGGCATCAGCTCGGTGGACATCGCCGGCGCCTCCACCCCGGCGGTACGCGTGGACGTGGACCTGCGCGCGCTCAATGCACTGGGACTGACACCGGACGATCTGCGCAACGCGGTGCGCGCGGCCAATGTAACCTCGCCAACCGGCTTTCTGTCCGACGGCAACACCACCATGGCCATCATCGCCAACGATGCGGTGGCCAAGGCCGCCGATTTCGCGCAGCTGGCGATCTCCACGCAACGCGATGGACGCATCGTGCGGCTGGGCGATGTGGCCACCGTCTACGACGGCCAGCAGGACGCCTACCAGGCGGCCTGGTTCGACGGCAAGCCCGCGGTGGTGATGTATGCCTTCACCCGTGCCGGCGCCAACATCGTGGAGACCGTCGATCAGGTCAAGGCGCAGATTCCCGAGCTGCGCGCCTACCTGCAACCCGGCACCACCCTCACGCCCTACTTCGACCGTACCCCCACCATTCGCGCCTCGCTGCACGAGGTGCAGGCCACGCTGATGATTTCCCTGGCGATGGTGGTGCTGACCATGGCGCTGTTCCTGCGCCGGCTGGCGCCCACGCTGATCGCCGCAGTCACCGTACCGCTGTCGCTGGCCGGTTCGGCCCTGGTGATGTACGTGCTGGGCTTCACGCTCAACAACCTCAGCCTGCTGGCGCTGGTGATCGCGATTGGATTCGTGGTCGACGATGCGATCGTGGTGATCGAGAACATCATGCGGCACCTGGACGAAGGCATGCCGCGCCTGGACGCCGCATTGGCCGGCGCGCGCGAGATCGGCTTCACCATCGTCTCGATCACCGCCTCGCTGGTGGCGGTGTTCATTCCGATGCTGTTCGCCAGCGGCATGGTCGGCGCGTTCTTCCGCGAATTCACCGTGACCCTGGTGGCGGCGATCGTGGTCTCCATGCTGGTGTCGCTGACGCTGACGCCGGCATTGTGCAGCCGCTTCCTGTCCGCGCACGAGCACGTGCAGCGCCCCAGCCGCTTCGGCGCCTGGCTGGACCGCATGCACGAGCGGATGCTGCGCGTATACACCGTAGCGCTGGATTTCTCGCTGCGCCACGCGCTGCTGCTGGCGCTGACGCCATTGCTGTTGATCGTCGCCACCGTCTTCCTCGGTGGCGCGGTCAAGAAGGGCTCGTTCCCGGCGCAGGACACCGGCTTGATCTGGGGGCGCGCCAACTCCAGCGCCACGGTGTCCTTCGCCGACATGGTCGGCCGCCAGCGCCGCATCACCGATATGCTGATGGCCGACCCGGCGGTGAAGACCGTCGGTGCGCGGCTGGGTTCGGGCCGCCAGGGAGCCAGCGCCTCGTTCAACATCGAGCTGAAGAAACGCAGCGAAGGCCGCCGCGACACCACCGCGCAGGTGGTGTCGCGGCTCAGCGCCAAGGCCGACCGCTACCCGGACCTGGACCTGCGCCTGCGCCCGATCCAGGACCTGCCCAGCGACGGCGGCGGCGGTACCAGCCAGGGCGCGCAGTACAAGGTCTCGCTGCAAGGCAACGATCTGGCCCAGCTGCAGGAGTGGTTGCCCAAGGTCCAGGCCGCCTTGAAGAAGAATCCGCGCCTGCGCGATGTGGGTACCGACGTGGATACCTCCGGCCTGCGCCAGAACATCGTGATCGACCGCGCCAAGGCCGCGCGCCTGGGCATCTCGGTCGGCGCGATCGACGGCGCGCTCTACGGCGCATTCGGCCAGCGCTCCATCTCCACCATCTACTCCGATCTCAACCAGTACAGCGTGGTGGTCAACGCACTGCCCTCGCAGACGGCAACCCCCAAGGCGCTGGACCAGATCTTCGTGCCCAATCGCGCCGGGCAGATGGTGCCGATCACCGCCGTCGCCACCCAGGTGCCCGGACTGGCGCCGCCGCAGATCACCCACGACAACCAGTACACCACGATGGATCTGAGCTACAACCTCGCACCGGGCGTGAGCACCGGCGAGGCGGATCTGATCATCAAGACCACGGTGGAAGGTTTGCGCCTGCCCGACGGCATTCGCATCAGCGACGGCGGCGGATTCAACGTGCAGTTGAGCCCAAACTCGATGGGCATCCTGCTGCTGGCCGCGGTGCTCACCGTCTACATCGTGCTGGGCATGCTCTACGAGAGCCTGATCCACCCGGTGACCATCCTGTCCACGCTGCCGGCCGCTGGCGTCGGCGCGCTACTGGCGCTGTTCCTCACCAATACCGAGCTGTCGGTAATCTCGATGATCGCGCTGGTGTTGTTGATCGGCATCGTCAAGAAGAACGCCATCATGATGATCGACTTCGCGCTGGTGGCGCAGCGCGTGCATGGCATGGATGCGCGGGCGGCAGCACGCGAGGCATCGATCGTGCGCTTCCGGCCGATCATGATGACCACGATGGTGGCGATCCTGGCGGCCGTGCCGCTGGCGGTGGGCCTGGGCGAAGGCTCGGAACTGCGCCGACCGTTGGGCATTGCGATGATCGGCGGGCTGGTGTTCTCGCAGAGCCTGACCCTGCTCAGCACCCCGGCGCTGTACGTGATCTTCTCGTGCCTGAGCGAACGCTGGAAGGCCCGCCGCGCGCGCAAGCGTGCGCAGCGGGCCGAACGCGCCGCGGCGCGTCGTCCGGCGGCGCAAGCGCACTGAGCCACGGCAATAGCCGTGGCGACTGCGCTGCGACGGGGACGCGTTACGCCAACAACCCCTGCAGCGAGTCGCGCTCCAGTTGCGCGTACAGCGCGAACTCGTCGTGCACCTGCGCACCCAGGGCCTGCTCGAAGCTGCGCTTGCTCGACTGCGCGGCGTAGGCGCGCTGCTCGGCGCCGCCCAGGTTGGACTGGAAGATGCCGGCCGCACTGACCGGCAGGAAGTCCTCGTAGACGATCGGGTCGGCACTGACCAGGCCGAGCGCAATCGCGGTTTCCGCCGGCATGGCCGCCACCTGTGCCGGATCGGCGCGTCCGGCCTCGGTGAGCGCATAGCGGAAATAGCCCAATCCTTCCTGGCGCAGCAACGCTTCGTCATCCGGAAAGGCCACGAAGGCGGTCTGCAGGCGGGTGGCGTAATCGGCCCCCGTACTGCCGGCGCCATCGGCATCGCGCGCCTGCGCCAGCAGCGCGTCGTACAGCGCCCGGCCCTTGGGCGTCAGCGCAAGCCCGCGCTGTTCGATCTCGCCGAAGCGCGCGGTATGGGTGCCATGCTCGGCCTGCCCGCCGTCGCCGACGAAGCGCACCGGCTCCTCCAGCGCCTTGAAGCTGGTCTGGCGCAGCAGGATCGGCACGCGCCGCCGCGGCGGCCCTTCGATCACTGCCTTCGCATCGATGCCGGCACCGCGCATCTGCGCCTGTGCGGCATCGATATCCAACGTGCGCGGGGTCAGGTGGTTGATGTGCGGGCCGTGGAAACTCACCACGTCGGCAATCAGCTTGTGCGCATCGCTCAGCGCGCGATAGGTCGGCAGCGACACCGTGGCGTCACCATGCCAGCGGAAGGTCTCCAGCGCTTCGGCCACGAACTGCTGCGCCTGGGTCGCATCCAGACCGCCTTGCTGTTCGCACTGCTCGATCAACTGCATCGCACCGGCAGTGAAGATCTGCCGCTGCTGCAGGATCTGCGCGGCCTGCTCGCGCAGGGCGGCATCGTCGATCAACTCCAGCCGCAGCAGCGAGGTGAACACGCGGAACGGATTGGCCGACAACGCGGCCTCGTCGATCGGCCGGAACGCGGTGGAGTGCACCGGCACGCCCGCCACCGACAGATCGTAGTAGCCCACCGGATGCATGCCCATCACCGCGAACAGCCGGCGCAGGGTGGCCAGTTCTTCCGCGGTG
Source organism: Xanthomonas melonis (assembly GCF_020783655.1). Taxonomy (GTDB): domain Bacteria; phylum Pseudomonadota; class Gammaproteobacteria; order Xanthomonadales; family Xanthomonadaceae; genus Xanthomonas; species Xanthomonas melonis. Next base: position 39,145 of record NZ_JAJGQH010000013.1, on the reverse strand, counting down.
CCGACCCGGATGGCGCCATGCCGCTCCAGATCCAGGCGCGCGCGTTCGTCGTTGCGCTGCAACCGCAGCGCCAGTGCCGGATCGGCTTCCAGCGTCTGCGCATTGACTCGCGCCACCAGCGTCATCAGCTCACCGTAGAGTGGGACCTCGGCGCGGTACATGTCCGACATCGCCTGCGCGAACAGGCTGCGGATCTGATCGGGAGAGACAAACACGGTATCGCGCATGGATCGGGTCTTGGCAGGGGCCGGCCGGGGCCGGCGTTGCCCGCATTCTCGCCGACCCTGCCCTGCCCGGGCCAGCTGCACGGCAGCATCCGCTCGCACGGACGACGCAGGCGACTGCCTGTGTGAGCGCGACGCGGCCTACAGCCCCGCCTGCGCCGCCGCTTCGGCCGCCTCGGCGGCCTCGCGCGCGGCCTCCAGCCGTTGCGCAGGGTCGCCGAGTTGGCGACGCAATAGCGCATCCAGCGTGATCGGCCGCTCCCAGCGGTCGTAGCTGGCGACGATGGCATGCCGCAATGCGCGCATGTGGGCGTTGTCCGGCGCCACCGACAGGCGGGTGATCACGCCTTCCCAGCCGTCGCGGTGATCGCGGCTGTAGGCGCGCACACTGTCGCGGCACGACAGCTGCACCGTCTGCGCCCAGAAGCAGGCGAAATAGATATCCCCGGCGTGCCAGCCGTGCACCTGCAGTAGCGCCTGCACGTAGCCACGCGGCGTGCCGGTGTAGCGCGCCACCTCGTCGATGAAGCTGTCCGGGTAGCGCTGCGCGTAGCTGCCCATGTCGGCCAGGTGCTGGTCCACCCAGGCATCGCCGGTGCCGGCCATTGCCGCCGGTGCCGGCTGCTGCGCCGCATCGGCAGGATCCGCCGCCGTCGGCGCGCCATTGGATTGCGCTGCGACCAGCAGGGGCACCAGCAGTATTGCCACAAGGGGCAGTGATCGCAGTCGTGAGCAGCGTGGAACGGGCATGCGTCGATGATGCCGCATGCCCATCCCGCTGTCAGGTGGTGCCAGGTGCGACCCGGCCATCCAGCGAAGCAAACGATCGCCTGCGGCAGCCGCCCTGCCTACCTGGATGCCTGCTGCCGGGCCAGGGCATCCAGCGTGTGAACCGCTGCCGGCCAGCCGGCGGCATCGGGCACCTCGCGCATGCGCGGCTCGTCGGCAGCCACGCCATGCTCCTGTTCGTGTGCCCAGGTCACCGCATACGGGGTGTAGATGCCCCACCCGCCGATCGCCAGCACCGGCTCCACGTCCGAGCGCAGCGAATTGCCGATCATCACGAAGCGTTGCGCCGGCAGGTCGAATTCGCTCAGCACGCGTGCATAGGTCCTGGGATCCTTCTCCGAGACCACTTCCACACGCGGAAACAGGTCGCTCAGACCGGATTGCTCGATCTTCTGCTCCTGGTGGAACAGGTCGCCCTTGGTGATCAGCACCACCGCATACTCGGCAGCGATGGCACTCACCGCCTCGCGTACGCCGGCAATCACTTCCACCGGATGCTGCAGCGTGGTCCGGCCGATCTCGACGATGCGCTGGATATCGCGCGCCTCGATGCGGGCATCGGTCAGCTCGATCGCGGTCTCGATCATCGACAGGGTCATGCCCTTGGCGCCATATCCGAAGATCTGCAGATTGCGCCGCTCCACCGCCAGCAGATGCTGCTGCATGCGGCTGTCGCCCAGGTCGAGATAGCGCGCCAGGATGGCTTCGAAATCCGCCTCGGCACTGCGGTAGTAGTCCTCGCTCTTCCACAGGGTATCGTCGCCGTCGAAGCCGACCAGTTGGATCGCCTGGCCGTCGCGCTGTGCAATGGGTGTCATCGCACAAGTCTAGCAGCGCGCCCCGGCGCCGCCGTATCAATCTCCGGCCGCATCGCCCGGCCCCGGCTGATAACTGGCGAATTCGTCGCGCGACAGCCGCCCATCGCCGTTGCTGTCGAAGCCGGCAAAGCTCTCGCGCAGGATCGGGTCCGCGCCGGCTTCGGCCAGGGTCAGCGAACCGTCGGCATCGCCGTCCAGGCTACGAAAGCTGCGCGGCGCCAATGTTCCGGCCGTCGGTGCTGCAGACGGTTCGGCGCCCCCCTTGGCAGGGGACGGGCCAGCCGGGCCGACGGGCAGCAAAGGCGTAGCCGCCGGCGCAGGGGGCTCGACTGGCAATGGCGACATCGCCGGCGAACTGGTCGTCGGCAGCACCACGGGCGCCTGCTGTGGATCGACGGGAGGCAGCTCCGGAGGCGCGGCGAGAACCTGCCAGGGACTCGACAGCGCAGCCAGCACGATAACGCGTGGCAACATGGGATGGGCCGATGAAAGATGCTCCCACCATAGCGCGCAACATGTAAAAAAAGTGGCGCCATGCGGGGAGCATACGAAAAGGGAGCGGCCCTGGCAGGTCGCTCCCGATCTTCCATCCTGTTACTGCTGGCCGCGTGACTTAATTGCTGGCCGCGTGACCGTCAGACAAGCGCTCGCTGGCTACTTGACCTATGACGTTCGACAGCGCAAAACGATTTCCGCACCGCCAGTGACTCGGTCACGGCACCGGCGATCAATTGCCCTGCGAGCCGCTCGCCGCCGCCCCGCCCTGCTGCTTGGCGACGAAGGCCTTGTACTCGTCGGGCGTCAGCTTGCCATTGGTATCGCTGTCGGCCTGGTCGAAGATCTGCGCCAGACCTGCGTTGACCTGCGCCTCCTGCTTGCTGATGGCACCGTCGCTGTCGGTGTCCACGCTGGCCCAGGTCTGGCCGCCGCCGGAGCTTGCGCCGCTGCCCTGCGCGGACGTCGCCGAGCTACCCGATTGCGCCGCATTGCCGGTCTGGGCGGCGGCATCCTGCGGATTGCTTTGCGCCATCGCCGGCAATGCCAGGGCAGCGGCGAGCGCGGCAGTGGCGGCCAACAGCGAGGTGCGATTGCGGTTCTTCATTGGGTGGTCTCCTGTTCTTGGAAATGCACGGTGTCGCCGCACATGGCACCACCCTACCCAGCACGGATGAACGCCCGACCTGCCACAATTTGCCGTAGAACGTCCTCTTAACCACCGCTCCAACGTTTGCGCCTAGCCGCCTGTTAGGCGTGGGTGAGTCAAATAGAAGTGGTCCATTCATCGCAGCGATTTGTGCGAACCGTGCCGCGTTTTGGCCAGCGATTTTAGGAGCCAGACGCGTCGCTGTCCCAGCGCTCGGAACTGAACAGTTTCCAACCCAGCACGACACCGGCGATCGCGCCGGCCACTTCCAGCACCACGCGCGACCCCAATTCGTTGGGATCGTGGATGCGTGCCAGCGCCAGACGCGCGTACAACGGCGATTCCAGCCGCACGATGCTGGTGTAGACGAGATTCCAGATGTCGTATCCCGCACCGGCCGCCACCGCGAGCAGGCAGGCCGCTCCCAGCGTGTGGCCCTGCGTGAACTGCAACCGCCGGCCGCCATATTCGACCGCGGCGAAGATCGCGATACCCAGCACCAGCGCGATCAGGCCGGCCTCGAGCGAACCGAGCAGGCCGAAATGCAGGGGCAGATTCATCGTGACGATCCAGGCGGCAGGCGGGCCAGTGTAGCGGCTGGCGCCATCGGCATCGGCTCCCAACCGACGGTTAGCTCGCCCTGTTTAGCCACGACGCGACCACCCCGGCAGCGCTGCAGAGACGGTACCGCCTCAGGCATCGTCCTGACCACGCGCGGTCACCTGCACCTCGCCCTGCTCATCCCATTGCACGGCGACCGTGATCGGCTTGCAGCACACCTGGCAGTCCTCGATGTAGCACTGGTCGCCGCCGCTGATATCCAGGCTCAGGGTGATCCATTCCCCGCAATACGGGCAGGCGATATCGATGAAGCGTTCCGGGTCGGTCATGGCGATTCCTGCGTTGGTGGAAACGGCCGCGCTGCGCGCGACGCGGGCGATGGAGGCGCCGGCATGGTGTCCAGGCGACAGACGAACGCGGCTGCGCTGCGCGCTGGCAGTGCGGTCATTCCACCGGCACATCGTAGGCGGTGTGCGGCGTCGGCTCCGGCGTCAGGGTGAAATGCCACCACTCCATGGGATAGTTGGCAAAGCCCTGCGCCGCCATGGCGCGCACCAGGCGTTGGCGGTTCGCGCGCTGACCGGCGTCGAGGTCGGGCGCATCGGTGTGCGCGCGCGGATCGAAGAAATCGAACCCGGTGCCCATGTCCACGGCCCGGCATGGCGTCTGCCGGCAGTCGAGCAGGCCGACATCCAGCGTCGCGCCGCGGCTATGCCCGGAGGTGTCGGCGATGTAGTCGCCGAGCAGCGCGCGCTTGTCCACGCGCGGGTAGTAGCGCGCCTTGGTCGATTGGTCCTGCAGATCCGCAGCCCACGCCACGAAGGCGCGCACTGCCCGCACCGGCCGGTAGCAATCGAACACCTGCAGCTGGTATCCCTGCGTTTTCAGTGTCAGCGCGACCCGCGCCAGCGCGTCGGCTGCCGGGCGCAGCAGGTAGCAGCGCGCGGCGTCATAGCCGGGCACTACCTGCCCGGTGAAGTTGTCGCTGCGCGCGTAGCGCATGTCCACCGCGATGTCCGGCGCCAGCGTCGCAACATCGATCAGGCCCGCCTGCGCAGCGGTGGTGGCCGGCGAAACGACGGGGCCGGGGATGGCGCTGCCGCACACACAGGCGGCCGCTGCAGCGGCCAACCGCCAACGTCGAAGGCGCAGTCGTTGGCGAGGGCAGCGCGACACACGGTGGGATGCATGGATATCTGTCATGCGCACAGCATAGGCCAGCGATCGGGAATGATCGCAGCGGGCGGTGGTTGGCCCGGCATGGTCCGGCGGATAGTGGCGCCATGCCGGCCTGCACGGCACCGCGCGGCGGGACCTCACCGATACCGGCAGGGGCTACGGAACGTCCACACCCGCATCGGCCGCCGGAGGCGGTCGCCCCCCCCGCGTCGGACTGGACAACGGCAGGGTCAGGGCGTGCAGGATGCGCAGATCCTCTGCGTCCAGGGTGGTGGCGCTGCTGCCGCGATAGTGGTGGTGGAACGCCTGCAAGGTGGCGGCAGGATCGTCCAGGCTGTAGCCCAGCACCGCGAGTGCCTGCCAGGGATCGAAGCCCGGCGGCGCCGCCGGCGCATCGGCCGCCGGCCAGCGGCCGAAACCGGCATCGCCAAGGCGCTTCCAGGGAAACAACGGGCCGGGGTCGTTCTTGCGCGTCGGGGCGACATCCTCATGACCGACGATCTGCGTGCGCGGAATCCGCAGGCGGCTGCACAGATCCTCCAGCAGCACCAGCAGGCTGTCGATCTGGGCCGGGGCGAACGGTTCGCTGCCGTCGTTGTCCAGCTCGATGCCGATCGAGGCCGAATTGATGTCGGTGATGCTGCCCCAGCGCCCTGCACCGCCGTGCCAGGCGCGCTGATCGTCTGCGACCAGCTGGTAGCGCTGCCCATCCTCGCCGATCAGGTAATGCGCGCTGACCCGCCCGCCGCTGTTGCGGCTACGGAGCGTGTTCAGACTCTGCTGCACCGAATGCTGGTCGGTGAAATGCAGCACGATCAGGATGGGCCGCCGCGCATCGTAGTTGGGCGAGGGCACCCACCGGGCCAGGGGATTGCGTTGCGGCGCGTGCGCGCAGGCGGCCAGCGACAGCACGAGTACGCATGCGGCGCCACGCAGCCAGGCCGATGACGACGGAAGGGACGTTGACGACACCGGTGTTCTCCTGGACGAATGCAATGGCCCGCACGGCGTCCAGCGTCGCAACGCGCTGCCGTGGCGCTCCATTATCCGCTCGGTTGTCATCGGCAGGGTGGGCCACGCCGCACACCCTACCCCGCCCGGCGTTGTCGTTGGCAGGTACCGGGTGCTGACGACTGCGCACTCGGCCACGGGGCGTTCGCGCACCAGCGATGCAAGCCTCGCCTGCACCCCGCAACGGCGACCACAGATGCACCACCGCGCAGGTCCTGCGCAAAGCACGGCAGCGCGCGTACACTGCGATCATGCTCGCAAGCTGGCTGTCCTGGCGAATCTGCCGAGGCAGTGCGGCGGGTCAGGTCTTTCGCTTCCCGCGATCGGGCCACGGCCAACGGCTCCCATCTCCTCGAGCGTTTCATGCCACTGTCGCGCTGCCTGCTGACCTTGCTGTTGATCGTCTTCGCGCTGCCCTGCGCCGCGGTGTCCCGTTCGGCCAGTGTGCCGACGCCGCACGCTGCTCCGTTCGCGGTCGACGATGCGCAGCTGACACCCGATTACTGGAGCCAGCGCACTCCCGGCGCACAGGTGCCGCGCCTGAGCGGTGCGCAGATCGCCGACTTCAACGCGCGGCTGCTGCGTGACGATGCATCGATGCACGACCTGTCGCGGCTCCCCGCCACCCTGCCGGGCGCGGCGGTGCGTGCGCGGATCCAGGCGCTGTCGGCACCGCCGACGCGTGCGCTGTACGACGCCCATGGGCATCGCATCGCCGCGGCGCGCCTGGCCCAGTGGCAGCGCACGCTGGCATTGGACGCGCTTCCCCCGCAGGTCGCGCCGCGATATGCGCTGGTGGTCCAGCGCGCTGCGCTGCGCACCTTCCCTACCAGCGAACGCGTGTTCGCCAGTCCCGACGACCGCGACATCGATCGTTTCCAGGAGTCGGCGCTCTACCCCGGCACGCCCGTCGCCGTGCTGCACGCCAGCGCCGATGGTGCGTGGCGGTTCGTGATCGCGGCCAACTACGCCGCATGGATCGCCGCCGACCATATCGCCGAAGGCAGCCGCACCGACGTGCTCGACTACGCGCAGCACGGTGCGCGCCTGATCGTCACCGCTGCCCACGTGCAGACTGTCTACACGCCGGAACTGCCCGCGGTGTCGGCATTGCGGCTGGATATGGGCAGCAGCCTGCCACTGCTGACCGACTGGCCGCCGCAGCAAGCGGTCAACGGACAGTCGCCCATTGCCGCCCATGTGGTGCAATTGCCGGTACGCGGAACCGATGGGCGTCTGCAGCGGGTGCCGGCGCTGGTGCCGCGTGGCGCCGATGTCCGGGTTGGCGCACTGCCGGCCAGCGACGATGCGCTCCTGCGCCAGGCCTTCAAGTTTCTGGGCGAGCGCTATGGCTGGGGCAACGATTACGCTGCGCGCGACTGCAGCGGCTTCGTGCTGGATGTCTACCGCAGTCTCGGCATCGCCCTGCCGCGCAACACCGGCGATCAGGCACGCAGCCCGGTACCGCACCGCGTCGCGTTCGACGCGCATGCACCGCCATCGCAACGCACGCGCCAACTGGCGCAGCTGCGCGTCGGCGACCTGATCTACATCCCCGGCCACGTGATGCTGGTCATCGGTCATGAGCGCGGCACCCCATGGGTGATTCACGATGTGGCCGGCATCAGTTATCGCAGCGCCAACGGCAGCGTGCAGCGCGCGCCTCTGAACGGCGTCTCGGTAACGCCCTTGCTGCCCCTGCTGGCCACCGATGGCACGCCGCTGGTCGCGCACATCGTCCGTATCCAACGCATCGCACCGATCGGTTCCCCATGAAGATCACAGGTTTGCGCCTCGGCATGCTGCGCGTGCCGCTGAAAACCCCGTTCAGGACAGCGCTGCGCACCGTGACCGCCATCGAGGACGTGGTGGTGCTGCTGCAGAGCGACGACGGCCACATCGGCTACGGCGCGGCACCGGCCACTGCACCGATCACCGGCGATACCCATGGCAGCATCGTCGCCGCGATCACGCACTGCATCGCACCGCGCCTGATCGGCCAGGAGATCGCCGACCTCAATCGCCTGTGCGGGCTGGTACAGCAGGCATTGGAACGCAACACCAGCGCCAAGGCCGCGGTAGAGATCGCGCTGTACGATCTCTGGGCACAGGCCTACGGCGCGCCGCTCTACCAGCTGCTGGGTGGTGGCACGCCGCGCATCACCACCGACATCACCATCAGCGCCGATGCCATCGACACCATGGTCGCGCAGGCGCAATCGGCGCTGGCACGCGGCTATCGCGCCCTGAAGATCAAGGTCGGCAAGGACAGCGACTCGGATGTCGACCGCATCAAGGCGATCCACGCTGCGGTCGATGGGCGGGCCACGCTGCGGCTGGATGCCAACCAGGGCTGGACGCCCAAGCAAGCGGTGCGCAACATGCGCGTGCTGGAAGCGGCCGGCATCGTGCTGGAGTTGCTCGAACAGCCGGTCGGGGCCGCCGACATCGAAGGACTGGCCTTCGTCACCGCGCGTATCGACACCCCGGTGATGGCCGACGAAAGCGTGTTCTCGCCGTCGCAGGTGATCGACCTGATCCAGCGCCGCGCCGCCGATATCGTCAACATCAAGTTGATGAAGACCGGCGGGCTGTCCAATGCCATCCGTACCGCCGACATCGCCGCCCTGTACGGGGTGCCCTGCATGATCGGGTGCATGATCGAATCCAGTGTCAGCGTTGCTGCCGCGGTGCATCTGGCGGTCGCCAAGGCCGACAGCATCACCCTGGCCGATCTGGACGCGCCCGCACTGGCGCAATTCGATCCTGCCGAGGGCGCCGTGCATTTCGACGAGGCACAGATCCATATCGACGCCGTGCCGGGTCTGGGAATCGGCCGCATCCGCGGGCTGGAGCTGTTGCCACCGTAGCGGCGCAGTCATACCGCGACCGATGACGACAGACCCGCGCCATCGGTGCGCATTGCTGGGTACAGTAGCCATCGGTGCGATATCCAGAGCGCCGCCGACGCCGCGCTGCAAACTGCTGCGGCTCCGGTCGTCCGCTCGATCCAACCACTGCCTCCGGAGCCTGCATGCGTCTTGCCCACCTGTTGCGATCCATCCTGCCGATGCCGATGCCGATGGCAATGGCAATGGCGCTGGCACTGTGCAGCGGCACCGTCGCTGCAGCCCAACCGATCCAGGCCGTGCAACAGGCGCGTGCGCTGATCGTGGTGACCACGCACGACTGGGACAGTACTCAGGCGCGGCTGCAGACCTTCACGCGTACCGATGGGCAGTGGCGGCCGGCCGGGGCCGGCTTCGCAGTCGCACTCGGTCGCCACGGCAGCGCCTGGGGCGAAGGCCTGCACCCGGCGCAGCCGAATGGCCCGCAGAAGCGCGAAGGCGACGGCCGCAGCCCGGCCGGTGTGTTCGCCATCGGCCCGGCCTTCGGCTATGCGACACACCTCAACACCGCCCTGCCCTATCAGGCGATGACTGCCACCCACTACTGCATGGATGTGCCGGCCTCGCCGTTGTACAACCGCATCGTCGACGCGGCGCAGGTCGGCCAGGCGGCGGTGGCCGGCTCCACCGAACCGATGCGGCTGGACCTGCGCACGCCCGGCGACGGGCGTTATCGCGAAGGCTTCGTCATTGCGCACAACCCTGCTGCAATCGCCGGGCGCGGCAGCTGCATCTTCGCGCATCTGTGGCGCAGTCCGGGCCAGGTCACCGCCGGCTGCACCGCGATGGATCCTGCCGACATGCAGCGCCTGCTCGCGTGGTTGAAGCCGGCCGACCATCCGCTGTTCGTGCTGTTGCCGCGTGCCGAGTACGCGCGGCTGCAGACAACCTGGCAACTGCCGGCGCTGGACGAGGCCGCACCATGAGCGCGCCGGCACCCGGACTCGATGCGACCGGCCTGGTGCGCGCGGTCAGCCGCTGGCAGATCGTCGGACTGTCGATCAACGATGTGATCGGCAGCGGCATCTATCTGCTGCCCGCCGCCACCGCCGCCCTGCTCGGCCCGATGAGCCTGTGGGCGGTGCTGCTGGCCGGCCTGGCGGTGGCTCTGCTGGTGCTGTGTTATGCGCAGGCTGCCAGCTATTTCGACACCCCCGGCGGCAGTTATCTCTATACGCGCGAGGCCTTCGGCCCGTTCGTGGGATTCCAGATCGGCTGGATGATCTGGCTCACCCGCATCAGTTCGGCCGCAGCGCTGAGCAACGGCCTGGCCGATGCGGTGGCGCGCTTCTGGCCCACAGCCTCCACCGAGGCCTGGGCGCGTCTGTTGGTGGTGGTCGGCTCGCTGGGTGTACTCACCGCGATCAACGTGGTCGGCGTGAAGTCCGCCGCGCGCACCGGCATCGCCCTGGTGATCGGCAAGTTGGTCCCGTTGCTGTTGTTCGTGGCGATCGGCCTGTTCTACGTCGATTGGTCGTGGGCGTTCGCGGGCAAGTCCCCGGATCTGCGGGATCTGGGCAATCTCGGCGAAGCGGCCTTGCTGCTGTTGTTCGCCTATGCCGGTTTCGAGAACATTCCCGCCGCTGCCGGCGAGTACCGCAATCCGCGCCGCGACGTGCCGTTCGCGCTGATCACCATGATCGTCACGGTGACCTTGATCTATGCCGCGGTGCAGGTGGTCGCGCAGGGCACGCTGCCCGACCTGGCCGCATCGCCCACGCCGCTGGCCGACGCAGCCAGCGGTTTTGGCGGTGAGGCGCTGGCGCTGATCCTGACCGTGGGCGCTACCATTTCCATCCTGGGCACCACCAGCAACACGGTGATGCTGGGGCCGCGCTTTCTGTTCGCGCTGGCCAAGGACGGCTACGGCCCGGCATTCCTGGCCCGCGTGCATCCGCGGTTCCACACGCCGGCGGCAGCGGTACTCACGCAGGGTGTGCTGTCGCTGGCACTGGCGGTGTCCGGCTCGTTCACCCAGCTGGCGCTGCTGTCGATGGTCACCCGGCTGTTCGCCTACATCGGCACCGCGGCGGCCGTGATCGTGCTGGCGCGGCGTTACCGGCAGCGCACCGAGACCTTGCGCCTGCCGGGGGGCCCACTCATTCCCGTTGCCGCGATCCTGTTGTCGCTGGGCCTGCTGGCCAGCGCCAGCTGGCAGAATCTGGCCGCCGCCGCAGTCGCGCTGCTGGTGGGCTGTGCGTTCTATCTGTTCCCGCGCAAGCCGGCATGAGGCTTTCGCAGCGCACTCGCGTAGCGCTCACGCAGACCTAACCGCGCACGCCCAACGCTGCGGCCATCACCCGATGGGAGCCTGCGATGAAGCTGCGCCGTGTCTACAGCACACCCGATCTGGAAGGCGCGCAACGTGCGCTGCACGCTGCACGTCGCGCAGGCATCGACAACGAAGCGCTGTCGTTGATTGCACGCTCGGACATCGAACTGCACGACGTCCCTGACGATCGCAAGGAAGCCAAGACCGACTTCGTTCCCGCCGCAGCACGTGGTGCGGCAACCGGCGGCGCCGCGGGCCTGGTTGCGGGGCTGGTCGCGGTGGCGGTGCCGCCAATCGGCCTGACCCTTGCCGGCGCAGGCGTCATGGCATTGGCAGGCGCACTGGTGGGCAGCTGGTCGGCGGCCCTGGTCGGTGCCACGGTGCCCGATCCGATCCGCCGCCAGTTCGAGGACGAGATCGAAGCGGGCAGGGTGCTGGTGGTCATCGATGCGGACGAGTCTGCCCTCCAGGCGGCCGACACGGCTGTGCTCGCTGCAGGAGCCAAGCCCCTGCCTTACGAAGCTGCATCGGCCGCCAGCTGATGCAGCAAGGGGCGCTGTTCCAACACCGTGCGCGCGCGCATATCCGTCTTGATCAGCTCCTCACCCGGCATGCCGCGTCGTTAACATGTCGCCCCCTAAGTTGAGCCTCACTTTCGAAACGATGGAGACGCGCATGAACGTGCCGTACCAGATTCCGGGCCGCGCACCCGACGAAGACCGTAGTCAGAACATCTCGACGTATTGGCGCGAGCGGTTCACCGAAGAACCCTACTACACCGAAGGCGATCGCTTCGAAGATTATGAGGGCGCCTACCTGGCGGGCCACGAGGCACGTATCCGCGACAACGCGCGCGCCTACGACCAGGTGGAGGCCGAGCTGCATCGCGATTGGGAGGCCAAGCGCGGCACATCGTCGCTGAGCTGGAGCAAGGCGCGTCATGCGGTGAAGCGGGCCTGGGAAAACGCTGCAGACTTCGTCAGCGGCGACTCGTCTCCCAAGCGCTGATGCAACTGATACGACAACGCCACCGTCATGGTGGCGTTGTCGTTGGTGCAGCCCGCGCGGCGTCTCAGTCCAGCGCTGGCGGCACCGCATGCGACGCGCGCGAGGCAGCCGAGACATCCATCGCATCGCGGGTATTTTTCTGCACCGCAACCGCACCGAACAGGCTCAATGCGTAGGCCATCGCGTAGAAACCTTTTTCGCTCAGGAGCAAGCTGGCGTTGAACAAGCCGATCGTCAGCAGCACCAGCGCGATGATCAGCGAGAACCAGCAGATGGCGTAGTACAAGCCAGTGACCGGGATGCCATCGGCGCGATCACGCACGCTTTTCTGCAACGACACCGATGCGAACAGGCCGAACAACAAGGTGAAGTAGTAACCCTTTTCGTTGAGCAGCATCTGCGCATTCCACAGGCCGATCAGATATGCCGCGCTGCCCAGCAGCAAGGCGGCCCAGGATGCGGCAACGAAAGCGGGCGAGGTTTTTTGCGTGGCCATGGAAACTCCTTTTCATGGTGATATTTCATGGTGAAACAGCGATGTGAGACGCGTCCGCCCTGCGGAGAGTGATCTGCGACAAGGGCGGCCTCGGCAGCGTCGTGTAAGGTACTTGAAAACCCAACGCGGCACACGTTGCGGGAGGGCTGCAGCGTGGTCGTGCCCATCCCCTGGAGGACCCCATGTCTGTCCGACGTCTGCTTGCCCTGGCCTGCTCGGCCACCCTGTTCGCCACCGGCGCTGCTCTGGCCGAACCGGCAGCCGCCCCCGCGGCATCCATCCCCAAGGCGCAATGGCCGTTCCAGGCGACTGTCGTCGCCGATTTCGACGAGCCCTGGGCGATGAGCTTTCTGCCCGATGGCACGCTGCTGGTCAGCGAGAAGCGCGGCGCGCTGATGCGCCTGGATACCAGGACAAAGCGCAAACGCGCCATCACCGGCGTGCCCACCGTCGCCTACGGCGGGCAGGGTGGCTTCGGCGATGTGGTCCCGCACCCGAATTTCAGCAAGAACGGCTTGGTCTACCTGAGCTACGCGGAGCTCGGCCAGAACAATACACGCGGCGGCGCCGTCGCCCGCGCCAAGCTCACCCTGGACGCCAACGGCGGTGGCACGCTGAGCGGCTTGCAAGTGATCTGGCGACAGGTTCCCTACGTGAGTGGCAACGGCCACTTCGGTCACCGGATCGCATTCGGCAAGGACGGCAAACTGTGGATCACCTCCAGCGAACGCCAGCGGTTCGATCCCGCACAGGACATGAAGTCCAACCTCGGCAAGCTGATCCGCCTCAACGACGATGGCAGCGTCCCGGCCGACAACCCGTTCGCCGCACAGGGCGGCGTGGCCGCACAGGTCTGGTCGTTGGGTCATCGCAACCTGCTCGGCATTGCCTTCGACGCCAAGGGCCAGTTGTGGGAACACGAAATGGGGCCGGCAGGCGGCGATGAGCTCAACCTGATTCAGCGCGGCGCCAACTATGGCTACCCGATCGTGTCCAATGGCGACCATTACGATGGCAGGCCGATTCCCGACCACAACACACGACCCGAGTTTGCGGCCCCCAAGATCAGCTGGACGCCGGTGATTTCGCCGGCCGGCTTCGTCATCTACAACGGCAAGCAATTCCCGGCCTGGCGCGGTAACGGATTCATCGGCGGACTCTCGTCCAGGGCCCTGGTGCGGGTGTCGCTGGGCGATCAGCCAACCGAACTTGCGCGCTACGACATGGAAGCGCGCATCCGTGAAGTGGAGCAGGGCCCCGATGGCGCACTGTGGTTACTCGAAGACGAGGCCAGTGGCAGCACCGGGCGCCTGCTCAAGCTGACGCCCAAGAGCAGGGCGGCAGTCGACAACGACGCGTAAGCAGCTGAGTCGGTCAAAGGGGGCACCGCCTGCGCGTCGAAGGATTGCGCAGGCGGTGCAGTATCGGACGCTCGCACAGGCGCCTGTGCCCGAAGCAACCGATCAGCGCCTGCGCAGCCACCGGTCGCACGCGGCCGGCAGTCGCAAGGGTATTCACCACCCCGATACTTTGGTCCTTGGCGCGCCGTCCGCGTTTCCCTGACGGCTGCGCGCCCTGTTTCGTTTTGCCGCTCCGGCTGCGCATCGCCGTGACCTTGCTGAGGCCCGCATTCCTGGCATCACCGCGCAAGCGGTCGACGCTGCGCCGTCATCGCATTGCCCCCCGGCGCGCTCAGCCGCCGAGCAACTCGAAGCTCACTGCCTCGCCACTCTTGGCCGATGCGCAGACCCAGACATCGAATGCTCCCGGCTCGGCGGCGAACAGCCCCTTGGGATTGGTGAAGGCCAGTGCATCGCGTGCAAGGGTGAACACGACATCCGCGCTTTCGCCAGGCTGCAGCAACACCTTGCGAAATCCCTTGAGTTCGCGCACCGGGCGTACCCGGCTGCCCACGCGGTCGTGCACGTACAGTTGCACCACTTCCTCGCCGACCACATCGCCGGTGTTGGTCACACGGGTGGTAATGGTGAGCGTGTCGTCCCAGCCCAGGCGTGCGGTGCTCAACTGCGGTTGTGCATAGGCGAAGGTGGTGTAGCTCAGTCCGTGACCGAACGGGTACAGCGGCTCGTTCGGCATTTCGCGCCAACGCGCCTTGTACTCGGACAAGGTCGGCAGCTCCGGGCGGCCGGTGCGCAGATGGTTGTAGAAATACGGTTGCTGCCCGGTCGCTTGCGGGAAGCTGATCGGCAGGCGCGCGGACGGGTTGTAATCGCCGAACAGCACATCGGCCACGCCGGTGCCGGTCTGGGTACCCAGATACCAGGTCACCGCAATCGCCTGCGCATCGCGTACCGCGCCAGTCAGCGCCAGCGCCCGGCCGTTGCGCAGCACCACCACCACCGGCGTCCCGGTGGCGGCGACGGCTTCGGCCAACGCCTGCTGCGCCGGCGGCAAGGTGATCTCGGTGCGCGACTGCGCTTCGCCGCTGTAACGCTGCGGCTCGCCCAGTGCCAGCACCACCACATCGGCGGCCTGCGCGGCGTCGATGGCTGCGGAGATGCCGCCCGGCAGTGCGTCTTCCAGGCCGCAGCCGGCCACCACGCTCAGATACTCGTCGGCGACCACCGCACGCACGCCCTGCTCCAGGGTCACGTAACGTGCCTTGTCGCCGAACAGCGTCCAGCAGCCTTCGATGTTTTCGCGGTCCTGCACGAACGGCCCGATCAACGCGATCCGCTGCCCGCTCTTCTTCAACGGCAGCACGGCATCGTCGTTCTTCAGCAGCACGATCGAACGCCGCGCCGCATCGCGCGACAGCGCATCGTGCGCGGCCAGGTGGGCGGTGTCGGCTTCGCGCGCCGGATCCAGCGAGCGATACGGATTGTCGAACAGGCCGATGGCCTCTTTCAGCTGCAGGATGCGCCGCACGCTGGCATCCAGCGCGGCCATCGGTACTTCGCCACTTTCCACCAGCGAAGGCAGGTGCGCGGCATAGAAACCGCTCTGCATGCTCAGGTCCAGCCCGGCCAGAAACGCCTTGCTGGTCGCATCGCGCTCGTCGGCGGCATAGCCGTGCGCGATCAGCTCCATGTCGGCGGTGTAGTCGGAAATCACCACGCCCGGGAACTGCCACTCGCCGCGCAGGATCTCGGTGAGCAACTCATGGTTGGCGCTGGCCGGTATGCCATTGATGTCGTTGAAAGAGGACATCACCGCCAATGCGCCGGCATCCAGTGCGGCCTTGAACGGCGGCAGATGCACATCGCGCAGCGTCTGCGGTGCGATGTCCACGGTGTTGTATTCCATGCCCGCGGCGACCGCGCCATAGGCTGCAAAGTGCTTGGGCGTGGCCAGCAGTGAGTCGGCGGCGGTCAGGTCGCCGCCCTGGAAGCCGCGTACGCGCGCGGCGGCGAACGCCATGCCCAGCACGACGTCCTCGCCGGCGCCCTCGGCACCGCGGCCCCAGCGCTGGTCGCGGGCGATGTCCACCGCCGGCGCGTATGTCCAGTGCAGGCCGGCAGCCGTGGCCTCGACCGCAGTGGCACGCGCGGTGCGCTCGGCCAGCGCGGGCTCGAAACTGGCCGCCTCGCCCAGCGGGATCGGGAACACCGTGCGCATGCCGTGGATCACGTCGGCGGCCAGGATCACCGGGATGCCCAACCGGCTCTCTTCCACCGCCACTTTCTGAATCTGTGCGCCCAGTGCGGCACCCACGCCATTGAACAGCGAGCCGACCCGCCCCTGGCGAACCTGCTGCAACACTTCGTCGGCGTTGCGCACGTTGGCTTCGGGATTCACGTCCGGCGCGAACGGCCGCACCATGTCGGCGAACACACCCAACTGTCCGACCTTCTCTTCGACGGTCATCCGGGCAATCAGGGTTTCGATGCGATCAGCAGCCATGAGATCCTTGAGAAAACGTTTACATGGCCGGCAATTCTAGCCTGCCGTGGCCGCGCAGATGCAAGTGGCGGGAGGTGAAAGCCGGGTCTGGGGTGTTGTCGAGCACGGTTTGGCCACGCTGACCCAGGATCGTGGCCAAACCGTGCCTCGGTTGCGCCGCCCCTTCCCCGGATGGCACGGACCGGACACTGCGCAGCGCGACCACCGCACGCGCTCGCGCCCGGCGCGAGCAGCGGTCAGAGCGCCTGCCCCCGTTCGATGATCACCCCCACCGCCTGCGCGCCGCGCACCGCGCCGGGCTTGCTGAGCTTGAGCCGCAGCCAGCGCACCCCGAACTCCTCCAGCACGATCGCCGCGCAGCGTTCGGCCAGGGTCTCCACCAGTCCGAACTCGGAGGCTTCGACAAATGCGATCAGGCGCTTGCTCACCGCCTTGTAGTTCAGCGTATCGGCGATCGCGTCGCTGGCCGCCGGCACCCGGTTGTCGAAGCCCATCTCCAGATCGAACCGCAGCGTCTGGCGGATCCGCCGCTCCCAGTCGTAGATGCCGATCAGCGCATCGATTTCCAGACCTTCGATAAACACTTTGTCCATGGGGATTCGGGATTCGGGATTCGGGATTCGGGATTGGCAAGAGCGGAACACATCAGGCGAGAACGGGCTGCTACGAATCCCGAATCTCCACTCCCGAATCCCGCGCCGCCACCAGTGGCGGCAGCGCAGCCATATCCCAGCGCGGCGTCACATGCACCGCCGCGTCGGCGTGTTCGCCGGCCTGCAGCCGCAGCGCGCCGGCAAAGGCGATCATCGCGCCATTGTCGGTGCACAGGGCCGGGCGCGGAAAGCAGACCCGGCCGCCACGGCGTTGCGCGGCCTCCTGCAGCTGCGCGCGCAGGCGCTTGTTGGCACCCACGCCACCGGCCACCACCAGCGTATTGCAGCCGGCTGCGTCCAGCGCGCGCAGGCATTTGATCGCCAGTGTCTCCACCACCGCGTCCTCGAAACCGCGGGCGATGTCGGCGCGGGTGGTATCGGACTGGTCGCTGGACCGCCAGGCCAGCAACACCTGGGTCTTGAGCCCGCTGAAGCTGAAATCCAGCCCCGGCCGGTCGGTCATCGGCCGCGCGAACCTGTAGCGTCCGGGCGTGCCGGTTTCGGCCAGCGCCGCCAGCTGCGGGCCGCCTGGGTACGGCAGGCCCATCATCTTGGCGGTTTTGTCGAAGGCCTCGCCGGCCGCATCGTCCAGGGTCTCGCCCAGCACCTCATAGCTGCCCAGCGCCTTCACCGATACCAGCTGGGTGTGGCCGCCCGACACCAGCAGGGCCACGAACGGTGGCTGCGGCGGGTCGTCTTCCATCAGCGGCGCCAGCAGGTGCCCTTCCATATGGTGTACGCCGATGGCCGGCACCTCCAGTGCCCATGCCAATGAGCGCGCCACCCCGGCGCCCACCAACAGGGCACCCACCAGGCCGGGACCGGCGGTGTAGGCCACGCCATCGAGCTCGTCGATCCCCAGCCCGGCCTCGGCCAGGGTCTGGCGGATCAGCGGCAGCAACTTGCGCACATGGTCGCGGCTGGCCAGCTCCGGCACCACCCCGCCGTACTCGGCATGCAGCGCGATCTGGCTGTACACCGCATGGGCGCGCAATGCCGCCACCCCGTTCAGGGCGGTGTCGTAGACCGCCACACCGGTCTCATCGCATGATGATTCGATCCCAAGGACTTTCACGGCAACTCGGCAGAAGAAGGCGTGCGGGCATTTTCGCAGCTTTTTCGCTGCGCAGATTGGCCTTGCGCAGATTCGGCGCCGCCATGGGAGCAGCCCGGAACCGCGCGTGGACGCAGCCTCCGCATGGCGGCCCCGGGCGATTTTCGCCTGGGGCTTGCAGGTCGTTGGCAAGTCGTTATAATGCGCGGCTCGCCGGGGCAACCCGGAAATTCCGTCACGCGAGTCCGCTCGCACCCGCCCGGGGCTCCCGGACGGAAAAATCCCTATCTGGAGAACACATGCCCAGCGTTAAAGTCCGCGAGAACGAGCCCTTCGAATTTGCGCTCCGTCGTTTCAAGCGCACCTGCGAAAAGGCCGGCGTGCTGGCCGAAACCCGCAAGCGCGAGTTCTACGAAAAGCCGACCCAGGAGCGTAAGCGCAAGGCTGCCGCTGCCGTGAAGCGTCAGCTGCGTCGTTCCTCGCGCGACGTCACCAAGCGCCAGCGCTTGTACTGATCGAACGCGGTTCCTTGCCGTCGGGTGAGCGCTGCAGGCGCGACCCGGCGGGATCGGACCCAGGAGCCGGCACGCGCAAGCGTCGCCGGCTTTTTGCATTGGCCCTTCGGCATCCGCGCGCACTCTGTCACGCGGCGCCAGCCCGCGAGCGGCCATCGCCCCGATCCCTGCCGGTGCGCCTGTCCAGGTGCATCGGCCTTCATCATCTGCAATCTCAGGAGTTACAGCATGCCCCTCAAGCAGCAGCTTACCGACGACATGAAGGCCGCGATGAAGTCCGGCGACAAGCACAGCCTGGGCGTGATCCGGCTGATCAACGCCGCGATCAAGCAGAAGGAAGTGGACGAGCGCATCGAGATGGACGATGCCGCCGTCATCGCCGTGCTCGACAAGATGGTCAAGCAGCGCAAGGACTCGGTGACCCAATACGAAGGCGCCTCCCGCGCGGACCTGGCGCAGATCGAGCGCGAGGAAATCGTGGTGATCGAGCGCTACCTGCCGGCCAAGATGGGCGAAGCCGAGATCGTGGCCGCCATCCAGGCCGCGATCGCGGAGACCGGTGCCAGCAGCCCGGCCGACATCGGCAAGCTGATGGCCGCGCTCAAGCCCAGACTCGCCGGTCAGGCCGACATGGGTCTGGTCTCCACGCTGGTGAAGCAGCAGCTGGCAGGCTGACGCGGTCGATCCACCTGCCCTGTGCATCTGCCAGGGCAGGCGCGCGTGGCGCTGGCGAAGCGCGGCTACCGCGTCACCGAACGTGCTGTTGATGCCCAATGCTGCTGCGCGTGCCGCCGGCCGGCGCACGCGCAGCAGCATGCCGCAGGCGCGCGGCTTTCACCGTATCTTCGATCGAGCCCTGCTAGAACGAAGACGCCAGCGCAGGCGCGGGCCAGGCACTCCGCATACCGGTCTGGCTCCATGCCACCTGCGTGCGCGACGGTATGCGCCAGGGATCTTGCCGGTGACGACACTTTCCACCGAACACCTGCAGAAACATCTGACCCGCCTGCAGCGTAGCCTGCCGATGGCGCTGTTCAACCGCTTTCTCGAGATCGACGTGATGACGCAGGCCGCGTCGCTGTCGTTCTACGCGCTGCTTTCGCTGGCACCGCTGCTGGTGCTGCTGCTGTGGCTGACCGCCTCGCTGTATCCGCCTGCGCAGGAAGCGCTGGTGCAGCAGATCGCGCAATTGGCCGGCGGCAGCGCTGCCGAGGTGGCCGACACGGTGATTCGCAATGCCACCGACCAACCCGGCATCGGCTCGCTGGCCGGCCTGTGGAGTACCTTGCTGCTGTTCATCGGCGCCACTGCCGTGTTCGCGCAATTGCAGAACGCGCTGAACCTGATCTTCCGCACCGACAAGCAACGCCTGGACGGCATCATGGCGTGGCTGAAGAAGCGCGTGTTCTCCTTCGGCGTGATCCTGGCGCTGGGTTTTCTGCTGATCGTCTCGATGATCGCCACCACCGCCTTGCAGGTGGTATTCGCACGGCTGCCCTCCGTCCTCCCGGCGGTGGGCTATGTGACCACGCTGGCGTTGTACTCGCTGGCCTTCGCATTCCTGTACCGCTATCTGCCCGATCGCACCGTGAACTGGCGTCAGGCCTTCGTCGGCGGGGTCATTACCGCCCTGCTGTTCGCGCTGGGGCGCTACGCCATCGGCGTATACATCGCCAAGGCCGCGCCGGGCAGCGCCTATGGCTCGATGGGCACCCTGGTGATCCTGCTGGTGTGGATGTACTACGCCTCGGTGGTGTTCTTCACCGGCGCGCTGCTGACCGCGGTGATCGACGAACGCGTGCGTTCGCACCGCAAGCTGCGCGAGGCCGGGGTGGATCCGGACCACCCGCCCGCCACCGTCGTCATGCCCGAACCGGATGCAGCATCCAGACCCGACCCGGCGACGCGCAGCTGACGCGCGCAGACCAGGTGCACTGCACTTGAGAAACGCAGACGTCGGCGCCGCCTGAATCAGGCCGGCGCCGGCCGCTGGGATATCCTAGTGGGATGGCCCGCATCCCCGACGCATTCATCGACGAACTGCTTGCACGTACCGACATCGTCGAGGTCGTGGGTGGTCGGGTGCCGCTCAAACGCCAGGGCAAGGAGTATTCGGCGCGTTGCCCGTTCCACGACGAGCGCTCGGCCTCGTTCACGGTCTCGCCGACCAAGCAGTTCTATCACTGCTTCGGCTGCGGCGCGCATGGCACCGCGATCAGCTTCCTGATGAATTACGACCGCCTGGAGTTCCTCGACGCGGTCGACGAGCTGGCCAAGCGCGCCGGCATGGAGATCCCGCGCGACACCCAGCAGCGCAGCCCGCAGCAGCAGGACGACAGTCGCGAGCTGTACTCGGCACTGGAGGCGGCGACCAAGTTCTTCCAGCGCCAACTCGCGGGCAACCCGCGCGCTGGCGACTACCTGGACGGGCGCGGTGTGGACGCCGACAACCGCGCGCGCTTCCAGATCGGTTATGCGCCCGATGGCTACAGCGCATTGAAGGACACCCTGGGCACCGACGCGCGCCGCCTGAACGTGCTCGAACGCGCCGGGCTGTTTTCCAAGAACGACCGCGGCCATGTCTACGACAAGTTCCGCGACCGGGTGATGTTCCCGATCTTCGACCGCCGCGGCCGCGTGATCGCCTTCGGCGGGCGCATCCTGGGCGCCCTGGCCGATGGCCGCGATCCGGGCCCGAAGTACCTCAACTCGCCGGAAACCGCGCTGTTCCACAAGGGGCGCGAACTCTACGGCCTGTGGCAGGTGCGCCAGGCCAACCAGAAGATCGAGCGACTGATCGTGGTGGAGGGTTACATGGACGTGGTCTCGCTGTTCCAGTTCGGCGTGACCCAGGCGGTGGCCACACTGGGCACGGCAACCACGCCGGAACATGCCGAGCTGCTGTTCCGTAACGCACCGGACGTGTATTTCTGTTTCGACGGCGACAACGCCGGGCGCAAGGCCGGCTGGCGCGCACTCGAGTCGGTGCTGCCGCGCATGAAAGATGGTCGCCAGGCCTTCTTCCTGTTCCTGCCCGATGGTGAGGACCCGGACACCATCGTGCGCAAGGAAGGCGCGCAGGCCTTCGATGCGCGCCTGAAACAGGCCACTCCGCTGTCGCAGTTCTTCTTCGACGAGATGTCGCGGCAGATCAACCTGCATACGCTCGATGGCAAGGCACGCCTGGCCGAGCGCGCACGCCCGATGCTGGCGCAGATTCCCGACGGTGCGTTCGGCGATCTGATGCGGCAGGAACTGGCACGCATGACCGGCGTCGGCGCCTCGCCCAGTTCGCCTGGTCAGGGCGCCTCGCCCCAGGCGCGTGTGCCCGCGCGTGTGGGCGCGCCGGTGCAGCGGCGCAGCCTGGTGCGCGCCTCGATCGCGATCCTGCTGCAGCAACCCTCGCTGGCCATGGGCCTGGACCGCCATCACGATCTGGCCGGGCTGCGCCTGCCCGGCGTGGAGCTGTTGATCGAGTTGCTGGACCTCGTGCAGCAGCGCCCGGAAATCAGCACCGGCGCGTTGCTGGAACACTTCGCCGAACGCGACGAGCAGGCCGCCTTGCAGAAGCTCGCCGCGCAGGCGATGCCTGGCAACGAGCAGAGCTGGGCCATGGAATTGCACGACGCCATTGCCCAATTGGAAAAGCAACTGCTGCAGCAACGCCTGGAGGAATTGCAGGCCAAGCAGCGCGCGCAAGGCCTGGACGACACCGACAAGTACGAGCTGCGCGAGCTGCTCAAGGCGCGAGCGGCGCTGCATTGAGCGCCACCGCCGGCGATGGATCAGCTCAATGGAATGTAGTCAAAGCTGAGGGGAAGACTGTCCTGCAGATGTGCCGGCGAAAGAAACTCGTAGATCCAGGTGCGCGAAGCCGCCAGTGCGCATTCGGTGGCGAACATGAGAATGTGCAGCGCGTCGTCGCTGGCCGGGAGCCAACGCCAGCCACAATCGATGTTTCCTCGACGCGGGAACGGATACGGCAGGCGACGCGGCGCGCCTTCGTCGCCTGCAGAAGAGGCAGCGTAGGCGAGAAAGCCGTCCTCCAGGCTGAGCAACAGATTGTGCCGCAGATAGAGGGACGCGCTCGAAGGCGGATACAGACGGGCAAGCGACCTGTGGAATCCCTCACTTCCCGGCTCTTCGCCTTTGCGCCATTGGATCCGCTCGCAGACCAGGAACGTCACCAGATTCTGCTGCTCGACCAACTGCGGCTGGAACAAGCGCTGCCGATGGAGATCGAGCGACTGTGGTGTGAGGTCGTCCGACGCGGCCCCGTCCCACAAGGAGAAGACCGCTTCGACCGGCGAGACGGGCAGACCGGGCGGACACTGTGCCGCTCGCAATCTCTTCGTTTCGCCGAGTTTTTCCAGCGCCTCGCCCAGTGCCGCGACCGATAATGTGGACTTGACCTCGCCCACCGCAGCACAGGTCTCGGTCGGAAAGAACGTCCTTCCGCCGACCAGATCAAGGCTGGGCGTCGCATCGCGGTCATAGATGACGATATCGCATTGGGTACTGCTGTGCTGCTGCGGGGCACTCAGGAAGCCACTTCCGATGGACAGGCGCGCAGGCAGGTGGCAACCCAGCAGCGTCCGCAGCAGTTGCTCTCGATACATGCCGAACTCCCCCGCGTGCACAAGGCCATTGCGTTGCTCCTGGTCACCGAACGCGTGCCGACTCATCACCAGATAGTCGTCGCGAAACTTTTTCGCAGTATTGAGCGCCAGCGTCTGCAGAGCGAGGGAAGGAAGCACGTTCAAGGCAGTCCTTTCTGCGGAGTCGTGTGAGAATAGCTGAGGTATCCCAGGCGTTTCCTTGCCCTCATCACATCATGAAGAAGCTGCTGGCGCGGTTGCGCATAGATCCTTTCACCCTCGCGCTGCTGTGCACGGTCACGCTCGCCTCGCTGCTGCCGGTCCGGGGCTCGGCCGCCGGGATCATGGACGATGTCACCGACGTGGCGATCGCGGCGCTGTTCTTCCTGCATGGCGCGCGGCTCTCGCGCGAAGCGGTCAAGGCCGGCGCGCTGCATTGGCGGCTGCACCTGGTGATCCTGGCCTGTACGTTCGTGCTGTTTCCGTTGCTCGGGCTGCTGTTCCGGCCACTGGCCCATCTCGCACTGACGCCGCAGCTGTATGTCGGAGTGCTGTTCCTGTGCGCGCTGCCGTCCACGGTGCAGTCTTCGATCGCCTTCACCTCGATGGCGCGCGGCAACGTCCCGGCAGCGGTCTGCGCCGCATCGCTTTCCAGTCTGCTGGGTGTGTTCTTCACCCCATTGCTGATGGGCGCAATGGTCGGCAGCCAGGGCGCGATGGCGCATCCGGCCGACGCGATCGGCAAGATCCTGCTGCAATTGCTGGTTCCGTTCCTGGCCGGCCATTTCCTGCGTCCATGGATCGGCGGCTGGGTCGAGCGGCATCGCGCGGTGCTGCGCTATACCGATCAGGGCACCATCCTGCTGGTGGTCTATACCGCCTTCAGCGCCTCGGTGAACGAAGGCCTGTGGCAACAGACCCCGCTGCCGGCGCTGCTCGCAGTGCTGGGGGTCGCGGCTGCGTTGCTCGCAGTGGCGATGACATCGATCGTGTTTCTGGCACGGCGCCTGCGCTTCAGCCGTGCCGACGAGATCGCCATCGTCTTCTGCGGTTCGAAGAAGAGCCTGGCCACCGGCATTCCGATGGCCAAGGTGATGTTCGCAGGCGGTGGCCTTGGCGCGATCGTGTTGCCGATCATGCTGTACCACCAACTGCAGCTGATCGTCTGCGCCGTCGTGGCGGCACGCTACGCACGCACCACAGCAGCCGACCCGCAGCCGGATGGCGGGCAGCATTGACTCCATGCCCGCGCACCGCACGCAGCACAACCTGCGGGCTGCTGCGCTGGGGGTGACACCGATTCGCATTGCCTGCGTCCGCCGAGCGCGAGCAGGGATACAACGGTACTGACGAGCCATACGCCGGTGCAAGGCGATGTGATGGAGCGCTCACTCCCCTGCTGCCCTCCATGGTGATTGTCATGACGTTGTCCACCCGACGTTCTGTTCCATGCGTGTTCGCGCTGCTGGCGACACTCGCGACGCTGAGCGGCTGCGATAAACCGGCTACACCCGCCGTGCCGGCGCAGCCGAAGGCGACCGCACTTGCTGCCGCGCCCGGTATCGCCTGGCGCGAAGGCGATATCGACGCCGCCTTCGACCAAGCCAAACAGAGCGGCAAGCCGCTGCTGCTGTATTGGGGAGCGGTCTGGTGCCACCCCTGCAATGTGCTCAAGGCCACCGTGTTCAAGGATCCGGCCTTCATCGCAAGCACGCAGCAGTTCATCGCCGTGCATCTGGATGGCGACCTGGAAGAGGCGCACATCTGGGGCGATCGCTTCGGTATCAGGGGCTATCCCACAATCATTCTGCTGCGCCCGGACCGCAGCGAGATCACCCGCCTGTCCGGCATCGACAGCAGCGCACATCTGGTCGCTGCGCTGAGCGCCGCAGCAAAGAGCACCGGCTCGGCCAAGCAACTGCTGGATAAGGCACTGCACACGCCGCGGGAGCTCACTGCCGAGGACTGGGAGGTGCTCAGCAACTACGATTGGTTCGTCGACGCACAGATGGTCAAGGACAAGGACAAAGCCAAGGTCCTTACCCAACTGAGCGAGGCCGCGCCGAGCCCTGCTCTGCAGCACCGGTTTGCGCTGCTGACGCTCCACTTTGCGAAGAACCCCACCCCGGGCGAACCGGTGTATCGCGGACTGCTGGACGCGCTGCTCACCGATCCGACAGAACTGCACCGCAATCTAGGAACGGTCAACGTGATCGCCGACCGTCTGGTCATGGCCGTCAGCAGCGACACGGCCGAACGGAGCAGATCCTCCAAGGCCCTGTTGCAAGCGCTGGACAAGGCCTACGCCGATCCCACCCTGCCACTTCTCGACCGGCTGGACACCGTCTACTCACATATCGCACTTGCTCGTCTGGCCCAGGGCCAGCCCGCCGAGGGCAAACCGGACAGTCCGCCGCTCCCCAAGGAGGTGGTCGAGCTGGTCCATCGACGCGTGCAATGGGCCACCGATCAGCCTGTGAGCGATGAAGAGCGCCTTGTCGTCATCGATAATGCGGCATCGATCCTGGGCGAGATCCAAGACCACAGCGGTGCCGAGCAATTGTTGCTGGCAGAACTGCCTCGCAGCAAGACGCCGTCTCACTACATGTTTGATCTGGCCGAACTGGCCGAACGACGTGGCGACCCCAAGACCACGCTGTCCTGGTACAGGAAAAAATACGAAAGCGCGC
Source organism: Xanthomonas melonis (assembly GCF_020783655.1). Lineage (GTDB taxonomy): Bacteria > Pseudomonadota > Gammaproteobacteria > Xanthomonadales > Xanthomonadaceae > Xanthomonas > Xanthomonas melonis. The sequence goes on along the minus strand of NZ_JAJGQH010000013.1, from coordinate 13,360 downwards.
AAGGCGAGATCGCCCGCCTGCAGGCGGCCGTACCGTACATCGAGGCGTTGATCCGGCTCCGCCCCGGCGATGCAGCCGACATCGAAGCCGCTGCCGGCCAGGTCATCGATGTCGTGAACGCGCAGCCAGACAGTTATCGCAAACGCTATCGCGCGGACTTCACCGAGTTCGGCAAAAAGCTCAAGGCATGGAGCGAGCAGCATCGTCCGGAAGGCGGCGCGGTGCTGACCCGACTGCAGCAGAAAGCAAGGTCCGGCTGCAAGGACATGCAGCCCAGCGACTGCGCAAGCTGGTTGAGTTGAGCCTGCGCAATCTGGTTGCATGCGGCGCCGGCACATGGCGTTCGGCGCCGCTAGCGCACCCAGGGCAGCAACAGGTGATCCACCATCAGGAATGCGAACAACGCCATCAGATAGACGATGGAGTAACCGAACATCTTCATCGAGAACAGCTCGTCCGGCGGGTCGAGCATGCGCCATGCATACCAGAGGAACACCGCGTTCAGGACCAGCGCGCCGCCCAGGTAGAACACCCCGCTCATGCCCACAGCCACCGGCAGCAGGGTCACGATCGCCAGCGCGATCGTGTACGCAAGGATCTGCTTGCGCGTATGCGGCACGCCGTGGGTCACCGGCAACATCGGGATCGCCGCCTTGGCGTAGTCGGCGCGACGGAAGATCGCCAGCGCCCAGAAATGCGGCGGCGTCCAGATGAAGATGATCAGCACCAGCAGCGAGGCATTGACCCAGTCGGCGCTGGTCGGCAACCCGGTCACCGCGGCCCAGCCCAGCATCGGCGGCGTGGCGCCGGCCAGGCCGCCGATCACGATGTTCTGCGAGGTCGCACGCTTCAGGTAGACGGTGTAGATCACCGCATAACCGATCAACGAGGCGAACGTGAGCACTGCGGTGATGACATTGACCCAGACCACCAGGATGGTCATGGAGATCACGATCAGCGCGCTGGCAAACACCAGCACCTGCCATGGCCGCACCTTGCCCACCACCAACGGTCGCCACGAGGTGCGCGCCATCTGTGCGTCGATCTTGGCATCGAGCAATTGATTGATCGCCGCAGCCGCCGAGGCGGCCAGCCAGATTCCCAGGAACCCGAGTGCACCGGTGCGTACCTGCACCCAGGTCGGCATGCCGGGAATGGCCAGGAACATGCCCACCAACGCGGTGAACACGATCAGTGCCACCACCTTGGGTTTGGTCAGATCCCAGTAATCGCGTGCGCTGACGGCCATGCTCACTCCGGCGCGCGCAGCCGCGCCAGCAACGAGACCAGCACGAACAGCAACGCCACTGCGCCGCCGTTGTGCATGACCGAAACCTCCAGCGGCAGCGCCAGCTTCACGTTGAGCATGCCCAGCGTCACCTGCACGGCCACCAGCACCGCCAGCGCGCCTGCCCACACCCGCATGCCCGGCGAGCGCGAAAGCCGCCAAGCCAGCCACCACAGGTACAACGCGGTCGCGATCGCCCACAAGCGGTGCGCCATCTGGATGGCGATACGCGCCGCGCCATCGAGCACCCCACCTTCGTAATCCACGCCGATACCGCGCCACAGCGTGAAGCCCTCGCGGAAGTCGTGTGGCGGCCACCACTGGCTGACACAGCGCGGGAAGTTGTCGACCGACCAGCTGCCGCCACCACAGGCCAGCGCGGCATAGTTGGCGCTGACCCAGCCGCCCAGCGCGATCTGCAGGCCCAGCACCGCCACGCCCAGGCGCAACAGCCATTTCAGCCGCGATGCGTCGGCCAGGGTGATCGGCAGATGCGTCGCGCGCCAGGCCATCCACACCAGCAGCGAGAACATCAACATGCCGCCCAGCAGGTGCCCCATCACCACGATGGGCTTGAGCAGCAGCGTCACTGTCCACATGCCCAACAAGGCCTGGAAGATCACGACCGCCAGCGTCAACACCGCCGCGCGTGCCAGGTCGATATTGCTCCAGCGCAATGCCGCCAGCAGCAGGATGGCCTCACCGGCGATCGCCACTCCGAAGGCCACGGTGTGCCAGCCGGACATGTACAGAGGAATCGACAACGCCACCAGCGCTGCGGCCGAGATCACCTGCGCAATGCCCATGCGGCGGCGACGCACCGCCAGCAACGACAACACCAGTACCTCGACACCCAGCGCCCCGGCCAGGAAGCGGTGCACCTGTTCCCGCCAGGCCTTGTGCGACTCCAGCGGACGGATCTTGCTGGCCACATGCGTGTTGGCCTCGTCGTTGCTCTGCGGCCAGGTCACCCGGCCGTAGCAGGTCGGCCAGTCCGGGCAGCTCATGCCGGCATCGGACAGGCGCACGAACGAGCCGAACAGGATCGTGCTCGCGGTGAACAAGGCCGCCAGCCAGGCCATGCGGTGGAAGTGGCGGAACAATGCCGGTGGCGCAAACAGATTCATCGAAACGGGCTCACATCAGCTTCAACAGCTTGACCAGATCCGAGCGCAAGCCGGCCGGGTCGAAGCCCGGGGCATAGCGTAGGATCACGAAGCCATTGGGATCGATCACATACACGGGCACACCAGCCGTATCGGTGGCACGCGGCAATGCCTGGCGCAGGCGGGCATCGTCGCGCAGCACGCGCAATTCCGGCATTGGCGGCAGCCCGGATGGCGGCGCACCGACCCACAGCACCTCTACCTTGTCGGCACGATGCCCGAGCAGTTGCCACACCTTATCCAGTTCTGCTGCCAGTGCCACGCACTGTCGCGTACAGTCGGTCGGCGGCGCCACCGCGATGCGCCAGACGCGATCGCTCGGCGACCACGCATACGGCTGCCCGTTTGCACGCACCGGCACCAGCGCACGCAAATCGGCAGGCGGCTTCAGCAGCTCGCCGTTGTTGCGCATCGACGCCGGCTGCCATCCAGAGAAGCGCAGCACCCCGGCCAACAGCATCGAGCCGAAGAACAGCGCCGCCAGGGCAATCAGCATTCTGCGGCCGCGTTTGACCGCGTGCGGCGTGGCCGGTGAAGAGGAAGTCATGCCGGCGATTTTCTCATGCCGCAGGCGTCAGTGCCCGCGTCGACGGCGACGCCGCGCACGCCAGGTCAGCAGTCCCGCGGTGGTCAATACCGCGATCGCCAGCCCGAACCACTGCACCGCATAACCCAAGTGCCGCGCGGGTGGCAGCGTGTTCGGCAGCATCTGCAGATCGCGTGCATAGCCCACCGGCACCGCCGGATCCAGCCGCAGCACCTGCGACGAAATGTCGCGCCTGCCCAGCGTCTCGCGCACCGCCGCGGGATCCAGGCGGGTGGCCAGCCAGGTGGTCGCAGCGGCAGTGGGCGCCAGCGCAGGACCGATCGCCAGCCCCGCCGATGGCGGCGCGCTCAGCAAACCCTGCACCGCGCGCGTACCACCCAGCGCCGCCAGGGTGGGCAATTGCCGATTGGCCGGCAATGGCAGCCAGCCAAGATCGACCAATAGCGTCTGCGGTAGCCCCTCGACCGCGGCGAGTTGATAGACACGCACACCGGCACGCCCATCATGCAGCTGGTTGTCCAGCAGGACCTGTTGTGGCAGAAAGCGCACCCGGCCGTTGACCCAGCTCAACGCTTGCGGGCTGGCCAGGGCCTGCACCAGGGTCAACGGCCTCTCCCGCACATGCGCCGCGCGTTCCAGCAGCGCTTCCTTGCTGTGCATGCGCTGCAGCTGCCACTGCCCCAGCGCCGCAAACCCCGCGCTCACCAGCAGCGCCAGCGCCCACCCGAACACCATCGTGTGCTTGCGCATCATGACAAACGACGCGAAAAGGCGTGCAATGCGACGATCACGCCGACGACCACCGGGGCTGCTGTGAACGATTCGCTCAAGACGCTGCTGATTGTCGCCTTCCTGATCGTGATTCTGTGGAACCTGGGTGCCGGCCTCTACTACCTGCTCACCGACCGCGGCCAGACCAAACGCACCGTCAACGCACTCACCTGGCGCATCGGCTTATCGGTCGCCCTGATCGCCATCGTGATCATCGGCATCTACACAGGCTGGATCAAACCGCACGGCGTCGGTCGCTGACGCGGCCGATGGGATTGGGGATTCGGCATTGGGGATTCGTAAGGGCAAAAGCGGATCGCTTTTACGAATCTCGAATCTCCACTCCCGAATCCCCGCCCTCAAAGCACATACACGAACAGGAACAGCGCCAGCCACACCACGTCGACGAAGTGCCAATACCATGCGGCCGCTTCGAAGGCGAAGTGGTTGTCGCGGGTGAAGTGACCCTTGGCGGCGCGCAGCCACATCACCGCCAGCATGATCGTGCCCAGCAGCACGTGCATGCCATGGAAGCCGGTCAGCATGAAGAAGGTGGAGCCATAGATCCCCGAACCCAGGGTAAGATTGAGTTCGGTATAGGCGTGGATGTATTCCTCCGCCTGCAGGAACAGGAACACGCAGCCCAATAGCACCGTCAGCCCCAGCCATAGCAGCAGCGCACCACGACGCCCGCCTTTCAATGCGTGGTGCGCGATGGTCAGGGTCACGCCCGAGCTGAGCAGGATCAAGGTATTGATCAGCGGCAGCCCCCAGGCCGGGATGGTCTGGAATTGCCCGCCGATCGTGCCCGGACCGTTGGTCGGCCAGGCGGCCGAGTAGCCATTCCACAGCAGTTCGTTGGTCATCACGCCATCGCCTTCGCCGCCCAGCCAGGGCAACGTCAGCACGCGGGTGTAGAACAGCGCACCGAAGAAGGCGCCGAAGAACATCACCTCGGAGAAGATGAACCACACCATCCCCATGCGGAACGAACCGTCCACCTGACGGTTGTAGTTGCCGGCATTGGACTCACGAATGACATCGCCGAACCACATGAACAAGGTGGCCAGCAGCATCGCCATGCCGGCGAAGAACGTCCATCGGCCCCAGGCCGCATCGTTGAGCCAGCTGGCCACACCGATCATCATCACGAACATCGCAATCGAGCCGACGAACGGCCATTTGCTCTGGCTCGGGACGAAATACGCATCGGCGTTGGGACTGTGATCGGCCATGGCGTTGCTTCCGTGTCGTGATAGGTGTGGATGGAGTTATGGAGCGGCGCGCGGCGCACCAGAAGCGCCCGCGCCCGGCAATTGCGAAGTGAGCGCGTCGTTGCGGTAAAACGTGTAGGACAGCGTGATCGTGGTCACTTCCGGCGGCAGGGCCGGATCGACGATGAAACGCAGCGGCATGTCGCGTGTCTCGCCGGCTTGCAAGGTCTGCGCAGTGAAGCAGAAGCATTCGGTTTTGTTGAAGTAACCGGAGGCGCGCGCCGGTGCGACCGATGGAACGGCGCTACCGACCACCGCACGCGCGCTGTCGTTGCGCGCGAAATACAGGGCTTCGTTGAGTTCTCCGGGCACCACATCCATCGTCATCTGCTCCGGATGGAAGGTCCAGGGCAACTTGGAATTGACCCCGGCATCGAACTCCACCCGCACCGTGCGTTTGCCGGATACGGCCAGCGCGCCGGCGCCTGCGCGCGCGCTTCCCGGCGCCCGCTCCATGCGGATGCCGAAAACCTTTTCGCAGGCGATGCGATACAGCGGCACCAACGAAAACGTCAGCACGAACACACCCAGCACCACGGCAAGCAACTTGAACAAGCCAGCCGTCGGCGCGGGTGCGGGCGAGCGTGCGTTCATCGGCCGATGACCCCCGACGCAATGAAGCCGATGTAGATCAGCAGTGCGACGACGCCCACGGTGATCGCCGTACGCCGTACGGCACGGCGTTGCTGCGCCTGGCGCTCGGCGGCAGACAGTAAGCGCATTACCGTCGGCTCGGAAGTGGACTCAGTGGCCGATGTCTTCATGCGCAAGATCTCCAGGCTTGATGACCGGCGGCACGGTGAAGGTGTGCGCCGGTGCCGGTGACGGGACCGTCCACTCCAGACCCTTGGCACCTTCCCACGCACGCGCATCGGCCTTGGCGCCGCGACGCAAGGATGCGAACAGAATGCCGGCCATCAGGAACGGCGTGGCGAACATGCCGAATGCGCCGATCGAGCTGATCAGGTTCCAGTCGGCGAACACGACGTTGTAATCGGGAATGCGCCGCGGCATGCCTGCCAAGCCGAGGAAGTGCTGCGGGAAAAACAGCAGGTTGACGAACACCATCGTCCACCAGAAATGGAACTTGGCCCAGGCCTCGTTGTACATATGCCCGGTCCACTTCGGCCACCAGTAGTACACCGCCGCGATCAGCGCAAAGACGGCGCCGGTCACCAGCACGTAGTGGAAGTGCGCCACCACGAAATAGGTGTCGTGATACTGGAAGTCGGCCGGGACGATCGCCAGCATCAGGCCGGAGAACCCACCGATGCTGAAGAGGATCACGAACGCCACCGCCCACAGCATCGGCGATTCGAAGGTCAACGAGCCTTTCCACATAGTGCTGACCCAGTTGAACACCTTCACCCCGGTGGGGATGGAAATCAACATGGTGGCGAACATGAAATAGATCTCGCCACCCAGCGGCATGCCCACGGTGAACATGTGGTGGGCCCACACGATGAAGCTCAGGAACGCGATCGCTGCGATCGCGTACACCATCGCCTGATAGCCGAACAGCGGCTTGCGGCTGAAAGTCGGAATGATCTCGCTGACCACGCCGAATGCCGGCAGGATCATGATGTACACCTCCGGGTGCCCGAAGAACCAGAAGATGTGCTGGTACATCACCGGGTCGCCGCCGCCGGCCGCATTGAAGAAACTGGTGCCGAAGAACTTGTCGGTCAGCAGCATGGTCACCGCGCCAGCCAGCACCGGCATCACCGCGATCAGCAGGAACGCGGTGATCAGCCACGCCCAGCAGAAGATCGGCATCTTCAGCAGGTCGATGCCGGGCGCGCGCATGTTGAGCACGGTGGCGATGATGTTGATCGCGCCCATGATCGAACTGACGCCGGCCACGTGGATGGCGAACACGCTGAAGGCCACGTTGTAGCCGCCTTGCAGCGACAGCGGCGGATACAGCGTCCAGCCACCGGCCGGTGCGCCACCGGGCAGGAACAGCGTCAGCAGCAACAGGGTGAAAGCCACCGGCAGCAACCAGAACGACCAGTTGTTCATGCGCGGCAGCGCCATGTCCGGCGCACCGATCTGCAGCGGAATCATCCAGTTCGCCAGACCTACGAAGGCCGGCATCACGCCGCCGAAGATCATCACCAGCGCATGCACGGTGGTCATCTGGTTGAAGAATTCCGGTTTGACGAACTGCAAACCGGGCTCCATCAACTCGGCGCGGATCACCACGCTCATCGCCGCGCCGATGATGAACATCACGAAGGAGAACAGCAGGTACAGCGTGCCGATGTCCTTGTGGTTGGTCGAAAAGAACCAGCGCTCGACGAAACCGGGCTGGTGGTGTCCGTGGTGATCGACTGCGGTATGCGCCATGACGGAACGGCCTCTGCGATGCGGTTGCGTGCGGTTAGAGAGCGGCGGTCGGTGCCGCGGCCGGCGTAACGGGGGCTGGAGCCGCTGCAGGCGCAGCTTCGCCTGCGGGCGCCGGAGCAGCCGGTGGCGGAGCGGCCCCTGCAGGTGGCGTCGCTGCCGGCGCCGCTTCGGCAGCATTGCGACGCGCGGCAAGCCAGCGCTGGAACTCGGCCTTGGGCAAGGCTTCGACCACGATCGGCATGAAGCCATGGTCCTTGCCGCACAGCTCGGCGCACTGCCCGCGATACACGCCCGGCTGTTCGATATTGGTCCAGGCCTCGTTGACGATGCCCGGGATGGCGTCCTGCTTCCAGCCCAGCGCCGGCACCCACCACGCGTGGATGACGTCGTCGGCAGTGATCACGAAACGGATCTTGGTATCGACCGGCAGTACCAAGCGGTTGTCGACGTCGAGCAGGTAGTGCGGCTGCGACGCCATGGTAGGACGCTCACCGCTCTGCCGGATGCGGTCGGACTCGCGCGCGAGCCGGCTGGTGAATTCCACGCCCTTGCCCAGGTATTCGTACTTCCACATCCACTGATAGCCGGTCACCTTCACCGTCATCTCGGATTCGCGCGTGTCGTACATCGCGATCAGCTTGGCCGTCGCCGGCCAGGCCATGGCGATCAGCACCAGCACCGGAATCACCGTCCACAAGACCTCGGCTTGCGTGTTGTGGCTGAACTGCGCGGCCACCGCACCCTTGGACTTGCGGAACTTGAACATTGCATAGCCCATCGCCGCGAACACCAGCGCGCCGATCACGACGCAGACCCAGAGCGCCACCATGTGCGCCTCGTAGGCCATGCGTGCAGTCTGGGTCACCCCGCGGCCCATGTTGAGCTGCCACGCCTTGGGGTCGGCCGACTGCGCCCACGCTGCCGGTGCGGCCGTCAAGGCCATCGCCGCCAGGCTCAATCCGGTAACCATCGACTTCCAGCTGCTGCGTTGCGTCATTGCCTAGACCCTTACGTCATCGGTGACGGCCATTGGCGGCCGCGAGCAAGCGTTTCAGCGTATCTGCCAGTTCCACACGTTCGGCCGGCCCGAGAAAGCTTCCAATCTCGACCTGCCTGCCGCTGCTCACCAACAGCACCCTGTCATCACGTTCCATGCGCAACCGCACCCAGTGCGGATGTGCCCGAAACGCCGGTGGCGCCTGTCCGGACGGAAACACCTCCACAGCGGTGTCGCCTACCCGGATCGCTTCTTCGCGCTCGCCGCTTCGCCACAACTGCCGCAGCGCCAGCGCCACCACACCACTGTGCAACAGGGCGAACACCGGCGCGAATGCATTGCCGGTCCACCACCCCAGGCCCGCAAACAACCACATCGTTCCAGCCAGGACCGCGAACAACAGCACGAACTGCCGGGACGACAGTGCCCGTGGAGGTCGCAACCGCAATTGCGTCCCGACCCCTTCGGACATCAACGGCAGCACTTCGATCATGGCGACACGCAGCGGACTGCGGGAACAGCCCGATGGTAGACCCGCGCCGACGCAGGCGGCAAGCGTTTCCGGCGATCGCCAATTTGCTGCAGTGCAGCTAAAAGTGCGTCCGAATCAATCACTTCCCGAGGATGGATACCCGCAGCCAGCTGCGCGCACGAGTGCCGATACGGCGATGGGCGACCCACACAAAACGGCAGGAAAGCTGCCGCTTCCACACAAGTGCACAGACGTGCTGGCTCTCTAGAATGAGCGCCGATTCCCAGGCACTTTCCGCATGAACGCTCAGCTCGATCGACCCGCCTCTTCCGCTAGCGCGCGAGCGCTGCTGGCGCCCGAACTCTCTGCCGCCCCGGGCGCATTGCGCGCCGCCATCACCGCCGCCTGGCTCAAGGACGAAGCCGACCACGTGCGCGAACTGCTCGATCAGGCGCGCCTGCCTGCCGCCGAGCAGGCCAAGGTGCAGGCGCTTGCCGCCGACCTGGTCACCCGCGTACGCGCACGGGCGCAGGATCAGGGCGCGATCGAAGCCTTCATGCGCCAATACGACCTGGGCAGCGAAGAAGGTGTGCTGCTGATGTGCGTGGCCGAAGCACTGCTGCGCATTCCCGACCAGGACACTGCAGACAAGCTGATCCGCGACAAGCTCGGCGACGCAGACTGGAAGAAACACGTGGGCGGCAGCGACTCGGTGCTGGTCAATGCATCGACCTGGGGCCTGATGCTGACCGGCAGGCTGGTGCAGCTCAACGACCTCACCCGCGCCGATGTGCCCGGCGCGTTCAAACGCCTGATCGGTCGCGTGGGCGAACCGGTCATCCGCCTGGCCGTGCGCCAGGCCATGAAGATCATGGGCCATCAATTCGTGATGGGCCGCACCATCGGCGAAGCGCTGTCGCGTTCGCGCAAGGGCGACAACGCCGACTACCGCTATTCGTTCGACATGCTCGGCGAAGGCGCGTTGACCATGAAGGACGCCCAGCGCTACCTGCAGGCGTATCGCGACGCCATCCACGCCATCGGCCGCAGCGGCAGCTTCGTCGGCACCGATGTGTTCGCCGCTCCTAGCATCTCGATCAAGCTGTCGGCGCTGTATCCCCGCTACGAACACGCCAAGCGTGCGCGGGTGATGGCCGAGCTGGCGCCGGGCGTGCTGGAGCTGGCGCAGTTGGCCAAGTCGTACGGCATCGGCTACACGGTCGATGCCGAAGAAGCCGATCGGCTGGAGCTGTCGCTGGATATCATCGAGGCCACCTTCTCCGATCCCTCGCTGGACGGCTGGGAGGGCTATGGCCTGGCGGTCCAGGCGTACCAGAAGCGCACCCCCTACACCATCGACTTCCTGGCCGATCTGGCACGTCGCGTCGGCCGCCGTATTCCGGTGCGCTTGGTCAAGGGCGCGTACTGGGATGCGGAGATCAAGCGCGCCCAGATCGAAGGCCATCCCGGCTATCCGGTGTTCACCCGCAAGCAGAACACCGACGTGTCCTACCTGGCCTGCGCACGGCGCATGTTCGCGCACAGCGATGCGCTGTATCCGATGTTCGCCACCCATAACGCGCAGACCATCGCCGCCGTGCGTGCGATCTCCGGCGGCAAGGTCTACGAGCACCAGAAACTGCACGGCATGGGCGATGACCTGTATGCCGAGGTGATTCCGGCAGACCGCCTGGGTGTTCCCTGCCGCGTCTATGCGCCGGTCGGCTCGCACGAGGACCTGCTGCCGTATCTGGTACGCCGCCTGCTCGAGAACGGCGCCAACTCCAGTTTCGTCAACCGCATCACCGATGAAGACGTCGCCATCGAGGACCTGATCCGCGATCCGGTCGAAGCGGTGTGCGCGTTCTCCTCCATCCCGCATCCCAAGATCCCGCTGCCGACCGACCTGCTGCGCAGCCAGAACCAGAACAGGAAGAACTCCATGGGCGCCAATCTCGCCAACGACAACGATCTGCGGCAGCTGGCCGAGCAACTCAATGCTGCGGTCAAGCCGTGGTCCGCGGCGCCCCTGGTGCCTGGCGCAGTGGTCGGCACGCCGCGCGAAGCGGTACTCAATCCCGCTAACCGCACCGAAACGGTCGGACACTGGCAACCCGCCGATCCGGCCACGGTGCAGAAAGCGCTGGCGTCCGCCACCGCTGCACAGCCCGGCTGGAATCGCACGCCGGCAGCAAGTCGCGCCACCATCCTGGAGCATGCGGCCGACCTGCTGGAAGCGCGCATGCCCGAGTTCATGGCCATCTGCGTCAAGGAAGCCGGCAAGACGCTGCCCGATGCCGTAGCCGAGGTCCGGGAAGCGGTCGACTTCCTGCGCTATTACGCCGGCCAGGCACGCGCGCAGTTCGGCGCGCCCGAACGTTTGCCAGGGCCGACCGGCGAATCCAACGAGCTGCAGCTGCACGGGCGCGGCGTGTTCGTCTGCATCAGTCCCTGGAACTTTCCGCTGGCCATCTTCCTGGGCCAGGTGGCCGCAGCGCTGGCAGCCGGCAACACCGTCATTGCCAAGCCAGCCGAGCAGACCAATCTGATCGGCTTTGCGGCAGTCAAGCTGCTGCATGAAGCCGGCGTTCCGGAAGCAGCCGTGCAGTTCCTGCCGGGCGACGGCGCCAGCGTTGGCGCCGCGCTGACCAACGATCCGCGCGTGGCCGGTGTCGCCTTTACCGGCTCCACGGAGACCGCGCGCATCATCAACCGCACCCTGGCTGCGCGCGATGCCGCCATCGGCGTCCTGATCGCCGAGACGGGCGGGCAGAACGCCTTCATCGCCGATTCCTCCTCGCTGCCCGAGGCGGTGGTCAAGGACGCGATCTCCAGCGCCTTCATCTCCGCCGGGCAGCGCTGCTCTGCGGCGCGCGTGCTGTTCGTCCAGGACGACATCGCCGACAAGGTCATGACCATGCTCGCCGGTGCCATGGGCGAGTTGAAGATCGGCGATCCCGGCCTGTTGTCTACCGACGTTGGCCCGGTCATCGACGCAGATGCGCTCAAGATCCTCGACGATCACGCAGCACGCATGGACCGCGAGGCGCGTCTGATCGCTACCACCCAGCTGGGTGAGGGTACTGCCCACGGAAGCTTTTTTGCCCCGCGCGCCTACGAACTGAGCTCCCTCGCGCAACTGCAGCGCGAAGTGTTCGGTCCAGTGCTGCATGTCATCCGCTGGAAGGCCGACCAGCTCGATGCGGTGATCGAGCAGATCAACGCCACCGGCTACGGCCTGACCCTGGGCGTACACTCGCGCATCGACGAGACCATCGAACGCATTACGTCCCGCGTGGCAGTGGGCAACGTCTACGTCAATCGCAATCAGATCGGTGCCGTCGTCGGCGTTCAACCGTTCGGGGGCCAGGGCCTGTCCGGCACCGGCCCCAAGGCCGGCGGCCCCCACTACCTGCTGCGCTTTGCCACCGAAAAGGTCGTCACGGTCAACACGACGGCCGCTGGCGGCAATGCCTCGTTGCTGACGCTGGGCGACTGAGTCGCCACCCGCAGCAGACAAGGAAGACCCCGCATCTGCGGGGTTTTTTTGTGTGCATCGTGGCGATGACGTTGCGACCGCGAGCGGCGTAGAACCGCCCACCCTGGGCCGCGCTTTGGAGCTGCGCAAGCTGGACCCACACTTTGGCCGCATTCGACCAAAGCAGTCCGCAACGTGCGCTTGCTATCCGCCCACGTCAGCGCCGGTCTCCGGCCGTCGCACCGATCCTTCGCAACTGAAACTCGGTGTTCAGTCGCCATGTGCACCACCATCCGATTTCAGGCGATCCCCGCTAGGTGAACCGGTGTGCAGGCACGCCCACGGACTGTCATTTGATCGGCCGTGCATCCGCCATGTCCAGCAGTACGATCACATCGCCCCGACGGGCCCCGGGCGGTTCGTCTCAGCCCCGGTTTCGAGATTGATCGCCGATCGAAGGTGCTTCCGGCCGACACTCCTGCCGTGACGAGAGCTCGGCCGCGCGGCTGGAGTGCGCGGCTGTGTGCGCGTGGCGCACGTAGAGGTGTGAGTGCGGCAGTGAGCCGGCTTGTGGTCGCTGCGTGCCGTTACCTGCGCCAGGTCCGCATCATGGCGGGGTATGTGGTTGGTGTTGGTTTTTTGTTTTGCGCAAAGAACAAACCCCCAGTCCGTGAGGACTGAGGGTTTGGGGTAAAGCCCCTGGCGATGACCTACTCTCGCATGGCTTGAGCCACACTACCATCGGCGCAGCTGCGTTTCACTTCCGAGTTCGGGATGGGATCGGGTGGTTCCACAGCGCTAATTTCACCAGGGAGACGGTTGGAGCGGCGCCAGTTTTTGCTTCTCTTCAAAAGTCTGCACAAGGAAGTGCAGGCTCTTGCGAAGGGAAGCGCGTACGGCGCCCGTCTCGCATAGGTAACTTATGACGTAGCTTGCATTTGGATGATCTACCAACGTTCGTTGGGACCAAGGCAACTTGAGGTTATATGGTCAAGCCGCACGGATCATTAGTATCAGT
>NZ_JAJGQH010000012.1 GCF_020783655.1 Xanthomonas melonis | reverse complement strand
CTCCTGTTTATGAATGTTCATCCGGGGCTCCTGGGGGCTGGGTTGGCTTGGTAACCCCCATCTTCCAGATCAGCCCCGGATGAACAACCTACTGAGAGATCACAGCTAGCAGATCTTGCACACGCAGAACCCCGCGAGGTGATTGCTGCCGCCGCCCGATGCGGGGGGCATCGACGTGTTAAATTTCAGCGACGCTCTTAGCGCAGGATCAGAGAGATGGCCCTTCACCCTGGGAAATCCCATGGACGGCAAGTTAACCAGGGACGTGTTGCCTTTCCTCAGGCAGCGTCGTTATCAGTTGCGCTGTTGGCACTCTGCAGCTTTCATGCGGGATGTGCTCCCAGCACTCCACGCGATCAGTCAGCCGTAGCGGCTGCAAAGCCCTCCGTTGAAACCAGGAGCAAAGACGTGACGGAACGCCTCAAGCAAGATGTCGATCGGTTGATCGCTACTGACTTCCAGGATGTCGCAGCACTTAACGCTCAGCTTCAAACGCAGTTCGGCCCCGGCGAGTCGCAAGACGCGATGGTGGTGCGGCGAGGTGAGGGTGGTGCGCTTGCCGGTACCGCCTTGAAGCGCATTGAGCTTCGCAGCACTCGGGATGCGCCCTCGCATGCGACGCTCGTGCTCGACTTTTCGTCGCCTGGCCCGAAGTTCGAGGGTATGCCTTCGCCAGATGCGTCTCTCTATCCACCGCGCCCAGATGCTGCCGGTTCCAGCGCTTATTGGTCGATGCAGACGGAAACGGCAACTGTCATCTTTGGGCTGAGCGAAGATCAGTCCAGCCTGAGCTACGTCACAATTAGCAAGAAGTAGGTTGCTGAGGTGGGTCACCCGCAACGGAGTGCATGATGGAACGTGTCGACGAGTCGAAGTATCCACAGCCGCAGCAACTGGTGTCAGGAGCCGCTTCCGGGAAGCCTTCGTCTCCGCTATCGGATCCTTCGGTCACGCCTTTCTTGCAGAGGTCTCCAACACTTCAGGCAGGCCTTGCGCAGTTGAATCGGGACAACATTGCTGTGGTATGGGGGGCTGCTGGTGCGGGCACCTATCTCGTTCCTCGCACGCAAGTGGTGATTGACGAAAATGCAGTCGGAAACGGTGCGCGCATCGCTCGGTCGCTTTCGCATGAAATTGGGCATCATCGATTTTCCGAGCAATCCAATCAGTCCTCCAAGATTGGCTACGTTACGAGCATGCTCCGTGGCGAAGCTGCAGCAACGCTTAGCAATGCACTCATTCGGCGTGAGATTCTGAATCACAAGGGACCAGACATCGGAATTTCTGGAAGCGGCACCAGGCCACAGCAGTACCAAGCAATTGCAGATCAGCAAATGGCAGGCCACATCACACGCGATGCCGCATTGAATCAAATTGCCCAGGTCTTCAAGACGGAACAACCTTCGGTTGGACCGAGTAAGACGTACGAACAATATTACGGCGACTACTACGATAAACATATTGCACCGCTACAACGCAAGCAGGGTCGACCGGAACCGGAAACCATCAGCGACATCACTTCTCCTGATGTGAAGCAGAGTGCAGTCGGCCATGATTCGCCCTTGCCACCACAGAAAACGCCGTTGTTGCCCTCGCAGCCAGGCCACCCAGACCACGCCATGTACCAGCAGATCAAGGGCGGCGTGCAGAAGCTCGATACCGAACATGGCAGGCAGTGGGACGCATCAAGTGAGCGCATGACCGCCAGCCTGCTTGCGCTGGCAAAAGAGGAAGGGCTGTCGCGGGTGGACCATGTCGTTCTCAACAACCCCACGTCCAAGCTGGCCGGCGGCGAAAGGGTCTTCGTCGTGCAGGGCGCCTTGAATGACCCAGCTCACCAGCGTGCCCATATGCCAAGCGTGGACGCCGTGCAGACACCAGAGATCCAGTCGTTCGATCGTTTGCAGATGATCAAGCAGACCCAGGCCCAGGCACGCGAACAGCAGCAGGCGCTGGAGCAGTCGCAGCAAGCCGTCACCCAGGCGGCTCCGTCGATGACGCGTTGAGGGGCAACGCAGCATGGCAAGGCTTGGCCTTCCCGAGCGAGACTGCCGACGACGAGGGGCCGGCGGCACGCGTGACCTGCACAGTCGGCGATCGGTCGATCGTGCAACGGTGTAGCCGCCACGGTGTCGGTTCAACGCACCGGCAGGGCCACCGCATCGCCTTCCACGCAGGCGACCAGGCGTTCGCCCTCGATCAGGGTCGGTACCACGCCTGCGGTGAAGTGCGAAAACGCCGGAAGGATGGTGACGCGTTCGCGCAACCAGAACGCCGGCCAGCGCCGCGCCAGCCCGGGCAGTGCCGCCAGCGGATGCAGATGCCCGCACAGCACATGGCCGGTGGGATGCGGCATCGGATCGTGGCGGAGCACGAACGGCCCATCCTGCACCTGCTCGCCGGCCGCTTCGATGTGCAGGTCCGCGCCGGCCAGGGCGCGGTCGTGATTGCCGCGGATCGCGATCACACGCAGGGCGCAGTGCCGCTCGCGCCATGCGCTCCAGCGCCGATGCCAGGCCGCGCGCGGTGCCGGGCCATGCAGCAGGTCGCCCAGGATCCACAGCGCCTGGACAGCGCGTTGATCGAGCAATGCATCCAGGCGCTCCAGATCGTGTGCAGTGCCACCCGCGGGCAGCCCGATCCCGGCGCGGCGGAAGACGTCGGCCTTGCCCAGATGCAGGTCGGCGATCAGCAACGCGCGCTGCGCCGGCCGGTACAACGCGCGCTCGCCGAGCAGTTCCACCGTTTCGCCGCCCAGCTGCAACTGCACGCTATCGCCCATGCCTGCGCTCCAGTTGTTCGGCTGCACGCAGCACGCGTGACTTCCAGTCCTCGGTACTCAGCTGGCCACGGACGCGTTCGGCCCACAGCGGAAACGACAACGGGGTGAGGCTGCGCGGCGCGCGCAGGCACAATGCGCGGCGCGCGCAATCCTCCAGCGCGTGCGCCAGGCGCGCCAGTTCCAGCTGGCCTTCGAACACTTCGCGCTCGGCCTGGGCGAGCAGCAGATGTCCCGGGTCGAAGCGCTGCAGCACGTCGTAGAGCAATCCGCTGGAGGCCTGCAGCTGGCGCAGGCTGCGCGGCGCCCGCCCGGGCAACGATGGCGAGAGCAGGCCGGCGACGCGTGCGATCTCGCGGAACTGCCGGCGTGCGAGCTCGCCCAGGTTGAGGCTGTCGCGCAGATCGTCGAACAGGCCGGCCGGCGACAGCAGCGTTTGCAGCAGGCCGGCATCGATCGCCACCTCCTGTGCCGGCGAGAGCACGAAGCCGTAATCGTTGGCCGCGAAGCTGAAGGTATTGCGCTGGCGGCGGCCCCAGCGCGCGGCCAGCAGCGCTGCCAGGCCCTCGTTGACCTGGCGGCCGGCGAATGGATACACGAACACGTGCCTGCCATCGCGCGCCTTGATGCTTTCCACCAGCAGGTGATGTGGGCCGGGCAAGGCCGATAGCGTGGACTGCAGCTGCAGGAGCGGCGCCAGCGCCCGCATCTCCGGCGCATCGCCAGGGTCGGCGAACAGCGCTTCCACCTCGCGTCCCAGCGCCGACGACAGCGGCATGCGCCCGCCCATCCATTTTGGCACCACGCCGCTGCCGCCTTTGGCCACGCGCACGTAGGCGGTCATGTCTTCCAGGCGTACCAACTCCAGCAGGCGGCCGGCGAACTGGAAACGGTCGCCGCGTCGCAGCCGGCCGACGAACTGTTCTTCCACCGCGCCCAGCCGGCCGCCGCGCAGGAACTGCACACGCACGCTGCCATCGCTGGTGATCGTGCCGATCGACAGCCGGTGGCGCAGTGCGACGCGGCGGTCGGTGACGCGGTAGACGCCGGCGTCGTCGCGCACCACCTTGTGGAAATCCGGGTAATGCGCCAGCGCGCTGCCGCCCTGCACGATGAAGTCGAGCACCGCGTTCCAGGTGACGCTGTCCAGCGCTGCGAAGGCATCGGTGCCGCGCACCTCGGCGAACAGCGCATCGGCATCGAAGCCTCCGCCGAGCGCGAGGGTGACGCAATGCTGCGCCAGCACGTCCAGCGACAGGCGCGGCGGCGGGCGTGCTTCGATATGGCCGTGGTCGATCGCGCGGCGCGCGGCGGCGTATTCCACCAGCTCAAGGGCGTGCGAGGGCACGCACACCACATGGCCGGATTCGCCGGGACGATGACGCGCGCGGCCGGCACGTTGCAGCAACCGCGCAATGCCCTTGGGGCTGCCGACCTGCAACACCTGATCCACCGCCGGAAAATCCACGCCCAGATCCAGGCTGGAGGTGGCCACCACGCAGCGCAGGCTGCCCTCGCGCAGGCCCTGCTCGGCGGCCGCACGCAAGCCGGGGTCCAGCGAGCCATGGTGCAGCGCCAGCGTGGCCGGATCTTCCGGCCACACCGCGCTCAGGGCCTGGTGCCACAATTCCGCCTGTGCGCGCGTATTGGTAAAGACCAGGCTGGTGTTCTGTTGCAGGATCTTCTGCAGCACGCGCGCCAGTTGTGCCAGGCCCAGATGGCCGGCCCACGGGAAACGCTCGCCGCTGTCGGGCAGTAGCGTTTCCAGCGTCATGGCGCGCGGCCTGACGCCGGACACCAGCGCGGCCTGCGGCAGGTGCGGCAGCAGCACATCGCGGGCCTGCGTCAGGTTGCCCAGGGTGGCAGACAGGCCCCAGATGCGCAGTGCCGGCGCCCAGCCGCGCAGGCGCGCCAGGCACAGCTGCAGCAGTACCCCGCGCTTGTTGCCCAACAGCTCGTGCCACTCGTCCACGATCACGCAGCGCAGCGTCGACAGCTGGGGCGCGGTGTCCGGGTACGACAGCAGCAGCGCCAGCGATTCGGGTGTGGTGACCAGGACATCCAGCTTGCCGCTGCGTGCCAGCCGCTTGTCGCGCGCGTTGGCATCGCCGGTGCGCAGGCCCACCTGCCACTCCAGTCCCAGCGCGTCCACCGGCTCGCGCAACGCACGCGCGGTATCGGCTGCCAAGGCGCGCAGCGGCGTGATCCACAGCACCTGCAGATTGCGTTGTTGCTGCCGGCGTGCGCTGGCAGCGGGCCTGACGGCTGTGCTTGAAGGCTTGCGTCCGCGCACGGCCAACGCCTCCAGCAGCGGACCCCCGAAGGCTGCCAGCGTCTTGCCGCTGCCGGTCGGCGTATGCAGCAGCCCGGATTCGCCATCGAGATAGCGCTTCCACACCTCGCGTTGAAAAGGCAACGGCGTCCAGCCGCGTTGCGCGAACCAGGCGCGCCACTGCTGCAGGGGCGTGCCGCGCATCTGCTGCGTCGCCGTCACCGCGCCAGGGCCTGCAGGCTGCTCAGATGGTCGGCCTCGGACATCGGCTTGTCCTGCCGCCAGCGCAGGATGCGCGGAAAACGTACGGCGATGCCGGACTTGTGCCGCGCGCTGCGGTTGACCGCTTCAAAGCCCAGCTCGAACACATGGTGCGCCGTGACCGCGCGCACTGGCCCGAAGCGCTCGGTGGTGTGGGCGCGGATCCAGCGATCCAGCTGCAGGATCTCGGCATCGTCCAATCCCGAATAGGCCTTGGCGACCGGCACCAGCTGGCCTTCGTGCCAGAGCCCGAAGGTGTAGTCGGTGTACAAGGTGCTGCGGCGGCCGTGGCCGGCCTGCGCGTACAGCAACACCGCATCGATGGTGAGCGGGTCGATCTTCCATTTCCACCAGTCGCCGCGGCGGCGGCCGGCCTGGTAGACCGAGTCGGCGCGTTTGAGCATCAGCCCTTCCACACCGCGTTCGCGGGCCTGCACGCGCAGCTGCGCGGCCACCTGCCAATCGCTGGCCTGCACCAACGGCGAGGCGACGATGCGCGGATCAGCCAGCGCGGCAAGCACGCGCTCGAGAAGAACGCGTCGTTCGTGCAGGGGGCGCTGGCGCAGATCCACGCCATCGAGCTCCAGCAGATCGTAGGCGACCACGCGCGCCGGCGCGGCGGCCAGGGTCTTGGGCCCGGGCTTGAGTCGCTGGATGCGCGTCTGCAGTGCAGTGAAGGCCATCGGCACGACGTGCTCCGCTTGCCAGGCCAGCAGCTCGCCATCGATGACGGTCCCCTCTGGCAACTGCGCTGCGGCCTGTTCGATTTCCGGGAAGCGTCCGTCCAGGCGTTCCTCGCCGCGCGACCACAGGGCCACCTCGCCGGCGCGCCGGATCAGCTGCAGACGGATGCCATCCCATTTCCATTCCAGCAGCCAGCCGTCGATGGGGCCCAGCGTGTCCACCTCGGCCTCGAGCGGCGAGGCGAGGAAGAACGGATAGGGTTGCTGCCGATCGCCGGGCAGCTCCTCATTGGTCAGCAGATCGGCCACGTAGGTGGGATGCGGCCGCCAGCTGCCCAGCATGCGTTGGGCGATGCGGGCGATATCCACGCCAGACAGTTCGGCCAGGGCCTGCTGCACCAGCCGCTGCGACACGCCCACCCGCAGCGCGCCGGTGAGCAGCTTGTTGAACACCAGGCGCTCGTCGAAGGCCAGGCTGCGCCAGGCCTGCACGATGCACGCCTTGCGCAGCTCCACGTCCTGGTTGGCGATCGGCAGCAGCCGTTGTTCGATCCATTCGGCCAGCGGCAGATCGGCGGCCTCGCTCACCGGGTCGTCCAGCAGCAAGGCCAGCGTCTCGGCCAGATCGCCGACATGATCGTAACTATCGGCCACCAACCAATCGGCGATGCCGGCGGTGTCGGTGATCCACTCGCGCAGCTCGCTGCTGCTGGCGATGCGCATGCGACTGCCGGCTACCTTGCCACCGGCCAACAGGTAGAGCGCCCAGGCCGCATCCAGCGGCGCGGCTTCGCGGAAATAGGCGACCAGCGCGGCACGCTTGTCGAGCGTGCCGGTACTGCGGTCCAGGGTGCGGTACAGCGCAGCGAACCGTTTCACGGCACTGCCTTTGCCGGCATGCGTTTATCCGCCGCGCGCAATTCCAATGCGCGCCGTGTGAATGCCGTGAGCGGGCGCGGGCGACGCAGCGGGCGCGGTGGGCCAACCACAGCGGCCGGCGCGCTGCGATGCACGCGAAACGCCAATGCGTGCCGGCGGAACGCGAGCGCCCCGCTCAGGCGCAGGCGCGTGCGCGCGCGGCCAACGCGACGTGCGGGCAGCGGGTTCATTCCTCGGCTCCGAAATCGGTGCGGAAGGCTTCGGCTGCGACACCACGCTCGCGCAGGTGCTGGATCAGTGCATCGGTGTTGCCATGGGTGGCGATGACGCGCCGTGCGCCAGTGTCGTCGATGGTACGCAACAGGTCCGGCCAGTCGGCGTGGTCGGACACCACGAAGCCGCGATCGTAGTTGCGCCTGCGGCGGTTGCCGCGAATGCGCATCCAGCCGGAAGCGAATCCCTGCTGCGCGTGCCGGAAGCGACGGATCCAGGTACTGCCGGCGGCCGAAGGCGGTGCCAGCACCAGCTGGCCGGCATAGTCGGCGCCGCGCGCATGCTCGCTGACCGGCTGGGTGTCCAGCATCGGGACGCCGGCCTGTCGATACACCTCTACTCCGGTGGCGATCGCGCCATGCAGCAGCGCGGGCTGCGTGTCCCAGGCGCGCAGCTCGGCCAGCACGCGCTGCGCCTTGCCCAGGGCATAGCAATACAGGATGGCGGCCTCGCCGCGCTCGGCGCATTCGCGGCGCCAGGCAACGATGTCGGCGGCCACCGCCGCAGTCTCCGGCCAGCGATACACCGGCAGGCCGAAGGTCGCCTCGGTGATGAAGGTGTCGCACGGCACCACCTCGAATGGCTTGCAGGTGGGGTCGAGCTGGCGCTTGTAGTCGCCCGATGCCACCCAGACCTCGCCATTCACCTCGATACGGACCTGCGCCGAACCGAGCACGTGTCCGGCCGGATGCAGCGACACGCGCGCATTGCCCAGCGCGAAGGCTTCGCCATCGGCGTGCGTGTGATAGACCTGCGCGCCAAGTCGCCATTGCAGGATCGGCAGGCTTTCGTGCGTGCAGTGGTATTCCTCCATGCCGCCGCGCGCGTGATCGCCGTGACCATGGGTGATCACCGCGCGCGGCACCGGCCGCCAGGGATCGATATGGAAGTCGCCCTGCGGGCAATACAGCCCTTCGGGTCCCAGCACCACCAGATCGCCGCGTGTGTCGTTGCCGTTGCGCATGGCTCAACTCTGGCCAAGCCGGTGTGCAGATCCTGAGAATGGGAACGACGCGCGCCCGCTGTCTGCGAATCCGCAGGGCAGGGCGGAGCATGCAGCAGCGTTACGGGCCGGTGGGATTGCGAGGCGCTGGATCACGTCCCTGTGGCGTCGGCTGTCCGTGTCCGCATCGGTCCGCGCATGCGACGCTGCATGCTGGCACTTCTTCGGTGTCGGACCCTGGCCGCTGAAGCCGCGCGGCCGCGTTCAAGGCATGCGTTGCGATGGCGTGCCACGAACGCACCGACATACGCGCCGGTGAGAATGGTCGCCGGCAGATCGAAGCAGGCTGTGCGATGCAACCGGGCGCGGTCGTTGTGGTGCGCCTGCGCTGCCGAAGCGACCGGCGGCAGTGGCGAGCGGCAGACGCTTGTGTATCTATCGAACACCGAACACCGAACACCGAACACCGAACACCGAACACCGAACACCGAACACCGAACGGCGATAGGCAGGTTGCAGGCAGCGGCTGCGATCCTGTTGCAGGCGTCAGCGGCATGGCGCCTGGGACGTCGGACGCGTGCACGGCGCGCAGAACGCAGCGGCGTGCACCTGGGCCACGCGGCCGCCGCAGGCTCGCGGGCGTTACCGAATCAGCGACGGCAACGTTGCTGCGTGGCAGGCGGCGTCCGTGCGATCAATGCCGTGTGCGCCGCCCCGGTGCACGTACCGCCGTCGCCTCGACCGCCAGGGTGAAGCCGCGTTCCTCCCCGCCCAGCATCGCGCCGACGTCGACGACCTGGCGACGGATCTCCTCGCCCTTGCCGTTGCGCACGATCACCACCACCGTGTATTCCCACGGAGCGTCCGTGGCGGGATGGCGAATGGTGCCGTCCACCTTGAGTGGCACGATCGGTGCCGGCTGCGCGTGTTGCGCAGCCGCCGAGTCGAAACGCAGATGGTGCTTGCAGGCCGGGCAGACGCTGGCACTTTCCAGGATGGTGGCCTTGCAATGCGGGCAGCTGCGCGTGGCGCCGGGCGTGCCCGGGCGGGGTGCACTCATGTGGCGTCGCTGTCGCCGCCACCGTCGCCATCACGACTGCCATTGCCGCTGCCGTTGGTCTTGCCGCCGCCGGCGGACTTGGCCGCGTCCTCGCCCCAACCGAAGTCAGCCTGGCCGCGCATGCGCGCGCCCGAGGCCACGGTGAGACTGCCGGCCTTGACGTCGCCGACCAGCACCCCGGAGGTCTGCAACTCCACCTGCGCCGCCGATTCGATATTGCCTTCCAGCTCGCCGGCGATGATGACCTTGCTGGCGCGCACGCCGCCGTTGAGCTTGGCGCCGCGTTCGATGGTCAGATCGCCCTTGACGTTGACATCGCCCTTGAAGCGACCGGCCAGGCGCACATGACCGGCGCCTTCGATCTTGCCTTCGATGCTGATGTCGGCGGCGATCAGTGACTCCTTGGCCTCGCCCGGGCGCGGTGACGGGGCGGTCGTGGGCACCGGACCGGGAGCGGCGGTTGCCGGCACCGGCGGGGCGGGGCTGGCGTCTGCGGTGAACAGCCGTCCATCTGCGGCCGGAATCTCGGGGGCTGCAGGAGTGCCGTCTTTCTTGTTGGGACCTTGATCGCGCCACATCGACATCGGATTGCCTCGCTTCGGGGGTCGAAGCCGACTATCGCCGCGTCAATCGATCTTTTTTGTGACGGCTTGCGCAATCCGGAGCCGACGGCGTGCCGGCTCAGTCCAGCGCAGGCGCAGCGGCGCCATGGCGCTCCACCCGGTTGCGGCCGCCGCGCTTGGCCGCGTACAGCGCAGCGTCGGCCTTCTGGATCAGGCTGGATCCGAGTTCGCCATCGACGGGGAAGCTGGCCACGCCGATGGAGGCGGTCACCCGCGGCAACGCGCGCTGGCCGTCGCTGACCGCCAGCGCCGCGACATGCCCACGGATCTGCTCGGCCACGCGCATGGCTTCTTCGCCATCGGCTTCGGGCAGGATCACGGTGAATTCCTCGCCCCCGTAGCGGCAGGCCACGTCCTCGGCGCGCAGCCGGGTCAGCAGCAGCTCGCCGACCGCGGCCAGCAACAGATCGCCGCCGGCATGCCCCTGGCTGTCGTTGAACTGCTTGAAGTGGTCGACATCCAGCATCAGCACCGACAACGGCAACCCACGGCGCGCGCAGCGGGCCAACTCGTGGCTCAGCGATTCTTCCAGGTAGCGGCGGTTGTACAGACCGGTGAGCGCGTCGCGGATCGACTGCCGGCGCAGCGACTCGCGCAGGCGCAGATTGCTCAATGCCAGGGACAGCTGCTCGGCGGCGGCTTCGGCGATTTCCAGCCGCGGCATCGGTCCGGGGCCTGGCGTTGACAGGAACAGAAAGCCGAGCTGGGTACCTTGCGCAGACATCGGCAGGCATGCCGTCGCGACTGGCATCGCGGTATCCGGCGCCTCGATATGCGCACACGGTGCATCGCGGCGCAGATCGTCGACGGTGTGCGGCTGGCCGCGGCGCAGTGCCCAGCATTGTTCCGGCAGCAGATGCGGCGCGCTCTGCACCAGGGGCTCACCCCAGTGGCTGATCGCTTCGGCGCGATCCTGCGAGGCGCGCAGCAGATACACGCTTCCTGCGATGCCAGGCAGCAGGCTGGCCAGGGTACGGCTGGTCACGTCCAGCGCCTCTTCGGCACTGACGCAACTCTGCAACAGGCCGGTGTAGCGGCTGAGCAGGTTGAGATCGGCGGTACTGCGCTGCAATGCCGCCACGCTATCGCCGAGCTCGCGGTTGGCCTGAGCGGCCAGCCGCTCGGCCTGGGCGCGGTGCCGCAACTCGCGCATCAACAGCGCGTTGACCGCACCGACGACCAACAGTCCGAACGGAATGCCGGCCAGGGCCAGTACCAACAGCAGCGTTGCGCTCTGTCGGCTGCTCTCGGCGCGCTGGGCCAGCAATTCCTGTTCGCGCTGCACCATCGTCAGCGCCTGTTCGCGGATGGCACTGGTGGTGCGGAAGGCGGTCTGCCGGATGTTCGCGCGGGCCGGCTCCAGGCCGCTCTGCGCATACACGTCCAGCACCCGCTGGATCTGCTGCAGCCGGGTCTGCACCAGTGTCTGCAGCCGATCCAGGTGCTGCTCCTGCGCAGGATTGTCGACGATCAGCCGGCGCAGATTGTCGAGCAGGATCGGCAGGCGCTCGACGCTGGTCTGGTAGTCCAGCAGATAGGCCTCGTTGCCGGTCAGCAGGAAACCGCGCTGCGCGGATTCGGCATCCAGCAGGCGCGCCTGGATCTCGTCGACCCTGCCGATCACTTCATGCGTATGGGAGACCAGCGCGGCATCGGAGAGCGAGCGGCGTGCGCCGACGAAGATGCCGATGCCGATGGCCACGAAGATCAGCGCGGAGAAGATCAGCGCCAGTCGATTGCGGCGACGCGATGCGAAGGAGGAAGGCATGCGCAATGCTAGCGTGCCGGCCTGGACAACACGAGGGCCGGCACGGCCCCAGACGTGCGCGCCGGCACGAATCGGCCGGCGCGCACCTGCCACGGTGGAACCCGGGCGTGGACGTCAGTGCTCCGGATGCTCGGCATCGTGCTGATCGGCGTTGCGTTCGGCCTTGTCGGCCATCTCGCGCGTCTTGTCGGCGGTGGCATCGGCGGCGTTGGCGGTGGCGCGGCTGGCATCGGCAGCCAGCTCGCGTGCGGCCACGCGTGCATCGGCGGTGGCTTCCTTCGCCTGCACGGCGGCGCGGTCGGCGGCCTGTTCGGTCGCGGCAGCGGCGTGCTTGGCGGCAGAGGCGGCGTCGCGGCGCGCCTGCTCGGCGTCCGGGCCCTGGCAGGCGGCCAGGGCGAGGGTGGCGATGGCGCTCAACGACAGCATGCGGATCGTCTTCATGGTGGTCCTGTTCCTGTTCCGGTGTTGGAAAGCCGAGCTTAGGCAGGGGCCGATGCAGCCTGCGTCAAGGCGCAGCTCGCCAGGGCCGGGTAGCGCGGCAGACGGAACGGTGATGGATTGGCGGGCAGCGCCGGGGCGCGTGGTTGGGCCGGACAACGCGCTCGAGAAAACGCGGGCAAAGAAAAAGCCGCTGGAAACCAGCGGCTTTCTCCGAACGCGCTTACAGCGAAGAAGTGATTACTTCTTGGCTTCTTCAGCGGTGTCCTTGGCAGCTTCGGCGGTGTCTTCTGCGGTCTTGGCAGCGTCGGCAGCCTGCTCAGCAGCAGCGTCGGTCGCGGCGCCGGAAGCGGCCTGGGCAGCGTCGGCAGCGGTGTCGGCCGAAGCAGCGGCGGTGGTGGCAGCAGCCTGAGCGGCGTCAGCCGACTGCGAGCCCGAGGCAGCAGCCTGGTCGGCAGCGGTCTGAGCTTCGGCAGCAGCTTCGTTAGCCGAAGCAGCAGCGTCCTGAGCCTGTTCCGGCTTCGAGCAAGCGGTCAGGGCCAGGCCCAGAGCCATTGCGATCAGCAGCTTGTTGATGGTCATTGTTTCAATCCTCGTCGTTAGATTAGGCAACGCGCTATTGCGCGCCCCCGACATGATGACGGCCACAAGACGGGTGTCAAGCGCACGCGCATTCATTTTTGCAAAATCGCCGTTAAATCCTGTCAAATCAATTCGATAGCGATGGCGGTCGCTTCGCCGCCACCGATGCAGAGCGTGGCGATCCCGCGCTTGCCTCCGCGGGTGCGCAACGCGTTCACCAATGTCACCACCAGCCGCGCGCCGGATGCGCCGATCGGATGACCCAGTGCGCAGGCCCCGCCATGCACGTTGACCTTGTCGTGCGCGATGCCCAGTTCCTTGATCGGCGTCATTGCCACCACCGCAAAGGCTTCGTTGATTTCGAACAGATCCACCTCGTCCAGTTGCCAGCCGGTCTTGCCGAGCAAGGACTCGATGGCCGATACCGGCGCGGTGGTGAACCACTCCGGCGCCTGCGAGTGGGTGACGTGGCCGGCGATGCGCGCCAGTGGCGTCACGCCGCGGCGTTGGGCGTCGTCGGCGCTCATCAGCACGGTGATCGCCGCGCCATCGGAAATGCTCGACGAACTGGCCGCGGTGACCGTGCCGTCCTTCTTGAACGCTGGTTTCAATGCCGGGATCTTGGCCACATCGGACTTGCCGGGCTGTTCGTCGCGATCGACGACGACATCGCCCTTGCGCGTGGTCACGGTGAACGGAACGATCTCATCGGCGAACGCGCCGCTGTCCTGTGCGGCCTGCGCGCGTTGCACCGAGGCGATTGCAAAAGCGTCCTGATCGGCGCGGCTGAAGCCGAACTTTTCGGCGGTGGCTTCGCCGAACACGCCCATGGCCTGGCCGTCGTAGGGATTGGTCAGGCCATCCCAGGCCATGTGATCGACCGCCTGGAAATTGCCGTAGCGATTGCCAGTGCGCGAGTTGGGCAGCAGATGCGGCGCATTGCTCATCGACTCCATGCCGCCGGCGACCACGATGCTGGCCGAACCGGCCTTGATCAGGTCGTGCCCCAGCATGATGGCCTTCATGCCCGAGCCGCAGACCTTGTTGATGGTGGTGGCGCCGGTGGAGGTGGGAATGCCGGCCGCGATCGCGGCCTGACGCGCCGGCGCCTGGCCGAGATTGGCTGGCAGCACGCAGCCGACGATCACCTCGGACACATCGGCCGGCGCGACTCCCGACTGCGCCAGCGCGCCTTCGATGGCGGCGGCGGCCAGCGTCGGTGCGGGCACACCGTTGAATTGACCGAGGAACGAGCCGATGGCAGTACGTTTGGCAGCAACGATGACGATGTCGGACATGAGTGGATACCGTTTAAAGTGAAACGATTATCTGCCGCAGCGCCGCTTCGCGCCAGCAAGGCGCAGCGCACGGAAAGCAATCAGCGTTGCAGTATAAAGTTCGCGCTTGGGCCCGACGCCGGGCCCCAGCCATGGAATGGGTTCGGGGGAGAACTTCAATGAACAAGAGAGACGTCGCCAGGTCCGTCCTGGCCTCGGCGTTGGCTGTGGCGTTGAGCGCGTGTGGCGGTGGCGGCGGTGTGCGTCCGACCACGCCGACTGCGCCGCCGCCGAGCTCGCCACCGCCTTCGCCACCGCCAACCTCGCCGCCACCGACGTCACCGACTCCGCCGCCGGTGGTCGCACCGACGCCGGAGCCGGCCATGGATGCGCATCTGGCACTGACCAATGCGCGCGCGGCGCAGGCGCTGGGCTTCAGTGGCAGCGGCTATCGCATCGGCGTCGTCGACAGCGGCATCAATGCCGACCATCCGGCCTTGCAGGGACGCATCGGCGCCAGCTTCATCTATTTGGACCCGCGCGAAAACGACGTGGCGCGGGGCGATGTGGTTGGGCACGGCACCATCGTGGCCCAGCTGGCCGCCGGACGTGCCGTGGGCCAGTGGCCCGGTGGCATCGCACCAGGTGCGGGGCTGGTGTCTGCGCGCATCATTCGCGACAGAGCGCCGGTCGACGACGGCAGCGGCGAAGGCAACGAGATCGATGGCCCCACCGGCCTGAGTGCGGTGCACGACGATCTGATTCGGTCGGGCGTGCGGATCATGAACAATTCCTGGGGCGGCCTGTACTGGAACGATCCCGCCGTCACCAACCAGGTCGCACAGGAATACCGTGCGTTCGTCGGTGCCAACAATGGCCTGGTGGTATTCGCCTCGGGCAACGAAGCGCGGGCGCAGCCATCGGATACCGCCGCGCTGCCTAGCCAGCCCGGCCCTGGCGGGAGCCTGCCAGCGGCAGATCTGGAGCGCGGCTGGCTGGTCGTTGGTGCGCTCGATACTGCCAATCCCACCCGGTTGGCGTCGTATTCCAATGCGTGTGGCGTGGCGATGCGGTATTGCCTGGTCGCACCGGGCACCTCGCTGTTTCTTGCGCCCGACGCCACCGCCAGCGACGTTCGTTATTTCTACGGAAGCGGTACCTCGTTCGCTGCGCCGCTGGTCTCCGGGGCTGCGGCATTGGTCTGGCAGGCGTTTCCGTATTTCAGCAACGACCTGGTGCGGCAGACCTTGCTCGGAACGGCCACCGATCTGGGGACCGCGGGCGTCGACCCTGTGTTCGGCTATGGATTGCTCGACGTGGGCCGGGCGGCACGCGGCCCGGCGCGGCTGGACTGGGGTACGGTGGATGTCGGGTTCGACAGCCTGCGTTCGACCTGGGCCAATGCCATCGGCGGCGATGGCGGCCTGATCAAGCGCGGAACCGGCACCCTGGTCTTGAGCAACACCGCCAATACCTTCACCGGCGACACGCAGGTGCTGGGCGGCACCTTGCAGACAGCCAGTCTGCAAAGTGCGCGGGTGGGTATCGCCAATGGCGCACGCCTGATCGGAAGTGGCCAGATCGGCGGACGCATCGACAATGCGGGCACGCTGCAGGTCGGCGGTGCTGCGTTGACGGTCAACGGCAACTACATCCAGGCGGCCAATGGGCGTCTGGCGCTGACGGTGGGCGATCGCCTGAACATCGCTGGCAGCGCATCGATCGCCGGCGATCTGCAATTGCTCGGTCGCCGCGACTACGTCGTCAACAACACCACCTACCCGGTGCTGCAGGCCGCCGGCGGTCTGCAAGGCACGTTCTCCACCACCAGCGGCGGGCCGGCGGTGACCTTCCTCGATGCCACCCTGAGCTACGATGCCACGACGGCATTCGTGTCGCTGCAACGCATGGATGTGGCGGCAGTGGCTGCGTCGCTCGGTGCGATCGGCACCGCATCGATGGACTCCGCCATCCGCGTGGAGGAGGCGTTTCAGCAGGTGGATGCGCAGCAATTGCAGGGCGGCGGCGGCATCGGCAGCGGCTTCATGCGTGCTGCGGCGGCATTGCAGCATGCGCCATCGGCCCAGGCGGCCGCCGACGCGTTGCGTACCCTGTCCGGGCGCGCGCATGCAGAATCGGCCGCGCTGAGCTTCGACACCATCGATCTGGGGCGGCGCGCGCTGGCCACGCATATCGACGCACTGTCGCAGCAACCGCGCCTGATCGGAGCCTGGCAACAAGCGCTGGGCGGGCCGGGCACGGGGGATGCGAGCACGCGGGGTTTCGCCAGCTCCGGTTGGATGATGGGCAACGATCTGCGCCTGGCATCGGGTGCCGTCGCCGGTTTCGCGTTCGGCGAAATGCGTTCCAACAGCGTGGGCGATCTCGACGGCGCGCGCGGACGCGATCGGCAGGTGCAGGCGCAGCTGTATTGGGGAACCATGCAGGAGGCGGTGTATGCGCTCGGCCAACTGGGTGTGGGCAACGTCGACCGGCGGATCGAGCGCAGCCTGCTGCTGGGTGCCGATCGCAGCAGCGCCTTCAGCGATTACAGCGCCGGCTATCTCAGCGGCAACCTGGAGGCCGGCTATCGCTGGGGCGACAGGACCGCATTGCTGACGCCGTACCTGGGGCTGGATTACGTCCGCCTGCGCAGCGAAGGTTTCCGCGAACGCGGCGGCGAAGGCTTCGGCCTGCGTGCCGATGCCAATACGTCTGCGCGTACCCAACTGTTGGCCGGCCTGCGATGGGCCTATCGCTGGCGTGGCCTGCAGCTGAGCGGGCATGCCGAGTGGCAGCAGGCGTTGAGCAGCCAGGGCCTGACCCTGGACGCCAGTTTCACCGGCGTGGACGCCTGGGCGCCGCTGCGCGGAATGCAGCCGGCGCGGTCGGGCGGGGTGCTCGGCCTGGCGGCGGCCACGCCGGTGGGCCAGCACAGCCAACTGCACTTCGGTTACGACCAACGCGCAGGTGCGCGCGGCGACGAACGCGCTGTCAGTCTGAAGTACAGCGCCGATTTCTGATTGGCGTACAGCGCGCCCGGGCACACCGCCTGGGCGGCGCGGTCACCGCTGGGCCAGCGCCTGCGCACACCAGCGGAGCAAAGCGCGCTGGTGTGCGACGACAGGGCGGCTGCGGTGCGTCTCCAGGCGCGCTGGTTGCGGCAGACGGCAGGCGTGCAGCGGCGGCCTCACTCTCCGCGCAGCTTGTGCAGGAAGCGCGGCGCGGTGCGGCCCAACGGAAGTTTGAGTTTGCTGATCGCCTCGATGCGGGCTTCGGCGATCTGGTCGGCGGCTTGTTGCGGCGGGACGTTCTGCTGCGCGGACAGGTCGAAGACCCTTTCCAGATTGTGATAGATGCTGCGGATCAGCCGCATGGCGCGTTCGCGGTTATAGCCGTCGATTTCCAGCGACACGTTCATGACACCGCCGGCATTGACCACGTAGTCGGGCGCACACAGGATGCCGCGCCGATGCAGTTCCTCGCCGATGGCTGCGCTGGCGAGCTGATTGTTGGCGGTGCCGCAGATGATCCGTGCCTTGAGCTGCGGCAGCGTCTGTTCGTTGATGGCACCTTCCAGCGCGCAGGGAGCGAAGACATCGGCCTGCACCTGATGGATCTCGTCCACGCGCACCGCTTCGGCGCCGTATTCGGCCACGGCGCGATCCACCAACGCCGGATTCAGATCCGCCACGTAGAGTTTTGCGCCGCGTTCCTTGAGCAGTTTCACCAGTTCCATGCCGATATGGCCCAGGCCCTGGATCGCGATGCTGGACTTGCCCACCTCTTCGTGACCGAGCTTGCGATTGAGCGAGGCCATCAGCGCCTGCAGCGCGCCGTAGGCAGTGAATGGCGCAGGATCGCCGGAGCCGCGATGCACCTGGTGCACACCAGTGACGTATTCGCTCTCCAGGTAGATCTGTTCCATGTCGCTGACGTCGGTGCCGACATCCTCGGAGGTGATATAGCGCCCGCCCAAGGTGTCGACGAAGCGGCCGAAGGCGCGAAACAGCGCCTCGCTCTTGTCGGTCTTGGGGTCGCCGATGATCACCGCCTTGCCGCCGCCGACATTCAGGCCGGCCAGTGCGTTCTTGTAGGTCATGGTGCGGCTGAGCCGCAGCGCATCGTCCAGCGCCGCCTCGCTGTTTGGATAGGGTCGCATGCGCACGCCACCCAATGCCGGCCCCAGACGGGTACTGTGCAAGGCGATGATGGCCTTGAGGCCGGCATCGCGGTTGTGACAGAAGATCACCTGCTCGTGGCCGGTGGTATCGAGGGTTTCGAAAAGCATCGAAGGCTCCGCGGGGCTGCATGATGTGCCTCCCCTGTGGCCGGGCCGTGACCGGCGCAGTGGGAAACAAAAAACGCGACGTCTGCAGATCCTGTCCGTGCACGTCGCGCCGCAACATTTTAAACCACGTCTGCAGGGGCTGGTGCATGAATCTGTTCACCCATGTGCGCCGTCGCGGAGCCAGCGCTCCTGCCTGCCTTTCCCGGCCTGCATGCGGCGGCACCCACCGGCTTGCGCGGAAGGCAGGTACAGGCGCGGTGCGCTTGGCTGACGTGGGCGTCGCTGATGTGTTGTGCCGCCTGACCCATGGTCGCGTCCTGGGCAGGCGCCGCGCCGTCGGCATCCCCGCCGGGGTGGCCGATGCGAGGGGATGTGCCGCGTGAGGAAGTTGCCGGGATGCGCTGGGGGCGGGAGGGTCCGTGCGCAAATGCCGCCACCGATCGGCCCGATGCTCAGCTGTGCGTCTCCAGCGCCAGCTGGGTCAGGTACAGACGCAGATCGAACTCGAGCTGGTGATAGTCCGGCGCCATGTGGTTGCACAACTGGTAGAAGGCCTTGTTGTGGTCTGCCTCCTTCAGGTGCGCCAACTCGTGTGCCACGATCATCTGCAGGAACGGCTCGGGCGCATCGCGGAAGACCGAGGCGATGCGGATCTCGCGGCTGGCCTTGAGCCGGCCGCCATGGGCGCGCGAAATGGCGGTATGCGTGCCGAGCGCATGCTTCACCACCTGCAGGTGGTTGTCGTAGATCGCCTTGTGCAACGTCGGCGAGGAGCGCATGTAGCGCTCCTTCATCGCCTTGACGTAATCGTACAGATGACGATCGGTGCGTACCGCGTGGCGATCCGGGTAGCGACGCGCAAGCGCCGCAGCCAGCTTGTCCTGGGCGATCAGTTCGCGCACCTGGTCGAGGACGGCAGGCGGGTAGCCGACGAGATAGCGAAGCGTGTCCATGGCCAACGCATATGGGAGAACCGCCATGATCGCCGATGCAGGCGCCGCTGGCCAATGTGGTCGATACAGCGGCGCTGCACGCCTGCTGCGCACATGCGGCTCGTATGTTGCGGAGCGCAAGGGAGTGCGGGGCATGTGCGACTGCAGGGGACAGCTGCCGCGCTGCGTGGCGGCTGCAGCGGCATCTGCGCTGGACTGCCGAAGCCACGGGGTTTTTTTTCCAAGCACTGCATCCGCGCCCAAGGCCTGCAGACATGTGGCAACGTGTGTCAGCCGTATTCACGAATGCGGCACGTCCGGCTCGCTAGCGTGAGGCACTGTGTTGCGGCGCTGTCGCAGTCACGCCATCAAGCAACGGCACGCTGCCGGACGAGGAGACGACAACATGATCAAGTGGGCCATCATTTTCGCCATCATCGGGCTGATCGCCGGTGCGCTGGGATTCGGCGGCATGGCGGGCGCCGCGATGGGGATCGCCAAATTCCTGTTCTGGGCCGGCATCATCATTGCCATCGTGCTGTTCGTGCTGGGTATGACGATCGCCAAGAAAGTGACCTGATCAGCACGCTGCGACGAGCCGCCTGCTGCACGCAGCTGCGGCAGCAGTGAGAAGAGCGGCCGCTGGCCGCTCTTCTTGTTTCCAGATCGCCTTGTTTCCAGATCGCCTCGTAGGTCGGCAGCTGCGGCGGGTTTCGCCGCGACGCAGCCAGCCAGTAGCGCTCAGACGCCTGTATCGTCGCCCGTGGTGTGCAGGGCGATGTTGAGCTGGTCGATGGTCACGATCCAGTCGGCGTCGTCGATGCGCTCTTCACGCAGCAACTGGGCCTGCGCAGGCGTCCAGAACGGGGCTTCCTCCAGTCGCATGTCGCCAGGCAGCGGGGAATGCGTTGCGATGAAGCCACGGATGCTGGCTTCGTCCGATGGCAGGCCCAACTGGGCGAACAGGTCGGAAAACGGGTGAACGGGTTGTTCCATAACGGGGTCCTCGGGTCGGAGCGACTGAATGCTAAAGCACGCAGTTTGAGTGCGCCGTGCACGCGTGGCTTGGATTTTCCTGCGACGATGACCATCTTGACGATCTGGCCAACACAGGTGAGCGATCATGGCGACCGGATGGGCGGGAGACGGAGCAGTACAGGACCAGATCGATGCCACCGTGGAGGACGCGATCCAGCGCGCGCGAAGCCAGTTGCATCGCGGGCCCAGCCTGACCCACTGCGAGGAATGCGATGCGCCGATTCCGGAAGGTCGGCGCAAGGCAGTGCCAGGCGTGCATCTATGTGTGGAGTGCCAGCAGGCGCATGACCTGGAGCAGGGCGCGCAGAGCGGTTACAACCGGCGCGGCAGCAAGGACAGCCAGCTGCGCTGAGCGCTGCTGGCTGCGCCGAGGTGCATTCGGCTTACTGGGCGTTGAAACCGCTGGTTTCGCGCCAGCGTCGGGTGGTGCGCTGGAAGAACAGGCTGTTGGGAACCTGCAGGACGCTGCCCGCATGGTCGCCGCTCTCTTCCAATGTGGTGTAGATCACGTTGATATCGATCACGCGGCCCTTCAGGCCCGGCTTGTCGCCACCTTCCAGCAATTCGATGTGGTCGTACAGCCGGAACGGACGCGTGGTGACGATCAGGAACGTGCAGAAGATGTTTGACAACACGCTCCACGCGGCGAAGAACGCCACCGCGCCGACGGCGGCGAAGCCGGTGAACGCCGTCCACAAGGTGCTGGCCGATACGCCCAGGATGCGCAATACCAGCAGCAAGGCGGTGACCGAGATGATCAGGCTGCCGACGCGGCGAATGCCGATCATCATTTCCGCGGGGATGTTGTAGCGGGCGCACAGGCGCCGTAGCAGTTGCCGGAGCAACAACCGGACCAGCCCCGCCAGGGCAAGAATCAGGACGATCTTGATCGTGGGCACCGCAATGGCCAACCACTGCGGATTCCAGTGTGGCAACAGGCTACGGATCATTGCGGGCAAAGCGTCGGACGCGGACATCACAGCAGGCAGGAAAAGAGCGAGGACTGCATTGTAACGGCGCTCTCTGGCAGCAATGGGTGCATGGGATGAATGGCCGGCTCCATCGAACGGCCGGACGCTGCATCGCCAGCACGGTGAACTGCCTTGCCTTGCCAATCAGGAGCGGCTGAGAGAACCCGGCGAGCGATCGTCGGGTCGATATGGATTGCTCGCGGGAGCCGGAGAGTCTGAGGGGTACATGGATACAGCGCGAAACCGACCGCCTTGTGCGATGGCGAGTCGGTAGAACGCTTCGGCGCGCACGGCATGCGTCCTACTTCGTAGCAGCTGGCAGACCGGGCAAGGCGAGCACGGCTGCAGCGGCCGGCAGCGACGTGCACGGCAGGCGCGCGCCTGTCGTGCACGCGGCCGATCTCAGGCGTTCTTGTCGCCGTCGTTGCGGGCGGGGCCGAAATTGGTGGTGAGCACCTCGATCCGGCCGCCGGTCTTGCGGAATGCGGCAATGTCGGCGGCGATGCGCTCGCGACTGAGCGGCTGCGACTTGCCTTCGCTGCGAGCGATGCTGGGCTGGGATTTCTGCTTGGTCGCGGGACGTGCCATGTGGCCTCCTGTAGCGGGGAATGCGATGACACCGCGTGCGGCAAGGGTGGCGCGCGCGGAAGCGGTGTCGAGAGATGCGACTGCGTCTGGTACGCCGATCGCGAGTGGCACGGCGGGCGTGCCTTGCCAGCAGGACGGCGATGCGTCGGGCGGCAATCGTCATTATAGGCGCGCGCCCTTGATTGGGTGTTAACGCGGCGCTGCGGGCCCTGTATCGCACGCAGCCCAAGCCAGGCCCTGGACCACGCCGAAAGACGGATCGCCCTGTACCAGGCGTGCCTGCGGAAATGCAGCGGCCACGGTGTCGCGCAGATAGCCTGCGCGCGACATGCCGCCGGTCAGAAACACGGTGGCCGGTGGGGTGGCCATTTCGGCGCGAACCTGCGCCAGCAGATCCTCCAGCTCGCGCAGATAGCCGGAAGCGGACGCGACCAGCGCATTCGCCTGTACATCGACTTGCAAGTCGCGTTCGATGAAGGTCAGGGCGGTCAGGTGGCGCTCGCGTTCGCTCAAGGCGATCTTGCAGGCTTCCACGTCACGATACAGGCGCGCGGTGTTGCCTGTGTCCTGCAGCGCCTGCAGGCGGGTGTCGAACGGTGCCGGTACGTCCTGGTACTTGTGCAGGCGGAATTCGCGCTGCCGGGTCATGTCCTGCACCATCGCTGCTTCCACGTAATGATGGGCCGGCACCCGCGTGATGCCGCGGCCAAACAACGGCATGTAGGCAGCCAGGCTGAGCGCCAGGTCGATATCGGTGCCTCCGCGCGCAATGCCCCAGGCACGGTGTACCTGCGGGGGCGCGTCCCCGCCGACGCTGGCGTGGGCGATGTCGGTGGTACCGCCGCCGATATCCACCACCACGGTGTCGTGGCGGGTGTCGTGGCTGACGTGGTAATGCATGGCGGCGGCCGCCGGCTCTTCGAGAAATTCCACGGAGTCGAAGCCGGCGGCGATGGCGGCGGTCTGCAGGATGTCCAGCGCCTGTGCGTTGCCGGCGTCGCCGATCGAACTGCGGAACTGCACTGGACGCCCCAGCACCGCACTGCGGATGTTGACATCGAACTGGCGCGAGGCGGTGAGCCGGATATGCTCCAGTACGTGGGTGGCGATTCCGGTGATGGTCTGGCGCGCGCGCGGATGCAGGTTGTAGCCCAGCATCGACTTGGGACTTTGCACCAGACTGCCTTCGCCCTCCAGAAAGTATGCATCCAGCGCTTCGTCGCCATATACCGCGTTCTGCAGCAATGCGGCCGAGCTGCGCGGTTCGCGCACCTGCTCTTCCATCCACTGGCGACGCACGATGCGCAGCGCATCGCGGCGCAGGCTGTCGAGGTTGGCGGTGCGCCCGGCTGCGGTGGCGTCGCGGCGCGCCGAGTCGATCAGTCGCTGGACTTCGTACTCCAGCGCCGGAGTGAGGCTGAAGTTCTCCGGATCGCGCATGGTGTCCGGAAAATACACCGTGGTGCGGAATTGCAGCGCCTGGCCGAAGCGCACCGGCTGCACCTGTCCATCGACGATCGCCGCAGCGGCGGAGTTGCTGGTACCGAAGTCGATGCCGAGTTTCATGCAGACAGCCTGTGAGCGGGCCGCGCACTTTACTACGGCTGCCGCGTCCGCTGCCTGGGCGGACGCGGCAGCGCTGGATCACGCCGCGATGTCGTCCACGTGGCCCTGATTCAATTCCTCGGTGGTGGCCTGGCGCACCTGCACCACCTCGACCGCGAAATGCAGCGTCTGCCCGGCCAGTGGGTGATTGCCGTCCACGGTGACCTGAGCAGGACCGACCTCGGTCACGGTGACCAGGACCGGGCCCTGCTGGGTGCGGGCTTCGAACTGGACGCCCGGCGCGACCTCGACATCGGTCGGAAACGCTTCGCGCGGCACCTGCTGGATCAGGTGCTCGTGCCGCGGGCCATAGCCGTGTTCGGGCGCGATGTCGGCGGTGAGGGTATCGCCTGCCTGTTTGCCGTCCAGCGCGTGTTCCAGGCCAGGCACGATATTGCCGGCACCATGCAGATAGCTCAGCGGCGTGTCCGGCGTGGAACGGTCGAGAACCTGGCCGCTATCGTCGGACAAGGTGTAGTGAATGGTCGCAACGCGACCCTGGCTGATTTCCATTGGAAACCTCCATGACGGGTGATCGAGGGGAGTGCATCGGCTGATTCACGATGCGAAGAGATGCCGCACACACACCGTAGGCAATCGCGCGGGATCATGCAACCGCAGCCGCACCGGCAGTTGGGCGTGGGATCAGCTTGGTGGTGCAGGGCCGCGTACACGGCCTGCAGGTGATCGGTCGGCGCCGCACTTTCGCCCTGGCGTTGCGCCGCATGCGTGATCGCAGGGCCGCAAGGCTACAATTCACCCCCGTTTCGATGAAGGAATCGCATGTCCAGCGTCCCCGCCTGCCCGCAATGCGGACAGGACAACACCTATGCCGACGGCGCGTTGTCGATCTGTGCGCTGTGCGGTTTCGAATGGAGCGCGGACGCCGCCGCCGCGCTTGCGGTGGTGGTGCGCGACAGCAACGGCAACGCGCTGCAGGCCGGCGACACGGTCACGGTGATCAAGGACCTCAAGGTCAAGGGATCATCGATTCCGCTCAAGCAAGGCACGCTGATCCGCAATATCCGCCTGGTCGAAGACGACGCCGAGCATATCGAAGGCAATTCGGAAAAGATCAAGGGTTTGGTACTCAAGACCTGCTTCCTGCGCAAGGCCTGACGGCTGCAGCAGGCCTGGGAGGCGTGCGTCGCTCGCCGGGGGCGCCTGCGTTTGGAGCGGCGTGCCCGCGTTGTCCGTCTGCATCCGCCGAGCGCGGATCGAGCATGGTCGGCGGCGGCGGCGTTGCGGGGGAATTTGGCCAGATGCGTGAAGATGCCGCTTCGGCGGTGAGGCTCACGGCAACCCTGTGCGGGGCCGGAGTCAGTCGCGTGGATAGACCGCCGCCACCACGCAGCTCTGGCGCATGCGCGAGAGCCTGCCGCCGCGTGTGGTCGTCAGGTCGCCGTCTTGTCCTGCGCCAGCGCTCGCGCCGGCAATGCCGATTTCGTCGAGGATGTCGAGCTTGTCGCCAGGATTGCCGCAGATGGCATTCAAGCCCATGCCGGAAACGAAGCGGATCGGCGGTGCGCCACTGAGTTCGCTGCAGCTGTCCATGAGCTCGACGCGATAGTGCCGGTGCGAACCGGGATGGCGCGGCGAGACCTCCACCACCAGGCCATGGGCGTCTTCCGACCAGGCGCGCAGCATGCCGGGATGGAAGCAGTAGTTCGCCGAGCCGGTGAAGCTGCGCCGTCGCGCCTCGCGCACGTTGACGCCTTGCAGCGTCGGTATGGCGTCGTGGCTGTGCCGACGGGCGAGCTCGGCGTAGCTGCGCGCGTCGAGCGGGGTGACCCGGGCGATCGCGCAATGTTGCTGCCCCACGCGCACATACGCTTGCGCTGCGTCGCAGACCCAGCCGTGCGGTGCCAACAGCTGGGCCCTGTCAGGTGTTGCATGCAGCAGACACTCCTGCGCCAGCTGCAAGCGAAACCGGCGGCCTGCGTGTTCGGCGACGGCCAGCGTGCGCGGGTCGGCCTGGTGCAATTCGGCCACCTGGCGCGCGTCCAGGCAGTGCGCGTCCGGAGCGGCAGGACGGGAAGTGTCCGGCGCCGCATGGGCCCCCGTGCACGCGAGCCATGCCGCGCCGAACAGAACCGCAGGAAACAGACGCATCGGGCACATCCATGGCGATGGGTTGGAAACCATCATGTGCCGACCTCGTCGCGCTGGCAATCGCCGGCCACGCCGCCCGATCCGCCTGGCGCGCGCCAGGCGGCAGGCAGATGCCAATGCAGGGTGCCGGTGCGGCAGCCGAGGCGCTGTCTGGTGACCGCCTGCATACGCTGACCGGGAATGCGCCGTGCGCCGTCAGCGCGGGATAAACCCTTGGCGCCACCGTCCTACAGCAGGGTCTGGTCCACCTTGCCCAGTGGCGCGCTTCCCGCGCGGCGGCGCCAGCTCCGAACCGGCATGGAGTAGCACCTGTGGGTGGGCAGGGGCGGGCGAGGGCGACGCCACATCGGAGGACTGCTGGCGGACTGGAGCGGTGACAGCGGTCTACGGATAGGACACTGCATCGCCAGGTGGGCGATTGGCGCACAAAGCGTGACAGGATCGGCGATCGCGCGGGAGCTGCCGGCGGCAGCGGTCTTTCATGCATTGTTGCATTGCACAATAATGTCCGGCTGTCATTCTGGAGTCGGCCATGTCCGATACCGACCGTTCCACGCCGCGCGTTTCGCGGCGCGATTACACGCTGATCCTGCTCGCGCTGGCGATGGGCGGCTTTGCGATCGGCATCAGCGAGTTTTCCACCATGGGCCTGATGGGCCAGATCGCGCAGGGCCTGCAGATCAGCGAACCGCAGGTGGGCCATGTCATCAGCGCCTATGCGCTGGGCGTGGTGGTGGGCGCGCCGTTGCTGGCGATCCTGGGCGCGCGCTGGCCGCGGCGCACCTTGCTGTTGTTGCTGATGGTGTTCTACGCACTGGGAAACCTCGCCAGTGCGCTGGCGCCGAGTTACCACGCGATGCTGGTGTGCCGTTTCATCGCCGGCCTGCCGCATGGCGCGTATTTCGGCGTGGCTTCCCTGGTGGCTGCCTCGATCAGCCCGCCCGATCGGCGAGCCACTGCGGTGGGACGGGTGCTGCTGGGCTTGAGCGTGGCGCTGCTGGTGGGCAACCCGCTGGCGACCTGGTTGGGGCAGATCGTCAGCTGGCGCTGGGCGTTTGCGTCGGTCTGTGTCATCGCGCTGGGGACGGTGGCAGCGGTGGCGGTGTTGTTGCCGCCCGCGCCGGACGAGCCGCGTCAACAGCCGTTACGCGAGCTGCGCGCGTTCAACCGCCCGCAGGTATGGCTGGCGCTGGCGATCGGTGCGGTGGGTTTCTCCGGCATGTTCTGCGTTTTCAGCTATCTCGCGCCGACGCTCACCTCGGTGACCGGTCTGGCGTCGGCACATATCCCGCTGGCGATGGCCGCGTTCGGCGTCGGTGGTGTGCTCGGCAGCATCCTGGGCGGTTGGCTATTCGATCGCCTGCAGTTTCGTGCCGTGCCGGTGTTGTTGGTGTGGTCGATACTGGTGATGCTGAGCTTTCCGCTGGCGGCGCGGTCGGGTGGGTGGGTGTTCCTGTCGATCGTGGCGGTGGGCACGATGGGCGCGCTTGCGCCGGCCTTGCAGACGCGGCTGATGGATGTGGCCGCCGATGCGCAGACCTTGGCCGCCGCATCCAACCACGCGGCGTTCAATACCGCCAATGCGCTGGGCCCGTGGCTGGGCGGCATGGCGATCACTGCCGGGTGGGGCTGGACGTCCACCGGCTATGTCGGCGCGGCCACCGCGCTCGGTGGCCTGCTGGTCTACGCGCTGGCGCTATGGCAGCAGCATCGCCAGGGTCCGGCGCCGATCACGCGTTGAGTGACCCTGCGCGATAGCGCTGCCAATGCGCAGGCGACGCGCTGAGCGCAATCTTGCCGATGTGGCGATTGCGGTGCGATCGTCGCAATGATCCGGTGAGCACGGCTAGTGGGACGATGATCGATGGGCGGCGCATTCGTACGCTGCACCGAACCCGATGCGGTGTCTGTTCTGCTGCAAGCGATGCGCCCCGGGCCGATCACTGCCCGGAGTCGGGGCAGTGGATTGTCTCCTCCAGGCGCTGCGTCCACGACAGGCTCACCCCTCGACGTGGACACTGCTGGCCTCTTCGCAAGCGGGCCGAACAGCGCAATGAGCGACTTCACGCCACCCCCCTGGAAACGCCCGGCTCCCAAGCGCAAAAGCTCGCCGCTGAGCGAGGCGCAAAAGGCCGCCGCGCGACAGCGCGCCGAAGCGGCGGGCCGTCCCTATCCGAACCTGATCGACAACATGTGGGCCAGCCGGCAGCCAAAAGGCTCTTGATCGGCGCTTGGCATCGATGAATCCCGATTCATCGGCTGCATGGCCGCGTGAGGGCAACGCGCCCGATGCTCACATGCCGATTATGAGCGCAGCGCCAGCATGAGCCCGTACACGACGCCAAGCTACTGCAGCCGCACCGGCGGTTGTCTTTCTCCCAGAACGTCTGCGCTGCGACAGCGCAGGCCCTCAACAAGGAGCAACACATGAGCATCCAGAGCAAGACCGAGCACAGCCTCAACGACTTGATCGCCATCTCCCGCGATGGCAAGGATTTCTACGAGGAAGCGGCATCCAAGGTGGGCGATGCGGAGCTGGCAACGCTGTTTCGCCGCATCGCCGGCGTCAAAAGCGACATCGTGAGCAATCTCAGCAGCGTGGTCGCCTCGGTGGGCGGAACCCCGGAGAAGCACGGCACCATGGTCGGGAGCATGCAGCAGTTCTACGGCAAGGTTCGTGCGACGCTGGGCGACACCAAATACGGTTATGTGGCCGAGCTCGAAGAGTCGGAGGATCGCCTGCTGAAGGCGTTCGACGAAACCATTGCGGACAAGGACACGCCAGCCGCCGCGCGCGACGCCGCGCTGCGCCTGCTGCCCGAAGTGCGCGCATGCCACGACGTCATGCGCAACCGCAAGCATGCGATGAAGAATGCGGCCTGATGTTGCCGCAACACTGAAGCGCATCGGTCGCGGTGCAGCTCCAGGATAAATCGATACAGGCGGGAAACGGGCGGCGGCAGTCGCCCGTTTCTTTTTGCACGAACGAAATTTTTGCACGAACAAGCGCCGGTTGCCGGTATCGAACCGGCTGCATCGGAAACGACGCCTGTGCGTAACCTCGGCGCAGCGCGATGTCTATCCACGTCACGTGGTGCCGGTCGACATGTTCGTCGCGCAGCGCGTCTGCTAGTATCCGCCGCCCCTGTTCTCCCCCGTCCGTGTCGGCGGATGTGGAATGCCCTCATGAAGCAGCCATTCGTGTACCTGTCGTCGGCCGATGCGCAGCTGTCGCTGGGCCTGGGCGAGGAGAAACCCACCGAGCGCCTGTTTTTCGCGGTGATGGCAGACGTGGAGACCGCCGAGCGGGCAACGTCCATCGCGCAGGGCCTACTGCAGGCAGGTCAGGTCGATGGCAAGCCGTTGAACCGCGAGCGCTTGCATGTGACCTTGCATCATCTGGGCGACTACGCCGGCGGATTGCCGCCATCGCTGGTGAGCCGTGCCAGCCAGGCGGCCGGGCGCGTGGCGATGGAGGCGTTCGCCGTGGAGTTCGATCGTGTCGGTACGTTCGGTGGGCGGCGTTCGCAGTTGCCCTGCGTGCTGCGCG
Source organism: Xanthomonas melonis (assembly GCF_020783655.1). Classification (GTDB taxonomy): domain Bacteria; phylum Pseudomonadota; class Gammaproteobacteria; order Xanthomonadales; family Xanthomonadaceae; genus Xanthomonas; species Xanthomonas melonis. The sequence goes on along the minus strand of NZ_JAJGQH010000012.1, from coordinate 147,402 downwards.
GCGAAGAACGGGTGCGCGGGCTCTACGAGCTGCAGGGCGCGCTGGGGCGGCAGCTCGCACACGCCGGCATCGCCGGCGATGGCCAATACACGCCGCACATGACGTTGCTCTACTGCAGCCAGGCGCTGCCACAGCGGCGCTGCGATGCCCTCGCCTGGACCGTGCGCGAGTTTGCGCTGGTGCGCAGCTTCCTGGGGCAATCGCGTTACCAGATCGAAGGGCGCTGGCAGCTGCGGTGATTGGCCGAAGCCATGTGCAGCGGCGCGGGGACGCGCTAGCCTGTGCGCATGGATGCGAGCACGCCACTACCACTGCATGTCGACGCGCTGGCCGCGCTGGAGCAGGCCTACGCGACGCCCGCGCGTGCCTACCATCACTTCGGCCATGTGCGGGCGGTGCTGCAGCATTACGCCGAGGTCGCTGCAGGACCGGGCTGGCGTCAACCGGTCGAAATCTGGCTGGCGGTGCTGTTCCACGACGCCATCTACCGGGCCGGGCGTAGCGACAACGAAGCGCAATCGGCGCTGTGGGCACTGGAGTGCATTCCGCGCTGGTGGCCGCAGGCCGGCGTCGATCTGCAACGCGTGCAGGCATTGATCCTGCTCACCGCGCGTCACGGGCAACTGCAGCCGCAGGAGGTGGACGAGGATGCAGCGCTGTTCCTGGACTGCGACATGGCGATCCTGGCGGCGCCGGCGGATGTCTTCGACGCCTACGATGGCGCCATTGCCGAGGAGTATCGCGGGCATGTGCCGGGCGTGCTGTTCCGGCATCACCGACGGCGGTTCCTGGCCGGGCTGCTGGAGCGTCCGCGGATCTTCCTGAGCAGCTACTTTCATGCGCGCTGCGACGCTGCCGCACGCGCCAACCTGCGTCGGCGGCTCGGTCGCTGACGGCAGTCGGGGGCAGCGCTGGCCGTCGGCCGCAGATGCGCTCAGGCCTGGTGGGCCCGCACGCTACACTGTCGACATGCCCGACAACGCCGCTTCCGCCGCCGATCCGCGCCCGCAACCACCGCAGGCACCCGCGCCCAACGAATGTTGTGACAGCGGCTGCCCGCTGTGCGTGCACGACCTGTACGCCGAAGAACTGCTGCGCTACCGGCAGGCGTTGGCGGCCTGGGAAGCGCGTCGGCAGACGCGGGCGGAATGAGCCGGGCGCGGCGCTTCGCGGCGACCGGCAGAACGATTATCTTTGGACCACCTTTCCCGATGATGCGACATGCGACGATCTGAAATGTGGAGCGCGCTCTGCGGAGCGGCGATGTTGGCGTTGGCGGGAGCGGCGGCGGCCCAGTCCTCCGAGCCGGTGACGCACGGCCGTTTCGAACAGGTGCCGGTGCTGATGCCCAAGGGCGAACCGCAGCGCGTGGTGATCTGGCTGGCCGGCACCGGCAACGCAGGCAAGCGGCAAGCGCAGGCCGAGGCCTTGCGCGCCGATGGCGCGATGGTGGCGATGGTGGATACCGCGCACCTGTACGCGGTCCTGCGCAAGGCCGGCGGCACCTGCACGTTCTCCGTCGGCGACGTGGAGAACTTCTCGCGCTACGTGCAGGCCTTCTACCACATTCCCACCTACCGCCTGCCGTTGCTGGTGGGCGACGGGGAGGGTGCCGCGCTGGCGTACGCCATCGGTGCCCAGGCCAAGCCGCATGTGTTGGCAGGCGTGCTCACCGATGGCTTGTGCCCGGCAGCGGTGAACGATCAGGCGATCTGTCAGCCCGGTGTGCGGCAAGGCAGCAACGCGCTGGTGCCGGCGCCGCTGCAGATTCCCTGGGTGCTGGCCGGCAGCCAGGACAAGCGCTGCCCGGCAGCTGCAGAGGCCGCGTTTCTCGCGCAGGTACCGCAGGCGCGCACCTTCAGCCGCACCGCCGGTGGCGACCTGCTGCCGGGCTTGCGCGCCGCGGCCCGCTCGCTGGGCGAGCAGAAGGGCGTGGTCTTGCCGCCGCCGCCCGGTGGCCTGGCCGACCTGCCGGTGGTCGAAGCGCCGGCCAGGCCCGATGGCGACGCCGACGACGACACGTTCGTGATCTTCGTCTCCGGCGACGGCGGGTGGGCCGGTCTGGACGAGGAAGTGGCTGACGCGCTGGCCGCGCAAGGCATTCCGGTCGTTGGCCTGGACTCGCTGCGTTACTTCTGGACCGAGCGCACCCCGCAAGGCTTTGCCAACGACCTGGACCGCATCGCGCGCGTCTACGCGCAACGCTGGCAACGCAGGCGCGTGGTGCTGATCGGCTTTTCGCAGGGCGCCGATGTGTTGCCGGCGGCGATCAACAAGCTGCCCGCATCCACCAAGCAGAACATCCGCATGACCGCGCTGTTGTCGGTCGGCAAGCTGGCGGACTACGAGTTCCACGTCAGCAACTGGCTGGGTTCGGATGACGAAGGCTTGCCGATCGCGCCGGAAGTGCAGCGTCTGCCGGCTGGCACCACGGTCTGCATCTACGGCCAGGACGACGACGACGCACTGTGCCCGAGCCTGCCGGCGCATGCCGCCAAGCGCGTGGCGCTGCCGGGCGATCACCACTTCAAGGGCGACTACGCCACGCTGGCCCGGGTGATCATGCAGCAGTTGCACGCGGTCTCGCCGCCCTGAGGGCGGCACCACGTCCGGTACGCGGCGCGCAAACGCGCCGCGCCCGCCGCTCTTAGTCCTGGCGCCCGGGATCCACCGAGATCAGGCGGGTCACGTCCAGCAGCGCAGCCGGCAGGTGCATGCCGCCGGGCGCAACCAGATAACGCGGGCGCCAGATCGGGGCGAATTTCGACTTGAAGCGGCGCAGCCCGCTGAAGCCATAAAAGCGCTCGCCATGCCGCGCCACCAGACTGGCGAAGCGGTTCCAGCGGCCGGCGAGGCGATGCTCGGCCAGCCCCGACAGCGGCGCCATGCCGAGCGAAAAGCGCTTGTAGCCATTGGCCTGTCCCCACAGGAACAGCTCGATGAACAGGAAGTCCATGGTGCCCTTGGGCGCCTGTGCGCTATGCCGCATCAGGTCCACCGACAGCTCGCCGCCGGCCGGCGCCCACCACACGTTGGCGAACGCCACGATCCGGCCTTCGGCCTCGGCGACCGCCACCGGGAAGCGGCGCAGATAGTCCGCATCGAAGCTGCCGAGCGAGAAGCCTTTCTCCTCGCCGGACTTTTCCTCCAACCATTGCTCCGATACCTCGGCCAGATGCGGCAGCACCGCGTCCACCTGATCCGGCTGCAGCATGCGGAAGCTCAGCCCGCTGCGCTTGCCGCGGTTCCAGGCCTGGCGCAGGTCGGCGCGGTCGCGGCCCTCCAAGGTGAATCCTTCCAGCGGCACGATCGCCTCTTCGCCGAGCTTGACCAGGGTCAGGCCCATGTCGAGGTAGGTCTGCCAGTATTTCTCGCCAACCTGGTAGAAAACCGGACGCAGGCCCATGTGATCGGCCTCTTCGCGGAACCGCCAGATCAGCGCGCGCGCCACCTCCGGCGGGCCGACCGGGTCGCCCATCGAGATCAGCGAGCCGCCATAGCGTTGCATCATCACGAAACCGTTGCCCTGCGCGTCGAGCAGGAAGGCCTTGTCGCCGGTCAGCGCCAGGCAGGCCTGGGTGTCGGTGCTGGTTTCCAGGATCGGTGCCAGCGTCTGCAGGAATTGCGCATCGGCGGCCGGCATCGGACGCCGCCCGCCGCGCAGCAAGCGCGCCATGCCGAAGATGATCACGCCCACGCACAGGATCAACGCCGCGCGCAGCGCCCGCGGCGCGTTGGCGGAGGTGGCGAATTCCCACCACAGGTCGTTGCTGTATTCGACGTGGCTGTAGACGAAGAACAGCAGCCAGAACGTGGCCACCAGCACCAGGCCGAGATTGCTCAGCCAGCGCCACGACCAGGCTTCGTCCAGCAGTGCACCCTGGCGGTAGAACTCGCGGCGCGCGGCCCACAGCGCCACCGCCGCCAGCGCCGCCGACAGCGACACCGAGATATGGCTGCCGCGCAGCAACGACAGCGGCGGCAGCAGCACGCACACGCCCAGCGCCAGTACCCAGGCCGCATGGCTGCGACGCTGCAGCCCCTGGCCGATCAGCAGCAGCATCATGCCGCCCAGGCTGACCAGCAGGTGGGAGGTCTCGATCAGCGGCAGCGGTGCCACGTCCTGACGTGCGCGTGGCGTGGGCAGGGTGCCATCGATCACCAGCGCCGCGCCGACCGCGAACACCGCCAACGCCAGGATCTGCGGCAGCCAAGGGCGCAGCGCCTTCCACACCGTGAGCGCAGTGCTGGCGCTGGCACGCACCGGCGCGCCGAGCCCGGAGGCCGCGGCCATGGCCACGGAGATCAGCAGCGGCACGATGTAATAGGTGACCCGGTAGGCCAGCGCCGCCGCCAGCACCGCCGCGGGGGTGACATGCGGCAACAGTTTGAGCAGGCTCCACTCGAACACGCCCAGGCCCGCAGGCACGGTGGAGACCAGCCCGGCGACCACCGCCACCAGCCAGATGCCGATGAAGCCGAAGTAGCCGGTACCCGGATCCGGCGGCAGCAGGACGTAGAACGCCGCCGCGGCCAGGCCCAGCTCCACCACGCTGAGTGCGCTCACGCCCAAGACGGTGCGGCGGTCGGGCAGCCAGAAACGGTGGCGGCCGATGCCGAATTCGCGGCCCTGTCCGCCCACCAACGCCAGCATGACCAGGTAACCGGCCAGCAGCGCGATGCCGGCCACACGAATGCCCCCGGCGGCGATCGGCAATGCGCGCGCGGCCGCTTCCGGTTCCAGCAGCAATGCCAGGCCGAGCAGGAGCCAGGCGCCGAAGACGAAGCCCAGCGTGCTCATCAGCACCACCTGGCCGATCTCGGCCAGGGTGAGCCCGACGCTGCCGTAGCCACGCAGGCGGACTGCGCCGCCGGTGAGCGCGGCAAAGCCCAGGGTCTGGCCGACCGCATGCGCCATGAAGGCGGTGATGCCCACGCGCGCCGGATGCAGCCGCTTGCCGGTGCGCTTGAGTCCCACCCAGTCGAAGCCCACCAGGCACACGTAGCTGCTCAGTCCCAGCAGCAGCGTGAGCGCGATCTGCCCCGCGCCCAGGGCCCGGAACGCCTGGCGGATCTGCCGGTATCCATGGTCGGTGAACTGTCCGGACAGCGCGTGCAGCGCCATTGCCAGGATCGCCAGGCTGATCAGCACGGGTAGCGCGCGTCGCCAGCCACTGGCGAGCGCTTCGGAAGGCATCGAGGTATCCGTCATGAGGGTAACGGGTGCTGTTGAAAGGGAAGAGGGGCCGATGCACGATACGTGCCGCGCCGGCCCGGGATCAGCGAGGGCGAGCGGATGGACGATGCATGCAGGGTGATTGGGTGAGTGCGGAAACCAGGTGAACGCATGCATCGGTTGTGCCGACACCCCGTCGGCACATCACGGCCGCGCGCATCATAGGGCAAAGGCGTGTACAGGTGCCGCATCGTCGACGCGTGCGGCACTCACCGTTGGAAGGCAGACAGGTCGATGACACGCAATCCCCATTCGCAGGTGCCGGTCGTACCGTGCATCCAGCTCGCTGCGCCACGCTGGAGCCGGCGGGCCGGTGCGATCGCCGCCGCTGCCGGCATGGTCTTCGTCGGGTTGGTGTCGATGCTGCAGTGGTACCGCAGTGATCTGGGCTGGATCCACGCGCAACTGAGCGCGTATCTGCACGGCCCTTATGGCCTGCTGCTGCGCACCGCCTACTGCCTGCTCGCGGTGGCCATGGCGTGGCTGGCGCTGGGCCTGTACGCGGCGCTGGTGCCGGCGGCCCGCAGCCGTGCCGTGCTCGGCCTGTTCTGGAGTTCGGCGCTGGGCCTGTGCGCAGTGGCGATCGGCGACAGCTGGATGCCGGAGCTGGCGCCGAACGCCGCGGCCATGGTGCATGTGCTGGCGGCCGATGCCACCTTCCTGTGCGTGATCGCGGCGATCTTGCTGCAGTCGTGGTACTTCCGATCCGATCGCGCATGGCGACAACACTTCGCAGCAACGTTCGGCTTGGGGTGGGCGGCGTTCGCAGCGCTGCTGTTCCATGTCAGCGTGCCGGCGGCACCGCCGGGCATCAGCCAGAAGACGGCCATCGTGCTGATCGTGATCTGGATGGTGCGGGTAGGGATGCGCCTGGCGCGCGTGGAGGCTGCAGGCCCGACGCATTCGCGCAACAATGGTCCGGTCAATCAACCGTAGGAAATGCCGAAATGCTGCAGCGATTCGATGCCGGCCCGCGTATGTCGGAAATGACCGTCCATGGCGGTGTGTGCTACCTGGCCGGGCAGATTGCCGAAGACACCAGCCAGGACATCACCGGTCAGACCCGGCAGGTCCTGGGCGAGATCGACAAACTCCTGGCCCTGGCAGCCAGCGACAAGACCAAGATCCTGCGCGCGGAGATCTACCTGGCCGACATCGCCGATTTCGACGGCATGAATGCCGCCTGGGACGAATGGGTGCCGCATGGTTTCACCCCGGCGCGCGCCACGGTCGAAGCCAAGCTGGCGCGGCCGGAATGGAAGGTGGAGATCGTGATCACCGCAGCCGCAGGCTGATCGTCTGCAGCGGAGCAATCCGCAACGCTGCGATGTCCTTCGTCCGTGCCGGCCGGTGGCAGAGGATCGGCCGGCAGGCGGTGGCGAATCTGCCGCATTCCTGCTGCGGGTCGTTGCGTCACGGGCCCAGGTGCGCGCGCCCGCATCGCGCGATCAGCGCTTGACGAAGCGGTAGTGCGCTACCCCCCATTCGCGGCCCTGGTCGTAGCCGAACAGCTCTGCGCAGGCCAGCCAGAACATGCGCCAGCGCTGCCACCAGCGCTGCGCATCGTCGCCATAGGTCTGCTGCAACAGCGGCATGATCTGGGCGCGGTGGCGGTCCTGGTTGTCGAGCCAGGCATTGGCGGTCTTTTCGTAGTGCTGGCCCGACAGCAGCCAGCGCTGCTCGATGACCACGTCCTGCTGGAAGTGCAGCAAGGTGTCGGCCGCCGGCATCAGCCCACCGGTAAAGAAGTGCCGACCCATCCAGTTGTCTTCGCCGGCCACTTCGAAGGGGTAGGCCAGATCGCGGTGGCAGAAGATGTGCACGAACACCTTGCCGCCCGGCGCCAGCCAGTTGCCCACCCGCGCGAGCAGCTCGCGGTAGTTGCGCATGTGCTCGAACATCTCCACCGAGACCACGCGGTCGAAGCTGGCCGCCGGCAGCGTCAGCGCGTTGACGTCGGCGGTGATCACCTGCACGTTGTCCAGCCCACGCAAGCGGCATTGCTCCAGGATGTGCGCGCGCTGTGGGCGTGAGTTGGACACCGCGGTGATGCTGGCAGTGGGGTAGCGCTCGGCCATCCACAAGGTCAGCGAACCCCAGCCGCAGCCCAGCTCCAGGATGCGCTGGCCATCGGCCAGTTCGGCACGCTGCCCGTATAGCGCCAGCATGCGTTCTTCGGCGGCATCCAGGTCCGGTGTGCTCGCGTCCCAGTAGCAGCTGCTGTACTTCAACCGCTTGCCCAGGCAGAGGGTGAAGAACTGTGGCGGCAATTCGTAGTGCTGGCGGTTGGCGGCATCGGTTTCGATCGCGATCGCGCTGGCACGCAGGCTGTCGATGAAGGCGCGCTGGCGCGCGCCGTTGGCATCGGCGTCGTGACCACGCTCATCGCGCAGGCGCTGGGCGCACAGGCGGCGGATGCCGTAGCGAAGCACGGCATCGGGCAGCGCGCCGGATTCGGCCAGGCGGGTGGCGAAGGCTTCTTCCGGCAGCGTGGAGGGCGGGGCGGTGACGGTGGACATGCGATTCTCCAGGCAGCTCAGGACGAAGGGGGAAGCGGGAAGAACGCGCTGGTGCTGCGTTGGTACTGCGCGTAGTCCTCCCCGCGCGAGCGCAATGCCTGCTGCTCGGTATAGGGAATGCCGGTGAAGCGATACAGGAACACGAACATCACGACCGGCCCGAGCGCGCACAGCGCCACCGGCCACGGCCCGGCGCCGACGGCCAGCGCCAGGTAGGCGAACCAGTGCACGAACTCGAAGAAATAATTGGGATGACGCGAATATCGCCACAGACCCTTGCGACAGGTCTTGCCGCGATTGGCCGGGTCGGCCTTGTGCGCAGACAGTTGCCGGTCTGCCAGCGCCTCGCCACCGACGGCGACCAGCCACACCACGATCGCCAGGCTGGTCCACGGGCTCCATTCCGGATTGGGATTGCTGGCAGCTGCCAGGAACGGCACCGCGAACAGCACCACCACCACCGCCTGGGCCAGGAAAAAGCCGAGAAACTTGCTCTGGCTGCCATTCCAATGCTCGCGCAGTGCGCGATAGCGGCCGTCTTCGTGCGGGTCGCCGAACACGCGCACGCCCAGATGCCAGGCCAGGCGCGCACCCCACACGCCGCCCAGCACCGCCACCAGCACCCGCGGCAACACCGCGCCATCGGACACCCACGCGCAATACGGCGCAGCCACTGCCAGGCAAGCCGCCCACAGCACATCGACCGGGCCGGCGTTGCCGCTACGGCGTTGCCACAGCCAGCCGATCACCATCACCACGCTTGCGAACACGCCCACATGCAGCAGCGGCCAGGCAGTCATTGCAGTTCTCCGGTGATGTGTTCGGGCAATGGTGGTCCCAGACGGCGTGCATACAGCGACAACACGCCGCAGGCCACTCCCCAGCCGGTACCCACAGCGAGCATGGCGTGCAGAGAGGGCGATTGAAACTCCACTGCGCGCCAACCGCGTTGCGCCAGCCAGTAGGAAAGCGGCCCGAAGATGGCGCCGAGCAGCACCGCCAGCCATGGCCGCTGCATCACTGCGGCCAGCGAATGATTGAGGGTGAGCGCAAAGCCCAGCCACAACGCCAGGATCCAGGGCGGCGCCAGCAGGCTGCCCGGCCACGGCGCTGCATAACGCACCCAGTTGCCTGCGGCGAGCGTGGTGTCCAGCAGCAATCCCAGCGACAACCCCGCGACCATCAGCTGCACATCGCCCGGCGCGCGCCGCGACGGCCACAGCTGGTACAGCGCGAACGCCGCCAGCACCGACAGCGTGGGCCAGATGCGTGCATGCACAGCGCTGCTGACGGCGACCAGCCACAGCACCTGCAGGCCGAGATAGTTGCCCAGCTGCTTCATGCGTTGGCAAGGCCGGGCACGAACTGCGGCGGGCGTGCGCCCGGCTTGCTCAGCCACAGATGCACGTCGCCGATCGAGCGCTCCAGAAAGCCCGCCTCGCAATAGGCCAGGTAGAACTCCCACATGCGGATGAAGCGCTCGTCGTAGCCCAGTGCGCGTACCTGCGGCAGCTGCGCCATGAAGCGCTGCCGCCATGCGCGCAGGGTCAAGGCATAGCTCGGGCCGATGTCTTCCAGGTGGAACAGGCGCAGATCGCTGGCATTGGCGATCGCGCCGGTCATCGCGGCCACCGAGGGGATGAAGCTGCCGGGAAAGATATGCCGCTTGATGAAGTCCACCGAGTGCAGCGCCCGCGTATAGCGGTGGTCTTCGATGGTGATGGCCTGGATCAGCGCTTCGCCATCGTCGGTGAGCAGGCTGCCGACCTTGGCGAAGTAGGTATCCAGATACTGGTGGCCGATCGCTTCGATCATCTCGATCGACACCACGCGGTCGAAGCGACCCTGCAGATCGCGGTAGTCGCACAGCAACAATGTGACCCGATCGCTCAGCCCGGCAGCGGCGATGCGCTGCGAGGCCAGCTCGAACTGCTCGCGCGAGATGGTGGTGGTGGTGACGCGGCAGCCGTGTTCGCGGGCGGCATGCAGGGCGAAGCCACCCCAGCCGGTGCCGATTTCCAGCACGTGGTGCTGCGGGCCCAGGCGCAGTTTCTGGCAGATGCGTTCGAGCTTGCGCGTGGCCGCGCGCTCCAGCGCCGCTTCGCCCTGCGCTTCTTCGCCCTCGACGAAGATCGCCGAGGAATACATCAGGTTCTCGTCCAGGAACAGTTTGAACAGCGGGTTGCCCAGATCGTAATGCGCGGCGATGTTGCGCCGGCTGCCGCTGCGGGTGTTGCGGGCCAGCGCATGCAGGCCGCGCATGGCCCAGCCGCCGAGGCGCGCGGTGCCGGTTTCCATCGCGTCCAGGCGGTCGCGGTTGCGCAGCAGCACGCGCATCAGCCCGACCAGATCGTCGCACTGCCATTGCCCGTCCATGTACGACTCGCCGGCCCCCACGCTGCCGTTGAGCGCGGCCTGGCGATAGAAGCCCGGGTCGGTCACGCGCAGCTGCACCTGCAGCGCCTGCGCGCCGGCGGCCGTGCCCAGCGTGGTGATGCCGTCGGCGTCGTGCAGCAGCAGTTGCCCATCGCGCAGCTCGCCGAGCGTGGCCAGCAGGCGCTTGCGCAACAGTCGATCCATCCAGGACGCCGTGCGTGAGGGAGCGGTGTCGGGCAGGGACGTTGCATTCATCGGCGATCTCGCACAGGCGGGTGGGGATGGTCGTGGACCGGGTTGCCGCGCAGCCACAGGCGCAACGCCTGCCAGTGGATGGCGATCACGACCTGCACGGTCATCAGGGGGTAGGCGAGCAAGGTCCGCGCCAGCGTGCGTGCGCACAGCGGCTGGCGTTGCAGCACCAGGGTGGCATCGAAGCGGCGTGCGCCGCCGGTCTCGACAGCGGCATCGTGCGGCGCATCCAGCACGTCCATATGTACGCGCAGTTGCGCGGCCGGCACGCTGAAGCGCCAGTCGTACTGCTGCTGCATGCCCATGAACGGCGACACGTGGAAGCGCTTGTCGAAGCGCCATGCATGCACGTCGCGGTGGCTGCGCGCCTGCGCCACCGGCAGCACGTAGGCATGGCGTTGCTGCCACGGCGTGTTGGTGATTTCCGCCACGATCCAGCGCAATCCGTCATGGCGGTCGAAGCAGTAATAGAAGCTCACCGGGTTGAACACATGGCCGAAGTAGCGCAGATGCGTCAACAGGCGGATCGCGCCATCGGGGCGCTCGCCGGTGTGCGCCTGCACGCAATCGCGCACGGCCTGATCCAGTGGAATGGTCGGGTCGCCCAGGTAATCGCTGCGGCGGAACTGCGCCAGGTTGGCGCGCCCCACCGACCACAGCCAGCGGCCTGCGAACACCCGATCCAGCTCGGACAGGTCCAGGTACAGCAGGAAAAGCCGGTAACGGAACTGCAGCGGCTTGGGCGTGAATCGCCGGTGCCGCACCCAGCCGGTGTAGAGCGCACTGCGCAATCCGTAGGCCGCGCTGCCGGCGCCGCTGTCCTCGCCGGGGGGCAGCGGCACGGCATCGGTGCTGGCTTCGCGCAGCAACTGCATCACCAGTCCACTCCCAACGCATGTGCCACGTCCACGCCGCTGCGCAGCCCGTCTTCGTGGAAGCCGAAGCCCCAGGCCGCACCAGCGAACCAGGTGTGCTGCCTGCCCTGGATCTCGGCCTTGCGGTCCTGCGCACTGAGCGCAGCGGCATTCTGCACCGGGTGCCGGTAGCGCATGCGCCGCAGCACCTTGGCCGGGTCGATGTCGTGATCGCGATTGAGGCTGACGATGAACGGCTGCGGCGAAGCGATCGACTGCAATGCGTTCATCCAGTAACTCACCGTGCACGGCGCCTGCGGGTCGGCCGGCACATGCGCGTTCCAGGCTGCCCATGCGCGCCGATCGCGCGGCAGGACGCGCGCGTCGGTATGCAATACGGTGTCGTTGTCCTGGTAGGTGATGCCACCCAGGATCTGTCGTTCGGCCTCGGTCGCATCGCCGAGCAATGCCAGCGCATCGTCGGCGTGGCAGGCCAGCACCACCTCGTCGAACTGCTCCTGCCCGCACAGCGAGTTGACCACCACGCCATCGGGGGTTCGGTGGATGTCATGCACCGGCGTGGACAGGCGCTCGAACACCTGCCAGCGCCGCTGCAGCGCACGCACGTAGCTGTTGGAGCCGCCGCGTACCACCTGCCACTGCGGCCGTCCGCTGAGTTGCAGCATGTGATGGTTGGCCATGAAGCCGATCAGCTGGCCCATCGGAAACTGGAGAATGGTCTGCGAGGGCGAGGACCACAGTGCCGAGGCCATCGGCACCAGATGCTGGTCGCGGAATGCGTCCGAATAGCCATGCCGCTGCAGGTACGCGCCCAGGGTGCTGAAACGCTCGTCGCTGTGCAGCACCGCCGGTGCCTGCCGATAGAAGCGGCGCAAATCGGCCAGCATGCCCCAGAAGCGTGGACTGAGCAGGTTGCGGCGTTGGCAGAACAACCCGTTCAAGCTGCCCGCGTTGTATTCGAGCCCGCTGCGCGCGTCGTGCACGGAAAAGCTCATCGTGGTCGGCTGCGCGGCCACGTCGAGTTCGGCGAACATGCGCGTGAGCAGCGGATAGTGCTGCGGATTGAACACGATGAAGCCGCTGTCCACTGCGTAGTGCTGGCCGTCGAGCTGGATCTGGTGCGTGTGCGTGTGGCCGCCGAGGTAATCGGCGGCCTCGAACACGGTGACCTCGTAGCGGCGCGATAGCAGCCACGCGGCACCGAGGCCGGCAATGCCGGCACCGACCACTGCAATTCTGCGTTTGCTCATCGTGCCACCCGCCGGCCACGTTTGATCAGCGACGCCGGCATCGGCTTGAGGTCCCACACCAGCCCCACCCACGACATCGCGGTAAGCCCGTACCAGGTCAGGTCGTACTCCCACCAACGCAGGCCCTGGCGCGCCGAGCCGGGAAAGAAGTGGTGATTGTTGTGCCAGCCTTCGCCAAAGGTGAGCAGCGCCAGCAGCCAGTTGTTGCGGCTGTCGTCGCGGGTATCGAAGCGCCGGCTGCCGAAACGGTGCGCCAGCGAATTGATGGTGAAGGTGGCATGGAACAGCGCGACGGTGGAGATCGCAAATCCCCACACCAGCAATTGCGCGCCACTGGTCTTCAGGGCGGGTGCCGCATCGGCCAGCCAGTCGCCCAGCAGATACAGGCCAACGGCCAGCAGCATCGGCATCACGATGTCGAACCGGTCCAGGAAGCGCAGTTCGGCGAAGCGGCGCAGATCGGGGATGACCTCCCAGTCGGTGCGGAAGTTGCGCGGGGTGAGGAACCAGCCGGTATGGCTCCACCAGAAGCCGTGCCGGGCCGGCGAATGCGGATCGCGGCCGGTATCGGTGTGCCGGTGATGATTACGATGGTGCGCGGCCCACCACAGCGGCCCACGCTGCACGCAGGTGGCGCCGATGGCGGCGAACACGAACTGCAGCACGCGCGAGGTCTTGAACGCACGGTGCGAGAAGTACCGGTGGTAGAAACCGGTGAGTGCGAACATGCGTAACGCATACAGCGATAGCGCCATCCCCACTGCAAACCACGACGCGCCGACCCAGAACACCGCCAGGCAGGCCAGGTGCAGCGCGACATAGGGCAGGGCGCGCAGCCAGTCGATACGGTCGGCGCTTGCCTCGTCCAAGGGAATGTCGGCCTGCGTATCCACCCAGCGACGCAGGCTGCCGATCCGCGAATGGATCCGGCTGCGGCGATCCGCTGGTGAGGACTGGGGCGGTGGCGCGGCAACGCGAGGGTCGAGTCCAGTACTCGGCACGCAGCAATCTCCAGGGGGCATTGGGTCGGTTTACGGAAACCGCCGGCCGATGGATGCACCAGCCTGCTTGATCGTCACATGCGTGTAGACAGCGCGCCCGTTTATGCGGACCGCGCGTGCAGCTGCCTACACGGATGTGCGCGCAGTATCGCTGGCAAGCATGAGGTTGCTTGTGAAAATGCGGCCTGCCTGGAAATGGCAGGCCGTGCTGCAAGCGTTGGTGCCTGTCGGCCACGTGGCGCCGGTGGCAGTTGCGGTTGCAGCCAGCATGGCCCGCTGCCGCCGACGCGCGGCCCGCCGCCAGTGCGCGGGCCGCGCCGGATCAGGGCGCCATTGCCAGTGTGCTGATGCCGCCCTTGGCCACCACAGTGCCGGTGGCCACGCCGCCTGGCGCACCACCGGGTGGCTCCAGCGTCACCGCCAGGATCGCCTCGTTGCTCAGCATCGGCATCAACCGATCGGGGATCTGCGCACGATGCGCACGTTGATCGTCGAAGGTGCCCATCGAATGCGCCTTGCCGTCGGGCGTGATCAGCCACAGCTCGGGCACCTTGTCGGCGGTGGCGGTGCGGTCCAGCGGCGTCACCGTGATGGTGTGCTGGTCGGCATCCATCAGCGCCACGTAGCCGGGACGCCCGTCTTCGGTGGCCAGCGTCGATGTCATCGCAATGCCGGTAGCCGGTGGCGTGGTCGTCGCAGGCGGGGTGGCCGGCGTCTGCACGACCGGCGTCTGGCGCGGTTGATCGGGAGTGGGCGCGGTGCGCAGGTTCAGCAGCGCCAGCACGCAGACCGCCGCAGTGGCCAGGCCCGCAGCGGTGGTCCAGCGCCACAGGCGCACGTTGTTCCACAGCGGCGTGGCCGACGTGCCGGTGACCGCAGGCGTTGCCACCGGCACTGCACGCAGCGGCGTATCGAAGCCCAAGGTCTGGCGCACGCGCACCCAGATCTGATCCGGTGGTGTCACTGCGGCGATGTCTTCCAGCAGCGGAGCCAGATGCTCCTGCCACTGCAATACCGCCTGGGCAAATGCGGCATCGGTGGCGATCCGCTGCTCGATCGCCAGGCGCTCGTCGGCGCTCAGCAGCCCCAGCACGTACTCGCCCGCCAACACGTCGCGCGGTGGTTCCTGGTCGATGGGAAAGGGCGTACTCATCGTTCCAGACATGCCTTGAGTTTGGCCAGGCCACGGCGGATCCAGCTCTTGACCGTGCCGATGGGTGTGTCGGTGCGCGCGGCCAGTTCTTCGTAGGTGATGCCTTCGAAGAACGCAGTGCGGATCAACTCGCTACGCGGTGGTTCCAGTTCGGCCAGGCAGTGGTCGATGCGCCGGCGGGTGCTGGCGCGCTCGGTGCGCTCCAGCGGCGAGACATCGCCATCGCGCAACTCGCCAGCATCGTCCAACGCTACGTTGCGGCGCTGCGGTGCGTTGGCGCGCAGATGGTCGATGGCCTTGTTGCGCGCGATCATCGCCAGCCAGGTCAGTCCGCGCGCACGGCTGGGGTCGAACTGGCCGGCCTTGTGCCAGATCAGCGTGAACACGTCCTGCAGCACTTCCTCGGCCTCGGCACGCTGCGGAATCAGACGCAGACACACCCCGAACAGCTTGGGCGAGGTCTGCCGATACAGCGCTTCGAAGGCATGCCGGTCGCCGCCCGCAGTTGCGGTCAGCAGGCGTCCGGTTTCATCGTCGTCGTGGCCGGGAATGGCACTCATGCGGTCGGGCGGTGGGAGAGGTGAGCGCGATGCTACCGGACTGGGCCGACGCTGTCCTTCACTTGCGCCACCACAGCAGCGCGGCGGCGAGCAACAACACGATCTCCACCCCTGCCAGCGCCACCGTGGGTGTGGAAACCGGCCACAACTTCGCCAGCGACACGCTGCGGAACAGCACGATGGGCACATAGAACGCCAGTGCGACCAGCAGGCCGGTACGCGGTTGATCGACCCAGGCGAAGTAGCCGAACAGGAACGCCATGCCCAACTGCAGGCCGCCATAGATGACCAGGTATTCGGATTGGCCGGCTGGCGAGAGCTGTGTATAGCCCACCGCGTTCGCGGTCTTGACCGGGGAGAGCGTGCACCATACCGCCAGGGCGAGATAGAGCACTGCGTTGATCCAGAGGTAGGTCTTTGCCATGCGGGTAGTCCTGTGCGCGGGATGGATGCCCGGGCCGTTGTACGCAACGGCGCGTGGCCGGGCGTGAAGATGGCGCATGCCGACATCACGCAGCAGCGCAACTGCGGGTCAACGGTTGCTCACGCGCCTGCTGCAGCTCGGCGTCGGTGCCGGCACGCGGCGCCGTATCCGGAAACACGATGCGCACGCGCGGGTAGCGCCCCTGCGCATCGCGCAGATTGCCCACGCCACGGAATTCCAGCAGGCGCTTGCCGGCGATGGAGTAACGCACTTCCAGCGACGGCACGGCCGCGCCATACCAGGTGTCCAGCGCGATGCGGAAGCGCCGCTGGCCTGCAACATCGTCGATGCGTTTCACGCGAAAGGCCAGTTGCCGCTGCAGGCTGGGCAGCACGAAGTCCACCCGTCGTGGCGCGGTGGCCAAGGCATCCCAGTGCGCGCGCAGGTAGGCATCGAAGCCGGCATCGATGACACGTTCGTCTTCGCCCGCCGGCAGTGGGGTGCGGCGTTCGGGCTTGCCGGGCGGTTGCTGGAACATCTCGCGCACCTCACCGCGCCGCCGCACGCCTTCGCGGTAGCCGTCGCGTGCATCGCTCAAACTGAAGTCGGGCGCGCTGCCGCCACCATCGACCTGCTTGCGCGCGAATGCCTGCCCGTTGGGACAGCGGTACAGCACCAGCCGTCCACCGTCGTCGAGCAGCCAGTGCGATTCGCGATAGCGCAGGGCGCCGCTGTCGGCGTCGAAGGCATCGGCGTCGATGCGTGTCACCGCCGCCGCGCCTGACGGCAGGCTGCCGAGCACCACCAGCAACAACGGCGGAATCGGTCGGCAGCGGACGGCAATCGCGTTCAGGGCGGCGGCAAGCAGGCGCATCGGCGGGTCCTCGACGGGAGTGCCTATGCATACGGACGCTACCGTCGCATGGATGCGCCACCAGGCGTCGGGACGTTCCCGACGGCGCGGAGGTGTCACCGGATGCCGGAGATCACTGTCGCTGGAATGATCGGCGATGCGTCCGGCCCAGCGCCGACGTCAGCCGAGCCGATGCAGCTCGATGCAATCGACCGGGCAGGCCGGCAGGCATAGCTCGCAGCCGGTACACAGTGGCGCGATCACCGTGTGCATGTGCTTGGCGCCGCCGACGATGGCATCCACCGGACAGGCTTGGATGCATTTGGTGCAGCCGATGCAGTCGGCCTCCACGATCCAGGCCACCTGCGGTGGGAGATGCGTGCCGCGACTGCGGTCGTAGGGGCGTGCGGGCACGCCGAGCACCTGCGCCAGTGCGCGGGCGCCGGCATCGCCGCCGGGCGGGCAGTGGTCGACGTCGGCCAAGCCGTCCGCCATCGCCTGCGCGTAGGGGCGGCAGCCGTCATAACCGCACTGGCCGCACTGGGTCTGCGGCAGCAGGCGATCGAGGCGTTCGACCAGATCGGGCGTGGGCAAGTGCATTGCGGTCTCAATGCACCAGATGGCCGCGATACCAGCGCCGCTGCGCCAGCGCCAGCATCGGCCTGTCTTCGCGGCTGTCGCCATAGGCGTGCACGCAGGCGTACTGCGCCAGGTCGCAATGCGCGCGGACATGCGCGGCTTTGTGCGGCCCGCAATCGCCATCGGCATAGCGGCCGGTCAGCATGCCGCCGGTGTGGTCGAGCCGGTTGCAGATCAGCGACAGCCCATGCTGCAGGCACCAGGGCTGCAGATACAGGTCCAGCGAGGCCGACACCAGTAGGACTTCGTGTCCCTGCGCCTGGTGCCAGTCGATGCGTTGCATCATCTCTGCACGCAGCACGCCCGGCAGGGTGGTGCGCGCGTAATCAATGCCATGCGCTGCCATCTCGTCCAGCGAGCGACCGGTGAACACGATGCGCGTCACCCGCGCGCGCAGCGCCGCAGCCGAGACCATGCCCAACCGATAGCCCAGCACCCACGGACCCACCTGCCACCTTGCCGCCGCCAGCTGCGCCGGCGTCGCCACCTTGCGCAGGAAGCGTGCATAGGTGTCGCAGGTGGTGATGGTGTGGTCGAAGTCGAACAGGGCCAGGTGCATGAGGGGCGGGGATTGGGGATTGGGGATTGGTTGGAGGCGCAGTGTCTTCCCTTCTCCCTGCGGGAGAAGATGCCCCGCAGGGGCGGATGAGGGTACGGGCGGAGCCACGTGCAGTTCGTAAAGACATCAGGGCTTCGCTCCGTACCCTCACCCCAACCCCTTTCCCAATGGGAGAGGGGCTCTGAAATCTTTCCTTCTCCCCTGCGGGAGAAGGTGCCCCGCAGGGGCGGATGAGGGGGCGCGCCAGGCACTCGAGTCAGGTCTCCCTCAACAATGCGTTCTGGCTTTTACGAATCCCGAATCCCGACTCCCCAATCCCGCTTCAACGCACAGGCATGCCCGGCTGCGCACCGGCATCGGCATCCAGCAGTGCCAGCGCACCGCCGTCGAAGCCGGCCGACAGGATCATGCCTTCGCTGATGCCGAAGCGCATCTTGCGCGGGGCCAGGTTGGCGATGAACACCACGCTGCGGCCCACCAATGTCTCCGGTTCGCCGTAGCTGCCACGGATGCCCGAGAAGATCTGCCGCTTGCCCAGCTCGCCGGCATCGAGCTCGAAGCGCAGCAGCTTGTCCGAGCCTTCCACGAATTCGCACACCAGCACCTTGCCGATGCGCAGGTCGAGCTTGGCGAAATCGTCGATGGCGATGTAGTCGGGACCCGGGACCGGGGACCCGGTTCCCGGGACAGCGGGAGCGGGAGCGGGTTTGGCGGCGTCGGGTGCGGGGGCGAGGGTGTCCTTGGAAGCGTCGGTCATGGCGTCGATCAGTTTGGGGTCGATACGGGTGAACAGGGCGGTGTAGGGCTGGATGGTGTGCGCGGTCAGTGGACGGCTCACGTCTTCCCAACTGGTCACCGGTGCCGACAGGAAGGCTTCGGCCTCGGCGCAGGTGCGCGGCAGGATCGGCTTGAGCGCGGCCACCAGGATGCGGAACAGGTTCAGGCCCTGCGTGCATACCGACTGCAGCAGCGCATCGGCGCCGTCCTGCTTGGCGATCACCCACGGCTTGGTGTCGTCGATGTACTTGTTGGCTTCGTCGGCCAGGGCCATGGTCTGGCGGATCGCGCTGGCCGCGTCGTTGCGTTCGTAGGCCTCGCGGATCGGCGCCAGTGCGGCGACGAAGCGGTCGTACTGCGCCGGGTCGGGCAGTGCCTCGGCGAGCCTGCCGTCGAAGCGCTTGCCGATGAAGCCGGCGCAGCGGCTGGCCAGGTTGACGAACTTGCCGACCAGGTCCGCATTCACCCGCGCGACGAAATCGCCCAGGTTCAGATCCAGATCGTCCACGCCGCCGGAGGACTTGGCCGCGAAGTAGTAACGCAGTGCTTCCGGCTCCAGGCCCACGTCCAGGAAGGTCCGCGCCATCACGAAGGTGCCGCGCGACTTGGACATCTTGGCGCCGTCCACGGTCAGATAACCGTTGACGTGCAGGCGTGTCGGCGCGCGGTGACCGGTGCCGTGCAGCACCGCCGGCCAGAACAGGCCGTGGAAATTGACGATGTCCTTGCCGATGAAGTGATGCAGCTCGGTCTGGGTGCCGGCGACCAGATGCGCTTGGAAGTCTTCGCCCATCTGCGCGCACAGGGTCTTGAAGCTGCACAGGTAGCCGATCGGCGCATCCAGCCACACGTAGAAGTACTTGCCCGGCTGGCCGGGGATCTGGAAACCGAAATACGGCGCATCGCGCGAGATGTCCCAGGCGCGCAGGCCGCCCTCGGCGTCCAGCCATTCCTTGAGCTTGGCCTTGACGCCCGGCAGTGCCACATCGCCGGCCAGCCAGTCGCGCAGGAAACCATCGAAATGGCCCACTTCGAAGAAGAAATGCTCCGAGTCGCGCAGCTCCGGCGTGGCACCGGAAATCACCGACCGGGGGTCCTTCAGTTCGGTGGGCGCATAGGTCGCACCGCAGACTTCGCAGTTGTCGCCGTACTGGTCGGCGCTGCCGCAGTTGGGGCAGATGCCCTTGATGTAGCGATCGGGCAGGAACATGCCCTTGGCCGGGTCGTAGAACTGCGCCACCGAGCGCCGGCTGATGTGTCCAGCGGCCTCGAGCCTGGCGTAGAAGGCCTCGGTGAGCTCGCGATTGACCGGCGAATTGGTCGAATCGTAATGATCGAAGGTCACCCCGAAGGCGGCGAAATCGCGCTCGTGACTGGCCTGGATGCTGGCGATGAAGGCTTCCGGAGTGACCCCGGCCTTTTCGGCGGCCAGCATGATCGGTGTGCCGTGGGTGTCGTCGGCGCAGACGAACCAGGTCTTGTCGCCGCGCAGGCGGCGCGCGCGCACCCAGATGTCGGCCTGGATATAGCCGACCAGGTGGCCCAGATGCAGTGGGCCGTTGGCGTAGGGCAGGGCGGTGGTGACGAGTGCGGTGCGGGTCATGGCGGGCGTGATGCGGGGGACGGCCGATTATCGCATGCCCGTGCACGCTGCCATGCGCGCAGCGTCTGAATCGTCGTTGCCATCGAGCACGGCGACCGGAGCCAGACGGATCCGGTCGCCGGCCGAGGGCTAGAAACGGTAGTTCAAGGTCAGCATGTAGCGGCGGCCCAGCCCGTCGAACAGGGACGGAAATGCGACCAGCTTGTCGGTCACGTTCAGCGCAGCCAGATTGATGCTGGCGTGCGCATCGAACGCATAGCCGATGTTGGCGTCGTAGCTGGTGTAGCTGGGGATGCTCAGGAAGTCGCGGGTCTCGACGGTATTCAACAGGTCGTACACCGCGCCGCTGACGTAGTTGGCACTCAGGCCGAGGTCCCAGTGATTGCTCCTGTATCGCGCATTCCACTGGAACTGCCGTTTGGATGCACCGAGCTCGCCCACCGATTCATCCGGCGGCACGCCCGGGGCGGCCGCGCTTTCCAGCGTCTTGGGGAAGTAGCCGTAGAAGCCCAGGTCCAGCACGCCGCTGCCCCATTGCATGGCCGCCAGATCGAATCGATACGTTACCTCGGCGGTCCAGCCGCGGAAGTTGGTGTACGGGCCATTGGTATAGCTGGTGCGGATCCCGTTGGCGACACCGGTCTGCGGATTGCGCGAGATCAGGCTGCAGAAGCTGTTGGCATTGGGTACATCGTTGGCGTTGAACGTGTCGCTGTCGAAGCAGCCGGAGGCGATGTCGTCTGCGCTCAGGGTCGTCACGGAGTTGGTGATCTGGATGTCGTACCAGTCTGCGGCAACGCGCAGGCCCTTGATCCACTCCGGTTGCAGCACGATGCCCGCCGTCCACGATTCGGCCTGCTCGTTCTGCAGGCGCGCGTTGCCGCTGACCGAGCCGAGCTGGCTGCTGGGCGCCTCTTCGAAGGAGGCCGGGTCGACGTTGCCGTAAGCGGCGAAGAATGCCTGGCAATTGCGCGCACGCACGGCCGGGCGCGGTCCACTGCCGATCTGTGCGGCGCTGCAGGGCTCGGGAATGAAGTAGAACGCCGGCTGCTGGCTGGTGTAGAGCTCGGCGATGGAGGGCGCGCGGAACGAGCGGGTCTTGTTGCCGCGCAGTTGCATGCCGGCGATGGGCTCGTACTGCAGGCCGTAGGTATACGCGCTGAACCAGCCGTTGACGGTGTTTTCCACCCGACGCAGCTTGCCGGTCAGATCCAGGCGGTGCAGCCCTGGAATATCTGCATCGGTCTTGACCAGCGGCGCGAGGATTTCGCCAAAGTATTCGTTGGTGGTGAACTGGCCGGATGCAGGGGCGATGGGAACCGAGCGCCCGCGGCCCAGGCGTTCGAACTCGCTCGGCGTGAAGCTGCCTTCCTCCCTGCGCCGCTCGTAGCCGGCGTTGAAGCGCAGTTCGCCGCCGGGCAGATCCATCAGCGCACCGGTGATGTTGGCGTTGAAGACCGTCTGTTTCATCTGCGCCTGGGCATGGGTGGGCGTGGTGACGTAGCTGCGTGCAGCCGGGGAGGCCACCCCCTCGCCGAACAGATTCAACGGGACACAGGCCGGATCGGCCGTGGTGCCGGCAGCGGTGCTGTCGCAAACGATCTGCCCGGCGCTGTTGCGGGTGACGTTGAGCGCGTTGATGAAGTTCTGCTGGATCAAGCCAAAGTTGTAATAGTCGAAACTGCCTTCGCCGTGGTTGACGCTCGCTTCCCAGGTGAAATTGCGCCCGGCTGCATCGAAGGCGCCTTGCAGGCCGAACACCGCGCGCCACAGGTTGGTATCGGTGCCGGAGTTGTTCATGGCCAGATCGCGCGAGGACCGCGAGAGCAGAAAGTCTTCCGTGCCCAGGCTGCGCAATACCTGCCGATTCTGCTCGGACAGGAACGGGTTGTTGATATTGAAGTTCAAGGCGCCACTCTGGTCGCCGCTGCCATCTACCGAGCCGATGCCGAAGCCGGCGGCGTTGTAGACGTTCTGGTCCACCAGTTCGCGCGCAGTAGCGCTGTAGAACGAGGCTTCGAAGAAGCCGGTCAGCTGATCGGTGAAGTCGTAATTGCCGAGCGCGAACACCGACTTGCGGTCCAGGTCGGAAATGATCTGGCTGGTTTCGGTCAGGTCCACGCCATCGCCCCCGGAGGCGTCGCTGGTCCCGAAGTTGGTCCCGGGGTTGTAGCTCACCAGATTGCCGTTGCGATCGAATTGGACGAACTGATCCTCGTTGCCGCCGAAGCCACGCAACTGCCCGCTGGCATCGCGTGTGGTGTCGCCATCGGCGGGAAACAGCAGGCCGCCCCAGGTCATGTCGGCGATGCGACGGTTACGGATCAGCACGCGGCCAGGAATGCCGTCGTTGGGCCCGGTGTTGAAGCCGACTTGCGGATTGACCCGTCCATCGTTGGCCGGGGTCCGGCCTGGTTGGAAGGCGGCGATCGCGCGCGCCGACGGATTGGGACGGACCGAATAGCTCTGGCGCAGGAATCGACGTGCCGTGCCGAGTACGCCCTGGCTGTTGTCGGCGTCCAGGGCGATGGTCACGTTGCCGCGACCATCGCCGAAATTGCTGCCGAGCAATGCGGAGTAATTGAACCGTTCGTTGTCGCCGCGGTCGGTCAGGCCATAGCCCATGCGCACCTCGGCTCCCTCGAAATTCTTTATCAGGATGATGTTGCTGACCCCGGAGATCGCGTCCGATCCGTAGGTCGGGGCGCCGCCGACGCCGATGGTTTCGACCTGGTCGATCAGGATCGTGGGGATGACATTGAGATCGACCTGGGTGCCGCCGCCTGCCGGGCCGAACACCGTCGGCGGGTTGGAGGTGACGAAGCGACGGCCATCGACCAGGGTCAGCTGACGATTGGAGCCCAGTCCGAAGCGGCCCAGGAAGTTGACGCCCGCGCCGAAGCCCGCCTGGTCGCCGCGGGAAGAGGCGCCGGCATCGAAACCCGGTTGCTGGAAAAGCGCATCGGCAACATTGGTGAAACCGAAGCCTTGGATGTATTCGCGGCCGACCACGTTGGCAGGTTCGAGCGTATCGAAGCCGGCGCGCGCGATCCGCGAGCCCGTCACCTTGACCGAATCCAGTTGTTTTGCATTCGTTGCGGATGCGCCTGGGGCAGATGCGGCGCTGTCCTGGGACGCGTTGGTCTGCGACTGCGCTGCGGCATTGGAGGCGGTCAGCACCGCCATCAGGGCAAGACTCAGGGAACTGGCACGGGGCCGGGTGCGAAACGACATGGGTGGTGTCTCCGGGATGGCGCGGCGCTGGATGACAAGGCGATGACTGGTAGATGAACCGAACACTGCAGTTCACCATCCGTTAACTTCTCTCACCGTTGGGTTCGCTTTGCAACGGACTTCGATCGCCTGATTCGCGCAGGGCGACAACAGTTCACATGGGCGCAGCATTCTGAGAATGCCGAATGCCGAATGCCGAATGCCGAATGCCGAATGCCGGGCACGCTGCGATAAGCCCGCAGCCGTTCGGCCATGGCATCGCGGTGGCGCAGCGTGTCTTGCCGATCGAATCGGCCAGCAAACCGCATGATGGCGTTGCCACCCTGATCGGGGCGGTGGCCTGGCTGGCAGACCCTGGCCGGAGTGACAGTGACCCGATGGCGTATCACCGATGGGGCGCGGGTTCGCAGGTCGAGCCGTCGACGGCTGCCAACACGGGGAGTGCGGTACGGTCGACCCGCTCGACAATGCTGGCGCGACCATGGACCGCGGAACGCCGCAGCGATCGGTCACGCTGGAGAATGCATGGGCCAAGAGCGCTCCCATGCCGGGAGCGCTCGGCGGACGGCGGCGCCTTGCGCACCACCGCCGTGTTGCGTGGCGTCGGCGTTACTCGCGCACCCAGGTCTGCGTGCGGCCGAGTGCTTCGATGCCGACATAGCCGCGCATCTGCAGTTTCTTACCGCCTTCGGTCAAGGTGATCTTGGCTTTGTAGGTCTTGCCCTTGGCAGGATCCAGTACCGAGCCGCCGCCCCACACGGCGGTGCCGTCGGGCTTGAGGCCCCACAGGATGGTCATGCCCTTGATCGGCTTGTTCTTGCGCTCGCCATCGCATTTGTCGCACAGCGGGTTCGGGCCCTTGGCCGATTGCAGGATTTCCACCACCTTGCCGCTGAGGGTGCCGTTGGCAGCCTGTTCGATCTGCACCACCGACTTGGGCTTGCCGGTCTCGTCATCGATGGTCTTCCAGCGGCCTACCGGCGAATCGGAGGCTTGGGCCAGCAGCGAGGCGGCGGCCAGCGGCAGGGCCACGATCAGGGTCTTGAAGGTCTTGCGCATGTTTCCCCTCCCAGGGATTGCTAGGGCCGCCGTCGGCGGCCTGCCCGCGAATGTATACCGCGGGGTATGGTGGCGGAAAGATGTCGCGCGGGAGGCGTTCATGCGGCACGCGTGCGCAAGCCGGCACGCCGCCGTGCCACGGCGGCGCCGGGCGGCATGAGCAGCCGCAGCGCGCGGCAAGCGGCGAGCCGGCACTGCCGGGCAGAGCCTGGCTTGCCACGCCGTCGGGCGACACCACGCTGAGCGGCAAGTCGAGGCGCGGCGCCGGGCAGGCCATCGGCGCCCGTCATCACCCCGCTGCCGCAAGCCTGCGCTGCGTGAGGGCCGTCTCGACACCCGGCCCCCTGCTCCCGCCGGTCGGCGATGGGTATCGATGCCGTCCGCGTTGCCCGGCACACCGCTGCCGCGAACGCGGTGTCCCGATTGCCGCCGGCTTCAGCCCGTAGGCTCGACGCCGTTCATTTCGCTACCAGGCTCACCCGTTTGCGATTGTCGTCGGGCACCCGGTCGATCAGCTTGTTGTCTGGGTCGAAGCCGACTTCGAACGGCAGGCGGTCGACGGTGAAGGTAAAGCTGTGGGCGCTGCTGGTGACATGCTGGCGTTGCAGCGCCAGCATCGGAGGATCGGCATGTTCGCCATCGGGCAGGCCGTAGACCGCCACCTCGATCCAGTCGTCCATCGCCACCGGCTTTTCCTTGCCACGCCCATCGGCCTGCAACTTGGCGGCCTGCGCCTGCACGGTCACATCGAAGCGTCCATCCGGGCGCTTGCGGGCCTGCGCGCTCAGCACCCGGTTGTCGTAGAAGATGATCCGTTCGAACAGATCGGTGATCATTGCCTGCTGATCCGGGCGTGCCTCGGCACGAATGGCCTCAAGCAGCTCGGCGGAGGTGGTGTAGGGTGGCTGCTGGAACGCCTTGGCCTGCAGAAAGCGCTGCAAGGCGCGATTGAGCGCTGCTTCGCCGATCTCCTCGCGCAGGCGATAGAACACCAGCGAGCCCTTGCGATAGTGGATGTACTGCTGATTCTCGACCCGGTACAACGGCAGTTCGTCGATGGTTTCGCCACCGCGTCCTTCCAGATAGCGGTCCAGTTCGTACTTGAGGAAGCGGCGCATATGCGCGCGCCCGTACTCGCGCTCCATCACCATCAGCGCCGAGTACTGCGCCAGCGACTCGGACAGCATCGTGGCGCCTTGCACATTTGCACCGATGACCTGATGCGCCCACCACTGGTGCGCCACTTCATGCGCGGTGACGTAGAACACGTAGTCGATCGCGTCCTTGTCGCGCAGGTCGGCGATGAAACCGATCGATTCGGAGTAGGGGATGGTGTTGGCGAACGATTGTGCGAACCGCGAATAGCCGGGGAACTCGATGATGCGTACCTGGTGGTGCTGGTATGGGGTGAAATTGGCCTCGTAATAGGCCAGTGACTTCTGCACGCCCTCGATCATGCGTTGTACGTTGTACGGGTGCTTGGGGTCGTAATAGATTTCGATCGGAATCTTCTTGTAGTAGGCCTTGCGCACCTGCCAGCGTGCCGACAGGTAGGCATAGAAGTTGAGCATCGGGCGATCCATCACGTAGCGGAAGCAGCGCCTGCCCTGTTGGCGGTACTCCTTCTGCAGATAGCCAGGGGCCAGTGCGATCTGGTCTGGCGCGGTGCAGACGGTGCTGGCGAAGTCAAGCCAGTCGGCGTCGTTGCTGATGTAGGTGTTGGCGCGTGCGGCCTGGTCTTCCAGTTTGGGCATGCGCGTGGGCTCGCCCAGCCCGCGCTTGCGGCGGTCGTTGCGGTCGGTGAGCTCGGTTTGGGTGTTGTAGCCGAACCAGGGCAACATCTGGCTATTGAAGAAGCTGCCGTTGGCAACCAGTTCGGTCTGCGCCTGCGAGGCCGTCAGGCCGTGCGGATGCAGATCGACGCGGAAGCGAAACACGCGTTGCTCGCCCGGCTGCAGCGGACGTTGCAAACGGTAGATGCGGTAGCCGGCCGGGATGTCATGGGTGAGCAGGGTCTGCCCGCCCAGATCCACGTGCACCAGGCTGCGGTCGCCATCGCGACCCTGCATGCCGATATGGATCTGCCCGATGGGCACGGCATGGGTATTGCGCACGGTCCAGGTGGCGTCGATGACCGCCGACTGCGTTTCCGGATGCAGGTCGACACGGTTGTCCACGGCGATGATGCGCGGCTGCGGCAGGTCCTTGTATTTGCGGTAGTCGCGCTCGTAGCGTGCCTGCAGATCCAGCTGCTGTTCCGGCGACAGGAAGGTGTTGTAGATGTTGGTGTTCCAGTACAGCCAGCCACCGATCGCGGCGAAGGCCAGCATGCTGGCTGCCAACGCCGCCCCGGTCGGGCCGCGCAGTCGCTGCAGCGCCAGGCGCGTGCGTTGACGCAGGCGGTGGCCGACCCCGCGCGGCCAGAACGCCGAGGACAGCAGTAACAGGGCCAGCAGGAATACGCCCCAGTAGCCCTGGAGCCACAATTGCCCGGGCAGGAAGTGGCCGAAGCCGTTCATGTCCGAATACGGGGCGTTGGGCCAGCCACCGAAGGTGTAGAGGTTCTGGGTGTAATCCAGCATCGACAGCACCGACTGTGCGATCAGCACCAGCACCAGCAAGGCGTAGCCGACGAACTTGTTGTTGCTCAGCACCTGCAGCACCAATGCCATGCCGCCCATCAGCACGTACAGCACCGACCCCAGCGCCAGCGTCTTGAGGTAGAGCAGCGGCTCGATGCTGGTGTAGCCACGGCCGAGCTGCAACATGATGGCGGTCAGCCCACCAGCGAGCTGGAAGCTGACGATCACGACCAGCAATGCAACGAACTTGCCGAGCAGCGGCACCCAGTTGGGGATCGGCATGGCATCGGTGATGCCGTCGATACGATTGCTGCGCTCCTTCCATACCAGCTCGCCGGCATAGAACAGCACCACGATGATCAGCAGGAAGCTGTAGCTGTTCTGCAAGGCTTCCAGCATGACCGAGGTCACCGGCAGTATCGCAGTGCCGAACATGCGCTGGTTGAACAATGCAGTGGGAATGAAATTTGCCAGGCCCAGGGCCAGCAATACCAGGAATGGCGCACTGCGTATCACGCCCAGCGTATCGAAGCGGACCTGCTGCAGCAGTTGCTTCCATGCCGTGCCTGCGTCGAAGCGCGGCGTCACTGTCAGGCGATGCACCGCAGCAGCGCGGGTGTTCGCTGGCGCGGCAACTGGCGTCTGCGGTGCTGCGCCACGGCGCCGGCGCGTACCGCTGCGCTCGGTGCGGAACAGAGCGAACACGGCGGCGAACAACAGCGCGCTCATGCCCAGCCACAGGGCCCGGTTGGCAAGCAGATAGCCCTCCAACGGCGGCAGTCCTTGATTGCGTTGTTCCACCGACCAGTAACGCAGCGTCTGCGACAGGGCGCGGATACCCAGCGGATCGGCCAGGGTGGCGACCCACACATTGTCCAGATCGGCCAGCAGCGCGCGGCTCACGCCGTAGAGCACGAAGAACACGATCACGCCGATGTAGACCCACAGGATGCTGCGTGTGGTCACCGCCAGTACCGCCAGCAAGGCGGTGGTGAACAGCAGGTTGGGCAGCACCAGGACCAGCAACGACCAGAGATAGGGCAGCACGGCCACCGGCCCGAGACGGGCCTGATCGATCCAGGGCATGAATTGCGCAACGAACATGCCCGCCGCGATCACCACATACATGATCATGCCGGCGATCAGCGCCGCCCCCAGGCGGCCGATCAAATAATCGCGGCGCCGCACCGGGGTGGAAAACACCAGTTCGGCGGTACCGAGGTCTAAATCGCGCAGCAGCGCATTGCTGACGAACAAGGTCGTCACCAGCAGACCGAGCAAGGTGAACATGCCCAGCAGGGTGGCGATCACGGTGGGCGCGTTGCGCAGCACATTGCCGATGCCGCCACCGATCTGCACGGCATCGCTGGCCAGCGCGGCGAAGGCAAGCAGCGCATACAGCACGGCAAGCAACCACAGGAAGGGCGAGCGCAGTTGTTCGCGCAGCTCGAAGCGCAGAAACGCCAGGATCATCGCAGTGCTCCCGTCAGGCAGCCAGCGCTTGCTTGCGCAGGCGCTGGAAATAGACATCCTCAAGATCGGGAGCGACCTGTTCGAAGCCCGGTTCCGGGCAATCGGCGCTGAACACATGGATGACCGGATGGCCGGCGATCAAGCGCGTCGACAGCACGGTGAAGCGTGCCTCGTAGTCGGGCAGGCTGGGCTTGCTGACCTGCTTGCGCCAGACCTGCTGATCGAGCATGGCGATCGCATCGGCGGGCCGGCCGCTCAGCAGCACCTGGCCCTTGTTCATGATGGCCATCGATGGGCACAGGTCGGTGACGTCCTCGACGATGTGGGTGGACAGGATCACCACAACGTTCTCGCCGATTTCGGCCAGCAGGTTCAAGAATCGATTGCGTTCTTCCGGGTCCAGCCCGGCCGTGGGTTCGTCGACGATGACCAGTTGCGGGTCGCCCAGCAGTGCCTGCGCGATGCCGAAGCGCTGGCGCATGCCGCCGGAATACGTGCCGAGCTTGCGCTTGCGCGCGTCCCACAGATTGACCTGTTGCAGCAACCGTTCGACCACCTCCTTGCGCTGGCCGCGGCTGGTCAGCCCCTTGAGCACGGCGAAGTGGTCGAGCATGTCCAGCGCGCTGACCTTCGGGTAGACCCCGAAATCCTGCGGCAGATACCCCAGCCGGCGGCGCAGGCCATCCTTGTCCTTCAACACGTCCAGACTGCTGCCATCGGCGCTACGCAACGTGACGCTACCCGCGTCGGCTTCCTGCAGCGTCGCCAGTGTGCGCATCAACGAAGATTTGCCGGCACCGTTTGGCCCCAGCAACCCGAACATGCCGCGCGGAATGTCGAGCGTGACACCTTGCAGCGCATGCACGCCATTGGCGTAGGTCTTGGACAACGCACGAATCTGCAGCATCGACGGTTCCTGTGTCCCTGGGGTATCGGAATCTTCTGCGTGCATGCCAGGTCGCTGCATCCGCCGGAAGTCATGCCGCCAAGACGTGCAGGCGTAGCCGATGTGACTGCCTTTGATCGCCGAAAGCGGGATTCAAGAGGTCTCGTACAGCTCCAGCGGCAGATCGTCCGGATCGGCGAAGAAGGTGAAACGTCGCCCGGTGTACTCATCGATGCGAATGTCTTCGGTCACTACGCCATGCGCGTTGAGATGCGCCACGACACGGTCGAGGTCCGCCACGCGAAAGGCTAGGTGGCGCAGTCCCTGCGCTTCCGGGCGACTGGGACGGGTGGGGGCATTGGGGAATGAGAACAGTTCGATCTGGCCGCCATCGGGCAACGCCAGATCCAGCTTCCAGGAATCGCGTGCCTGGCGGTAATGCTCATCGAGCACGCGCAAGCCCAGAATCTGGCAGTAGAACTGTTTGGAGCGCGCATAGTCGCCGGCGATGATCGCCACGTGGTGAATTCCGGCGAGCATCATGCCGCGCTCCACGTCAGGGCTGTCGGCAAGCGGGTCGATGTCCACGTGTTCGAGCACGTGTTGCGCGCAGGGCGCGTGCGCGCCTTGCATGGCGCGGCAGGATCGACGGCGCCCGCGCACGTTGCACGGTGTGGAGCGGGCAAGCGCCCAGGCAAGCACCAGGTGGCGAGACTGCGCGGGGACGTGTGCAGAGCGGTACGGCGATGGCGTGGCATGGGAAGGGCCAGTAGAAACCGATCGGCAGCATAACCGCCTGCCAGTGAGCGGCAGGCTCTGCGTCACAGCTCCACCGCGCATGGCTGTGCTCGCCCGCGCGCGCATGGCACGATGCGGGGAACGCCGACCAGATTCATTCATGCCCGAGCCGTCCTCCACCACCGCCATGCAGTTCCAGCGCAGCATGCAGGTGCGCCATCTGGTGATGCTGTCGCTGGGTGGGGTGATCGGCACCGGTCTGTTCTTCAATTCCGGTTACATCATCGCCAGCACCGGCGCGCTGGGCACGGTGATCGCGTACAGCATCGGTGCACTGGTGGTGTACCTGGTGATGCAATGCCTTGGCGAACTGGCCGTGGCGATGCCGCAGACCGGCGCCTTCCATGTGTATGCCACGCGCTATCTGGGGCCGGCCACCGGTTACGTGGTGGCGTGGCTGTACTGGCTGAGCTGGACCGTGGCGCTGGGCTCCAGCCTCACGGCCGCGGCGTTCTGCATGCAGTACTGGTTTCCGCACAGCCCGGCATGGTCATGGTGCCTGCTGTTCTGCGCGCTGATCTTCGGCTTGAACACGGTGTCGGCGCGCTGGTTCGCCGAAGGCGAATTCTGGTTTGCGCTGATCAAGGTGATCACCCTGCTGGTCTTCATCGTGCTGGGCGGTGCAGCGGTGGTGGGCGTGCTGCCGCTGGCCGATGGCACGCCACCGCCAGGCCTGCGCCATCTGCGTAGTGATGGCTGGTTCGCGCAGGGCACCCTGCCGATCCTGATGACGATGGTGGCGGTCAACTTCGCGTTCTCCGGGACCGAGTTGATCGGCGTGGCTGCCGGCGAAACCGCGCAGCCTGCGCGTGCGATTCCGTTGGCGATCCGGACGACCCTGGTGCGGCTGGTGGTGCTGTTCGTCGGCACGGTGCTGGTGCTGGCGGCGTTGCTGCCGGCCGGGCAGGCGGCGGTGGACACCAGTCCCTTCGTACGCGGCTTCGAGCTGTTGGGTATTCCGTATGCGGCCGACGTGTTGAACGCGGTGATCCTGACCGCGATCCTGTCGGCCGCCAATTCCGGGCTGTATGCCGCCTCGCGCATGCTGTGGTCGCTGGCCAACGAAGGTACCTTGCCGGCAGGCCTGGCGCGGCTGACCCGCCGCGGCATTCCACTGCATGCGGTGGCGTTCAGCATGCTGGGTGGTCTGCTTGCGCTGCTGACCGCCGTCTATGCGGCCGACACCGTGTTCGTTGCGATCTCGGCGGTCTCGGGGTTTGCGGTGGTGGTGGTATGGCTGAGCATTTGCGCTGCGCATTACCGTTTTCGCCGCCAACTGCTTGACGACGGTATCGCCGTGGAAACGCTGGCCTATCGGGCGCCGTGGTATCCGTGGACGCCGATTCTGGGATTGACGCTGTGCCTGCTGGCCTGCATCGGGCTGGCGTTCGATCCGCAGCAGCGCATTGCACTGTACTGCGGGATTCCCTTCGTGGCGCTGTGTTACGGCGCCTACGCACTGACCCAGCGGCTGGCAGCCCGGAGACTGCACGCATGACGATTGCTTCCCGCCGGCCGCGTGCCAACGCGCCCTTCAGCCAGGCCTTGCAGCACGACGGGGTTGTCCTGCTGGATGGCGCCCTGGCCACCGAACTGGAGCAACGCGGCTGCGATCTCAACGATGCGCTGTGGTCGGCACGGGTGCTGATGGAGCAGCCGGAGCTGATCTACCAGGTGCACCGCGACTACTTCGCCGCCGGTGCGCAATGCGCGATCACCGCCAGCTATCAGGCGACCCCGCTGGGGTTCGCCGCGCGCGGACTGGATCTGGCGCAGTCGCAGGCACTGGTCGCGCGCAGCGTGCAGCTGGCCGCGCAGGCACGCGCCGATCACCTGCAGCTGCAGCCGGATGCTGCGCCGTTGTGGGTGGCAGGCTCGGTGGGGCCGTACGGCGCGTACCTGGCCGATGGCTCGGAGTATCGTGGCGACTACGTGCTGCCGCTGGAGCAGATGATGGACTTCCACCGTCCGCGCATCGCCGCGCTGGCGGCGGCCGGGGTGGATGTGCTGGCCTGCGAGACCTTGCCATCGGCCAGCGAGATCGAAGCGTTGCGACTGTTGTTGCAAAACCAATTCCCGCAACTGCATGCGTGGTTCTCGTTCACCCTGCGCGATGCGGCGCATCTGAGCGATGGCACTCCGCTGGCACAGGTGGTGCCAGCGCTGGATGCCTGTGCTCAGGTGATCGCAGTTGGCATCAACTGCATTGCGCTGGATCAAGTGACCGCTGCATTGCACAGCCTGTCGGCGCTGACCGCATTACCGCTGGTGGTGTACCCCAACTCC
The DNA here is from genome assembly GCF_020783655.1 of Xanthomonas melonis. Classification (GTDB taxonomy): domain Bacteria; phylum Pseudomonadota; class Gammaproteobacteria; order Xanthomonadales; family Xanthomonadaceae; genus Xanthomonas; species Xanthomonas melonis. The sequence goes on along the minus strand of NZ_JAJGQH010000012.1, from coordinate 115,007 downwards.
GGCGAGCACTACGACGCGGCCGACAAGCGCTGGCACGCCGGCCATGGGGCTGTGCTCACCCTGGCCGACCAGCACGCGCAATGGCGGGCGGCCGGCGCGCGCCTGATCGGTGGTTGCTGCCGCACCAGCCCGCGCGATATCGCCGCGCTGGCGGCGGCGTGTGCGCAAGGCTGATCCAGTGTGCGGTGCATGCAGTCCCGCAGGTGCGCGCATCCGGATGCAGCGTGGATGCGGGGCGGGGGCATTGCGTCGAACCGATGGCGCGCGGGTCGATCGGCCGGCGTGTGGATGCCTCAGAAGCACTCGTCCAGACACAGGTGGAACGTGAGCCTGTCGCTGTCCATTGCGGTTCCGTACGCCGGCAGCAGCGCCTGCTGGAGGTCTTCGCCGAATTCCGACAGGCCGTTCCAGAGGATCGCCAGGTCCTGGTACGGATCGGCGATTCCGGCACGGCCCACGTCGATGATGCCGGTCACCTGGCCCTGCGCATCGAGCAGGATGTTGTCCAGCGAGTAGTCGCCATGAGTGACCACACGCTCCATCCGCAGCGGCAGCAGCGCGTGCATCGCGTCCCAGACGTCCTCGGGCGTCCAGCCGGCGCGGGCGTCGTCGAAATCGTCCGCGTCGATCAGTCCGGCATCGAGGCGTTGGCGGGCCTGGGCAAGCCGCAGCGTGTGATCGGCGTTGAACGGGCAGTGTTGCACCGGCAGCGCATGCCAGCGGCGCAGCGCCGTCGCCAGCGATTGCACGATGGCGAGGCCGCGTCCAGGCGCCTCCTGCAGCCATTCGTTCGCTGTCCGGCCCGGCATCGCGCGTGTCAGCAGCCAGCTGTGGCCTGCCGCGCACTCGAAGTGCTCGACGCTTGGCACCGGCGGCAGCTCGCCCGCCAAACTGGACAACCACTCCAGGCGGGCCATCTCCTCGGTCAGCGCGTGCGCGGTCGCGCCACTTGCCTGCTTGAGGAACACCTCCGGCCCGGTGGGGAGTCGCACGCGAAATACCTCCGCTCCCGCCTCTCCAACCAGATTGCGCTGCCATTGGCCATCCTGCAGGCGTGCAGCAAGGCTGGGCGAAAGAAACGGCGCTTGCGCTGCGATCTCGCGCGGCAATGCGTGGTCGCTGTGGTCGTCGTGCGGCTGCATCGTTACTCCCTCCAATGGAGCGGGTAGTGTAGCGGCCGGCGCAGCGGGCAACGGCTGCGCCGGCCTGCCGTGCGCGCTGCCTGGTCGGACGCGCGCGTTGGGCCGAGCCGGCTCAGCCCTTTTGCGCTGCGATCCAGCGCTGGATCTTGTCCTGCAGGATTTCCAGCGGCACCGAGCCGTCCTTGAGCACTTCGGTGTGGAAGGCGCGCACGTCGAAGCGCGGCCCCAGCTCGCGCTGGGCCTGTTCGCGCAACTGCGCGATCTTCATCTCGCCCACCTTGTAGGCCAGCGCCTGGCCGGGGATGGCCATGTAGCGGTCGACTTCGGCCTCGGCATCGGTGCGGCTCATCGCCGAGTTGTCCAGCATGTAATCGATGGCCTGGGTGCGCGTCCAACCCTTGCTGTGCAAGCCGGTATCGGCCACCAGCCGGATCGAACGCCACAGCGCGTTCTGCAGGTAGCCGTAGTAGTTGTAGGGGTCCTGGTAGAGCCCCAGCTCGCGGCCCAGCGATTCGGCGTACAGGCCCCAGCCTTCGATGTAGGCCGTCTCGCCGCCCAGGCGGCGGAACTTGGGCAGGTCGGTCAGCTGCTGCTGTAGCCCGAGCTGGTAGTGATGGCCGGGGATGGCTTCGTGCAGGTACAGGCTCTCCGCTTCCCAGGTCCGGCGCGAGGGCAGGTCGGAGGTATTGACGTAGAAGATGCCCGGTGTGCTGCCCGCGCTGCCATTCGCGCTGGGGCGCATGTACGAACCGCTGGCCGCCGACTGCGCGCGTTGCGGTTCCACCGCACGCACTTCCAGCTCGGGAATGCCCTGCAGCGCGAACAGGCGCGGCACCGCGGCCTGCACGCGTCCCTGCAGGCCGCGGTAATAGCCCAGCAGCTCGGTGTCGCTGCGGAAGCTGAAACGCTTGTCGGTCTGCATGAACTTGTAGAACTTGGGCAGGTTGCCGCGGAACTTCACCTGCCTGGTCAGCGTCTGGATCTCGCCCTGCAGGCGCGCCACCTCGTCCAGCCCGATCTGGTGGATCTGCTCGGGGGACAGCTCGGAGGTGGTGCTCTGGCGCACGTCATAGGCGTACCAGGCCGCGCCGTTGGGCAGCGCGGCCAGGCCGTCGGTATCGCGGCAGGCCGGCAGGTACTCGGTGGCGATGAAGCCGCGCAGCGCGCGATAGGCGGGCAGGATGCGCACTTCGATCAGCCGCTTGTACTCGGCGGTGAGGCGCTGCTTGTCGGCCTCGGGCATATCCGCCGGCAGGTTGCGGATCGGTCCCCAGAACAGGCTGTCCTCGGCGGTGCGCGCAATGATCGCATCCAGTTGCGGCAGCACCTTCTGCATCAGCACCTTGGGCTGCACCACGCCGGCCTGCATGCCGGCGCGCATATTGGCGATGGCCTGGTCGAACAGGTCGGGAATGCCGAGCGCACGCCGCGACCAGTTGTCGTAGTCCTTGACCGTCTTGAACGGTTGCGCGCCGGTGCCCGAGCCGAGCACCACCGCGATGCTGGCGATGTTGTAGAACTGGTTGATCGGCAGCATCCAGCTGGGGAACTGCTCGGCGGCCAGCGCGCTGCGCGCATCGCGCACGAAGATCTGGTAGCTGAGCAGGTCCTGGCCGCTCAGTCCGTCGGAGCCCAGCGCTTCGGCCTTGCCCAGCCACAGGACGGTGAAGTCGTGCGACTGCTGGCGGAACGCCGGCGACAGGAAATTGGGCAACTGGTCGTTGTAACGGCTCTCGCCCTGGAAGGTGGCCTGCAACGGGTTGAGCTTGAGCGAGGCGTCCCAGTACTGGTCGTAGAGCAGGTTGAGTTGCTGCGCCTTGCTCAGCACCACCGGTGCGGCCACTGCGCGCGGCCTGGCCTTGGCGGCTCTGCTGCCCTTGGCCGGCTTGGCGCTCCTGGCCGGCTTGGTGGTCTTCTTGGCCTTGCTCGCCTTCGCGCGCGTCTGCGTGGTCTGTGCCTTGGCGGTCTTCTTCTTGGCGGCATCGGCGGGCGGCGCCACCGACAGGCTCAGCACGGTGGCGAGGACCAGCGACAACAGGCGGGAAAAGCTCGGGGGCATTACCGGCTCCGGAAACAAGCGAGCGGGGAGCTTGCCCGATCCGCACCGCGACGGCCACCCATGGCGGGCATACCGCCCATCCGCAATTCATGCATGGCCCGGTCCTGGACCCGCCCGGCCACGCCTGGTGCGCTGCGCCAACCGGACCGGGCCTTTGCGGCGCCTGGCTCTGCGGAAGGCAGGCGCGCTGCGGCCAGGCTCAATCGGCGGCGGCTTCCTCGCGCAACTGCTCGGCACGCGCGGCGCCCAGATACAGGCCGATGCCGCGCCGCGCCAGATACAGCAGCGGGATCAGCGCCACCGCGAAGCCCATCTTGTAGACATAGTTGAGCGTGCTCACCGCCAGGAACTGGTCCATCGACCAATGCTGCGGGCCGAGCACGAAGGCGATGTAGATCACCACGAAGCTGTCCACCAGCTGGGAAACCGCGGTGGAACCGGTGGCGCGCAGCCACACGTGCTTTTCGCCGGTGACGCGGCGGATGCGGTGGAACACCGACACATCGATCAGCTGGCCGACCAGGAATGCCACCAGCGAGCCACCGATGGTCCACAAACCCTGCCCGAACACCGCCGCGAACGCCGCCTGGTAGTCCGGCACGCCCTGGCTCTGCGCTGCGGTGATCCACCAGCCAGCCGGTGCCAGTGCGATCGCAGCGAAGGCGAACACGAAGCCATAACCGATCAGCGCCACCGCCACCCACGAGATGAAACGCACCCCGCGGCTGCCGAAGAACTCGTTGATGGTGTCGGTCATGATGAACACCACCGGCCACAACAAGGTGCCGGCGGTGAAGCTCAGCGAGCCGGTCTGGCCGAACAGGTTCCAGTTCAGCGGCGCGATGCCCAGGGTGTCTTCCAGCGCGAAGATCTTGACCCCGATGAACTCGGCCAGCGCGGCGTTGACGCAGAAGAACGCAGCCAGCGCGATGAACAGGCGCACCGCGCGATCGTCCAGGGTCCGCGTGTGCGCCATGGTCTCAGCGATCCGCCGTGCGGGTGAAGGGCACCGATTCGGGTGCCACTGCGCCACCGGAGATGATGAAGCTCATCGCCTGGTCCACGCTCCAGTCGGTGGGCGTGAGCAGCTCCACCGGCACGATTTCCAGATAGCCGGAGGTGGGGTTGGGCGTGGTGGGCACATACACTGCCGCCAGCTCGCGGCCGGTGCCCTGCTCCTTGATCACGCGGGTGACCAGGCCCACCGATTTCATGTCGCGATGCGGGAAGTCGATCAGCACCACGCGCTGGGTGCTGCCGGGCTGCGTCTGCAGGATGTCCAGCAGCTTGCGCGCGCTGTCGTAGACCACGCTGGCCAGCGGAATGCGCCGCATGACCGCCTCGAACCAGCGCAGCAAGCGCTGGCCGATCACGCGCCGGCTCAGGATGCCGACGAACAGGATCACCGCCACCGTTGCGATCAGGGCGATGGTGTTCTGCACCCAGAGCGCCTTGATCCAGCCCAGGTAGTCCGGAAACGACGCGGCGATGCGCTCGGACAGGGGCACCACCCAGGGGCTACTGATGCCCGAGAGCAGCGCGAAGACAAACTTCACCACCACCCAGGTCAGCCAGACCGGTAGCAAGGTGAGCAACCCGGTCAGGAAGACGCGTTGCAGGGAAGGGCGTGCGTGCGGAGTGGGGGATTCGGACATCGGCATAGTGTAGGCATTCGGCCGCGTCCGGTGGAGGTGGGGCGGGGATTGGAGATTGGGCATTCGGGATTGGTCAAAGCGCTTCGCTGTGCGTCGACCGCCACAACCCGGTCATTGGTTCAAACGCTTCCCTTCTCCCCCTGAAAGAAGGTGGCGCGTAGCGCCGGATGAGGGCACCGCCGCCGCTGGTGTGCGGGACGATCGTTCTTGCAACGAATCTGCCGGGGAACAAGGTGGGAAGCGTCTGCTGCTCTTTGACGGAAGAGACGCGGGTTCGCCGCCCCATCGGCCGCCGAATGTTTTGCCCACTGAAACAGCGCGACATCGATAAGATGTGCGGCTTCCCAGGGAAGAACGTGCACATGCTCGCCAAGTTCCTCAAGACCGCCTTGCTCGGTGTCTGCATTCTGCTCGCGGTATTGGTGGCGCTGTATGCCGTTTCCCAACGCTGGCCGATCCCCGACGCAGAGCGGCAGGCGCTGGCGCAACTGCGTCAGCCGCTGCAGCCGTTGCGTGGGCCCAACATGTTCGCGGCGCTGTGGTCGTTGTCCTATGCGGTTCCGGAAGCGCAGCGCGAGACCGTGCTGGCCCAGGACATGGAACGCCTGAATCGGCTGCCGAGGCAGGCGCCGTTTCGCCGCGCCGCCGCGGACTATCCGCGCCTGCCTGGCTGGCCAGCCACCGCGCCAGCCCTGTGCCGTGCCGGCGCCGGCGGATGTCTGCAGCGCGTGCGCGAACAACCGCAGGCCTATGCCGATGCGCTGGCCGCACAGGCGCCGATGTTGGCCAGGATGCGGACGTTGGCGCACTACACCGACTACCGCAACCCGCTCCCGCCGCACGCCGAGACGCTGTTGCCGGAGCTGCCGCGGATAACGCTGGCGATGACGGCCAGCGCACTGGCCTTCGCAAAGGGGCATACCACCCAGGCCTTGAGCGATGTCTGCACCGATGCGCAGGTTGCCCGCGTCCTGCTGCGTAGCGGCGACAACCTGGCGATCACGTTGATTGGCGCTGCGATGCTGCGTGGCGATGCGCAGCTGTTCGCCGACATGCTGGCCGAGCTGCCTGCGCAGCTGCCGTTGCCAGCGCACTGTGCCGCGGCGTTCGCACCCGCAGGGATGGAGGAGCGTTCGCTCTGCAATGCCTTGCATGGCGAATCGCGGAGGGTGTTTTCGATGCTGCAGGACGCGTCCGTCCAGCAGGGCGATGGCGACTGGCTGGATCGCATCTCGCCACAGCTGCTGGATCGCGAGCGCACCCAGGCGCTGCTGGCGCCGACCTTTACCTGGGCCTGCAGCGCGCCGGTGCAGGCATTGCTGGCGCAGGATCAGGCGCTGCCGCCCGGCATGGTGGCAGAGCCCGACACGGCCACGGTGGCCTGCGTGGCCAATGCCATCGGCTGCCTGCTGGCCAACGTGGCGCGTCCGGACCATGCCAATCACCAGCACACGTTGCAGGACACCGCTGCGGCGGTACGGACGGTGACGGCCCTGCTGTGGCTGCGCGATCGTCCGGCCGATACAAGGCCGCTTGCGCAGCGACTCGCCGACCTGCCGCCAGCGCTACGCGGAACCACGCGCCCGCTGCAGGCCCAGGACGACGGCAAGCATCTGACCATCGTTCAGTACGCCCGACGCAAAGACGGCGCCGGAGAGTATCGCTGGCCAGTACCTGCCAGCCGGCGTGCCGCCGAGCGCGCGACCACTTCGATCCAGTCGCGTCGCGATGGGCGCAGTCTTCCGATGACGAGGGAGCGGGCAGCCACGGCCCAGTCCGCCAAACGTGGTCCTGGAGATTGAGGGCCGAATCGGTGCGGTCGCCACTGCAGCAGACGGTGTGCGGCCCGCGCTCCTGGCATCGACTGTCGTACAGACGGTGAAAAGCAACATGCCGCGCCCCGGACAGGGCGCGGCATGCGCATGCATCGCTGCTGCAGGTGAACGGCTGCACCGGCAAAACGCGTCGGTGCGCACGCGCACCGATCCACCGCAGGCACTCAGAAGCGGAAGTTCAACCAGCCCATCACGAAGGTCGAATCGCCGTAACCGGCCTTGGTCAGCGCCGGGCCGGCCATCAGGTGTTCGGCGCGGAAGGTCACCGACCAGTTCGGATCGATGTTCCAGGTGGCGTTGATGCGCGGCATGGTGCCGATGCGCCGTTCGCCGGTGTTCTGGGTCCGTGCATAGGCACGCGCCTGGTTGTTGTAGATCGCGTCGCTGGTGGTCTGGCGCCACAGGGTTTCCCATTCCAGATTGACGGTGATCTTGGAGGTGGGCGAGAAGGTGAACGTCGGCGCGGCGGTGACCAGATTGACCGGGCCGAAGAACGTGGCCCAGCTGAAGTAGATCGTGTTGCCGTACAGGAAATTGTTGTTGCGGAGCGTGCCGGTGCCGGACGTGCCGCCGCCGCCGGACGCGATTTCGCTATGGAAGCCCAGACGCGGCTTCCAGCCCGCATCGCTCAGGGTCCAGGCGTTGGAGGTGCTGGCCATATAGGCGCGCAGGTCACGCCCGCCGAAGCTGCCACGCTGCACGGCCACGAACGAATCGGTGCGCAGCTTGCCCACGTTGCCCCACAGGCGCAGGCCGTAGTAGTTGCGATTTTCCTCGGCGGTCTGCCGGCCCCAGACCTGGTTGTCGTTGCGGAACTGATAGAAGAACGGCTCCAGGTACATCGGCTTGGCGGTGGGCAACCGATAGCCGCCCACCACGCCGCGGAAATGCCGCGAACGGTCGATGCGGTCGTCGCCCAGGCCTTCGGTCCCGTCCAGGTTGAAGTTGAAGTCGAACACGTCCACGCGGGTCTTCTCACCGATCGCCCAGGCGCGCGCACCGTTGAAGGTGACGAAGATGTCGGTGTTGTCGCGCAGTGCCATCAAGGTGGTGGGGCCGTCGACAAACACCTGGCGGCCAACCCGCAGGCCGGTGTCGGCGCCGCCGATGTTGCCCTTCACGTCGAAGAAGACCTGCTGCAGGATGGCGTTGTTTTCCTGCGTACCGGTCTTGGTGCCTTCGTTGCGCCCGTCCAGGCTGCCGTGCGCCAGTTCGGTGTAGAGGCGGAAGTGCTCGCCCACGTGCCAGTCCGCGCCGAAGAACGCGCGGAACAGGTATTGCTGCTGCGAGTGGCTGCCGGGAATCAGGCCAGGATTGGTGATCGTATTGCTGCGCACGCGCAGCTCGTTGCTGAGCGAAACGTAGACATCGCCGTCCTCGCTGAGCGGAATGTATTTGAGCGGATCGAACGGACTCTTGCGCTTGGAGCGATCCTTCAGATACGACCAGTCCTCGGCCCAGCGCACCTGCCACATGTTGCCGCCCTGCTTGGAACCCCAGCCCTGGGCTTCGAGCGGGTAGCCCTTGGCCGTCGCCGGTGCCGTCGTGTCCGGGCGCTTGGCCGGCTCGGCGACCGCCTGTTCGGCGTTGGCAGGCGCAGGAGCGACCTGGGCCATGCCGAGTCCCGGCAGCGCCAGTCCGATCGCCAGGCACAGACGCCGGGTGGCGCCAAAGGAAGTGTCAGCCATGGCCGGCCGCGCCAAGCGTGTCAGTTGCATCGTATCGCCCTATCGAAAAGTGAAACCCACCTGGCCAGAGGTATCGGCACAGGGGACATCGACTGTAGATGAGCGCTGCCGGAATGGCTGTAACCCAAAGGTTTTAAGCTCATTCCCTGACACTGGGTCACGGGCGCTACTGACACGACGGGCAGGGAACATCGCCGGAGCGCTCTGCCACGCCCATAAACAACCATCCCCGGCCATTCCTGCCGGGGATGGTTGTCTGCCTGGATCAGGCGCGCTTGCCGCGCTTGCGGATCGGCGTGACGGTGGCCGGGTCGCGGCTGCCGACCGGATCGGCATCGTAGCGGGCGATGAATTCGCGCACCTGCGGGTACACCACTTCGCGCCAGCGGCGGCCGCTGAAGATGCCGTAGTGGCCGGCGCCTTCCACCACCAGGTGGCGGCGGTGCGCGGCATCGATGCCGGTGCACAGGTCGTGGACGGCCTCGGTCTGGCCCAGGCCAGCGATGTCGTCCAGCTCGCCTTCGATGCTGAGCAGGGCGGTGTTGCGGATCGCCGAGGGTTTGACCAACTGGCCATCCACGGTCCACTTGCCCTGCGGCAACAGGAACTCCTGGAACACCACGCGAATCGTGTCCAGGTAGTACTCGGCCGGCATGTCGAGCACGGCGTTGTACTCGTCGTAGAACTGCCGGTGTGCCTGTGCGTCCTGCAGGTCGCCCTTGACCAGATCGGTATAGAAATCCCAATGCGACATCACGTGCCGGTTGGGATTCATCGACAGGAAGCCGGCGTGCTGCAGAAAGCCTGGATACACCTGGCGGCCATGGCCCGGGTAGGGGAATGGCACGGTGTGGATCAGGTTGTTCTGGAACCACTCGATGCCGTTTTCGGTCGCCAGGTTGTTGACCTGGGTCGGGCTGCGCCGCGCATCGATCGGGCCGCCCATCATCACCAGCGAACGCGGCGTGGGTTCGTCGTTGGACGCCATCAGCGACACCGCCGCCAGCACCGGCACGGTGGGCTGGCACACGCTCACCACATGCAGGCGTTCGGCGCCGATATGACGGATGAAGTCCTGGATGTAGCTGATGTAATCCTCGAGCCGGAACGCGCCGGCTTCCAGCGGCACCATGCGTGCGTCTACCCAGTCGGTCACGTACACCTTGTGGTTGCGCAACAGGGTGCGCACGGTATCGCGCAGCAGGGTGGCGTGATGGCCGGACAGCGGCGCCACCACCAGCACGGCGGGCTGCTGCTTCATCGTGCCGATCAGCTCGACATGGTCGCTGAAACGCTTGAAGCGCAGCAGGCGGCAGAACGGCTTGCTCAGCACTTCACGTTCGATGATGGGCAGCGAATGGCCGTCCACTTCGACATCGTCCAGCGCCCAGGCAGGCTTTTCGTATTCCTTGCCCAGGCGATGGAACAGCTCGTTGCTGGCGGCCATGCGCTCGGCACCCGGAAGCGAAGCCCACAGGCTGTCGGGATCGGAGAACATCTTGGCGTTGGCCTGGGCCTGATGCACCCAGGGGGCAAGCAGATTGCGGGTCAGCTCATGCAGTTGATAAAGCATTCCACCCATCCGTGCGGTTTTGCTGCCGCGCAGCATACCGGTTTTGGCGCATTTGCACCTTAATGGGGCTGCTGGCGGTTGAGGTTGTCAGGGCAGAGGAAACGGGGCGAAGGCCGCGCCTCCGGTGCTCAGCCGTGCTCCAGGGCCGAGGCCTCGCTTGCCAGCGCCGGCGACAGCCAGCAATGCGACCCCAGCGCGGCAAAGCCGACGCTACCGAAGCGCTTGCGATACCAGCGCGCCGGGCGGGGCTGGAAACCGTCGTGGTCGCCCTCGAACGCGTCCTCCTGCGCAAAGGTTTCCAGGAACGCGACACCTGCACACAATTCGGCCAGCCCTGGCAGTCCCTGGTTGAGTTCGCGCGTGGGCACGTAATGCAGCACGTCCGAGCAGATCAGCAGGTCCACCGGCGCACAGGGGCGTAGCCAGGCGAAGTCGCCGAAACGGGCCGGATGGATCTGGCGGCTGCGGCCGTAGCGCTGCACGGCGTAGGCGCTGCTGTCGAAGCCCAGGTAGCTGAGCTTGGGGCGCAACGCCAACAGCGGCGCTCGCCATGCGCCTTCGCCGCAGCCGACGTCGAGCACGCTGCGGATCGGCCGCTCCAGGTAGTACTCGGCTTGGGCCACGGCCAATGCGACCTTGCGTCGCAGGCGCGCCGGGTCGGCCAGGCCGGCCTTGCCGTACCAGCGGGCGAAATAGGCGGCGTCGTACTGTTTGTCGTTGTGCATGTGCATGCCCGATGCGCTTTCGTAGCGGCGGATAGGTGAAAATGCGGGCCATCCTACGCGAGCCAGCGGAGCCAGCGCATGACCTTGTATCTGTGGATCAAGACCTTCCACCTGTTGTTCGTCATCGCCTGGATGGCTGCGGTGTTTTATCTGCCGCGCATCCTGGTCAATATCGCCGAAGCCGGCAGCGACACCGCCGTGCGCGCGCGCCTGGTGCTGATGGGCCGGCGGTTGTACAGGTTCGGCCACAGCATGCTCGGTCTGGCGCTGCTGCTGGGTGCGGTGCTGTGGCAGGGCTACCGCGTGATTCCCGATTTCCCGACGATGGTGGCCGGCGGCTGGTTGCATGCCAAGCTGTTCGCGGTGGCCTTGATCCTTGCGCACTACATCGTGGCCGGGCGCTGGTTGAAGGGCGTGGACCAACGCCGCGCGCTGCCCGGCGGCCGCGCGCTGCGGCTGTTCAACGAGGTGCCGGTGCTGCTGCTGGTGGGCGTGATCTGGCTGGTGCTGGCCAAGCCGTTCTGAGTGCAGGTCCAGGACGCATGCGGCAGCTCGTCACCGAAGCGGCGTGCGTAGCAGCGCGATCCGGTCGTCAACCGCGCGTCGTGACGGAGTGCGCCGATGAAAAGTGCGGCCGCCGCCGTGCCTGCAACGGCAATGATCGAAGCAGCACATCGACATGCGCGAGGGCCCGCCGTCGATGGTACGCCGAAGGGGCGCAGCACCGGGGCGGAGCGGCTTCATTCGCACTTGCGTGCCTGGTCCAGATACAACTCCAGATAGCGTTTCTGGTGCGCTGAAAATCCCTTCCTGCCGTACAGCGCGTAAATTCTGCCGAAGACTGCGCAGGCGCGTGCGTCATCTCCGAGCTGGAGCATCGCTTCGCCTTCGGTCATCAGCACGAGATGGTCGGTGCGTTCCGGGTCGTCGTACATCCGCGCCATCACCTCGATCCACTTGCGCACGTTGTCCGCATCGTGCAGGTCGGCGTAGTCCTTCACGAAGCTCGCCGACAGGCTTTGCGGGTAGTAGTCCCAGCTTTCCTTGGGCTCGGGAATCAGCGCCCAGGCCTGCAGGCCGAGGGCGAGCGATTCGGCCAGGGTGCCGCTGCGAAACGCCTGCGCCGACAACGCCAGCAAGTGATCGATCTCGGCTTTCAGGCCTGGCTCGATGTCGGGCTTTCTGGGCATGGTGGTCGCCTCGATCGCGGAGGGGCTATCCAAGGTGGGGCGCGCGTGGCGGTGCCTGGCGCGAGGTGATGCCTGAGCCAGCGTGCGATTACGCGCCCGTGTCCAGTTCGCGCAGGCCCTTGCGTGCCAGATCGACCCAGGCGCGTTGCTCGCGTTGGTAATGCTTGGGCGAGGCAGCGGCATGCCGCAGCACCTGTTCGTACACCGCCCTGGCCTGATCGCCACGGCCCATGCGGTGCAGCAGCTGTGCATAACGCACACGTGCTTCTTCGCCCGGGTAGCCCTGCGCCAACGTCTCATACTCGTGCAGGGCGGCATCGGTATCGCCGCAGTCTTCGACCGCACGCGCGTACAGCAGGTGACCGTCGTGCGAGCGGAAGCCGGGGTTGGCCGCAATCAGGGCATCCAGGGTCTGCCGTGCCTGCTGCGCCTGCCCGAGTCCGAACTGCGCCCGGGCCAGGCCGAGCATCAGGTGGGGATCGTCGCGATACAGCCCGCGCAAGGCGCCCTGGTAATGCTCGGCCGCCTGCGCGTAGTCGCCGCGAGCAAGCAGGCTCTCGGCGAGCTGGCGGCGATTCTCCGGGGTGTCGGCCACGTCCAGCCGGCGCGAGGCATCGCGCTGTTCGCGCTGCGGATCCAGGGTGTTGCGCACGCGCTTGAGGCTGCGGCGTGCGCCGGGGTCGTTGCGCAGATCGGGGATCACCGCCACGAACACGTAGACCAGCACCGCCAGCAGCGAAAACGCCAGCAGCAGAAAGATCCAGTACAGCGGGCGGCCGCTGCGCACCACATGGACGCAGCAGGCGGCTTGCAGCAACAGCGAGATCAGCAGGAGTGGGGTCATGCGAAGGAATCCTTTCCGAGGCCGCGCAGATGGCGCGGCCGGTCATCGTGCACGCGGATCAGTGCCCTTCGTAGGCGCCATAACTGCGCAGGCGCTCGTAGCGCTGCTGCAGCAGCGTTTCCATCGGGATCTTTTCCAGCGCGTCCAGTTCGTTGAGCAAGACCGCCTTCAGGCGCTTGCCCATCTGCTCCGGGTTGCGATGTGCGCCACCAGTGGGTTCGCGGATCACCTTGTCGACGAGCCCCAGGCCCTTGAGCCGCTTGGCGGTCAGGCCGAGCTGTTCGGCCGCATCCTTGGCCTTGGCCGCGTCCTTCCACAGGATCGAAGCGCAGCCTTCCGGCGAAATCACCGAATAGGTGCCGTATTCCAGCATCAGGGTGCGGTCGCCGACGCCGATGGCCAGCGCGCCGCCGGAGCCGCCTTCGCCGATCACGGTGCAGATCACCGGAATCTTCAGCTCGGCCATTTCCAGCAGGTTGCGCGCGATCGCCTCGGACTGGCCGCGTTCTTCGGCGCCGATGCCCGGGTAGGCACCGGGGGTGTCGATGAAGGTCAGCAGCGGCAGGCGGAAACGCTCGGCCAGCTTCATCAGGCGCAGCGCCTTGCGGTAACCCTCCGGGCGCGGCATGCCGAAGTTGCGTGCCACCTTGGTCTTGGTGTCACGGCCCTTCTGGTGGCCGATGATGACCACCGGGCGCCCGTCGATGCGGCCCAGGCCACCGACGATCGCCTTGTCGTCGGCATAGGCGCGGTCGCCGGCCAGCTCCTGGAATTCGTCGCAGATGGTGCCGATGTAGTCCAGCGTGTACGGGCGCTGCGGGTGCCGCGCCAGCTGCGACACCTGCCAGGCCGACAGGTCGCGGAAGATCTGCGCGGTGCGCACGCGCAGCTTGTCTCGCAGCGCCCGCACCTCGGTGTCCACGTTGACCGCAGGTCCGGTACTGGCCTTGCGCAGTTCCTGGATCTTGGCTTCCAGATCGGCGATGGGTTGCTCGAAGTCGAGGTAGTTGGGATTCATGCAGTGGCGTCGTCAACGTAAGGCGGGGAGTATAGCTGAAGCGCTGCGGCTGGCCCGTACGGGGGCGTTGGGATGGAGCCGGAGCTTGGAAGCCGGGACTCGGGACTCGGGACTCGGGACTCGGGACCCGGGACCCGGGACCCGGGACCCGGCAAGGCAAGGCAAGGCAAAGCAAGGCAAAGCAAGGCAAAGCAAGGCAAAGCAAGGCAAAGCAAGGCAAAGCAAAGCAAGGCAAAGCAAGGCAAAGCAAGGCAAAGCAAGGCAAGGCAAAGGCAAAGATCAAGACAGAAGCAGAGTCTGAGCGTGGAGGGTTTGGGGCCGCGTAAGCTCTTGCGGGTCCCGGGTCCCGGGTCCCGGGTCCCGGCTTCTGGCTTCTGGGTCCCGGCTTCTGAGTTCCGGCCTCACTGCGCCCACGGTGGGCTGTACTTGACCTTCACCGTGCGCACCGCCGGGTCGGCGCGCAGGCTGTCCATGAGGTGCTGGTCGATGCGTACCGAGTGGTTGCCGTTGAGGTCGAGCATGCCGGCCACGCCGCCGCTGGGCGCGCGTAGCAGCAGGTCCAGGCGCAGGGGGGTCTTGCCGGGACGGTGCTTGGCCAGCAAGGCGTCGATACGCGTGAAGGCCTGTTTCTCGCGCAGGTCCAGGCGCAGCGACAGCCGCTGGGCGTGGTCGGCGCAGATCTGCTCGTAGTCCCAGCACTGGCGGATGCGCAGGCTGTAGCCGCCGTTGAATTCGTCCTCGCGCAGGCCGCCCTTGACGATCAGGATGCGGTCGCGGGTGAGCAGGTGGCCGAACTCGGCCATCGCATCGGAAAACGCGCTGCATTCCACCCGCCCGCGGCCGTCTTCCAGTTGCACGAACACCTGGCTGTCGCCCTTGCGGCGCACGCCGACCACCTGGCCGGCCAGGATGGCACTGACCTCCGGGCGCCAGGCGCGTTTTTCGCCATCGCCGCCGCCTCCACCGCCGCCACGTTGTTGCGAGGCCAGGATCTTTTCCAGCGCACCCAGGTCGCAACCGACCAGCTCGCGCACGTCGTCGCGATGCGGGTCGAACGGATGCCCGCTGAGATAGAAGCCCAGCGTCTCGCGCTCGCCGCTCAGCAGCTGGCCCAGCGGCCATTCCTTGCTCTCGGGCAGGTCCAGTCGCATCGCCGGTGCGCCCGGATCCGGACCGCCGAACAGCGAGTTCTGGCCAGAAGCGCGCTCGCGCGCCATCTGCTCGGTGGCCTTCATCACCTCGGGCAGTTGCAGCATCAGCGAGGCGCGGTTCTTGCCCAGGCCATCCATCGCACCGGCATTGATCATCGCCTCCAGCGTGCGCCGGTTGAGCTTTGCGGTGCCCACGCGCGTGCAGAAATCCAGCAGCGTGGTGTACGGGCCGCCGCGCTGGCGTTCTTCGACGATCGCCTCGCAGGCGCCCTGGCCGACGCCCTTGATCGCGCCCAGGCCATATTGAATGGTGTCCGGGCTGGCCGCCTCGAACATATAGGCCGACTCGTTGACGCGCGGCGGCCTGACGCTGAGGCCGAGGTTGCGCACCTCATCCAGGAAGCCCACCACCTTATCGGTGTTGTCCATGTCCGAAGACAGCGTGGCGGCCATGAATTCGGCCGGGTAATGCCGTTTCAACCAGGCCGTCTGGTAGCTGACCAGCGCGTACGCGGCGGCGTGCGACTTGTTGAAGCCGTAGCCGGCGAACTTCTCCATCAGGTCGAAGATTTCGTCGGCCTTGGCCGCGCCGACGCCGCCCTTGGCCGCACCTTCGCGGAAGATCTCGCGGTGCTTGGCCATTTCGGCCGGCACCTTCTTGCCCATCGCGCGACGCAGCAGGTCGGCGCCGCCCAGCGAGTAATCGCCGACGATCTGCGCCATCTGCATCACCTGCTCCTGATACACCATGATGCCGTAGGTGTCTTTCAGGATGACTTCGGTGCGCGGGTCGGGGTAGACGATCTCCTGCTGGCCGTGCTTACGCGCGTTGAAGTCCGGGATCAGGTCCATCGGGCCCGGGCGGTACAGCGACACCAGCGCGATCAGGTCTTCGAAGCGATCCGGGCGCGCGTCCTTGAGCAGGCGGCGCATGCCCGAGGATTCGAACTGGAACACCGCGCCGGTGGCGCCGGAGGCGAACACGCCCTTGTAGGTCGGTGCGTCGTCGAGCGGGATGGCGGTGATGTCCACCGGATCGATGCCGGCGCGCGCATGGCGCACGTTGATCGCCTTGACCGCCCAATCGATGATGGTCAGCGTGCGCAGGCCGAGGAAGTCGAACTTCACCAGGCCCACTGCTTCGACGTCGTCCTTGTCGAACTGGGTGACCGGATTCTTGCCGCGGCCGTCCTCGTCGTGTTCGGCGAACAGCGGGCAGAACTCGGAGAGTGGATCGGGGGCGATCACCACGCCGCCGGCGTGCTTGCCGGCGTTGCGGGTGAGGTCTTCGAGCTGGCGCGCCAGATCCATCAGGTCGCGCACGTCGTCTTCGACCTGGTAGCGCTGGATCAGATCCGGCGAGGCCATCTCCGAGTCCTTGCCTTCGCCCATCGCGTCCTTGAGCGTGATGCCCAGGATGTTGGGAATCAGCTTGGCAACGCTATCCACCAGACCGTACGAGAAGCCCAGCACGCGGCCGGCATCGCGCACCACCGCCTTGGCGGCCATGGTGCCGTAGGTGATGATCTGGCTGACCCGCTCGCGGCCGTACTTGCGCGCCACGTAGTCGATGACTTCGTCGCGCCGGTCCATGCAGAAGTCGATGTCGAAGTCGGGCATCGACACGCGCTCTGGATTCAGGAAGCGCTCGAACAGCAGGTTGTACGGCAGCGGGTCCAGGTCGGTGATCTGCAGCGCCCAGGCCACCAGCGAGCCGGCACCGGAACCGCGGCCCGGGCCGATCGGGATGCCCTGGTTCTTGCCCCACTGGATGAAGTCGGCCACGATCAGGAAGTAGCCGGGGAAGCCCATCTTGATGATGGTGTCCAGCTCGAATTCGAGCCGGTCCACGTAGTCCTGGCGGGTCTTGCCCGGTGCGATCGGGTTCTTTTCCAGGCGTGCGGCCAGACCCTGCCGCGACTGGCTGCGGATCCAGGTGTCCAGGGTCTCGTCTTCCGGCACCGGGTAGGCGGGCAGGAAGTAGGTGCCCAGGCGCATCTCGATATTGCAACGCTGCGCCAGCGCGTGGGTATTGTCGATCGCGTCGGGGATGTCGGCGAACAGTGCCGCCATCTCCTCGCTGGATTTCATGTACTGCTGATCGCTGTACTCACGCGGGCGCTTGGGGTCGTCCAGCACGCGGCCGGAGGAAATGCACACGCGTGCCTCGTGCGCATTGAAGTCGCTGGCATACAGGAAGCGCACGTCGTTGCTGGCCACCACCGGCAGCCCGCGCACGCCGGCGGCATGCAGGGCGAACTGGTTGAAGCGTTCTTCGCCCTCGCGCCCGGTGCGTGTCAGCTCCAGATGCAGGCCATCGCCGAATACGCGCTGCCAGTCGGCCAGTTGCTGCTCGGCCAGGTCGGCACGACCTTCGGCGAACAGGCGCCCAGCCAGGCTGTCGCGGCCGGCCAGGGCGAACAGGTTGGCGTGGCCGGCCTGCAGCCATTCGGGATGGATCGCCACGCCCCCTTCGGGGCGATGGCCTTCCATCCAGGCGCGCGTGAGCAGCCGCGACAGGCTCAGGTAGCCCTCACGGTCGCGGCACAGCAGGGTCATGCGCCAGGGCGTCATGTCCGGCGTGGCGATCATCACGTCGGCGCCGGCAATCGGCTTGATGCCGACGCCTTCGGCGGCTTTGTAGAACTTGACCAGCGCAAACAGGTTGTTGAGGTCGGTGACCGCCAGCGCAGGCATGTCGAGTTCGACCGCGCGGCTCAGCAGATTGGCCTGTTTGGCTTTCTTCGGGTCGGCCTGATCCGGTTTCTCGGGCACACGGATGGTCGAATCCGCCAGCGAGAACTCGGTGTGGACGTGCAGATGGACGAAGCGGGAAGTGGACATGCGGAACCAGAACGATGCCCTGGCAGGGTAGCGGCGGGGGCGGGACGGAACAAGGCTTGACAGGTGGGCGGCGGGACCCGGGACCCGGGACCGGGGACCCGGAAAAGCAAAAGCGGGAATACGTGGCGGGACGCCACCCGCCGTTGCTGCTGCTGTGCTGTTGCTCTTCCGGGTCCCGGGTCCCGGGTCCCGACCTCTAAAGCGGGGCCACCAGCTGCCCCACTTGCAGCTGTTCCGGGTCCCCGGTCCCGGGTCCCGGGTCCCGGCCTTCCCGGCTCTCCCGGCTTTCCAACGCCAACCGCACGGGCGCAAAACTGCGCCGGTGTTGCGGGCATGGCCCGTGGATCTGCAGCGCGGCCAGGTGTACCGGGGTGCTGTAGCCCTTGTGCTGATCGAAGCGATATTCCGGGTGCCGCGTATGCAGTTCGTGCATCAGCCGGTCGCGCGTCACCTTGGCCACGATCGAGGCGGCCATGATGGCGCGGTCCAGCGCGTCGCCACCGATCAATGCCTCGGCCGGGCAGGGCAGGCCCTTGGGCACGCGGTTGCCGTCGATGCGTGCGAAGCCGGCCACGTGTGCCACCCCTTCCACTGCGCGGCGCATCCCGAGCATGGTGGCCTGGTAGATATTGATGCGGTCGATCTCTTCGCTGTCGATCAGCACCACCGACCAGGCCAGTGCGCGGTCGACGATGCGTGCATACAGCTGCTCGCGCCGCTCGGCCGTAAGCTGCTTGGAGTCGTCCAGCCCGTTGATGCGGGGCTTGCGCGGGTCGAACACCACCGCCGCCACCGCCACCGGCCCGGCCAGCGGGCCACGGCCGGCTTCGTCGACGCCAGCGTAGAGCCGGGACCCGGGACCCGGGACCGGGGACCCGGGGAACAGCGTCAGCGCTGCCTCTACCGCTTTCATAGGGGACTTTCTGCCTCCCGGGTCCCGACCAGCTCTGCGACCGCATCCGCTGCCCGTGCCGACGCATCGCGGCGCAACTCGGCATGCAGGGCCAGGTAGCGCGGCTGCAGGGCGGCGACTTTCTCCGGGTGCTTGAACCAGTCCAGCAGGGCCACGCACAGCCGTTCGGGGATGCAGTCGTCCTGCATCAGTTCCGGGGCGAGGTCGTCGTTGGCCAGGATGTTGGGCAGCGCATAGCGGTTGACCTTGAGCAGGCCCAGCGTCTTGACGATGCGATAGGTCAGCGGCGCGACCTTGTAGCCCACCACCATCGGGCGTTTGACCAGCATCGCTTCCAGCGTGGCGGTGCCCGACGCCAGCAGCACCACGTCGGCGGCCAGCATCGCGGTGCGCGCCTGACCGTCGAGCAGGTGCGAGCGCATCACCGGCAACGACGAGCGCGACAGCTGCTCGGCCAGCAGCTGCTTGCAGCCCGGGTTGGCGGCCGGCACCAGCACATGCAGGTTCGGCAGGTGTTCGGAGACCAGCCAGGCGGCCTGGAAGAAGGTATCGCCGAGGCGGCTGATTTCGCCATGCCGGCTGCCCGGCAGTACCGCCAGCACGGTACTGGAGGCGGACAGGCCCAGCGCGGCGCGTGCCGCCTCGCGGTCGGCCTGGTAGGCGATGTCGTCGGCCATCGGGTGACCGACGAAGCGCGCGTCCACGCCATGCTTGGCGTAGATCGGCGGCTCCATCGGAAACAGGCACAGCACCAGATCGGCGCTGACACCGATCTTTTCGGCACGCTTCTCGCGCCAGGCCCACACCGACGGGCTGACGTAATGCACGGTCTTGATGCCGCGCTGCTTGAGCCAGCGCTCCACCGGCAGATTGAAGTCCGGCGCGTCGATGCCGATGAATACGTCCGGCTTCCACGCCAGCACGCGCTCGCGGAATGCGCTGCGCAGCTTGAGCAGGCGTGGCAGATGGCGCAGCACTTCGGTCAGGCCCATCACCGCCAGTTCGCTGGCATCGAACCAGGTCTGGCAGCCGGCCCCACGCATCGCATCGCCGCCGATGCCGACGAATTCGGCATCCGGATAGCGCAGCCGCAGCTGCGCGATCAGTCCCGCGCCAAGAATGTCGCCGGAGGCTTCGCCGGCGATCAGCGCGATGCGGGGCGCGCGCGTGCGCGCGCCGGGATTCGGGATTCGGGATTCGGGATTGGCAAGGGCCGGGAAGACCGCCTCACTCTGCTGCGAGGTGACGCTGCTCATCCCCAATTCCGACTCCCGAATCCCGGCGTTCATCGCAGCAACGGCCGTTCCGCCGCTTCGATGAACTCCAGCATGCCGCGCACGTCTTCGCTGTCCCTGGCCTGTTCGGCCAGCTGCGCCTTGGCGTCGGCCAGCGGCAGGCCGGCCACGTACAGCGTGCGGTAGGCGCGCTTGATCGCGGTGATGCGTTCGGCATCGAAGCCGCGGCGCTTGAGGCCTTCGCTGTTGATGCCGCGCGGGCGGCCCAACGAATCGCTGCCGACCATGGTGAACGGCGGCACGTCGCCATTGGTCAGCGCACCCATGCCCAGGAAGGCGTGCGCGCCGATGCGGCAGAACTGGTGCGCGCCGGCGAAGCCGCTGATGATCACGTAGTCGCCGACGCTGACGTGGCCGGCCAGCGTGGTGTTGTTGGAGAACACGCAGTGGTTGCCCACATGGCAATCGTGCGCCACGTGCGTGTAGGCCAGCATCCAGTTGTCGTTGCCGACGGTGGTGATGCCGCCGCCGCCGCCGGTACCGCGGTTGATGGTGACGAACTCGCGGATCACGTTGCCGTCGCCGATCACCAGTTCGGTGCGTTCGCCGGCGTACTTCTTGTCCTGCGGCTCGCCACCGATCGCCGCGTGGCCGATGAAGCGGTTGTTGCGGCCGATCCGGGTCGGGCCGTGGATCGAGCAATGCGGGCCCACCTCGGTGCCTGCGCCGATCTCCACGTCCGCGCCGATCAGGCAGAACGCGCCGATGCGGACATCGTCGGCCAGCCGCGCCGATGGGTCGACGACGGCGGTGGGATGAATCAAGGGTGCTTGATCACGCATCGTGTCTCACCTCCAGAAAACGGATTATTCCTTGGCGCCGGCACACATGATCTCGGCGCTGGCCACGACCTCGCCGTTGACCTTGGCTTCGCCGTAATAGCATCCCATGTTGCGGATCAGGCGCTTCATCTGCACGTCCAGGATCAGCACATCGCCCGGCACCACCTGCTTGTTGAAGCGGGCATTGTCGACCTTGACCATATAGAACAGCTTGGACAACGCATCGCGCCCGAGGCCGAGCTGGGTCATCACGCCACCGGCCTGTGCCAGCGCCTCGATGATCAGTACGCCCGGCATCACCGGACGTGCGGGGAAGTGGCCCTGGAAGAACGGCTCGTTGATGCTCACGTTCTTCTGCCCGACGATGCGCTTGGCCTCCAGGTCCAGCTCGATGACCCGGTCGATCAGCAGGAACGGGTAGCGGTGCGGGATCAGCGTCTTGATCTGATTGACGTCGATCGGCAGTTCGTAAACGGGGTGACTCATGCGTTCTCCTTGCCCATAGCCAGGATGCGTCTTGCCAATGCATCGAGCTGTTTGAAGCGCGCGGCATTCTTGCGCCACGTGCGGTTGTCGGTGAGAGGGGTGCCGGACGAATACTCGCCCGGCTCATGGATCGAATTGCGCACCACCGACTTGCCGGTGATGACGACCCTGTCGCAGATTTCCAGATGACCGACCACGCCGACATGCCCGCCCAGCAGGCAATAGCGGCCGATCTTGGCGCTGCCGGCGATGCCGGTACAGCCTGCAATCGCACTGTGAGCGCCGATGCGGCAGTTGTGCGCGATCTGCACCAGGTTGTCCACGCGCACGTCCTCTTCCAGTACGGTGTCTTCCAGCGCGCCGCGGTCGATGCAGGTGTTGGCGCCGATCTCGCAATCGTCGCCGATCACCACCCCACCCAGCTGCGGCACCTTGATCCAGTGGCCAGCATCCATCGCCAGGCCGAAGCCGTCGGCACCGATCACCGCGCCGGGGTGAATGCGCACGCGCTTGCCCAGTCGCACCCGGGTCACCAGGGTGACGCGCGCGAGCAGTTCGCTGCCGTCGTCCACCACGCAGTCTTCGCCGATGATGCTGCCGGTACCGATCACGCAGCCATCGCCCACGCGGCTGCGCGCCCCGATGCTGACGAACGGGCCGATATGCGCGGTTGGCGAAATCTGTGCGCTGGGGTCGATCACCGCCGATGGATGGATGCCGGGCGCGCATAACGGCGCTACGTCGAACAGCGCGGCGATCTTGGCAAACGCGGTGTACGGGTCCTTGGCGACCAGCGCGGTGCCGCGCGCATCTGGCGCATCCTCGGCGCGCAGGACCACCACTGCCGCCTGGCTCTGACCCAATTGCGGCCGGTAGCGCGGATTGGACAGAAAGCTCAGTTGTCCGGCGCCGGCCTGTGCCAGGGTGGCGACACCACTGACTTCGACGGCGCTATCGCCGACGACGGTCAGACCAAATTGTTCGGCAATCGCACTGGCGGTCAAACGCATCAGGGTGAACCTCTCGTAAATGTGGGAGCGCCGTCTTAACGGGGAGAAAACACCATTAAACAGTTCCCAACAACGCCTGCGTATCTAGGGTCCTGTCGCAATCGAGCGGCGAATCCAGGAGCAAGCAAATGAAAACCGTTCTTTCCATCCTTGGTGGTCTGGTCATGATGGGCGCGGTCGCGAGTGCATCGGCCCAATCCTTCGATATCGAGCAGGGCAAGGCAACCGGTGAACAGCAGTTGCAGTGTCTCAGCCTGCCTGCCGACGCAATCGCCGGCTGCCTGTCCAATGCCGTCTCCACCTGGTTCGACAGCTGGTTCTGACCGGCCCCCATCCCACCGGCGATAGACGGGCGGCCCGCACACGCGGGCCGCCTTCCGTGCTGCGGTTGGCGTTTAGAACTGGCCGCCGAAGGTGAACTGCAGGCGCTCGATTTCGTCGTTGTCTTCCTTCTTCAGCGGGAATGCATAGCTGATCGAAATGGGGCCCACCGGCGCGCGCCACAACAGGGCCACACCGGTCGAGGCGCGCAATTCGTTGGCCTTGAAGTTGTCCACGCCGCTGTAGACGTTGCCGAAATCGAAGAACGCCGAGATACGCGCCGATGGGCTGTCGAACAGCTTGGGGAAATACATTTCCACCGAGCCCACGGTCTTGAACGAGCCGCCCAGCGGCTGGCCACGGTTGAAGCCGTTGATGGGTTCCGAACGCGGACCCAGGGTGTTGTCTTCGAAACCACGCACCGAGTTGGTACCGCCGGCGTAGAAGTTCTCGTAGAACGGCAGCCCGGTGGCGGTGACGCTGCGGATGCGGTTGCTACCGTTGCAGGCCTGCTCGGTCAGGGTTGCATTGTTGACCACGCCGCAGATGTCGCGCGTGCTGTCCTTGCCGTAGCTGTCGCCGTAGCCGAGCTCGAAACGGGTGTTCAGCACCAGCGCCGGGATGATCGGCCAGTAGTTGGAGATCTGGTAGTTGAGCTTGTAGTACTCGACCGTGGAGCCGGGCAGGGTGGTTTCCAGGCCGACGCGCTGGAACATGCCGCGGGTCGGCATGAAGAAGTCGTTGCGGGTGTCGCGCGCCCAACCGAATTCGGTGCGCACGGCCTTGAAGGTATCCGTGCCCACCGCCCGGATGTAGTCCACGATCGCCTGCGGCGTGGTACCGGGGAAGGTGGTGATCTGGTTGCTGTCCACGCCCACCATCGCCGACACGGTGTCGTTTTCGGTGATCGGCACGCCGAAGATCACCTGCGCCGAGCCGTTCTTGCTGTTGAACTGCGCGGTGTTGAAGTCCGAGTAGTCCAGCGAACGCCACGACAGGTTGTAGCCCAGCGACACGCCGTCGTCGGTAAAGAACGGATTGGTGTAGGAGAATGCATAGCGCTGCTGGAAGGTGCTGCGCGAGGCCTCCACCGCCACCCGGTTGCCGCCGCCCAGGAAGTTGTTCTGCGACAACTGCACCGAGGTGGTCACGCCGAAGGCCTGCGAGAAGCCCAGGCCGAACACGAAGCTGCCGGAGGTGGTCTCCTTGACGTTGTAGACCACGTCCACCTGATCGTTGCTGCCCGGCACGGCGGGGGTCTCCACGTCCACGCTCTCGAAATAGCCCAGGCGTTGCAGACGGATCTTGGAACGGTCGATCGCCGCCTGCGAGTACCAGGTGTTCTCGAACTGGCGCATTTCGCGGCGCAACACTTCGTCGGAGGTACGGCTATTGCCCTTGTAGAGGATGCGGCGCACGGTCACGCGCGGGCCGGGCACCACCTGCAGGTTCACTGCAACCGTGCGGTCCTCACGGTTCGGAGTGGGAATCGGGTTGACCTTGGCGAAGGCGTAGCCGACGTTGCTCAAGGTGTTGGTGATGGCGTCGGAGGTGTACTCCAGCAACGCGCGCGAGAAGATGTCGCCGGCCTTGGGAATGACCAGGCGCTCGATGTCGGCCTGCGGCAGCACGGTGTCGCCGGTGACCTTGATCTCGGAGATCTTGTACTGCTCGCCCTCGGTGACGCCGGCGCTGATGAACATGTCGCGCTTGTCGGGGCTGATCGACACCTGGGTGGAGTCGATGCTGAAGTCCACGTAGCCGCGGTCCAGGTACCACGAGTTGAGCTTCTCCAGGTCGCCGGACATCTTTTCCTTGGAGTACTGGTCGTCGCGGCGGTACCACGAGGCCCAGTTGTGCTCCTTGGACTCCCAGTTTTCCAGGATGTCCTCATTGGCGAACTTCTCCGTACCGATCAGGTTGACGTGGCGGATCTTGGCCGCCTTGCCTTCCTTGATCGCGATGGCCACATCCACGCGGTTGCGGTCCAGCGGGCTCACCGTCGGGGTGATCTCGACGTTGTACTTGCCGCGGTTGTTGTACTGGCGGGTCAGTTCCTGGGTCACCCGGTCCAGGCTCAGCCGATCGAAGGTGCCGCCTTCGGACAGGCCGATGTCGCCCAGGCCCTTGAGCAGTTCCTCGGACTTGATGTCCTTGTTGCCAGTCACGGTGAGCTTGTTGATCGCCGGGCGTTCCTTGACCGTGATCACCAGGATATTGCCCTGGCGGTCCAGCTGTACGTCCTCGAAGAAGCCGGTGCGGTACAGCGCCCGGATCGAATCGGCCACCTTGGCATCGTCCACGGTGTCGCCACGGTTCACCGGCAGATAGGTGAACACGGTACCGGAAGCGATGCGCTGCAGGCCGTCCACGCGGATGTCGCTGGCGACGAACGGCTCGGCGGCCAGGGCTGCGGCGGCTGGCAGGCTGAGGCCGGCGGCAAGAGCGAGGGCAAGCAGGCGGCGAGTGGGAAGACGCGTCATGTCACATCCGGTTGGAGTCGATTGCGGGTGTTGCTGGGTGCCGGCGTATGACGACGACAACAGGCGGAAAGAGTGGAGCAGCTTCATCGTGGAACCAGGCCAAGGATGTCGTTGTAGAACGCCAGTCCCATCAAGCCTGCCAGGACCGCCAGGCCGACATATTGCCCGGCAATCATGGCCCGTTCGCTGATCGGGCTGCCCTTGATCAACTCGATAAGGTAATACAGCAGATGCCCACCGTCCAAGATTGGGATGGGCATCAGGTTGATGATCGCCAGGCTCAGCGACAGCAGGCCGAGAAAATACAGGAACCAGTCGAGCCCGCGTTCGGCCGAGGCGTTGGCTGCGCGCGCGATGGTGACCGGGCCGGAGATGTTCTTGACCGAGGCCTGGCCGGTCAGCATGCGCTTCATCATGCCCAGCGAGTCGGCGGTCATCCTGCCGGTCTCGCGGATGGCCGCCGGCACCGCCGCGAAGACGCCGTACTGCTGGCGGCTGTCGTAGGGCGGCGCGGCCGGCGCCGCCGGGCGCACGCCGATCATCCACTGGCCCTGCGGGGACTTGCGCGGAGTCACTTCCAGCGCCAGGCGGTCTTCGCCGCGGGTCACTTCGATCATGCCCGGTCCACCGTGCTCGCCCAGCGTCTGTACCTGGGGGGCGATGTCCTGGGCCGCGCGGGTCGGCTGGCCGTCGATGGCCAGGATGCGGTCGCCCGGCTTGAGCAGGCCGTCGGCCGCCGAGCCGGGCACGACCTCGGCGATCACCGGCGGCTGCAGCATGAACTGCCAGCCGATCCCGGCCAGCGACGCCACGCGGCGTTCGTCGAAGCCGACCGGCAGCTGCGACAGACGCAGGCTGTGTTCGCGGGAGCCGGCGCCTTCGGCCACCGTGCGCACCTGGATGTCGCGCCGGTCCATCGCTGCCGTGGTCAGCTGCATGCTGGCATCGCTCCAGCTGCTCACACTGCGGCCGTCGATACGGTCGATGCGCTCGCCCGGGCGCAGCCCGGCTTCGGCGGCCAGACCATCGGCGCTGCCGACGGTGGCCGAATAATCCTGCTTGCCGACCACGAACATCGCCCACAGCATCGCCATGCACAGCAGCAGGTTGGCGATCGGGCCGGCGGCGACGATGGCGATGCGCTGCCAGACGGTCTTGCGGTTGAAAGCCTGATCCTGCTCGGCCGGGTGCACGTCGCCTTCGCGCTCGTCGAGCATCTTGACGTAGCCGCCCAGCGGAATGGCGGCCACCACGAACTCGGTGCCATGGCGGTCGCGGCGCATCCATAGCGGCTTGCCGAAGCCCACCGAGAACCGCAGCACCTTGACCCCGCAGCGGCGCGCGACCCAGAAATGCCCGAATTCGTGGAAGGTCACCAACACGCCCAGGCTGACGATCATCCACCAGACCGACCCGATGAAATCACCCATGGATGCAACTCGGCTGCGTAGGACGGTCAGGCATGAAGAGCGTAATGGGCCAGGGCGCGTTCAGTGATCTGCCGCGCTTGCGCATCGGCAGAAAGCAGGGTGTCCAGGGAGTCGGCAGGGTGCCGGGGGAGCGTTGCCAGAGTGTGTTCGACCAACGCGGGGATCGCTAGGAAACCTATTTGGCCCTGAAGAAACGCTGAAACGGCCACTTCGTTGGCCGCGTTCAGGATGGCCGGGGCGGTTCCACCGGCGCGCAGTGCGTCCCAGGCCAGGCGCAGGCAGGGGAAGGCGTCCATATCCGGCGCCTCGAACTCCAGCCGGCCGTGCTGCAACAGATCCAGCCCGGAAACCCCGGAATCGATCCGCTCCGGCCATGCCAGGCCGACCGCCAGGGTGGTGCGCATGTCCGGCAGGCCGAGCTGGGCCAGGGTGGAACCATCGACGAATTCGACCAGCGAATGCACCAGGCTCTGCGGATGCACCAGCACGTCGATCTGCGTGCCGGACAGACCGAACAGATGATGCGCCTCGATGACCTCCAGGCCCTTGTTCATCAGGGTCGCCGAATCCACCGAAATCTTCGGTCCCATCGACCATTTGGGGTGCGCCACCGCCTGTGCGGGGGTCACGGCCGACAATGCGGCCCGATCCCAGCCGCGGAACGGGCCGCCGGAGGCGGTCAGGATGACCCGACGCACACCGGCACTGGCATCGCACGAACGCAGGCACTGGAAGATGGCGCTGTGCTCGCTGTCGATGGGGATGATGTCGGCGCCGGCCGCGCTCGCGGTATGGGTCAGGAGTTCGCCCGCCAGCACCAGCGACTCCTTGTTGGCCAGCAACAGGCGCTTGCCGGCGCGCGCGGCGGCAAGGGTAGAGGGCAGGCCGGCGGCACCCACGACCGCGGCGACCACGGTGTCGCAGGCATCGCTGCCGGCCAGCGCATCCAGCGCTGCGCTGCCGGCATGCGCCTGGGTGGCGAGACCGGCGGCGCGCAGGCCGTCGCGCAGCGCCGGGTAGAGCGTGGCGTCGGCGATCACTGCATGCGCGGGCCGGTGGATGGCGCACAGGGCCAGCAAGGCCTCGACCTGGCGGCCGGCCGACAGCACGCTGGCGCGCAGCCGGTCCGGGTGACGCGCGATCACATCCAGGGCCGACGTGCCGATCGAACCGGTGGCGCCGAACACGGCAACCTGGCGGGGAGAAGGTCCGGCCATGCTCAGAATCCGAGAATTTCCTTGCCGAGTGCGAACACCGGCAGGGCGGCGAGGACGCCATCGATACGGTCCAGGACGCCGCCATGGCCCGGAATCACCGTGCCCGAGTCCTTCGCGCCGGCGTGGCGCTTGAGCAGGCTTTCGAACAGGTCACCGAGTACCGAGGCCAGCACGGCGACCGCGGCAACCAGGATCAGCTGCGGGGCGTGCGACAGCGTCAGCCCGGCCAGCCAGCCGAAGGCGCAGGCGACCACGATCCCGGCCAGCATGCCGCCGATCAGCCCTTCGATGGTCTTGTTGGGGCTGATCCGCGGCGCCAGCTTGTGTTTGCCGAACGTGCGCCCGGCGAAATACGCACCGGAGTCGGCCGCCCACACCATGGTCAGCGCGGTCAGCAACCACAGGTTGCCCTTGTCCGGACTGGCATGCAGCACCACCAGCGCGGCCCATGCCGGCAACACCGCCAGCGAACCGGCCGCCAGCTTGAGCGCGCGCGCCTGGCCGTTGCCGTGATCGGCGCCGAAGGTGAAAAATCGCAGCCAGGCCAGCGCCAGCACCCACCACACCACGCCCACCAGCGCGGCGATCTGGAACAGCACCATGGAGCCGGCCGAGGCCCACACCATCAGCACCATCAGCAGCAGGTTGAGCATCAGCAGCACGGTGCGCGGCAGGCTGTCGTCGATGCCGGAAAGCTTGAGCCACTCCCACAGGCCGGTCAGGAACAGCACCGCCGCCAATGCGGCCAGCCACTGGGTGGGCAGCAGGACGATCGCGCAGATGGCGAGCGGCGCCATGATCAGCGCGGCGATCACGCGGGTCTTGGTCATGCCGGGGTGGTCTCCGTCGCCTGCATGGCGATCTGGGCGCTGGTCAGGCCGAAGCGGCGTTCGCGTCCGGCATAATCGTCCAGCGCCTGCTGCAGCACGCTGGCATCGAACTCCGGCCACAGGGTCTCGGTGAACCACAGCTCGGTATAGGCCAGCTGCCAGAGCAGGAAGTTGCTGATGCGGGTGTCGCCACCGGTACGGATGAACAGGTCCGGGGCCGGCAGATCCGCCAGGGCGACCCGGCTGGCAAGCAGGGCCTCGTCGATCTGCTGCGGTTGCAGGCGGCCGGCGGCGACCTCTTCGGCCAACGCGCGCGCGGCCTGCGCGATGTCCTGGCGGCCGCCGTAGCTGGCGGCAATGCTCAGCACCAGCCGCGCGTTGCCGGCGGTGGCACGCTCGGCGGCGGCCATGCGCTCGCGCAGCGCCGCGGCGAAGCGGCCGCGTTCGCCGATGAAGCGCACCTGCACGCCGCGGCGCTGCAACTCGTCGACCTCGCGGTCCAGCGCATGCAGGAACAGCTTCATCAAGGCGTCCACTTCTTCCTGCGGGCGGCCCCAGTTTTCGCTGGAGAACGCGAACAGGGTCAGTGCGCCGACGCCCTTTTCCAGGCAGAAGTCGATGGTGCGGTTGACCGCCCGCGCACCGGCGCGGTGGCCGATCATGCGCGGACGTCGGCGACGCTGCGCCCAACGCCCGTTGCCATCCATGATGATGGCAAGATGGCGCGGCACCGCGTCGTTGGGAGGGGCTGGATGCATGGCAGGCGATGCCACGATCAGACCGTCATCAATTCCTGTTCCTTGGCCTTGACGACCTCATCCACGTCCTTGATGGCCTTGTCGGTCAGTTTCTGGATCTCGTCCTCGGAACGGCGCACCTCGTCCTCGGTGACCGCCTTGTCCTTGAGCAGATCCTTGACCTGCTGGTTGGCGTCGCGGCGGATGTTGCGAATGGCCACCTTGGTATCCTCGCCTTCGCCATGCACGGCCTTGCTGAGCTCCTTGCGGCGCTCTTCGGTCAGCGGAGGCAGGTTGAGACGGATCACGGTTCCCACCACGGTCGGGGTCAGGCCCAGATCCGAGGCGTAGATGGCCTTCTCGACATCCTTGATCATGCCCTTGTCGAACAGGGTGATGACCAGCGAGCGGCCTTCGGACACGCTGATGCTGGCAACCTGATTGAGCGGAGTGTCGGTGCCGTAGGCCTTGACCTTGATGCCGTCGAGCAGGGCCGGCGACGCGCGGCCGGTGCGCACCGTGGTCAGGGAATGGCGCAGAGCATCGATGCTCTTGGTCATGCGCGTGAGCGCGTCTTGTTTGATCTGGGTGAGCATCGCCGGAATCCGTGTGGAGCTGAATCCGGGGATTATAGCCGGGACTGGGGTTTCACGACTCGCGGGTCGCAAGGAGCCGCGCAGCCGGTTCACTCGCCGCCCCGTCTTGATGCCGGGTGAGGGGTTGGAGATCGCTGCGCAGCCTGCAGCACTGGGCGCTTGCAAATCCCCAATCCCGACTCCCGAATCCCCAGCCTCAGCTCCGGCCCTGCACCAGGGTGCCGATCTGCTCGCCGCGCAGGATGCGCAGCAGCACGCCGGGCTCGCTCATGCCGAAGATGCGCAGCGGCAGGTCGCTGTCGCGCGCCAGTGCGAAGGCGGCGGTATCCATCACTTCCAGGCCCTGCAGGATGACCTCGTCATAGGTGAGGCTGTCGTAGCGCACCGCGTCGCTGTGCTTCTTGGGATCCTTGTCGTAGACGCCATCGACCTTGGTCGCCTTCAGCAGCAGATCGGCGCCGATCTCGATCGCGCGCAGCGCGGCGCCCGAGTCGGTGGTGAAGAACGGGTTGCCGGTGCCGGCGGCGAAGATCGCGATGCGGCCCTTTTCCAGGTGGCGCATGGCGCGACGGCGGATGAAGTCTTCGCAGACGTCGTTGATCTTGATCGCGCTCATCACGCGCACCTTGGCGCCGAGCTTTTCCAGTGCGTCCTGCATCGCCAGTGCGTTGATCACCGTGGCCAGCATGCCCATGTGATCGCCGGTGACGCGGTCCATGCCGCTGGCGGCCAGGCCGGCGCCGCGGAAGATGTTGCCGCCGCCGATCACCAGGGCCACCTGCGCACCGGCCTGCTGGGCCTCGATCACTTCCAGGGCCAGGCGGTTGATGACCTTGGGATCGATGCCGTAATCCCCGTCTCCCATCAGCGCCTCCCCGGAAAGTTTGAGAAGAATGCGGCGATAGGAAAGTTCGGACATGGGAGGCCTCGGGGGTGGGGGATCGGCAAACGCCGGCAATTCTAGCGGAAGCCTGCCGCCGGGCGTGCTAAAAGTTCCTTTGGCCTGGACCGGCGTGCGCGCTCAATGCGCCCGCGGGCTCGGTGCAGCGGTGAGCTCGGTCGCGTCGTAGGCAGTGACGCGGTTGCGGCCGCGGTGCTTGGAGCGATACAGCGTGCTGTCGGCCGCCTGCAGCAGATGATCGATGCTGTCGAACTGGCGCTCGACGCCGCCATGCGTGGCCAGGCCCGCCGAAAACGTGATGTGCAACGGCCCGCCTTGCAGCTGCGCCATCGGCGTGCGGCCGGTTTCGGCCAGGATGCGCTCGATCACCATCAACGCCGCTTCGGCCGGAGTGTTGGGCAGGATCACCAGGAATTCCTCGCCGCCGTAGCGCGCGACCAGATCGCTGGTGCGCACCATGCGCTGCAGCGTCTGCGCGAAGTTGCGCAACACCTCGTCGCCCACAAGGTGGCCGTGCGCATCGTTGACGCGCTTGAAATTGTCCAGATCGATGAAGGCGATCGACAGCGGCCAACCCTGGCGCGAAGCCAGATCGAACTCATGCGCCAGGGCAGTGCCTAGCTGGTGCCGGTTGAACACCCCGGTCAATGCGTCGCGGCTGGCCTGTTCGGTCAGATGGCGCATGCGGTTTTCCGATTCGTCGGCGTGGCGACGCGCCTCGGCCACCTCCTGCAGCTCGCGCAGGTTGCGCAGCATTGCCAGTTCGCGCGCCTGCTCGAAGATCATCTGGATGTGTTCGGGCTGCGGCACGCGGATGTCGAACAGCGCTTCGAGCTCGGGTAGCGATTCGGCGATGCGTTCGATCACTTTTTCGAAGCGCTCGGCGTCAAGCTCCAGTACGTCCTGCGCCTGCCGTTGTGCGTGTTCGGTGGCGGCAGCCGCGCTGGCCGACAGCCAGATGTCGGCCAGGCGCCCGGACAGCGCCACGCAGGCCATGAAGGGCTCCAGGCTGGCCGGGTCCTCTTCGCTCTGCGCGATCGCATTCTGCAGATAGGGCGGCAGCTGCCACTGATGCGCCAGCCAGGCGCCGACTTCCGCATGTGTGGCGCCCAGATGTTCGCGCTCGGCCTGCAGCAACGCGGCGTTGTCCGGTGCCTGTTCGAACAATGGCGTATAGGTCTCAGGCGCACCCTGCAGCAGCGCCAGCGTGCCGATATCCTGCAGCAGCCCGGCCAGCATCAATTCTTCCGGCTTGCGGATGCCATACGCCTGGCCGAGGATGCGGCTGGCCAATGCCGATAGCCCGGCGCGGCGCCAGATGCGCTCGTGCAAGGGATGTGCTGTGAAGGTGCTGCGCACGCCATGCACCATCGAGAACCCCAGCGCCAGGCTCAAGGTGGCGTTGAGGCCGAGCATGGTCAGTGCCTGGCCGAGATTGTCGATGCGGCGGCGGCTGGCGTACAGCGGTGAATTGGCTACCCGCAGCATGCGCGCGCTCAAGGCCATGTCCATGCCGATGACATTGGCCGTGGTGGTCATGTCCACGTCCGGATCCTGCGCCAGTTCGATGATGCGCAGCGCGACGCCGGGCGGCGAGGGCAGGTTGCGGCAGTAGTGAAGGGCGGCCTGGAGATCTGGTTGCATGAGTCATCGCCGACAGTGGGCGCCAGCATACCGCCGCGCTCGTTTGAATGGGCGCGCCATGCTCCGCGTTCGCCGTCGGCGGCAACGCGTGCGCGAAAGACGCTGGAAGCCTGGTCGCCACCCAGGTTGTAACGGCCACCGCCGGGACATCTGTAGCCTGGCGGTCGATCGGGCGCGACGGCGGTGCGCGCGCTGGACGCGCCTGCGCAGCGGTAGCAGGCACAAAAAAGCCGCGGCATGCCGCGGCTTCTTCGGGTGTCGCAACGATCAGGCCAGGCCGGCCTGCTTCATCACTTCGGCGGCGTAGTCTTCCACCACCTTCTCGATGCCTTCGCCCACGGCCAGGCGCTGGAAGCCGATGACCTCGGCGCCGGCGGCCTTGACCGCCTGCTCGACGGTCTGGTCGGTGTTGAGCACGTACGGCTGGCCGTACAGCGTCACTTCGTTGACGATCTTGCTGATCTTGCCGCTGATGATCTTTTCCAGGATCTCGGCCGGCTTGGCCTTGTCCTTTTCGGACATCTTGGCCAGTTCGATTTCCTTTTCCTTGGCAACGAACTCGGCCGGCACGTCGGAGGCCTTGATGTGCGGGGGATTCATCGCGGCGATATGCATGGCGATGCCGCGGGCCAGCTCGCTGTCGCCGCCCTTCAGCTCCACCAGCACGCCGATGCGGCCGCCGTGCACGTAGGCAGCGACGTTGTTGGCGCTGTCGATACGGACCAGGCGACGCACCTGCAGGTTCTCGCCGACCTTGGCGATGACCGCCGCGCGACGCTCTTCGATGGTCTCGCCGCTGTCCAGCTTGACGCTCTTGAGCGCTTCGGCATCGGCCGCGTCCGCGTTCAGTGCGGCATTGGCGACGACTTCAGTGAAGGCGAGGAAGTTCTCGTCCTTGGCGACGAAGTCGGTTTCGGAGTTGACTTCGACCAGCACGGCCTTGCCGCCGGTCTGCGCGGTGGCGATGCGGCCTTCGGCGGCAACGCGATCGGACTTCTTGTCGGCCTTGGCCAGGCCCGACTTGCGCAGCCATTCGGCGGCGGCGTCGATGTCGCCAGCGTTTTCCACGAGTGCCTTCTTGCACTCCATCATGCCGGCGCCGGTGCGCTCGCGCAGTTCCTTGACCAGGGAAGCAGTGATTTCCACGGGATTACCTCATTGGACGAATACGTGCGGCGGAGTGTTTCCGCCAGTAGAAGACGGTGCAGCGTGCTGACCGCCCCCATGGTGTCTTCGATAGCCCGGACGACGGGACGCGACGGACCCGTCGGGGCTGCGGCCGCACAGCATGGTGCGGCC
The DNA here is from genome assembly GCF_020783655.1 of Xanthomonas melonis. Classification (GTDB taxonomy): domain Bacteria; phylum Pseudomonadota; class Gammaproteobacteria; order Xanthomonadales; family Xanthomonadaceae; genus Xanthomonas; species Xanthomonas melonis. Next base: position 81,339 of record NZ_JAJGQH010000012.1, on the reverse strand, counting down.
GCATTGCAGGCCGATTACTCGGCAGCGGCGTCAGCGGACTTCTTGTCGCCCTTCTTGGCCGGGGCGCGGCGGCCCTTGCCTTCGTCGGCGGATTCGGCCGAGAACTCTTCCTCGCGCACCGACGCGGCGTTCGGCGCGGCGGCCTTGCCTTCCAGCACGGCATCGGCAGCGGCGCGAGCGTACAGCTGCACGGCGCGGATGGCGTCGTCGTTACCCGGGATGGCGTAGTCGACCAGGGCCGGATCGTAGTTGGTATCGACCACGGCGATCACCGGGATGCCGAGCTTCTTGGCTTCCTTGATGGCGATGTCTTCATGGCCGATGTCGATCACGAAGATGGCGTCCGGCAGACGGTTCATTTCCTTGATGCCGCCCAGCGAAGCGTCCAGCTTCTCGCGCTCGCGGCGCAGGCCCAGCACTTCGTGCTTGACCAGCTTGTCGAAGGTGCCGTCGGTCTCTGCCGATTCCAGTTCCTTCAGGCGGGCGACCGACTGCTTGACGGTGCGGAAGTTGGTCAGCGTGCCGCCCAGCCAGCGCTGGGTCATGAACGGCATGCCGCAGCGCTCGGCTTCTTCCTTGATGGATTCGCGCGCGCTGCGCTTGGTGCCCAGGAACAGCACGGTGCCGCGCTTCTGCGCGACCGAGGACAGGAAGTTCATCGCGTCGTTGAAGAGCGGAACGGTCTTCTCGAGGTTGATGATGTGGATCTTGCCGCGTGCGCCGAAGATGTACGGCGCCATCTTGGGGTTCCAGTAGCGGGTCTGGTGGCCGAAGTGGACGCCGGCTTCCAGCATCTGACGCATGGTGACCTGAGGCATTGAAAAAACTCCTGGTAGCGGAATCGCCGTGCGCGGCTCGGACTTTTTTTAAAGAGTCCGCACATGGAGGTGCGGGCCGCTGCGAGAGACTCGCATCAAAACGCACACGATTCCGGGGTTGGGCTTCCCTGTTGCCTCCGTGGCGAACCCCTTGTGGGGGCACCCCGGCACGGATGGCGGCAGCAGGTGTGGATTCGTCGGTGACGTCCGACGTGGACGGCGCGATGCATCGCAGGACGCAAAACAGCCGGCGGAGTATAGCCGGCCGGTTGGCGTGGCGCAATTGGCGGGAATCGGGAATCGGGAATCGGGAGTCGCAGAGCCTGGTTCGCTCGAGCGTTCACCAGTCCACGATCAGCTGACGCGATCCGCCTTCCCCATTCCCGGGCCTCAATTGCCGATTCCCGGCTCCACCGCCAAGGTACTTTCGATCTCGCTGTTGATCCGGGCCACCACGCGGCCGCGACCGGCCGGGAGGTCGATCGGCAGGGGCCATTGCCGGGTCTGCCCCGGCAGGATGTAGCCGGCCAGGTTGTCACGGATGCTGCGACGGCTACCGCCGGCATCGATATAGGCCAGGTCAGCCAGGCGCGCGTGGCGCAGCCCCGCGTTGTGGACGCGCAGGGTGCGGCCCATGCCGTGCCCCGAGACCGTGGCCTGCAGCGCTGGATGCGGGTCTGCGGCCTGGGCGGGCAGGGCGAACACCGGCGTGGAGTAGCGCAGCAACTGGCTCTCGCCGCTGTCGGCATGCTGGGTCACCACCAGCCGGTAGCTGTCTTCGGTCTGTGCCGGACTGGGGGTCAGCCGGATCACCCGCAGCAACTGCCGGCCCTGCGGGGGAATCTCGAAGTGGCCGGGGCTGACCGTGGCGCCGGTGGCCGGTTCCAATATCTCGCGCTCGCCATCCTGGCGCCAGCGGTAGAGCTTGGCATCGGCAGGCCATGGCAGGGCCGCCTGGTTGTACAGCCAGACCGCGGTCTGGTCGCTGTCGGCCGGAATATAGGCGGTGGTCGGCGCGATCGCGATCTCGGCTCCGGTCGCAGCGCCAAGGGCCGCAAGACAGGCCAGCGTCAGGACCAGGGCAGGCAGCATGCGGCGCGTGAGGACGGTGGCCATGGCTCAGAAGGCGATGGTGGTGACGCGCGCAGCGTCGGCGGGAGCTGGGCCGGCCAGGGCGCTGGCGTCCTGACCAGTGGTGGACGCAGCGTCGTCGGCGCTGCGTGCTGGCGGCGCGATCGCCATGGGCGTGCCCCTGGAGCAGCTGGCGCGCGGTGGCGTGGTGCGCAGTTCGCAGCCGCTGAGCAGGCGCAGGCCGATGTGCAGGGTGGAATTCTCCGGCCCGCGGTTGCCGGCCGCGTAGGCCGCCGGCGCCCCGCAAACCAGGGTGGCCAGCATCAGGCGCTGCAGAAAGGCGATCGGCGTCATAAGGCAATCGTTTGCACTGGAGTCGTAGCAGATAACGACGCCGCCGAAGCGAACTTTATTAACTCTCAGTAAGTGATCGAGACGGTCACCGTGTCGTTGTAGTTGCCGGCGATCGGCAGTTGCGGAGCGGGCGCACGCCCGTAGACGGTGACCGTCTGGGCCACGCCATTGCCGGTGCCGGCCAGGGTATCGACCCCGATCGTGCTGCCCCAGCGGTTGCTGCGCCCGGCATCGCGGTACAACTCATAGACGATGTAGTTGGCGCTACTGGCGTGGCGCATGCGGCGGGCCCCCCCGCTGGCATTGCTGCCGAGATCCAGGCCGATGTTCCAGGCGGTACGGTTGGTGCAGGCCAGGCTGATGGTGGAGCTGCGGTCGATGGCGCTTTCGATGCTGCCGGCGATGCTGCCGAAATCCAGGTCGGTGGTGACATAGGTATTGCAGCGCGCCGGCACGTTGGCCGATGCGGTGAATGGGAAGGCATTGCTGGCGGTCTTGGTGCCGCTGCCGGCGGCATTGCAGTCGGCGGGCTGCTGGATGCCGCCGATGATGCTTTCGTTGTAGGCGTAGCGCACCACCGTATCGGCGCCGCCGAAGGTGCTGGTGTGGTTGCCCACCGACAGGATCTGGTTGCCCGGGATGCGCCCGTACAGCGTGACGGTGGTGGTTTGGGAGCCGCCGGTGATGACCGGGACCGGATAGGCGAAGGTGAGAACCAGGGGCGATGGCGTGGTCGAGCCGGTCGCCCCCCAGATCTGGGTACGCGCCGCATCGCTGTAGATCTGGTAGCCCAGGCTGTCGCCGGTGGCATTGCTCATGCGTCGCGGTGTGTACACGCCGGCACTGGCGCTGCCGGCGCCCAGGTCCAGGCACAGCGTCACCCGCGCGTTGCCCAGCACGCTGAGCGCGGCGGTGGCGCAGGACACATTCAAGGTGGCCACCCCATCGGTGGCGCCGTTGGCGGCCACGTTGCCGAATGCCAGCGGCGTGCCCAGGGTGACGGTGCAGACGGTGTCGGCCCGCGCCACGGCGCAGGGTGCCAGCCACAGCATGGCCAGGATCAGCACCAGCAGCGCGCCGCGGCGTCCATGCATGGTCATGGCGCTCGCTCGGGCAGGCAGGGCAGCGGACCCACCCGCGGAATGCCGCCTGCAGCCGCGGGGTAGGTGAACGTCGCAACGCAACGTCCCTGGGGCGTGTCGACCAGGATGCGGTTGTCGCCGCGCAGGTTGTCCAGATAGGTTTCGCCGTCGTAGCCGACCACCACCTGTGCGGCGTCGCCCTCGCGCTGCGCCACGCTGCCGACCGGCAGCGCTGCACCGGTGGCGTCGTGCAGCACGATGACCGCTGCCTGCACGCGGGTGATGCCGAAGCGCACCGCCACGCCGGATTGCTGGCGCGGGGTGACCGTGGTGTCGACCCGGTCCACGCGCAGCTCGGCCGGCAGGTCCAGAGTGTCGATCGAGAGCTGGTTGCGTTGCCAGGATTGCAGGGGCGTCACCAGCAGCGTGCCGCGTGCGTCGGTCACGCCGATCAGGCGGTTTTCCAGCCGGACCGGGATGCCGGCCTGCCCATCGGTGGACACCACCGCAAAGGAGTCCTGGATGTCGCGCGCCGCGAAACCGCGCCCGTTCATCCAGACCAGGCTGCCGCTGGCGCTGGCGTAGCCGAACGTGTCGCCGTCCTGGCTGGCCGCGCCCAGCGTGTAACGGCCCACCCGGTTCAACCAGCCCAGTTCGGCCAGTCCGCCACTGGCGTCGTCGCCGGCGCGCCCCTGTACGCGCCAGCCGATGCCCCCCAGATCGCCATCGCCGGGTAGCGGCTGGCTGACGTCGGCCACCAGACCGGTGCGGTTGCCGTTGCGCTGCATCGAGGCACTGGCCTGGCGCAGCTCGCCGAAGGTGGTGGACAGCGACAGATACATGCTGCGGTCGCTGCGTACGTCCAGGTTCTGGTTGGCCGACAGGTTGGCCGCCCAGTTGCGCCCGAAGCTGCGCGACCAGAACACGCTGGCGTAGCGCGAGGTGTCGCCCTGCGGGTAACTCAGCCGGACATAGCTGGTGCCCAGCGAACCGATCGACGACAGGTTGACGCCGGCCACCGCCCGGTCGCTGATGCGCGCTGGCACGCTGCCTTGCAGCGCGCCCAGATCGCGATAGGCGCCGTGGGTACGCTGGGTGCCCAGGTTGAAGTTGAAGCGGCGGTTGTTCCAGGCATAGCCCAGCACGTACTGGCCGCCGCGCAAGTCGTGCATGCGGCTATGCGCGTAAGCGGCATTGACCACGCCGCCGGCGCCGAGCAGCCAGATGCCGCCGGCACCGGCGGTGACCACGCCACCACCGGCTTCGGTGTGCGCCTCGATGGTGAAGTCGTCGCGCAGGCCGCGGCGCAGGGTGGCGCTGGCCACCGGTCGAGAGGCGTAGGAGAACGAGCGCACCCCGTAATCGCGGCGCAGATGGCCGATGCCGGCCGACCATTCGGAGATGCCGCGCGCCAGCAATTGCGGCGTGCCATAGAAGGCGAAGTCCAGGCGGCGCACGCGGCCGAAGGCGTCGGTCACCACGATCTGGGCCTGCCCTGTGCCGCTGATGCCCGGTTGCGCGGCCAGCTGGAAGGGGCCGGCCGGCACCTGGCCGCTGTACTGGCGTAGGCCATCGACATACAGCTCCACCGTGGAGGGCACGGCCGCTTCGCCGAGAAAGCTGGGCGTCGGGGTCAGCACCCGATACGGTTGCAGGGCGTAATTGCGCCCGATCTGCACCCCGCCCAGGCGGATCGAGCGGCTCCAGTCGACGAAGCCGCTATAGAAATCGCCGACCCGCAGGCTGGTGGCGGTTTCGGGAAAATCCATCTGCCAGGCGCTGTCCAGGCGCACCGCCTCGCTGCGCCAGCGCTCGTCCTGGGGGCGGTCGTAAGCCAGAAAGACGGCAGTGGTATCGATCATGCCGCGGCCGATGCCGAAGCCGCGCAGCTCGGTGGCCAGCGACACGCTGCTGGCGCCGGTGTTGCGCGTGGCGTACAGGTCGTAATTGAGCAGCGCGCCGGGCGAGGCGGTCGCATCGGGTGGGGCGATCTCCTCGGCCTTCAACACCGTGGTGGACAGCGACAACTGCGCCAGCGGCACCTGCAGGGCGAGTCGCTGCAATGCGGCGTCGTAGCGCACCTGCGCATCGGGCAGGCTGTCCAGTTCGATCGTTTCCTCGGGCGCGCGGTCGGCCAGTACGAACCCGAGCTTGCGTAGCGTTTCGACCGAGCCACGCAGGCGGCCATCCACCAGTTCGAACGGTGCCAGGCCGCGATCGGCCTGATTCAGGGTGACATCGAGATACAGCGTCTGCGGCTGGGCAGCAGCGCTGCGCACGGGCAGGTCCGGCAGCGTGGTCATATCGGCCAGATCGCTGGCCGCGACGGTACCCGGGCAGCCGGTGGTGGCGAGCAGCAGCATCGCCAGCAGGGCCGCATCACGGGGCTGCTGGCACGGCCAGCAAGGTGCGTTCGTCGGCCTCACCATTGATCCTTGCGACGATGGAGCCGCGCGCGAACTGCGCCACCGGGGCGCCCAGCGACCAACGCATGGTCTGGCCGGGCAGGACATAGCCGACCAGGCCGTTCAACGCGGTCCTGGTGGCGCCGTCGACGCGATGCTGCAGGTCCGCGACCTGGGCATGCCCGTCGCCGGTGTTGCGGATCTGGATCTGCGCCGTGCCGTCGTCGCCGGCGATCACCTCCGCGCTCAGCTTCGGTGTCGGCTCGCCCCTGCCGGGCGGCAGCACGAAGATCGGCACCGAATAGCGCAGCACGAACTGCATGCCCTTGCGGTCGGCGTCGGCGCTGGGCAGTTCGTCGACGATGATGCGGTAGCACCGTTCCTCGCCCGTCGGCGGTGGCCCGGCACGGATCACCCGGATCAGCTGGCGTTCGCCGGCGGCCAGGGTGCGCATCGGCGGGCTGACCAGCAACTCCTGGGTCGGCTCGAGCTGGTCCTGGCCGTCGCGCTGGGTCCAGCGATAGGCGCGGGTCTGTACCTGTACCGGCGCCCCGCCGCTATTGCTCAGCCACAGCCCGTCGGCAGACTGTTCCGCGCTCAGGCTGAGCGAGGTCGGCGCCAGCTGCAGGCTGGCCGCGTGCGCCGCCGGCAACATCCAGCCGCTACCGGGCACCAGCAGCAGCGCCAACACGGCCGGGATCAGCCAGGGCGGCAGGCGGAATGGCAGGGGGGGCAGTGGCATGCGTGGCCTCAGTAGATGATCGTGGCGGTGATCGTGTCCTGGTAGCTACCGGTGGCGGGGTTGTTGGCCGAGGGGTTGGTCACGCGGCCGTAGACCGGGTAGACCTGATTGATGCCGGTAGCGGTGCGGCTGAGCGTGTTGGTGCCGGTGGTGCTGCCCCAGACGGTGCTGCGGCCCAGATCCTGGTAGAGCTGGTAGGCGATGTAGTTGTTGGTGGTGACCAGCGGATCGGCGTTCTTCATCCGGCGGGTGGTGACGTCGTTGGCGGTGCCCGCGTTGCTGCCTGCGCTCAGTGCGATGTTGTAGGGAGTCAAGGCGGTGCATTGGGCGGTCACGCTGCCGTTGGCATCGGCATTGGCAGTCGAGGTCGACAGCACCGAACCGAAGTCCACGTCGGTAGCGGAAGCGGCGGTGATGGTGCAGGCCTTGGTCACGGCGATCTTGACGTTGAAGGTGGTGGTATCTGCTGCGTTCGCGACGCCGACGATCGAGAACAGGCCGAGGGACAGCAGGACAGGGCGGACAGTACGCATGGACATTTCCTTGACCGGTCAGGTCATTGATGACGCGACCACTCGTCGCATCCCATGCAATGCATCCGCCGTGCCAAACATAACGGCGAATTCAGCTTGCATCTACCTGTTTTCGCTGGCGCTTTTGTCGGAAGTGGGATGTCTTGCGCATGACTTCGCTAGTACTTAATTTGACGCTGCGTGCACATCGTCACGGATGAATAGGGAGTGGTGGCGGTTTCCTGCTGCCCGGTCTGCTTGCGTGGTGGTCAGGCGGCGCCCCGAACAACCTGGGCACGGGTCGTTCAGATTCAGCCCGAATCGGCGATAATCCCCCCCATGAGCGTCAATCTGAAAACCAAAGAAGAAATCGAACTGATGCGTATCGCCGGCCGCCTGGCCGCCGAGGTGCTCGACGTGGTGGCCCCGCATGTGAAACCGGGGGTGACCACGGCCGAGCTGGACCGCATCTGCCACGACCACATCATCAACGTGCAGGGCACCATTCCTGCCAACGTGGGCTATCGCGGCTTTCCCAAGAGCGTGTGCACCTCGGTCAACAACGTGATCTGCCACGGCATTCCAAGCGCGGCCAAGGTCCTGAAGGAGGGCGACATCGTCAACATCGATGTCACCGTCATCAAGGATGGCTGGCATGGCGACACCAGCCGAATGTATTACGTGGGCACGCCCTCGGTGATGGCCAAACGGCTGGTGGAAACCACGTATGAAGCCATGTGGCGCGGCATCCGTGCGGTCAAGCCGGGCGCCACGCTGGGCGACGTGGGCCATGCGATCCAGAAGTTCGCCGAAGCCGAGCGCTTCAGCGTGGTGCGTGACTATTGCGGCCACGGCATCGGCAAGGTCTACCACGACGAGCCACAGGTGATGCATTACGGCCGTCCGGGCGAGGGCCTGGTGCTCAAGCCGGGCATGACCTTCACCATCGAGCCGATGATCAACGAAGGGACCTATCACCATAAGACCCTGCCCGACGGCTGGACCGTGGTGACCAAGGACCGCAAGCTGTCCGCGCAGTGGGAACACATGGTGGCCGTCACCGAAGACGGCGTGGATGTGCTGACGCTGTCGGCCAATTCGCCCGCGCCGGTATGACGGACGCGCCGGCGGAGCGACCCGACCCGGGCGTCGCCGGCGACGCGGACTGGGCCGCTCAGGCCCGTCCGCTGCTGGTGCATGCGGACATGCGCCTGTGCAAACGCTTCGATCAGGGCGAGCCGATCGAGCGGCTGGTGGCCCTGCGCGCGCGCGCAGTCGATCAACTGATGCGCAACGCCTGGATCCGCTGCATCCCGGCCGAGAGTGGCCTGTCGCTGCATGCGGTGGGCGGCTACGGGCGCGGTGAGCTGTTCCCGCGCTCGGATGTGGATGTGCTGATCCTCGGCGAGGGCGCCGCCCAGCAGCAGCATGAGCAGGCGCTGGCCCGCCTGTTCGCATTGCTATGGGATGTGGGCCTGCCGATCAGCCATGCGGTGCGTTCGCCCGCGCAGTGCACTGCTGCCGCCGCTGACCAGACCGTGTTAACCGCGTTGATCGAGTCGCGCCCATTGGTCGCCGACGGCGCCGCGCGTGCGGCCCTGACGGCGGCGATCGCGCCGCAGCGGGTCTGGCCGCCGCGCGATTTCTTCCAGGCCAAACGCGAGGAATTGCTGGCGCGTCACCAGCGCTTCGGTGATACCGCCGACAACCTCGAGCCCGACATCAAGGACGGCCCGGGCGGCCTGCGCGATCTGCAGACGCTGGGCTGGATGGCATTGCGCGCGTTCGGGGTCAAGGATCTCGAGGCCCTGGTCGGCCTTGGGCATGTGGGTTTCGATGAAGCGGTGGCGCTGCGGCGCGAGCGCGAAGAACTGGCGCGGCTGCGCTTCGGCCTGCACATCGTCGCCAACCGTCCGGAAGAGCGCCTGCGTTTCGATTACCAGAAGACCCTGGCGCAGCGCCTGGGCTATGCCGACGACCTGGAAAGCCTGGGCGTGGAAAAGATGATGCAGCGCTTCTACCGCAGCGCTGCGGTGATCCGTCGCGTCAGCGACCGGTTGTTGCAACGGTTCGAAGAGCAATTCGATGGCGAGGCGGTGCCCGAGCCGCTGGGCGCTGGTTTCAGCCTGCGGCGTGGCTATCTGGCCGCCGATGCCGACAGCTGGCCCGAGGGCGATGTGCTGCAGGTGTTCGCGCTATTCGCGCAATGGGCGGCGCATCGCGAGGTGCGTGGGCTGCATTCGCTGACTGCGCGCGCGCTGGCCGAGGTGCTGCACGAGCTGCCGGCCTACGACGTGGCCGATGCGGCCACGCGCGAGCGCTTCATGGCGCTGCTGCGCGGCCCGCGTGCGGTGGAAACGCTCAACCGCATGGCGCGGCTGGGCGTGCTGGGGCAGTGGATTCCCGCCTTCGCCAGCGTCTCCGGGCGCATGCAGTTCGATCTGTTCCACGTCTACACGGTGGACCAGCACACCTTGATGGTGCTGCGGAACATCGCCCTGTTCGCTGCCGGCCGCGCCGACGAGCGTTTTTCGATCACCCATGAAGTCTGGCCGCGCCTGCGCAAGCCGGAGTTGCTGTTGCTGGCCGGGCTGTTCCACGACATCGCCAAGGGCCGTGGCGGCGATCATTCCGAACTCGGGGCGGTGGATGCGCGTGCGTTCTGCCTGGCGCATCGCCTGAGCGAAGGCGATACCGAGCTGGTGACCTGGCTGGTGGAGCAGCACCTGCGCATGTCGGTCACCGCGCAGAAGCAGGACATCTCCGACCCTGAGGTGATCCATCGCTTCGCCACGCTGGTGGGCACGCGCGAGCGCCTGGATTACCTCTATCTGCTGACCTGCGCCGATATCGCCGGCACCAGTCCCAAGCTGTGGAATGCGTGGAAGGATCGCCTGTTGGCCGACCTGTATTTCGCTGCACGTCGCGCCTTGCGCGAGGGGTTGGAACACCCGCCGCCGCGCGAGGAACGCCTGCGCGAAGCGCGCGAATCGGCGCGTGCGCTGATGCAGGCGCAAGGGCATGACGATGTCACCATCGATCGTCAGTTCGCCGGCATGCCGGACGAGAACTTCCTGCGCTTCCGGCCCGAGCAACTGGCCTGGCAGGCCGCCTCGCTGATCGAGGTGGAGATCGGCCAGACCCTGGTCAAGGCGCGGCGCGCGGTGCCGGACAACGATGCGCTGGAAGTGTTCGTGTACTCGCCCGACCGCGACGGCCTGTTCTCGGCGATCGTGGCCACGCTGGACCGCAAGGGCTACGGCATCCACCGCGCGCGCGTGCTGGACGCACCGCACGATGCGATCTTCGACGTGTTCGAAGTCTTGCCGCAGGACAGCTTTGCCGACGGCGACCCGCAGCGGCTGGCCGCCACCTTGCGCCAGGTACTGGCAGGCGACCTGGCGAAGGTGCGGCCGGCGCGGCGCGCGGTACCGCGCCAGCTGCGGCATTTCCGCTTCGCCCCACGGGTGGAGTTCAGCGAAAGCGCCGGCGGGCGCCGCACCCGTATCAGCCTGGTCGCACCCGACCGCCCCGGCCTGCTCGCCGATGTGGCACACGTGTTGCGCATGCAGCACCTGCGCGTGCACGACGCACGCATCGCCACCTTCGGCGAGCGTGCCGAAGACCAGTTCCAGATCACCGACGAGCACGACCGCCCGTTGTCAGAATCCGCCCGGCAGGCCCTGCGCGATGCGTTGTGCGCCTGTCTCGACCCCGCCTAGTACCTTCCGGAGACCCCCCCATGGCCACCACCAAGAAGAGCGCGCGCAAGTCCAGCGCGACCACCGCCGGCGCCGCGTCCAAGCGCACCGGCACGCGCAGCAGCACCGTCGCCAGCACCAAGCCGGCCGGCAAGGCGAAACCGCTGGCGGCTGTCGACAAGAAAGCGGCGTCCAAGCCTGCCGTCGCCAAGAAAGCTGCGGTGAAGAAGGTCGCCGGTGCAGCGCGCGTGGCCAGCCGGCCGACCACCGTGGTGGCGGCGCCGGCCAGCAAGAAAGCCGCTGCCGCGAAGAAGCAGCCGATCGCCGAGCAGGCCATGCAGGCCGCCCTGCAGGTGGGCAACGACGAATTGAAGTTCGGCATCGAAAGTGCCTTCGAGCGCCGCGCCACCCTCACCGTGGACGAGATCGAAGGCTCGACCCGCGCCATCGTCAACCGCGTGATCGACGGCCTGGAAAGCGGCGAGTTCCGCGTGGCCGAGCCGGACGGGCAGGGTGGCTGGACCGTCAACGAGTGGTTGAAGAAGGCGGTGCTGCTGTACTTCCGCGTCAACGAGATGGCGGTGATCGACGCCCAGCCGGCGCCGTTCTGGGACAAGGTGGAGTCACGCTTCGCCGACTTCCACGAAGCGGAGTTCCGCAAGGCCGGCGTGCGCGTGGTGCCGGGTGCGGTGGCGCGGCGCGGCAGCTACTTCGGCAAGGACGTGGTGCTGATGCCCAGCTTCACCAACATCGGTGCCCATGTCGGCGAGGGCACCATGGTCGACACCTGGGCCACGGTGGGCTCGTGCGCGCAGATCGGCAAGCATTGTCATCTGTCCGGCGGTGCCGGCATCGGCGGCGTCCTCGAGCCATTGCAGGCCAGCCCGACCATCATCGAAGACCACTGTTTCATCGGTGCGCGTTCGGAGGTGGTCGAAGGCGTGGTCATCGGTCATCACAGCGTGATCGGCATGGGCGTGTTCATCAGCCAGAGCACGCGCATCTACAACCGCGCTACCGGCGAGATTTCCTACGGTTACGTGCCGCCTTACAGCGTGGTCGTCTCCGGACAGCTGCCGTCCAAGGACGGGACGCACTCGCTGTATTGCGCGGTGATCGTCAAGCAGGTGGACGCGAAAACGCGCAGCAAGACCAGCGTCAACGAGCTGCTGCGTGGGTTGGCGGACTAATTCCTTTTCCCCTGCGGAGATAATTCTGCAGATAGTCGCGCGGTAGGTGACGGCGCGAGTGCTTTCCTTCTCCCACGGGGAGAGGGTGGCGCGAAGCGCCGGATGAGGGCGCGAGCGAAGCCTGATGCAGGGTCTGCACAAGGCCTCGCCCGTCCCCTCACCCTAACCCCTCTCCCAACAGGAGAGGGGCTTTATAGGCCGATTTACCGGGAACAGAGATGACCACGCTCTACGGATTGAAAAACTGCGACACCTGCAAGAAAGCCACCAAGTGGCTGGACCGTTTCGGTGTCGCGCATACGTTTGTGGATTACCGTGACAACAAGCCGTCGCCGGAAACACTGCTGGAGTGGGCTGGCAAGGCGGGCGGATTCGACGCGCTGATCAACAAGTCTTCCACTACCTGGCGGCAGTTGCCCGACAACAAGAAGACGCCCGGTTCTGAGGCGGAGTGGAAGTTGCTGTTGCGCGAGTACCCGCAACTGATCCGCCGCCCGGTGGTAGTGACCGACGACGGCACCGTCAGCCAGGGCTTCTCCGACAACGGTTTCAAGGCGCGCTTTTCGATCGGCTGACGCCAATGCGGCGCCATCGTTTCGCCTGATGGGCTGCACAGTGCTGCGTGCAAGCGCAGGCTGCCCGTTTCCACGCATGCGCGGCATGCATCCACCGGCAAGAGATCACGATGACCAGCGACGTCTTGCAATTGACCTGTGACCTGATCGCCCGCGCGTCGGTGACGCCCGACGATGCCGGCTGCCAGGCGCTGCTCGCCGAGCGGCTGGCTGCGGCGGGCTTTGCCTGCGAACACCTGCGCCTGGGCGAGGTCGACAATCTGTGGGCCACGCACGGGAGCGGCACGCCGGTGCTGGTGCTGCTCGGGCATACCGACGTGGTACCGCCGGGGCCACGCGAGACCTGGACCAGCGATCCGTTCGATCCGCAGGTGCGCGACGGCGTGCTGTATGGACGTGGCGCGGCCGACATGAAGGGCAGCGTGGCTGCGTTCGCGATCGCCGCCGAAGGATTCGCCGCTGCGCATCCGGATCACCCCGGTACGCTGGCGGTACTGCTGACCTCCGACGAAGAGGGCGATGCCATCGACGGCGTGCGCCGCGTGGCCGAGCTGCTGCGCACGCGTGGGCAGCGCATCGACTGGTGCATCACCGGCGAGCCTTCGTCCACCGAGCGGCTGGGCGACCTGTTGCGCGTGGGACGGCGCGGCAGCCTGTCCGGCACGCTGACGGTGCGCGGCGTACAGGGGCACGTGGCGTATCCGCACAAGGCGCGCAACCCCATCCATCAGGCCGCGCCGGCACTGGTCGAACTGGTGGCCCGGCAGTGGGACCAGGGCTTCGAAAGTTTTCCGCCCACCAGCCTGCAACTTTCCAATATCCATGCCGGCACCGGCGCCAACAACGTGATTCCCGGCGAGCTGCAGGTTGCCTTCAACCTGCGCTACACCCCGCACTGGGACGCGCCGCGATTGGAGGCGGAAATCACCGCCATGTTCGACCGCCACGGGTTGGAGTATTCGCTACGCTGGCATCGCAGTGGCGAGCCGTTCTATACCCCGGAAGGCCGCCTGCGTAGCGTCGCACGCGAGGTGCTGGGCCAGTTCGCCGGCGCGCCGCCGGAGGAAAGTACCGGCGGCGGCACCTCCGATGCGCGCTTCATCGCGCCGCTGGGCGCGCAGTGCATCGAGGTGGGCCCGGTCAATGCCAGCATCCATCAAGTCGACGAGCACGTACGTGTGGCCGATCTGGAGGCTTTGCCGGCGCTGTACCGCACGCTGATCGAGCGCTTGCTGATCGAGTGAGTGGTCGCGGGCACGGCGTCGTTGCCGCTGAAACAGTTGCGCCAGTCAAAACGAAGGGTTAGCGTCAGCTGCATGGTCGTCCGCCTCGCCAACCTCATTAATGCCAACCGCAATGGCCTGCGCGCGAATAATCGTGCGCGGCCGATGCGGGTCTGCGACTAGGCGAAGTACCACCAAACGCCCAGGAACCAGAAAACCCGCATCGGCCGATGCGGGTTTTTTTATGGGTGTCGTTTTCGTGCAGCACGCTAGCCACCGGCCATCAATCCCGCTGTGTCATCAGGAGTGTTTCCATGTGTTCCATCTTCGGTATCTTCGACCTGCAACCCGGCGACGATCTGCAGGCACTGCGCCGGCAGGCGCTGGAGTGTTCGCAGCGGCAACGCCATCGCGGCCCGGACTGGAGCGGTGTGTACGTCGACAGCGGCGCGATCCTGGTGCATGAGCGCCTGGCCATCGTCGACCCGGCCGGCGGTTCGCAGCCGTTGCTGTCCGAAGACGGGCAATTGGTGCTGGCGGTCAACGGCGAGATCTACAACCATCGCGAACTCAAGACCGAACTGCTGCAGCCGTATGCGTTCCAGACCGGCTCCGATTGCGAGGTGATCAATGCGCTGTACCGCGAGGACGCGCCAGCCTCGTACCTCAACCGTGTCAACGGCATCTTCGCGTTCGCGCTATGGGACAAGGCGGCCGGGCGGGTGATCATCGCGCGTGATCCGATCGGCGTGGTGCCGCTGTACTGGGGACATGATCGCGAAGGGCGGCTGCGGGTGGCCTCGGAGCTGAAGTCTTTGGTGGATACCTGCGCCGATGCGGCGCAGTTCCCGCCCGGCCATTGGTATGACAGCGCCACCGGCGCGCTCAGCCGCTACTACGAGCGCGCCTGGCGCGAATACGGCGAAGTGGAGGGCGTGCAGGTGCCGCTGCAGGAATTGCGACAGGCCTTTGAGCGGGCAGTGCACCGCCAGCTGATGACCGACGTGCCGTACGGCGTGCTGTTGTCCGGTGGCCTGGATTCGTCGCTGGTTGCCGCAGTTGCCGCCCGCTACGCACGCCATCGCATCGAGGAGAACGACACTACCGAGGCGTGGTGGCCGCGGCTGCATTCGTTCGCGATCGGCCTGAAGGGCTCGCCCGATCTCGCCGCAGCCGAAGTGGCGGCCGCGGCGATCGGCACCGTGCATCACGGCTTCGAATACACCTTCGAAGAGGGGCTGGATGCGTTGCCGGAAGTGATACGCCATATCGAGACCTATGACGTCACCACCATCCGCGCCTCCACGCCGATGTTTCTGCTGGCACGGCGGATCAAGGCCATGGGCGTCAAGATGGTGCTGTCGGGCGAAGGCAGCGACGAAATCTTCGGCGGTTACCTGTATTTCCACAAGGCGCCCAACGCCCGCGAATTCCACGAGGAGCTGGTGCGCAAGCTCGACGCGCTCAACAACTACGATTGCCTGCGTGCCAACAAGTCGATGATGGCCTGGGGGGTGGAGCCGCGGGTGCCTTTCCTGGATCGCGAGTTCCTGGATGTGGCCATGCGCATGGACGCCAGCGACAAGATGATCGACAAGACCAGCAGCGGCGCAACGCGCATGGAGAAGGGCGTGCTACGCGAGGCGTTCGCCGGCTACCTGCCCGATTCCATCCTGTGGCGGCAGAAAGAGCAGTTCAGCGACGGCGTGGGCTACGGCTGGATCGACGGGCTCAAGGCACACGCCGCTGCGCATGTCAGCGATCGTGAGCTGGCTGCGGCGGACCGGTGTTTCCCGGTCAATCCGCCGCAGACCAAGGAAGCGTATTTCTATCGCAGCCTGTTCGAGCAGTTCTTCCCGGGCCAGGCGGCGGCCGAGACGGTGCCGGGTGGCAAGTCGATCGCGTGTTCCTCGCCGACGGCCATTGCCTGGGATGCGAGTTTCGCCGCGATGGCCGATCCTTCCGGCCGTGCCATCGCCGGCGTGCATGCGCAGGCACTGGCGTCCTGATCCGTTGCAACGGCGGCGGGCGGTGCCCGCCCTGGCGCCGCCGGCTGCTCTTATTGCTCGTGGCGCACGCAGTAACCGTAACGCTGTGGTTCGATATCCACGCCTGCCACATCGGCCTGATTGTTGCGCCACAGATTCGGCTTGAAGTCGGCCGCAGTGCAGTTGGCCGCACGGTCCACGCCGATGGTGTAGGTGAACGGCGTATTGGCGAAGCGATTGTTCTCGAACACGTTGTCCTGGCTCATGCTGTTGTCCCAGCACAGGATTTCCGGCGTGCGGTAGCGGATGGCACAGGCCAGGAACACGCCGGCGGCCTTGTTGCCATCGAACACGTTGTTGCTGAAGCGGTTGCGTCGCGCATCGGACAGGTAGATGCCCTGGCTGCCGTTGCGCTCGAAGCGGTTGTTGCGGATCTCGCTGTCTTCCAGATGTTCGGTGGTCAGGCCGGCGGCCACGTTGTCGTGGATGTAGTTGTTGACCATCGTGACCTTGGCAGTGCGGTTGAACGACACGCCGTCCCAGATCGCGCCGGAAACGTCGTTGTTCTCGATGGTGATCTCGCGCGTGTCGTACTCGCTCAACAGACAGGCGCTGCGGCATTTGTTGACCTGCAGGCCGGCCAGGCGGATGCCCTGGCCGGAACGCACCACCACCGCGCTATTGCTCAGATACGGACGCTCGGGCATGAATTCCTTGTCGCCGGTGCTGGCGACGATCTGCATGTCTTCGATGCTGACATTGCGGATCACTCCGGTCGGCTGCTGGTTCTCGTAGTCGCCGACCACCAGTACCGGTTGCTGCACTCCATCGGCCATGCGCAGCACGGTGGCGGGACCCTTGCCGCGCAGGGTGAGATTGCCGCGGTGGATGGAGACCAGCCCGTTCAGTGGAAACTCGCCTTTGTCCAGGCAGAGCACCGACGGCGTGTCGCTGTGCGGCAGCTTGTCGATGGCGTTTTGCAGACTCTGCCCCGGCTTCACCTTGGCGGTGCAACTGGCGACCGGTGCCGGCGGAGGGCCGGGAGGAGCGGGCGGCGCGGCCGAGCAGGCAGCGGCGAACACGAGCGGCAGCAAGGCGGAAGCGGTGCGGGCAAGCGGGGGCATGCGGATTCCGGTCAGTGGGGAGAGGAGGGCGATCGCGCTGGCATGCGGCTTCGATCGCGACGGCCTCTAGTGTGTCCCACGCGACGTTAAGTTCCAGCCCATGCATGCCCGTCCGATTGGGCGCAGGTTCATTGCCTGGCTGGCGACGCGGCACCGATCGTCCGCCATGCGGCAGCGACCGCAGGGCGTTCGCCGCGACCAGATGCGACGAACGCCGTCGCGGTGCGCCACGCTCAGAAGCTGTAAGCCAGCTGCGCGTAGATGCGTCGCGGCTCGCCGGGGAAGTGCCCACCGCGTGCATTGAAGCCGCTCACTGCGTACACCTTGTCGAACAGGTTCTTGACGTTGACCTGCAGCTTCCACGCGTCCCACTGGGTCTGCCAGCTGATGTCGTAGATGGCGTACGGTTTGACGCGTTGACCCTCCAGGCTGACGCGCTCGCCAACGTAGTCGGCGCCGAAGGCGATGGCCGAGCGCCAGGCCGGCAGATCGTAGCGTGTCCACAGGCCGAAGGTATTGCGTGGCGCATTGGCGAAACGATCGCCGGAAGCGTTGGTGATGCCGTTGGTGCCGGCATCGATGACGCGTGCGTCGTTGTAGGCGTAGGTAAGATTGAAGACCCAGCGCTCGGTGAGGTCGGCCAGCAGATCCACTTCCAGTCCCTCGCTGCGGACCAGGCCGAGCGCGGACAGCTGGTTGACGCCGTCCACGATCGCGCCGTTGGCCTGCACGATGTTGCTTCGCTCGATGCGATACAGCGCGGTGTTCAAGCTGAGCCCACCATCGTAGAGTGAGGTCTTCAGGCCCAGCTCCCATTGCGTGCTGCGCTCCGGTTCGAAGGGCCCGCCGACGCTGGCGTCCTGGCTGGCAGCATCCTGGGGCACGAATCCGCTGGCGTAACTGGCGTAGGCATTGATGCCCTCGCGCAACACCACGGTGCTGCCGAGACGCCAGCTCAGATCGTTGCCGGTGACGCGCGAATCATCCAGCCGGTTGTCGTCCTTGAAGCCGTCCCAGCGCAGGCCCGCCATCGCATGCCAGCGCGGGGTGAGGGTGAGTTCATCCTGCAGATAGGCGCCGTAGCGCTGGCTGCGGGTGCTGGTGGCGCGCCAGGGCAGCGTGTCCAGGCCGTAGTCGTAGAAGCCGCTGCGGCCATAAGCCGGGTTGAACAGGTCGATGCCCGGCACCGGCCCGCGGACACGCCCGGTATCTGCGGTATTGGCGGTCTGCGCGCGGAAGTCGGCATCCAGCCGGTAGTAATCGGCGCCCATCAGCAGCTTGTGCGCGATGTCGCCGGTGCTGGTGCGGAACACCGCATTGACGTTGCTGGAGATCGCATCGTTGTCGCGGTACTGGTTACGCAACTGGCGCGTCATCCACTCGGCGGTGCCGTCGCGGTTGCGATCGATCAGCCCCATCGGCTCGTGATAGATCTGGTGTTCGTCGTTCTTGAACCAGCGTAGCGCCATGTCCAGATCCCATGCGCTGGACGGTGAGAAGCGATACTGCGCGAACGCCACCTTGGCGCGCATGTCCAGGAAGTCGGTAGGCTCGTTGTGGTTCCAGCGGCGGTTGGTGAGGAAGGTGCCGGCATCGTCCACCGGCACACCGCGCAGCCGGTTGCCGCCGAGGTTCTGGGTGATGTCGGTGTACTGCAGGGTCAGTTCGCCGGTCTCGCCAACATCCAGTGCCGCCGATGCATCACCGATCTGGCTCTGGCTGTCGGTGTTCCAACGGAAACCGTCTTCGCCGTCGGCATAGGCGCCGATGCGGTAGCGCACGCGGCCGTCCTCGCGCGCCGGGCCGGTGGCTTCGAACGAGGCCGCGCCGAAGGATTGATTGCCTGCTTGCAGCTCCACCCGGCGCTGTGCCTGATGTGCAGGCTTGCGGGTGACGTAGTTGATGACGCCGCCCGGTTCGCCGCCGCCGTACAGGGCGCCGGCCGGTCCCTTGAGCACTTCCACGCGTTCGATGTTGAACAGCTGCGGCACCGAGAAGCCCGCATACGGATCGCCGCGCAAGCCGTCGTACAGCACGTTTTCCTGCCGGAAACCGCGCAAGGTGACGCCGGCGTAGCTGAAGAAACTGATGCCGCTGATGCTGCGATACAGATCGGTGATCTGGCGTGCGGCCTGATCGTCGATCAGCTCGCGCGGCAGCACCTGCACCGATTGCGGCACCAGCGCCAGTGGCGTGTCGGTACGTGTCGCCACCGCTGCGTCTTCGGATTTGTACAGGGTCTGCGCGCGGCCGACCACGTTGACGCCATCCAGGTCGGTGACGGTTGCAGCGCCGGTGCGTTGTTGGGCGAGGGCGCAGGGGGAGGTTGAAGCCAGGGCGACGGCGAGCGCGGTGACAAGAAGCGTGGGGCGCATTGATCACTAATGGGAATGGTTATCAAATGCATCTTAGCATGTTGTGCTCGCTTGATGGACTGGAGCGCTCATCCCTTGTCCCGCGGGGAGAAGGTGCCCGAAGGGCGGATGAGGGTGCGCGCGCAGCCAGGTGCCGTCTGTCACCTAGCAAGCCGTTCGTCGACATGGAACGCTGGTTGAGGCCGGCGCGGAATGCGTGGCATCGCAGGCGACCGGTCGCATGACGTGGGTGCGTCCTCTTCTCCAGCTCCCGTTCCGCGCCCCGGCCAGCGCCCGCAGCGCGGGTTGCGCGCGTGTCGATCGACGAGGCAATACGCCACGCCTATTCCGGCTGCAACTGCAGCGTATGGCGGGTAGCGGTCGGCAGAAATGGCGTCGGCCGGCCATGCACCCAATCGTCGTGTCCTGCACCCCAGAATGGCGATAGCGGGTGTCCGCTCTGGCCGCCCGGCATGTGCACGATGCCGTCCTGCTCGTGGCCGGGCGACACCACCATGCGTTCGGAGGCGCCGAATGCCGGGCCTTGCACGCGTGGCATGTCGCGATCGCCCGGCAGTTGATCCGGTGGCATGCACAGCCAGCGCTGGACGAGTGGCAAAGCGCGCGCGATCGGGTGGCAGATGGCGGCGGTATTGCGCTCGCCCCAGGTGTGATCGGCAAGCGACTGGCCCGGCTCGCCCTGCGCAAGCAGCGCGGTCTGCGCATCGCGTGCGGCATCGATGAGCAGCCGATCCCAGCTGGCATGGCCCGGTGGCAGCAGATGCGCCGGGCGCTGCTGCAGCAATGGCCAGACGATGCCTTCCAGCTGTGCACGCCGTGGTGGCTGGAACGCCTCGCCCAGCGCGGACCTGGCTGGCGCCAGCAAACCGGCTTCCACCGTTGCGATGGTGTTGCTGCGGAAGTCGCGCACGATGCGGTAGCTGGCCGATCCGGCGGATGCGCGGCCGTCCCACTGCCGCGTGGCGCGTTCGATCTGCTGCAGCGCCGGATCCTTGCTGTGTTCGACCACGCCGCGCAGCAGCTGCCACCAGCGGGTCAGCAGCAGGGCGCGGTCGTCCAGCTGGATCGCGAGCAAGTCGCGCTCGGTGAAGCGTTGTCTGGCGAACAAATCGTCGCGGATCTGCTGCGCCCGCGCACCAAGGTCGTAGCCGGCGTTGCCGAGGATGGCCAGCTGTTGCGCGTCGACGACGCGACTGTTGGCGGTCCACAGCCGGTGCGAGGGTGGGTCGATCAAGGCAGGCGCCGCGTCGCTGCGCACCGGCCAGGGCTGGCAGCCGGTTGGCGGGGGCGGCGTTGCCGCCTGGGCAGGCGCGGGCGAGGTTGCAGCCGCACCGGCGAACGAGCTCGCCAATTCGGAGATGCCACTGGGGCTGCAGCCCGCATTGCGCGCAGGGCGCGCGCCGATCAGGCGCCAGGCGATGCGTCCGCTGCGGTCTGCCACCAGCAGGTTCTGCGCGGGAATTCCCGAGCGGTCTGCCACTGCGAACGCATCTTCCAGGTCGCCGACACTGCTCATCTGCGCAAAATCCAGGCCGATCGCGCCCGGCAGCTGCGCCGCCCAGCGCAACGCCAGCAGGCTGCCATCCGGGTTGACGTGCACGATCGGTCCCCAGGCCGCCTCGCGCACCCGCAACTGCACCGGCGCTGCACCGGCGACGCGGATGGTTTCGACATGCGTGGTCAACGCCTGCCGATGCCCGGGCGCGGGCGCCGGAATGCGTGCGAAGTCGGCGGTATCGATATAGCTGTTGGTAAATGCCCAGGCCACGTGCCCATTGCTGCCGACCACCACCGCAGGCAGGCCGGGCAGGGTGAAGCCGGTGACGTCCACCTTGCCGCCCGCTGCCTCGGCATCCGGGTAACGCAGCCGCGCGCGGAACCAGATATTGGGTGCGCGCAATCCCAGATGCATGTCGTCGGCGACGATGGCGCGGCCGTCGGCGGTGAGCGTGCCGTCCACGGCGAAGTTGTTGCTGCCCGGGGTGGGCGGCTCGGCGCGCGGCATGGCGGGGGCATGCGGCAGGCGGCGCAGGTCCAGCGCGGTTGCGTCGGGAAGCACGGCATCGCCCTGTGCCGGACCGAACAGGGGCGCGTCCCAGCTGGAGCCCTGGTGATCGAGCAGTGCGGCCAGGGCCGGCGGCACCACGGCGCGGATGCGCGCGGTCGCCAGTTCGGTCTGGTTGTCGTTGTCCTGCAGATCGGCGTACATCGCCATGCCGGTCAGGATGGAGTCGTCCAGGGTCCAGGCGCGCGGGCGCTGGCGCAGCAGCAGGTAAGGCCATGGCCGCACCTGCAGGGCTGCCAGCCCGGCGTTCACGCCCTCGGTATAGGCCTGCAGCGCGTCGCGCTGGCTGCCGACGGCGATGTCCAGGCTGGCATGCACGCGTGCGCGCAGCCGATGCACGCGATTGCGTCTGTCCAGCTCCAGCGCCTTGGCACCGAACAGTTCGGACAGCTCGCCAGCCGGCGCGCGGCGCATCAGGTCCATCTCGAAGTAGCGTTCCTGTGCGTGGATGTAGCCCAACGCACGCAGCGCATCGAGCCGGCTCCGCGCATCGATGGTGACCACGCCATTGGCGTCGCGCTGCACCTGTACCGCGGTATCCAGCCCGCCGAGCGCGGCGGCACCGTCCAACTGCGGCAGGCTGCCGCGCAGCAGCAAGTAGACGCACACAACGACGAGCAATGCCAGTATCACGAATCCCAGCGACAGCCGGACCAGCCATTGGCGCATCGTCGTTCCCTCACGAAAGGTGCAAGTGTGGCTGCCGGGCATGATCGTGGTGCGTCTGGCCGCAAGCGCAACTGAAAGTGATTCCGATTAGATCATTGCCTGGCCGCATAGGGCACCATGCGCGCATTGCGTCGCTGGAGCACACCATGAAAGGCCATCCCGAAGTCGTCGATTACCTCAAGCAGCTGCTGCGCGGCGAGCTGGCGGCACGCGACCAGTATTTCCTGCATTCGCGCCGCTACGAGGATCAGGGCCTGATGGCGCTGTACGAGCGCATCAACCACGAGATGCAGGAAGAAACCGAACACGCGGACGCGTTGTTGCGGCGCATCCTGTTCCTGGAAGGCGATCCGGACATGCGCCCGGCCGAATTCACTCCGGGCAAGACGGTGGTGGAAATGCTGGAACGCGATCTTGTCGTGGAATACGAAGTGCGTGCCGCGCTCGCCGCCGGCATGAAACTGTGCGAAGAACATGGCGACTACGTCAGCCGCGACGTGTTGCTCAAGCAATTGCAGGACACCGAAGAAGACCACGCCTGGTGGCTGGAACAGCAGCTGGGCCTGATCAAGCGGATCGGCCTGGAGCTGTACCAGACCTCGAAGATCGACAAGGGCCACGTGGCCGGCTGATCGCGCGCGGAACTCCGCCCCGGCCCTGCAAGGCCGTGCGCCGATGGGCCGCCGCCGGTCCGGATGCGCTGCGCCACTGCCAGCAGCGCACCGGGCGCAGTCAGTGGCGTTGCAGGCGATACACCGCGGTGGACAGGGCGGTCACGCCATCGGCACGGAAGCGCGGTTCCTGGTCGAGGATGTCGCGCTGTTCCAGTCGCTGCACCCGCCACTGCGCATCGAATAGCGCGTGCACTTCGCCGGGATCCACCGCGAAGGGCGGGCCGGCTTTTTCGGCCTGCGGATAGTCCAGGGTGATCAACAGGCCGCGGCAGTCGGCCGGCAGGCGCGCGTAGGTCGTCTGCAGGTACTGCCGGCGCAGGCCGGCGGGCAGCGCCACCAGTGCGGCGCGGTCGTACACCGCGCTGCAATCGGCCAGCACGCTGGGATCCAGCGCAAACGCGTCGCCACAGATGATCTCGATGGGGCCGGCAATGAAGTGCTCGCCGGCATTGCTGGCGTGGCGCTGCGGCTGCAGGCCCGCTTCGGCGAAGAACTGCGCCACGGCCAGCGGCGACAGCTCCACGCCCAGCACGCGATGTCCCTGCGCGGCCAGCCAATGCATGTCCAGCGTCTTGCCGCACAGCGGTACCAATACGCGTGCAGCGTGTGGCAGCTGCAGTGCCGGCCAGTGCTTCTGCAGCAGCGGCATCACCTCATCCTGGTGAAAGCCGATCTGTCCGTCCTGCCAACGTTGCAACCAGAAGTCTGTATCCATGGTCTCGTCGTATCGGTGCAATGCAGTGCGGTATCGCACTGATAAAGAGTGCGCTTGTGTGGGCAGCGCGTCAGGGTTAGCCAGTGTTGCGGGCGGCGGAGTGCGTTTTGCAGCCAGGCGCATCGCTCGAATCCACGGTACTGCATATCGATCTGGATAAGACCGCCGGCTTTCGATTCTTGGCCATCCGCGTACAGCAGTGAATCTCCGGGCCAATCCGCTGCAACGCGGGTGATTCTCTGCCTCGGCTGCGTGCCGCGCCTCAGTGATCCGAGGCGACGGCAGCCACAGCCGCGTCGCTGCGCGTCCGGCGAGTCAATACCCGTGACTACTGCACCTCCAGCCCATCCACCTTCTGCCACCCCCTCGGCAACAACGAACCACGGCTGGCACGCGCGCCCACATACGTATCCAGATCCTTGAACGACAGGCTCATGGTGCGTGCGCCGCTGCGCACCAGCAGCGTGTTGCCGGGTGCCACCGCGACCACCGCGACCACGCGCTCGGTGCCGAGCTTGGCCTTGGGAATCTCGATGATCTTGTTGCCCTTGCCCTTGTCCAGCTCGGGCACTTCGGTGGCCGGCACGGCGAGCAGGTTGCCGGCGCTGGTGACCGCAACGATCCGGTCGGTCTGCGGGTTGCTCACCTGTGCAGGCGTGAGCACATGCGAACCGGCGGTGAGATTGAGCATCGCCTTGCCGGCCTTGTTGCGGCCGGTGAGGTTCTCGAAGCGGGTGACGAAGCCGTAGCCGTGCGAGGACGCCAGCACGAAGCGGGCGGCGTTGTCGGCGCTGGCCATGACCTGGAACGCCGCGCCCGAGGCCGGCGAGAAGCGCCCGGTCAGCGGCTCACCGTTGCCGCGCGCCGAGGGCAGGGTGTGCACGGCGGTGGAATAGGCGCGCCCGTCCGAATCCAGGAAGGCTACCTGATGCGTGCTGCGGCTGCGCACTGCCGCCAGCAGGCCATCGCCTTCGCGGTAGGACATGCCGGCCGGGTCCACCTCGTGGCCCTTGGCCGCACGTACCCAGCCTTTTTCCGACAGCACCACGGTCATCGGTTCGCTGGCGACCATCTCGGTTTCGTCGATCGCCTGCGCCGCGCCACGCTGCACCAGCGGCGAGCGGCGCGCGTCGCCGAACTTCTTGGCGTCGGCGGTGAGTTCGTCCTTGATCAGCTTCTTCAGTTTGGGCTTGCTGTCCAGGATGGCCAGGATCTGTGCGCGTTCCTTGGCCAGTGCTTCCTGCTCGCCGCGGATCTTCATTTCTTCCAGGCGCGCCAGCTGGCGCAGCTTGGTTTCCAGGATGTATTCGGCCTGTTCCTCGCTCAGCGCGAAGCGGGCGATCAGCACCGGCTTGGGTTCGTCCTCGCTGCGGACGATGCGGATCACCTCGTCCAGGTTGAGGAAGGCGACCAACAGGCCTTCCAACAGGTGCAGGCGGCGCTCGACCTTCTGCAGACGATGGTTGAGGCGGCGGGTCACCGTGTTGCTGCGGAAGCTCAGCCATTCGCTCAGCAGGTGCTTGAGGTTCTTGACCTGCGGGCGGCCATCCAGGCCGATCACATTGAGGTTGACGCGGTAGCTGCGTTCCAGATCGGTGGTGACGAACAGATGGCCCATCAGCTGCTCGGCATCCACGCGGCTGGAACGCGGCACCAGGACCACCCGCACCGGGCTGGTGTGGTCGGATTCGTCGCGGATGTCTTCCAGCCACGGCAGCTTCTTGGCGCGCATCTGCTGGGCGATCTGTTCGATCACCTTGGACGGCGAGACCTGGTACGGCAACGCGTCGATGACGATGTTGGCGTGTTCTTTCTTGTAGGTGGCGCGCGCGCGCACGCTGCCATGGCCGGTCTCGTAGATCGCGCGCAGGTCGGCGGGCGGCGTGATGATCTCGGCGGTGGTGGGGTAATCCGGTCCGCGCACGTGTTCGCACAGCTCGGCCACGCTGGCATCTGGGTCGTCGAGCAGGCGCAGCAGCGCGCTGACGATCTCGTTGAGGTTGTGCGGCGGTACGTCGGTGGCCATGCCGACCGCAATGCCGGTGGTGCCGTTGAGCAGCAGGTGCGGCAGACGCGCCGGCAGCCAGGTGGGCTCTTCCAGGGTGCCGTCGAAGTTGGGCGCCCAGTCGGTGGTGCCCTGGCCGAGCTCGCCCAGCAGCACTTCGGCGATCGGGGTCAGCTTGGATTCGGTGTAGCGCATCGCCGCGAACGACTTGGGATCGTCGGTGGAGCCGAAGTTGCCCTGGCCTTCGATCAGCGGATACCGGTACGAGAACGGCTGCGCCATCAGCACCAGCGCCTCATAGCAGGCGCTGTCGCCATGCGGGTGGTATTTACCGATCACATCGCCCACGGTGCGCGCGGACTTCTTCGGCTTGGCGGCCGCGTTCAGGCCCAGCTCGCTCATCGCATAGACGATGCGGCGCTGCACCGGTTTCAGGCCGTCGCCCAGGAATGGCAGGGCGCGGTCGAGCACCACGTACATCGAGTAGTCGAGATAGGCGCGTTCGGCGTATTCGCGTAGCGGCAGCTGTTCGAAGCCGTGGAAGGTGGGGCGGGTCAGATCGGTCATGTAAAGCCAGGTCCTGCGTGAAGAAGAACCCGCGCCAGGGCGCGGACTCGAAGAGCGCCGATTATCCGGATGCGGCGGGGGATGCCAAGCCGCGCGCGTCGGGGCCAGCCAGATAGCGCATGGGTGGGGCGCCGAAATGGCGGTGGAACACGCTGACGAAGGCGCTGGGGCTGCTGTAGCCGAGCTGGTCGGCCACCGTGGCCACCGCGCTGCCCTGACTGAGCCGGCGCAGACCTTCGGCCAGCCGGGCCTGCTGCCGCCACTGCGCAAAACTCAGGCCGGTCTCGGCACGGAAATGCCGGCTCAGACTACGCGGCGACAGCCCGCCCCAGGCGGCCCACGCCTCCAGCGGGCGCGGATCGGAGGGGGTCTCGAGCAACTGGCGTGCGATGCGCAGCAGCCGACGGTCGGCCGGCATGGGCAGATGCAGGTGGTCGATCTGCACCTGGCATAGCTCGTCCAGCAACACCGCGGCCAAGCGTTGCCGGGCTGCGTCCAGCGGCTGATCCAGGGGCCAGCCGGCAGCGCGCATGATCGCTTCGCGTGCCAATCCGGTCAGCCGGATCACGCCGATCTGCTCAGGCAGGCCATGGCAGGCGTCCGGTCGTATCACCACGCCCCAGCCACGCAGCGGCCCGGCCAGCTCCACGGTGTGCTGCCGGCCCGGCGGCATCCAGCCGGCACAGCCTGGCGGCAGCGACAAGCTGCCTTGTTCGGTGTGCACGGTCAGCACGCCGTGTTCAACGAACATCAGCTGGCCGCGCACATGCGCATGCCAGGCGGTCTCCGGCGCCCAGACCGCGCGCAGATCGGCCAGGAACGCGATCAGCACCGGGCCATCGGCCCACTCGAAGCTGTCGCGTACGCCGGGCGGCAAGGCGTCGACGGTCGTGGTTGGCCGGTTTTCGATAGGCATTGGCGCAATTGTATTACCAGGCCAGCGTGGGCGCGGCGTATGGTGGCAACCCTTGCGTCTGGTTTAATTGCGGCCAACATATTTTCGTTGACAAATATTTTATTCGAAATAAAATCTCCGCATGAGCGATCACCCCGACACCCCGCCGTCGTTCGGACTGCTGCTGCGCCAGGTACGCGATGCGTTGATGCGTCAGCTCGAGGCCGAGATGAAGGGCGAGCTGCCCGACTTCGGCTTCAGCCACTACGTCGGCCTGAAGATTCTTGCCGTGCGCTCGCCGTGCACGGCCAACGAGCTGGCGCTGGCGCTGGACCAGACTCCGAGCGCCGTGACCCGCCTGCTCGACAAGCTCGAGGCGCTGGGTGCGGTGCGGCGCGAGCCGCACGCCCAGGATCGGCGCGCGCTGCAGATCGTCATGACCGAGCAGGGCGTGGCGTTGTGGGAGCGACTGCGTCTGCGCGGCGAACGTGCAATCGAGTACGGCCTGCGCGATCTGTCCGCTTCTGAGCGCGAGCAACTCACCTCTCTTCTTATCCGTGTCCGCGATGCACTCAACTCATGAACACCGCTAGTTTCCACCGACGATCTTCGCGCCCACGCGTGCTGCGCTTGTTGCTGCCGGCTGCCGCGGCACTGGTGCTGACGGCCTGCGCCAGCGGCCGCGGTCTGACGCCGCAGGGCACGCTGCTGGAAGCCGGTGCGCTGCATGCCGAGCGGACGCTCGGACCGGCGTCGCTGAGTCCGGCAGCCTGGCCGGCAAGCGATTGGTGGCGCGCGCTCGGCGATGCGCAACTCGACGCGTTGATCGCCGAGGGGCTGCAGCATAGCCCCAGCCTGGCCGCAGCCGACGCACGCCTGCGTCAGGCGCAGGCGCGCACCGGGACCGCGCAGGCCGAGCGTGGCCCGAGCCTGTCGGTATCCGGTGGCTACACCGGCCTGCAGCTGCCCGAAGCCATGGTCGGCGAGGAGCTGGGAGGCAGTTACGGCGGCAGCGCGCAGGCCGTGCTGGATTTCCGCTACGGCGTGGATCTGTGGGGCGGCAAGCGGGCGGCCTGGGAAGCGGCAGTGGATCAGGCGCATGCCGCCGCCATCGACGCGCAGGCCGCACGGCTGAACCTGTCGGCGGCGATCGCCGAAGGCTACGCGCAGCTCGCCTATGCGTGGAGCCTGCACGATGTGGCCAGCGACGAGCTGACCCGCGCGCAGAAGACGTTGGAGCTCACCCGCCAACGTCGCAGCGCCGGCATCGACAGCGAGCTGCAGGTCCGTCAGGCGCAGGCGCGCGTGCCGGCCGCGCAGCAGCAATTGCAGTCCGCACAGCAGCAGATCGACGAGGCGCGCACCGCGCTGGCTGCGCTGGTCGGCCAGGGCCCGGACCGTGGGCTGCAGATCGCACGCCCGACCCTGGGCACCGCGCTTGCCATGCAACTGCCGAGCAATCTGCCGGCCGATCTGCTCGGCCGTCGCCCGGATGTCGTGGCCGCGCGCTGGCGGGTGGAAGCGGCCGACAAGGACATCGCCGTCGCCAGGACCCGCTTCTATCCCAGTCTCAACCTGATTGCGCTGGGCGGAGTGGTCAACCCGGATGTCGGCAAGCTGCTGGAAAGCGGCTCGGTGTTCGGGCTGGTGGCCCCGGCGCTGAGCCTGCCGATCTTCGACGGCGGCAAATTGCGCGCCAACCTTGCCGGCAGCGATGCGCAGTACGACCTGGCGGTGGCCGACTACAACCAGAAAGTGATTTCCGCCCTGCGCGAAGTGGCCGATCAGGTCAGTGCGGTGCGCTCGCTGGAGCAGCGCGCCCAGGCGCAGGACCAGGCCGTGCAGACGGTGAGCGCCGCGTTCGACCTTGCGCAACAGCGCTTCCGTGCCGGTATCGGCAGCTACCTGGATGTGCTCAGCGTGCAGGAGCAGCAGCTGCTGGCACGCCAGCGCATGGCCGCATTGCAGTCGCAACAACTGCTGGCCTCGGTGAGGTTGCAGCGTGCGCTGGGCGGCGGCTACATGCCCGAGCCCGCACGCGATACCGCACATACCGCAGCCAGTTCCGCACAACCGCATTCCTGAGACAGCGCCAATGAGCCAGACCCCTTCAGCTTCCTCCCAGCCCGCGCCGGCCGCACCGAACAAGCGCCGTGCGGCGCTGCGCATCGTGGCCCTCGCAGTCATCGTGGCGATCATCGGTATCGTGGCGTGGTATCTGCTCGTCGGCCGCTGGCACGAAGACACCGACGATGCCTATGTGCAGGGCAACCAGGTGCAGATCACCCCGATGGTGGGTGGCACCGTGGTCAGCATCGGCGCCGAAGACGGCATGCGCGTGGAACGCGGCCAGCTGCTGGTGCAGCTGGATCCTGCCGA
Organism: Xanthomonas melonis; assembly: GCF_020783655.1. Classification (GTDB taxonomy): domain Bacteria; phylum Pseudomonadota; class Gammaproteobacteria; order Xanthomonadales; family Xanthomonadaceae; genus Xanthomonas; species Xanthomonas melonis. The sequence continues at coordinate 52,210 of NZ_JAJGQH010000012.1, read as the reverse complement.
CACCGCCGTGGCCTTGCAGCAGGCCGAGGCCAATCTGGCCAAGACCGTGCGCCAGGTGCGCGGGTTGTACCGCACGGTGGAGGGCGCACAGGCAGAGGTGTCTGCGCGCGAGGTGACGCTGCGCAGCGCCCGCGCCGACTTCGCCCGACGCAAGGACCTGGCCGCCACCGGCGCCATCTCCAACGAAGAACTGGCGCATGCCCGCGAAGAACTGGCGGCCGCCGAGGCGGCGGTGAGCGGTTCGCGCGAAAGTCTGGAGCGCAATCGCGCGCTGGTGGACGATGGCGCGCTGGCCAACCAGCCGGATGTACAGACTGCCGCCGCGCAGCTGCGTCAGGCCTATCTCAATCATGCGCGCACCGGCGTGGTGGCGCCGGTGTCGGGCTATGTCGCGCGGCGTTCGGCGCAGGTCGGCCAACGCGTGCAGCCGGGCAGCGTGCTGATGGCGGTGGTGCCGCTGGAGCAGGTGTGGGTGGAAGCCAACTTCAAGGAAACCCAGCTCAAGCACATGCGGCTTGGGCAGGAAGTAGAGCTGCATTCGGATCTGTATGGCGGCGGTGTCGCCTACAGTGGCCGTATCCAGAGCCTGGGGCTGGGCACCGGTAGCGCGTTCTCGCTGCTGCCGGCCCAGAATGCCAGCGGCAACTGGATCAAGATCGTGCAACGGGTTCCGGTACGCATCGCGGTGGACGCCAGGCAACTGGCGGCCAATCCGCTACGCATCGGCCTGTCGATGAAGGTCGATGTGAACCTGCACGATCAGCAGGGGCAAGTGCTGCCGGCCAAGGCCGCCAGCGGTGCGGTGTTCTCCACCGATGTGTATGCACAGCAGCTCAAGGCGGCCGACGCCGATATCCATCGCATCATCCAGGCCAACCTGCCGACGCAGGCTGCCGCCAAGCTGGGCTGAGCCGGCATGTCTTCGCAAGCTGCTACTGCGCCCGGTGGCCCGGCGGCGCCCGCGGCCGGCTTTCGCCCGGCGAGCGTGGCGCTGTGCACCGTGGGCCTGGCGATGGCCTCGTTCATGCAGGTGCTGGACACCACCATCGCCAACGTCTCGCTGCCCACCATCGCCGGCAATCTCGGCGCCAGTTCGCAGCAGGCCACCTGGGTCATCACCTCGTTCGCGGTGAGCACCGCGATCGCGTTGCCGCTGACCGGCTGGTTGAGCCGTCGCTTCGGCGAAACCAAGTTGTTCGTGTGGTCGACGCTGGCCTTCACCGTCGCCTCGCTGCTGTGCGGGCTTGCGCAGAGCATGGGCATGCTGGTGGTGGCGCGCGCGCTGCAGGGCTTCGTGGCCGGGCCGATGTATCCCATCACCCAGAGCTTGTTGGTGTCGATCTATCCGCGCGAAAAACGTGGGCAGGCGCTGGCGCTGCTGGCGATGATCACCGTGGTGGCGCCGATCGCCGGGCCGATCCTGGGCGGCTGGATCACCGACAACTACAGCTGGGAATGGATCTTCCTGATCAACGTGCCGCTGGGCATCCTCGCCAGCAGCATCGTCGGCTCGCAGTTGCGGCACCGTCCGGAGCAGTTGGAAAAGCCGCGCATGGATTACATCGGCCTGATTCTGCTGGTAGTGGGCGTGGGCGCGCTGCAGCTGGTGCTGGATCTGGGCAACGACGAAGACTGGTTCGCTTCGGACAAGATCATCGTGCTGGCCTGCATCGCCGCGGTGGCCCTGGTGGTGTTCGTGATCTGGGAGCTGACCGACAAGGATCCCATCGTCGATCTCAAGCTGTTCCGGCACCGCAACTTCCGCGCCGGCACGCTGGCGATGGTGGTGGCGTACGCCGCGTTCTTCAGCGTGAGTTTGCTGATTCCGCAATGGCTGCAGCGCGACATGGGCTACACCGCGATCTGGGCGGGCCTTGCCACCGCGCCGATCGGCATCCTGCCGGTGCTGATGACGCCGTTCGTGGGCAAGTACGCGCTGCGGTTCGACCTGCGCATGCTGGCCACCATCGCCTTCATCTTCATGTCGTTCACCAGCTTCTTCCGTTCCAACTTCAACCTGCAGGTGGATTTCGGCCATGTGGCCACCATCCAGCTGGTGATGGGCGTGGGCGTGGCGCTGTTCTTCATGCCGGTGCTGCAGATCCTGTTGTCGGATCTGGATGGTCGCGAGATCGCGGCAGGCTCGGGCCTGGCCACCTTCCTGCGCACGCTGGGCGGCAGCTTCGCGGCCTCGTTGACCACCTACCTGTGGGCGCAACGCACGCAAGTGCACCACGCGCACCTCACCGAACACATTTCGGTCTACACGCCCGGCATGCAGGAGCAGGTTGCCGCGATGGGGCAGGGCGACCTGCAACGCGGCGCAGCCTTCCTCAACAACATGATCAATCACCAGGCCTCGCAGATGGGCTTCAACGACATCTTCTACCTGCTGGGCTGGACCTTCCTGGCGATCATCTTCTTCCTGTGGCTGGCCAAGCCGCCGTTCGGCGCAGGCGCCGGTGGCGCAGCGGCTGCTGGCGGGCATTGAGCGCGGGTGACAGGGCGCGTGGCCGCTCTGACATCGGCCAGGAGACATATCACGCCGTTCTACTGCAGAGCGGGTGATCTGCGACTTGGCTGCAGGGCCCTTGCCCGCCCACGCCGGCTCTCGACACCTACGCTGCCACACTTCGAACAGATAAGGCTCTGACGCGGCATCCATGCCGCGTAAGGTGGGCAAGGACCAGCCGGGATATCGGTGTGCGTAGTGCTTTTCAAGGCAACCAGCAAACCGTTTGGAGCGGTGGGGGCATCGCGGTTTCGACCGACGCAGCCCCGGCGCAGATGCGGCTATTCGTGTATTCGCGCTGGACGTGCTGCTGTTTCCGGCGTCCGGCAATGCGCTGGACAGCCTTGCCTGGGCGCATGAGGCAGGCGAACGTGAGGAGGCGTGAGGCCTCAGCTATCTGTTGCTGATTGCGGCTCGATTGCCTGGTGCCGCGATGCGTCGTCGTTTGCGTAGTTCTGCTGCGCTGTTGATCGGCATGCTCACCAATGCCATCGCCCAAACGCAAAAAACCTCGCCGAGGCGAGGTTTTCTACGATCTACCGTGAGTCGTGGTGCCCAGGAGAGGACTCGAACCTCCACGAAGTTGCCCCCGCTAGCACCTGAAGCTAGTGCGTCTACCAATTCCGCCACCTGGGCGACTCAGGAGGCGAATTGTGCAAGCTGCGCGTGCGGCTGTCAACGTGTCTTCGGCAAAATGTTCGTGCTCGCCTGCGCTGCGCGTTGCGAGAACGGCAGCGTGATCGAGGACGCAGGTTGCATGCGTCCGTTACCGCGACGCACGGCAACCGATGGCGCTCTGCCGCGCCCGGCCGTGCGGGCGGGCGGTCAGAAGTCGGTCTGCGCGGTTCGCAGCACCGGGTACAACCGGTAGCGCTCATCCCATGAGGAATGGCGCCGGGCGAAGAACTCCAGCCGTGCCTGCGGGTCGCCGGCGAAGACCTTGTCGTTGGCGAGGCGTTGCTCGAACTGTGCCTTCAATGCGGCATCGCGGGCCAGCATCTCGCGCGCCACGTCTTCGGCGACATAGGCCTCCATGTATTCCTTGCGTTCGAAGGCCGTATTGAAAAAGCCCCATTGCAGCAGCGAATCCGGCGCCTGCGGCTCCAGCATCGCCATCACCAGGCGCGCCTTGGGTTGGGCGATCGGCACGAACAGTGAGCCGGCCGGCACGGCGCGGCGTTCCTCACGCCATTGCCCGACGACTTCCACGGTCTGGTGACCTTCGTTGGAGCGTGCCGCGAAGGTGGCGGTGTCGGCGCGGAAGGTCTGCACCTGGCGCTCTGCAGCCGTGCCGATGGTTCGGAAGTCGACACCGTGCAGGCGCAGTTTTTCCGCCACCAGTGCAGCCTGTGCGGCCGGCACCAGATACCCGCCGCGCGGCGCATCCACCACCACATCGGGCTTGACCTGATCGCGCAACGGCACCTTCCAGACTTGCGGGGTGTTCTCGTCGTAGCGCGTCATCAGCGCGCCGGAGATCGGCGAGGGCGTGCGTGTGTAGGCATAGCCGCGAAACGCGACGGTGCGCGCGGCGGGGCCAGCCGCAAAACTCAGCGGCTCGGGCGTGCCGGCCAGGCGGCTGGCACGTTGATCGGCCGCCAGCGCATCGGCGCGCCAGGCGGTTCCGTGTCTGGCCGCCTGCTGCAGCACCGACACGATGGTGTTGCGGGTGACCCGCACGCGGGTGGGGTAATCCTTCCACGAATGCGTTTCCACCAGCATGCCGAAGCGGTTGCGCAACAGGAAATAGCCATGCGAGAAGCGCGGCGGCGAGACGTCGTCGGCGAATCCGGAGCTGGGGTCGTCTTCGCGGACGAAGGAGGGGTAGTACGGCAGCGGCAGCGAGCCCTGCTTTTTGAGATCGGCAAGTACGGCGTCACGCCAACGCGTGCCATCGCGCTGCAGGGCGGCGTCGCCGGCATGCACCGGTTCGACCTGCACCGAGACATCGTGCTCGAACTTGGCGCCGTCGGTGACATGCAGGTCCACATACATCAGTGGGTCCCACTGCTGCACCAGCCGCAGCATGGCCTGCATTTCGGGCGCATCGGCCTTGACGTAGTCGCGGTTGAGATTGAGGTTCTGCGCGGTGGTGCGCCAGCCCATCTGCTCCGGCCCGCGCTGGTTGGGGCGGTTCCAGGCGCCGAAACGCTCGTGGCCATCCACGTTGAACACCGGCACGAACACCCACACCAGCTTGTCGAGGACGCCCTTGCCGGCCTTGCCGTCCAGCAGCTCGCGCAAGGCCAGAAAGCCGGCGTCCTTGCCGTCGATCTCGCCGGCATGGATACCGCCCTGGATCAGAACGACTGGCAGCTTGCGTTGCGCGGCGGCATCCGGATCCAGCACGCCGCTGGTGGAGACGACCAGCGCCTTCATCGGGCGGCCTTCGGGCGTGGTGCCGAATTGTGTGCAGCGCACCGCCTGCGGATAGCGTTGTGCGAACGCATCGCAGAGCGCGATGACCTCGTCATAGCGACCGGTCTGCACGAAGCCGCTGCGTTCGGCCACGCTGGTCAGCGATTCGGCAGCACCTACGGCAGGGAGGGAGGCGCACAACAACAGGCCCAAGGCCAGGCGGGTGAAGCGGAGCATGCGGGGGTCCGGCGATCTGGGGAAACCCTTTGCAATGTAGCCGAGCCGGCGGCACAGGCCAATCCGCACCGTGACCTGGCGCGCGCGGATGCGCGCTACCGGATCAGGCCCGCGGCGCGCAATGTCGCGGCGCATACGCCCGCCGGCATGACGCCATGCGAGGCGAGATGCCAGTCGCATGGCAGCGAGCCCACCGGCGCCGGTACGATAGGGCCTGCCTACCGTTGGACCGGACCGCCTTTGACCACCCCGACCTTGCCCGGCGCCGCTGCCGGCGCGCGCCTGCCGCGCCAGATTCCCTTCATCATCGGCAATGAAGCCTGCGAGCGCTTCAGCTTCTACGGAATGCGCAACATCCTGGTGCAGTTCCTGATCACCTCGTTGCTGCTGCAGGAGATCAGCGGCCCAGGCCGCGAGGCCGAGGCCAAGCACATCCTGCACAGTTTCATGATCGGGGTGTACTTCTTCCCGTTGCTGGGCGGCTGGCTCGCCGATCGGTTGTTCGGCAAATACAACACGATCCTGTGGTTCAGCCTGGTCTATTGCGCCGGGCACGCGTGTCTTGCGCTGTTCGAAGACAGCCGCAGCGGCTTTTTCGTCGGATTGAGCCTGATCGCGCTGGGGGCGGGTGGTATCAAGCCACTGGTGGCCTCGTTCATGGGCGACCAGTTCGATCAGTCCAACAAGCACCTGGCGAAGGTCGTCTTCGACGCGTTCTACTGGATCATCAATTTCGGCTCGCTGTTCGCCTCGCTGCTGATTCCGCTGGCACTGAAGAACCTGGGGCCATCCTGGGCGTTCGGCATTCCCGGCATCTTGATGTTCGTGGCCACGCTGGTGTTCTGGCTGGGACGCAACCGCTATGTGCGGGTGCCCTTGCCGCCCAAGGACCCGCACGGGTTCGGCGCGGTGGTGCGCACCGCGCTGCTGACACGCGCATCGGGGCAGGGCCGCCCGGGCCTGGTGCTGGCGCTGCTGTCGGTGTTGCTGGCGCTGGCCTGCTTCGTGCTCATCGAACCGTTGGGCATCGTCATCTGCCTGTGCATGGCGCTGGTGCTGCTGCTGGCCGGCATCGGCGGCGGCACCTGGTGGCAGCTGGAACGTGCGCGGGGCACGCATCCGGATGCGGCGGTGGAAGGCGTGCGGGCGTTGCTGCGAGTGCTGGTGATCTTCGCCCTGGTCACCCCGTTCTTTTCGCTGTTCGATCAGAAGGCCTCGACCTGGGTGCTGCAGGGGCGTGAGATGCGCATGCCGGTCTGGTTCACCGCCTCGCAGATGCAGGCGCTCAATCCGCTGCTGGTGATGCTGTTGATCCCCTTCAACAACCTGGTGCTGTATCCGGTGCTGCGCCGGATCGGCTGGGAACCCACGCCATTGCGGCGGATGACCAGCGGCATCGCTTTCAGCGGCGTGGCCTGGATCGCGGTCGGGCTGATCCAGGTGGTGATGGATGGCGGCGAGCCGATGCACATCGCCTGGCAGATCCTCCCGTATGCGCTGCTCACCTTCGGCGAGGTGCTGGTGTCGGCCACCGGCATCGAGTTCGCCTACAGCCAGGCGCCGCCGTCGATGAAAGGTGTGGTGATGAGTTTCTGGTACCTGACCACCACGGTCGGCAATCTGTGGGTGCTGCTATCGAACGTGGCGGTACGCAATGAGACGGTGACCGCGCATATCGCCGATACTGGGCTCAGCGAAGCGGCGTTTCTGATGTTCTTCTTCGCGGCCTTCGCATTCCTGGCGGCACTGGCCTTCGGCCTGTATGCGCGCGGTTATCGCATGGTCGACAATTACCGTTCTGCCTGAGGTCTGCATGATTACCCTGATCCTGATCGCCATCAACGGCATCGTCTCCTGGATGGCGTTCAACAACCGCAGGTTGAACGACCGCCTGATCCTGTGGCCGCCGGCCGTGGACAAGTACAAGCAGTACGACCGGTTGGTGACCTATGGCTTCATCCACGCCGACCTGGGCCACCTGGTCTTCAACATGATCACGCTGTTCTTCTTCGGGCGGGTCATCGAACGGGTGATGCTGCAGGTCACCGGCAGCGTGCTGACCTATCCGCTGTTCTATCTGGCGGCGCTGGTGGTATCGATCCTGCCCAGCTATCTGAAGAACCAGAAGAATCCCAACTATCTGAGTCTGGGCGCATCCGGGGCAGTGTCGGCGGTGCTATTCGCCTTCATCCTGCTGCAGCCGTGGACGATCATCCTGGTGCTGTTCATTCCGGCCCCGGCGATCATCTATGCCGTGTTCTACGTTGGATACAGCCTGTGGATGGATCGCCGTGGCGGCGATCGCATCAACCACAGCGCGCACCTGGCCGGTGCGGCGTTCGGGGTGATGTTCATGCTGATCATGGCGCCAGAGGTGTGGCAGATCTTCCTGCAACAGCTCGTCAATCCGCGCTTCGGCTAAGCCTGCGCCAGACACACTGCTGCAGCCAGGCGTGAAGGGAGTGGGGCGGCACCGTCGTGAACGGGTCGGGCCACTTCCTGCGCCGGGATTGTCGCAGTGGCGCGGCGTCCCGGCGGATACCGCCAAGCCGCTCAGGCCGCGCTGCGGTCCTGGTCGCTTGCGGTGGCACTGCTGGACGTTGCGCCATAGGCCTGCTGCAGGCGCTGATACACCGTATCGTTGAGCTGTGCGAAGTCCGCGCTATGGGTGTCGCCGGTCAGGGCGAACTGGAACAAGCCTTCCAGCAGCGAGCTGTCGCTCGGGGCGTTGTTTCCTGCCGAATCGTTGTGCATGCGATGACTCCTCGTAGGTGAGCAAGAGCCTTGTCCAGTGCCCGGAGCCGGGTGCTGCGAGTGCTCTTGAGCTCAGCTATCGGCGCAGGCGAAACGAACTTGAGTGACGGCCCTCCAATTCGTGCGGAGTGCGTGGCGTGGGTTCATTTTCACGCTGGCGCGGCGTGGCGCTGTTCACACTCAAGGCCCATTCCCTGGCTGCAGACCACACGGAGTCAGCGACCATGCGCGCCGAACACCAACCCGCCGAGCAGCGATTCCATCTATCGGCTGATGGCCAGCGCGCCGAGCTGCAATACCGTCGCGACGACGCACGCCTGACCATTACGCACACGGCGGTACCCGATGCGATCGCCGGGCGCGGCATCGCGTCGGCCCTGGTCGAGGCCGCATTACAGTACGCACGCGACAGCGGCCTGAAAGTCGTGCCCGCATGCAGTTACGCCGAGGCATACATGCGCCGGCATCATCAGTATCACGACCTGCTGGCCTGATGCCGGCAACAACGTTTGGATCAGGGGAGTTGGCAGGAATGGGGCGGTTGGCGCAAGTGAATGGATGGGTGGGGATCGTGCTGCTGGCCATGCTGGCGGGTTGCACGCAGCGCGAGGCGACGACCGCCGAACCGGTGGCGCCGGCTGCCGATGCTGTGCCGACGCCGGTCGCCGAACCGGTCATGGTGAGCAGTGGTCCGTTGCAGGACGTGATCGAGCATGCGCCGGCATACATGGTGGGCATCAGTTATCCGCGTGGCCTGGACGCCTATCCGGAATTGGCTGGCCTGGTCCGCGACTATGCACAGGATGCGCGCGACGAGCTGATGCAGGCAGTGTCGGGACTGGGCAACGACAAGCCTGCAGCGCCCTATGAACTGTCGCTGTCGTTCGAGAAACTGTTGCAGACTCCCGAACTGATCGTGGTGTCCGCCGACGGCAGCCGCTATACCGGCGGCGCGCATGGCGAACCATTAGTGGCGCGTTTCGTCTGGCTGGTCAAGGAGCGCAGGCAGCTGACCGCACAGGCACTGATCGCAGATCCCGCTGGCTGGGAAAAGATCGGCCGCGAGGTCGCCATGCAGCTGCATGCCGCCGCAGCCGAGCGCGTAGTGGCCGAGCGCGTGCCGATCGAGGAACAGGCAGAGCAGGTTGCCTCGGCCGACCGCATGATCGCCGAAGGAACCACGGCGCAGGTAGGCAATTTCGCTCAGTTCGTTCCGGTATTGAATGCGGCCGGCAAGATCGCCGCACTGCGTTTCGTGTTTCCGCCGTATCAGGTCGGGCCGTATTCGGACGGCACGCAAACGGCGGAAATCACAACTGCGACGTTGCTCCCGTGGGTCGCGCCGGAATATGCACATCTCTTCGCTCGCTGATCCATCGCCTTGCAGGTGATGTGTTTGAATGGCCGCGCCATTCAGTATTGGAATCAGACCGGCGATATGAGTAGTTTCGATGCGACCGAGAACTGCGTGAACCACACAAGCGAGCGTTACACGGCATTTCCGCGGGAATCGGCCGTCGTGGTGAGGTTGATCAAGCATCTGTACAAGCGACTGCATACGATCACTTGCATCCGGCTCAGGCCTTACGGAATCAGCCCACCAGAATACGAGATCCTGATGACGCTGCATGGCACGCCGGACCAAGCGATCACGCCGACCGAGGCGGCCGAGGCGGTTAGCGAGAAGCCGGCCAACATCACCCGGCTCACCGACCAGCTATGCGAAAAAGGCCTGATTGCGCGCGGCACCAGCGCAGATGATCGGCGCAAGATCGTGTTGACCCTGCAACCGGCTGGGCTGGCGTTGATTGAGAGCTTGCTGCCGGAAGCCTGCGAGCTGCTGGCGCAGCAGACCTCCCACATCAGCGAGGCCGAACAGGTGCGTCTGGAAAAGCTGCTGAAGAAACTGCTCATTGGCGTGGACTTGGTCGAGCCCTGAGCCGGTACGACGGCGCGCGTCGCCATCAACGACAACGCCGCCCGGAGCGATCCGGGCGGCGTTGTCGTTCTTGGGACTGGACGTTACGGCTTGGACTGCGGAGTTTCCTTCGTTGCGCCGTCGCCGCCCTGCGCGCTCAGGCCGCGCTTTTCCAGTAGCGGCTCGATCTGCGGCGCGTGACCGGCGAAGTTCTGGAACAACTCCATGGCATCCACGCTGCCGCCGCGCGAGAGCAGGGTCTTGCGGAAGCGGTCGCCGTTGGCGCGGCTCAGGCCGCCGTGCTGCTTGAACCATTGCTGGGTGTTGGCATCCAGCACTTCCGACCAGATGTAGGCGTAGTAGCCAGCGGCATAGCCTCCCATGATGTGGCTGAAGTAGGGAGTCTTGTAGCGCGGCGGCACCGGTGCGTAGGCAATGCCGTCCTGCTGCAGGGCCTTGGCTTCGAACGCCATGACGCCGGCTGCATCGGGCACCTGGCTGGCGCTGACCTGATGCCAGTTCTGGTCCAGCATCGCCGCACCCAGGTATTCGGTGGTGGCGAATCCCTGATTGAACTTGGACGCGGCGATCACCTTGTCCAGCAATGCCTGCGGCATCGGCGTGCCGTTCTGGTAATGCTTGGCATAGTTCTTCAGGATCGACGGCTCGTCGGCCCACATCTCGTTGACCTGCGAGGGAAATTCGACGAAGTCACGCGGCACGCTGGTGCCGGAGAAATACGGGTATTTGACGTCCGAGAACATGCCGTGCAGCGCATGCCCGAACTCATGGAACATGGTGGTCACTTCATCCCAGGTCAGCAGCGTTGGCTGGCCGGCCGGCGGCTTGGGAATATTGAGATGATTGGCCACCACCGGCTTGAAACCGGTCAGGTCCGACTGCGAGACATACGAGTTCATCCATGCGCCACCACGCTTGGATTCGCGTGCGTACATGTCGGCGATGAAGATCGCCAGCTGCTTGCCATCGGCATCGAACACGTCGTAGACGGTGATGTCGTCGCGGTAGGTCGGCAGATCGGTGCGCTGCTTGAAGGTCAGGCCGTATTCCTGGGTGGCGGCGTAGAACACGCCGTTTTCCAGCACGTTCTTCAGTTCGAAGTAGGGCTTGAGCTGGGATTCGTCGAAGTTGTACTTGGCCTGGCGCACCTTCTCGCTGTAGTAGGCCCAATCCCAGGCTTCGAGCTTGAAGGTGGGCTTGCGTGCAGCTTTTTGTTCCTTGTCGATCATCGCCTGCAGATCGGCGGCTTCGCGCTTGGCGTTGGCGACCGCAGCAGGTGCCAGCTTACCGAGCATCGCATTGACCGCTTCCGGAGTCTTGGCGGTCTGGTTTTCCAGGGAATAGGCTGCGTAGGTGGGGAAGCCGAGCAGCTTGGCCTTGTCGGCGCGCAGCTTCATGATGCGCGACACCAGCGCGGTGTTGTCGTACTGGCCGCCATGGCTGCCACGCGACACCGAGGCGTCGTAGATCTTCTTGCGCAGGTCGCGGTTCTTCAGCTGGGTCAGCGGCGGTTGGCCGGTGGTGTTGAGCAGCGCAATCACGTACTTGCCATCGAGCTTGCGCGCCTTCGCCGCTTCGGCGGCCGCAGCGATCTGTTCTTCGGACAGGCCGTCGAGCTGCTTGACGTCATCCACGACCACCGCGGCGGCGTTGACCTCGGCCAGTACGTTCTGGCTGAAGGTGGTGCCCAGCTTGGCCAGCTCGGCATTCATCGCCTTGAGCGTGGTCTTGTCCGCATCGGAGAGCTTGGCGCCATCGCGCACGAAGTCGCTGTAGTACTTCTCGACCAGGCGCACACCTTGCGCATCGAGGCCCAGCTTGGCGCGTTGGTCGTACAGGGTCTGGATGCGCGCAAACAGCTTGCCGTTGAGCGAGATCGCATCGCGGTGCGCGGCGAACTTGGCCGAGTAATCGGCCTGCAGCTTCTTGCGTACATCGTTGGTGTCGGCACCGACCAGGTTGAAGAACACGGTGGTCGCCCGATCCAGGGTGGCGCCGCTCTTCTCCAGCGCGAGGAGGGTGTTCTCGAAGCTCGGTTTGGCCTTCTGGTTGGCGATCTTCTCCACTTCCTTCAGCTGCTCCGCCATGCCGGCGTCGAAAGCGGGGGCGAAATCGCTGTCGGTGATCTTGTCGAACTGCGGGTAATGCAGCGGCAGGTCGCTGTCGGCGAAGAAGGGGTTGGCCTGGGTGGCGGCCTGGGTGGCAGCGGGGGCGGCAATGCTGTAGGACGGCATGGCAAGTCCCAGGGAAGCGGCCAGGGCAAAAGCGAGACGGGTGGTCAAGAGAGTTGCTCCAAAGTGCGACCCATGAGGCTAACCCGGGCCGGGGGGTACTGGCTTGTGACAAAAGGCATGGCCGGGCAGCGGACGCGAGCATTGGCAGTTGCGGTTCTGGCGTGGTGGCGACCAGTACGCTGGGGCGATCTGACGGCGAGCCACACGTTGCAAGGTCTGCAGGCAAAGGCGATTCTTCGGGCGGCGCCTGCCGTTCGCCTGCCGGCGCAATGCGTTGCTGCCAGTGTCTGCGACGTCTGGCATCGCGAATGAAATGCGCGAGCGGCCTCATTCCGGGCCGCACACGTGGCTCGCCGCAGGGCAACCTTGCCACTCCGGCCAACTGCAACGTGCGGCCCTGCATCGTCCTGCGCTAGGCTGACGTCTTTGCAGTGGAGACCGGCATGACGGCGCTTTCGGCCCAGCAGTTCACCGACCTCGATGGGCGCACGCACGCCTTGGCCGACTACGCCGGCAAGGTGCTGCTGGTCGTCAATGTGGCCTCCAAGTGCGGTTTTACCCCGCAGTACGCGGGCCTGCAGGACCTATGGCAGCGCTACCGTGCGCGTGGTCTGGTCGTGATCGGCTTTCCGTGCGATCAATTCGGCCATCAGGAGCCAGGTGACGCCGCGCAGATCCGCCAGTTCTGTTCGCTGGATTATGCGGTGGATTTCCCGTTGTCTTCGAAGATCGAGGTCAATGGCAGCGGCGCGCATCCGTTGTGGCAGTGGCTCAAGCACGAACGCCCCGGCGTGCTCGGATCGGAGGCCATCAAGTGGAATTTCACCAAGTTCCTGATCGGCCGCGACGGGCGCGTACTGGAGCGTTATGCGCCCACCACCAAGCCGGAAGCGTTGGCTGCCGACATCGAGCGCGCGCTGGGCACATGATCCGGTAGGGCATGGTGCTCGAACCGACGGCATCGGGTCCTTCAGATGAAACGCCGCGCCGCGCTGGCGTTTCACCCGTGTCAGGTCACTTCTCGACGAAGGCACGCTCGAATACGTAATGCCCCGGCGTACCGATGCGCGGCGAGGTCTGGAAGCCGCGGCCGTCCAGCAGCGTACGCAGGTCGGCCAGCATCTGCGGGCTGCCGCAGATCATGAAACGGTCGTTGGCCGGATCCAGCGTTGGCAGGCCCAGCGTCTGCTGCATGCGTCCATCGGCCATCAGCTCGGTCAGCCGGCCCTGGTTGGCGAAGGCTTCGCGGGTGACTGCCGGGTAGTACAGCAGCTTGTCGCGCAGGATATCGCCGAGGAACTCGTGCTGCGGCAGCTCGCGCTCGAAGTAGTCGCGATAGGCCAGATCCTGCTCGAAGCGGACGCCGTGGGTGAGGATCACCTTGTCGAAGCGCTCGTAGGTTTCCGGGTCCTTGATGACCGACAGCCATGGCGCCAGGCCGGTGCCGGTCCCCAGCAGGTACAGGTTGCGGCCCGGGTGCAGGTCGCTGATCAACAGCGTGCCGGTGGGCTTCTTGCCGACCAGCACCTTGTCGCCGGGCTGGATGTGCTGCAGCCGCGAGGTCAGCGGACCATCGGGCACCTTGATGCTGAAGAACTCCAGCTGTTCTTCCCAGTTGGCACTGGCGATCGAATACGCGCGCAGCAACGGGCGCGTCTCGGTCTCCAGTCCGATCATCACGAACTGCCCGTTCTCGAAACGGAAACCGGGGTCGCGGGTGGTGGTGAAGCTGAAGTAGGCATCGGTCCAGTGGCGGACCTCGAGCACCGTTTCGGCGCCGAAAGCGGAAGACATACCGGTGAGTGTCGTGGGAGGAATACCGGGCAATTCTACCTCAAGCCCGCCAAATGAGATGAACTCTCATTTGGCGGGCCGGAATTCGGGAGTCGGAATTGGGGATTCGCAAGAGCAGATCCTGGGTCCCGGAAGTGCCGGGCTCGCGGATGAGCCGGCAGCTCTTCCCAATCCCCAATGCCTAATCCCGGCCTCACCGATACCCAGCCGCCTGCAGCTCGAACAGCTCCGCATAGCGCCCGCCCTGCGCCATCAGCTCCGCATGGGTGCCGTTGGCCTCGATGCGCCCCGCCACCAGTACCAGGATGCGGTCGGCCATGCGTACGCTGGAGAAGCGGTGCGAGATCAGTACCGCGGTGCGGTTGTCCGACAGCTCCTTGAAGCGCTGGAATACCTCGAACTCGCTGCGCGCGTCCAGCGCGGCGGTGGGTTCGTCCAGAATCATCAGCTGCGCATCGCGCATGTAGGCGCGCGCGATGGCGATCTTCTGCCACTGCCCGCCGGACAGGTCCACGCTGTTCTTGAAGCGGCGGCCGATCAGCTGGTCGTACCCATGCGGCAGGCCGGCGATCAGTTCGCCCGCCATCGCGCGCTGCGCGGCTGCCTGGATGCGGCCGGTGTCGTCCATCGCATCCACCTGGCCCACGCCGATGTTCTCGCCCACGCTCAGGTGATAGCGCACGAAATCCTGGAAGATCACCCCCAGATTGGCGCGTAGATCGTCCAGGTCATAGTCGCGTAGATCGTGGCCATCGAGCAGGATGCGGCCTTCGGTCGGGTCGTAGAGCCGCGCCAGCAGCTTCACCAGGGTGGTCTTGCCGGCGCCGTTCTCGCCCACCAGTGCCAGCACTTCGCCGGCGCGCAGTTCGAAGTCCAGATGGCGCACCGTCCATTGCTCCGCCTCGGGATAGCGGAAGCCCACGTCCTCGAACACGAAGCCCTGGCGGATCGGGCGCGGCACCGGCAATGCGTCGGGGCGGGAGCGGATCTCCGGCACGATGTTGAAGAACGAGTACAGGTCGTCCAGGTACAAGGCCTGGCCGGCGACCTGCGAGAACCCGATCAGCAGGCCTTCCAGCAACTGGCGCAGGCGCAGGAAGCTGCCGGCCAGGAAGGTCAGGTCGCCGATGCTGAAGTCGCCACGCACGGTGCGCCAGGCGATATAGCCGTACGCGGCGTAATAGCCCAGGGTGCCCAGCGCCGCCAGCAGCGCGCCCCACAGCGCACGCTTGCGCGCCAGTGCGCGGTTGGCCTGGAAGAACTTGTCGGCCAGTCGCCGGTAGCGCGCGATCAGGAACCGGTGCAGGTTGAGGATCTTGACTTCCTTGGCGGTCTCCACGCTGGCGCCGACCTGGCGCAGGTAGTCGAGCTGGCGCCGTTCCGGCGTCCACTGGAAGTTGAGCGAGTAGCCCAGTGCGTTGAAGTGGGCCTCGCCGATGAACGCGGGAATCAAGGCGATCGCCAGCAACACGATCAGCCAGGGCGCATACACCACCAGGCCCACCGCCAAGCTGATCACCGTGATGGCGTCCTGCACCTGACCGAACAACTGGCTCATCAGGTTCATGCGGTTCATGGTCTGGCGCCGCGCGCGATCCAGCTTGTCCTGCCGGTCGGGATCTTCGAAGTCCTTCAGATCCAGCTGCGCAGCGTGTTCCATCAGGCGCACGCTGGCCGCGTTGTTGAACAGCTCCGACAGCAGCGCATCGGCATAGCCGACCATGCGTCCGAGTAGATCCGAACCGATCGCCAGGGCCAGCTCCAGTGCTAGCAATTCCAGCAACCGGTTCAGGCGCCCACTGCCCAGCGCCTGGGCGAATGACTCGAACGCCGGCGGCTGGCCCACCAGGTGGATCGCCTCGTCGATGATCAGCTTGCCGATGTAGAGCGTGGCAATCGGCATCAGCGCGCGCAACACGCGCAGGCCGATGCTGCTGGCGCTCAACCAGCGGCTGGTCTGCCAGATCTGACGCAGGAAGGGGGGCAGATTGCGCAGCGCATCCAGGCGTTCGCGCAGGGTGGGGCCGGTACGGGGAGTGGGCGCGGCGGCGCCGGAATGGGAAGCTGACATTCGCCCAGTGTGCCGGGCGCGGCGTGCTTCGGGAGTGTTGAACCTTGCCGGAGGGGGAGCGCATCGCCGCCGGACAGCTTGGCCCGGCCCGGGCACTGCGGTGCGAAGGGCTGCAGCGCTGCCGCAGACGCGCCATTCGCAACCCAGCCTTCCCCTGGCTACGCCGGTGCGGCCGGCGGTTTGTTCTAAAATGCCCGGATTGACCCCCGCCAGCCGTAGAGCCAGCCGTGACCTCGATCAAGCAGGAAGACCTCATCCAGTCCGTCGCCGATGCGCTGCAGTACATCAGCTACTACCACCCGGTCGACTACATCAAGAATCTGTCCGCTGCCTACGAGCGCGAAGAGTCGCCGGCGGCCAAGGACGCCATCGCGCAGATCCTGATCAATTCGCGCATGTGCGCCGAAGGCCATCGCCCGATCTGCCAGGACACCGGCATCGTCACCGTATTCCTGGAAATCGGCATGAACGTGCGCTGGGACGATGCCACGATGGGTGTGGAAGACATGGTCAACGAGGGCGTGCGTCGCGCCTACAACCATCCGGACAACAAACTGCGCGCCAGCGTGCTGGCCGACCCGGCCGGCAAGCGCGCCAATACCCGTGACAACACGCCGGCGGTGGTCAACACCAAGATCGTGCCGGGCGACCATGTCGAAGTGATCGTCGCCGCCAAGGGTGGCGGCTCGGAAGCCAAGAGCAAGTTCGCCATGCTCAACCCGTCCGATTCCATCGTCGATTGGGTGCTCAAGACCGTGCCGACCATGGGCGCCGGCTGGTGCCCGCCGGGCATGCTGGGCATCGGCATCGGCGGCACCGCCGAGAAGGCGATGCTGCTGGCCAAGGAAGCGCTGATGGAGCCGATCGACATCGTCGACCTGCAGGCGCGCGGCGCCTCCAATCGCGCCGAAGAACTGCGGCTGGAGCTGTACGAAAAGGTCAATGCGCTCGGCATCGGCGCACAGGGCCTGGGTGGCCTGACCACGGTGCTGGACATCAAGGTCAAGGATTACCCGACCCATGCCGCCAACCTGCCGGTGGCGCTGATTCCCAATTGCGCGGCCACCCGCCATGCGCATTTCACCCTGGACGGCAGCGGCCCGGTGATGCTGGACCCGCCCTCGCTGGAAGACTGGCCCAAGCTCACCTACAACCCGACCAATGCGCGCCGGGTCAACCTGGATACCATCACCCGCGAAGAAGTGGCCAGCTTCAAGCCGGGCGAGGTGATCCTGCTCAACGGCAAGCTGCTGACCGGCCGCGACGCCGCGCACAAGCGCATGATCGACATGCTCAACAAGGGCGAAACCCTGCCGGTGGATTTCACCAACCGCTTCATCTATTACGTCGGCCCGGTCGATCCGGTGCGTGACGAAGTGGTGGGCCCGGCCGGCCCGACCACCGCCACGCGCATGGACAAGTTCACCCGCCAGATGCTGGAACAGACCGGCCTGCTCGGCATGGTCGGCAAGTCCGAGCGTGGCGATGCCGCCATCGATGCGATCCGCGACAACAAGGCGGTGTACCTGATGGCGGTCGGCGGCTCGGCCTACCTGGTGTCCAAGGCGATCAAGGCCGCGCGCGTGCTGGCGTTCGAAGATCTCGGCATGGAGGCGATCTACGAATTCGAGGTCAAGGACATGCCGGTCACCGTGGCAGTGGATTCCACCGGCGAGTCGGTGCACAAGACCGGCCCGCGCCAGTGGCAGTCGCGCATCGGCAAGATTCCGGTGGTGGTCGAGTAAGCGCGGCAATCGAGCCGGCTGCGCGGCCGATGGGCTGGCGTGGCCGGTATCGGCAAGCGACATGGACCAGGCGTTTACGGCGGCTATTGCGAACGCTCGTCTTCGACTGAGCGGCAACCAGACGGCGTGCGTTTCGACCGTCCGGCCTGGAACGGCGAGGCAGCGCACGCAGCGTCGCACAATCCACCGGCAGTACGGCCCAGTTACAGCGCACCCGGGCGCGACGAAGCGTTAACGGAAATGCATCGCACCCGGGTGCGTACCGCCGCGCAGGAAGCGGCTATGCTCGGCGGACCAGCGGGTCCGCAAGCAGAACGGATGCTCCGACGCATCTGCACCGTGCTGCTGTCGTGCCTGAGCCTGAGTGGGGCGCAACAGCAAGAGGCGGCGACGGTGCTGATTCCGTCCAGCAACGACGCGTCGCGGCCTGCTACCACCTGATCCGGAGCGCGCATGGTCGCCACGCTGTATCACACCCCCAGCACCGCCGCCCTGGTCGTGCACTGGCTGCTGATCGAACTCGACATTCCCCACGTGCTGCATCCGCTGGACTTCGACCGGCGCGAGCAGAAATCGCCGGAGTATCTGGCGCTCAATCCAGCCGGCGTGGTGCCAACCCTGGTGCTGGACGGGCAGGTGCTGACCGAAGCGGCGTCGATCGTGTTGCACCTGGCCGACCTGTACCCGCAGGCCGGGCTGGCACCGCCTGTCGGTACGCCCGAGCGTGCCGCCTATTACAAGTGGATGTTCTTCTGCGCCAATACCTTGCAGCCGGCCTATCGCGCCTGGTTCTACCCTGACGAACCAGCCGGTGCCGCGCGTGCCGAAGACGCACAGGTACAGGCGCGCGCGCGGCTGGAGGCAGCCTGGACCCAGGTGGATGCGTATCTGCAGGCGCACGGCCCGTACCTGCTGGGCCGGCAGCTGTCGGCAGCCGATTTTCTGCTCACCATGTTGATGCGCTGGTCGCGCAACATGCCGCGGCCGACCGATACCTGGCCGGCGCTGCAGGCGCATGCGCAGCGTATGAAAGCGCGCCCGGCCTTTCAGGAAACCTATCGCCGTGAGGGCCTGACGGACTGGACCTGAACCGGCGGCTGGCGACTGCGAAGTTTTGTGCGCATTACCTCCTTCTGGGTCGTTTTGCGGCGTTTGTCACATAGTACGATCGCGGCACCAACCAGAGAGCAGGGGCTCGCCATGTCGCATTCCGCATCCCGTCGAAAACTGCTGCAGTGCGCCTGTTGCGCGCCGATCGCCGCAGCTACCGCGTCGCTTCCGTTTGCCGTGCGCGCCGCCCCGTCGAAGAAGACTGACCTCAACGCCGAGCAGGCGCTGCAGATACTGCGCGATGGCAATGCCGCCTTCGTGGAAAACCGCCCCAAGAAGATCATCTCCGACAGCCGCCGCCGCCTGGAACTGGCGTTGGGCCAGACTCCGTTCGTGATCCTGGTGTCGTGCTCGGATTCGCGCGTACCGCCGGAGCTGCTGTTCGGCCGCGGACTGGGCGAGATGTTCATCGTCCGCAATGCCGGCAACACCGTCGATACGACGGCGCTGGGCTCGATCGAATACGCAGTGAGTCAGCTCGGCGTGCCGCTGGTGGTGGTGATGGGCCACGAGAGCTGCGGCGCGGTGGCTGCGGCGGTCTCGGTGGTGGAGCAGAACGCGTTCTTCCCGGGCGCGATCGGCGCCATGATCGAACCCATCGTTCCGGCGGTGCTGACGGCCAAGAGCAAGGGGAGCGACGATCTGCTGGCTGCCTCCGTGAAGGCCAACGTCAAGCGGACCGTCGATCGTCTGCGCGGCGCTTCCGAACCCGCCTTGCTCGAACCCCTGCGCACCGGCGCCTGCAAGGTGGTCGGCGCCTACTACACCTTGAAGGACGGCAAAGTGGATTTCTTCGACGTCTGAGTCGATGGCGCGCCGCTGGCGGTGCATGATGCGGACTGCCAGGAATGCGCAGTCCGCGCCGCGCAACCCGGCGTGGCGGTGGGTTCGCAGCTTCCCGCGCAACGCAAAGAGCCGGCAGCGATGCCGGCTCTTTGCGTGTGTGTCATGTCTGCAGGGCAGGGCGTTGCGTGCGCCGTATGCCGTGGACGGATCGTGCCTGGCTCAGAACCACTCCAGCAGCGACACGCCGACGCCCACATAGGTGGCCTTGTGGTTGTAGTCGATCAGGCTTTCGCCGTAGCCATCGAACACCTGCACGTGGCCGCGCAGCAGGTTGTTGATGGGAAACCCATAGTCCAGCTGCACGGAACCATGTGAACGATCGCCTCCGCGCAACGAGTGACGCGCGATCAAGGCGACCTCGTGGCCGTTCTTGTTGTAGACCAGGGTCGCATCGCCACGCCCCATGTAATCCTCGATGTCCGGATTATTGTCGTCGGCGCGGTCTTCCTTGATACGGAACCACGGACGCAGGGTCAGCGCCCAGTTCTCCCGATCCAGTCCGATATTGAGGATCACCCGGTTCCACGAGCGCGACAACGGGTCGGCTCGCCCGTTGGACATGTGGTTGAGGCTGATGCCGCTCATACGGCCCTTCCAGCCGAAGATGCTGTAGTTGTTGCGGAACACCAGCATCGCTTCGGGTTCGTAATTGGTCTCGCGGAACGGGCGCGACGCCTCCGAGTTGTAGGCCTGCCAGCGCGAGCTCTGGGTATAGCCCATCCAGATGTCGCCATTGTCGCCGAACAGATCCTCGGCCACCTTGGTCTTGAAGCTGAGCTGGAACTTCAGTTCGGCGCTGTCCAGCTGTTGCGGCGTGTTGACCGAGTTGGCCGGGTTCGGCGACTGTGGCGTGCGGTTGGTATCGCTGGTCCAGAATGCGGGAAGCAGATAGACCGGCTTGTAGCCGCGTAGCTGGAAGGTGCCCAGTTTGGAATCCTTGGCCAGCTCCCAACGGCGGTCCAGCAGCGAACCACGTCCGGCATTGGCCACCGCTTCCTCGATCGGCCTGTCTTGCGCTTCGGCACGGAAGAAATCGCCGACGCGGCTGAGGGTGCGCGCATCCTCCGGCTTGGCGGCCTGCTTGGCCAGCTGCGCTGCCGCGTCTGCCTGCTGGGTGGCCTGCGGTGTGTAGCCCAGGGCCTGGTCGTAGCAGGCCAGGCGTGCGGCGTCCGAGGTGACGGAGGTGCAGGCCTGCGGCGATGCCGGTTGTGGAGCGATTTCCTGTGCCTGGGCCAGCGGGGCGGCTGCCAGTGCGATCAACAGGTAGGAGCGAGAAGAATGGGTAGGCATGGCGCTCGGGCCGAGGAGGGCGCCGGGCCGGCGCGACAGCAGCTAGCTTAACGGTCGCGTCTGCATACGCAGTGTGTATACGGCGGCATAACACCCGCCTGGGGTGCAGCCGCAGCGAGCGCTAGTGAGCGATGCTGGGTCGTTTATCGCCCGCGCCCAGATGAGCGCGTGGCGAGCACGGCGCGTGATGCCTCAAAAAAACCAGGCGATCGCGAACACGCCGAGCATGCATAGCCCCAATGCCAGCTTGGTGGCAGTGCCCAAGACGATGCCCAGCCACGTGCCGACCCCGACCTTGGTGGCTCGATCGGTCTTGCGCGTCTGCAGGTATTCGCCCAGCCAGGCACCGGCGAATGGCCCGACGAACAAGCCGATGGGCATGAACAGCAGTCCGACGAAGGCGCCGATCACCGATCCCCACAACGCGGCCTTGCTGGCACCCACGCGTCGGGCGCCGTACACCGTGGCCAGAAAGTCGATCAGGAACGACAGCGCAGTGATCAGCCCGAGAACAAGCAAAGGGATCCATCCCACGTGAGCGAAGCCGTCGGCCCAGGCCGCCAGCAGCAACCCGGCAAAGACCAGTGGCAAGCCGGGCAACGCGGGCAGGATCACCCCGGCCAGGCCCACCAGCACCAGTGCTACGGCCAACACGTAGTAGACGACGGTGATATCCATAATGCTTCGAAAATGTCCTATTTCAGACTTGATGGGATTGCACAAGGGGTGCTTGAAAATTGGTTTTGCGCGGGTTAAGTTGCAGCCGCTGCTGTTTGCAAAGGTCACCGTGAATCGTGGCCTGATGGGTAGATCGGCCGATCCGCTACATCCTCGTACCTCGCTTCCTCCTTGCAATCACAGCCACCACCGCCAGTCCATCACAGTGTCGTAGGGAGTCAGTCGAGATGTCCAACATCGAACGCGAACACGGTGTCGTGAAGTGGTTCAACGATGCCAAAGGCTTTGGATTCATCAGCCGCGAGAACGGCGAAGATGTTTTCGTGCATTTTCGCGCGATCCAGATCCAGGGCTTCAAGAGTCTCAAGGAGGGGCAGAAGGTCAGCTTTACCGTTGTGCAGGGACAAAAGGGACTGCAGGCCGATGCGGTGCAGGTGGTCTGAGCCGCACGATCGGTCACTGGTATCGCAGATAGCAAAAAGGCCCGTCACCGGGCCTTTTTGCTGTGTATCGCCGACGCCGGTGCCGATCAGCGCAGCACGACGCGGCCGTTGACCACCCGCACATAGGCGTTTTCGCGCACGCCGGCCAGGTCGCGCTGATTCACCACGATCACGCGGCCGTCGTCCATACGCACCTGCACATCGAAGCTGGAACTGGTGACGTTGTTCTGGATGGCATTACCGGCCAGCGCGCCAGCCGCCGCGCCGGCGACGGCCGAGACATTCTTGTTGCCCTTGCTGCCGCCGGTCTCCTTGGAGATCTGGCGGCCGGCCACCGCGCCCACGATGCCACCCAGCACGGCACCGGTACCGGTCGGGGCCGTGCGGGTGGGGCCGACTTCGTCGATGCGGGTCACGATGCCGCAATCCACGCAGCGTGGTGCAGGCTGCGAGTAACCCCGGTCATAGCCGCGATCGCCGCGATAGCTGCCGTACTGAGGTTGAGAGGTGGCGCAGCCAACCAGGGTTGCGGTTGCAGCCAGGCCGATAACGAGCAGTCGGGTCTTCATCGTGGTGTCTCCGGGGTGGTTCTGAAGGCGGTCGAGGCCGCGGCGACGTCATCCTGTGATGGTCCGGGTGAACGGTCTGCCAACTGGGTCACTCCAGGCTTAACGAAACCCGAGCGTCGGCTTCACCGGAAATCGCGATGACAGGCATCGCAGGCCTCGGCGACCTGGGCGTGCAGATCGGCCAAGGCCGCGCAATCGGCCGCGGGCATGGCCTGGGCGCGGTCGAGTACCGCACGCAGGGCCTGGGCGTGCTCGCCAAAGCGGCGGTCCTCTCCCTGGTGTGCGAACGCGGGCTCCAGGTCGGCGGCAAGCAGGCGCAAGGTGCGCACCCGCGATTGTTGCTGCGCCGGCGTGCATGCGCTGCCGGGCGGCAGCCGCAGCGCGCGCAGTTGATAGTCCATCACCTGCATCAGGCTGTCGGGGATCTGGTCGCGTCGGGCCTGCAGCACGCGCGCCACCATCACCGTTGCCACCAGTCCGATCAGCACGCCCAGCACCAGCATGAAGGCGTAGCGCGCCGCGCGCGATTGAGGGGCAGGGGAGTCGGTCATGTCGCGTGCTCCGGCAGCAAGGCGGGCGGTTGGGCGGACGCGCCGCGGATGGCGCGCGTAAAATAAGCTGATGAAAGCACAATGGCGTGAACGCTTTGCCGGTATCGACCGGCTGTATGGAGTCGGCACGGTGGAGCGCCTGGCCGCCTGCCGCGTGGCTGTGGTCGGCATGGGCGGCGTGGGCTCGTGGGTGGTGGAGGCGCTGGCACGCACGGGCGTGGGCCATCTGCGCCTGATCGATGCCGACGATCTGTGCGTGTCCAACACCAATCGGCAACTGCCGGCATTGGCCGGGCAGTATGGGCGCAACAAGGCGCGGGCAATGGCCGAACGCTGCGTGGCGATCAATCCGGAGATGGACGCCGAAGCGGTGGAGTCCTTCCTCACCGCCGGCAATATCGACACCCTGCTGGGCGATGGCTTCGATCTGGTGATCGATGCTTGCGACAGCTTCCGGGTCAAGGTGGAAACCATTGCGTGGTGCCGTCGGCGCAAGCTGCCGCTGCTGACCGTGGGTGCTGCCGGCGGACGTACCGATCCCACCCTGGTGCGGGTGCGCGACGTCTCGCGTACCGAGCACGATGCGATGCTGGCACTGATCCGCAAAAAGCTGCGCAGCGAGTTCAACTTCCCCAAGAACCCGCAGCGCTACTTCGGCGTGCCGGCGGTGTATTCGCTAGAGAACGTCAAGTATCCGCAGGCCGACGGCAGCGTGTGCGGCATTCGCCCGCAACTCGATGCCGATGCCACGCTCAAGCTCGATTGCGGTGCCGGGCTGGGAGCGGCCACGCATATCACCGGTACCTTCGCGTTCGTGGCGGTGGGCAAGGCGTTGGAGATGCTGCTCAAACCCAAGTCGAAGGCTGGCGCGATCAGCCCGTCGGCTGGCATTGCCGCGGCATCGTAAATCGCCGGGCGTAACGCCCGGTGGCCTCACGCCGCCGGCAACCCGAACAAGCTGCGTGCGTTGGCCGTCGTCTGTGCGGCGACGCTGGCGGCATCGTCCCCGCGTAGTTGCGCGATGCAATCCAGCACCGTGCGCAGAAAGGCCGGCTCATTGCGCTGGCCGCGATTGCCTGCGTCGGGTTGGTCGGGTGCATCGGTTTCCAGCAGCAGATAGCGCAGCGGCATGCTCGCCGCCAGGCCGCGCAGGCGATTGGCCCGTGGATAGGTGACCGGCCCGCCGAGGCCGATCAGGAAGTCCAGGTTCCACAGTTGCCGGGCCTGTTCCGGACTGCCGGCAAAGCTGTGCACCACGCCGCGCAGGCCGCCGACCGCCTTGATGCGGGCGATGACCTCTTCGGTGGCACGACGTGCATGCACGATCAACGGCAGGTCGTACCGTTTGGCCAGTTGCAGCTGGCCATCGAAATAGCTGCGCTGCGCCTGCGCATCCAGGCCATCCAGGTAGTAATCCAGCCCGCACTCGCCGATGGCGCAGGGGCGCTCGCGCTCGATCCAGTCGGCCAGGACCTCCAGATGCTCGGGACGATGTTGATCCAGGAAGATCGGATGCAGGCCATAGGCCGCATGCAGCCCGGGTGCCTGCGCGCAGACCGCGCGTAGGCCCGTCCAGCTGGCGGCGCTGATGGCCGGCACCACCTGTTGCACCACGCCGGCCGCGCGTGCGCGGGCGATGACTGCGGCGCGGTCGTGGTCGAATTCGCCGGCGTCCAGATGGCAGTGGCTGTCGACCAGTTCCATCAGCTGTGGCGCGACGCTGCGGGGAGTGGCGCTTTGCGGGTTTTCCAGTTCGCCAGCAGCAGTGTCGTGAGGCCGAACAGCAGTTCGTCCAGGAAAGGCAGCGGATCGGGCAACAACAGGTCCACCGCGAACAGGATCGCCGCCAACTTGAACAGTGTGGGGTAGCGCAGTCGGCCGGCCCACTCCAGCGCGCGTGCGGTCAATGGATTCGGCATGCCTCGGCTCCTGCTGTTAGAAGTGCATGAAGTAACCGCTAGCTGAACTTAACTGGCGCGTTCATGAGCGAGCGCGTTTTCGTTCAGGGTTCCCATGCTGGAATCACGCCGTCAACAACGCGGCGGGTCCGCAGGGAGCTGGTCATGAAGAGCAATACGACAACTATACTGGTCGCTGCCGGTGCCTTGCTGGTCGGGGGCGTTGCCACTGCGGCCTTCATGAACAATCGTCCGTCCTCCGGCGATTTCGTCGCCAACGGCCAGCCGGCTCCGCGTGGCCTGGAATACGCCGACGTGGTCAAGGTGGCACCGATCACCCAGCGCGAGCCGCAGTATGCGCAGGTGATCAACAGCAGCGCGATCCGCGAAACCACCACCAGCTCGTCGCCGCGCGAAGTCTGCCGCGACGTGGTCGTGCAGGAACGGCTGCCCGAGCGCGACGGCAACGTCGGCGGCACCGTGGCTGGCGCCGTCATCGGCGGTCTGATCGGCAACCAGGTGGGCGGCGGCAACGGTCGCAAGCTGGCGACCGCTGCGGGTGCAGTGGGTGGCGGCTTCATCGGCAACCGGGTCGACCGTAATCATGTCGGCGGACGCGTGGTCGACCGTACCGAACGCCAGTGCCATACCGAGAACGCCAATTCGCAGTCCTCGCGCGTGGTGGGCTACGACGTGACCTACCGCAACGCCGATGGCACCACCGGCACCATGCGGATGGACAGCAAGCCGGGCGAGCGCATCTCGCTGGGCGATGCCGACAACACGGTGGGCTACGACGTGACCTACCGCTACGACGGTTTCGAGAAGACCGTGCGCATGAATGATCGGCCGACCAGTGATCGTCTGCCGGTGGTCGATGGTCAGCTGGTCACCCAGACGGCCTCGGCAGCCGGCGGCGCGGGCTTCCGCCGCGACGAGATGGGCACCAGCCGCCAGTAATCGGACTGGAAGCATTGCAGAAGAAAGAGCCGGCGCCGCCGGCTCTTTTTTTGCGCCGGGAACCGCCAACGGCTACGGCGCGCCACCGGGCCGGCAAGTGGCAGATAATCGGCGCCTTCTGATGCGAGGAGCGGAGATGCCGGTGCGTTGCGATGACATGTTCGATGTTCGCGCGCTGCTGAGCGAGGACGAGCGGGCCGTGCAGGACGCGGTGGCGCGCTTTACCGATGCCCGTGTGCTGCCGGCGATCGGTGCCGCCTTCGACGCGGGGCGCTTCCCGCGCGAATGGGTGCCGGAGCTGGCAGCGCTTGGCTTGCTGGGTGCCAGCCTGCCGGCAGAGGTCGGCGGTGCGGGATTGGGCGCGGTGTCCTACGGGCTGATCTGCCAGGAACTGGAACGTGGCGACAGCGGCCTGCGCAGTTTCGTCAGCGTGCAGTCCTCGCTGTGCATGTATCCCATCCACGCCTATGGCAGCGACGAGCAGCGTCGGCGCTGGTTGCCGGAGATGGCGGCGGGTCGGGTGATCGGCTGTTTCGGCCTGAGCGAGGCGCAGGGCGGCTCGGACCCGGCGGCGATGAGCACGCGCGCGGTGCGCGAGGGCGACGGCTGGCGCTTGAATGGCGCAAAGATGTGGATCACCAACGGCAGCATCGCCGCGTTGGCCATCATCTGGGCGCACACCGACGACGGTGTGCGCGGGTTTCTGGTCCCCACCGACAGCCCCGGATTCAGCGCGCAGGACATCGTGCACAAGATGAGTCTGCGCGCATCGGTCACCTCGGCACTGTTCCTGGACAATGTGTTCGTGCCCGAGCAGATGCGCCTGCCGGACGCGGCCGGGCTGAAGGCGCCCTTGGGGTGCCTCAGTCAGGCGCGTTACGGCATTGCCTGGGGGGCGATCGGTGCGGCGGTGGCCTGCCTGCGCGAAGCGCTGGCCCACGCGGGCGAGCGCATCCTGTTCGGCCGGCCACTGGCGGCCACGCAAAGCGCGCAGATCCGGCTGGCCGACATGGCGCGGCGGATTTCGACCGCGCAGTTGCTGGCGCTGCAGCTCGGCCGCCTGAAGGACGCAGGCGCAGTGCGGCCGGAACAGATCTCGCTGGCGAAATGGAATAATTGCCGCATGGCGCTGGACGTGGCGCGCGACTGCCGCGACCTGCTCGGCGCGGCCGGCATCACCACCGACCATGTGGCGATCCGCCACGCGCTGAACCTGGAATCGGTGATCACCTACGAGGGCACCGAGACCGTGCATCAGCTGGTGGTGGGCCGTGCGTTGACGGGACTCAACGCGTTTTGACAAGGAGCGGGCGTTGATCGGCAGGGAGGTGGAGCGACGCCTGGGTGGCGTGATGTGGATGTTGTGCGTGGCTGTGGTGGCGACGATCGCGCCCGCGCAGGCCAGCGATGCGCCGCGCATGGCGCCGGCACCGGGTTGGGTGGTGTCCGATGCGGTGCCCGCCGCGGTGCCTGGCGCGGGTGGGTTGCGCTACGAGTTGGTGTCCGATCAGGTCGATCTGACCGGCCGCGCGGTGCGCGCGTATCGACGACTGAGCTACACCGTGCGGCAGGCCAGGAGCCTGGACGAGGCCGGGCAGATCTCCATCGATTACCACCCGCTTTACCAGCGCCTGGAGCTCAACAGCCTGGACGTGTGGCGCGAGGGCAGGCGCATCGATATGCGCGATCGCGCACATTACGCCCGCTTGCGCCGCGAGAGCGGGCTGGAGAATGGCTTGCTCGATGGCGCCTCGACACTGTCGATTACCGTGCCCGATCTGCGGGTCGGCGATCGGGTCGATTATGCGACCACCGTCACCGGCTCCAATCCGGTGTTCGGCAAGGGCTACTACGATGTATTCGACGCGCGCTACGGCGTGCCCCTGGGCGAACGCCGCGTGCGCCTGCGTTACCCGGCCGGCATGGCGCTGCAGTGGCGGATCAGTGCGCCGGGATTCAGTCGCAAGCTCGACACCGCCGGTGCGGTGGCGACACTGGACATTGCGGCCAGCAACGTGGCGGCCGCGCGGCCGGAAAAACACGCGCCCGACGACATCGATCCGTACGGGATGATCGAGATCTCCACCGCCGGCAGCTGGGCGGCGGTGGCGGACTGGGCGACACGCTTGTATCCGGACCGGTTCCAGAACGCGCAGGTGGCTGCCGACATGGCGCAGAGCCTGCAACTGCGCCGCGAGGACCCACAAGGCGCGCTGCTGCGCGCGGTGGCCTTCGTCCAGGGCGAGATCCGCTACCTCGGCCTGGACATGGGCGAGAACTCGCACGCGCCGCATGCCCCGGAAGCGACCCTGCGCAACCGCTATGGCGACTGCAAGGACAAGGCGACCTTGCTGGTCGCCCTGCTGCAACTGGCCGGTATCCGCGCCGAGCCGGTGCTGGTCAGCAGCGACAAGGGTGGGGTGCTGGACAAGCGCCTGCCCAGCCCGTACGCGTTCGATCATGTCGTGGTGCGCGCGCATCTGCCGCAAGGCGCCGTCTGGGTGGATGCCACCCGCGACCGCGAGGACGGCCCGCTGGCACAGCGCCGGCCGCTGCCGTTCGTGCGTGGACTGCCGGTGTTGGCCGGACAGGCGACCTTGGTCGAGGTACCGGCACCGATGCCGGCATTGCCGCAGGTCGAGGTGCACGAAGACGTCGTGATGTCGTTGCGCAAACCGCAGCGTGTGGCGACCTTTACCGTCGATACCACGTATCGGCAGGGCCGCGGCGAGCGCGTGGCCGCCAGCTTCGAGAACGAGGGCGCACAGGCGGTCGGCGAGCAGTACCTGGACTTCATGCAGCAGTACTACACCGCGCTCACCCAGGTCGAGCCGCCGACCATCGACGCGGCCGACGCGTTGAACGTGCGCACGCACGAGACCTACCGGCTGCAATGGCCGGACAAGGAGGGCGACGAAGTGGGCTTCCCCTTGTTTCAGCTTGCCGACTGGATGGATGCCCTGCCCAAGGGCGCGCGCAAGGCGCCGCTGGCGCTGGGCGGACCGCAGCTGGCGCGTCAGACCATCGATGTGCAGGTCGATCCGCCGGTGCGGTTGAAAGCGCAGACCCAGGTCGTCTCCAATCCCTGGTTCCGCTTCTCGCGCACGATCACGATGCACCAGGGGCGTCTGCGCATCGTCGGTCAATGGCAGCGCTTCACCGACCGGATTCCCGCCGATGGGGTGGCGCGCGCCGCAGCCGACATGGAACGCGCACGCGACCTGCTGTACTTCAATCACGATTTCGAACCGCAGCGGCGCATGCAAGCGGCCGACTGGCGTGCGCTGGAGTATCCGCTGGTGGGGCTGCTGGCGCTGATCGTGCTGGTGCTGGCATGCCTGGCCTGGTGGCGCGGCGGGGGCTTGGGCGGGATGCTGTTCGATCCGCACGCGGTTGCGCAGCGCCTGCAGATGCAGGCCGGCGCGCGCCGGAGCGCGTGGTGCGTGTTCGGCCTGATCCTGATGCTCTCGAGCTGGATGTGGGTGTCGCCGCGGCCGCTGTGGGTGCACGCCATCGCCGTGGCGATCATGCTGGCCAGTGCGCTGGTGGGCTGCGTGCTGTTGCAGCGGATGCTGCGCTGGATGGGCGGCGTGGCGCAGCTCGATGCGTTGCTGCCGGCGCTGCTGGGCAGCGCGTTGCCATGGCTGGTCTGCCTGCTGGCGGCGCTGGCCGCGCTCGGTGGCGATCGCGTCCTGCTCGGGACCGGTGTCCACGATCCAGCCGGGCTGGCGCAGGTGGCCATGGCGGTGCTGCTGATGCTGCTCGGCGGGCTGTGGTGGTCGACCGCTGCGGTCCAGGCGGTTGCCGGTGCCACCGGCTGCACCCGCGCGCGCGCCTTCGGTGCGCTGGCATTGACCGTGTCGGTGCTGGGCATGCTGGTCGCCGTGCTGGGTGTGCCGGTGGCGCTGGTGGTGATGCGCTGAGCCACGCGGCCGGCGGTGCACGCACCGCGGCGAGGCCTTGCCGCAGAATCGGTGCAGGGCTTTGCAAACACCCCCGGGGCTGTGACACTGCCAGCCCCCCATCGCTGCCGTGGAGCCAGCTTGATGTCGACCGTGCGTCCCCCGTTGACCGTCCATGGCATGTCCAGTTCCGGCAACTGCTACAAGGTACGTCTGCTGCTGGAACAACTGGGTAGCCGCTACCACTGGGTGGAAGTCGACAGCGTGGCCGGTCAGACCCGTACGCCCGGATACCTGGCCAAGAATCCCAACGGTAAGGTGCCGATGGTCGAGCGCGACGATGGCCGCGTGCTGACCGAATCCAATGCCATCCTGTTCTGGTTGGCCGAAGGCACGCCGTACCTGCCGACCGATGCGTGGCAGCGTGCGCAGGCGCTGAGCTGGATGTTCTTCGAGCAGTACAGCCACGAGCCGTACGTGGCGGTGGCGCGTTTCATCAGCCTGTGGACGCCGCGCGATGCGGCGCGCCGCGGCGAACTGCCGCAGCTGCGCGTGCGCGGTGAGCAGGCGCTGGCGGTGATGGACCAGCATCTGCAACAGCACGCCTGGTTCACCGGCAGCGATTACGGTATCGCCGACATCGCGCTGTTCGCCTATACCCATTGCGCCGAAGATGGCGGCTTCGACCTGCAGCGCTGGCCGGCGATCGGCGGCTGGCTGCAGCGCGTGCAGCAGCTGCCCGGATTCGTAGCGATGCCGGCGCCTACGGTGGTTGCGGCATGAGCCGTGCAGCCGCAGTCGCCAGGGACTGGACGATGGCCGCGTCGATGATGTCGGGTGGTCCTCGCGCGCCGATGGATGCCAGGCATTCGGGTCGACAGCCAGGCGCGCGCCTGGCTGCGGTCGCCGGCCTCCCCGCCGGCACGCAGGGGCGCTGACGATGTGCGGACTGGCAGGACTGTTGCTGGCGTCGCCGCGCCTGCATGGCGAACACCTCGAGGCCCTGGTGCGGCCGATGGGGGCGGCATTGCGCCACCGCGGCCCGGACGACGCAGGCACCTGGTGCGACGCGCAGGCCGGCGTGGCGCTGGCGCATCAGCGTCTGAGCATCCTGGACCTGTCGCCGTTGGGGCACCAGCCGATGCGCTCGGCCGATGGCCGCTACGTGTTGGCCTATAACGGCGAGATCTACAACTTCGCGCAATTGCGCGGTGCCCTGTCCGCGCTGGGGCATCGCTTTCGTGGCCATTCCGATACCGAGGTGCTGCTGGCGGCCGTGGTGGAGTGGGGGCTGGACGACACCCTGGCCCGTTGCAACGGCATGTTCGCCATCGCGCTGTGGGACGAGCGCGACAACTGCCTGTTCCTGGCGCGCGATCGCGTGGGCAAGAAGCCGCTGTACTACGGCTGGGCCGGCGACACCCTGGTGTTCGGCTCCGAGCTCAAGGCGCTGTGGCAGCATCCGGATTTCGACAACGGCGTCGACCGCAACGCACTGACGCTGTTGCTGCGGCTGGGCTACATCCCGGCACCGGCCTGCATCCACGAGCGTACCTTCAAGCTGATGCCGGGCCGGGTGCTGCGGATGGATGCGCAGACCGTGGCCGCCGGGGCAGCCGCACATCGCCCCGATCAGGCGCAGCAACCATTCTGGAATGCCCGCGAAGCGATGCAGCGCGCCTTGGCGGCGCCGTTCGCCGGCGCCGAGGCGCAGGCCGAAGAGCAGCTGGACGGCGTGCTGCGCGATGCGGTAGCGCTGCGCATGGTGGCCGACGTGCCGGTGGGCGTGTTCCTGTCCGGCGGCACCGATTCGTCCATCGTCACCGCGATGATGCAGGCGCAGAGCGCGCAGCCGGTGCATACCTTCAGCATCGGCTTCGAGGGCTCGCATCACGACGAGGCGCCGCTGGCGCGCGAGGTGGCCACCCATCTGCAGACCGACCACACCGAGCTCTACGTCAGCGGCGCCGATGCGCTGGCGGTGGTGCCCGGCTTGCCGGACATGTTCGACGAGCCCTTCGCCGATGCCTCGCAGGTGCCCACCGCGCTGGTGGCGCGGCTGGCGCGCGGTGGGGTGACGGTGGCGCTGTCCGGCGATGGCGGAGACGAATTGTTCTTCGGCTATGGCCGCTACCAGCGCGCGTTGCGCAACTGGCGCATGCACGGGCTGGTGCCGGGTCCGCTGCGCCGGCTGATGGCGGTGGCCGCGCGCAATGCCGGCGAGTCCTCGCGCACCGGCGGCCTGGCCGCGTTGGTGGCCGAGGCCGGCGCGCGCGGCATCGGCGACATCTACCGCAACCGCATTTCGCGCTGGCGCGATCCAGCCGCCGTGGTCCTGGGCGCGAGCGAGCCGGACAGCTTCTACAGCCTGGCCGATCCGTTGCACGGGTCGGGCACGCCGGCCGACGCGATGATGCTGGCCGACTTCGCTGCCTACCTGCCCGACGATCTGCTATGCAAGGTGGACCGGACCACCATGGCGGTGGGCCTGGAAGCGCGTGCGCCGCTGCTGGACTGGCGCGTGGCCGAGTTCGCCTGGTCGCTGCCGTTGTCGCTCAAGTACCGCGACGGCGTCAGCAAGTACCTGCTCAAGCGCGTGCTGCGGCGCTATCTGCCCGATGCGATGGTCTACCGCGGCAAGCGGGGCTTCGGTGCGCCGGTCAGCGCCTGGCTGCGTGGGGATCTGAACGGCTGGGCGGACGATCTACTGGCACACGGCACGCTCGCACGCGAGGGAGTCTTCGCTGCCGATACCGTGGCCGGGCTATGGCGCGACTTCAACGGGGGCGAGCGCAAGTGGCATACGCATCTGTGGACGGTGCTGATGTTCCAGGCCTGGCAGGCGCACTGGCGCGCGCAGCGCGCGGCGATCGGTCGCTGAGCGAGCCGCTTCACTGCTCGTGTGCGCATTGCCGACTAGAGTCCGGCACTGGTCCCCAATGGAGCGTTCAATGAGCAAGATCACCGTCGCGGTGCTGGTCGGCAGCCTGCGCAAAGAGTCGTACAACCGTCAGCTCGCACGCGCGCTGGAACATCTGGCCGGCGACAAGGCGGTGTTCGAGTACGTGGAGATCGGCGATATCCCGCTCTACAACCAGGACCGCGACGGCGACTTTCCGGCCGAAGGCACGCGTCTGAAGCAGCAGATCCGCGCTGCCGATGCGGTGCTGTTCGTGACGCCCGAATACAACCGCTCGATCCCCGGGGTGCTCAAGAACGCGCTGGACACCGGCTCGCGCCCCTACGGCGACAGCGCGTTCTCCGGCAAGCCGGCGGCGGTGGTCGGCATCTCGGTCGGCGCGATCGGCACCGCCACCGCGCAGCAGCATCTGCGCAACGTGCTGGCCTATCTGAACATGCATGTGCTCGGCCAGCCGGAGGTGTTCCTGCAGTACAAGGATGGCCTGTTCGGGCCGGACCACAGCATCGCCAATCCGGATAGCCGCAAGTTTCTGCAGGGCTTCATCGACGCCTTCCTGGGCCTGGTCGGGCATCTGCAGCGCTGAGTTGATCACAGCACGCGCCGGTCCGCTGGCGCGGCCGCAGCAGACGCGGCGGTGCGTGCGGACCCAGGCGGGGCAAGGATCGCAGCCGATGCGACAGGGGCGGCTTACAACGCCGATGCACCGGCTGTCCACCAGTTATCCACAGAGTTGTGCATGGTCGTCGGCTGCGCCGATGACTATGCTTCCTGCCCTCGTGTCTCCCGCGTCAGGTCTGTTTGTCCATGTCCGCTCGTCCTGGTTTCCGTTCCAAGCGCGTTCGCGATCGCGACGACGATTACGATCGTCCCGAGCCGCGGCTCGATCAGCTGCGGGTACCGCCGCACTCGGTCGAGGCCGAGCAGGCGGTGCTGGGCGGGCTGATGCTGGCACCGGAGGCGTTCGACCGGGTCAACGATCAACTCACCGAAAACGACTTCTACCGGCGCGACCACCGGTTGATCTACCGTGCCATCCGCGAGCTGGCGGAGAAGGATCGCCCGTTCGATGCAGTGACCCTGGGCGAGTGGTTCGAATCGCAGGGCAAGCTGGAGCAGGTGGGCGATGGCGCCTATCTGATCGAGCTGGCCAGTACCACGCCGTCGGCAGCCAACATCACTGCCTATGCGGAAATCGTACGCGACAAGGCGGTGCTGCGGCAGCTGATCGAGGTGGGCACCACCATCGTCAACGATGGTTTCCAGCCCGAAGGCCGCGAGAGCGTGGAGCTGCTTTCGGCCGCGGAAAAAGCCGTGTTCCAGATCGCCGAGGCGGGCGCGCGCGGGCGCACCGACTTCGTGGCCATGCCCGGTGCGTTGAAGGACGCCTTCGAAGAACTGCGCAATCGCTTCGAGAACGGCGGCAACATCACCGGCCTGCCCACCGGCTACAACGATTTCGATGCGATGACCGCCGGCCTGCAGCCGACCGACCTGATCATCCTGGCCGCCCGCCCGGCCATGGGCAAGACCACCTTCGCGCTCAACATCGCCGAGTACGCCGCGATCAAGTCCAAGAAGGGCGTGGCGGTGTTCTCGATGGAAATGTCGGCATCGCAGCTGGCGATGCGCCTGATCTCTTCCAATGGCCGCATCAACGCGCAGCGCCTGCGTACCGGTGCGCTGGAAGACGAGGACTGGGCGCGCGTGACCGGCGCGATCAAGATGCTGAAGGAAACCAAGATCTTCATCGACGACACCCCAGGCGTGTCGCCGGAAGTGCTGCGTTCCAAGTGCCGCCGACTCAAGCGCGAACACGATCTGGGCCTGATCGTCATCGACTACCTGCAGCTGATGTCGGTGCCGGGCAACAGCGAAAACCGTGCCACCGAAATTTCGGAAATTTCGCGCTCGTTGAAGGGCCTGGCCAAGGAACTCAATGTGCCGGTGATCGCCTTGTCGCAGCTCAACCGCTCGCTGGAAACCCGCACCGACAAGCGCCCGGTGATGGCCGACCTGCGCGAATCCGGCGCGATCGAGCAGGACGCGGACATGATCGTGTTTATCTACCGCGACGACTACTACAACAAGGAAAACTCGCCGGACAAGGGCCTGGCCGAGATCATCATCGGCAAGCACCGCGGCGGCCCGACCGGCTCGTGCAAACTCAAGTTCTTCGGCGAATACACCCGTTTCGACAATCTGGCGCACGATTCGGTGGGCAGTTTCGAGTAGGCGGCAGGTCATGGCGTCGATCACATGACGATTGCGCTCGCCGCTACGCGGGGGAGGGGCGTCGGCTTTGCGAGGGTACGGTGCGGATGTTTCGGGTATAGAGCGTGCGATCTGCGGTTTGGCTGCGTGGTCCTTGCCCGTCCACCATCGCAGGACACGCTGCAAGTACGTCGATGTAAGCTCTTTGGCGGCGTCCATGCCGCCAAAGGTCCCGCGACGGTGAGCGGGCAAGGACCAGTCAAGTTGGTCGGTGCGTAGAACTTTCAAAAATCACCAGCCAACTGTCTGGAGCGGTGAGGGCACCGCGCACTCGACCGAGGCCGAGGGTTTGCTGCAGGGTCCTGGCCGCAGCGGAAACGCCCGCCGCCGCATCGCGCCATCGTTGCATCTGCTGGCTTATGCTGCGCAGCCTTGCCGCCGCTGCCGAGTCCGCATGTCATACGCCATCGTCTGGTT
Source organism: Xanthomonas melonis (assembly GCF_020783655.1). Lineage (GTDB taxonomy): Bacteria > Pseudomonadota > Gammaproteobacteria > Xanthomonadales > Xanthomonadaceae > Xanthomonas > Xanthomonas melonis. Next base: position 16,708 of record NZ_JAJGQH010000012.1, on the reverse strand, counting down.
CCGCCGCGATCTGCGCCTGGAAGACAATCCGGCCCTGCGTGCCGCACTTGATGCCGGGCACCATCCGATCCCGCTCTATATCGATGCCCCGCACGAAGAAGGCGAGTGGACGCCGGGCGCGGCGTCGCGCAGTTGGCGGCATCGCTCGCTGGCGTCGCTGGACGTGTCCCTGCGCGCGCTGGGCAGCGGCCTGGTGATCCGCGCCGGCAACAGTGCGCAGGTGCTCGATGAGGTGATCCAGCAGACCGGCGCGGTGGCGGTGTACTGGAATCGCAAGTACGAGCCGGCCACCCAGCCGCGCGATGCGCAGATCAAACGCGACCTGCGCGAGCGTGGCATCGAAGTGCAAAGTTGCAACGCCGCGCTGCTGCTCGAACCCTGGCAATTGACCACCCAGCAGGGCGGCCCGTACAAGGTGTTCACCCCGTTCTGGCGCAATGCGCTGACCCAGCTGCAGTTGCCCGACGCAGTGCCGGCGCCGCGTAGCCTGCCGCCGCTGCCCGCCAGACTGAAGAGCGACGCGCTGGAAACCTTGGGGCTGGTGCCGACGCTGAGCTGGGATCAGGGGTTCTGGGAGCACTGGCAGCCCGGCGAGGCGGGGGCGCACGAGATGCTGGAAATCTTCATCGACGGCGCGCTTGCCGGCTATCAGGCCGATCGTGACCGGCCCGACCGTGTCGGCACCTCGCAACTGTCGCCGCACCTGCACTTCGGCGAGATCGCGCCATGGCGCATCGCCAGTGCATTGAACGCGCAGCGCAATGCGCGCAATGGCGCGCAGGTCGATGCCTACATCCGCCAATTGGGCTGGCGCGACTTCGCCTACCACCTGCTGCATCACTTCCCGGACACCACCAACCAGAATCTCAATCCCCGCTTCGAAGGGTTCGACTGGGCCAAGGTCGATCCGGTCGCGCTACAGGCCTGGCAACGCGGCCGCACCGGCATACCCATCGTCGATGCCGGCATGCGCCAGCTCTGGCAGACCGGCTGGATGCACAATCGCGTGCGCATGATCGTGGCCAGTCTGCTGTGCAAGCATCTGCGCATGCACTGGATCGAAGGCGCGCGCTGGTTCTGGGACACGCTGGTGGATGCGGACCTGGCCAACAACACGCTCGGTTGGCAATGGGTGGCCGGTACCGGTGCCGATGCTGCGCCCTACTTTCGCGTGTTCAATCCGGTGACGCAGGCGGAAAAATTCGATCCGCAGGCTGCCTATATCACGCGCTGGGTGCCCGAGCTGGGCAAACTCGCGGTGAAGGAGCGTTTCGCGCCCTGGCAGCATCCGGCGTCGCTGGTGCGTCTGGCGCCGCAGTATCCACGTTCGCCGATCATCGGGCTGGCCGAAGGACGCGACGCTGCTCTTGCGGCGTACGCGAAGACGCGGGGTTAGGACGTTGCCGTGGTGGAAGCACGCTGTCGCCCGGTAGAGCGCGATCGCTGGGAGCCTGTGCACCGCCACCGGATGTCGCTTCGTCGATGCAGTTGATGGAGAGCGACGGATTGCGCTGCGGCAATTGCATTCGCTGCGAACCCGCGCCTGACCACCCGCCCCAGTCGCCGGATGGCATGCGCGATCGCGCGCGTCCACGACCCTGGGGCTGCGGCGATCGATATCGCGCGTCCTCAAGAGCGCTGCGAAAACGTTTTCCTGAATGGAGAGCCAGCTGCGCGCGTCCCACCCGCGTTTTCATCATGTAGCAGTCGCGCGGCGCTGTTTATCCTCGCCGACACGATTGAGTGCCGGACGATCCGGCGATAGGAGACCACCATGTCCTCAGCAGCCACCAAGAGTCTTGCCGTTGCCCTGGCAAGCGCGATCGCATTGTCGGCCTGCGCCACCGGCGGTTCGTACGTGCAGCGCGATCAGTACGGCGATCAGACGCAACAGCAGAATCGCACCGGCCGCAATGCGCTGATCGGCACTGCCATCGGTGTGGCTGCGGGCCTGCTCACCGGCGACAGCGCCACCGAGCGTCGCCAGCACGCGATGATCGGCGCCGGTATCGGCGCGCTGAGTGGTGCGGCGGTGGGCCAGTACCAGGATCGCCAGGAGCGCGCGCTGCGCGAGCGCACCGCCAACACCGGTATCGACGTGCAACGCCAGGGCGACAACATCACCTTGAACCTGCCCGATGGCATCACCTTCGACTTTGGCAAGTCTGCGTTGAAGCCGCAGTTCTACAGTGCGCTCAACGGGGTTGCCTCGACGCTGCGCGAGTACAACCAGACCATGGTGGAAGTGGTGGGCCACACCGATAGCGTGGGCAGCGACGCAGTCAACCAGCGTCTGTCGGAAGAACGTGCCGGCGCGGTGGCGCAGTACCTCACCGCGCAGGGCGTGCAGCGCGAGCGCATGGAAACCATGGGCGCCGGCAAGCGCTACCCGATCGCCGACAACAGCACCGACGCCGGTCGTGCGCAGAACCGCCGTGTCGAAATCCGCTTGATTCCGTTGCGTGCCGAAGGCGCTGCTGCCAGCAATACCGGTATGCGTTGAGCGGCGGTCATCCTGCGTGGCACGGCGAGTGATTCGCCAGCGCCCCAGCACCATGAAAACAGGCCGCGACAGCGGCCTGTTTTCATGGTGTCGACCCACGGTTCGCAAAGTGCTGCTTGCTGGATCCAGTTTCCTTCTCCCAGTGGGAGAAGGATCTCCTCAGTGCGTCATCTCAGTCAGACTTACGCAGTCACGTGTTCCAGAATGCGCTTGCCTTCCGCACGCTCGGCTTCCAGTTCGACTTCCACCTCCGCCTCGCTGTGGGCCTTCTGCGCCGCAAGCCGCGCTGGGCATTGCGCCATCATGTAATCGGCGTCGAAGTTCATGCGCGTGACCAGAAAGTCCACGAAGGCGCGGACCTTGGGCGACACCAGCTTGCCGCCTGCGAACACCGCATTGAAGTCCACTTCCGGCCCCGTCCAGCCGGCGAGTACGCGGCGCACCAGGCCCGATTGCACGAACGGTTTGGCCATCACGTCGCCGGTCAGCAGCAGGCCTTCGCCGCAGAGCACCGCTCCATTGAGCGCTGCCGGATCGTTGGCCACCATCAGCGGATTGACCGGGAAATCGCGCAGGTTGCTGCCATCGCTGAGCGACCAGAAGAAGCGATTGTTGTGCACGTTGCGGTTCTTGCGCAGCGCCAGGGTGCGGTGGAACTGCAGTTCGTCCGGATGCAGCGGCTCGCCATAGCGTTCGATATAGGACGGGCTGGCGAACACCTGCGTGCGCAGGCTGCCGAGTTTGCGCGCGACCAGGTTCGAATCGGGCAGGGCACCGACGCGTAGTGCCAGGTCGGCTTCGCCGCCGATCAGGTCCAGCTTCTCGTTGCCCAGGTGCATGTCCAGCTGGATCTCCGGATATTGCGCATGGAATTCGCCCAGCAGCGGCGCGATCCAGGTGATACCCAGCGAATACGGCACGGTGAAACGCAGCCAGCCGCGTGGGCCGGACTGCAGCTGTCCGACCGCGCTTTCGGCTTCTTCCAGCTCCCGGGCGATACGTTGGCAGTGTTCGTGATACACCGATCCCGCCTCGGTCAGCCCGATGCGCCGGGTGGTCCGGTGCAACAGGCGCGCGCCCAGGCGCGTTTCCAGTTCCTGCACCTTGCGGCTGACGGTGGTCTTGGGCAGGCCGAGCGCGTTGGCGGCGGCGATGAAGCTGCCCTGTTCGACCACCTTGACGAAGATCAGGGTGTCGTTGAGATCGTGAGTCATGGACTGCCTTCCGGGGGTAGGAGGGATTAGACCGCTTGCGGGACGATTATTCCCCTAAATCCGGACTAATCAAGTGCTGCTTTGAGGCCTAGCTTATGCAGCACCCCCTCCACGCAGGAGCACGGCCATGTGGTTGTGCGATGTCCTCGGTTTGTCCTCCCAGTCCCGCAGCGCGATCGAAAGCGCCTTCGATCCGGTGGTTTTGCCGGCCAAAGGCCCGCGTTCGGCTGTGTCGCGCAGTTTTGCCTCGTCCCCGAAACGACAGTCCGGCGGCGCGCCGTTTCAGCGAACTGGACTGGCTGCACGTCGGATCCAACGTCACATTGTCCCGATGTCGGGAACGAAAGTCCCATGAATGGGATGGTTCAATTCGAAACGGCCGTGATCGGTGGCGCCGGCAATGTGGGCGCTGGCATCGTTTCCGCGCTGCTCGATGCAGGCATGCCGGTGCTGGCGATCGGACGCGATAAGGCCAAACTGGCGGGGTTGCGCGCCCGGCATGGCGACTCGCCTCTGCTGGATACCGTGCAGGGGTCTGTCGCCGACGATGCGTCCGCGCAGCATCTGGCCACCGAACTGGCCCAGCGCACACGCCCGCTGGGCGCGGTCATCGCCAGCCTCGGCAGTCCGCCCAAGGCAGGGCGCCTGCTGGACCGGCCCGCCAGCGCGCTGCGTCGCCGCCTGGAACGCGATGTGGTGCCGCACCTGGCCGCTGCGCGCCACCTGCTACCGCTGCTGGCCGAAGCCGATGGCGGCGGACGCTATCTGTTGCTCGGCAGCCCCTGTGCACTGCGCGCCTGGTCGGCCCATGGCGATCTCTCGGTGGCGGCCGCCGCGACCCGCATGCTTGCCCAGGTGCTGCACGAGGAAGCCAAGCCGCTGGGCATCCGCGTGCATCTGCTGTCGGTCGAGCAACCGGTTTGCACGCCGGGCCGGGCCAGGGAGGCGTGTCCGGAATGGATTCGCGCCGTGGATGTCGGCCGTGCTGCTGTTTCCCTGATCGCCGGGCCAGGCCAGCCTGCGCAACCCATCGTGACCGTCAGCCGTCGTCCGCATGTCGCCCCCTCGGCGGACCGGCTGGCTGGTCTGCATCACCCTATTTCCACTTGAGAGACGTCCCCATGACTCCGAACGCCACCCCGTTCCGTTTTCCCATGCGCACCGCCCTGACGGCTGCTGTCTTCGCGGTGGTGCTTGCCGCCTGCGGAGGCGGTGCCGCGCAGACCGGCGCGCCGCCCCCGCCGAGCGTCAGCGTCGCCCCGGTGCTGATGAAGGAGATCAGCCAGTGGGACGAATTCAGTGGCCGCATCGAGCCAGTGGAAAGCGTGGAACTGCGCCCGCGGGTGTCCGGCTACATCGACAAGGTGAACTACACCGAGGGCGCGGAAGTGAAGAAGGGCGATGTGCTCTTCAGCATCGACGACCGTAGCTATCGCGCCGAGTTCGCGCGTGCCAATGCCGCCCTGGTACGTGCACGGACGCAGGCCGCCCTGGCCCGCAGCGAAGCCACGCGCGCGCGCAAACTGTCCGAACAGCAGGCCCTGTCCACCGAGACCTGGGAGCAGCGCCGCGCCGCCGCCGACCAGGCCGATGCCGACCTGCTGGCCGCGCAGGCGGCCGTGGACACCGCCAAACTCAATCTGGACTGGAGCCGCGTGCGGGCGCCCATCGACGGCCGCGCCGGGCGGGCGATGGTCACCGCCGGCAATCTGGTCACCGCCGGCGACAGCGCCAGCGTGCTGACCACCCTGGTGTCGCTGGACAAGGTGTTCGTCTATTTCGATGCCGACGAAGGCACATTCCTGCGGTATTCGCAGATGGCCCGCAACGGCGAGCGCCCGGACGAACGCGGCGGGCAGCTGCCGGTACGCATCGGTCTGGTGGGCGAACAAGGCTTCCCGCACACCGGTCGCGTGGATTTCCTGGACAACCAGGTGACCCGCAGCACCGGCACCATCCGCGTGCGTGCGGTGCTGGACAATGCGCAGCGTCAGTTCACCCCCGGTCTCTACGCGCATGTCCAGCTGTTGGGCAGCGGCCAGTTCAAGGCCATGCTGGTCGACGAAAAGGCCGTGCTGACCGACCAGGACCGCAAGTACGTCTACGTGGTCGACAAGGACGGCAAGGCGCAGCGGCGCGATGTGGAGCTCGGGCGTAGCGCCGATGGGCTGCGGATCGTGCGCACCGGCCTGGCATCCGGCGACCGCGTGGTGGTCGACGGCGTGCAGAAGATCTTCATGCCCGGCATGCCGGTCGATGCCAAGGCGGTGGCCATGGCACCGGCGGCGGACAAGCGCACCGCTTCCAACTAGATATCGCCCGCGCATGCGGCACGCAGTCACGCCCTACCGGGCGACTGCGCACCACCTGCAACGGTTGCACTGTGTCATCGCTGCATCGCAGCCCGTGATCGCCGGCCTTCTCATCAGGCCGGCCAGTGGCCGCCGTGCCGCGCCGCCTCCCGGCGGCAACCTCCTTCAGGACCATCTCCATGGACTTCTCCCGTTTCTTCATCGACCGGCCGATCTTTGCCGCGGTACTGTCGATCATCATCTTCGCGGCCGGCCTGATCGCCATGCCGCTGCTGCCGATCAGTGAATATCCCGAAGTGGTACCGCCGAGCGTGCAGGTGCGCGCGGTGTATCCCGGCGCCAATCCCAAGGTCATCGCCGAGACCGTTGCCACGCCGCTCGAGGAAGCCATCAACGGCGTGGAAAACATGATGTACATGAAATCGGTGGCCGGTTCCGACGGCGTGCTGCTGGTCACCGTCACCTTCAAGCCGGGCACCGACCCGGACCAGGCCCAGGTGCAGGTGCAGAATCGCGTCAGCCAGGCGCAGGCGCGCCTGCCCGAGGACGTGCGCCGGCAAGGTGTGACCACCCAGAAGCAGTCGCCGACGCTGACCATGGTGGTGAATCTGTCCTCGCCCGAGGGCAAGTACAACTCGCTGTACATGAGCAACTACGCCACCTTGAAGATCAAGGACGAGTTGTCGCGCCTGCCGGGCGTTGGCCAGATCCAGATCTTCGGCGCGGGCGACTACGCCATGCGCATCTGGCTGGATCCCAACAAGGTGGCCGCGCGCGGGCTCACTGCCAGCGATGTGGTGGCCGCGATCCGTGAGCAGAACGTGCAGGTCTCCGCCGGCCAGCTCGGTGCCGAGCCGATGCCGAGCAAGAGCGACTTCCTGCTCTCGATCAACGCGCAGGGTCGCCTGACCACCGAAGAAGAGTTCGGCAACATCGTGATCCGCAGCGGCAACAGCGGCGAGATCGTGCGCTTGAGCGATGTGGCGCGGCTGGAGCTGGGCGCCGGTAACTACACCTTGCGCTCGCAACTGGACAACCAGAACGCGGTCGGCATGGGCGTGTTCCAGTCGCCCGGCGCCAACGCGATCGAATTGTCCGACGCAGTGCGCGCCAAGATGGCCGAACTGGAAAAGCAGTTCCCGCAGGGCATGGTGTGGTCGTCGGCCTACGACCCCACCGTGTTCGTGCGCGACTCGATCAGCGCGGTGGTGAGCACGCTGCTGGAAGCGGTGCTGCTGGTGGTGCTGGTGGTCATCCTGTTCCTGCAGACCTGGCGTGCGTCGATCATTCCGCTGCTGGCGGTGCCGGTGTCGGTGGTGGGCACGTTCGCTGCGTTGTACGTGCTGGGCTTTTCGATCAATACCTTGAGCCTGTTCGGCCTGGTGCTGGCGATCGGCATCGTGGTCGACGACGCGATCGTGGTGGTGGAAAACGTCGAACGCAACATCGAGGAGGGACTGAACCCGCTGGAAGCGGCGCATCAGGCCATGCGCGAGGTGTCCGGGCCAATCATCGCCATTGCGCTGGTGCTGTGCGCGGTGTTCGTGCCGATGGCCTTCCTGTCTGGCGTGACTGGCCAGTTCTACAAGCAGTTCGCGGTGACCATCGCCATTTCCACGGTGATCTCGGCGATCAACTCGCTGACCCTGTCGCCCGCGCTGGCGGCGATGCTGCTCAAGTCGCACGACGCGCCCAAGGACGGTCCGTCGCGTCTGATCGATCGCCTGTTCGGCTGGGTGTTCCGTCCGTTCAACCGCTTCTTCACCAGCAGCTCGCACAAGTACCAGGGCGCGGTTTCGCGCACGCTGAGCAAGCGCGGCGCGGTGTTCGTGGTGTATGTGCTGCTGCTGGTGGTCACCGGTTTCATGTTCAAGGCGGTACCGGGCGGCTTCATCCCGACCCAGGACAAGTTGTACCTGATCGCCGGGACCAAGCTGCCGGAAGGCGCCTCGCTGGAGCGCACCAACGAGGTGATCCGTCAGATCACCCAGATCGCGCTGCAGACCGAGGGCGTGGACCATGCGATCGCCTTCCCGGGACTGAATCCGCTGCAGTTCACCAACACGCCCAATACCGGCACGGTGTTCCTGACCCTCAAGCCCTTCAGTGAGCGCAGCCGTACCGCCGAGCAGATCAACGCGGAGATCAACGCCCGCATCAGTCAGATCCAGCAGGGCTTCGCGTTCGCCTTCATGCCGCCGCCGATCCTGGGATTGGGCCAGGGCTCGGGCTATTCGCTGTACATCCAGGACCGTGCCGGTCTGGGCTACGGCCAACTGCAGGGTGCGGTCAATGCGATGTCGGGCGCGATCTCGCAGACGCCGGGCATGCAGTTCCCGATCGGGACCTATCAGGCCAACGTGCCGCAGCTCGATGCCAAGGTCGATCGCGACAAGGCCAAGGCGCAGGGCGTGCCGTTGACCAACCTGTTCGATACCCTTCAGACCTATCTCGGTTCGTCGTACGTCAACGACTTCAACCGGTTCGGGCGTACCTACCAGGTGATCGCCCAGGCCGATGGACCGTTCCGCGACAGCGTCGAAGACATCGCCAACCTGCGTACCCGCAACGCCAACGGCGAGATGGTGCCGATCGGCAGCATGGTCACGCTGGGCCAGACCTACGGCCCGGATCCGGTGATCCGCTACAACGGCTATCCGGCCGCCGACCTGATCGGCGAGGCCGACCCGCGCGTGCTGTCTTCCACCGAGGCGATGCAGAAGCTCTCCGCGATGGCGCCGCAGGTGCTGCCCAATGGCATGAACATCGAATGGACCGACCTGAGCTATCAGCAGTCCACCCAGGGCAACTCGGCGCTGATCGTGTTCCCGATGGCGGTACTGCTGGCGTTCCTGGTGCTGGCCGCGTTGTATGAAAGCTGGACCTTGCCGCTGGCGGTGATCCTGATCGTGCCGATGACGCTGCTGTCCGCCCTGTTCGGCGTGTGGCTGACCGGTGGCGACAACAACGTGTTCGTGCAGGTGGGCCTGGTGGTGCTGATGGGCCTGGCGTGCAAGAACGCCATCCTGATCGTCGAATTCGCCCGCGAGCTGGAAATGCACGGCAAGGGCGTGGTGGAGGCCGCGCTGGAGGCCTGCCGTCTGCGCCTGCGTCCCATCGTGATGACGTCCATCGCCTTCATCGCCGGCACCGTGCCGCTGTTGTTCGGCCACGGCGCCGGGGCCGAAGTGCGCTCGGTCACCGGCATCACGGTGTTCGCCGGCATGCTGGGCGTGACCTTGTTCGGCCTGTTCCTGACTCCCGTGTTCTACGTGGCGCTGCGCAAGTGGGTGACCCGTCGCGGGCCCGCTGCACCGGCCGCCGTTCCGCATGACGCCGTCAAGGCGTAACCCCCACATCCCTGTTTTGAAGGACTGACATCATGAGCAACACCAAGATCGCGCTGGTCACCGGCGCCACCCGCGGCATCGGCCTGGAGACCGTTCGGCAACTGGCCCAGGCCGGCGTCCACACGCTGCTGGCCGGGCGCAAGCGCGACGATGCCGTGGCCGCCGCGCTCAAGCTGCAGGCCGAAGGGCTGCCGGTGGAAGCCATCCAGCTCGACGTCAACGACGACATCAGCATCGCCGCGGCGGTCGGCACGGTGGAGCAACGCCATGGCCACCTGGACATTCTGATCAACAACGCCGGCATCGTGGCCGAAGACATCCAGCGCAAGCCGTCCGAGCAGAGCCTGGACAGCTGGAAGCGCACCTTCGATACCAACCTGTTCGCGGTGGTGGGCGTGACCAAGGCCTTCCTGCCGCTGCTGCGTCGCTCGTTGGCCGGGCGTGTGGTCAACGTGTCCAGCATCGTCGGCTCGTTGACTCTGCACAGCCAGCCCGGCTCGCCGATCTACGATTTCAAGGTACCTGCCTACAACGCGTCCAAGAGCGCATTGAACAGTTGGACCGTGCATCTGGCCTATGAGCTGCGCGAGACCTCGATCAAGGTCAACACGGTGCATCCGGGCTACGTCAAGACCGATATGAACGGCGGTGGGGGTGAGATCGAGGTCGAAGAGGGCGCACGCAGCAGTGTGCAGATGGCATTGATCGATGCGCACGGTCCCACCGGCAGTTTCACGCATCTGGGAGAGACCCTGCCATGGTAAGAACCCTGCTTGGCGCGGCATTGGCCGCGCTGATCCTCGGTGGCTGCGCCGTGGGGCCGGACTACCGGCCCGACCCGCCCGCGTCGGTGACGCTGCAAGGCGCACAGGATGCGGCCTTCAGTCCGCAGTCGCCGGTAGGCAACTGGTGGTCGCAGTTCGACGATCCGGTGCTGGAACAACTGGTGCGCGATGCGCTGTTCGCCAACCACGACCTGCGCATTGCGGTCTCGCGGGTCAAGCAGGCGCGCGCGGTCTTCGTCGAGCGTCGCCTGGATCAGGCACCGCACATCACTGCGCAGGGCAGTTTCGATCGCCGTGAGCAGCAGCAGGTGATCGCCGGCAACCAGCGCTTCCTCACCGAACAGACCAGCCTGGGTCTGGATGCGGCCTGGGAGCTGGACCTGTTCGGCCGTCAGCGGCGGGCGTCGGAGGCCGCGCGTGCCGACCTGGATGCCGAGCAGGCCAACCTGCAGGACGTGCAGGTCACCGTCGCTGCGGAAGTGGCACGCAACTATTTCGAGCTGCGCGGTACGCAGAAGCAGCTCGATGTCTCCAGACGCACCCTGACCAATCTGCGCGACACCCAGCGATTGACCCAGACCCGCCGCGACCTGGGTGCAGGCAGCGAACTGGATGTGCAGAGCAGCCTGGCGCGCCTGAAGGCGATCGAGGCGGATATTCCGCTGCTGGAAACCGCCGAGGCGCAGTACCGTCACCGCCTGGCGGTATTGCTCGCACAGCAGCCGGGTGCTCTGGACGCCACCCTGGTCGCACGCAGCATGCCGGCGTTCGCGCGCCCCCTGCCGCTGGGCGACACCGCCGGCCTGTTGCGTCAACGTCCGGACGTGCGCAGCGCCGAACGACGTCTGGCCGCCGCCACCGCGCAGGTCGGCGTGGCGACCGCCGATCTGTTCCCGCGCATCAGCATCAGCGGCTTCGTCGGCTTTCTGTCCGGCGATGCGGCCAGGCTGACCGAAGGCAATGCGAAGGCCTGGTCGATCACCCCGTCGATCAGCTGGGCGGCGTTCGATTTCGGCACCGTGCGGGCGCGGCTGCGCGCCAGCAAGGCCCAGGCCGAAGGTGCGCTGGCGCAGTATCAGCAGGCCGTGCTGCTGGCGCTGGAAGACACCGAGAACGCCTTGATCGGCTACGGCCGCCAGCAGGCACGCCTGGCCATCGTGGTGGAGCAGGCCAATGCGGCGCGGCGTGCCGAGCAGCTGGCGCAGATCCGCTACCGCGAAGGCTCCGAAGACTTTCTCACCCTGCTGGACGCCCAGCGCACCCAACTGGCCGCCGACGATGCCCTGGCGCAAGCCGAGGCAGCTGTGAACGTCGGCGTGGTGGGGGTCTACAAGGCGCTGGGAGGATGGAAGCAGGGCGAGGCCCCGGCAACGCCGGTTGCGGTGACGACGCGTTGAGGCGTGGGCGGGGCGGCCGGCAGGTCGCCCCGTCGATCCGGGGCGAGGCAAGCGCCAGGCCGGGGATCGGGCTGTTGCGTCGGTGTACCCGCAGCAGGCTGGACGCACTGCCGGCACCAAGCGCGGTCGCCGCCGCGCTCAGTCGGCAATACGCACGCTGTCGCGGCCACTGTTCTTGGCCAGATACAGCGCTGCGTCCGCACGCGAGAACCAGTCCTGCCAGTGCGTTTCGCCGTTATGACGCGCCGCTCCCAGCGACACCGTGATGCGTCCACCTGGACCGCGCAAGCCGTTGCGGATCACCTTGCGCAAGCGCTCGGTGGCAGCTTCCAGTTCCGCCAGCGACCCGGCGCGCAGCAGCACCACGAACTCCTCGCCCCCGAAGCGGAACACCTGATGCGGTTCGCGGACCTCGAACCGCAGGATGGTGGCCAGATCCGACAGCGCCGCATCGCCTGCGGCGTGGCCGTACAGATCGTTGACCTCCTTGAAATGGTCCAGATCCAGGATGATCAGGCTATTGAGCCGCTCCTGCGGCTGGCGCTGCGCGATCTGATGGGTGAGTGCGCGTTCGAGCATGCGCCGATTGGGCAGGCCGGTCAGCGCATCCAGCGAGGCCAGCTCTTCCAGGTGCACGCGGTCGTCCTGCATGCGCAGCGAGAACGCATAGCCCACTGCCAGCGTCACCAGGGTCACCACCACGGTGGACACGCCCTGACCGGGGCTCACGATCAGGCCGGGCAGGAACAGCAGGGCCGCCAGCAAGGGCAGGCTCAGCAACACCGCGCGCTGCGGCCCGCACAGGAAGTAATTGGTCGCCAGCACCGGAAACAGCCAGGGCAGGGCGCCATCGCCTCCGGTCCAGCACGCCACCAGGCAGCCGCCGACATTGATCGACGCCAGCCACACGCCACCGGCGCCGGTACGTTCGGCGGCACGCATCTGCCAACCGCGCCAGATCGCCAGGGCGCCCAACGCTGTGGTGATCAGGCACGCCGCCACCTGGCCGGAGATGGCCAGGTACACAGCATAGAGACAGAGCAACAGCGCAGTGATTGGCCCGAGCATCTTGACGATGCCGAGGCGAAAATCCCGCCGCAGGTGGAGGATCACATGGAAGGTTCTGTAGGAGTCGGCATCATTATCGGCCGGGCTCGGCAGAAGTTGAGGGGGCGAATGGCGCGACCGCAGGTCGGAAAATGAAGCGTTGCCTGGCAGGGTTTCGCACCTCCTTGACGGCGTTCCCGCAACCGTATCGCCTTTGCCGTCGGAGCCTGCCATGTCCACCCGCGAAGAACTCGACCGGCGCCTGGACGCGCTGCAGGACGCCTTGCCGCAGCTGGCGGCCGACGAGGATGCAGACTTCGACTACCTGGACTTCCATGCCCGCGCCGAGGCGCTGCTGCGCAGCGCGGGGCCGGACGATGCCAGCTATGCGCGTGACCGCATCGACACCATGCTGGCTGGCGCAGGCCTGATTCCGACCGGCGCAGAGCGGCGTCCCGGTCGCTGAGGCGCCGCCGCGTAGGCGGGATCGGCGCATGGAGCGCAGCCCCGAACGACGCGGCTGTGTTGCAGCCGCAGCCGAAGGTTCCGTTCGCCAGGGCGCTTCCAGGATGCAGTGCGGACCTTCGTGACGATCCCGATGGAAGTGATTCGGGATTCGGGATTGGGGATTCACAACGGCAACGTGTCGTTGGTGGAGCGTGGGAGGCGCTTTCTTGCGATGGTGGAATTGTTGGCGAGGTCGCGCTGCTGTTGGCGTGAGAGGGGTATCTGCCACCATGCCGGTCCCGGGTCCCCTCTGTCAGCGATACAGCGCCGGTCAGCTGGCAGACGGTGCAACGCTCGCCGCTGCGCCCGTGCGACGGTATGCTGGTGGTACTTCCCAGAGCCGAACGCCCCTTGGTCATTTTTCTCGGTAGCTACCAGCTGACCTGTCAGGCGGCCCAATGCGACGATGGCGCCAACGACGCCTGGAGCGCGGGCTGGCGCATCGACCAGATCGGTCTCGGCAAGCCTGGCGAATTGGCGGGCGCCAGACTGTCGCCCATCTTCCCCGATCATCGCAGCGCCATGGCAGCGGCCCGCATCGCGGGCATGGTCACCCTGGAAGCCATGCACGCCGAAGCGCAGCGACAACTCGAGTACGCCTGAGCGCGCCTTCCGCCCCGGAGGCCGCGCTCGAACGCCGTGCGACCGGCCCCGGTCGCGGACTTGCGCGCGCACGCAATTCACCGTGCGGCTGCAATCAAACAGAGTAGAACAGAGTAGACGCGACGATTGGCAGTGCGGGCGTCAGCGGTGGCGTTTCGCCTGTCGCGTGAGTACGCGCCTCTTTGCTGCGCTGGGTATCTTCTACACTTGTCGCCGTACGCATCCTGCGACTTCGTCATTGGTGCTGGCACGCGCTTTGCTTCGATTTCACCAGGGCGCGGGGGAGCGTCGGCGGAGCCTTAGCAATGAATGAGCCCAACAAGAGCGCCCTGGTCCTGCTGCGGCGGGAAGCTACCGAATTGCTGGCGCTGTTCGACCAGCTCCGCGGCGACGTGCTGCTGCCCTTGCCGCTCGCCGAGCAGGCCCATGACCGGAACACGGGCGTCGCCGATCCGACCGCCCGCGTCACCAATTGACCCGTTGTGCCCGTACGTGCGCTGCCTGCCGCACGAGTGGCAGTACATCGTCGGGTTGCTCATGAAAAAGGCCGGAAACCCTCCACATCGAGGATTCCCGGCCTTGGTCGGTCGTCTTAGGACAGTGGTGTGGTTGTGGTGGAGGTGGGCGGAGCCTGAAGACGCCCTCAGACAACCCATTGACCTTAAAGAAATTTAGGCCTGATGGATGTGCCCGCTTTGATACCTCAAATGATACCTCAGGTCTTAGCGAGACGTTGGTGCGCTTAGTCCTGCTAAGACTGGCCTGCTAATAGGCATGATGTATGGGTAATCCCCCACTTTTAGCGGTCGCCAGAAGTGGAGCTAAGCGGCCATCGCCAACTTCATGGCAGGCGTGATGCCGCCGAGCGCCATATTCGGACGCTCGTGGTTGTACGTCCATAGCCAGCGGGTGGCTTTGTCCTGCGCCTGGTCGATGGTGTCGAACAGGGTTCGGGCGAGCCAGGCGTAGCGGATGGTGCGGTTGTAGCGTTCAACGTAGGCGTTCTGCTGTGGCTTGCCCGGCTGGATGTGCTCGACCCGGATGCCATGCCGCTGCGCCCAGGACAGCAACGCGCCACTCGATGATCTGCTCCAGCGATCGGATCACCCGGGCTGACGGCAGCGACAGATCCACCTCGATTCCCAGCCCCTCGCGGTTGAAGTCGTCGAGCACATTGAACAGCCGGAAGCTGCGGCCGTCGGCCAACTGGTCGTGCATGAAGTCCATCGACCAGACCTGGTTGATGGCCTCCGGCACTGCCAGAGGCTCGGGCCGCTCACGCACCAGCCGCTTCTTCGGCTTGATCTGCAGGTTCAACTCCAGCTCGCGGTAGATCCGGTAGACCCGCTTGTGATTCCAGCCAAAGCCCTTCACGTTGCGCAGGTACAGGTAGCACAGGCCAAAGCCCCAGTCGCGATGGGCGGTCGTCAGGCGGACCAGCCAGTCAGCGATCCGGGCGTTCTCCTCGCTGGCCTTGGCCTGGTAGCGGAAGCAGGTCTCGCTCACCGCGAAGCTCTGGCAGGCGTGGCGGATGTTCGTGCGCCCGCTCGTGACTGCGGATTGGGCCATCTCGCGTCGCTGAGATGGCCTCACCATTTTTTTGCGAGCGCTTCCTTCAGCAGGTCGGTACTGAGCTGCGCCTCGGCGTACATCTTCTTGAGCCGGCGGTTTTCCTCCTCCAGCTCCTTCATGCGCGCGACCATGGACACGTCCATGCCGCCGAACTTGCTGCGCCACTTGTAGAACGTGGCCGAGCTGATGCCGTGCTGCCGGCAAAGGTCAGGAACAGGTGTCCCGGTCTCGGCCTACTTGAGTACGGCGATGATCTGGCTGTCGGTAAAGCGGGACTTCTTCATGGGATCTCCTCGGGATCAGATTACGAGAAAATTCCACTTCTGGAGTCTGCTAATGGGCGGGGGGATTACCGGGGGAAGTCCTGAGTTCCGGAAGTTTAGACAACTCAATTGGCGTAAAATGGAAAGTCACATCTGCTGATGCAGCGTGCTCAACATGGTGGACGAACTTTCAGCAGAATCAGTGCAGTCTATAATGGATAGAACTATGAAAGCTAAAATGATCTTGTCCATGGCGCTGCTTTCCGGTGCGCTCGCTGCGTGTGGAAAAGCCGACAAGCCAGCGGAAGATACCAATACAGCATCTTCGCAGGCTGAAACTTCTGCGACGGAAAACGCTGAGCACAGCTCAGCTGCGAATCGAGCGGAGCAAAAGGCAAAGTTAGCAACGCCTAGCGGCGTGCAAGATGCTAAGCAGTATTTGTGTCAAGGTGTCGGGAGTGCCTGCAAGGCAAGTGGCCCACTGGTAGCTAACTCGGATGCCGAGGCAAAGTGGCTTTTGTCTAACGGCTATCCGACCGAGGCCGAACTTACGCGACTGGAAAAACTATCGCTGGATCAGTTGAAGGCCGAGTCGCAGGCAGGTAATAAGGCCGCAACTGTCATCTATGGAAAGAAGACAGCGACGAGTGGTCACTTCCAGGAGGGGCTTGGCATTTTGAGAAATGCGGCGTCTGCTGGAAATTTATATTCGTATTATGGGCTGTCGGATATTTATGCCAGCGACACAAGGGACAAAAATCTGATCGATAGCGCTGCATATCTACGCCTAGCCTATCTATTGGGAGACGGCAAAGCGTCTGCCGACATTGCATTGAGGGGGTTGAGTAGTGTTGAAAGTGTTGCTGCCGATGAGCGTGCAGCTTCGCTTTACAAGACATTCTCTAAATATCAGCGTCCGTCTCCGAGGCCTGTTGAGTAAAATAATTTAGCGGGTAAACGAAAATGAGGAGGTTTCACCTCCTCATTTTTTTATTGAGTTAAGTTGCGGCGCAACTCACGTGTGATACGCCCAGGGTTTCCTAGGGATGGTCTGATCAACGCGGCCGGAGAACGAAGTAAGCCACATCCACCGCGCTAAGAGCGCTCAAATCCCCGATTTTTTGCCGTTTTCGGCGCGTTTGCGGGGTATTGCCT
>NZ_JAJGQH010000011.1 GCF_020783655.1 Xanthomonas melonis | reverse complement strand
CGCGACGGCACGTCGCGCGCCGCCGCCGACGCGCACCCCGCCGCCGCAGCGCCAGGTGGCAGCGGCCGATGCCGCTGCCGACGACCCGGTGGCGGCCCAGTTGTACACCCGGGACGGCAACCTGCGCCTGCCGCCCGAGGCGAAGGTGGACCCGATGGCGCCGCAAGGCGCTGCGGTTCCTCCTGGCATGGACGATGCGCGCGTGCAGGCGGGCACGCGCAATGTGATGGAGCGGGTCAATCCGGTGCAGTACCGGCAGACGCGCTTCGCCAAGGACTGGAAGAGCGACGGCACGCTGGGCGACGTGGCGATGCAGGAAGCCGGGCGCGGCATGAAGAAGTTCAACGACATGCTCAACGGGCCGCAGACGCAGACGGCCAGGGCGCGGCCACCGCCGGACGTGCGCTTCAATCCGGCACTGGCCGCAAACCAGGCCGAGCTCGGCAGCGAGGCCACCGGCGATGCATACAAGGCCGCACCCATCGCGCACGAGACGCCGCCGGACCTGAAGGGCGAAGCCAGCCGCCGCATCCGCCAGGCCCTGGCGGCGCTAGAGCAACGCAGTGCGCGTTGCGAAGCGTCCAGACGCAAGGTGCTGCTGTCGCCGGTACGCACGCATCTGTCGGATCTGGAGCGCGCCGAGCATGCACTGAACAACGGCGCCGATCCGGTGATGGCAGCACAGCTGCTGCCGCGCCAGGCGGACAGCGCCTACGACTTGGCGCGTCGCGCGCTGTGGTATGCCGACAAGCAGTTGAGGCAGTGCGCGTTGGGGTGAGCGGAACTGCGGGGCGGCGTCGCTGCGGCGTATTGGGGCTGCACAGAAGCACTGCTGCGCAGCGCCGCGACCTCCTGCGACGGCCGGTTGCTGCGCGCCATCGGCATGCCCACAACAGGTTCCCGGTGCGAGCCTCAGCTCGGGCGCTGGCGGAAACTGTTCTTTCCCGCGCTCAATGCGCTCTCTGCGCGCAGGAAGACCTGCCCGATCGGCTCGTCCGCGCGGCTGGCGCGTGCCTCGCCCAGCAACACGGTCAGGCCCAAGGCCTGCTGTTGTTTGGCCACCTCGCGTAGCGCCTGCAAGGTGTTTTCGCTGTCGGGGCCGCGCAGCACGGCGATGAACTCGGCGCTGTCGGTGACCCGATCGATACTGTTGCCGGGGCCCTGTACCAGCGCGGCGAATGCCTGGTCGAGCTGTTGCAGGGTACGGCCGAGCAGGCGTTCGCTCTGGCGCTCGGCCAGCGCGGCCAGTTCCTGCACCTCCAGGATCACCAGGCGGTACGGCTCGTCCGCAGCGGCCTGGGCGGTCGTTGCGGCGGTCTCGGCGGCCGGCTGCAGGATGGCGTCGCGCTCCTGTTGCAGCGCTTGCTGGCGCGCATCCAGCAGACGCATCGTGACCCGTGCCAGCGCCCGCAGACCGTTACGCTGGATGTCGTTGAGATGGCGCGGCTCGGTATCCAGCACGCAGACGGTCCCCAGCGCCACGCCATCGGAGGTCACCAGCGGCATGCCGGCGTAGAAGCGTGCGCCGGTATCGCCGGTGACCACGGAAATATCCCGAAAGCGCGGGTCCTGGGTCAGGTCGGGCACTTCCATCAAGGCGTTTGGCTCACGGATGGCGTGGTCGCATACCGCCTGGCTACGGTCGGTCTGCTGCAGGGCCACGCCAAGCCGTGCCTTGAACCACTGGCGATCGCGATCCACCAGCGACATCAGCGCGATCGGGGTCTCGCACAGCGAAGCCGCCACCTGCACGATGTCCTGATAGGTGTCTTCGGGCAGGCTGTCGACGATGCGATAACCGTCGAGCACCTGCTGGCGGGATGCTTCGTCTGCCTTCGGCATCTCTTTCATCGGATAAGCCAAGCGCCTGTAAAGGAGAAGACCCAAGCTTAACCGGGCTGGCCGATAACGCGGTGTCGACAACACCATCGACGTTCACTGGAACGCTTTGCTGCCGGGCAGTGCCGCCGCATCGCCGATCATCGGTCTGGCTGGTTCCATCGAATGCCGGGAGGTGTTCACCAGGCGGCGGCCCGCCCATGCGACAGGGCCGCTGCATGCAGCCCCACCACGCATCCTGCCTACCCGCCTGGGCTGCGTGCAGCCAGGCGGGCATGAGGACGTCAGCGCTTGACCGGCTTGCCGTCCACGTCCAGCACCTGCACGTCGCCCAGCTTGAGCGCACGCACCGGGGCTTCGATCTTCTTCAGGTCACCCACGATCACCCAGGTCATGGCGTCGGGCTTGATGATCCCGGCGATGGCCTTCTGTGCTGCCGCTTGATCGATCGCCTCCAGGCGCGGCTTGAGGGTTTGCACGTAATCGTCCGGGCGGTCGAATTGCACGATGCCTTCGATCGCGCCCAGCACCGCGCCGGTGGTTTCGAAGCTACCGGGCAGGGCGCGGATGCGCTGGTTCTTGATCTTGGCGATCTCCTCGCCGGTCAACGGCTTGGCGCCGATCACCGCGGTGGCTTCCTTGAAGATCTCGTTGGCCGACTCGGCGGTCTTGTCGGTCTGCACCGGCGCGGAGAACATGTAGGGACGTTGGCCCTGCGCGTCCAGCATGCGGGTGCTGGCGCCGTAGGCCCAGCGCTTGCTCTCACGCAGGTTCATGTTCAGGCGTGAGGTGAAGGTGCCGCCGAAGGCGCCGTTGGCCACGCCGATCGCCAGGTTGTCCGGGGTCTTGGTGGACGGGGCCAGCAGGCCGGCCAGGATCACCGACTGCGGTGCGTCCGGGCGGTTGATCAGGTAGACGCGCGGCTTGGGCTGCGCGGCCACCTGGACCAGGTTCTTCTTCGGCAGCGGGGTGGCTGGTGCCTTCCAGTCGCCGAACGCCGCGTCCAGCTGCGGAATGATCTGCGCCAGCGTGGTGTCGCCGGCCACCAGGATGCGCAGGTTGTCCGGACGCAGCCACTGGCTGTGGAAGGCCTGCAGGTCCTGCGCATTGAGGCTCCTGATCGCCGCCTCGGTGCCGCTGCCGGTGAGCGGGATGCCGTACGGATGCTGCTTGCCGAACAGCAACGGCGGCAACGCGCGCAGCGCCAGGCTATTGGGCTGGGTCTTTTCCTGCGCGATGCCGGACAGCCACTGCCCGCGCACGCGCTCGATATCGCTGCCCTTGAAGGCCGGGTTGCGCACGATGTCGGAGAACAACTGCAGCGATGGCTGCAACTGGTCGTTGAGCGCGTCCAGCGACGCACTGCAGCTGTCCAGATCGCAGCCCACCGCGGTGATGGCGCCCAGGCGCTGGCGGCGTTGCGCCACTTCCACCGAATCCAGCGCGGTGGTGCTCTCGTTCATCAGTGCGGCGCTGAAGCTGGCGGTACCGAGCTTGTTGCCCTGGTCGGCGGCATACCCGGCATCGAACAGCAGCTCGATCTGGGTGACCGGGATGGTGTGGCGCTCGGCCAGCACCACCTCGATGCCGTTCTTCAACTTGCCACGCTGCAGTGTCGGAAAGCTCAGGTCCGGGAACTGGTTGGTGTCCGGCACGCCCTTGCTGCGATCCAGTGTGGAGGCGGTGACGGTGTACTTGCCGGCGGCCGGCAGCTTGGGCGCCGGCTTGCCCGGTTCGGCGGCGCGTGCGACCACCGCCTTGTCTTCGGCGTCCGGGTCGAAGCCCTTGTCGGCCGGCAACACCGTCAGCAGGTAGTCGCCCTTGCCGAACCAGGTGGCGGCGGCTTGCCTGACGCTGTCCACGGTGGCGGCCTGGCCGCGCTGCAGGTCCTGCTTGTAGGCGCCCGGATCGCCGCGATAGACCTGGCCCTCGGCCAGGATCGCTGCCTTGCCGCTGAACCCACCCACCTTTTCCAGTCCACGCACGAAGCCGGCGCGGTAGGCCACCTGCGCGCGCTGCAGCTCGTCGGCGGTGGGGCCCTGGGCGATGAACTTCTTCAATTCCTCGTCGATGATGGCTTCGACCCTGGCCGGGTCCACGCCGTCCTTCACGTCCGCCTGGATCTGCATCTGGCTGGACAGCGCGAAGGGCTGAATCGAGGCCGACACGTCGTCGACCAGATTGTCCTGATACACCAGGCGCTGGTACAGCCGCGAGGTCTTGCCGCCGCCCAGCACGGTGGTGGCCAGGTCCAGCTGGATCACGTCATCGGTGCCCAGCTGCGGCGCGGCCCAGGTGCGGTAGATGCGCGGCTGCGCCACGTGGTCGTGCTGCACGCCGCGCTTCTGCGCCGGCAGCGGGGTGATCCACGGCTGCTGACGCGGCACCGGCTTGCCGGAAGGAATGTCGCCGAAGTACTGCGCGGCCTTGGCGCGCGCCTGCGCCACGGTGATGTCGCCGGCCAGTACCAGGGTGGTATTGGCTGCGCCGTAGTTGGCGTTGAACCACTGTTTGACATCGGCCAGCGAGGCCGCATCCAGGTCTTCCATCGAGCCGATGGTGTCGTGCTGGTAGGGATGGTTGGCCGGGAACAGGTTGGACAGGATGTTCTGGTCCACGCGGCCGTAGGGGCGGTTCTCGCCCTGGCGTTTCTCGTTCTGCACCACGCCGCGCTGGGTATCGAGTTCCTCCTGGCCGATCGCGCCGAGCAGATGGCCCATGCGGTCCGATTCCAGCCACAGCGCGGTATCCAGCGCGGTGGTCGGCACGGTTTCGAAGTAATTGGTGCGGTCGAACCAGGTGGTGCCGTTCATGTCGGTGGTGCCGACCTTCTCCAGCGGCGCGAAGAAGCTGCCCTTGTTGTTCTCCGAGCCGGAGAACATCAGGTGCTCGAACAGATGCGCAAAGCCGGTCTTGCCGGCCGGCTCGTCGCCGGAGCCGATGTGGTACCAGATGCTGACCGCCACCACCGGGGCCTTGTGGTCTTCGTGCACGATCACGGTCAGGCCGTTGGGCAGGGTGAAGCGCGTGTAGGCGATGTCGGGGATGGCGCTGCTGGTCGCGGCCTTGGACAGGCTGGCCGGGGCGGCCGCGACGGCGGGGGCGACGGTACCGGCAGCCATGCCCAGGACACCGGCGATCAACAGGGACAGCGGACGCAGCATGTGACACTCCTGGAAACGGACAATCGGCCGAGGGTAGTGGCTGCCTGGCGGCGCCGCAAATGCAGGGCGGCATGGGCTGCGACGGCGGCGAAGCCGGCCTCGCCGTCGGGGCGGCCTGGCCGAGCGCGGCGGTGGGGCGCCGGACCCGCCGGTGCACGGTCGATCGCGCCGCACGCATTGCATGGTGCAGGTGCCGACCCAGGGCCGCAGCGGGTGGGGCGCGGCCGGCCACCACGTACCGAGCCACGCCCGATGCAGCCGCCACCGCGATGTCGTCCTCGCTTGGTCCTGCATCCATGCATGCGCGGCCGGCGGTGTTGCCGCCACTGCCACGGTGCCGGGCCCGATGGGCCGCGCCGCATGAACGGACGCGACCAGGAGCGCTTAAGTTGACCATCGCCTCGCCGTTACCTCGGGCGATCTACCTTGACCAGACGCCGCCTCCGACTTCGCCATGACCGCCACGCTGCCGCCCGTGCCGATTCCCGACAACGACGCGCTGCGCGTGGACGCGGTGCGCCGGTTGGGCGTACTGGACACCGAGTACGAGGCCGAATTCGACGATATCGCCTGGCTGGCCGCGCACGTCACCGGCGCGCCGATGGCGCTGGTGTCGCTGCTGGATGCCGACCGGCAATGGTTCAAGGCGCGCTGCGGCACCGACCTGGAAGGCACCCCGCGTAGCGTGTCCTTCTGTTCGTACACGGTGATGGGCACCGAGCTGATGGAGGTGCCCGACGCCGAGGCCGACCCGCGCTTCGCCGCCAACCCGCTGGTCACCGCCGTGCCGGGTGTGCGCTCGTATGTCGGGGTGCCGTTGATCGGCCGCGAGGGATACGCCTACGGCACCCTGTGCACGCTCAGCACGCGGTCGCGCGTGCTCGGCGAAGAACAGAAGCAGGCGCTGATCCGGCTGGCGCGCCAGGCGGCCAACCTGCTGGAATCGCGCCGCGACCGGCTGGACGCGCAGGCGCAGCGGCAGACCCTGAGCATGCTGCTGGAGGCCATGCCCGACGGCGTGGTGGCCTGCGATACCGATGGCCTGCTGCGCGAATTCAATCACGCCGCACGGCGCTGGCATGGCGCCGACCCACGCCTGCTGCCACCTGCGCAGTGGGCGCAGCATTTCGATCTGTACGCCGCCGACGGCAACACGCTGCTGTCGACCGAGGCGATTCCGCTGGTACGCGCCTGGCGCGGCGAACACGTCCGCAATGCCGAGCTGGTGATCCGCGCGAACGGGCAGCCTGCGCGCAGCGTGTTGTGCAATGCCGATCCGGTGGCCGCCGATAACGGGTCTGCGCTGGGCGCCGTGTGCGTGATGCATGACATCACCCAGCTCAAGGATGCCTCGGCGGCACTGTCTGCCGAGCGCGCGCGGCTGCAGGCGCTGGTGGATGCGTCGCAGGACGTGGCGATCATCGCCTTCGATCCGCAGGGACGCATCGAGTTGTTCAATCCGGGCGCCGAACGGCTGTTGGGGTATGCCGCCGCCGAGGTGCTGGGCGGCTGCCCGACCCAGTTCCATCTGCATTCCGAGCTCGAGCGCCACATGGCCACGCTGGCGCTGTCGCCACCCTCGTACGCGAAGCTCGCCGCCGCCGCGGCTGGCGATCTGCTGGGCGTCGAGCTGTGGACGCTGGTGCGCAAGAACGGCGAGCTGCGGCGGGTACGGCTGTGCTTCAACATCATCCACGACGCGCGGCAGGGGCTGGCGGGCTATCTGGCGATGGCCATCGACGTGACCGCCGAGCTGCAGGCGCAGGCGGCTGCGCAACTGGCCGCCGAACGGTTCGCCGGCGCCTTCGAGACCGCGCCGCAGGGCATGGCGATCGTCTCGCTGGACGGGGCCTGGCGCGACGTCAATCCTTCGCTGTGCAGCATCCTGGGCTATCCGCGCGAACAGTTGTTGCGAACCACCTTTCAGCAGATCACCCACCCCGACGATCTGCAGATGGACCTGCAACTGGTGCAGGAACTGATCGATGGCAAGCGCGGCAGCTACAGTCTGGCCAAGCGCTACATCAGCCAGCAGGGGGCGGTGATCTGGGCACAGCTATCGGTCTCGCTGGTACGCGACGGCAGTGGCGCGCCGGCGCATTTCGTCTCGCAGATCCAGGACGTCACCGAGCGGCACGTGGCCGCCGAACGTCTGGCCGAGAGCGAGGCGCGCCTGCGCGCGATCAGCGACGCCACGCCAGCGCTGGTCAGCCAGTTCGATGCCGCCCAGCGCTGCCTGTTCGCCAACCAGGCTCACCGCGATTGGCTGGGCATGGAGCCGGCCAGCCTGGTCGGCCTGCCCATCACCCGCCTGCTTGGCGCGCCGCTGAGCGCGGCGGCACGTGCGGCGCTGGCGCAAGTGATCGTCGGGCAACGCGTCAGCTTCGAGCATGTGCTGCGGATGGGCGACACCACGCGCGATGTGGAGATCACCCTGGTGCCCGAGGCGCGGCGCACGGCGGCAGGAGCGCAGGGATTCTTCTTGATGGCGCAGGACGTCACCGCGCACAAGACGCTGCACCGGCTGATGCACGAGCGCGCCACGCGCGATGCCCTCACCGGCCTGCCCAATCGGCATGCCTGGACCGACGCACTGCATGCGGCGATCGCGCAGGCGCAGCAGCTGCAGCGCGCCGTGGCGGTGATGTTCCTGGATCTGGACGGATTCAAGCGCATCAACGACACCTACGGCCACCGCGCGGGCGACGCGGTGCTGGTGGAGTTCGGGCGCTGCCTGCAGCGCGCGGTGGAAGGGCGCTACCTGGTGGCACGTCTGGCCGGCGATGAGTTCGTGGTGTTGCTGGACAACCTGCAGGCGCCGGAGGCGGCGTGTCACGGTGTCGCCGAGCGCATCCGCCAGGCGGTGGCGGCGGGGACCATGTTCGGCGAGCAGTGGCTGCCGATCCAGCCCAGCATCGGCGTCGCCTGGCTGCGGGGCGACGATGCCGACGCCGCCAGCCTGATGCACGCAGCGGACGAAGCGATGTATGCAGCGAAGAATGCGCGGCGCGCAGACGCGGGTAGCGAGACGTCGCGGCCGGCCTCGCGGCGAGAGAAGGGGTGACGGGACGCCGGGCGGCGGCCCACGGCGTTACCCGGTTGCATGAGGCGATCGGCCGATCGCCTCATGCGGCATGGCGGGCGTACCCGCCAGTACGATGATCAGCTCGCCGCGCAGAAGCCGAATTCGGCGGTCGCACCGGCCGCCAGCGTGCGGTTGAAGTCCACGCCGCTGGCCTTGAGCGTGCTGCCGCTCTGCGACCAGGTCGCGTTCCAGGCATTGTTGACCCTGCCTGTCACGGGCACCGAAACGGTCCAGGCGCCGCTGGCGGTGCCGGTATTGGTGACCTGCACGCGGCTGCACGATCCGCCGGCCCAGCTGCTGTCCACGATCACCCTGGTGCTGAAGCTGCCGGTTCCCGGCGTCGGAGTCGGAGTCGGCGTCGGTGTGGGTGTGGGAGTGGGCGTGGGAGTGGGAGTGGGTGTCGGAGTGGGCGTTGGAGTCGGCGTCGGCGTCGTGCCGCCTGCAGTGCCCCACAGGGTGCGCAGCAGCGTCATCTTGTCCTGGCGGACCGTGGTCCAGTCGTCGCGCAGGATGCCGCCGGTGTCGCCGCTGTTTGGATTCCAGGACCAGTAGAAGCCCTCGTTGATTCCCTTGCTGCGCAGGTAGCGCACCAGCGCGTCCTGCCAGGTCTTGTCGCGCGCATCGCCTTCGCCGTACTTGCCGCCGAACTCGCCCAACAACAGGGCGTACTTGCCGATGAACTGGCCGAAGTGGCGGTCCCAGATGGCCGGCATGTTGTTGGGGAAGTTGCTGTCGTTGAAATACGACTGCACGTACACGTCCGGGCCGTAGACATGCGGCGCCAGCAGCAGGCGGTTGGCGGGGATGTTCAGCGGGGTGCAGGCCAGCGGCTGCAGGTTGCCGCCCCAGAAGATGCCGCCGTTGATCGAGCACACCGGGTTGTCGCCGATGCCTTCCACCGCAATGATCCACTTCGGCGCCACTGCCAGCACCGCGGCCGAGGCGCGTTCGGCGGCCTTGTTCCAATCGGTGGCGGCGTTGCCGGTGCCCCAGGTCGCGGCGCCATGCGGTTCGTTCTTCAGGTCCACGCCGATCACGTACGGCACGTTCTTGTAGCGGTTGGCCACGAAACGCAGGTCGGTCAGCCACTGCGCTTCGGAGTAGGAGCCGGTGTACCAGAGTTCGGAGATGGCCGCGCAGTCGGGAGTGTGGTGATCCAGCAGCACATACATGCCGCGCGCATTGAACTCGTTGATCACCTTGTCCAGGATCTGCAGCGAGGTCAGGCCCTGCAGGTCGGCGTTGCGGCTGTAGTCGATGCTGGTCGGCATGGTGGTGCTGCGCAGCGTGGCCGGGCAGAACGGCAGGCGCACGGCGTTGAAGCCCAGGCCCTGCATCTGGTTGATCATGTCTTTCCAGTTGCGTGCCCACAGACCGTGCATGACATGGTTGCCGGTCTCGAAGCCGAACACGTTGACGCCCTTGAGCTGCACGACCTTGCCGCTGTCGTCGACGACGCGGTTGTTGCTGATGGAATAGCTGTGCGCCGGTGCGGCGGCCAAGGCCAGCGCGGTGGCCAGCGCAAGGGTACTTGCGGTCCTGAAGATGGACATGAGGATCTCCCTGGATGACCGAGCTCGACACCCGAGCCCGGTGAGGGGGGCATCTTGGTCCCAGGCCTCAGAACGGGACGTGATCGCTTCCACAAAAGAATGCATTGCCGCACCAGTCACACCCGAAGCGTTCGTTTGCACCACACTATTTGCGTAACGGATGGCCACTTGCTGTCCTTTTTGTCCCTGGAGTGTCCATAAATGTCCCTGTTGCGCGCCGAACTGGCGCAATGGCGCGCGTCGCCCGCGCGCGAAGTGATGGCCGGCGCGGTCGCCACGTTCGCCCTGATTCCCGAAGTGATCGCATTCGCCTTCGTGGCGGGCGTGGACCCGCAGGTGGGACTGTTCGCATCCTTCGTGATCGGCATCGTCATCGCCTTCTGCGGTGGGCGGCCGGCCATGATTTCGGCGGCCGCCGGTTCGGTGGCCCTGGTGGCCGCGCCCCTGGTCGCAGCGCACGGCTTGCCGTACCTGCTGGCCGCCGGGTTGCTGGCCGGTGCCGTGCAGATCCTGTTCGGGCTGTTGCGGCTGGGCGTGCTGATGCGGTTCGTCAGCAGCTCGGTGCGCACCGGCTTCGTCAACGCCTTGGCGGTGCTGATCTTCGCCGCGCAGCTGCCGCATCTGCTGGGCGCCAACCTGGCCACCTGGGCCATGCTGGGGGTGGGCCTGGCGATCATCTACGGGCTGCCGCGCCTGCGCATCCCGGGGCTGGCGGCGATTCCCTCGCCGTTGCTGTGCATCCTGCTGCTGACCGTGGCCGGCAGTGCGCTGCAGCTACCGCTGAAGACCGTGGCCGATCTGGGCAGACTGCCCAACGCGCTGCCGGTGCTGCACTGGCCGGCGGTGCCGATGACGCTGGAGACCCTGCGCATCATCGCGTTGCCGGCGCTGGCCATCGCCATGGTCGGCCTGCTCGAATCGTTGATGACCGCACGCGTGGTCGACGAGCTCACCGACACTCCCAGCGACAAGAACCGCGAGTGCACCGGGCTGGGCATCGCCAACGCGGCAGCCAGCCTGTTCGGCGGCATCGCCGGGTGCGGCATGATCGGGCAGACCGTGGGCAACGTGAAGTATGGCGGCCGCGGCCGGCTGTCGACCCTGTTCGCCGGCGTGTTCCTGCTGGTGCTGATGGTGTTGCTCAAGCCCTGGGTGTCGCAGGTCCCGGTGGTGGCGCTGGTGGCCATCATGGTGATGGTGTCGGTGGAGACCTTCGATTGGCGCTCGTTGCGGACCGTGGTCACCCATCCGCGCACCTCCAGCGTGGTGATGCTGGCCACCGTGGCGGTGACGCTGGCAACGCACAACCTGGCGGCCGGGGTCGCGGTGGGCGTGGTGCTGAGCGGGGTGTTCTTCACCTTCAAGGTGGCCGGGCTGCTGCAGATCGCGCATGTCGATGGCGCAGACGGCGTGCGCACCTACCGCGTGCGCGGACAGGTGTTCTTCGCCTCGGCCGATGTGTTCATCGACGCGTTCGATGCGCGCGAGGTCCCCGGCCGCAGCGTGGTGATCGATGTCAGCCGTGCACATTTCTGGGACATCACCGCCGTGGCGGCGCTGGACAAGGTGGTGCAGCGGCTGCGCCATCACGAGTTGCAGGTGCAGGTGCGCGGCCTGAATGCCGGCAGCCGGCGGCTGATGCAACGGCACGCGCTGGGCGAAGATGCCCTGGAGTCCGCATTGCCCTGAACCCCGTGGCCGGGACGGCCATCGGGCGCGGGCCCGCCGGCCGCACCAGGCCTGCCCCGTGCCGGGCGCGGGGCAGCGAGCGGTCTCAAGTTTGCGGCCGCAGCGCCGATGAACCGGCAACCTGATTGCCGGTCGCCGTCGTGAAGCCTTTGCGTTGCCGTCCCAGTTGTCTGCCCGCAGGCCGCCTCTCCGGCGGCCGGCCCGCATGCGTCATACGGAAGCGCCGATGAGCGTGTCGCCGTTGCTCGAACGCATGGTGGACATGAGCGCCATCCGCGATGCGGAGCTGCTCGATCTGAGCCTGCTGCGTACCATGCGCGAGGTCTGCGCCGCCGAAGAGCTGTCGCTGCTGCGCATCGCCCCGGACGGCCGCACCATGGCCGAAAGCCGGCTGCGCGAGGACGGGCGCCTGTCGTTGACCGTGGCCGAGCTGCACGATGCGCAGATGCGCGCACAACTGGCCGAGCTGCACGGTCCGGGCGAGGTGCTGCAGCTGCACCAGGACGGGCGCGCCCTGCTGGTCTACCCGATGATGGAGACGCGCGGCATCCGCACCTGCCTGCGGGTGGGCGGGGCACGTGCGCCCGGAGCGGCCGAGCAGGCGATGCTGCAGGGCTTTGCGCGATTCTTCCAGAATTACCGCAGCCTGCTCGACGATGCCCAGCGCGATGCGTTGACCGGCCTGCGTAACCGCAAGACCTTCGACGATGTGATTCTGCGGCTGTTCGGTGGCGACCCTGCGGCGGCGGAGAGCCAGGGCGTGTGGCTGGGGATCGTGGACATCGATCACTTCAAACGCGTCAACGACACCTTCGGGCACCTGTATGGCGACGAGGTGCTGCTGCTGGTGGCGCAGCTGATGCAGCGCGCGTTCCGTCAGGACGACCTGCTGTTCCGTTTCGGCGGCGAGGAATTCGTGATCGTGCTGCGCGGCGTGGATCGCGATATCGCCGTCGGCCTGTTCGAACGCTTCCGTACGGCGGTGGCCGGGCATGATTTCCCGCAGGTGGGTCAGGTCACCCTCAGTGCCGGCATCGTGGAACTGACCCACGGTCGGTTGATCAGCCAGATGCTCGACGAAGCCGATAAGGCGCTGTACTGGGCCAAGCAGCACGGCCGCAACCGCGCCGCGGTGTATGCCGAACTGATCGCCAGCGGGCAGCTGCAGCAGCAGCCTCAGCAGGTGGGCAGCGTCGATCTGTTCTGAGCACGGCGATCGGGCGAGTGTGCGGCCCGGCCGTCGCGCCCGTGTTCCGCCTCGCAAAATCGCCGGGCACAAAGTGTTCTTCCTGCCTGCGCGCTGGCCTGCGCGCTGCGGGCAACGCGCCGCCGGCCAGCCCGCGTCGCAGCGAACGGTGTCCGCAGCCCGCGTCCGCGCCTTAGCGTCAGCAGGTCCCGGCGGCAGTGGCTACACTCGGGGGCTGTTCGGACGACCCTGGGGGTTGCGGTGAAGCGAGTTGTGATCAAGCGTGCGCTGATGAAGCGAGGTGCGGTGGGGCTGCTGGCGACGGCGATCTCGACCGTGGTGATGGCGCAGACGCCGACGTTCGACGGTGCGCGCATCTCGCGCGACGTCAAGGAGCTGGCTTCGGACGCCTATGAGGGCCGAGGCCCTGCCACCGCAGGCGAAGACAAGACCGTGGCCTACCTGAGCCAGCAGTTCGCCGCCGCCGGCCTGCAGCCTGGCGGCGACCTGAAGGATGGCAAGCGCCTGTGGACCCAGGCGGTGCCGCTGCGGCGCGCCGATATCGTCGGTACGCCGACCATCGCGCTGGCCGATGCCGGCAAGTCGCAGCCGCTGACCCAGGGCAAGCAGATCGCCATCCGCGCCGCGCTCGATGGCTCGTCCAAGGTGGAGATCGCCAACGCGCCGCTGGTGTTCGTCGGCTACGGCGTCAAGGCGCCCGAGCGCGACTGGGACGACTTCAAGGGCGTGGACCTGAAGGGCAAGATCGCGGTGGTGCTGATCAACGACCCGGACTTCGAAACCGGCAAGGGCGCCTTCGACGGCGCCGGCATGACCTACTACGGCCGTTGGACCTACAAGTACGAAGAAGGCGCGCGCCAGGGTGCGCTTGGCGTGCTGGTAGTGCATGAAACCGCGCCGGCCTCCTACGGCTGGGACACCGTGGCCAGCTCCAATACCAACACCATGTTCGACGTGGTGCGCGACAACCCGCGCAGCGCGCATCCCACGGTGGAGGGCTGGATCCAGCGCGATCTGGCCGCCGATCTGTTCAAACGCGCCGGGCTGGATTTCGACACCTTGAATAAGCAGGCGCAGACGCGCGCGTTCAGGCCGGTCGAACTCGAGGGCCAGCGGTTGAGCGCCAGCTATCAGGTCGCCTCCGACGTGATCACCTCGCACAACGTGGTGGCGCGGCTGGAAGGCAGCAAACGCCCGAACCAGACGCTGATCTACAGCGCGCACTGGGACCACATCGGCGTGGGCAAGCCGGATGCGCGTGGCGACACCATCTTCAACGGCGCGCTGGACAACGCCAGCGGCACGGCCGCATTGCTGGAGCTGGCGCGCGGCTTCGCCAAGGCGCCCAGGCCGGAGCGCTCGGTGGTGTTCCTGGCGGTGACCGCCGAAGAGAAAGGTTTGCTGGGTTCGGAGTTCTACGCCTCCAAGCCGCTGTATCCGCTGGACACCACGGTGGCGGTGATCAACATGGACGGCATGAATCCGTTCGTGCCCTCGCGCGACTTCGGCATCTACGGCACCGCCAAGCTCGAACTGCTCGACCAGCTCAAGACCGTGGCCGCGCAATCAAAGCTGCGCTACACGCCCGATCCCAAGCCGCAGGCCGGCTACTTCTTCCGTTCCGATCATTTCTCCTTCGCCAAGCGTGGCGTGCCGGCGCTGTCGTATGCGGCCGGACAGGACTGGGAAGTGGGCGGCGTGGCCGCCGGCAAGGCCGCGGCCGACGACTACACCGCCAAGCGCTATCACCAGCAGGGCGACGAGTGGAAGCCGGACTGGAGCTTTGCCGGTGCCGCGCGCGATCTGGGCGTGCTGTACGCACTGGGCCGCCAGCTGGCCGATTCGCAGCAGTGGCCGAACTGGAGCCAAGATTCGGAGTTCCGCGCCACCCGCGATGCCAGCGAGGCGGCGCGCAAGTAACAACGTCTGGCAACGTTTTTGCGCCACTGTCGGGCGCGCGTTGCGGTGTTCGCTGCGCAGAGCACCGCGCCCTTGGCTTCTTTGCGTTTGCTGCAGGGCCCTTGCCCGCCCACCATCGCGGGACACGCTGCAAGTACGTCCTTGTAAGCTCTTACGCGGCATCCATGCCGCGTAAGGTCCCGCGACGGTGAGCGGGCAAGGACCAGTGGAGTTGGTCGGTGTGCAGAGCCTGCAATAAACAGCCAGCAAACGGTCTGGTGCGCAGATTTCGTTCTTAATGAAGCCACCAGCCAACTGGCTGGCGCGGTGTCCTCACCGATTGCGGGACCGTTGGCGGCATGGATGCCGCCATCGAGCCCCCATGGACGGGTTAACGGCGTGTCCCGCGAGCGGTGAGGGCATCGCGCCCTCGACCAGCCAGGCTGTCGCTCCGAGCCTTGGCTGCATCAAAAGACCTAACAAACCAACGCAGCCGAATGCACCTTATGGCACACCACTTGCACCCGTTACGCACGACAGCCCGGCCAGCGGTCCGTGACAACGCGTGTGGCAGCCTGCAATCTGTTGGGGTTGCGTTCGGTTGTCACGGCGTAGTCTGCCGCGCGGTCCTTGTCGGGAGGGGCAACGACTGCAGCAGGGCCTTCGCTTCCTTTAACGGTCGATTCTTTAGGATGAGCCGCGACGTCGCGTCGCCGCCAGGAGAGTTTGTGCATCGGAGTGGTTCAACACCTGCCAATCCCGCGTCGTGTCCGCATCGCGCCGGCCCCGTTGCTGTCGCCGCAGGCGTGGCGCCGCCGCGTCGCAGCGCTGGCAGGCATCTTTCGTTTCCGCCCACACTCTCGCGCCAATGCGACGGGCAGCCCTGATGGACGGTACCGTGACCCTTTCCCCCGCACCAACCGACGTGCCTCGCGTCTCCCCGCTGGATGCCGGCCAGCCCACGCTGCCACCGGAAGCGCCGTTGGCGATGCCCGAACAGTCGCTGCGCGAGGGTCGCTTGCAGGTGCCGCATCAACGGACCTCGCCGCCCGGCATCGGCCTGCGCCGCTTCTATCTGATCGGCGGCACCCTGGCCACCACCGCGGTCGCGGTGTGGGTGATGCTCAGCGTGCTGTGGCCCGATGGCGTCAGCGTGCTGGAGGGCTGCCTGCTCGGCCTGTTCGTGCTGCTGTTCGCCTGGATCGCGATGTCCTTCGCCAGCGCGGTGGCCGGTTTCGTTACCGTGGTGGCGCGTGCCGGGCGCAAGCTCGGCATCGACCCGGAACAGCCGCTGCCCACGCTGCGCTCGCGTACCGCGCTGCTGATGCCGACCTACAACGAAGACCCGCGCCGGCTGCTGGCCGGCCTGCAGGCCATCTACGAATCGGTGGCCGAGACCGGGCAACTGGAGCACTTCGACTTCTTCGTACTCAGCGACACCACCCGCGAGCATATCGGCCGCGCCGAAGAGCTGGTCTACCAGGAGCTGTGCGACCGCGTCGGCGGGCATGGGCGCATCTTCTACCGCCGCCGCGCCGACAATGCCGCGCGCAAGGCCGGCAACGTGGCCGACTGGGTGCGCCGTTTCGGCGGCAGCTACCCGCAGATGCTGATCCTGGACGCCGACAGCGTGATGACCGGCGACACCATCGTGCGGCTGGTTGCCGGCATGGAAAGCAATCCGGACGTGGGCCTGATCCAGACCCTGCCGGCGGTGGTCAACGGGCAGACCCTGTTCGCCCGCATGCAGCAGTTCGGCGGGCGCGTGTATGGGCCGATCATCGCCTTCGGCGTGGCCTGGTGGCACGGCGCCGAGAGCAATTACTGGGGCCACAACGCCATCATCCGCACCCAGGCCTTCGCCGATCACGCCGGCCTGCCGTCGCTACGCGGACGCAAGCCGTTCGGCGGGCATGTGCTCAGTCACGACTTCGTGGAAGCGGCGCTGATGCGGCGCGGCGGCTGGGCCATGCACATGGTGCCCTACCTGCAGGGCAGCTATGAGGAAGGCCCGCCCACGCTGACCGACCTGCTGATCCGCGACCGCCGCTGGTGCCAGGGCAACCTGCAGCACGCCAAGGTGGTGAGCGCCAAGGGGCTGCACTGGATCAGCCGCATGCACATGCTGATCGGCATCGGGCATTACTTCACCGCGCCGATGTGGGGCCTGCTGATGCTGATCGGCATCGGCATCCCGCTGGCCGGCGGCGGTATCGATCTGGCCGGCGACCTGCCGTTTTCTCCCGCGCGTTACTGGCATGGCAGCAGCCAGGGCAATGCGATCTGGATCTTCATCTGCACCATGTTCGTGCTCCTGGCGCCAAAGCTGCTCGGCTACATCGCCCTGCTGCTCAATCCGCGCGAACTGCGCGCCTGCGGCGGCGCCATCCGTGCGGCACTGAGCATCCTGCTGGAGACCGTGCTGGCTGCGCTGATGGCGCCGGTGGTGATGTACCTGCAGTCGCGCGGCGTGTTCGAAGTGCTGGCCGGCAAGGATTCGGGCTGGGACGCGCAGGTGCGCGACGACGGCAAGCTGTCGTGGCCGGCGCTGCTGCGCAGCTACGGCGGGCTGACCCTGTTCGGCGTGTTCATGGGGACGCTGGCCTATCTGGTGTCGCCGTCGCTGGCCGCCTGGATGGCGCCGGTGGTCGTCGGCATGGCGTTGTCGATTCCGGTGGTGGCGCTGACCTCGCTGCGGCGCTCCGGCCTGGCGCTGCGCCGCGCCGGCATCTTCTGCATCCCCGAAGAACTCGACCCGCCCAAGGTGCTGGTGCGCGCCTCCGAACTGCGCCGCGCCGCCGCGCAGGAACCGCCGTTGGTCTGAGTGCGCGGCGGCGCTAGCCTTGCCGGCCGATGCGTCTTCGGCTGACGGCTGCCGGCCGCCACGGCAGCGACGGATCGCCGCATCCGGTGCCAGGTGATCGGCCCTGCCTGTCGCGCAGGGCATAATGCCCAGCCCGCAAGCGGAGCTGGATGATGCTGGACGTGATCGAACGCGAGACTGGACCGAACCCGCAGTGGACCGTGCTGTGGCTGCATGGCCTGGGCGCCGACGGCAGCGACTTCGCCCCGCTGGTGCCGGAGCTGGTGCGCCCGCAGTGGCCGGCGCTGCGCTTCGTGTTCCCGCATGCGCCGATCCGTCCGATCACCATCAACAACGGCGTGCGCATGCGCGGGTGGTACGACATCGTCGGCATGGACTTCTCCCAGCGCGCCGACAAGGCCGGGATCGCCGAGTCGGTGGCCCAGGTCGAAGCCCTGATCGCCCAGGAGCAGCGTCGCGGCATCGCGCCCGAGCGCATCCTGCTGGCCGGGTTTTCGCAGGGCGGGGCGGTGACCCTGGCGGTGGGTCTGCAGCGCAGCGTGCCGCTGGCCGGGCTGATCGCGCTGTCGACCTATCTGCCGGACCCGGCCGCTGCCGCCAGCCAGCTGCAGTCGGCCGCCACCGTCCAACCGCTGTTCATGGCCCACGGCACGGCCGACCCGGTGGTGCCGTTCGCGGCCGGCCAGGCCAGCATGCAGGCGCTGCGCACGCTCGGCTTCGCGCTGGACTGGCACACCTATCCGATGGGGCACCAGGTCTGCCTGGAAGAGATCGACGCCCTGCGCGACTGGATGCAGGCGCGCTTCACCGCCGCCTGAGCCGATGGCCGCCAGCTCCTCCCAGATCGCCTGGATGCCGGACCTGTGCCGGCTGCCGCGGCTGGGAGCGATGCTGGGGCTGGCCGAACTGGTGGTGCTGGTGGTGACCCTGGTGCCCGACGCCGGCGCGGCGCGCAGCATCACCCTGTCGCGCTTCGTCTCGGCCAGCGGCCTGGCGCTGTGGCTGGCGTTGGCGGTCAGCGTGTTGCTGTGCGTGCTGCGGCCCGCGCTGTCGCGGCTGCCGCCCCGATTGGGCGGGCTGAGCGCGCTGCTGATCGCCGCGGTGGTGGCGATGCTGGGCGCCGGCATCGTGCATGGGCTGTACGCCGTGCTCGGGCAGGCACCGCTGGGGCCCCTGGTCGGCTTCTGGCGCTTCACCCTGGGCAGCGCGGCGACGGTGGTGCTGATCACCGCGCTGGCGCTGCGCTATTTTTATGTCAGCGACCGCTGGGAGGCGCAGGTGCAGGCCAATGCCCGCGCCGAGGCCGATGCACTGCAGGCGCGCATCCGCCCGCACTTCCTGTTCAACAGCATGAACCTGATCGCCAGCCTGCTGCGGCGCGACCCCGTGGTCGCCGAGCAGGCGGTGCTGGACCTGTCGGACCTGTTCCGCGCCGCGTTGGGCGCCGGCGAAGGTGGCTCCACCCTGCGTGCCGAATGTGAGCTGGCCGAGCGCTATCTGGCGATCGAATCGCTGCGCCTGGGCGAGCGTTTGCAGGTGCGCTGGCATCGCCAGGAGCCCTTGCCCTGGGACTTGCCGATGCCGCGCCTGGTGCTGCAGCCGCTGGTGGAAAACGCGGTGCTGCACGGGGTCTCGCGCATGCCCGAGGGCGGCACGCTGTACCTGTCGCTGCGCCAGCGCGGCAACCAGTTGCAGATCCGCATCGTCAATCCGGCTCCGCAGCCGGGGACCCTGGCGCCACTGCTGGCCGGTGCAGGGCACGCCCAGGCCAGCATCTCGCACCGGCTGGCGTTCCAGTTCGGCGCCGGGGCACGGATGGCGGCCAGCTGGGCCGAAGGCTACTATGCCTGCGAGATCACATTGCCGCTGCCGTGAGGGAGAGTCGCCGCAGCGAGGGGGATGTCCATGACGGCCATGCGAGTGCGGGTGTTGATCGCCGATGACGAGCCCCTGGCGCGCGAGCGCCTGCGCATGCTGTTGGGCGAACATCCGCAGGTACAGGTGATCGGCGAGGCCGAAAACGGCCAGCAGGTGCTGCAGCAGTGCGAGCAGTGGCACCCGGACCTGGTGCTGCTGGATATCGCCATGCCCGGCGTGGACGGGCTGGAGACCGCGCGGCTGCTACGGCAGTGCCAGCCGCAACCGGCGGTGGTGTTCTGCACCGCCTACGACCAGCATGCGCTGTCGGCGTTCGATGCGGCCGCGCTGGATTACCTGATGAAGCCGGTACGCCCGGAGCGTCTGGCCGCCGCGCTGGAGCGCGTGGCGACCTTTCTGGCCGGGCGCGTCCCCAGCGCCGCGCCGACCCCGCTGCGCACCCATCTGTGCGCCCGCCTGCGCGGCAGCCTGCGGCTGATTGCCATCGGCGACATCCGCTACCTGCAGGCCGAAGAGAAATAC
This sequence comes from Xanthomonas melonis, assembly GCF_020783655.1. GTDB lineage: Bacteria > Pseudomonadota > Gammaproteobacteria > Xanthomonadales > Xanthomonadaceae > Xanthomonas > Xanthomonas melonis. The sequence goes on along the minus strand of NZ_JAJGQH010000011.1, from coordinate 161,367 downwards.
GTCATCGTCCACCACACCCGTGGCGAGGACCTGATCGAAGAGTCGCTCAAATCGCTGGAAGACGAATTTTCCGATCGTCTGGTGCGCATCCACCGCAATTGCCTGGTCGCCCGCGACGAGCTGGTGGAACTGCGTCGCGGCAGCGATGGCCAGGTGCATGCGGTGCTGCGCAACGTGCCGCAGACCCTGGAAGTGAGCCGTCGCTGCGTGGCCAGCCTGCGCGACCAGCTCCGCCATGTATGAGTTACCGGCCCGCTCCGCGATAATGGCGGGATGACCACGCTCCGCATCGCTACCCGTAAAAGCCCGCTTGCCCTCTGGCAGAGCGAACACGTCGCCGCAGCGTTGCGCCAGCAGCACCCCGGCCTGGAAGTCGTGCTGGTGCCGATGAGCACGCGTGGCGACGAAGTGCTGGACCGTTCGCTGGCGGCGATCGGTGGCAAGGGCCTGTTCCTGAAGGAACTGGAGCTGGCGATGCTGCGCGGGGAGGCCGATTGCGCAGTGCATTCGCTCAAGGACGTGCCGATGGAACTGGATGCGCCGTTCGTGCTGCCGGCGATCCTGACCCGTGGCGATCCCGCCGACGCGCTGGTCTCCAACCTCTATGCCAGCCTGCAGGCGCTGCCGCTGGGAGCGCGCGTGGGCACCTCTTCGTTGCGACGTCAGGCGCAGCTGCGTGCCGCGCGCCCGGATCTGGAACTGATCGATCTGCGCGGCAACGTCAACACCCGCCTGGCCAAACTCGACAACGGCGGCTACGACGCCATCGTGCTGGCCTGCGCCGGCCTGCAGCGGCTGGGCCTGGACGCACGCATCAGCGCGCGATTGGACGCGCCGGAATGGCTGCCGGCGCCGGCGCAGGGCGCGGTGGCGGTGGAGTGCCGCGGCGACGATGCGCGCATCCATGCGCTGCTGGCGGTGCTGGATGCGTCCAGCACCCGCGCCTGCGTGGAAGCCGAGCGCGCCATGAATCGTGCGCTGCACGGCAGCTGCCATGTGCCGGTGGCCGCCTTCGCGCGTTGGGAGGGGCAGGGCCTGTACCTGCAAGGCATGGTCGGCAGCGCCAGCGATGGCCGGCTGATCCACGCCGACGCGCACGGCAGTGCCGACGATACCGAAGCGCTCGGCCGCCGCGTCGCGCAGGGGCTGTTCGACAAGGGCGCCGCGCAACTGCTGGCCGAGCTGTAGCGCTGCGCACGGGCCCGCCGGCCCGAGAAATCCTGCTGCAGCGGCAGCAACGACCCGGTGGCGGCGCCTTGCCGGACAATCGCCCGATGCCCGCGTCCCGTAGGAACGGAACCGGCCGCGATGGGCCTTACCCGGAACCCGCCGCGCCCGGATGCGCTTCTACGCGAGCGACCTGTCGACCAGCGCAGCGCCGGTCGGCGCATCGGATCGCCTGTCTCCCAAGCCTGCGGTCGAGTGCGCGCGCTTACTTGAAGGTGTAGACCAGATTCACCGTGGTCAGCGTGTCGGTCTTCTTGTCGCCTTCGCTGACGTCGCTATTGCGGCGCATCTGCCAGGCGGCCTTGAGCGCGAAGTGCGAGTTCATGCTGACCTGCACGCCGAAATCGTTCTGCGCATAGGTGTTGTATTCGCCCGACTCCACCAGCAGCGTGTTGATCAGATCGGTGTTGTCGGTCACGGTGTACTTCAGATCGAACAGGCCGCGCCCGATCAGCCCGGTCTCGTTGCGGTCGTCCTCGCTGTTGTGCGCACGGCGGATACCCGGACCCACCTGCGCGTCCAGATAGAACCGATCCGCATCGATCAGGCGCGTGCCATAACCGATACCGAAGGTCGCCAGGCGATCGTAGGTAGCGAAATCGTCGTGTTCGTAACGACCCGTGGCAGTGAGCTGGCGATGCTCGCCCAACTGCAGCGCGCTGCCGGCGCTGCCGGTGTAACGCTCGGCGGTGGTCTGGCGCTCGCGCGTGGTGGTGCCGTCGTCGTTGGTATTGGTGTATTCCGAGCTCGAGCGCAGCGCGGTGGCGTCCAGGCTGTGGATCCAGTCGCCGTCGGTGTAACGCAGGCGGACGCGGCCGTTGAGGCTGTCGGTGGTGCTGTTGCCGTGTGCCGAGGCGTAACCCAGCTCGCCGCTGCTGCCGCTCCAGGGCGAGGGCACCAACGCTGCCGCGGGGTCGACCGGTGTCGGTGCAACCGCGATCGACTGAGCCCATGCGGCAGGTGCGATCAACAGCAGTGGCAACAGGGCAGACAACGGGGCACGGCGGGACATGGGCGGCTCGCTTGAAGGACGTAACGGGAGTGGGAGAGGTGAAAGCGGTTTCATGATAACGGACTGTGCGCTCCGTCATGACCAGGTGAACGCCCTGCTTTAGTGGCGGTTCGGCTGCGGTGCCCGAAGACGGCCGCCGACGAGCCGGAAAGGCAGGCTGAATCCGCCAGCCGCCAAACCCTCCACCCCATCGCTGCCGCAGTGCCGGCAGCGCGGCCGGACAGGCGGTACCCCTCGCGAGGAAACGGCGCACGCTCACCCCGCGGCACGAAGAACCGGACATAATCGGCGCATGGACCGCTATGAACGCATCAATGCACTGCATCGCTTGCTCAAGTCGGCACGCTACCCGGTCACGGTGGCGCGGCTGCAGGATGAGCTGAGCTGTTCCCGCGCCACCGTGTACCGCGACCTGGCGTTCCTGCGCGATGCGCTGATGGCGCCGGTGGAAGGCGATGGCGAGTCCGGCTTTCGCTATCTGTCCGGCGAAAGCGACCGTTTCGAGCTACCAGGACTGTGGCTGAGTTCGGAAGAGCTGCATGCGTTGCTGGCCTCCCAACAGTTGCTGGCACGCACCGGCGGCGGGGTGTTGTCGTCGATGCTGGCGCCGCTGCAGCAGCGCATCGAAGGCCTGCTGGCCGCCCAGGCCGGCGTCTCGCAGTGGCCGGTGGACCGGGTGCGGGTGATTCCGCATCGCGGCCGCAAGCTGGACGAAGCCAGTTTCCGCACCGTGGCCTCAGGCGTGCTGGAGCGCAAGCAGCTGAGCTTCGATTACCGCGCCCGCTCCACCGACGAATCGACCAAGCGCACCGTCTCGCCGCAGCGCATCACCCACTACCGCGACAACTGGTACCTGGACGCCTGGGACCACGGCCGCGATGGCGTGCGCAGTTTCGCGGTGGACCGCATCAATCACGCACGGCTGCTGGATGCGGCGCCGCGCGACGTACCCGACAGCGAACTGGACGAGCAACTGGCCGCCAGCTACGGCATTTTCTCCGGTGCGCCCAAGGGCTGGGCGACCATCGTCTTCAGCGCCAAGGCCGCGCGCTGGGTGGCCGACGAACACTGGCACTCCAAGCAGCAGGGCCGTTTTCTCGCCGACGGCCGCTACGAGCTCAAATTGCCCTACAGCAATTCGCGCGAGCTGCTGATGGACGTACTGCATTACGGTTCGGATGCGGAGATCGTCGAGCCGATGTCGTTGCGCGAGCAGGCCAAGGCCCTGCTCTCGCTGGCGTTGAGCAATTACGACTGAGCCAGGTTGCCGCAGTCTCGGGCCGCCGCCTCTGGCGGGATCTTGCCGACCGTGCGGGCGCCGCGGATGCTCGCGCCCCCGTGAGCGCCATGAGGCGGGCCCGACGTCCGTAGGCTCGCCTGGAGCCGCCCACCTCCATGGCCAGCGGGCGAGGTCATCGCCACTGCGTGAGGTGTATTGCAGCGGTGGTGTCAGCCGCCTGCGCAGCGGGCCGACCTGTGCTTCGCGGCCCACCGCGTGCTCGTGATCGGCACCGGCATCTGCCTTTCGGGCCGCCAGGTGGCGACCTCCGGGTCATCGCGGTGCGGGGATCAACGCTCGTTCGGTACTTCGAACCCCAGCCGGTCCACCTGCTCGCGCAGCTGCGGCACGCGTTTGAGTTTGTCGGTGTAGATGCCGTAATCGTCGCGCATCTTGTTGACCAGGGTGCGGTACTGGTCGCGGCTCATGTCCTGCTTGCGCGAAAAGATCCACGCCAGATCCCGGCCCGGATAGGAGATCAGCATCCACGAGCCATCCGGGGCGATCTCCAGGATGCGCTGCTTGGTCGGGATCACCTTGTAGAACCAGACCCTCCAGTCGCGATTGCCGCTGTCCGCATCCACCGAGGCGCGCGCCTTGACTTCCTTTTCCGGCGCGTTGAAGCCATCGCGATACAGATAGCGCACGGCCACCTTGCCGTCTTCGACCAGGGTGTATTCGTCACGGCTGGTCACATGCCCGCGCTCGACCGGGTTGGGCATGCGTGCGATCACGTACCAGGTGCCCATGATCTTGGACAGATCGATCGCCGGCGCGGTGCTGGGCGGATCCTTGGCATGCGCGGCGGGCAGGCCGAGCACGAGCAGGACGGCGAGGGCGATCGTAACGGTCAGGCGCATCGCAACATCACAAAGGGCAAGAGGTTCAGCACACTACCGCATGCGGGGGGCAAGTTTGCGTCAACGGTCGGGTTTGGGAGGGCGTTGCGGGGCACGCGACGTCGCGGCCGCGGTGTGGGCCTTGGGCGCAGCAGCGCTGATCGACCTGCTGCGCGTGCAGTCGCCGCGCTGAAGGCCTGTCGATAGCCGCATGCGCCCGGTCGGCACACCTGGCGGGGACGGCGCGAACCGGGCAGGGCCCGCCGTGCGGCCCGCGCTGGCAGTCGCCGAAGCGCCGGTATCGGTCTGCGTCGCATGGGTCGCAGTCGGTGAGATGCGCGCAGGCAATCCTGGCGGCCTGTCCCGATCTTCCCGCCACGGAGTGCCGTCATGTCGCATCGCCCCAACAGTCGTTCCGAACGTCCCGATCCGCGCGTGCTGCGCCCGGTTCGACAGATCGCCCTGGCTGGACTTGCGCTGGTGCTGGTATGGCCGGCCGCACGCGGGGACAGCGAATGGATCGGCTGGCTGCCGCTGTGGCTGGTCGGCATGCCGATGCTGGCCTGGTGGAGCCTGTACCGGTTTGCCTTGCCTGTGTTGCGATGGCCAGGCACGCGGCGCGCCGTGGCGCGTCGGCGCCGGCCGCAGGCGCAGCGTCGCCGCGCCAGCGCGCGACTGACGGCACCAGCGCGGGCCAGTGCGGCCTGACCTTTGGCAGGGTGGGGCCGGCGAAGCGTCGTGGTAGTTTCCGGGGTTGGTTTACTCCCGGAAACTCCATGTCCAAGTTCGCCTCCGTCTGCCTGGCTGCAGGCTTGATCACCGCTGGCGCCGTCTGCGCAGAGGAAACTGCCGTGTCCAACGATCCGTACGCCTGGCTGGAGGAAGTCACCGGCGCCAAGCCGCTGGACTGGGTCAAGACCCAGAACGCCCGGACCGAAGCCCGCCTGGCGTCCACCCCGGCGTTCAAGCAGATGGAGACCAGCATCCGCGAAGTGCTCGATTCGGATGCCAAGATTCCCGCCGTGCAGAAGATCGGCGCGTTCTACTACAACTTCTGGAAGGACAAGCAGCACGAGCGCGGCCTGTGGCGGCGCACCACCCTGGACGAATACCGCAAGCCGGCGCCCAAATGGGAAACGGTGTTGGACCTGGATGCGCTCAACAAGGCCGAGGGCGAAAACTGGGTCTGGCACGGCGCCGACTGCCTGCGCCCGGACTACGAGCGCTGCCTGATCGCACTGTCGCGCGGCGGTGCCGATGCCGATGTCACGCGCGAGTTCGACTTGACCAGCAAGCAGTGGGTCAAGGACGGCTTCTTCCGCCCGGAAGCCAAGGGTGGGCTGGGCTGGATCGATGAGGACACGGTGTATGTGTTCAGCGATTTCGGCCCCGGAACGATGACCACTTCCGGTTATCCGCGCATTGCCAAGCAATGGAAGCGGGGTACGCCGCTCAGTGCCGCCACGGTGGTCTACGAAGGCAAGCCGACCGACATGTACATCGCCGCGGTGCACGACGACACGCCCGGCTTCGAACGCGATTACGTCAGCCGCACGCTGGCCTTCTACAACGACGAGCTGTACCTGAAGGGCGCCGACGGCACGCTGGCCAAGGTGGATGTGCCCAACTCGGCCAGCAAGTCGGTCAAGCGCCAGTGGCTGACGCTGGAGCTGCGCGAGCCGTGGACGGTGGGCGGCAAGAGCTACAAGGCCGGCTCGCTGCTGGCCACGCGCCTGGACGACTTCACGGCCGGCAAGCGCAGTTTCGAGGTGTTGTTCGAACCCACCGCAACCACCTCGCTGGCAGGAATGGCGTGGACCAGGTCGCATCTGGTGCTGAACGTGCTGGACGACGTCAAGAACCGGCTGAGCGTGCTGACGCCGTCGCAGGCTGGCTGGAAGAAGAGCGCCTTCGTTGGGGCGCCGGCCTTCGGTACCGTGGGCGTGGAGGCGGTGGACAGCAACGATAGCGACGCGCTGTGGCTGACCGTCACCGATTACCTGACCCCGACCACGCTGTCGTGGGTGGATGTCGGCAGCGCGCCGCAGCCGCTCAAGACGATGCCAGCGTTCTTCGATGCCGGCCAGGACAGCATCGAGCAGCACTTCGCCACCAGCAAGGACGGTACCCGCGTGCCGTACTTCCTGGTGCGTCCGAAGGACCTGAAGCTCGATGGCAGCGCGCCGACGCTGCTGTACGGCTATGGTGGGTTCGAGATCTCGATGACGCCGAACTATTCCGGTGGCCTGGGGCGTGCCTGGCTGGAGAAGGGCGGCGTCTATGCCGTTGCCAACATCCGCGGCGGCGGCGAGTATGGTCCGCGCTGGCATCAGGCCGCGCTCAAGCAGAATCGCCACAAGGCCTACGAGGACATGGCCGCCGTAGCCAAGGATCTGGTCGCGCGCAAGATCACCTCGGCCAGGCATCTGGGCGTGCAGGGTGGCAGTAATGGCGGCCTGATGACGGGCAACATGCTTACCCAGTATCCGGAGCTGTTCGGTGCGGTGGTGGTGCAGGTGCCGCTGCTGGACATGAAGCGCTACAGCCATTTGCTGGCCGGCGCCTCGTGGATGGCCGAGTATGGCAACCCGGACACCGACGACTGGAACTTCATCCAGACCTTCTCGCCGTACCACCTGTTCGATCCGAACAAGACCTACCCGCCGACGATCTTCCTCACCTCCACGCGCGACGACCGCGTGCATCCGGGCCACGCCCGCAAGATGGCCGCCAGGATGATCGACGCCGGCAAGGACGTGACCTACTACGAGAACATCGAAGGCGGCCACGGCGGCGCGGCCAACAACGCACAGGCCGCGCATATGGCGGCCCTGGCCTACAGCTTCCTGTGGGAGCGGTTGGCCGACTGATGCGCAGGCCGCATGCGGCATGAGGCACCACCCACGCGAGGCCGCCGGCACGATGCAGCGGCCTCGTGTCGTTTGGGGTCGAAAATTCGGAACTGACGCAACGGGGCGCGGCCGATGTCGGCCTTGACGGTGGTGTTTGCGCTCAGCGGTTTGACCTCGGCAAACACGAAGTCATTGGACACGTACGGAAATCAAAAGTGTTGCGTGATCGAGTGCACGGGAGTACAGAAGAAGCGGGCGATACGCCGCGTCCCGAGCCTGTTGTCTGTAAAGGAATCAACGGGAAAGTAGCTTGCGGTCCCGCTCCATCGCTCTGGAGGGCGATGCCATGTCGATTGGCCTTGAACGATGGCGCTGGGTTCTCGCCGTGTTGGTGTTCGTCGCTGCTTGTGGGGCAGGGGCGCATCCCCAGGTCGAGTCGCTGAACGCCGCTTACGATCGTCTGGTGGCGCTGGACGATGCGACCCTGAGCCTGCCCCGCGAGCAGCGGCTGCAGCGCCTGGCGGATGCCTACGATGCCGAGTTTGCGCCGGTGGTCGATTCGCCTCGCCTTGCCGATGTCCCGCCGGCAGGCCTGGAAACCTTGTTGCGGGCGAGTCAGCGCCTTGCCTATTACACCGACGATGCGCGCTATCTGCAGCAACTGATCAAGGTCATGGATGCACTGGGTTCCTCCGCAGGGCCTGATGCGCTGCAGCGTTATCATCAGACGCTGCTGCAGTTTCGCCGCTTCGCCGACGCACGTCACTTGGCGCGGCACCATCCCGGCATCGCATTCGAATCGGTCCCCGATGTGGTCAGCGCCGAGCCCACTGTGCGGCCCAATGCCTATGCCATCGATCAGGGCAAGCGGCGGCTGCGCGAAATCCAGGTGCCTCTGCGCGCAGACACGCTGGTGGCGATCGTGCACCCGCACTGCAGATTTTCGGCGAGCGCCATGGGCGATCTGAGGAATCATCCGCTGCTGCGCGGCATCACCCTCGTCTGGCTGGCGCCTGTCGGATTGCATCTGGATGACGAGGTCCTTCGAACATGGAACAAGGCGCATGCGGACCAATCCATCGTGCTGTCACGTCATGCGGCAGACTGGCCGATGATCGATGGCTGGAGTACACCGACCTTCTATCTGATGCACGATGGCAACGTGGTTGACCGATTCTCCGGCTGGCCGCAGGAGGGAAACTGGGCGCAGTTGCGGGCGCTGCTCGCAAAGCGTGCCGTTGGCCACATCGGGCCTGCGGCGGGGGAGCGCCGCGGCGCAGGCGAAGGCGGGTCGACCGACTAAGCCTGGTGTCAGAGGGATGGCGGGGGCGGGCGTCTTGCCGCCGCTCCGATGGTCTTCAGCCCACGCGCAATCCGCTCCACCGCCTGCTCCAGGCGCGGCAGACTTTGCGTGTACGCGATACGCACGTGCTGGTTGGCGCGGTGGTGGCCGAAGTCGATGCCGGGGGTGAATGCGACATGCTCGGTTTCCAGGAAATGCGCGCAGAACGCCTGGGCATCGTTGGAGAACGCGCTGATGTCGACGTAGAGGTAGAACGCGCCCTGCGGTTCGACGGCGATAGTGAAACCGAGCTGGCGCAGTGCCGGCAGCAGATAGTCGCGGCGTTGCTGGAACTCGCAGCGTCGGGCTTCGAAGATGGCCATGCTCTCGGACGTGAAGCAAGCCAGTGCGGCATGCTGCGCAATGCTCGAGGCGCTGATATAAAGATTCTGCGCCAGCTTTTCCAGCTCCGGCACCGCTGCAGGCGGGGCGATCAGCCAGCCAAGACGCCAGCCGGTCATGCCGAAGTACTTTGAGAAACTGTTCAGCACGAAGGCGCTGTCGTCCACTTCCAGTACGCTTGGGGCATCCAGGCCATAGGTCAGGCCGTGATAGATCTCGTCCACCACCAGATGCCCGCCGTGGGCATGCAGCGCGTGGGACAGCCCGGCCAGCTGATCGCGCGATAGCACGCTGCCGGTGGGATTGGCGGGCGAGGCGACCAGCGCGCCAACGCTGTCGGCATTCCAGTGCGTTTCCACCAGCGTTGGGGTGAGTTGGTAATCGCTGTCGGGCCCGACCGGCACCAATTGCGCGGCGCCCTCGACCAGGCGCAGGAAGTGGCGGTTGCACGGATAGCCGGGGTCGGCCAGCAGCCAGTGCCTGCCGGGGTCCACTAGCAAACTGCTGGCCAAGAGCAGCGCGCCCGAGCCGCCCGGCGTGATCAGGATCCGCTCCGGATCCACGGTGCAGCGGTAACGCTGCGCATAGAAGCCGGCGATCGCCTCGCGTAGCGCGGGCAGCCCGCGCGCAGCGGTATAGCGGGTGTGGCCGGCGGCCAGGGCGGCTTGCCCGGCCGCCACGATCGGCGCGGCGGTGGTGAAATCGGGCTCGCCGATCTCCAAGTGGATCACGTCGTGACCGGCCTGCTCGAGCGCATTGGCACGGGCCAGCAGCGACATCACATGGAATGGGGCGATGTCCTGGCTGCGGCGGCTATAGCCGGACGCGGGCGAAATCGATGAGTCCATTGCGAAGATGATAGACCAGCATGACCTAGGACACATGACGCTGCACGACGGGCTCTTCCACACTCGGGCGCCGCGATGGCATTGCGTTCATCCAACGGATCCCAATCTGATGAAGTCCGCCCTGACCTTATTGATCGCCAGCCTGATGACCACATCCCCCGCCTTCGCCGCATCTCCCAAGCCGCCAGAGGTCGCCAAGCGCCCGCACGTGGTCAAGGCGCCCTTCGGTGCCAACCGCAACGACGCCTATTACTGGCTGCGCGACGACAAACGCGAAGACAAGGCGATGCTGGCCTATCTCAACGCCGAGAATGCCTACACCGACACGGTGATGGCGCCCCTCAAGCCGTTGGAGGACACGCTCTACTCCGAGATCGTGGGGCGCATCAAGCAGGACGACGCCAGCGTGCCGTACCGCGAGCGCGGCTACTGGTATTACACGCGCTTCGAAGCCGGCAAGGACTACCCGATCCAGGCGCGCCGTAAGGGCAGCATGGAGGCGCCGGAAGAGATCCTGCTGGACGTCAACCAGATGGCGCAGGGCAAGGGCTATTTCAGCGTGGGCGAGGCCGAGGTCAGTCAGGACAACCGCATTCTGGCCTGGGCCGACGATGCGATCGGCCGCCGCCAGTACACGATCCGTTTCAAGAATCTGGAGACCGGCGAAATCTATCCAGACACCGTCGAAGGCGTGTCTCCGAACATGGTCTGGGCCGACGACAACAAGACGCTGTTCTATGTCGAAAACGATCCGGAAACGCTGCTTACCGTGCGCGTGAAAAAGCACGTGCTCGGCACGCCTTCCAAGGACGACGTGCTGGTCTACGAAGAGAAGGACGACAGCTTCTACATGGGCGTGGGGCGCACCCGCGACGACAAGTACATCACCATCGACGTGGAAAGCACGGTCTCGTCGGAAACGCGCTATGCCTCCGCCGCCAAACCGGAGAAATTCACGGTGCTGGCCACGCGGGAACGCGACCTGGAATACCACGCCGAGCATTTCGATGGCCGCTGGGTGATTCGCACCAATGCCGATGGCGCCAGGAATTTCAAGCTGGTGACCGCCCCGACGGATGCGACCACCCGCAAGCAGTGGACCGATTGGGTGGCGCACGACGAAGGCGTATACATCGAGAATTTCGAGCTGTTCGATGGATTCACCGCCATCGAAGAACGCTCCGGCGGGCTGGAGCGCGTGCGTCTGCTCAAGCGCGATGGCAGCCATGAGTACGTCAAGGCCGATGAACCCGCCTATTCGATGGGCCTGTCGGTCAACTCGGAGCCGGACACCGCGTGGCTGCGCTATAGCTACACCTCGCTGACCACGCCGGCCACCACGTACGAACTCAATACCCAGACCGGCGAACGCAAAACGCTCAAGCAGCAGCCGGTGATCGGCTACGACCCCACCAAGTACGTGACCGAGCGGGTCTGGGTGACCGCGCGCGATGGGGTCAAGGTGCCGGTGTCGCTGGTGTACAAGCGGGGCTTCAAGAAAGATGGCACGGCAGCGCTGTTCCAGTACGCCTACGGCAGCTACGGCATGTCGATGGATCCGGCGTTCAACCTGCCCGCCATCAGCCTGCTCGATCGTGGCGTGGTGTATGCCATCGCACACATCCGCGGCGGCCAGGAGATGGGACGTCAGTGGTATGACGACGGCAAGCTGCTGCACAAGAAGAACACCTTCAACGATTTTGTCGATGTCACCCGCGGGCTGGTGGCGCAGGGCTATGCATCCAGGGAGCGCGTGGCAGGATCCGGCGGCAGCGCCGGGGGGCTGTTGATGGGCGCGGTAGCCAACATGGCGCCGCAGGACTACCGCGTGCTGGTGGCGCAGGTGCCGTTCGTGGATGTGGTCACCACCATGCTCGATGCCAGTATTCCGCTGACCACCAACGAATACGACGAGTGGGGCAACCCGGAAAACAAGGAGTATTACGACTACATGCTGTCGTACTCGCCGTACGACAACGTGCGCAAGCAGGCGTATCCGGCGATGTTCGTCGGTACCGGCCTGTGGGATTCGCAGGTGCAGTACTGGGAGCCGGCCAAGTGGGTGGCCAAGTTGCGCGACGACAATACGGGTGAATTGCCGATCGTGTTCCGCACCAACATGGAAGCCGGCCATGGCGGCAAATCCGGCCGGTTCCGTCGCTACCGCGAACTGGCCGAGTCGTATGCGTTTGTGCTGGATCAGCTTGGGATCAAGTAGCTGAGGGGCGGGGATTGGGGAGTCGGGATTGGGGATTGGGAAAGGCAAGATCTCCCTTCCCTGCGTGCAGACGTCTCCCTCCGCCCTTCGGGCCCCTTGTCGCGGTGCGAGAAGGGGATGCCCGGATCATCTCGACGCCCGCTGGCCGTATCATTCGTCCATGACGCGACCGAACCGATTCCGCTTGGCCTGGTGGTTGCTGGCCTATGCCAGCCTGGCGACCGGCATTGTCGGAATCTTCGTCCCCGGCTTGCCGACCACCGTGTTCATCCTGATCTCGGCCTGGGCCGCCTCGCGCGGGTCCGAGCGCCTGCATCGCTGGCTGCTGTCGCATCCGCGCTTTGGCCCGGCCATCGTGGAATGGCAGACCTACCGGGCGGTCAGCCGCAAGGCCAAGTGGATGGCCACGCTCACCATGAGCGTGTGTGCAGCCATCATGCTGTGGTGCGTGCCGATCCTGTGGGTGAAGTGTCTGTCGATCGGCAGCATGGCGGTGGTGGCGATCTGGCTGTGGCTGCGTCCCGAGCCGCCGCCGCGCTCGTTGCCCATGCCGCACTGAGCGCACGGCAGTCAGGACGTTCTGGCTATACTCGGGTCATGAGCCTCATGTCCCGACCTTCCGTTCGTCTCGCACTGGTTGGTGCGACCCTTGTCCTGCTTGCCGCCTGCGGCAACAAAGGCCCGCTGGTGATGCCGCAGAAGCCGGTGCCGGTGGAAGCCCAGCCGGTGCCGCCGGCGCCGGATGCGGCGCAACCGCAGACCGAGCCGGAGCAGACCGATGGCCCGCCTGCCTCCACCACCGACGACCAGCCCGCCAGCAGCGGCAATGAGCGCTGACGGCCGCGCCGAGCGCCTGCGTTTCACCAAGATGCACGGTGCCGGCAACGATTTCGTGGTGCTGGACCTGCGCGACGGCGCGCCGCCGCCGGACGCCGCCCTGGCGGCCCGGCTGGCCGACCGGCATTTCGGGGTGGGCTGCGATCAGATCCTGACCATCGAAGCCCCACGCAGCGATGCTGCGGTGGCCGCTTACGGCATCTGGAATTCCGACGGTTCGGCCGCGCGCCAGTGCGGCAATGGCGCGCGTTGTGTTGCAGCCTGGCTGGTGCGCGAGGGTGTTGCGCACGCCGAGCGCTTCGTCATCGACAGCCCGGTTGGCGCGCATGCGGTGGAGCAGGTGGATGCCGGAACCTATGCGGTCGCCATGGGCGTGCCGCGCTTCGAGCCGGCGCAGATCCCGCTGGCCGGCTTTGCGCATGCACGCGAGGAATACGCCTTGCCCGTGCACGGCGAAACGGTGCGTTTCGGCGCGGTGTCGATGGGCAACCCGCACGCAGTGGTCGAGGTGGGGCGTGTGGACGCCGCGCCGGTGGAGCGTGTCGGCAGCCTGTTGCAGCAGAACGCCGCATTTCCCGATTCGGTCAACGTCGGCTTTGCCCAGGTGGTGGATGCTGCGCATGTGCAATTGCGCGTGTTCGAGCGCGGTGTCGGCGAGACCCTGGCGTGCGGCAGCGGCGCCTGCGCGGCGGCGGTGGTGTTGATGCAGCGTGGCCGCGTCGAGCGCGACGTGCGCGTGTCGCTGCCGGGTGGCGAGTTGCGTATTCGCTGGCCCGGCGACGGGCAGGACGTGGTGATGTCCGGCCCGGCCGTGTTCGTCTTCGATGGAGAATGGATCTGATGAGCGACACCGCCGACAAACTGGGCGCGCACGATGTGGCGACATGGTTGCGCCGCCATCCCACCTTCCTCAAGCAGTTCCCGGATCTGGCGGTCAGCCTGCTGGTGCCGCGCGACGACGGCCCCACCGCGTCGCTGGCGACCTACCAACTGGAAGTATTGCGCGACAAGAATCGCGAGCTGTCGCGGCGACTGCACGACCTGGGCAGCAACGCCCAGGTCAACGAGCGCCTTGCGGTGCGTACGCATCAGCTGACGCTGGCGTTGATGCGCCAACGCACCGCAGCCGACACGCTCAAGGCCATGGCGGCTTCGCTGGCGGAAGATTTCAATGGCGATCTGGTGCGCCTGGTGCTGCTGGCGCCCGCGCCCGGTCTGGACGCGGACTGGCTGCAGACCCTGCCTGCCGACGATGCGCGGCTGGCGCCGTTTCGCGATTGCCTGAGCGATGGCGAGCCGATCTGCGGCCGCCTGCAGGCCGACAAGCATGCATTGCTGTACGCCGAGCGCGCGGGTGAGGTGCAATCCACCGCACTGCTGCCGCTGCCCGGCATCGGCCTGATCGCGGTGGGCAGCGGTGACGCCAACCGTTTCTATCCGGGCATGGGCACCTTGTTTCTGCGCATGATGGGCGAATCGCTGAGCGTGGCGCTGCAGCGCTTCGACACGTGATGCAAACAACGCGAACGCTGCCGGCCCGGTTGCGGTGCCTGCGTCCGGCAGCGGCGCAAGCGTAGGCGCGCGCGATGTCGATGTCGTCGGTCGATGACTTCCTGGCCTATCTGCAGGTCGAACGTCAGGTGTCGGCGCACACCCTGGATGCGTATCGGCGCGATCTTGCCGCGCTGTCGAGCTGGGTGGGCGCACAGGCGACGCGCGACGGCGCGCCGCTGCAGGTAGCGCAACTGGAGAGTGCACGGCTGCGCCAGTTCGTCGCTGACGAACACCGGCGCGGGCTGTCGGCCAAGAGCCTGCAGCGGCGCCTGTCTGCGTGCCGCAGCTACTACGCCTGGTTGCTCAAGCACGGTCATATCGCGGTCAGCCCCGCGGCGGCATTGCGTGCGCCCAAGGCGCCGCGCAAGTTGCCGCAGGTGCTCGATGCCGATGAGGCCGTGCGCCTGGTCGAAGTGCCCACCGATGCCCCGCTGGGCCTGCGTGACCGCGCCTTGCTGGAACTGGTGTATTCATCCGGCCTGCGCCTGAGCGAGTTGTGCGCCCTGCGCTGGCGCGACCTGGATCTGGCCAGCGGCCTGGTGACGGTGCTGGGCAAGGGCGGCAAGCAGCGGTTGGTGCCGGTGGGTTCGCATGCGATCGCGGCCTTGCGTGCGTGGCAGCGCGACAGTGGCGGACATGCCGAGGCGCATGTATTCCCGGGCCGCGACGGCGGCGCGATCTCGCAGCGCGCCGTGCAGATCCGCATCAAGCAGCTCGGCGTGCGGCAGGGCATGTTCAAGGACGTACATCCGCATATGCTGCGACACAGTTTTGCCAGCCATATCCTCGAGTCGTCCGGCGATCTGCGCGGCGTACAGGAGTTGCTCGGTCATTCAGATATCGCCACCACCCAGATCTACACGCATCTGGACTTCCAGCATCTGGCCAAGGTCTACGACGCCGCGCATCCACGCGCCAGGCGCAAGAAATCGACCGAGTGAGCTCGCGTGTGCGTGATGTCAGCGATATCGCCGCATGATGCAACCGATGCAGCGATGGGCGCGTTCTGTGGAGGTGCTCAAAGCACCTCTCCCCTCGGGAGAGGGGTTGGGGCGAGGGTACGTGCGCTAGTAGCCTCGATTTCTACGGCTAATTTCTTTCGAACGCTGTGAGGCTGAAACGCGCATGCGCCAATGTCATGGTCAAAGACTGTGATCAGCACAGCGTCTCCTGCCCTTACATTTCCAAAAAAAATTGCAGTCTAGAGAGTGTCTACGGGCGTTGGATTCAATGTCGGCACAGGGACCCTCACCCCAACCCCTCCCCCGGTGGGAGAGAGGGGCCAGATGGCTGACGCGTTAGCGGGGCCTTGCGTCGCGTCCCCGCGTCGCTTCCATCGCAGCGCGCTTGAACCCGGCGGGGCCGTCCCCACCTCCTTGGAAACCCCCGGAGGATCCATGGACCCCAGCCAGAACCCCAACATCGTTCACGCCACCACCATCATTTCGGTGCGGCGTGGTGGACACGTCGCCGTCGCTGGCGATGGCCAGGTCACCCTGGGCCATACGGTCATGAAGGGCAATGCGCGCAAGGTGCGCCGGCTCGGTCGCGAGGGTCAGGTGCTGGCCGGATTCGCAGGTGCTGCGGCCGATGCGTTCACGCTGTTCGAGCTGTTCGAAGCCAAGCTCGACAAGCATGGTCAGCTGACGCGTGCTGCGGTGGAACTGGCCAAGGATTGGCGCACCGAGCGCCGCCTGGGCAAGCTCGAAGCCTTGCTGGCGGTGGCCGACAAGGAGACCTCGCTGATCATCAGCGGCACCGGCGATGTGATCGAACCCGAAGACGGCATCATCGCCATCGGTTCGGGTGGTTCGTATGCCCTGTCTGCCGCACGCGCACTGCTGGCGCACACCGAGCTGGACGCCAGGACCATCGCCACCGAAGCGATCAACATCGCCGGCGACATCTGCATCTATACCAATCGCAACGTGGTGGTCGAAGAACTGTGATTCGGGATGTGGGATTGGAGATTGGCAACCGCACTCCTTTCCCTGCGCCCGGACATGCATCGATCGTTCCTACTCCGCTTTTACGAATCCCCAATCCCCAATGCCAAATCCCGATACTTCAACCATGACTCCGCGCGAAATCGTGCAGGAACTCGACCGTCATATCGTGGGGCAGCACGATGCCAAGCGTGCAGTGGCGATCGCGTTGCGCAACCGCTGGCGACGCATGCAGCTGCCCGAAGAGCTGCGCAACGAGGTGATGCCCAAGAACATCCTGATGATCGGTCCCACCGGCGTCGGCAAGACCGAGATCGCGCGTCGTCTGGCCACCCTGGCCAATGCGCCGTTCGTCAAGGTGGAAGCCACGCGCTTCACCGAGGTGGGTTATGTCGGCAAGGACGTGGAGCAGATCATCCGCGACCTGGCCGACACCTCGGTCAAGCTGTACCGCGAACAGGCCAAGGTACGGGTGCGCAACCAGGCCGAAGAGCGCGCCGAAGACCGCATCCTGGATGCACTGCTGCCGCGCCGTACCGCCGGAATCGGTTTCGACCCCGAAGCCGCGCGCAACGAGCCGTCGTCGCAGGACAACGAGACCCGCATCAAGTTCCGCCGCATGTTGCGCAATGGCGAGCTGGACGAACGCGAGATCGAACTGGAGGTCGCGGTCAATGCCAGCATGGACATCATGACCCCGCCGGGCATGGAAGAAATGGGTCAGCAGTTGCGGCAGATGTTCGCCAACATCGGTGGAGGCAAGTCGCAGAAGCGCAAGCTCACCATCAAGGCGGCGCGCCCGCTGTTGATCGAGGAAGAAGCCGGCAAGCTGGTCAACGAGGACGATGTGCGCGCGGCGGCGATCGAGGCCTGCGAGCAACACGGCATCGTGTTCATCGACGAGATCGACAAGGTCGCCAAGCGCGGCGAGGCCGGATCCAGTGGGGGCGATGTCAGCCGCGAAGGCGTACAGCGCGATCTGCTGCCTCTGGTGGAAGGCTCCAACGTGTCGACCAAGTACGGCACGGTCAAGACCGACCACATCCTGTTCATCGCCTCTGGCGCCTTCCATCTCGCCAAGCCCAGCGACCTGATTCCCGAGCTGCAGGGCCGCTTCCCGATCCGGGTGGAGCTGACCGCACTGACCAAGGCCGATTTCGTGCGCATTCTCACCGAGCCGAAGGCTGCATTGATCAAACAGTACGAAGCGCTGTTGCAGACCGAAGGTGTGTCGCTGAGTTTTGGCGCCGATGCAGTGGAACGCCTGGCCGAGATCGCCGCACAGGTCAACGAACGCCAGGAAAACATTGGCGCCCGCCGCCTGCACACGGTACTCGAACGCCTGCTGGACGGCTTGAGCTACGAGGCGCCCGACCGCGACGGCCAGAGCGTGACGGTGGACGCGGCCTATGTGGACGCGCAGCTCGGCGAGCTGGTGCAGGATCCGGACCTGAGCCGCTACATCCTCTGACGCCCTACGTTGGGAAGCCAGGCAAGGGCTGCGTCACCGCGCGTGCGCAGCTCTTGCATCGAGTTCACGCGCACGCCGATGCGAAGGGCCTCGAGATCAGCGCTGGCTACCGCGAAGGCTGGCGCTATAGCGTTGGAGCAGGAGCGCGCCCAGTTGCGCGTTCGCACTGGCGGCCGTATCGGCGAGTGCGGGCCACCGCGGCCGTGTCAGCCGGCTCGGGATCATGTTCGAACAAGGAGCCTGCGTCTGCAATGCGGTCTCCGGGCCAGCGAGGCTCGTGGCCCCCGGCGATTCCACCGGCAGGTCTCCTTCTCCCGCCAGCGCAAGAAGGTGCCCGAAGGGCGGAGTCGATTCCACCGGCAGGTCTCCTTCTCCCGCCAGCGCAGGGAGGTGCCCGAAGGGCGGAGTCGATTCCACCGGCGGGTCTCCTTCTCCCGCCAGCGGGAGAAGGTGCCCGAAGGGCGGATGAGGGCAATGCGCTTCTTCCAGCGCCAGCGAACCCACGTCCTGTACATCGCCTGCCGCTTCCATCACCGGCGGCGCGGTGGCGCGGCCGGGTATCACGATGTCCACCACTGCCATTGAAGCGGTCCCCCCCTGGGCAAAGCGCGAGACTAGCGCCGTCCGCGTCAACGCGCGTTGACACCCGGCGGGGGACATCGACAGCGTGTCGCAAGACGCGAGCAGCCCTCGCAATTGCTGCCGGAGCTGCTGGCGCCTGCCCGATGCCTCAGTCCTCGCCGATGTCTTCGTTCCATACATCCGGATTGGCGGAGATGTAGCCGCCGAGCAGATCGATGCATTCCTGGCTTTGCAGGTCGATCACATTGACGCCGTGCTCGCGCAACCAGGCGATACCACCCTGGAAGGTCACCGACTCGCCCACCACCACGGTGCCGATATTGAACTGGCGCACCAGCCCGCTGCAGTACCAGCACGGAGCCAGCGTAGTGACCATGATGGTGTCCTTGTAACGCCGCTGGCGGCCGGCCTTGCGAAAGGCGTCGGTTTCGCCGTGCACGGAAGGGTCGTTTTCCTGCACGCGGCGATTGTGGCCGCAGCCCAGCAGGCGCCCATCGTTGTGATACAGCGCCGCACCGATCGGAATGCCGCCTTCGGCAAGCCCCTGGCGGGCTTCGGCGATGGCGGTGTCGAGCAGGGCGCGATAGTCGGGGGTCGTGATCATGCAGGCTCCATGGGCGCTGCGCCGGCAGGGCGCAGCATGTCGAGGTGGGGAATGCCGTCTTCCAGATAGGGCGCGGACGCCGGTGCGAATCCGTGCGTGGCGTAAAACGATTGCAGATGCGCTTGCGCGCCGAGTTGAATGGCGCTGCCCGGCCAATGCGCGTGGGCCAGGCGTATGCCTTCGCGCAGCAGCGCGTGCGCCAGCCCGCTGCCGCGAAATGGCGAGCCGATCACCACCCGTCCGATGCTGGGCTCGGGATAACTCAGCCCGGGTGGCAACACGCGCAGATAGGCGGCCAGCTCGGCGGTATCGGCTATTCCAAGCAGATGCAGCACATCCGGCTCGGTATCCTTGCCATCCAGCTCGGGATAGGGGCACTGCTGCTCCACCACGAACACGTCGGTGCACAGTTTGAGCAACGCATACAGCTGGGCGCTGTCGAGTTGGGAAAAACGCAGTGAGTGCCACTGCAGGTGGACGCGTGCGGTAGAGGGCATTGCCGCATGATAGCGGCTGCATCGGCGCGCGAGTACGCGAGGTGTAGTGTGCCGATGCTGCGCTCAGTCCGCAGCGCTGGCGGTATCCACGGCCACCACCACCGACATGCCCGGGCGCAGCCGTGCCGCCAGAGGCTGGTTGGGATCGACATCGATCCGCAGCGGGATGCGCTGGGCGATCTTGACGAAGTTGCCGGTGGCGTTGTCGGCCGGCAGTACGCTGAATTCCGAGCCGGCGGCCGGCGAGATCTCCTGCACGCGGCCGCGCAGGGTCGCGTTGTTCAACGCATCCACGGTGAAGCTGGCGCGCTGCCCGATGCGGATCTTCGCCATCTGGGTTTCCTTGAAATTGGCTACCACCCATAGCGTGTCCGGCACCAGCGCCATCAGCTGCGTGCCGTTGGTGACGTAAGCGCCCTGGCGCACGCCGAGCTGGCCGAGCTGGCCATCGCGCGGGGCCAGGATGCGGGTGTTGTCCAGGTTGATCTGCGCCAGTTGCTGCGCGGCATGCGCATTGGCAACTGCAGCCTCCAGCGCAGCGCGATTGACGGTGACGCTGCGGGCGTTTTCTTCAGCTGCCTGCACTGCAGCGCGGGCCTGCGTCACACCCGCCTCGGCCTGCGCACGCGCAGCGAAGGCCGTGTCGCGGTCCTGCTCGGACACCAGCTTCTGGTTGGCCAGCTGCTGTGCGCGGGCATAGGCAGAACGGGTGCGTTCGCGCTGGGCCTGCGTACTGCGCAATGCCGCGCGCTGTTCGGCAATGGTGGCCTGTGCGCCATGCCGCTGTTGCTCCCAGTTGGCGAGATTGGCCTGCGCGGTCTGCACCTGCGCCTTGGCCTGTTCCAACTGCTGGGCGTAGATGCGGTCGTCGATGGTGGCCAGCAACTGGCCGCGTCTGACATGTGCGAAATCCTGCACCAGTACCTGCGTGACATAGCCGCTGACCTGCGGTGCGATCACAGTGATCTGCCCATGCACCAGGGCGTTCTCGGTGCGTTCGATGGCGCTGACGAAGGGCGGCAGCCGCCATGCATACAGCACCAGCGCCACGCCGAGCAGTGCCAGGCCGCCGAATCCAATGGCGCCGGTGATGCGACGGCGACGACGGCGTTGCCGCTCGGCGACGGGGGAGGGTTCTGCGGGTGTATTCATGGGCGTGCGCTGGAAGCAGGGAAGGGAGGCGAGACGGCAGGACGCAGGTAGCGCCGCCACACCAGCACGGACAGGATCCACAGCCCGGTGGCGATGGCAATGCAGCCGATCAGCAGAAACACATCGTTATAGGCCAGTACATTGGCTTCGCGGGTGGCTACGCTGCCCAGCGCACGCACCCCCTGCGCCTGGCGCAGAGCGGGATCGCCAATGGTGTGGCCGTACGCGCTCGCATAGGCCTGCACGCGTGCGGCCACCTGCGGGTCGGTCAGCACCAGGTGCTCCACCAACTGGCTGGAGTGGTATTTCTCGCGCACCACCTGCACGGTACCCAGCAGCGCGCTGCCCAGTAGTCCGCCCATGTTCTGCGCCATGCCGAACAGCACGATGAAACTGATCAGGTTGCCGGGTTGCGCAATCACTCGGCCGATACCGGCCACCATCGCCGGGCCGATGAAGAAGGTGCTGCCGAAGGCGAGCAGGAACTGGCTGACGTACATCTGTTCGGGACGGGTGAGGCTGGTGGCATCGGCGTCCATGAAGCAGCCGATGCAGATGGCGGCCACCGCGATGATCAGGTGTTCGGCGATGCGCGCCGGATTGATCAGCCAGGCACTGGCGGCGACGCCCAGCACCGCGCCCAGCAGCATCAGCGCAAACAGGGTCTGCAACTGGGTGTTGGCCAGGCCCAGGGTCTGGAAGAAGCCGATCGCTCCGGTGCTCTGCTCCGACAGCACCAGCCGGATCAGCAAGATCGCCAGGCCCAGCCGCAGCATGTCGCCGCTGGCCAGCCAGCGCGTGTTGATCATCGGGTTGCGGCGGTTGTGCTCGATCCAGGTGGCCGCGCACAGCAGCACGATCGAGGACGCCAGCACCATGCCCAGCCACGGGGTGCTGGTCCACCACAGCAGCCGGCCCAGCGACAGTACCGCGGCCAGGCCCGCCGCCCCGGTGGCGAACAGGCCGAAGGTGAGGAAATCCAGGGGTTCGAACACCCGGTAGCGGTCGCCGGGCGGCAGTTTGAGTGCGAGTACGCAGGCCAGCGCAAACACCGCCAGGCCGAACTCGAACAGGTACAGCCCCTGCCATTGCCCGAATTCGAGCAGGTCGGTGGAAAACACCCGTGCCAGCGGCAAGGCCAGCTGGGTGAGGCCCAGCCCCAGCACCACCGCCTTGAGACGGTATGCATTGGGGAAGGCCTGGATCACGTAGTACAGCCCCAGCGAGCTGAGCGCCGCCCCCACCAGCCCATGCGCCGCACGCACGGTGATTGCCGAACCCAGGCTGTGCACGAACAGGTGCGCGAAGGCGATGGCCGCATACAGCGCCAGGAAAATCTCGGTGAAACGGCGCAGCCCGAACTGCTGGCGAAATTTCACCAGCAGCAGGTTGGCCGAGATGTTGGTCATCACATAGGCGGCTGGCAGCCAGGCCATTTCGGTGCTGTAGGCGCCCAATACGCCTTGCAGGTACGGCAGGTTGGCGGTGACCAGCGCATTGCTCAGCCCCCCGGTCAGCGCCACCACCACGCCCACCAGCCCGTACTGAATACGGCGCCGGGTCGGGTGCAACGGCGTGGAGGCCGAGCCCGGCAGGGTGGGCCGCTCGTGAGGCTGCCAGTCGCGTTGGGCGTACTTGTCGCGCACGCGATGCTCGCAGGGCCGGTAGTGGAAGAGTTCGCGATTGTGGTCCGGTTGCAGTCATGGTGGCGTCAGCAGTGCGATAATCCGCCCATGAGCGAATCCCCCTATACCTCCGGTACCACCCATTTCGGCTTTCGCGACGTCGCTGCCAAGGACAAGCAGAAGCTGGTTGGCGAAGTCTTCACCTCGGTCGCGCGCAATTACGACCTGATGAACGATCTGATGAGCCTGGGCATCCATCGTGCTTGGAAACGCTACTTCGTGGCCACCGCGCAGGTGAAGCCGGGCGACCGGGTCCTGGATCTGGCTGGCGGCACCGGCGACATCGCCGTGTTGCTCAAGGAGCGCGTGGGCGAGGAAGGCGCGGTGGTGCTGGGTGACATCAATGCCGGCATGCTGTCGGTTGGCCGCGACCGCCTGACCAATCGCGGTCTGGTGGCAGGATTCGACTATGTGCAGTGCAATGCCGAAGCGCTGCCGTTTCCCGACCAGAGTTTCGATCTGGTGACCATTTCCTTCGGTTTGCGCAATGTCACCGACAAGGACGCTGCACTGCGCGAGATGTATCGCGTGCTGAAGGTCGGCGGCCAGGCGCGGGTGCTGGAGTTCTCCGAGGTCACCGCGGACTGGTTCAAGCCGATCTACGACTTTCATTCCTTCAAGATCCTGCCGAAGCTGGGCCAGCTGTTCGCACGCGATGCCGACAGCTATCAGTACCTGGCCGAGAGCATCCGCAAGCATCCGCCGCAGGAGTCGCTCAGGGGCATGATGGGCGAGGCCGGATTTGCGCGTTGCCATTACAAGAATCTCACCGGCGGCATCGTGGCCATCCACTCCGGCTACAAGATCTGACGCGGCGCCAACGGGGCCGATGCGGCGCGCCCACGCGCGCCGTCCACCGCGGGTCGGCTGCGTTCGCTTGGCGCACCATCGCTTCCTTGCAAGAGCGTGCGCACTGACGGAGTTCTGCGAACTCCGTCGCGTTGGCTCCACGGGCGGTCGGCCACACTAGGCGCTACTTCTGTCGGAGAGTTGGATGCGCTTGTACGCCGGGCTCTCGCGCGTGTTTCCCCGTTCCTTCAGCGCCAAGCTGCTGGCGGTGACATTTGTCGGCATCCATCTGCCGTTGCTGCTGTTGATCGCGTGGTTGGCCGCCCAGAGTGAGTTGGGCGGGCGCCTGCTGTGGTCGGTGGTCATCGTGGCGCTGCTGGCCACCTTGGCGGGCACCGCGCTGACGCTGTCGGCCCTGTATCGACTCCTGGCACCGCTGCGCATTGCGGCCGATGCACTGGATACCTATTACGCCGATCAACGCCTGCCCAGCTTGCCCGAGCATGGCGACGACGAGCTTGGCCGCTTGTTGCGCGGAATCAACCGCAGCCTGCGCGGTATCGACGCGGGCATGCGCGATCTGAAGAAGCATGCCTTGTTCGACCCGCTCACCGAAGCGCTGAACCGGCGCGGCTGCGAACAGGCGATGCGCGATTCGGTGGCTGCCGCGCAGCGCGAGGGCTGGCCGTTCGTGCTGTTCGTGCTGGACATGGACAACCTCAAGCCGATCAACGACCGCTTCGGGCATCTGGCCGGCGACCGCGTGCTGGTGCGGTTGGTGGAATCGGCCTACGGCTGGCTGGGCGCGCAGGACTGGATCGGCCGCTGGGGCGGCGATGAATTCCTGATCGGCGTGCATGCCAGCGAGGACGAGGCCACGCTCAAGCTCAATCAATGGCTGTCCATGCTCGAACGCGAAGATGGCGAGGAAGCGCCACTGCACCTGAGCGCCGGCAGCGCGGTGTGTGCGCAGGGTCTGGACGCCACCGAGCTGTATCGGCGTGCGGATGCAGCGATGTATCGCGCCAAGTTCTCCGGCGGCCGGCGCCTGGTCCGCGACGGGCACGACATGCCGCGCGATCATCCGGTGGCCTGAGCAGCAGCTGCGCCAGCAGGCGCGCTGCCGGTGCGGATGTGGCCGATGCAGTTCGCCAGCGCGCTGCTTCGCATTGCGCACGGTCCTCGTTTTCGTCTCCAGCGTGTTCGCCCGGCCGGTGCGGCTGCGTCGCCACGGTGCGCATCGCGGGGTTCCCATGAATGCGCCGGCTCGCCCCCAGCCAGCAGGCGCGCAGCGCCATCGCCCTGCGGCAAGCGAGCGCGGCCTTTATCCCCGCTGCCCTGTTCGACTGATCGCCCTGCGCCGGCAGCGGCGCGGGCAGTCCCTGCCGCGTAGCGCTAAAATGCCCGATTCCCTCGTTGTGGTGCCGTCGATGCGCTTCCCGCTCCTGTCGCTGTCCCTGGCCGTGTCCATCGCGCTGGCCGGCTGTTCCAATGACTCCACGCCGCCGGCGTCCACCACCGCCGCGCCAGCCACCACTGCCAAGGCCCCCGTGAAAGCAGACGCCCGCAACCACGACGAGAGTTCCTATGCCCAGCCGCAGCTGGTGATGATCAAGGATCTGGCGCTGGATCTGAAGCTGGATTTCGACAGCAAGCAGATCGGCGGCACCGCCACCTACACCCTGGAGTGGAAGGACAAGGCCGCAAAGCAGCTGGTGCTGGACACCCGCGAGCTGAGCATCGCCCAGGTGCAGGCCGACGATGGCAAGGGCGGCCTGTCGCCGCTGCAATTCGCACTGGCACCGGCCGACAAGACCTTCGGCAGCAAGCTCACCATCGAAGCGCCGAACCAGCCCGCCAAGGTGGTCATCACCTATCACACCGCACCTACCGCTTCGGGCCTGCAGTGGCTGGAGCCGTCGATGACCGAAGGCAAGCAGTTGCCCTTCATGTTCAGCCAGTCGCAGGCGATCCACGCGCGTAGCTGGGTGCCGTTGCAGGACACTCCGAGCGTGCGCTTCACCTATAGCGCGCATGTGACCTCGCGCCCGGACGTGATGGTGCTGATGAGCGCCGACAACGACCCCCAGGCCGCGCGCGATGGCGATTACAGCTTCAAGATGCCCGAGCCGATTCCGTCGTACCTGCTGGCGATCGCGGCTGGCGATGTGGTGTTCAAGCCGATCTCCGCGCGCTCGGGCGTGTGGGCCGAGCCGGCGATGGCGGACAAGGCTGCCAAGGAGTTCGAAGACACCGAGAAGATGATCGGTGCGGCCGAAAAGCTGTATGGCCCGTATCGCTGGGGTCGCTACGACATGCTGGTGCTGCCGCCGTCGTTCCCGTTCGGCGGCATGGAGAACCCGCGCCTGACCTTCGCCACGCCCACCGTCATCGTCGGCGACAAGTCGCTGGTGTCGCTGGTCGCGCACGAGCTGGCACATAGCTGGTCCGGCAACCTGGTGACCAACGCCAGCTGGAAGGACATCTGGCTCAACGAGGGCTTTACCACCTACGTGCAGGGCCGCATCACCGAGGCGCTGTATGGCGCGGAGATGGCCGAGATGGAGCGCGAGATCGACCAGGGCGATCTGCTGGCCGAAGTGAAGGACATGACGCCGGCCGACCAGACCCTGGCACTGCCGCCGCTGGCGCAACGTGACCCGGACGAGGCACTGAGCCAGGTGGCCTACGTCAAGGGCGCCTGGTTCCTGCAGTTCCTGGAGCAGCGCTTCGGCCGTGAGGTGTTCGACCCGTTCCTGCGTGGCTGGTTCGACGATCACGCCTTCCAGAGCGCGACCACCGACCAGTTCGTCGATTACCTTCAGAAGAATCTGCTCGCCAAGCATCCCACCACGGTCACCGCGGCCGAAGTGGATGCGTGGTTGAAGCAGCCGGGCATCCCGGCTTTCGCCGCCAAGGCGCGCTCGCGCAGCTTCTCCATCGTCGACACCGCGCGCATCGCCTGGAGCGGCAGCGGTACGCTGCCCAGCAAGCAGGTCACCGGCGAGTGGGGTACGCAGGAGTGGGTGCATTTCCTCAGCGGAATGGGCGCCACGCTCAAGCCGGAGCAGCTCAAGCAGCTGGACGAGGCCTACCACTTCACCGGCACGCCGAATGGCGAGATCGCCATGCGCTGGTATCCGCTGGCGATCCGCAGCGGCTATACCGAGGCACGCGCGGCCGCGGGCGAGTTCATCGAGCGGGTGGGGCGGCGCAAGCTGGTGCTGCCGATCTATGCAGAACTGTTGAAGACGCCCGACGGCATCGCGTTCGCCGAGCAGGCCTTCGAAAAGGCCAAGCCGAGCTATCACCCGATCACCACCGCGTCGGTGGCCGAGATGATCGCCAAGGCCAAGGCAGCGCCGCCGGCGCAGCCGTAACAGCCTGGGAGGGCGTGTATCCTGCGTCGCGCATCGCGCCGCGCAGGAACGCACCCGGGCGCGATGGGGCTTTGTCGGTCACGCCCCCATCGCGCCCGGGTGCGTTCTACGGTGCTTGATAATGATGCGTGTCGTGTCTCAGCCGGCTTCGGCGGGAATGCCGCGTCGCGACGAGACAGCTCCTTCCGTTGATCAACCGCGCATCGGTGGGCTGGTATGGTTGCCGTTGAATCTGCCCTGGAGTCGACGATGAAGTATCTGTTGAGCGCCGCCCTGTGCGTCGCCGTCCTGACCGCCTGTACCGATCGCCAGGCGCAGCGCCAGGCGCAGGAAGCTGCACAGGCGCAGGTCAAGCAACGCGAGGCCGATGCGCTGGCCAAGCAATACGACGAGGCTGTCGCGGCACAGAACTGGGACATGGCGCGTGCGCATGGGGCCGCCCTGCTCGAAGGCTATGCCGGTACCCCCGCCGCGACGCGCATCGAGCCCGGTTATGCCGACATCAAGGCCAAGGGCGAGCAGGCCCGCGAACTGCGGCGCATGCAGGCGCTCTGGGCGTACTCGCAGGTGCCGGCCAAGGGCGGTGCGCAGCGCTCGGCGATGATCGAGGCCAGATCGCGCGTGGACGTGGATGGCAGCGGGCCGAAACCGGTCAGCCTGGTGTTTCGCGACCACCCGCAATGGAAGCGGCATAGCTATCTCGTTCTCAAGGCCGGCGATTTCGATTGCTATCGCGGCTGCAAGGTGCAGGTGGCGGTCGATGGCGGCGCACCGCGCGCGATGGCGGCGCATCGCCCGGATACCGACGAGGCGATCGCGATGTTCATCGACGACGACAAGGCCTTGTGGAAGTTGGTGCGCACTGCCAAACGCATCAGCATCGCGTTTCCGGTCAAGGCCGGCGGTACGCGCACTGCGGAGTTCGAGGTCGGCGGCCTGGATACCACCCAGATGCCGGGCTGGAAGTAAGCGCATGGAGGGCGCGATCGCCGCACGCCTGCCGTTGTCGGCGTACCGGCATTGGGTGTTCGACATGGACGGCACGCTGACCCGGCCGGTACACGACTTCGCGCTGATCCGGCGCGAGCTGGACATTCCGCCCGAACACGACATCCTGCATCACCTGGCCGCGCTGCCGGCTGCGCAGTCGCGTGCGAAACACGCTTGGCTGCTGGAACACGAACGTGCGCTGGCCGAGGCTGCGCAACCCGCTGCGGGTGCGCTGGAGCTGGTCCGTGCACTGCAGGGCGATGGCTGTCGCCTGGGCCTGCTGACGCGCAACGCGCGCGAGCTGGCGCAGGTGACATTACGCGCGATCGGCGTCGGCGATGCCTTCGCCTGGGACGATATCGTCGGTCGCGACGAGGCCGCGCCCAAGCCGGCACCGGATGGGCTGCAGTACTTCCAGCGGCGCTGGAACGTGCCCGCGGCGGCACTGGTGATGGTGGGCGACCATCGCAACGATCTGGCATGCGGCCGCGCCGCCGGCACCGCCACCGTGCTGGTCAACGTCGTGGGCGACCGCTGGTCCGGCCTGGCCGACTGGCGCCTGCAGGATTGCGCCGGGCTCCTGCAGCACTGGCGCGCGCCGGCTGGTTAGCGCGCCGTATCCGCATCGAAGAGAACGCCATGCTCCAGCGCGCCATCCGATGCAGCCATCGATGGATCCACCACCACTTGCGCCCGGTCGGGAAGACTGCGATCCGGCAGCCGGGTCTCTGACACCGGCTCGCACGTGGTCAGTGCACGCCCGCGCAGCCGTGTGCTGTCCGCGTCCACGCAGCCAGTGCGAGCGCCTCGGTCGGTAAGCGTCGAGCGGGTCGGCGGCGTCGCAATGCCGCCGCAACGAAAGCATCGCGTGCCCTGATCCCTGCAGCTGTCGCGCCGCGCAGGTTCCTCAACGATTGAGCATGCCAGTGCCTGCGGCAAGCCTGCCCGACACGCCGGGTGTAGCCATGTATCCATCAAAACACTGTCCGGCAGCGTGCAGCCCCGCCAGGTAGCGCTGTACCGGCGCTGCGACAGCGCGTGCGGCGCAAAGTGTGCCAGAACCGTTACACCTTGCGCGCCATGTAGACGCAGCCAAGACAAGGCCTTTGCACGACAAGGTGCTGCGCCGCAACAGCCCGCTGGCACGCGCTGTGCTGAGTCTTCCGGCGGTGCCCACCCGTTTGCGCCGTCGTCGCGTGCATCAAACGCCAGTGGCTTCGTTCGATTGGATTCTTCACCGAGAGGGGTAGACGCATATGCACCAATCTTCCTGCAGCAGCCTTCGCCGCGGCGCGCTGCTGATGCTTGCGCTGAGCGCCGTGTTGTCCGGCTGCAAGAAGGACACGCCGGCGCAGACCGCAGCACCCACGCCTGGCGCGGCTCCCGCCGCTGCACCGGCCGCCGCCGTGGTCGATACCGATGGCGAATTCGCCAGCAATGCAGGCAACCCGGACAACTGGGGCGGGATCGGCCGCGACTTCGCCTTGACCCGCCACAGCCCGCTGGCCGAGATCAACCGCGACAACGTCAAGAATCTGAAGATGTCGTGGGAAATGAAGACCGATGCCACCCGCGGTCACGAAGGGCAGCCGCTGGTGATCGGCAACATCATGTACATGGTCAGCGCATACCCGAACAACGTGTTCGCGATCGACCTGGCCGCGCAGGACGATGGCGGCAAGGTGCTGTGGAAGTACACCCCGCAACAGGACGAGCGTTCGGTGGCGGTGGCCTGCTGCGACACCGTCAACCGCGGCGCATCCTATGCCGATGGCAAGCTGGTGTTCGGCAGCCTCAGCGGCGATGTGATCGCGCTCGATGCCAAGACCGGCAAGGAAGTGTGGAAGCAGAAGCTCGCACACCCGGACAAGGGCGAGACGATCACCATGGCGCCGATCATCGCCGACGGCAAGGTGGTGGCCGGCATCAGCGGCAACGAGTTCGGCGTGCTCGGTCGCGTGGCGGCCTACAACCTGTCCGATGGCAAGCAGGCCTGGTCCTGCGATGCGGCCGGCACCGACAAGGCGATCTGTCTGGGCCCGGACTTCAACAAGGCCAATCCGCAATACGGCCAGCTCGGCGATCTGGGCGTGAAGACCTTCCCCAACGACGAATGGAAGCGCGGCGGCGGCGCGGCCTGGGGTTGGTACAGCTACGATCCCAAGTTGAAGCTGGTGTACTACGGAACCGGCAATCCCGGTCTGTGGAGTCCCTCGTATCGCTGCGGCAAGACCACGCAGGAGGAGTGCAACAACGGGGAGCACGACAACAAGTGGTCGATGACGCTGTTCGCGCGCAAGATCGATACTGGCGAAGCGGTGTGGGGCTATCAGAAGACCCCGTTCGACCAATGGGATTACGACGGCATCAACGAACCGATCCTGGTGGATCTGAGCATCGACGGCAAGCAGGTGCCCTCGGTGGTGCAATTCGATCGCAACGGCTTTGCCTACGTGCTGGATCGCCGTGACGGAACGCTGCTGCGCGCGCACAAGTTCGTGCCGGCCAACTGGGCCGAACGCATCGACATGAAGACCGGCCGGCCGGTGAAGGTGGCCGCGCATTCGCCGCTGGAACGTGGCAAGAAGGTGCAGGCGTTCCCTTCGGCGATGGGCGGCAAGGACCAGCAGCCCTGCTCGGTGGATCCGGCCAATGCGGCGGTGTTCTTCTGCGGTACCAACAACTGGCACATGGAGCTGGAACCGCAGGAACGCGGCAACACCATGATGGGTCTGCCATATGTGTTCGCCAACGTGATGATGAAGCCCAACGAGCCAGGCGCGCTGGGCATCGTCAAGGCCTTCGACGTGGTGGAAGGCAAGTCCAAATGGGAGATCAAGGAGAAGTTCCCGGTATGGAGCGGCACCCTGGTCACCGACGGCGGGCTGGTGTTCTACGGCACGCTGGATGGCTGGTTCCGCGCGGTGGACAAGGACACCGGCAAGAAATTGTGGGAGATGAAGTTGCCCTCCGGCATCATCGGCAACCCGATCGCCTACAAGGCCAATGGTCACCAGTACATCGCGGTGTTCTCCGGCATCGGCGGCTGGATCGGCCTGCCGGTCACCGGCGGCCTGGACCCGAGCGATCCTTACGGTGCGCTGGGTGCGGCCGGACTGGCCTTCGGTGCCGGTTTCGACAAGATCCCGCTGGGCGGCATGGTGCATACCTTCCGCATCGACGGCGCCGGTAAGACCATATCCACCACGGCGACCGCTACGGCGTCCGTCGCGGGTGGCGGTACCGCCAATGCCGCAGCGAAAACGGCGCGATGATGTCGATGCAAGGCGTGGGGCGTGGGCGGCGGCAGCGGGCTGCCGGCGCGCACGACATGGTTGCGCAGCTGCGCAGGGTGCTACTGGTTTGCAGCCTCGGACTCGTCGCCGGCGGCTGCACACGCGAGCCGTCCTCACCGACGGCTCGCGCTTCTGCCACCGCGCCCGCCGCGGTGACGCCGGCCACACCTACAGCGGCAGCTGCCGCACCGCCACCGCCACCCGATTCCACGGTGCTGCGGGTGTGCGCCGATCCGGGCAACATGCCGCTGTCCAACAAGGCCGGCGAGGGATTCCAGAACAGGATCGCGCAGGTGGTGGCCGAAGCCATGGGGCGGCGGCTGGACTACGAATGGCGCACCTACTACCAGCGCGGGCTGGCGCGCAGCACCATCAATGCCGGCCGCTGCGATGTGCTGATGGATCTCAACAGCGATTTCGAACAGGGGCTCACCACGGTGCCGCTCTATCGCTCCAGCTATGTGCTGGTGGCGCGCAAAGGCCTGCAGCTGGCGCCCCGCACCCTGGACGACCCGGCGCTGAAATCGATCAGGCTGGGCGTGTTCCAGAGTTCGCCCGCGCGCCAGGCGCTGTACGAACACGGCGTCACTGGCGAGGTGCAGTACCTGTTCTACGATTCGGCCACCGCGCCGGAAGAACACCCTGGCAAGCTGGTGCAGCGCGTCGCCGCAGGCGAGCTGGATGCCGCCGAATCCTGGGGCCCGGTCGCCGGCTATTACGCTGCGCCCGCAGACTTGGGCCTGGTGCCGCTCAACACCGTCGACGATGCCGTGCTGGAGTATTCGATGGCATGGGCGGTGGCGCGCAAGAATGCCGAGCTGCGCGATGCGTTGAACACGGCATTCGAACGCAGCGCCGGCAAGATCGAGGCCATCCTTCGCGATTACCGGGTGCCGCTGGTACGGTGCAGCGACTGCGTCGTGGCCGGCGATCTGCCGTCGCATGGGCCCTACGCCACACCGACACCGGCGCCGAAGTCGCCCAGCCAGGCCGCGTCGTCGCAGGAGCTGGCGCAGTTGCAACTGCGCATCGCCGGCGGCGCCGACCCGAATCAGGAGCTTGCGCATGCGCTGGATGCCGGCGATGCGGTGCGCGCGGCCTGGTTGCTGCGGCATGGCGCCGATGCCAACCGGCCGAATCTGCTCGGCGAGCCGCCGCTGCATCAGGCCATCCGTAACCAGGAACCCGACCTGGTGGGTCTGCTGCTGGATGCCGGCGCGCGGCTGGACGCCCGCGATGCCGGTGGATGGACCGCGCTGATGAAGGCCGCCTGGGCCAGCGATGCCGACAGCGTCGACCGGCTACTGCGCAAGCGTGCGCCGGTGGACGCGGTGTCCGGCGATGGCTGGAGCGCACTGGAACTGGCAGTGGCGTACGCCGATGTGGAGGTGGTGCGGTCGTTGCTGACCGCCGGAGCGGATGCGCGGCGCGCCAACGCCACCGGGTTCACGCCGGTGATGTTTGCGGTGGCGCGCGACGATCCGGCCATTCTCGATGCGGTGCTCGCACGCGGAGCCGACGCGGGGCACGCCAATCGGGCCGGCGTCACTGCCTTGATGCTGGCAGCCGCGGCCGGCCGCGAGCAGGTCGCCAGACGCCTGCTGGCTGCCGGTGCCGATCCGGCGGTGCGCAATCGCGAAGGCAAGACGGCGGCGGCGCTGGCACAGGACCGTGGCGATACCGCGCTGGCCACCCTGCTGAGCGATACCGCCCACCCCTCCAGACACTGACCGCTTCTTCCGCCGCGCGCATCTGTGCGTGGCGTTCCCTCCGATCAGAAAGGTTCGTCCATGCGCAAGACCATCGTGGGTTGTCTCGATCGTTCCGTTCGTGCAGCGTTATGCAGCGTGCTGCTCAGTGCAATGTTGGCGGCATGCGGCAAGGAGGAAGCGCCGCCTGGCCCGGCGCGTGATGCGGCCGCCCCTCCCGCCGCCAGCACGCCGGCAGCGGCGACCGCAGCGCCGCCACCCGCTGCCGCGCCGGCGGCCATGCCCAATCTCGCGGCCGGGCCGGCGCCGGATCCGGCTACGCCGCCCACGCCTCCAGCCACGGTGGTTCCGATTCCCAAGGGGCCGGAAGTCAAGGTCACGCCGGAACTGGTGGCCGAAGGCAAGAAGATCTATTTTTCCGCCGGCTGCAATGCCTGCCACGGCGGTACCGGGGGTGGTGGCATGTGCCCGCCGTTGACCAACGACATCTGGGTCTATGGCAGCGACGACGACACCTTGCGTGCGCTGATCAGCGAAGGCACCGCCGCGATGATCACCCATGGCAAGACCCGGATCGGCCACGAAAAAGTGGTGGGGCAGATGCCGCCGTTCGCACCGGTGCTCAAGCCCGGCGATACCGAAAAGCTGCTCGCCTTCATCCATTCCATCAACAAGACCGCAGGCAAGGCGCAATGAGGCCTGGCGTCTTCAAAGCGGTTTGCGGCACCTGGCTGCGCCTGCGTGCGGTGGCTGCACTCGGCGCGCTGGTGCTGCTGGCCGGCTGCCAGCGCGATGCGGCGGTGACTGCCTCCACGGCGAGGTCCGCTCCCCTCGCGCCGCCGCTCTCCACCGATGCAACGCCCGCGCCTGCGACTGCGCCGGTGTTTGCGTACGTGCCCAATCAGCGCAGCGGCACGGTGTCGGTGATCGATACCCGCAGCGATACGGTGGTGCGTACCCTCACCGGACAAGGCCAGTTGGGCAATCGCCTGCAGCAACTGTTGCCCGGGGCACAGGGCCATCTGTACCTGATCGATGCGCAACACCACCGATTGATCGAGCTGGACATCGCCAAGGACAGCGTGCTGCGCAGCGTGCAGATCGGCGAGAACGCCGAAGGCATCGCGCGCTCGCCCGATGGCAGACAGTTCGCGGTGTGCGTGGAGGGGCAGAACCAGGTGATGCTGATCGATGCCGCACGCTTCGCGGTGCAGCAGGTCATCGCCACGCGTGGGCAGGCACCGGAGCACTGCGCGTATACACCCGATGGCAAGTGGCTGCTGACCAGCAACGAAGGCTCCAACGACATGGACCTGATCGATCTGACCACGCAGCGCTCGATCGGCGTGGTGGCCACCAGCGGCCACCCACGCGGCATGGCCTTCGCGCCGGATGGTCATCGCGTCTACATCGCGCAGGAAACGGCCGACGTGGTGGATGTGATCGACCTGCAGACCCGCACCCGCCGCGCCAGTCTGCCGGCTGGCGTGCGCACCGCCGGGGTTGCCCTGTCTGCGGACGGCGCGCGCCTGTATGCCTCCAATGGTGGCGCCGGGACGGTCAGCGTGATCGACACCCGCAGCGCACGCCGCCTGGCCGAGATCCCGGTCGGGTTGCGGCCATGGAACCCGGCGCTGACCCCGGCCGGCGACAAGCTGTACGTGGCGAACGGGCGCTCCAATACGGTGAGCGTGATCGACACCGCCAGCCTGCGCGAACGCAAACAGATCCCTGTCGGCGAACTGCCGTGGGGCGTGGTCATCGCGCGCTGAGTGGCCGCCATGCCCACGCGCGCCAGGGAGGCGGGATGAAGACACGCGCTGCGGTGGCCTGGGGCCCGCATCAGCCGCTGACCATCGAAGAAGTGGAGCTGCAGCCGCCGCGCCCCGGCGAGGTCCTGGTGCGGCTGGTCGCCACCGGCATCTGCCATGGCGATGTGCACGCGCTGGCCCACGGGCATGCGGCCAGCTTCCCGGCGATCCTGGGGCAGGAAGGCGCCGGTGTGGTGGAAGCGGTGGGTATCGGCGTCACCAGCGTGCAGGCCGGCGATCATGTCATCCCGCTGTACATGCCCGAATGCGGGGTCTGCAAGTTCTGCCGTTCCGGCCGTACCAACCTGTGCCAGGCGATTCGCAGCAGCCAGGAGCGTGGGCTGATGCCCGATGGCAGCAGCCGGTTCTCGCTGCACGGGCGCCCGATCCTGCATCACATGGGCACCAGCACCTTTTCCGAGTACACCGTGCTGCCCGAGATCGCGGTGGCGCGCATCCCGCGCGAGGCCGCGCTGGAGCAGGTCTGTCTGCTCGGCTGCACGGTCACCACGGGGGTGGGCGCGGTCCTCACCGGCGCGCACGTGCGTCCCGGCGATAGCGTGGCGGTGTTCGGCCTGGGCGGCATCGGGCTGTCGGTGGTGCAGGGGGCGGTGCTGGCGCAGGCCGGGCGCATCGTGGGAGTGGATATCGATCCGGGCAAGTTCGCGCTGGCGCGCGCGCTGGGCGCCACCGATTGCCTGGATCCACGCGACTACGGCGCGCCGATCCAGCAGGTCATCGTGGATCTCACCGACGGTGGCGCCGACCACAGTTTCGAATGCGTCGGCGATGTGGGCACGATGCGGGCGGCGCTGGAGTGTTGCCACAAGGGCTGGGGCGAGAGCGTCATTCTCGGCCTGGCCGACGCTGCGCAGGAAATCAGTACCCGCCCGTTCCAGCTGGTCACCGGGCGGGTGTGGCGCGGCAGCGCATTCGGCGGGGTGAAAGGGCGCAGCGAGTTGCCCGGCTATGTGGAGCGCTGCCTGCGCGGCGAAATCCGGTTGGCACCACTGATCACCCGCACGCTGGCGCTGGACGAGATCAACCAGGGGTTGGCGGATCTGCGCGCCGCGCGCGGCATCAAATCGATCGTGCTTTATTGACGGAGACGCGACATGACAGCAGCCACACGCAGGAACGCGCCGTTGGGGCGCCACGCATTGGTGGGCGCCTGTGCCCTGGCATCGCTGGCCGGCGCTGCCAGGGCGCTGGCGGCAGAGGCGGCGCAGGTCACCTGGCTGGATCGCGTCGAGGTCACCGCCACGCCGATCCCCGGCACCACCATCGATGCGGGGCAGCTGCCGTACATGGTGCAGTCGGCCAACACGGCCGACCTGTCGCGCGGGCGCAGCAACAATCTCGGCGATCTGCTGCAGCGGCGCTTCGTCGGCGTGGATGGCAACGATGTGCAGGGCAGCGCGTTCCAGAACGACCTCACCTTCCACGGCTTCCGCGCCTCGGCCTTGCCGGGCGCCTCGCAGGGGGTATCGGTGTATCTGGATGGCGTACGCCTCAACGAACCGTTCGCCGACATCGTCAGCTGGGACATGCTGCCCGAAGCGGCGATCACGGCGGTGACCCTGATGCCCGGTTCCAACCCGCTGTTCGGTCCGAACACGCTGGGGGGCGCGGTGGTGTTGTCCACTGCCTCCGGACTCACCGCACCGGGCGTGCAGGGCGAGTTGAGTCTGGGCAGCGGCGCGCGCAGGCGCCTGGATGCCAGCTATGGCGTCGCCGGCGCGGACGGCTGGCATGGGTTCATCGCAGTGACCGGTTTCGACGAGAACGGCTGGCGCGATGCGTCCGAAGGCCGGCTGGGCACGCTGTTCGGCAAGCTCGGTCGGCAGGGCGAGCAGACCGACTGGAGCCTGTCGCTGCTGCACGGGCGCAGCCGCCTGATCGGCAACGGCCTGCTGCCGCAGACGCGTTACACCGACGAAGGGCCTGAGCCCGGGCTGTATCGCGCCGACCGCCGCGCGGTATACACCTCGCCGGACCTCACCCGCAATCGCAACACGCTGCTGACCGCGCAGCTGGATCATCGCTTCGATGCCGACACCGCATTGCACGCGCTGGCCTATTCGCGCGTGGGCCGGCGCGACACCGTCAACGGCGACATCGGCGAAGACTACGAAGAGTTCGTCGAAGAGTGTGCGTCCGGCTATGCCGCAGATGGCACCGCGCTGGATGCCGATTGCGGGACCGCGCGCGCCGATGCCGATGCGCTGCCGACCGGGGCACTGAACACCACCTGGATGCGCCAGGATGCGCAGGGGCTGGCGCTCAACCTGACCGGGCAGTGGGGGGCGCATGCGCTCAGCACCGGCGTGACCTTCGATCGCGGCTACGTGCGGTATCGGCAGTTCGCCCGCGATGGCTGGGTACAGCCGGACCGCTCGGTGTGGGCCGATCCCGATGCCGAGCGGACGTTCTTTTCCGGCGTGCGCGGCAGCACCAAGACGCTGGGCGCCTTCGTCGCCGATACCTGGGCGATCGACCAGGCGACCCATCTCACTGCGGCAGTGCGCTGGAATCGGGTGGTGGTGGACAACATCCTCTCCACTGCCGAGGACGGCGACCGCCCGCGCGAGCGCTTCGTCTACGTCAAGGCCAATCCCTCGCTGGGGCTGACCCATCGGCTCGCTTCCGGGCTGACCGTGTACGGCTCGGTGGCGCAGAACACGCGCGCGCCCACCGCCATCGAGCTGGGCTGTGCCGATCCGACCCAGCCGTGCCGCCTCCCCACCGGCCTGCAGGCCGATCCACCGCTGGAGCAGATCGTCTCGCGCACGGTCGAAGTGGGCGCGCGCTGGGCGCCATCGGCCGACACCCAGGCGACGCTGTCGCTGTACCGGGCCGACAACCGCGACGACATCCTGTTCCTGCGCGCGCCCGATACCCAGCTGGGGTACTTCGACAACGTCGGCCGTACCCGCTACCAGGGCGCCGATCTGGCGCTGCAGCAGCGCAGCGGTCGCTGGCAGTGGTCGGCCGGCTACAGCTACCTGGACGCGACCTACCGCAGCAGCGGCGAATTGTTGTCCGGCGAGCGCGTGATCGCGCTGCGGCCTGGCCTGCGCATTGCCGCACTGCCGCGGCACAACCTCAAGGCCGCGGTGGAATGGCAGCGCGATGCGCTGACCCTGGGCGCCGGCGTGCGCGCGGTGTCCGGGCGCGTGGCCAGCGGCAACGAGGACGGTCAGGTCGACAATGCCGAAGCGGGCGAAGCCGCGCCCGAGCGCATCGACATCGGCACTGCCGGCTATGCCCTGGTCGACCTGCAGGCGCGTTGGGCCATTACTCCACGCGTGTCGTTATTCGCGCGGATCGACAATGTGTTCGACCGCCACTACGCCACCTATGCCGCCGTGGCCGAAGACGTGTTCCCCGACGGCGAGCTGGCCCGCCCGCAAGATGCACCGGTAGAAACCGGCCCGGCGCGTTTTCTCGCACCCGGCGTACCCAGGCAGTATGTGGTCGGGCTGCGTTGGGCGCTTTGAGGCGGGGATTCGGAATTCGGGATTCGTGATTCGTAAACGCCGATGCACCGGCGGCGCCGACTGCTAGCTGTTGCCAATCCCCAATCCCGAATCCCGGCCCCCGATTCATCCAGTAGCCAGACCATGCTTGCGCAGCTTGCGATACAGCGTATTGCGGCTGATGCCCAGCGCATCGGCGGTGCGGCTGACATTCCAGCGGTGGCGTTCGAGTTGTTGCTGCAGCACCATG
Source organism: Xanthomonas melonis (assembly GCF_020783655.1). Lineage (GTDB taxonomy): Bacteria > Pseudomonadota > Gammaproteobacteria > Xanthomonadales > Xanthomonadaceae > Xanthomonas > Xanthomonas melonis. The sequence goes on along the minus strand of NZ_JAJGQH010000011.1, from coordinate 123,376 downwards.
CGTTCGGCCTGATCCAGCGCGACGCGGCCCGGCATGTCGTCGGCGGCCACCGCGCGGCCATCCACCAGGCAGGGGGCGCTTCCGGCGTCGACGATCTCCTGCGGCAGGTTGGGCAGGCGGATCACGCCACCGCTGCACAGCACCGCCGCGGTGCGCAGCACATTGCGCAACTGGCGCAGGTTGCCCGGCCATGCGTAGCTGAGCAGCTTGTGCATGGCCTCCTCGCTGATGCGCACGCTGCGTTCGGGGTTTTCCTCGTGCAGCAGGGTGCGGATCAACTCGGCCTTGTCGCTGCGTTCGCGCAGCGGCGGCAGGTGCATGACCACGCCGTTGAGTCGGTAATACAGGTCTTCGCGGAACTCCCCTGCGGCCACGCGCTGGGCCAGATCGCGATGGCTGGCGCTGATGACGTGCAGTTCCAGCGCGACCGTGCGCTCGCTGCCCAGCGGCGTGACGCACTGGTCTTCCAGTACGCGCAGCAGGCGGCTCTGCAACGGCAGCGGCATGTCGCCGATTTCGTCCAGGAACAAGGTGCCACCGCTGGCCTGCAACAGTTTGCCGTGACGTCCTTCGCGCGCAGCGTCGGTGAACGCCCCGCGCGCATAGCCGAACAGTTCGCTTTCGATCAGCGCCTCCGGAATCGCGGCGCAGTTGATCGCCACGAACGCCCCGCTGGACCAGGGCGAGCCGCGATGCACGGCCTTGGCGAATTCTTCCTTGCCGGTGCCGGTGTCGCCGCGCAGCAGGATGGAGACCCGGTGCGCCGCCAGCTTCAATGCATTGGCCAGGTTATGGCGCATCCGCGGATCGGAGCCGATGTGCTCGCCCGGTGCGGCGGCAGTGTCCGGCACCGCCGCCGCGGCTCCGCCCACGCCCGACGGCGACGGACGCGCACGGGGCGGGCGTACCAGCGCGTAGAAGCGGCGCCCGTGGCAGGCGCAGCGGATCGACCACACCGTGCCGGCGTCGCTGCCGGCGCGGTGTTCGAGGGTGTCGAAGTCCAGTTGCATCACCTGCGAGATGTCGCGCCCCACCAATAGGCTGCGATCGATCTTGCCCAGCTGCTCGAGCACCGCTTCGTTCACCGCCAGCACGCGGCCGTCGGTGCCGATGGCGATCAAGGCTTCGTGCAGCAGGCCGGCGAATTCCGGGCGGCTGTGGAAGCGCAGGATGTAGGCGTGGGCGAACTCGTTGAGAAAATGCGAGCGCGAGATCTGCGCGGCGGACATGCTCACCAACGCCATGGTATGGCGCTGGATCTGTTTGCTGTCCTGCGCATTGGGCGTGGAGGCGTCCAGCACCGCCAGCAGGCCGCCGTGCGGATCCAGGATGGGCGCGCCGCTGCAGGAGAGCGGCAGGTGCCGGGTCAGGTAATGCTCGCCGCGGTGCACGCTCACCGGCGTGCGCTCGGTCGCGCACGTGCCCAGCCCGTTGGTGCCCTGATGGCATTCGTCCCAACTGGCGCCGCACAGCAAGCCGGCCTGGCGGAACTCGTGCACCAGCGTGGCATCGTGCACGCTGTGCAATACCGTGGCCTGGGCATCGGCAAAGATCACCGCATAGCCGCTGCCGGCGATCTGCTCGTACAGGTTTTCCATTTCCACCTTGGCGATACGCAGCACCTCGCCGAGGCGCTGCTGGCGCTCGCGCAGGTGCAGGGCGTCATGGACCAGCGGAGCGGGCGTGGCCTCGGGCAGCAGCGCGTAGTCGTCCAGGCAGCGCCGCCACGAGCGCGTCAGCGGCGGCGCCAGTGGCGCGATGTCGCGCAACCGTCGGATCTGCCGTAGCAGGTCGGGCTCGAACTCCGGAGAAACCTGGGAATCGGCGATAACGCTTGGCTCTGACATGGGCCAGCGTTCCTCAGTGGGCGCGAGGCGTCAGTAGAGACACAAACCGTGGTGATGCTCAAACTGCATTGCAGCAAAGTGCGCTGTCGCCGCTGACGATGCCGCGCTGTCGGCATAAAGCCCCTCTCCCGCCGGGAGAGGGGTTGGGGAGAGGGTACGGGGCGAGGCAGTGGAGCAGTCGGTGATTCAGGTCTGATGGCGCGTGGCGACGCGTTTGTCATGACAGGTGATGGTAGATCTCCGAGGCGCACCCTCATCCGCCCCTGCGGGACACCTTCTCCCAAGGGAAGAAGGGCAAGCGCTGATCAGCGGCGGTGCGCGTCAGAGCGCGTAACCGAACTGCTGCTTGAACTGGTCGTTGAATTCGGCGAAGTCGAAGCGCTGGTTCTGCGTACCCGGGTGCTCCACCTTCAGCGCGCCCATCAGGTTGCCCATGCGGCCGATGGTCAGCCAGTCGTAGTTGTGCTGGATGCCGTAGATCAGCCCGGCGCGGAACGCATCGCCGCAGCCGGTGGGATCGACCACGCGGCGCTCGTGCGCCGGCGGAATGTCGTAGGTCTTCTCCGGGGTGTGCACCAGTGCGCCCTTGGGACCCTGGGTGGTGATGTAGGCCTGCACGCGCGAGACGATGTCCTTTTCGTCCCAGCCGGTGCGTTCCTGCAGCAAATTGGACTCGTAGTCGTTGACCACCACGTAGTCGGCCTGCTCGATGAACTGGCGCAGCTCCGGGCCGTTGAACAGCGGCATGGCCTGGCCGGGGTCGAAGATGAAGGGGACGCCGCCGGTAGCGAACTCTTCCGCGTTCTGGATCATGCCTTCGCGCCCGTCCGGGCCGACCAGGCCCAGGGTCACCCCCGGCACGTCCTTCACGTGGTTCTCGTAGCTGCGCATCATCGCGCCCGGGTGGAAGGCGGTGATCTGGTTGTTGTCGTGGTCGGTGGTGATGAACGCCTGCGGGGTGAACAGGTCGTCGATGATCTTCACGCGCGACAGGTCGATGCCCAGGGCCTCGAAGTGCTCGCGGTAGGGGCCGAAATCCTGGCCGACGGTGCCCATCGGAATCGGTGCGCCGCCGAGCAGGTGCAGGTTGTAGGCGATGTTGCCGGCACAGCCGCCGAACTCGCGGCGCATGCGCGGCACCAGGAACGAAACGTTCAGGATGTGCACCTTGTCCGGCAGGATGTGGTTCTTGAACTGGTCCGGAAACACCATGATGGTGTCGTAGGCGAGGGAACCACAGATCAGTGCGGACATCGAATCAGGCCTTTGCGTAGGGAAATACCCGCCAGTTGCCGGGCATGGCAGCGGGACGGCGCGTGCGCCGCGGCGCAAAGGGTAACGGCTGCGACCGATCAGGGCCACAACCGCATGCCATGGCTGGCGTGACCGGCACATGAAAACGGGGCCGGGACGGCCGATTTTTCCTTGCTCACCCCGGGGGGGATTGCTAGGCTAGCCGACTTCGTTTTCTGCCCAAATTTTCGCCACTCTGGCGGTAGGGCGCGCGACTCACCCAGGAACAACTCCCTCGATGTTCAAGAAACTGCGCGGCATGTTCTCCAACGACCTGTCCATCGATCTGGGCACGGCCAATACGCTGATCTACGTGCGCGGGCAGGGCATCGTGCTGAACGAGCCATCGGTGGTGGCGGTGCGTCAGGACCGTGCGATCGGCGGTACGCGCTCGGTGGCGGCGGTCGGCGCCGAGGCCAAGCAGATGCTCGGCAGGACTCCCGGCCATATCACCACCATCCGCCCGATGAAGGATGGCGTGATCGCCGACTTCACCTACACCGAGGCGATGCTGAAGCACTTCATCAAGAAGGTGCACAAGTCGCGCGTGCTGCGTCCCAGCCCGCGCGTGCTGGTCTGCGTGCCGGCTGGCTCCACCCAGGTCGAGCGCCGCGCCATCAAGGAATCGGCGGAAGAGGCCGGTGCGCGCGACGTCTACCTGATCGAAGAGCCGATGGCCGCGGCGATCGGTGCCGGCATGCCGGTGACCGAGGCGCGCGGTTCGATGGTCATCGATATCGGCGGAGGCACCACCGAGGTGGCGGTGATCTCGCTCAACGGCATCGTCTACTCGCAGTCGGTGCGGGTGGGCGGCGACCGCTTCGACGAGTCGATCACCAACTACGTGCGCCGCAACCACGGCATGCTGATCGGCGAAGCCACCGCCGAGCGCATCAAGCTGCAGATCGGCTGCGCCTACCCGCAGGACGAGGTGCAGGAGATGGAGATCTCCGGCCGAAACCTGGCCGAGGGCGTGCCCAAGATGATCAAGATCAACTCCAACGAAGTGCTGGAAGCGCTGCACGAGCCGCTGTCGGGCATTGTTTCCGCAGTCAAGCTGGCGCTGGAGCAGACCCCGCCGGAACTGTGCGCCGACGTGGCCGAGCGCGGCATCGTGCTCACCGGCGGCGGCGCGCTGCTGCGCGACCTGGACCGGTTGATCTCCGAGGAAACCGGCCTGCATGTGCAGGTGGCCGACGACCCGCTCACCTGCGTGGCCCGCGGCGGTGGTCGCGCGCTGGAGCTGGTGGACATGCATGGCAACGAGTTCTTCGCGCCGGAGTGAGGCGTTCGGGAGTCGGGAGTCGGCATTGGGGATTCGCAACAGCGGTTCCTGCCTACGGCGCGGCGGGATTGCCGCGCAGTTCCGCTGATTCACGTGTTAGCCGCATTCGTCTCGGGGGCAGCCAACCGCTCCCCGAATCCCCAATTCCGAATCCCCAATCCCGGCCCTGAACGTGCCCTCCTACGCCGGTCCTCCCGTCGCCTCCCGTCCGGGCGAAGTCACCTCCACACTGCGGTTGCTGGTCTATCTGGTGCTGGCGGTCGTGCTGATCGGACTCGATAGCCGTGGTGGCTGGCTGAGCCAGCTGCGTTTGCAGGCCAATCTGCTGATCCAGCCGATCTGGGCGGTGGCCGGGCTGCCGGGGCGGATCGGCTCGCAGGTGCGCGACAACGCTGCCACCCATGCGCAGTTGGTGGAGGAAACCCGCGACCTGCGCAATCAGCTGCTGGTGGCCAATGCCCGCCTGACCCGGCTGCAGACCGCCGCGCTGGACAACGCGCAGTTGCGCGAACTGCTCAACGTGGCCGAGCGCCGCGGCCTGGACGTGCAGCTGGCGCCGATCCTGGACATCGACCTGGACCCCACCCGCCAGCGCCTGCTGCTGGATGCCGGCAGCCGCGACGGCGTGCGGTTGGGCCAGGCGGTGATCGATGCTGGCGGCTTGATGGGCCAGGTGATCGAAGTGACCCCGCTGCATTCCACCGTGCTGCTGCTGACCGACCCCGATCATGCGGTGCCGGTCAGCGTTGCGCGCAATGGCGTGCGCCTGATCGTCTACGGCCGCGGCGACCGCCTGGAACTGCGCGACATCCCGCTCAGTGCCGGCGTGCAGGTGGGCGACGAGATCGTCACCTCCGGCCTGGGCGGCCGCTTCCCGGCCGGCTTCCCGGTCGGCAAGGTCTCCGAACTGCATCCGGACGACACCCACGCCTTCCTGGTCGGCGAACTGACCCCGGCGGCCAAGCTGGATCGGGGCCGGGATGTGTTGTTGCTGCGGGCGGGCAAGCCGTTGCGGGTAGTTCCTGGGGGCGGGATTGGGGATTCGGGAGTGGGGATTGGCAACAGCAACAGCAACAGTGTCGCGGCGGCGGCGGCCAGCGCGCCGGTGACCGCCACACCACGTACGCCGGCGGGCGGAGTTTCCAATGTAGCGATTGATCCGGCACGCCCCACTGCCTCCGAGGCATCGGGGGCCGGTACCGCACCGCCTGCACAGTCCGCAGCGGCACCTGCCGCGCCCGGCGCGCAGCCGTCCAGCGCTCCAGCATCCGGCCGCCCGTCCAGCACGCCCGCCCGCCTTCCCGCGTCCAACGGCCCAATTCCCGATTCCCGCCCGTCCCCGCAGCGGGGCGCTGCTTCAAACGAATCCCCAATCCCGAATCCCCAATCCCGTCCGTCTCCACAGGAGACGGACCAATGACCCGCATGCGCAATACCTGGATCCTGCCGGTCAGCATCTTCGTTGCGCTGGTGCTGGGGCTACTGCCGTTGCCGGCGCTGGTACAGCCGCTGCGTCCGTACTGGCTGGCGCTGGTGCTGGCCTATTGGGTGATCGAAGCGCCCGACCGGGTCGGGCTGGGCGTGGCTTTCGTGGCCGGGGTGCTGGCCGATCTGCTGTATGGCGGGCTGCTCGGCGAGCAGGCGCTGCGGCTGGTGATCATGACCTTCATCCTGCAGCGCTTCCGCGCGCGGATGCGGTTCTTTCCGCTCTCCCAGCAGGCGCTGGCCATCGGGGGATTGCTGCTGAACGACCGCATCGTGTCCTCGGCCGTGCATCTGGCGGTGGGCGAGCCGACCCTGCCGTGGAGCTACTGGTGGGCGCCGCTGCTGGGCATGGCGCTGTGGCCGCCGCTGTTCGTGCTGCTGGATGCGGTGCGGCTGGGCAAGCGGAGCAAGAAGTAGCCCATGCACGGTCGTCGCCAGGCCAAGAATCCGCACGCCGAAGCCGAGCAGTTCCGCCGCCGCGCGGTGCTGGGCTTTGCGATGGTGGTCGTCTGCCTGGTCGGCCTGGGCGGGTGGTACTTCAAGCTGCAGGTGCTCGACCACGAGGTCTACGCCACCCGCTCGGAAGCCAACCGCATCAAGCCCAAGCCGGTGGTCCCCGGGCGCGGCATGATCTACGACCGCAGCGGCCGGTTGCTGGCCGAGAACGTGCCGGCGTTCCGCCTGGACGTGACCCCGGACAAGGTGGCCGACATGGACGCCATGCTGGCTGCACTGGGCAAGGTGATCCCGATCGCGCCGGAGGATCTGGAGCGCTTCAAGCGCGAACGCCGCGCGCGCCGCAGCTTCCTGCCGGTGACGCTGAAGCTGCGCATGAGCGACGAGGAAATGGCGCGCTTCGCGGTGGAGCGCTGGCGCTTCCCGGGCGTGGAGCTGGAACCGTACCTGACCCGGCGCTATCCGTTCGGGCCGTTGTTCGCGCACATCATCGGCTACGTCGGCCGCATCGACGAAAAGGATCTGGCGGTCCTCGGCGAGGGCAACGCTGCGCTCACCCACATGGGCAAATCCGGGCTGGAACGCTACTACGAGCAGGACCTGCGCGGGCAGGTCGGCTACGAGCAGGTCGAGACCAATGTACAGGGCCGCGCCATCCGCACCGTGGGCCGGGTCGCACCGCAGTCCGGCGCCGATCTGCGGCTGTCGGTCGACGCCGACCTGCAGCGCGCGATGGTGGCCGCGTTCGGCGAGCACGAAGGCGCGGCGATCGCAATGGACCCTCGTACCGGCGAGATCCTGGGCATGGTCAGCCTGCCCAGCTACGATCCCAATCTGTTCGTGAACGGCATCTCGCACAGCGATTTCCGCATGCTCAACGACAACCCGTCGCGGCCGCAGTTCAACCGGCTGGTGCTGGGTGGCGTGGCGCCGGGCTCCACGCTCAAGCCGCTGATCGCGCTGGCGGGGCTGGACAGCGGCCTGCGGCGTCCGGAGGACCGGGTGTTGTCCACGGGCATGTTCTATCTGCCCGGGGTCAGCCGCGGCTGGGGCGATTCGCACCGTGGCGGGCATGGCTGGACCGATCTGCGCAAGTCGATCGCGCAGTCGGTCAATACGTATTACTACCGCCTGGCGGTGGACATGGGGATCGAGCGCTTCGACCGTTACATGTCCGACTACGGCTTCGGCCAGCCCACCGGGGTGGACCTGCTGGGCGAGATCGGCGGCATCCTGCCGTCGCCTGCCTACAAGTACAAGACCCGCAAGGAACGCTGGTATCCCGGCGATACGGTCAACATCGCCATCGGCCAGGGCGACTGGAAGGTGACTCCGCTGCAGCTGGTGCGCGGGGTCTCGGCGATCGCCAGCGGCCTGCTGCTGCGCCCGCATCTGGTGCTGGAGCAGCGCACCGGTTTCGATCACCCCTGGCAACCGATGATCCAGCCGCCGGGCAAGCCGCTGAGCCCGAGCCCGGCGCATCTGCAGGTGGTGCGCGAGGGCATGATGGACACCATGCGACCGGGCGGTACCGGTTATGCCATCACCCCCGGCGCGCCGTACCAGATGGCCGGCAAGACCGGTACCGCACAGGTGGTCAGCCGCAAGGGCGTGGCGGCGGTGGACCCGCGCAGCCTGCCGCTGCATCTGCGCCACCGTGGCCTGTTCGTCGGCTTTGCGCCCGCCGACAATCCGGTCATTGCGGTGGCGGTGGCGGTGGAAGGCGGCGGCTTCGGTACCAGTTCGGCGGCACCGATCGCACGCAAGATCTTCGACGCCTGGTTGCTGGGCAAGATGCCGGCCGGACTGGAACCGCTGGATAGCGAACTCGGCATGACCGCGGTGGGCATCAACCAGTTCGAGGCCGGTGCCACCGACGCGCGCCAGGCCGGCGACACGGCCGCCGCCGCGCTGGAAGAACTGCCGGTGATGATCGGCCAGACCGCCGTTGCGCTGGACCCCACCACGCCGGCGCAACCGGTGGTGCCGGATGTCCCGGATACGGTGCAGGAGACCGACCATTGAGCGACATCCTGCGCTGGCTGGTGGACATGGCTGCGCGCTTCACGCGCAGCCTGGACTGGGTGCTGTGCCTGGCGCTCGGCAGCTTGATGGCGATCGGCCTGTCGGTGCTCAAGAGCGCAGGCGGCACTGCCGAGGGCGATCACCTGGTGATGGCGCAGGGCGTGCGCTTCGTCATCGGCACCGGCGCGATGTGGTGCATCTCGCGCATGTCGGTGCTGCGCCTGCGGGCATGGACGCCGTGGATCTATGGTCTGTCGATGCTGCCGCTGCTGGCGGTGTTCGTGCTGGGCACCGGCAAGTACGGCCGCCAGTGGCTGGACCTGAAAGTGTTCTACCTGCAGCCGGCCGAACTGCTCAAGATCAGCCTGCCGATGATGGCCGCCTGGTATCTGCACCGCATGCCGCTGCCGCCACGCATTTCCACCGTGCTGGTCACCTGCATGATCATCGGCGTGCCGACCGCGTTGATCATGTTGCAGCCGGACTTCGGCACCGGCGTGCTGATCGCTGCCAGCGGCGTGTTCGTGCTGCTGCTGGCCGGATTGCCGTGGTGGTGGGTGGCGGTGGGCGTGAGCGGTGTGGCGGCAGCGGCGCCGGTGGCCTGGTTCTGGCTGCTGCGCCCCTACCAGAAGGACCGCATCATGATGTTCCTCAATCCCGAGAACGACGCGCTCGGCGCCGGCTGGAACATCATCCAGTCCAAGATCGCGATTGGCTCGGGCGGGTTGGACGGCAAGGGCTGGGGGCTGGGCTCGCAATCGCATCTGAACTTCATTCCCGAGCAGACCACCGACTTCGCGTTCTCGGTGCTGAGCGAGGAGTTCGGCTGGATCGGCGTGGCCACCGTGCTGAGCCTGTACCTGATCGTCATCGGCCGCTGCCTGTGGATCGCCGCCCAGGCGCGCGATACCTATTCACGCCTGATCGCCGGCGCCACCGGTCTGGCCTTCTTCGTCTATGTGCTGGTCAACGGCGGCATGATCTCCGGCCTGCTGCCGGTGGTGGGCGTGCCGATGCCGCTGATGAGTTATGGCGGCACCTCGGCGGTGTCGCTGCTGGCAGGCCTGGGGTTGGTGATGGCGGTGAAGTCGCATCGACCGGTGCACGGATACTGACCCGCACGATCGCGACCACGCATCGCCATCGTGTCAGTCCCGGTGTCTGCGCGCGTGGTTGCACTTGATTGCGTCGCGCCGATCGGCAGACGCGGGCGTCGCGCCTGCACGCTGCATCGTTTGCGGTTGTCACAGCGGTCCGTTGCCGTGTTGCCGCGCTGCGACACATCGCATGTTCTACGCACTGCTTTGCAGTGCGCACATGCCCTCATGGCGCCGCTTCGTTCGCACGGTGGACGATTCGCCAGCGCTGCACGGCCACATGCCGCTCTGCGTAGAGTCCGCCACGCCGCTGCAGCGATGACGGCCGCGCCGCATCGCCTGCAGATTCGCGCACTCTCTTCCTCACGGACTATCCTTCTATGAAACTGCTCCCCGCTACCATTGGTGGCGTTTGTCTGACGCTTGCCACACAGGCCGGCGCCGTCACCTTCGCCACCGGCGATACGCGTGCCGTCTCCGAGCCGACGATTCCTGCAACCTGCCAGCCGGTGAGAGCCAGCCACACGCCGAGCGGGCGCGTGTTCGACGCCGTACTGGAAGGCGCGCCACCCGATACCAAGGCCATCCAGGACGCGCTCAATGCCTGCAAGAGCGGAAGCGTGCTGTTGACCAGCGGCAGTGGGAACGCGTTCCTGACGGGCCCGCTGTCGATTCCGGCCAATGTCACCCTGGTCGTCGATCAAGGCGTCACCTTGTACGGCTCGCGCAATCCGGCAGATTACGGCAGTGGCTGCGGCGTGGCCGGCTCCAAGAGCGGTGGCTGCTTGCCGCTGATCAGCGTCAAGGGCAACAACACCGGCGTCATGGGGATTCGTCGGGGCGATCGCCAGGGCACTATCGACGGGCGCGGCGATCTGACCATGCTGGGCAAGAACACCAGCTGGTGGCAATTCGGCGAGAACGCCAAGGCCGCAGGTCAGATGCAGAACAGCCCGGACCTGATCAAGGTGCAGAATTCCAATGCGTTCACCCTCTACCACATCAATCTGATCAACGCGCCGTACTTCCATTTCTTCTCGCACATCGTCAACGGACTCACCATCTGGGGCGTGCGGGTGAAGTCGCCGGCCACCAGCCCCAATACCGACGGGCTGGATCTGGACAGCGTGGTCGATGCCACCATCCACGACAGCGACGTGATGGGCGGCGACGACGGCGTAGCGATCAAGACCATCAATTCCAGGTCGGCCGATATCACCGTGCGCAACTCGCGGTTCTACGGCACCCATGGCATCTCGATCGGCAGCGAGGTGATGTTCGGCGTCAGCAACGTGCTGGTGGAGAACAACGCGTTGGTGTCCACCGACGACGCAGGCAACCGCAGCACCGACAACAACGGCCTGCGCATCAAGACCAGCATCGTCAAGGGCGGTGCGGTCAGCCAGGTCACCTATCGCAACACCTGCCTGTACGGCGTGACCAGCCCGGTCGTGATCAATCCGTTCTACGCCAGTGGCAGCAGCGGTACCAAGCCGACCTTCAGCGCCATCGTCGTGGATGGATTGCGCAGCGCGAACGATGCAGGTGGCAAGGGCTGGATCCTGCGCGGTTACGACGCACAGACGCCGTTGGACCTGGTGCTTGCCAATGTGGCGACCGGAAACACGTCGGTCACTGCGAGCAACGCGAAGATCGGGTTGAGCAATAGCGCACTGACGCCCACCGGTCCCGGCGTCACCACCGGTGCCGTGCAAATCGAAGGCGCCGTGCCCACTTGTTCGGGAGCGCCGCGTTTTCCAGCGTTGTGACCGCACCCGCTGTTGCCGCGCCAGGTCGAGGGTGCGGCGACGGCTGGGACTGCAGCTGCGGCCCGGTTTATCCGCAAGGGGGGGGGCACTGCTGTCGCGGCGTACCGGCTCCGCTTTCAATCTCCGGGTCCCGGCTCTGCGCACGCGCCACATGGACCTGACCCGGATTCCCGAAGGAAAAACCAGCGCCACTGCTGCGCCTGCCCTTGACTTTGCCTAAAGTCTTTTCGTTTCATGGTCTTATTGCCAGAAGTTCATCTGATGTCTGTTACCCTCGGCCGATGATTCGACGCACCCTGACCTGCCTGCTCACCCTCGGCCTTGTCGCCTGCGCGACCCAGCCCAGCCCTCCGTCCCCGCCGCCGGCCGCCAGCGCCCCGCCGGCCAAACCGCCGGGCTCGCCGGCAGCGTCCGCCACGCCTGCCAGTGCCGCTGCCGAAGCGCCGACCTTGCCGCCGGTGGATCTGACTCCGGTGCCGTTCGAGATCGCCCGCGCCAACTTCGTGCGCGACACCGCCGCCAGGTACGGCATCGATGCGGCGCAGATCGAGGCGACCCTGGCGCAGGCGCAATTCAAGGACGCGATCATCACCGCGATGTCGCGCCCGGCCGAGCGGGTCAAGCCGTGGAACGAATACCGGCCGATGTTCATCACCCAGGCGCGCATCGATGGCGGCCGCACGTTCCTGGCCGAACACCGTGCCGAACTCAGCAAGGTCGAAGCGGCCACCGGCGTGCCGGCGCAGGTGATCGTGGCCATCATCGGGGTGGAGACCAGTTACGGCAGCAACGCCGGCAAGCACCGCGTGCTGGATGCGCTGTACACGCTGGCGTTCCGCTATCCGCGCAGCGGCGATCCGGCCAAGCTCGAACGCGAGGTGCGGCGCGAGCTGTTCTTCCGCGATGAACTCGGCCAGCTGTTCGCGCTAGGCAAGGAAGAGCAACTGGATGTCACCACGCTGATCGGCAGCTACGCCGGTGCGATGGGCATGGGCCAGTTCATGCCGTCCAGTTATCGCCAGTTCGGCGTTGACGGCGATGCCGACGGCAAGCGCAATCTGTTCACCGACTACAACGACGTGTTCGCCTCGATCGCCAACTACTTCGTCAAGAAAGGTGGCTGGGTGCGCGGCGGGCAGGTCGCGGTGCCGGCCACGCTGGCCGCCGGGCACGAAGAATTCAATCCCACCGACTGGACGCCGGTGTACACGCTGGCCGATCTGTCCGCGCGTGGCTATCACCCCAGCGCGCCAGTCGTGGCCGGCAGCACGGCCACCCCGATCAACCTGGACGATGCCAACGGCAAGCAGTACTGGCTCGGCTTCCAGAACTACTACGCGATCACCCGATACAACATTTCCAAGATGTACGCGATGGCCGTGTTCCAGCTGTCCGAGGCCATTGCCGGCAAGGAGTTACCTCCGGCATGAACACTATGACAGGCCCCAAGTGGCTGATCCCGATGGCGCTGATGCTGGGCCTGGCGGCCTGCAGCAGCGCGCCGAAGAAGAGTGCAGGCGGCAATGGCAGCGGTGCCGTCAAGGGCATCAAGGTCGAGGGAAGGGGGCCTGCGCACGTCGCCACCGGATGCCCCTCGACATCGCCTTATGCGCCGGCCAGGGAAGACCCGTCCACGCGCGGCGACTACACCGCCGGCGGTCTGTACAAGCCCGGCATCAAGGACAGCACGCCCGATCACGTGCCCAACGTGGCCTGCATTCCCGAGCCCTTGGTCACCGACGAGCCGCGCTCTGCCGTCGGCAATCGCTCGCCCTACGAAGTGCTGGGCAAGCGCTACGTGGTGATGGACAGCCCCGGCGACTATGTCGAACGCGGCACCGCCTCCTACTACGGCAGCAAGTTCCATGGCCGGCTGACCTCCAACAAGGAGGTCTACGACATGTACGCCTTCACCGCCGCGCACAAGACCTTGCCGCTGCCGAGCTTCGCGCTGGTGACCAATACCGATACCGGCGATTCGGTCGTCGTGCGCGTCAACGACCGCGGCCCGTTCCACGATGGGCGCGTGATCGATCTGAGCTACGCCGCTGCGGTCAAGTTGGGCATCACCGGCAGGGGCACCGGCAATGTCGAAGTGCGTGGGTTGACCGAAGCCGACAACGGCACCTTGCTGGCCAAGCGCCGCAGTGGCCAGCCGGTCACCACGTCCGTTGCCACGGCGCGGCCTGTCGCCGGCAGCCAGATCGACGGCCTGGTGCAGCGACTGCCCACGCGCACCGTGCCGCCACGTGCGGCGGCGAGCGTGGGTACGCCGGCGGCCACGGCCGCAGTGGCGACCACAGGCGTAGCGATCAATACGGCGGGCGAGCGCTGGCGCTACCGGGTGGCCGATTCGCGCCAGCCCGGTAATGCCGACAACTTCGATGCCTGGATGAAGACGCAGGGCGTGCGCGTGGCCACCGGCAAGCCGGCGGCCGTGGCTCCCCGGCCTGCTTCGCCGGCGGTTGCCGCAATCAAGACTGCCGATCGCGCCCCGGCACGCCCGCCTGCGGCCGATCCGGCACCGGCCAAGGCCCCGAGCGCGGCCGAAACGGCACTTGGCAACATCCTGCTGCAGGTCGCCAGTTTCGCCAGCCGCGAAAATGCCAACCGCGCGCTGTCGCAACTGGCATCGGCCGGCATCGCCGGCGCCAGCGTCAGCGATATCGTCAGCGGCGGGCGCACGCTATGGCGGCTGCGCGTGAATGCACGCGATCACGCCAATGCCTCCGAGATCGCACAACGGATCGCCGGGCTCGGGTTCGGCAACCCGCAGATCGTTGCCAACTGACGAGAGTCTGCAGCGGCGGATGCGCCACCGTCGGCCAGATGCAGCCACGCACGAGCAGCTGTGGACGGCAGGGGCGGAGCCGCAAACTAGGGTCTGACCTGCCCGCCGGCTGCCTTGTCCCGGCGGCTGCTCCGGGCAAGGTCGGTCAGGCACGGTCGGCGCCATGCAGGCATCGCGCAGCGAGGGCCGCGGCCGCCTGCGCGCCGCGGTCGCTGAACTGCACGGCTGCGCGCCCGGCGGTGTACGTCGCCCCGATCGCCGTCGCACTTTACAATTTCCGATCACCCAGCCTTCGGGCCTGTCAGGAGTCGTTCTTCGATGAAATTCCGCTTCGCCGCCGCTGCCGTGGCCACGTTCGCCTTCGGCCTGGTCTGCGCCCAGACACCCGCGCCGCAGCCCACGCCTGCTGCGGCCGCCGCGCCCGCTGCCCCGGCGGCATTGCCGGTTCCGCCCGCGCCCGCACCGGCCGTGTCCAAGTCCTGGATCCTGATGGACTACGCCACCGGCCAGGTACTGGCCGGCGAGAACATCCATCAGCAACTGGCGCCGGCCTCCATCACCAAAGTGATGACCTCCTACGTGGTGGCCGCCGAGATCAAGAACGGCAAGGTCACCCGCGACGACCAGGTCATGATGAGCGAGCGCGCCTGGCGCGAGGGCGGAGCCGGCACCGACGGCAGCTATAGCGGCTTCCCGGTCAACCAGACCGCGCGTCTGGAAGACATGGAAAAGGGCATGGCGATCCAGTCCGGCAACGATGCCGCGATTGCCCTGGCCGAGCATGTGGCCGGCAGCGAAGAGGCCTTCGCCTCGCTGATGAACAGCTACGCTGCCAAGATCGGCATGAAGAACTCGTACTTCGTCAACGCACACGGTCTCAGCGCCGAAGGCCACCACTCCACCGCCTACGATCTGGCCCTGCTGGGTCGCGCGATGGTGCGCGATTACCCGGAAACCTACGCCTACAACAAGATCAAGGAATTCCAGGTCGGCAGCATCAAGCAGAACAACCGCAACCTGCTGTTGTGGCGCGACCCTGCCGTGGATGGCATCAAGACCGGCCACACTTCCGAAGCCGGTTATTGCCTGCTGAGCTCGGCCAAGCGTGGCGACCAGCGTCTGGTTGCGGTGGTCATGGGCGACAGCTCCGAGCGCCAGCGCGCCGACGACAGCCTGGCGCTGCTCAACTGGGGGTTCCGTTTCTTCGAGACCCACAGCCTGTATGCGCCGGGCAAGGTCGTCACCAAGCAGAAGGTCTGGAAGGGCGCGCAGGACGAAGTGCAGCTGGGCGTGGCCCAGCCGCTGTCGGTCAGCCTGCAGCGCGGTCGCTACAACGACCTCAAGCCCAGCATGGACGTGGCCAAGAACCTGCAGGCGCCGATCAAGAAGGGCCAGCAGGTCGGCACCGTGAAGGTCAGCCTGGACGGCAAGATCATCGCCCAGGCGCCGCTGGTGGCCATCAATGCAGTGGAAGAAGGCGGTTTCTTCAAGCGCCTCTGGGATTCCTTCTGGATGTGGTGGGAATCGGAGTAACAAAAAAGCCGGCGAAAGCCGGCTTTTTTATTGGCGGGGATTGGAAATTTGGGATTAGGGATTCGCAACAGCCACTGCAGCTGCAAAGCCCCAACAGCCCGCTCACGAATCCCCCATCCCCCATCCCCAATCCCAGCCCTCAAAGCATCCGGCTAATGGTGAAACTCCCATACACCGGTGTCTCGCGCTGGGTGTCGAATTCGCGGGTGCGGTGGTAGCGGGCGAGCGCGAATTTCCAGCGGCCGTACATCACCGCGAGCCCGTAGCCGACATCGGCCACGAACGGCCGCTTGTCCACGCTATGGCTGTTGCGGAAGGTATTGCCGTCCAGGGTGATGTCGCGCAGCACCCAACGTGCGTCGGAGGTCACGAACAGGTGTCCCGACCAGCCGCGGGCGCGGCTCAACCGGCTCGGAGCGGTGTTCTCGCCCGCCGGGCGGGTCGGGGTGCTGCCGAAATCGTCCGGCAGTTTCCAGCCGAAGCGGGCCTCGCCGCCCGCGTTCAGATGCGTGGCCATGTTGCCTAGCGCGCCGCCCCAGTGCGAAATGACGTCCCAACCGAACCCATCGGCGTTGCCGCTGGCATCGGCTGGCCAGCGGTGCATGCGCTCGTGCACCAGGTTGATCAGCGGTTCGTTGTGCAACTGGTTGTCCCAACCCTGGAATTTCTCGTCGCCCAGCACATCGTGGATCGCATCCTGGGCCTCCTGCGCGAACGCCCACGGACCGACCACGCCGATCTGCAGCTGGGTCGTGCGCAAATGCGCGTCGTTACGCGCGTTGTAGCCGAAGCTCGCCAGCAGGATGCCGGCGTAGGGCCGGTCGTCGGGGATCACATCGCGGCGGGTGAAGTCGGTTGGGGTGAAGATCGCCTGCCCGATCGAAAACACCATGTTCTGCTGATCGAACTCGCCCGGATGCAGGCGTTCCAGATAGCTGTTGACCCAGCGCGCCGTGCGCGGCAGGCAGGGATCGTCGGTGTAGTCCACCAGGTTGGGCGATACCAGGGTCAGCACCGCGCCGTTGGAATATCCCTGGTCCTGGTCCTCGCCGCCGAACAGGTCATTGTCGACCCGGAAGTTGACCGCCGGCGGCGTGCGCCCAAGTCGGCTGGAATCGCATTGGTCCGCCGCGACGGCCGACGCCGACAGCCCGGTGAGAGAAAGCAGCAGGGCTGCGGACAAGGCACGCGGTCGGAGCATGGGAGGCCTGTGGGTAAAGGTATCTTGTCCGTCAAAGATGCCCTGGTGCGGCGCTGCGCCGCGTGAACATTCCCGGCCTGTGACAGAACGATTGCCGAGCCTGCTTCGGCGTTGCGAGCGGCGTTCGATCGCGCGAACCGTGCGCACGCGTCGGGGCTGTGTGGGTGCAGTTCGGGCACTGCGCACTTGGGTTTGCCTGCGGCCGACCCGATAATGGGCGCATGGACATCAGCTCTGACAATCCCGACCACGGCTTTCAATTCCCCGGCACCTTCGAGCTCAGCGCCATGGGCGCCGCCGATCGTGGCCTGGAGGTGGAATTGCCGCGCCTGCTCGCCGCCACCGGTGTGGAGCTGCTGCAGGAAAGCATCAGCTGGAAGCATTCCTCCAGCGGCAAATACGTGTCGGTCAAGATCGGATTCCGTGCCGAGAACCGCGCGCAGTTCGACGCTGCGCATCAGGCGCTGCGCGAGCACCCGGAAGTGAAGTGGACGCTGTAGTGGCCGAATCCGCTGCGGTGCCCGTCGCCATCCCGCCGGCACAGCTGTGCGAACTCGGTCGGCAGGACTACGTGCCGGTGTGGCGTGCAATGCAGCGTTTCACCGATGCGCGCGATGAACACAGCGCCGATCAGCTCTGGGTGGTCGAGCACGCGCCGGTCTTCACCCTGGGCCAGGCCGGCAAGCCCGAGCACGTCTTGGCGCCGGGCGATATTCCGGTGCTGCAGGTCGATCGCGGCGGGCAGGTGACCTATCACGGCCCCGGGCAACTGGTGGTCTACCCGCTGCTGGATCTGCGTCGGCTCAAGATCGGCGTGCGCGACTACGTCTGCAAGATCGAGCAGGCGCTGATCGACACGCTGGATGAGTGGAACATCGGCGCCGAACGCCGCGACGGCGCGCCCGGCGTCTACGTCGGCGGGGCCAAGATCGCCGCACTGGGCATCCGGGTGCGGCGGGGCTGCACCTTCCATGGGCTCTCGTTCAACGTGGCGATGGACCTGGAACCGTTCCAGCGCATCAACCCGTGCGGCTACCAGGGTCTGCAGGTGACCTCGGTGCTAGACTTGGGCGGCCCTTCCGGGATGGACGCCGTCAAGGCGGTGCTGCTCGATCAGCTGGCGCGCCAGTTCGGCCTCGTGTTGCAGCACACTTCCGCATTGCCCGACCTTTCGCTTCCGGCCTGAGCGCCCGTACCGTCATGACCCAGCCTATCGCCCGTTCCATTCCCCTGCAGGTCGTCTCCGGCGACACCGCCGCGCCTGCGCCGCTGCAGACCGGCGTCAAGCAGATCGGCGGCGACAAGATCAATCGCTCGCCGGTGCAGTTCGTCGATGCCCCGGTGCTGCGCAAGCCGTCGTGGATCCGCGTGCGCATTCCGTCCGGCAATGCGGTGCAGAACCTCAAGGCCAAGCTGCGCGAAAACCGCCTGGTCACGGTGTGCGAGGAGGCCAGCTGCCCGAACATCCACGAGTGCTTCAGCCACGGCACCGCCACCTTCATGATCCTGGGCGAGGTGTGTACGCGGCGCTGCTCGTTCTGCGATGTGGCGCACGGCCGGCCCAAGCCGCCCGATGCCAACGAGCCCGCCAGCCTGGCCACCACCGTGGCCGACATGGGCCTGAAATACGTGGTGGTGACCAGCGTGGACCGCGACGACCTGCGCGACGGCGGTGCCCAGCACTTCGTCGACTGCATTTCGGCCATTCGCGCCAGTTCGCCCAAGACCCGCATCGAGATCCTGACCCCGGATTTCCGCGGCAAGGGCCGCATGGACCGCGCGCTGGAGATCCTGGCGCTGAGCCCGCCGGACGTGTTCAATCACAACATCGAAACGGTGCCGGACCTGTACCCCAACGTGCGTCCCGG
The DNA here is from genome assembly GCF_020783655.1 of Xanthomonas melonis. Lineage (GTDB taxonomy): Bacteria > Pseudomonadota > Gammaproteobacteria > Xanthomonadales > Xanthomonadaceae > Xanthomonas > Xanthomonas melonis. The sequence goes on along the minus strand of NZ_JAJGQH010000011.1, from coordinate 104,726 downwards.
CGCGGATTACCAGTGGTCGCTGACCCTGCTGCAGCGCTTCAAGGCGCAGCACCCGTCCATCGCCACCAAGTCCGGCATCATGCTTGGCTTGGGCGAAACCATGGAGCAGGTGCAGGCCACCTTGCGCGACCTGCGAGCGCACGACGTGGACATGATCACCATCGGCCAGTATCTGCAGCCGACGCCGCACCACCACCCGGTGATGCGCTACTGGACGCCGGAGGAATACAAGGCGCTGGAGGAGTACGGTAACGCGCTGGGCTTCAGCCATGTGGCGTCGGGCCCGATGGTGCGCTCGTCGTATCACGCCGACCGGCAGGCAGCCGGCGCCGGCGTCGCTGCCTGAGACATCGAGCCCGCGCGTACGCAAAGCGGTCTGTGCGTCAGCTAATGGATCGGAACACGGCCCCGCCCAGCGCGGGGCCGTGTCGTATCTGCCGGCGGCTTCCGTTGCCCAGGGTACGGCCGCGTTCACAATCCGCTACAGGCCCGGCGCTAGGCTGATTCAGCCAGTGGATGACAACGCCAGCAACTTTCGGCACTGTCATGCTGTCCGATCCGTTCACCGCCTTTTCGTCGGCCTTGCGCCGAGAGCCATTCGATGACCTACAACGTTTCTGCGTCCATGAAGGCCGGCCTGCTGGCGCTGGTGTTGACCACTCCGATGGCGTTGCTCGCCCGTGCCGATACCGCGTTGCCCGCGGCTGCCACGCCCGAGCAGGCGACCGCGACCAAACTCGTCTACGGGCTGCTGTCGGACAGCCGTTACGCCTACCGTCCGCGTACGCTGGACGAGGCGATGGCCCAGGACGTGTTCAAGCGGTATCTGGAAACGCTCGATGGCGGCAAGCAGTTTTTCACCCAGGCCGATGTCGACAGTTTCGCACCGCTGAAGGCCGGCGTGAGCGATGCCTTGCGGGGCGGCAAGCTGGAACCGGCGTTCCAGGTGTTCTCGGTGTACAAGAAGCGCGTCGACCAGCGCGTCAAGTACGCGCGCGACCTGCTCAAGCAGGATTTCGATTTCACCGGCAGCGACAAGTTCGAGTACGACCGCAAGGACGTGCCGTGGGCGGCAGACGACAAGCAGCTCGATGTGCTGTGGCGGCAGTCGGTGATGAACGACTGGCTGCGTCTGAAGCTGGCTGGCAAGAAGCCGGAAGACATTCGCAAGACCCTGGACAAGCGGTACGCCACGCTCGCCGACTCGGTCAACGAGCTCAAGGGCGAGGACGTGTTCCAGTTCTTCGTCAACGCCTATACCAATGCGGTGGACCCGCACACCGATTACTTCACCCCGCGTACCGCCGAACGGTTCAACCAGCAGATGTCGCTGTCGCTGGAAGGAATCGGCGCGCAGCTGCAGAAGCAGGAAGACATGGTGGTGATCCGCGAGGTGATACCGGGCGGTCCGGCTGCCGTGAACGGGACGCTCAAGCCCGGCGACCGCATCGTGGGCGTGGGGCAGGGCAAGAATGGCGTGATCGAAGACGTCATCGGTTGGCGCATCGATGACGTGGTCGAGAAGATCAAGGGCAGCAAGGACACCCAGGTGCGCCTGGAATACATTCCGGCCGAGCTGGGCATCGATGGCGCGCACCGCACCCTGACCTTGACCCGGCAGAAGGTCCGCCTGGCCGAACAGGCTGCCAAGGGCGAAACCATCACCTTGCCTGCCAAGGGCAGCGAGCCGGAACGCCGCATCGGCATCATCAAGTTGCCGGGCTTCTACCAGGATTTCGAGGGGCGTCGCCGCAACGCGGCCGATTACGCCTCGGCAACGCGCGATGTCGCCAAGCTGCTGGCCGGCTTCAAGACCGACAAGGTCGACGGCGTGGTGCTGGACCTGCGCAACAACGGTGGCGGCTCGCTGGACGAAGCCATCGAGCTGACCGGCCTGTTCATCGAGCAGGGTCCGGTGGTGCAGGTGCGCGAATCCGGCGGCCGTGTCACCGTCAACGGCGACAGCAATCCCAAGGTCGCCTGGGATGGCCCATTGGGCGTGTTGATCAATCGTGGCTCGGCCTCGGCGTCGGAGATCTTCGCCGGCGCCATCCAGGATTACGGTCGTGGCCTGGTGATCGGTGAAACCAGCTTCGGCAAGGGCACCGTACAGAACATCGTCGATCTGGACCGTTGGCCGGCCGCCGAAGGTCAGCGCTATGGGCAGGTCAAGCTGACGATTGCGCAGTTCTTCCGGATCAGCGGTTCCAGTACCCAGCACAAGGGCGTGGTGCCCGACATCGCGTTCCCGGCCAGCGTGGATGCCACCGAGTTCGGCGAAAGCACCTACGACAATGCCTTGCCGTGGACGCGCATCGCTGCCGTGCCGCATACCCAATATGGCAATTTCGCCCCCTTGCTGCCCAAGCTGCAGATGCTGCACTCCACGCGCATTGCCAACGACAAGGAGTTCCAGTGGTGGGAGGAGGACGTCAAACAGTTCCGTGACGAGAAGGCCAAGAAGTACATTTCGTTGAACGAGGCCGAGCGCGTGGCCGAGCGCAAGAAGCAGGATCAGCAGCGCAAGGACCGTCAGCAGATCCGCAAGCAATTGGGGCTGCCGCTGGATCCGCTGGCCGATGACGCCGACGACGGGCTGACCGGCAACGAGCGCGACATCGTCAAGGACACCGCACGCGAGAAGGCTGCCGAGAAGCGCCCCGATCCACTGTTGCACGAATCGGCGGCGATCCTGGCCGATGCGCTGGGGCTGCTGTCGCAGGACCGGCCGTTGTCGGCGCAGGTGCTGCCGCAGTCCACTGCGCCGGGAAGCTGGGCGGACTGATCCCCGCGCTGCGCTCGACGTCGACGCCACCGCTTGCCGGTGGCGTTTTTCGTAGGGCCAGGAGCGTGCGCCGGGGCCCGATCGGGCAAGCGCCGGCTGGCGATGCCTGTGCCGGGCATCGCTGCGGTCGGACCCTCACCCCAGCGCCTGCCAGCAGGCCTGCAGGCCAAGCGCCAGCAAGGTGCCGAAGAATACCCGCCGGAACGTCTCGGCAGAGATGCGGCGACGCACCCGGGTGCCTGCCCACAGCCCCAGCGCGGTCGGGAGCAGCGCCAGCAGCGACGGCAGGCCGGCCGACAACGGCGCACCGCCGCGCCAGACCAGTGCGATCGCCAGCGCCAGCGTGGCGGTTCCGAAGCAACACGCCAGTGCGCGGATCAGGATGTCGCGCGGCAACGCGAGCGAGGACAGGTACGGCAGCGCCGGCAGTACCAGCACGCCGGTCGCGCCGCTGAGCAGGCCGCTGGCCAGTCCCGCCAGCGGTCCGGCCCAGCGCTCGTGGCGCGCGGGCAGCGTCCACTGCCAGCGCGCGAGTCCCAGAAAGGCGTACAGCACCAGCAAGATGCCCAGGCCGGCGCGCAGGTGCCTGGGGTCGCCGCCGATCATCACGTCCACGCTGAGCCAGGTGCCGACCACGATCATGGTCAGCAGCGGCCAGAGCCGCCGCAGCAGGGCGCCGGGTGCGGGCCCCCAGGCCTGCTGCAGATTCGTCACCAGCGAAGGCAACACCAGCAGCGCGGCGGCCTGGGTCGGCGGCAGCCAGAGCCCGAGCAGGCCCATGGCGACCGTCGGCAGCCCCATTCCGGCAACGCCCTTGACCGCGCCGGCCAGCAGAAACACCGCGGCGACCAGGATCCACTGAGACATGTGTGCATGCATGCCGGCCAGGATCCGGCGGCCACCGGCTTCCGGACAAGCTGTGTTTGTTTGAGGCAGACTTCGGCCAGGCCGAAGGCTGAGGGATAAACATGCAGGTGGAGCTGGTCGATCTGCGGATCTTCGTGGCGGTGGCCGAGGCCGGCAGCATCACCGCTGGCGCCGATCGGGCGTCACTGTCGCTGGCGGCGGTCAGCGCGCGCATTCGCGCGCTTGAGCTGCAGGTCGGGGCGGCCCTGTTCGAGCGCGGTCGGCGGGGCGTGACGCTGACCGCTGCCGGCCAGGTGCTGCTGCGGCACGCGCGGGTGCTGGCGCGGCAAGAGCAGGCGATGCGCAGCGAACTGGGCGACTACGGGCCGGGCGGGCAGGTCACCTTGCGCCTGGCCGCCAATACCGCCGCGTTGTCGGAAGGCTTGCCCGAATGTCTGGCCGATTTCCTGGTCGCCCATCCACGGGTGGATCTCACCCTGGCCGAGCAGGGCAGCGAAGAGGCGGCGGATGCGGTGCGCGACGAGCGTGCGGATCTGGCCATGGTGGCCGGACATGCCGATTTCACCGGCCTGCAGCGACGCCCGTTCCGCGCCGATCGCCTGGTCGTGGCGGTGTCGGCCGGGCATCCGCTGGCCGCTGCGGACAGCGTGCGTCTGGCCGATATCGCCGATCTGCAGCTGTTGGCGCTGTCGGCCGACAACGCCTTGCAACGCCACTTGCGCACGCATCTGGCCAGGGCCGGTGTGCAGTTGCGGGTGCGTGCGCGTGTGCCCGGCATCGAGACGCTTTGCCGCATGCTGGCCCGTGGCGTGGGCGCGGCGATCGTGCCGCAGGTCGCGTTGGTGCGTTCCAGTGTCGGGCAGGCGCTGGTGGCGATTCCGCTGGACGAAGCCTGGGCCAGCCGCAGCTTGTCCATCGTCTGGCGCGACTGCTCTCCGACCCTGCAGTCATTGCTGGACTGGTTGCAGGCCAGCGCGGTCGGGGCGGATCTCCCGGCGGTGTGATGGCAGGCCCGGCACGGCGTCGTGGCCATGCGCCGCCGCTCAGCGAGGCCAGACGAATTCGGCCAGCACCGGGTAATGATCGGACGGCAGTACGCCGCCGGGCCGGGAATCCAGGGTGCTGAACTGCGTGGGTGTCAGCCCGCGAGACAGGATCCAGTCGATACGGCGAGTGGGCGCGGTGCTGAAGTCCTGGAAGGTATTGTCCGGACCGTTGCGCCTGGGCGCCTTGACGCGCGCATCGTCCAGCACCGCCGTGAGCAATGCGTAGGTGCCATGGGCCGGATCGCTGTTGAAGTCGCCGGTCAGCACCACCGGAATGTCCGCAGGCAACCGTGCGATGCGCGACAGGATCAGTCGTGCGCCCTGTTCGCGTGCTGGCTCGTCCTGATCGCGGTGCGGCAGGTGCGTGTTCAACAGGTAGAAGCGGCGTTTGTCGCGCCGACGCTCGAACAGCGCCCAGGTCACCATGCGTGGCAGGTCCGTCTCCCAACTGCTGCTGCCCGGCACCTCGGGCGTTTCCGACAGCCAGAAGTCGCCCGATTCGACCACCGATAGCGCGCGGGTGTCATAGAACACCCCCATGTGTTCGTCGCTGCCGTCGGCGCGACGCCCTCTGCCGAACCAGCGATAGTCGGGCAACTGCGATGCGAGATAGTTCGCCTGTTCGCGCACCAATTCCTGTGTGCCGATCACATCGGGGTGGGTCTGTCTGATCAGTGCGACCATCGCGTCGCGGCGTGCCGTCCAACGCTTGTCGCCGTCGGTGTCGACCGGTACGCGGACATTGAACGACATCGCCCGCAGCGGTGCTGGAGCAGGTGCTGCCGATGTCGGCAGTGCGATGCATAGCGCGACGACGGCAGCGCACAGGAAGTGCATGACGACACGGAGCGATAGACGAGACATGTGGGCAGCACACAGGTGGCCTGCGCGCCAGTCTAAGGCGTGCGGATGACCGGGATGTTGACGACTGCGCGCCGGCTTGACGTCGCTGTGCATCGGCGTAGCATGCGCATCAAGCCTTCGGACAGACCGTTGGCGAACCAATCAACCGTGAGGGATTCTCATGGCAGTACCGTACGACTATCTCGTGTTCATCGGGCGTTTCGAGCCCTTTCATAACGGCCACGCCGCCGTTGCCCAACACGCGCTGGGTCTGGCCAACAAACTCATCGTGCTGATCGGCTCCGCCGACACGCCGCGTACCATCCGCAATCCCTGGACCGTCGCAGAGCGCGCGGTGATGATCGAGTCCGCGTTGCCCGAGCAACGTCAGCGACTGATCCTGCGCCCGCTGCGCGATCACCTCTACAACGAAAGCCTGTGGATCGCCGAGGTGCAGCGCCAGGTCGCCGAGGCGATACAGGCCGACGGGGGCGCAACCGACGCGCGCATCGGCCTGATCGGCATGGACAAGGATGCCAGCAGCTATTACCTGCGCGAGTTTCCGCAGTGGCCACTGGAAGACGTGCAGCACACCGCGACCTTGTCGGCCACCGAACTGCGCCGTTATCTGTTCGAGGCGGGCGACATCGGTTTCCATGGCGGACTGTTGATGTTGCGCGGCAATGTGCCGACGCCGGTGTACGACATGCTGGAAGCGTTCCGGCGCAATTCGCCCAGCTACGCGCAGCTGGTGGCCGAATACCGCTTCATCGAGCACTACCGTGCGGCGTGGAAGGACGCGCCGTATCCACCGACCTTCGTCACCACCGATGCAGTGGTCGTGCATTCGGGGCACGTGCTGCTGGTGCGGCGGCGTGCCGAGCCGGGCAAGGGGCTATGGGCACTGCCGGGCGGCTTCGTTGGCCAGGACGAGGGCCTGCTGGATGGCTGTCTGCGCGAGCTGCGCGAGGAAACCCGGCTCAAGGTGCCGGTGCCGGTACTCAAGGGCTCGCTGCGCGGTCGTCAGGTGTTCGATCACCCCGAGCGTAGCCTGCGCGGGCGCACCATTACCCATGCCTTCCACTTCGAATTCCCCGCCGGCGAGTTGCCTGCAGTACGCGGCGGCGACGACGCCGACAAGGCGCGCTGGATTCCGATCGCCGAAGTCATGGCGATGGGCCCACGCCTGTACGAAGACCACCTGCATATTCTCGAATTCTTCCTGGGTCGCGGCTGAGAGCGAGGGCGCGTGCGGGTCGCCACCGATGCAGAACGGCCGCCCGTCCATCCCTTGCCTGCAGTGTGACCTTCCACCGGCGGACAGACCGCCGGTTCACTCGACGCGAAGGAGCTTCCGTCATGCATTACCTCGATAACCTGCTGCTCAATACCGACAGCTACAAGGCCAGCCACTGGCTGCAATACCCGCCCGGTACCGACGCCTCGTTCTTCTACGTCGAATCGCGTGGCGGCCTCTACGACCAGACCGTGTTCTTCGGGTTGCAGTCGATCCTGAAGGAAGCGATCAACCGGCCGGTGACGCATGCCGACATCGACGATGCGAAGGCCTTGCTGGCCGCGCACGGCGAGCCCTTCAACGAAGCCGGTTGGCGCGACATCGTCGATCGCCTGGGCGGGCAGTTGCCGATCCGCATCCGCGCGGTGCCTGAAGGCACGGTGGTGCCCACGCATAACGTGTTGATGACGATCGAATCGACCGACGCCAGGGCATTCTGGGTGCCATCGTATCTGGAGACCCTGCTGCTGCGCGTGTGGTATCCGGTGACGGTGGCCACGGTGAGCTGGCAGGTGAAGCAGACCGTGCGCGATTACCTGGAGCTCACCAGCGACGATCCGGAAGGGCAGCTGCCGTTCAAGCTGCACGACTTCGGTGCGCGCGGCGTGTCCAGCCTCGGCTCCGCAGCCTTGGGCGGCGCGGCGCACCTGGTCAATTTCCTCGGTACCGATACCTTGTCGGCGCTGTTGCTGGCACGTGCGCATTACCACACACCGGTGGCAGGCTTTTCGATTCCGGCGGCCGAGCACAGCACCATCACCAGCTGGGGCCGCGAGCGCGAGGTCGATGCGTATCGCAACATGCTGACCCAGTTCGCGCGCCCCGGCTCCGTGGTGGCGGTGGTGTCTGACAGCTACGACATCTATCGCGCCATCCGCGAGCATTGGGGCACCAGCTTGCGCGAGCAGATCATCGCCTCCGGCGCCACGGTGGTGGTCCGCCCCGATTCGGGCGATCCGGTGGACGTGGTCGAACAGTGCCTGGTGCTGCTGGACGAGGCGTTCGGCCACCGGCTCAACGGCAAGGGCTACAAGGTGCTCAACCACGTGCGCGTGATCCAGGGCGATGGCATCAACCCGCTATCGCTGCGCGCGATTCTGGAGCGCATCACCGCTGCCGGTTACGCCACCGACAACGTCGCTTTCGGCATGGGCGGTGCGTTGCTGCAGAAGGTGGATCGCGACACGCAGAAGTTCGCGCTCAAGTGCTCGGCAGTGCGCGTGGACGGGCAGTGGATCGATGTCTACAAGGATCCGATCACCGACCAGGGCAAGCAGAGCAAGCGCGGCCGCCTGACCTTGCTGCGCGATCGACGCGACGGCAGTTACCGCAGTGCCTTGCTCGACGAGGCGGCCGCAAGCAGCGGCTGCGAGGATGCCCTGGTGACGGTGTGGGAGAACGGCGTCATGCAGCGGGAATGGACGCTGGAGCAGGTGCGTGCGCGCGCCGATGCCGCGCGCCGTTGATCGGCAGCAGGCCGGCATGACCGTGTCCGCCTCCATCGACGACGCATCGTCGCTGTCCACGTCGCCGCTGTTGGCGCGGTTGCGTGCCACAGTGCCCAGCCTGCAGCGTCGGGTACCACTGCAGGACGAGTGCGGCCGCTGGCATCGGTTGCAGATCGGCGAACGCGGCTACCGCGTCGCGCTGCCGGTCACGTTCACTCCCTATGCGTCGGTGCGGCCATGCTCGGCGCGCTGCGGGTTCTGTTCGGAAAACCTGCGTCAGCACGGCGGCGGTCCGACTGGGTCCATGCTGCGGCCAGGCCCAGCCTACTTCGACCAGCTGCGTGCTGCGTTGCAGGTGCTGCATGCGGTGCCGTTGTCGTATTCGTTGTCCGGCCTGGAGATGACCGACGACGCGCAGTGGCTGCAGGCCCTGCTGCAGACCTTGTCGGCTACCGCTGCTGGCCCGCAGGTCGAGCAGCGTGTGCTCTACAGCAACGGTGCCGGTCTGGCGCGTGCGCAGGGAGTGCGCCTGCTCGATGCGCTGAGCGATTTTGGACTTTCGTGGATCGAGTTGTCGCGCCACCATCCGCTGCAGGCGCGCAACGATGCCATCATGCGCTTTCGAGCGGACGAGCCCATCGCCGATGCGGCGACCTTCGAGCACACCGCGCGCCGCATCGCCGAACGCCTGCCGGTGCGGCTGGTCTGCATCGTGCAGCGCGATGGCATCTGCAGCGCCGAGGACATCGCACAGTACATCGGGTGGGCACGCCGCTGCGGTGCCAGCCAGGTGATCTTCCGCGAGCTGTCGCGCCTGGACGAGGCATATCGCAGCAACGGCACGTGGCGCTACATCGAACAGCAGCGCGTCGGGGTGGAGCCGTTGCTGGCCGACTGCATGCAGCAGCCGTGGTGGACGCACTGGCAGCTCGACGGCATGACCGAAGGGTATTACTTCTGGAATGTACGCCTGCGCGCCGACGACGGCATGCAGGTGGTGTTCGAAAGCGCCGACTATGCGGCCATGCATGCGCGTCATGCCACCGGCGATATCTACAAGCTGGTGTTCTTCGCCAACGGCCGTCTGTGCGCCGGTTGGGATCCGGATGCCGACGTGCTGTGGGAGGCGGACGGTGGATGAGTTCGATCGGCGTAGCTGGTGGGTGCCCAGTGTCGACGATGCGCGCTGGGTCCTGCCGGACGATCTGCGCGCCACCGATCCTCTGCATGGCCGCGACCGCGGGTGGGTCAACCAGATGCGCCCGTTCGTGCGCCACTTCAGTTCGCCCGGCGAGCAGGTGTTCGATCCGTTCTGTGGCTTCGGCACCACACTGCTGGCCGCTGCCATCGAAGGTCGCCACGCGCACGGCATGGAGGTCGATGCGGAGCGGGCGCGGACGGCGCGCACGCGTCTGCGGCGGCTGGGAGTGGATGCGCCGGTCAGGGTCGGCAGTCTGGCGCACACGTCACCGGCCGCCGCGATCGATCTGTGCCTGACCAACGTGCCGTACTTCGGCTGCCAGTGGCGTGGCGCGGCAACCCAGGGCCAGTTGTACGACAGCGCCGATTACGCCGGCTATCTGGCAGGCATGCGCGCAGTGTTCCATGCCTTGCGGCGGCGCTTGAAGCCGGATGGATTCGGCGTGGTCATGATCGAGAACGTCCAGCTGGGCGGACGCATGATTCCGCAGGCCTGGGATCTGGGCCGGATCCTGGGCAGCCTGTTCACGCTGCGCGAGGAGCGCGTGCTGTGCTACCAGCGCCCGGCTGGCGGCGTGGAGCACGCATGCACCGACAGCAACCGTAGCCACGAATACGCGCTGATCTTCCAGCACTGCCGGGCGCGTCTGGATCCGGCGCAGGCGGCGCAGCTGCTGCAGGCCGTGCAGGCGCTGGGGTTGCCGGTGGTGGTGCACGGCAGCTACGCGCGCTGGCTGCAGTTGCCCGCGTCGGTGCCGGACGGGCCGGCCGACCTGGACCTGATGCTGGGTCCGGAGCAGCCAGTGTGGGACCGCCTGACCAGTTGGCTGCAGGCGCAGGGCTTCGCCCTGAGCCTGTGGGGCGAGCCCTGCCAGGCGCCGGTGGCGCTGGCGGCGGTGCGTGCGCATCACTATCTGCGCGCCGAACGCATCGGTGCCGATGGCAGCCGGCTGCAGGTGGACCTGCAACTGCCGGGGGATGAACCGCCGATGCCCTGAGCGGCGGCGCGACGCCGCGGCCACATGGGTTGCGGCTATCCTCTGCGCGGTTCTGGATGATGGAATCTTGCCATGTCTCGTATTTCCCTGATTGCGCGCGGCGCGCTGCTCGGCACCCTCGCGACCCTGGCCGGCTGCGGCGGCAGCAAGGGCGACAGCATGCTGATGCGCGAGTCGTTCAATTCCGACGACACCTATTCGCGCAATGTTGCCGCAACCTCGCCGCAGGCCTGCGAAGCGGCCCGGCGCGTCCTGTTGAGTCAGGGTTACGCGGTGACGCGCGCGGATGCGGCCGGTGTGGAAGGCAGCAAGAACTTCCAGCTCAAGGAAGCCGAGCAGAGTGAGCAGCTCAACCTGCGCATTTCCTGCGCCAGCCAGGACGACGGCAAGGCGCAGGTGTTCGTCAGCGCGCTGCAGGACCGCTATGCGCTCAAGAAGAGTTCGACGTCGGCCAGCGTCGGGGTGGGCGTGCTGGGGTCGTTGTCGCTGCCGGTGGGTAGCAGCGGCGATTCGCTGGTGCGCGTCTCCAGCACCACCGTGCAGGATGCGGCCTTCTACAAGCGCTTCTTCGAACGCCTGAATTCGTATCTGCCGAAGGTGACCGAGGCGCCGCCCTCGGCGACCGCTGCACCGGCACCGGCACCGGTGGCGCGTCCGGCAGCCTCGCCTACTCCTGCACCCGCCGCGCCGCCTGCCGCAGCGCCCACCCCTGCGGCCGTGGCGCAGCCGCCGGTAGCGCCGCTGCCAGTGGAGGCGCAGGACCCGCCGCCTGCGCCGGCCCAGGAGCCGCGCAGCGAACCCGCCACGCCGTGACGCGGAGTTCATGCATCGCTCCGTGGGCTGAATAACGATCGGCACGTTTCACGTTACGTTCTCGAACCCGCGAACAGAGTGCCGGCCATGGCTCGCCGAGTGGGCGAGGATGATGGAGATCGACGATGAAGATGCGTACTTCCCTGCTGGGCATGACCATGATCGGCCTGATGGCCACGAGCACGTTTGCGCAGGCGCAGCGGTATTCGGACCAGGGCCGCTACTCGGAAGCCGACGAAGGCCGCAGGTTCTCCGACGGCACGCGCGTGCGTTGCAGAAACGTCGAAGTGCAGAAGAATTCCACCGACCCGAACCGGATCGGCGGTACGCTGGCCGGTGCTGCCATCGGCGGCTTGCTCGGTAACCAGGTCGGCGGCGGCAACGGCAAGAAGCTCGCCACGGTGGCGGGTGCAGTGGGCGGCGGCATGGCGGGGCGCGCCATTCAGGGCAATCGCCAACAGGCCAACGGCAACCGCCAGGTCGAGCGCGTCTGCGAACGCCGCTGAGCGCCGATCCGCCGCTGAAGAGCGGTCTGCACCGATGTCTGCGAGCCCCGGCCATGCCGGGGCTTTTTCAATCCAGCCGGCAGCACCGCTGCCCTGTCCACGACATAACGATGCGTCACAGCAAGTCCATGGCAATCAGCAATTGCACCTTGTCGGATGGATGGATCCGGCATGCGGTGCGGTGGTGAGGCCCGCTGCCGCGATGCGGCCTCGCGTCCAGGCACTGCTGTGCGCCACGCTCCTGCTCATCGTGCAGGTTCCGCACGCGGCTGCCATCACGTCGGCGCCGGTGACCGATGCCGCAGGGAGCGACTGCGTGGAGCTGTTGCTGCGCCGGCTGGGTTGGCGGATCCAGCATGCCGCGATCGACACCGTGGCGATCCAGCGCGGAGCGCCATGCACGCGCGCCTCGCTCGCGCAGGCGCAGGCGGCTGGCGATCTGCAGATCAGCCTGCCCGTCGGCTGGAGCGCCGGGCAGCGCCATGTGATGTTCGAGAGGTTGCTGGACGACCCCGCAACGCTGTGCGCTTACGGGTTCGAACTCGGCGCGGCCACCCGCCGCGCCGTCAACCGGCTGCAGGACAATCCGCATTACCGTTTCTCCGCGCTGCAACTGGGCTGGATCGGCTTCGGCTGGCGCGGTGCTGCCGCACAGGGATGGAGCCGATTCCGTAGCTTCGGCCGAGGCTATCAGCCGGCCGCCAGCAATGCGCGGGCGCTGGATGCGTTCTATCGCGGTCACGTGCGTTCCGAGTGCGGGGTGGGGCGGCAAGTGGCCCAGCTCGCCACCCAGCGCGAGCTGTATGGCGATGCGGGATTCGATCGCGCGTTCACGCCTGGCGAGCTGTCGATCGGCACGTTCCTGACCTTGCACGACACCGACAGCATCCTGCTCGGCGCGCACGCTGGCGAATTCTTCGCCGACGGCAAGGCGGTCAAGACCTCGCAACTGGGGCGGCAAGCCTTCGTAGGCGCACCGGGTTTCATCGCGCACGTCTTCGACAAGCGCTATCTGGACGATATCCATAACCAGGCCGAGAACTTCGTGGTGGTGGATGTGGGCGATGCGGCGGCACAGGCGCTGGCGCGGCATGGCGGGTTCGCCTACTACGACGCACTCAACCGCAGGATCTGGGAACTGGCCAGGTCGTTGCGCGGGCCGGGCAAGCGCAGATTCGAGCGGCTGCTCTACGAGCGCGATGCGCGCCTGCGCGTCAGTCTCGATCCGCAGCAGCAGACACGACTGCAACAGGTGCAGGAGCTGCTGGACGATCCGTTCTATCGCCAATTCCAGGTCTACGTGCATCCCAAGGGAGTCAAGCCGATCGGCTACCACGTGGCGCGGTTGCTCGACCGCAACCCACGCACGCCGTACGCGATCGATCTGACCCTGCACAACCTGCACAGCAGCCTGTACCGGCGATGGATCGACTGGCAGCTGCAGCAGTGCAGCGGCAACGCCGTGACGGAACAATCCATTGAGAATTCCAACACACCAATCTACAGCGGGCATGGCACCCTGCACTGATCAGAACACGAGGAGCGATTCATGGAACTGGGTATGGTGGGCTTGGGCCGGATGGGCGCCAACATGGCCGAGCGTCTGGTGCGTGGCGGGCATCGTGTGCATGGTTACGATCCGGGCGCGAGCGCGCGCAGCAGCGCACAGGCCAAGGGCATCGTCACCTCCGAGGCGCTGGAAACGCTGGTGTCCGCATTGCCGCAGCCAAAGGTGGTGTGGTTGATGGTGCCCGCCGGCAAGATCGTCGATGACACCCTGGCGCAACTGGTACCGCTGCTGCAGGCCGGCGACATCGTGATCGATGGCGGCAACTCGTATTACAAGGATTCGCAGCGCCGCGCCGAGCAGCTGCAGGCCAGCGGCATCGCCTTCGTCGACTGCGGCACCAGTGGGGGCGTCTGGGGCCTGCAGGAAGGCTACAGCCTGATGGTCGGTGGCGACGAGGCGGTGGTGACCACGTTGCATCCGATCCTGGCCACGCTGGCGCCTGCTCCGGACAAGGGGTGGGGGCGGGTGGGCCCGAGCGGCGCCGGTCACTTCACCAAGATGGTCCACAACGGCATCGAATACGGAATGATGCAGGCCTATGCCGAGGGCTTCGCGCTGCTGCAGCACAAGACCGATTTTGCGCTGGATCTGCATCAGGTCTCGGAGATCTGGCGCGACGGCAGCGTGGTGCGCTCCTGGCTGCTGGACCTGACGGCCGATGCGCTGCTACACAACCCGACCATGGGAGGTATCGCGCCCTTCGTGGCCGATTCCGGCGAAGGGCGCTGGACGGTGGCCGAGGCGATCGATCTGGAAGTCTCGGCGCCGGTCATCACGTTGTCGTTGATGGAACGCCTGCGCTCGCGCGACAAGGATTCGTTCACCGACAAGCTGCTGGCGGCGATGCGCAACCAGTTCGGTGGTCACGCGGTGATGTCGGCCGTCACAACGGCGCCGGCGAGCGGCAGCAAGGACGCCTGAGCGCGGCTGGCAGCTGCGCGCGCGCGCGTGAGCGCGTGCGTCGCGTGGGGCGGGGCTTGTGATCGGAGTTCGACGCTGCCCCGCCGCGAACAGCGATGGCAGGACAGCGGCGAGCGAAGGTTCGCGCAGGGATATTCCGCTGTCGGCTCGCAACAGCACTGTCATCGGGCACGCGGCAATGCGCGTGCCTGGCCCGCTTGCACGTCCCGCGGAGGCGGCTGCGTCAGGGGATGGCCAGCGCACCGGCACGCAAGTGTGCAGCGTACAGGCGCGGCTTGCGCAACGGATACGGCTGTCAGCCGTTATCGGCCAGGTGAATCACCCAGCCACTGCACCTGGCCGGTGGTGGCGCTGCGTCGGGCCAACTCCAGTAACTGCATCAGCTGCACGGCATCGGTCGCGCTGACCGGTGCGGGGCCATTGCCGGCCAGCGCATCGCGGAATGCGGCATAGCACTGCCGGTAGTCGCCGGGCTGATTGTCCGGCTGGTGGGTGTGCATGCGGCCTTCCTCATCCACGCGGGTCAGCGTGCCGGGCAACGGATCCACGCCCCAGCCGACGGTGCCGGGTCGGCGGCCCGCACGCAGCTGGTCTTCCTGCGTATCCAGTCCGTGCTTGAGATAGCTGCCGCGGCTGCCGTGCACCGCAAAGCGCAGCCGGTTGTCGGCCACCAGGGAGCCGGCGTGCAGGATCGCCCGTAACCGCGGGTAGTGCAGGGTGACGTGGAAATAATCGTCGCTACGCGCCTGGCTGCGTTGAGGCAGCAGGTCGGCAGCGATCGCCTGTGGTGCTCCGAACAGCTGCACTGCCTGGTCGAGCAGATGCGGGCCGAGGTCGTACCACAGCCCGGCGCCGGGAATATCGCTTTCGCGCCAACGGTCGCGTACCTGTGGGCGATACCGATCGAAGTGCGAATGGAATTCCACCACCTCGCCCAGCAGGCCTTCGTCGATCAATCGGCGCACGGTCAGGAAGTCCGCGTCCCAGCGACGATTCTGGAACACGCTGACGATGCGCCCGGCGGTTGCTGCCGCCTGCATCACTGCACGCGCCTGATCGGCATCCAGCGTGAATGGCTTGTCCACCAGCACATGTTTGCCGGCCGCCAGGGCCTGCAATGCGAAAGGCGCGTGGGTCTGGTTGGGAGTGGCCAGCACCACCGCGTCCAGCGCGGGATCGGCCAGCGCAGTGTCGAGATCGGCGATGACGGTGACGTCGGGAAAATCGGCCTGCGCCAGTTGTGGCTTGGACGACACCACGCTGTGCAAATGCAGGCCGGGCGTGGCCGCGATCAGGGGTGCATGGAAGGTGCGGCCGACATAGCCGTAGCCGACGACGGCCAGATTGAACGGTTTAGGCATTGAAAACGGTTCATTGCAACGACGGAGGAGGCCTGCATGGTATTGCACCCACCTGTGTGCGCCGGGTTCACAGCTCTTGCATGCTGCGGTCACGTCTGCTCGACGGGCGCGGCCGCAAGCTTGCCGCCACGTTCAACAGGAGTGGCTGAGATGAAGAAGATGATGCATGCACGTAAATTGCTCGCGCTGTCGTTGTCGCTGGGCCTGACCCTGGGCGCCACGCAGGCGTTTGCCGCGCCGCAGGACATGGGAGCGCACAAGGATCACGCGGCCAAGGATCACGCGGCCGGCATGAACGAGTCCAAGAAGCCGGTGACCGACACCTGGATCACCACCAAGGTGAAGGCCGACCTGCTGGCCACCGACAACGTGTCCGGCACCGACGTCAAGGTCGAAACCAAGAACGGCATCGTCATGCTGACCGGTACGGTCGCCACCCAGGCCGAGCATGACAAGGCGGTGGCCGTGGCCAAGGGCATCGAAGGCGTCAAGAGCGTCAAGGCCACCGGGCTGAAAGTCACTGCCAAGCAGTGAGGTCCTGACGCCGTTGCGAATGCCGGACCTGCCGAGGCGAGGCGGCAGGTCCGACACGAGGCGCACCCTAGCGGGTGCGTCTTTTTTTATGGATGCTGGGTCCAGACCGTCAGCCCGAGAGCGACAACCTGAGCAGGTTCGCTCTCGCCGTTTTCACCAGCGTTGCACGTATCATATGCCTATTCAGGCATGTCATGGTTGGATGGACTGGCCTGAATCATTCATCTCATCGTTGGCGCGATCGGAGACAATGCCGGCTCGCCCCGACACGCAGCGAGCGGATACAGACCTAGCAATGCAGACAACGTCCCAAGCAGACAGATGGGATCGCTGGAGACTGCCATCGTTGGCGGCTGCCGTGTTCCTGATCGTGGTGGTGCCGGCGTTGCTGTTGCAGCAGATGGCGCGCAACGCCAACCAGGCGGCGGTGCGGGTTACCCATAGTCACGAGGTGCAGGAGACTGCGCAGCGCCTGGAAGCGGCGATGCGCGACACCGAGTCGGCCGCACTGATGCGCTCGCACGGGATGCACCATCCGGCGCTGGATGAACGCATGCGCCGCGGCCGACGCGAGGCCCTGGCCGCGGTAAGGCAACTGATCGAACTGACCAGCGACAACCCGGCCCAGCAGGTGCGCATGGGGCGCATCCAGAGCACCATCGAGCGCCGCCTGCTGCTGGCCGAACGCATCGCCGCAACCACCGAGCCGGCGCAGATCCGCGCGCTGATCGAAGATATGACCGTGAACAACCCGATCCGGGTGTTGATCGACGAACTGCAGGGCGCCGAAGGCCGGATGCTGGAGTTTCGCAATGCGCGGGCGGAGACCGAACGCGTGCATTTCGCGGTGCTGAGCTGGGCGGCGCTGGCAGTACAGCTGCTGCTGCTCACCTCGGTGATCTGGCTGTTGCAACGTCAGATCCGGCGTCGCCTGGCGGCCGAGCAGGAGTACCTGCGTGCCAACGGCCGCGCCGGCTCGGTGCTGCAGACCGTGCGCGAACCGATCGTGCTGCTGGATTCGCGCAGGCGCATCGTGCTGCACAACCCTGCGTTCGCCGATCTGTACGGACTGGAGGAGCGCGGCAACGAGCTGATGGCGCTGGAGGACGTGGGCGACGGGGTCTGGCGCGATGCGCAGATTCACCAGCGGCTGGCCGACGTGCTGCTGCGCGACCGTGAGCTTTGGGATTTCGAGCACGAACAGCGCGCAGCCGATGGCGTGCTGCGCACCATGTTGATCAACGCGCGGCGCATGCCCTTGCCCGATACGGTCGATGAGGATGTGGTGCTGATGACGGTCAGCGATATCAGCGTGCAGAAGGCTACGCAGCTGCGCATCCAGGAACTCAACCGGCAGATGGAAGGCAAGGTGGAGCAGGTGTCGGAGGTCAACCGCGAGCTGGAAGCCTTCAGCTATTCGGTCTCGCACGACCTGCGCGCTCCCTTGCGCCATGTGGCCGGTTTCTCGGACAAGCTGGCGCGCCATCTGGGCGATGCGGCGGACGAGAAATCGCGCCATTACATGGAAGTCATCAGCAGCTCGGCGCGGCGCATGGCGTCGCTGATCGACGATCTGCTGGTGTATTCGCGCCTGGGCCGCAGTGCGCTGCGCCTGCAGGCGGTGGACATGCAGTCGCTGGTGGCCGAAACGCGTGCGATCCTGGATTCGAACGTGCAGAGCGAAAACACCGGCCACCGTGTGGACTGGCATATCGCACCGCTGCCGGTGCTGGTGGCCGACGAGAACATGATGCGCCAGCTGTGGATGAACCTGCTGGGCAATGCGGTCAAGTACAGCGCCAGGCGCGAGGTGGCCCGGATCGAGGTCACCTATACGCTGACCCAGGAAGGCGGCCACCAGTTCAGCGTGAGCGACAACGGTGCCGGCTTCGACATGGAGTACAGCGCCAAGCTGTTCGGCGTGTTCCAGCGGCTGCACAAGGCCAGCGAGTACGCCGGTACCGGCATCGGCCTGGCCAGCGTGCGCCGCGTGCTGGCGCGTCATGGCGGCCGCATCTGGGCCGAAGGCGCCGTCGATGAAGGTGCTACGTTCTATTTCGAGCTTCCCCCTGCGCCTGAAGCGCCCAACCAAGAGTTCACCGTATGACCGCCATTCGTACCATCCTTCTGGCAGAAGACAGCCCGGCCGACGCGGAAATGGCCGTCGACGCGCTGCGCGAAGCCCGCCTGGCCAATCCCATCGTGCATGTCGAGGACGGCGTGGAGGCGATGGACTATCTGTTGCGCCGTGGCGCGTTCGCCGACCGCGAGGAAGGGCTGCCCGCCGTCCTGCTGCTGGACATCAAGATGCCGCGCCTGGACGGGCTCGAGGTGCTCAAGCAGGTGCGCAGCGACGAGGCGCTCAAACGCCTGCCGGTGGTGATCCTGTCCTCTTCGCGCGAAGAGAGCGATCTTGCGCGCAGCTGGGATCTGGGCGTCAATGCCTATGTCGTCAAGCCGGTGGATGTGGATCAGTTCTTCAACGCGGTCAAGACGCTGGGTACCTT
The DNA here is from genome assembly GCF_020783655.1 of Xanthomonas melonis. Taxonomy (GTDB): domain Bacteria; phylum Pseudomonadota; class Gammaproteobacteria; order Xanthomonadales; family Xanthomonadaceae; genus Xanthomonas; species Xanthomonas melonis. The sequence goes on along the minus strand of NZ_JAJGQH010000011.1, from coordinate 86,030 downwards.
CTGGGCAGTCATCAACCAGGCACCGGAGCTGGACTGAACCATGCCGCATGAGGGGGGCAAACTGGAGCAGCTGAAGATCCTTCTGGTGGAAGATTCACCGGAGGACGCCGAGCTGTTGTCCGATCAGTTGCTGGATGCCGGCATCGACGCGGCATTCGAGCGCGTGGACAGCGAGCCGTCGCTGCGCAGTGCGCTGGAGACGTTTGCGCCGGATATCGTGCTGTCGGACCTGAGCATGCCCGGCTTTTCCGGGCATCAGGCGTTACGCCTGGTGCGCCAGAACGGTGCAACCCCCTTCATCTTCGTCTCCGGCACCATGGGCGAAGAAACCGCGGTCAAGGCGCTGCAGGATGGCGCCAACGATTACATCATCAAGCACAACCCCACCCGCCTCCCGAGCGCGGTGACGCGGGCAATCCGCGAAGCGCGCGCCGAGCTGGAGCGCCAGCGGGTGGAAAGCGAACTGATGCGGGCGCAGCGGTTGGAGAGCCTGGCCATGCTGGCGGCCGGGTTGAGCCACGACCTGCGCAACATCCTGCAGCCATTGCTGATCGTTCCCGACCTGCTGGCCGGGCGCACCGACGACCCGCAGTTGCGTCAGCTCGCCAATGTGGTGGCCGAATGCGGCCGCCGCGGGCACGAGATGGCCGAGTCGATGCTGTCGTTCGTGCGCGGTTCCAACAAGCCGCGCGAACAGGTCTCCATCGCCAACCTTTTCCAGGCGGTGCAGATGCTGCTCAGGAGCAGCCTGCCCGATGGCGTGCGCCTGCAGATGGATCCGATCCCGGCGGATCTGACCATCGAAGCCAATTACACCGAGCTGCAGCAATGTCTGCTCAATCTGGGGCTGAACGCGATCCAGGCGATGCCCGGCGGCGGCAGCCTGCTGCTGGCCGCCGATCGCTACGATTCCACACGCGTGCGCATGAGCGTGGCCGACACCGGCATGGGCATGAGCGATGAGACCCGCGCACGTCTGTTCAGTCCGTTCTTCACCACCAAGGCCGATGGCACCGGCCTGGGCTTGATCTCGTGCAAGCGCATCGTGGAAAGCTACGGCGGCAGCATCCAGGTGGACAGCCAGCTGGGCAAGGGCACGCGTTTCGACATGATCGTGCCGATGCGCGCGGCACCGGCGCCGGTCGCCGATGCCGAACTGCCGCTCGCGCTGGGTCATGGCCAGCGCATCCTGCTGGTGGATGGCGAGGCCACGCGGCTGTCGCTGCTCGGCAATGCCTTGTCCAGCCAGGGCTACCAGCCGCAGTTGGCGACCGATGGCGCGGCGGCGCTGCAGCTGGTGCAGCAGCACGCCATGCCGGACCTGGTGATCATCGACAGCGACATCATCATGCTGTCTGCAGTGAGCGTGCTGCTGAGCATGCAGGAGCTGGGCTACCAGGGACCGGCGATCGTGCTGGAAGATGTCGGCTCGCCGCTCCAGCGTGCGCATTTTCCGCCGGATATCCCGGTGCACGTGCTGCGCAAACCGCTGGAAATGCGGCGGGTGTTCCGCGCGGTGGCGCACGCGCTGGAAGCGGCCTGACGCCCCTGCCGGAACGTGCAGGCGCGGACCGGCGCATCTGCAACAGTTGACGCTGATGCCGGCTGCATGCGCGAATACCGCATGACCACCGTGCTCCTCAGCCTGGGCAGCAACGTCCAGCCGACCCACTATCTGCACCTGGCCGTGGCGGCCTTGCGCGCGCGCTTCGGCCCGCTCCTGGTATCCCCTGCCTATCGAACGCCGGCCGTCGGGTTCGATGGGCCGGACTTCGTCAACAATGCGGTCGCCTTGCAGACCGAGCTGGACCTGCATGCGCTGGACCGTTGGCTGCACGCGCTGGAAGATGCGCACGGGCGCGATCGTAGCGGGCCGCGCTTCAGCGACCGCACGCTGGACGTGGACGTGGTGTTCTTCGGCGATCGCATCGTCCAAGGGCCGGGGCAGTTGCGTATTCCGCGCCCCGAGCTCAAGCATGCCTTCGTGCTCAAGCCGCTGGCCGATATCGCGCCGGAGTTCGTCGACCCGTTGAGCGGCCAGACGCTGGCCGCGCTATGGAAGGCGCACCCGCAGCACGCCGACGCGTTCACGACGGTGGAACTGGCCGCTGCGCCCGCAGCGCTGGGTATGGCGCAGTAGCGCCTCGTGTTGCGCCGCTGGGCTCTGCACCTGCGGGACGCTGTCCGGACACGACCGGGGACGTCGCGTTGGCGGCGCAAAAACGGCGCGGCCTTCCGTGCATGGACGCGCTAGCTCAGTTGGCGGCCGCCATCCACGTGCAGGGTCTGCCCGGTGACGAAACCGGCATCGGCCAGCAACCAGCGCACCGCTTCGGCGATCTCTTCCGGCGTGCCGGTGCGCGCCAATGGGGTGCGTGCGAGCAGCGCCTGCTTGGCATCGGCGGCCTTGCCTTCTTCCGGCCACAGGATCGCGCCGGGCGCCACCGCGTTGACGCGCACATCCGGCGCCAGTTCCAGCGCGAGCGAACGGGTCAGCATTTCCAGCGCGCTCTTGGAGGCGCCATACAACGGATGATGGCGCATCGGCTGCTGCGCATGCAGGTCGGTGAGGTTGACGATGGCGCCGCGGTGCTGGCGCAGTTGCGCGGCGGCGGCCTGGGCGATGAAGAACGGGGCTCGCGCATTGACCGCGAACAAGTCGTCCCACTGCGCCGGCGTGGCCTCGCCCAGCGCGGTGGGATAGAACGCCGAGGCATTGTTGACCACGGCGTCCAGGCGGCCGAAGGCGGCAAGACAGTCGGCGACCAGTTGCGCCGGCGCCTGCGGCAGACGCAGGTCCGCGTGCAGGGCGTGTGCGCTGGCGGGGCGTTGCGCGCACAGCTCGGCCACGCGCGCGCTCAGCGCCTGGCCGGAGCTGTGCGCATGCAGCGCGACGCGGTAGCCGGCGGCGTGCAGGGTGGTGGCAATCTGTGCGCCGATGCGGCGGCCTGCACCGGTGATCAGCACCACCTTGGAACTGTCTGTCATGGCGTACTCGCTCGGCGTCGCGGAGGGCTCGGCTATGCTGTGCATTGTCTTCGCAACCGGTGCCCGCATGCACGCCGACCTTCCCACCCCCGATTCGGACGCACTGGCGCATAGCGATCGGTTGGCCGCTCACCTGCGCGCCGAAATCCAGGCGGCCGGCGGGGCGATCCCGTTCTCGCGCTTCATGGAGCTGGCGTTGTATGCGCCGGGCCTGGGCTATTACAGCGCCGGATCGAGCAAGTTCGGCGACAGCGGCGATTTCGTCACCGCGCCCGAACTCGGGCCGCTGTTCGCGGCCACCGTCTCCGGCGCGCTGGCGCCGGTGCTGCAGCAGCTTGGGCCACAGGCGCGGGTGCTGGAGGTGGGCGGCGGCAGCGGCGCGTTCGCCGAAGTCATGCTCAAGCGGCTGCTGGAGCTGGATGCGTTGCCGGAGCGCTATGCCATTCTCGAGCCCAGTGCGGATCTGCGCGAGCGTCAGCGCGAGCGGCTGGGCCGTAGTCTGATTCCGCCGGTGTTCGATCTGGTCGAGTGGCTGGATGCACCGTTCCCGGACGATTGGGACGGCGTGCTGTTCGCCAACGAGGTCATCGATGCCTTGCCGACGCCGCGTTTTGCGATACGCGACGGGCAGGTCTACGAAGAGACGGTGGTGCTGGATGCACAGCAGCGGTTCGCGCGCGGCGAGCAGCCTGCCGATGCCTTGTTGAGCGCGGCCGTGCGGCATCTGGAGCGCTATCTGGAGCAGCCGTTCGCCGAAGGCTATCGCTCCGAGTTGCTGCCGCAACTGCCGTACTGGGTGCAGGCGGTGGCCGGCGGGTTGAAGCGTGGTGCGATGCTGTTCGTCGATTACGGCTACCCGCGTGGCGAGTTCTACCGCCCGCAGCGCGAAGACGGCACCTTGCGCGCGTTCTACCGGCATCGCATGCACGAGGACCTGTACCTGTGGCCCGGTTTGCAGGATCTCACTGCCTCGGTGGACTTCACCGCGCTGGCCGAAGCCGGTACCGGGGCTGGCTTCGAGTTGGCGGGTTACTGCACGCAGGCCAGCTTCCTGCTCGGCAATGGCATGGATGCGTTGCTGACGCAGGCCGATGCGCGTACCGACGAGGTCGGCCGCATGCGTCTGCGGCAGCAGGTCAAGCAGCTCACCTTGCCCAGCGAGATGGGCGAGCGCTTCCAGGTGATGGGGTTTGCGCGCGATGTGGATTTCGCCCCGGCCTTTCTGGCCGGCGATCTCACGTGGCGGCTGTGACCGCGGCGCTGCGGCCGTTCCATCGGCCGAGCGTGTGGGTGGGGCTGTGGATCGCCGCAATCGTGGCGCTGATAGCGGTATGCCTGGGGCCGCCGCCGGAGTTCCCCGAGCTGCCGTCCAATAGCGACAAGGCCGAGCACTTCCTGAGTTTCGCGCTGCTGAGCTGGGGGGCGGTGCAATTGTTCGCGACCCGCCGCGCACTGCTGCTGGCTGCATTCGGTCTGGTGTTGCTGGGTATCGGGATCGAGATCGCGCAGGATGCACTGACCACCAATCGCAGCGCCGATCCGTACGATGCGCTGGCCGATACGCTGGGGATCCTGGCCGGCCTGTGCCTGGCGTGGACGCCGCTGCGATTGGTGATGTTGCGCATGGATAAGCGCTTGTTTGGGTCGCGCTGATTGTTTGGCAACGCGGTGCGATTGGGACTGCAGATTCACTGCAGGGCCATTGCCCGCCCACCATCGCGGGACACGCTGCAAGTACGTCCTTGTAGCTCTTATGCGGCATCCGTGCCGCGTAAGGTCTCGCGACGGTGGGCGGGCAAGGACCAGTCGAGTTCATCGTGTGCACCGATCGCTATGCAGCAGCCAGAAAGTCGCGTGACGCGGTGTCCTCGCTCTTCAATAAAACGACCATTCAACTTTCTGGTGCGGTGTCCTTGCCGCTTGCGGGACCGTTGGCGGCATGGATGCCGCCATCGAGCCCCATGGATGGGTTCACGGCGTGTCCCGCGAGTGGCGAGGGCACCCCGCGCCCGGCCCGCTCGGCTTTAGACGGTATCCGAACCCCGCCACGACGCAACGCCCCTGTCGCGAGGAGCCGATCCGACCAGTTGGGTGGGTCATCCAGGACGATCGTCGTGCACCTGGGGGCTGCGTAAGCATTGAGCTCCGCGTTCAGCCGGGCATATGCACTGCGCGCTCGCGCAGCCACTTGGTGGCCACCCACTTTTCCCCGGCCAGCACCGGTGCGCCGGCGTGCAGGCTGCGCGTCATCGGGTGTGGGCGGTCGTAGCTGAAAAACACCGCATTGCCTTTCACCGCGGCCACGTCCAGGTGCGCCTCCGGAAAGCGCGTGGCGCCGCCACGTTCGGGCGTGTTGAGGTACATCACCAACGAGGCCACGCGCTGGCCGCCAGCGCGCAGCAGCACGGGCGTGCCGGCCGCATCCGGGTCGAAGTAATCGTAATGGGGTTGATACTCGGCGCCGGTGGCGTAGCGCAGGACCTGCAGGCCCTCGCCGTGCTCCACCGGCCAGTCGAGCAGGCGTGCGATGCGCGCTTCGATCCGTTGGCATAGCGTGTCCTGCCCAACTCGCAGGCACATGCTGTCGCTGGTGCGCGCGGCATGGACGATCTGCGCGCCGCTGCCGTTGTCCACGGTGCGCGAGCGCGCCAGGTATGGATACGCCATGGCGATCAATGCATCGCATTCGGCCTCGGAGAGAAAGCTGCCCAGCACCACGACGCGGGGCAACAACAGGCTGACCAGCACGCGCACCTGACGATCACCCAGGTCCAGCAGCGAGGCATCGTCGTGTTGCAGCACCGCGGGCACGCGCACCGGCAGCGGCAAGTCGTTCGCTCGTGCATGCCGCTCGATGTGGTCGCGCAGCAGCGCTTCGACTGCGTCGATGGCGTCCTGCTCGTTCCAGCCTCGCTCCAGCAGCGGCTGTAGCGCCTGCTCGGGCGGGCGTCCGGCCATGGCTTGCGCCACGATCCAGTCGGCCAACGTGTCGGGGATAGCGATGGATGTCATCGCTCTACAGTGCATGCGGACGTGTGTCAGTGATGTGTCAAATGTGTCGCGGTAAGACAAATGCAACAGACGCTCCCTATAAAGGTGACGGGGATCTTGAACGTGCTCGCCACTGCAGTGAGCGGAACGCAACCATTCTTGACGACTCCTCTTCATACCGGACCTTTTGACCTGGAGATCAGCCGCATGTCCGTTCGCAATAGCAGCAAGACACTTCTGATGACGTTTGGAACCGCACTGGCGCTGTCGGCCTGCGGTGGCGGTGCCGATCGTGTCGCTTCGCCGGGCGAAGGCGCGTTTCCGCCGGCGCCAGCGCCCGTGCCGACACCAGCGCCCACGCCCGCTCCGACGCCGGCGCCTGCACCAAGCGGCCCGGCCGCCGATTGCCCGACCGGCTTTTCCAACGTCGGCACCATCGCCAACAACACGCTGCGTGCCTGCCAGTTGCCGGAAACCATCACCGGCAATCTGGTGGTGCCCGCACGCGCGGGCACCGCGTATTCGATCAGCGGGCGCGTCAACGTGGGGACCGACCGCGGCGGCAATGCCAGCGCGCCGGCCGCAGGCAGCACCCAGGGCATCCTGACCGTCGAGCCGGGCGTGACCCTGTACGGCTCGTCGGGCAGCGACTACATCGTGGTCAACCGCGGTTCGCAGATCTTCGCCGAGGGTAGTGCCACCGCACCGATCGTGTTCACCGCGCGGCAGGCACTGGAAGGCCAGGTCAGCGCCAACACCATCGGCCTGTGGGGCGGCATCGTGGTGCTGGGGCGTGCGGCGATCAACAACTGCCCGGGCGCCACGGTGTCCGGCACGCCGGAATGCCAGGCGCAGGTGGAGGGCACCAACGCGTTCTACGGCGGCAACAGCGCCACCGACAACAGCGGCGCGCTGCGCTACCTGCGTGTGATGTACTCGGGCTTCGAAATCTCGCCCAACAACGAACTGCAGGGCATCACGCTTGCCGGCGTGGGCAGCGGCATGCGCCTGGATTACGTGCAGATCCACAACAGCTCCGACGATGGTATCGAATGGTTCGGCGGTACCGTCAACGGCGGCCACATTGTCATCACCGGTGCCGACGACGATTCGCTGGATACCGACGCCGGCTGGAGCGGTGCACTGCAGTTCGGCATCGTGGTGCAGCGCGCCGGTGGCGGCGATCGCATGAACGAGTGGAGCAGCCTGCGTCGCCAGCCGTATTCGCGTCCGAAGGTGGCCAACTTCACCTATGTGGGCAATGCCCGCGCCGGTGCAGCGATCATGCTCAACCAGGGCACGCAGGCAGCGTTCTACAATTCGGTGGTCACGCGTCCGGCCGGAGGCACCGGTGATGGTCTGGTGTGCTTCAACCTGGCCGATACCGACACGCTCGGTACCTTCAACTCGGTGTTCTTCGCCTGTCCGACCGCATTCGGTAGCGACCCGCGCGCGGCCAGCCAGTTTGCGGCCGGTACCAACAACGTCGCCAACGGCGTGTCCACGCTGCAGAACACCTTCGTCAATGGTGCCAATGAAAGCGCCGTGCCGGCGTTCCAGGGCTTGAACGGGGTGAGCAGCTTCTTCCAGCAGGTGAACTACATCGGTGGCGTGCGTGATGCCAACGACACCTGGTGGCAGGGCTGGACCTGCGGTCTGACCGCCGATCGTCCCTGCTGAGGCACGGCATCGCGCGGCGGCCCGATGCCGCCGCGCGATGCGTCCCGCTTCATCTTTCTGTTGCCAGGGCTCCCACGATGCGAACCTCCACTGTTGCCCGTCTCTCGCGGACGGGCCTGTCTCTTTCCATTTCCACCTTGCTGATGTCCGGCACCGCGTTGGCACAGTCGGCCAGCAACGATGCCAGCGGTGGCATCAGCTCCAGCGCCGCCACCAGTGCGCCCAAACAACTCGACCAGGTCGTGGTGCGTGGCGAGTACATTCCCGAACCGATGCTGCAGACCTCGGAGGTAGCCTCGTTCGTCACCCGTGAGGACATGGAGCGCACCGGCGACAGCAGCGCGGCGGTGGCGCTGACGCGCGTGACCGGCTTGAGCCTGTCGCGTGGCAAGTATGTTTATGTACGCGGGCTGGGCGAGCGCTATTCGTCGGCGCTGTTCAATGGCTCGCCATTGCCCAGCCCCGAGCCGATGCAGCGCGTGGTGCCGCTGGATCTGTTTCCCAGCGACGTGCTGGCCAGCGTGACCGTGCAGAAGACCTATTCGGCCGATTATCCGGGCGAATTCGGCGGCGGCGTGATCGATCTGCAATCGATGATCGTTCCGGAAAAGCCGTTCTTCTCGCTCACTCTGGGCGGTGGCGCCAACAGCGTCAGCACCGGCGAGAAGGGCCTGACCTACTATGGCTCGGGCGACGACGAATGGGGCGTTGATGATGGCACCCGCAAGCAGCCGGGTGCATTGCGCGATGCCATCGCCAGCGGGCGCCGCGTGGATCTGGGGAATTTCTCGCGCGAGGACATCCGCCGCATCGGCCGCAGCATGAACAACGCGAACCTGTACGTGCTGCAGGAAAGGGACAGCATCGCCCCGGACGTCAATGTCGGCGGCAGCGCCGGCTACGGCCTGGAGATCGGCGAGGCCAAACTCGGCATTCTTGCGGTAGCCAGTTACGACAACGAATGGCGTACGCGCACCGGCAAGCAGCAGGACGGCATCTTCGTCGGCGATAGCGTGGAGTTCAATTCGAACTACGATTTCGCCACCACCCGCAACAATGTGCGTACCAACGGCATGTTGGGGCTGGGTTGGGAGTATGGTCGCCACAAGATTGGTTGGACAACCTTGTACGTGCACGATGCATTGAAGGTGGCGCGCAGCCGTGCCGGGCGCGACGAGCTGGCCGGTTTCGACGTGCGCGACGACAACACCGAGTGGTACGAGCGCCAGCTGATCAACAACCAGCTGCTGGGCTCGCATGCCTTCGGTGAGTACGACGATCTCAAGGTGGAGTGGCGTGCTGCGGTGGCCAACGCCAGCCGCGATGTACCGTACGAGACCGGCATTCGCTACGAGCTGCTGGATGGTTACTGGGCGCACGATGCCTCGCGTGTGCAGAACTACACCCGTTTCAGCAAGGTCGACGACACCGTCGCCAGCGGTGGCGTGGATGTGACCTGGCGCCTGCCGATTGAGCGCGACCTCACCGTCAAGGGCGGCCTGGCGTACCTGGACAACGACCGCACCGCGTGGAGCCGCGAGTTCCGCTTCCTGGCGCTGGACGGTCCGCTGCCGTTCCTCAACCAGTACCAGCGCGTGGATTATCTGCTCTCCGACTACAACCTCAGCAACGACCTGTTGCGCTTGCGCGAGACCACCGGCAGCTTCGGTGCGGCCGCTTACGACGCGACCTTGAAGGTCAAGGCGGCGTATCTGCAGATGGAGGGCGAGATCGTGCCGACCCTGCGTGCCACGGTCGGCGTGCGGTACGAAGATGCCACCCAGGCGGTGCACCCGTACGACATCTTCAGCGGTACGCGCCAGGACAGCGTGGCACCGTTGGACAACAGCTACGCGCTACCGTCGGCCACCATGACCTGGAACTTCGCCGACAACCAGCAGCTGCGCTTCGGCGCATCCAAGACCATCGCGCGCCCGCAGTTCCGCGAGATGGCGCCCCAGCAGTATCTGGATCCGGACATCGACCGCCAGTTCTTCGGCAACCCGTTCCTGGTCGACAGCGAGCTGGTCAATCTGGATGCACGTTACGAATGGTTCTTCGAACCGGGCCAGTACGTCACCGTCGGTGCGTTCTACAAGGACATCGACAAGCCGATCGAAGCCATCGTCAACGATGCACCCGGTGGCGGCATCGTGCAGAGTTTCATCAACGCACCCAAGGCCACGCTCTATGGTGTCGAACTGGAGGCCAAGAAATACCTGGATCTGCCGATCGCCGCCGACTGGTGGGGCGACAAGCGCCTGTTCGTGTCCGGCAACTACACCCGGGCCAAGTCCGAGGTGAGTGCCAGCGCCAGTGACACCGTGCAACCGTTCGGCTTCAGTGCCCCGGTACAGGCCAATCTGTTCATTCGTGATGGGTCTGCGCTGCAGGGGCAGTCGGACGACATCGCCAATCTGCAGATCGGTGTGGAAAGCCAGAGCACCAACAGCCAGGCGACCTTGATCGCCAACTACGTCGGCGAGCGAATCTCCGCGCGCGGCCGCCCAGGCCAGCCGGACTACGTCGACAAGCCAGGGACTTCGCTGGATCTGGTGATCAGGAAGGGCCTGGTGTGGTCTGGCGATACCTTGTCGGTGAACTTCGCTGCACGCAACCTGCTCAAGACCAGGTACCAGGAATTCCAGAAGGTGGGCAGCAACCGGGTGGACCTCTACAGCTACCAGCCCGGTATCAGTTATGACATCAGTGTGACAGCGCGCTTCTGATCCATCGGCCTCAGGAACCGCTGCAAACGCCCGCCATGCCGCGCATGGCGGGCGTTTGCGTTCTGCCGCAGATCGCTTCATGTCGCCTTGTGTCATGCGTTTCTCCGAACTGACACATTGCTGCCGCATTCTGTCATCCGATCGCAATTCCTCGGACGGACAACCGCTTTGCTGCACGTGTCGCCCTCGTTGCCTGCCTTCATGTCACTGCGCGTTGCACGCGCGGTCGGGCTCGGTGTGCTGGCCGTGTTGCTGGTCGTGCAGGCGCTACGCCTGGTGTGGCTGGTCGTCACGCCGATCGGGCCGCTGGGCACACGCCAGCCGGTGATCGATGCGAACGCGGAGGTGTCCGCGCTCCGCCGCGATGTGTTCTATCGCAACGTCGACGACGCCCGCAGCGACGGGATCATGCTGCATGGTGTGCGTGCCGGCGGTGACCACGCTGCGGCCTATCTGAGTGATGGCGATGCTGGGCAAGGCGCCTACCGCGTTGGCGACGCGGTGCTGCCAGGTGTGCTGGTCCAGGCGATCGCCGCCGATCATGTGCTGCTGCGTGCCGGCAGCGGGGTGCGCCGTCTGGTGCTGGCCGACGCCGCGCCGCAGGCACCTGCGCCGCCAGCGGCGGGCACTCGAACCGCAGGCGCGGCGGCAGCGGTGTCGAACGTGGCGAGCGCGAGTGAGGCGACTGCTGCGGCGGCTGTCGATCCGCAACAGTTGCTGAGCACTGCCGGCTTGCGCGCAAGCGAGGACGGCAGCGGCTTGACCGTGATGCCGCGCGGCGATGGCGCGCTGCTGCGGCAAGCCGGTCTGGCTCCCGGCGATGTGCTGACCCAGATCAATGGCCGCACGCTCGATGCCGAACACCTGCGCGAGCTGCAGGACGAACTGCGCGATGGCCAGGCGGCCACGTTGACCTATCGCCGCAATGGCCAGACCCACACCATGACACTGAAGCGCCCGCAATGAGTTCCGTCCGTCCTCTCTGGCTGATCTGGGCCGCAGTGCTGTTTGTGCTTCCGGTCATGCCTGCCGCATCGCTGCATGCGGCCGATGCTCCGGCGGTACGGTTGCAGGACGTGGAGCTGCGCGCCTTCATCCAGGATGTCTCGCGGGCCACCGGCATCACCTTCATCGTGGACACGCGCGTGCAGGGCACGGTGAACGTGGCACGCGCGCAGGCGATGTCCGAGGCCGACTTGCTGGGCATGCTGTTGGCAGTGCTGCGGGCCAACGGATTGATTGCCGTCTCCAGCGGGCCATCCACCTATCGCATCGTTCCCGACGATACCGCCGCGCAACAGCCCGGCAGCGCTGCCAACGCCAACCTGGGGTTTGCGACCCAGGTATTCACGCTGCAGCGCGTGGATGCACGCAGCGCGGCAGAGATCCTCAAGCCGCTGGTTGGGCGCGGCGGCGTGATCATGGCGATGCCGCAAGGCAATAGCCTGTTGATCGCCGACTATGCCGATAACCTGCGCCGTATCCGCACGTTGGTCGCGCAGATCGATACCGACCGCGCGGCGATCGATACGGTGACGCTGCGCAACAGCTCGGCGCAGGAGCTGGCGCGCACCCTGACCTCGCTGTTCGGGCAAGGTGGCGAACGCAGCAATGTGCTGTCGGTGCTGCCGGTGGAGAGCAGCAATTCGTTGATCGTGCGCGGCGATCCTGCGTTGGTGCAGCGCGTGGTGCGCACGGCGGTCGATCTCGATGGGCGGGCCGAGCGCCGTGGCGATGTCAGTGTGGTGCGCTTGCAGCACGCCAGTGCCGAACAGCTGCTGCCGGTGCTGCAGCAATTGGTCGGCCAAAGCCCGGGAACCGAGGTGCAGGCAGCACAGGACACGCGCTCCAACGCGGTAGACGTGGCCGCAGCTGCCGGCGCTGCGCAGACGCAGGTGATCACACCGGCTACAGGCAAGCGCCCGGTGATCGTGCGCTATCCCGGCTCCAATGCCTTGATCATCAATGCCGATCCGGAAACCCAGCGCGCCCTGATGGAGGTGATCCGGCAACTGGATGTACACCGCGAACAGGTGCTGGTGGAGGCGATCGTGGTGGAGATTTCCGACAACGCCGCCAAGCGGCTGGGTGTGCAGCTGTTGCTGGCCGGCCGCAACGGCACCGTGCCCTTGATCGCCACCCAATACCGGGGAGCAGCGCCGGGCATCGTACCGCTGGCGGCGGCAGCGGCCGGTGCGCGCAGCGGCGAAGACGATGACGATTCGGTGTTGGAACAGGCACGCAACGCGGCCGCGCAATCCTTGCTGGGCCTCAGCGGTGGCCTGATCGGCCTGGCCGGGCAAAGCAACGATGCGGTGTTCGGCATGATCATCGACGCGGTCAAGAGCGACACCGGCTCCAATCTGCTGTCCACCCCGTCGATCATGACCCTGGACAACGAACAGGCGCGGATCCTGGTAGGGCAGGAAGTGCCGATCACCACCGGCGAAGTGCTGGGCGCGGCCAACGACAATCCCTTCCGCACCATCCAGCGTCAGGACGTGGGTGTGGAGCTGGAAGTGCGCCCGCAGATCAACACCGCCGGCGGCATCACGCTGGCGATCAAGCAGGAAGTCTCGGCCATCGCCGGGCCGGTGAGCGCGCAGTCCTCCGAGCTGGTGTTCAACAAGCGCCAGATCGAAACGCGCGTGGTGGTGGAAAACGGCGCGATCGTCGCGCTCGGTGGGCTGCTGGATCAGAACGATCGCCAGACCGTGGAGAAGGTGCCCTTGCTTGGCGATGTGCCAGGGTTGGGTGCGTTGTTCCGGCACAGGTCGCGCAACCGCGACAAGACCAACCTGATGGTGTTCATTCGCCCCACCATCATTCGCGATGCGGCCGACGCCCAGCGGATGACCGCACCGCGCTACAGCTACCTGCGCGATCGCCAGCTGGCCGATGGCGACCCGGAAGCGGCGCTGGATGCGCTGGTGCGCGACTACCTGCGCACGCAGCCGCCACGGCTGCCGGCCGCAACGTCCGTGCCGCCGACACCGGCCGCCACGCCCATGCCCGCCACCCGTCCCGTGCAGCGCTGAGGCCATGAGCACGCCACGCACCACGATCTCGTACGCATTCGCCAAGCGCCATGGCGCCGTGCTGCTCGAAACCGACGGCATCGCGCAGATCGGTCTGCGCGAAGGCGGCGACGTGCAGGCGCTGATCGAATTGCGTCGTGCGCTGGGCATGCCGCTGCAGGTGCGCACCCTGGCGCCGGCGGTGTTCGATCGGCGGATGTCGGAGATCTATGCCGACGCCGGGCTGGAGCAGGGCATGCAGGTCGAGGCGCTGGACCTGCACGGCAGCCTGGACGCGTTGATCGACGACATCCCTACCGCCGATCTGCTCGACAGCCAGGACGATGCACCGATCATCCGCCTGATCAACGGCATCATCGCCGAGGCCGCGCGGCTGGGTGCCTCGGACGTGCACCTGGAATCCTATGAATCGCGCCTGCGCGTGCGCCTGCGCGTGGATGGGGTGATGCGCGAGGCCGCCACGCTGCCTGGCCGCATCGCGCCATTGCTGGTGTCGCGGGTCAAGGTGATGGCGCGGCTGGATATCGCCGAAAAGCGCATCCCGCAGGACGGCCGCGTGTCACTGGTGATGGGCGCCAGGGCGCTGGACGTACGCGTCTCCACCTTGCCCACCCGTGGCAGCGAGCGGGTGGTGCTGCGTCTGCTGGACAAGGAGCAGGGCAGCCTGTCGTTGGCGCAGTTGGGCATGCCGCCGGCGGCGATGCACACCGTGCAGCGGGCCTTGCAGGTGCCCAACGGCATCGTGCTGGTCACCGGCCCCACCGGCTCTGGCAAGACCACCACGTTGTATGCAGCGCTGAGCCTGCTCAACGACGGCTCGCGCAACATCCTCACCGTCGAGGATCCGGTGGAATATGCCATCGATGGCGTTGGCCAGACCCAGGTCAATGCGCGCGTGGGCATGACCTTCGCGGCCGGCCTGCGCGCCATCCTGCGCCAGGACCCGGACGTGGTGATGATCGGCGAGATCCGCGACACCGAGACCGCGCAGATCGCGGTGCAGGCCAGCCTCACCGGCCATCTGGTGCTGTCCACCGTGCACACCAACGATGCGGTCGGCGCGGTCACCCGTCTGCGTGACATGGGCATCGAGCCGTTTCTGCTCGCTTCCAGCCTGCGGCTGATCCTGGCGCAACGGCTGGTGCGGCGGCTGTGCACGCACTGCCGCACGCCGCGCCCCTTGGACGCGACCACGCGCGCGCTGACGCAGGGCGAGGACACCGCCACCGTGTATGCGGCCGTGGGTTGCAGCGCCTGCCATCACAGCGGCTACGCCGGGCGCGTGGGCATCTACGAAGCCATTGCGGTGGACGATGCCATGCGCCGGTTGATCGGTGAAAACGCCGACGAGGACGCCTTGGCAGCAGTCGCCTTCGCACGCGCGCCGCGGCTGGGCGATGCCGCGCGCACTGCCGTGCTGCAAGGCCTGACCACGCTGGAAGAAGCGCTGCGCGTCACCCGCCAGCAGGACGATGCGCATGCCGCGATTTGACTACACGGTGCTCGACCTGCACGGGCGCAGCCGGCAGGGCACGATCAGCGCCGACAGTGCGCAGGGCGCGCGTGCGCAGCTGGAGCAGCGCCAGTGGCTGCCGGTGCGCATCGATGCCGCCAGGGCAACCACGGTCGCGGTGCGCGCTGCGCGCTTCAGCGGCAAGGATCTGGTGCTGTTCACCCGCCAGCTTGCCACGCTGGTCGAAACCGCGCCGCTGGAAGAGGCGTTGCGCACCATCGGCAGCCAGTCCGAGCGGCGTGGCGTGCGTCGCGTCACCGGCCAGACCCATGCGTTGGTGGTGGAAGGGTTCCGCCTGTCCGATGCCATGGCGCGGCAGGGCAACGCGTTCCCGCCGCTGTATCGCGCCATGGTGGCCGCCGGCGAAAGTGCGGGGGCCCTGCCACAGGTACTGGAGCGGCTGGCCGATCTGCTCGAACGTCAGGCGCAGGTGCGCAGCAAGCTGCAGTCCGCGCTGGTCTATCCGGCGGCGTTGGCGTTGACCGCCGGTGCCGTGGTCATCGTGCTGATGACCTTCGTGGTGCCCAAGGTGGTGGACCAATTCGATTCGATGGGCCGCGCCTTGCCCTGGCTGACGCGTGTGGTGATCGGCGTGTCCAACGGCCTGCTGCATGCAGGCATTCCGCTGCTGATCGTCGCGGTGATCGGTGTACTGGTTGCGGTGCGCCTGCTCAGGCGACCGACGCCGCGGCTGGCGGTAGATCGCGCCATCCTGCGTGCACCCCTGCTGGGCCGGCTGATTCGCGACCTGCATGCCGCACGCATGGCACGCACGCTGGCGATCATGGTCAACAGCGGCCTGCCGTTGATGGAAGGGCTGATGATCGCCGCGCGTACCGTGGACAACCGCGCCCTGCGGCTGGCCACCGACAGCATGGTCACCGCGATCCGCGAAGGCGGCAGCCTGGCGGCGGCGCTGCGGCGTGCGGGGGTGTTTCCGCCGACGTTGCTGTACATGGCGTCCAGCGGCGAGAACAGCGGGCAGCTGGCGCCGATGCTGGAGCGCGCTGCCGACTATCTGGAGCGCGAGTTCGAATCCTTCACCACCGCCGCGATGAGCCTGCTGGAGCCGGCCATCATCGTGCTGCTCGGTGGCGTGGTGGCGGTGATCGTGTTGTCGATCCTGTTGCCCATCCTGCAATTCAACACCCTGGCGCTTGGTTGAGCGCAGCCGTTTCCCGGAGATCATCATGCAGTCCACCCACGCTCGCAGCTGCGCCGGCTCGCGCACCGCCTCTCGACGCAGCCGCGGTTTCACCCTGGTCGAACTGATGGTGGTCATCGTCATCATCGGCCTGCTCGCCACCGTGGTGATGATCAACGTCATGCCCAGCCAGGATCGCGCGATGGCCGAGAAGGCCCGTGCCGATGTCGCGGTGCTGGAGCAGGCGCTGGAAACCTATCGCCTGGACAACCTCACTTATCCCAGCACCGAGCAAGGCTTGCAGGCCTTGCTCAACCCACCAACCGGCCTGGCACGGCCCGAGCGCTACCGGCAGGGCGGCTATATTCGGCGTCTGCCGGAAGATCCGTGGGGTCACGCCTACCAATATCGGCGTCCAGGACGTAACGGCGGCTTCGATGTCTATTCCTTCGGTGCCGATGGTGGCGAAGGCGGCGATGCCGACAACGCCGATATCGGCAACTGGCGCTGAGTCCGGAGCGTGCCGGCCGTCCCCGCCAGTGCGCCGCGATGCGCACCACGCCACCCGCGCGCGGGCATGCGTGGGTTCACCTTGCTGGAAGTCCTGGCGGTGCTGGTGATCACCGCGCTGGCCAGCACGCTGGTGGCGATGACCCTGCCCGATGCGCGGCGCGATCTGCACGATCAGGCCGATACGCTGGCCAGTGCGTTGATCCATGCACGCGACGAGGCGATCCTGAGCCTGCGCATGGTCGAGGTGATCATCGATACGAGGGGCTACAGGTTTCGGCGCCAGGCGCGGCAGCAGTGGGTGGCGCTGGAAGAAACGCCATTTTCCGCAACGCTCTGGCCGGGCGGTGTGCAGACCGTATTGCCGGCTGGCAGCACACAGCTCAGCGTGCGCTTCGACCCCACCGGCGCGGCCACGCCGCAACGTATTGCGTTGGCCGATGAGCAGCAACAGGTGCAGGTGCTGGTGGATGCCGCCGGTGGAGTACGGGTCGATGCACCGCGTCCGTAACCGCCAGGTCGTCGCCGGTTTTTCGCTGCTGGAGTTGATGGTCGCATTGGCAATCTTCGGCATGGCGGTGGTCGGCCTGCTGAATCTTTCGGGCGAGAGTGCGCGCACGACAGCGGTACTGGAAGAACGTGCGCTGGCCGCGGTGGTGGCGGAGAACCAGATGATCGACGCCATGCTGGCGCCCACTGCCGCAGCATTGGCACCGGCGCGCGGGCAGGAGACGCTCGGCGGCCGCCGCTGGGACTGGCAGCGCCAGGCCGTTCCGGCCAGCGCCGGCATGGTGCGCATCGAGGTGCGCGTGCATGCGGCCGGCCAGAGCCAGCAGATCGCCGGCCTGAGCGCGTTGCGGAGCGTGCAATGACTCCTTCGCGCCGCGCAGCCGGTTTCACCCTGATCGAACTGCTGGTCGCGCTGTCGGTGTTCGCGTTGGTGGCGGCCGCCGCGGTGGTGGCGATGCGCCAGAGCATCGATCAGCGCACTGCCGTCCGCGAGCGGCTGCAGCAGGTGCGCGAGTTCCAGCTGGCCCATGGCCTGCTGCGCAGCGATCTGCAACAGGCCGCGGTGCGGCGCACGCGCAACGGCGAAGGCAGCGCCGCGCGCGCAGCCTTCATCGCCACTGCGCCGGGGACGCAGGGGCCGTTGTTCGGATTCGTACGGCGCGGCTGGAGCAATCCGGATCAGGCACCACGCGCGGCGCTGCAGTATGTGGAGTACCGCGTGGTGGAAGGGCGCCTGGAGCGCAGCGCCCGCCCGGCACTGGATGGCGCCGCGGCCGGCGCGCCGCAGGTGCTGATGCGTGGCGTGCGCTCGGCCGTGGTGGCGTTTCACTACCGCGCGCAGTGGAGCGATGGCTGGAGCGGCGGGCTGGAAGCGTTGCCGGATGCGATCGCGCTGGAACTGGACCTGGAGCAATGGGGGCGCGTGCGTCAGTTGTTCCTGCTGCCGGAGGGCCGTGCATGAAACCGGTGCATGCACCCCCGCGGCAATGCGGCGCCGCGCTGTTGACGGTGATGTTGCTGGTGGCGGTGATGACCTTGCTGATGGTCGCGGTGCTGGACGATCTGCGCTTTGGCCTGCGCCGCAGCGGCAATGGCGAGGCGATGACGCAGGCGCAGTGGTATGCGCTGGGCAGCGAGACGGTGGCACGTCAGCGGCTGCAGGCGCTGGCCAGGCGCGACCCGTTGCGCACCACGCTGGACGGGGGATGGAACGATCGGCCGGTGGCGTTCCCGTTGGACGATGGCATGGTCAGCGTGCGGCTGCGCGATCGCGGTAGCTGCTTCAACCTCAATAGCGTGGTCGCCGGAGCGCCCGAGCAATGGCAGCGCAGCGACGACGGTGCGCGCCAGTACCAGGCATTGCTCGAGGCACTGGGCATCGCGTCGCCACAGGCGCAGGCATTGACCGATGCGCTGGTGGATTGGATCGACAGCGACGACCGACCCGGCGCACACGGCGCCGAAGACGATCGGTATCTGCAATCGGCGCTGCCCTCGCGGACCGGCGCCACCCTGCTGGCCGGCGTCAGCGAGTTACGCGCCATCGCCGGTTACACGGGCGAACGCATCGCCTTGCTGCAGCCGTATGTCTGCGCATTGCCGGAAGGGCGGCTGTCGCCGGTGAATATCAACACGTTGCGCCTGCAGGATGCGCCGGTATTGGTGGCGCTGACCGAAGGCAGGCTGCAGCTGCCCTCGGCACGCCGGGTGATCGCCGCGCGCCCGGCAGGCGGGTGGCGCGATCCGGCGGTGTTCTTCAACACGCCGGCCCTGCTGCAGGCCGCGCCATCGGATGCGATGTTGCAGCAGGTGCAGTTACGCACCGGGTATTTTTCCCTCTACAGCGAGGTCGAGCATGCCGGTGCGCAGGTCTTGCTGGAAGCCTTGTTGCAGCAAGACCCGGCCGGCCGCGTGCGGCTGGTGGCAAGTCAATGGAGTTCGGATACATGATGACCACGCTGGTGCTGTTGCCGGCCGAGACCACAACGCCACCGACAGCCGTGCGCGTGGATGCGCAGGGGCAGGTGGTGTGGCGAGGCGATTGCAGCGCGCGGACCGTGCCGGATGCGCGCAACGTGCTGGTGGTGCCCGGGGTCGATGTGCACCTGCGCTGGATGGCATTGCCCGGGCGCAGCATGGCGCAATCGGTGGCCGCTGCGCGGCTGCAGCTGGCCGAACACCTGGCCGTGGCTGTGCAGACCCTGCACGTGGCGATCGCCACGCACGCCGATGCCGACGGCACGCGGCTGGTGGCGGCGGTGGACACGGCAGTGATGCAACGGTGGCTGGAACGTGCGGCGAGCCTGGGCATCGTGCCCGATGCCGTGGTGCCGGACTGTCTGTTGCTGCCCGAGCCGGCCGCCGACCAGCCGCCCGCACTGCTGCAATGGGATGGGCGCTGGCTGCTGCGCGGCTCGCAGATCGCCTGCAGCCTGGAGCCGCCGCTCGCGCAGCTGTTGATCGCCACGCTCCCCATGGCGCCGGCACTGCCGCCGGATCCGGATCCGCAACAGGCAATCGCGCAGTTCGCCCGGCAGGCCGTTGCCGCGCCCCTCGACCTGCGCCAGAAGGCGTTCGCGCCAACTTCCCGCCCACGCGCCGGCATGCCGACACGCCGGTTGACACTGCTGTTTGCGTTGTTGCTGCTGTCGCCGGTAGTGCTGTCGCTGGCGCAGACCCTGCGCTACGAGATCGCTGCGCAGCTGCTGCAACGGCGCACCGCCGCGCTGCCCGGCGCCCGCGACGCGCGCGGCGCATCCGATGCGGCCGCGGCACCTGCTGGCGCGATCCCGGACGCGTTCGCCCCGCGCCTGGCGGCCGTCTTTTCCGCCGTCGAAGCGACGC
This sequence comes from Xanthomonas melonis, assembly GCF_020783655.1. Taxonomy (GTDB): domain Bacteria; phylum Pseudomonadota; class Gammaproteobacteria; order Xanthomonadales; family Xanthomonadaceae; genus Xanthomonas; species Xanthomonas melonis. The sequence goes on along the minus strand of NZ_JAJGQH010000011.1, from coordinate 66,083 downwards.
CTGGCGTGGAGCTGGATGCGCTGACGTACCAGCAAAGCGGCGCGATGCGGCTCACCTTGCTGCATGCCGATGCGGCACAGCTGCAGCACCTGGCCGCGCGCTTGCGCGACGCCGGCTGGCAGCCGCGGCCTTCGCCGAGCCAGCCCGACGACGCGCGCATACGCACCATCGTGCAGCTGGAGCCGCCGCGATGAACCACGCCTTGCGGACCTGGTGGCAGGCGCGCGCGTCGCGTGAGCGGATCATGCTGGCGACCATGTCGGTGGCAGTGGCCGCCTTCGTTGCGTGGTACGCCCTGTGGGTGCCCTTGCGGCACTGGACGTCCAGCGCACAGGCCCGCTATGACCAGGCCGCCGACGCGCTGCTGACTGCGCGCGCTTCACAACGCGCCAGTACAGTGGCGGCGGTTCCGCTGGATCGCATCCTGCGCAGTGCGCGCGAGGCCAATATCGCCATCACCCATCACCGCCGCAATCCGGCAGGAACGCTCGAGCTGCAGATCGATGCCGTTGCCAGTGCCAGCCTGTTCGCCTGGCTGGAGCAGTTGGATCGGCGCGAGAACCTGGCGCCGAGCCGGCTCGAGATCAGCCGTCGCGACGGCCAGCTGCAGGTGCGCTGCACGATGACGGGTGTCGCGCCATGAGGGCCTTGCGCTTGGCGCTGCTGGGCATGCTGCTGCTCGCCACTGGCGTGATCGCCACCTTTCCGCTGCGTCTGCTGTTGTCGACGGAGGACCTGCCGTTTTCCGCACTGGAAGCGCAGGGTTCGATCTGGAACGGCACCCTGCGCGACGTGCGCTGGAACAGCCTGCAGCTGGGCGATGTCGGCGTGCGCCTGCGGGCCTTGCCGCTGTTGCGTGGCGAACGCCAGGTGCAATTGCGCTCGGCCGACGTGCAGGCCATCGCCGTGCAAGGCGCACGACAGGGAGTGGAGCAGGCCAGCGGCCGCTTGTTGCTACGCCAGCCTGGCGGAGCGACGCTGATGGATCTGTCGATCGACCTGCGCGATGTACAGACGATCTTCGACGCCACGCGGTGCAGGCAGGCGGGCGGCAATGTGGTCGTGCAGGTGCTGCCCAGCGAAGCGGGCGAGGCTGCGGGATTGCTGCCGTTGCGGCTGCGCGGCAGCCCGCGTTGCGTGGACGATGCGATGGTGCTGGCACTCGTGCCCGATGGCGGACTGCCGGATGGGGTGCAACTGCGTGCCGAACTGCGCCTGCAGCGCAGCGGCCATTGGCAATGGCGTACCCAGGTCGAACCGGGCAGCGACACCGGCTTGCGACTGGGCCTGCAGTTGCTGGGCTTTGCGCAGACGCCCGAGCGCTGGCTGGTCAGGCACGACGAAGGCCGGCTATAGCCGCGGCGCCGCATGGCGGCCACGACGCGCCGCGCGCCGACCCCGACGCGCGCGTCCCTGCCGCACCCGAATTGGTCTGGCTGTACTGCCACGCGGCTCGCGCCCGCGTTTTGGTGGACGATCGCGCCGCAGGTGCTTGCGCTCGTCGAAGCAGACCACTGCCGGCCGGTCGCGGCGATGCATACCAGTTCGCCCGCTTCCGGCCGGCCATGCACCCGCCGATTCGCGGCTTCAGCTGGTTCGACGCGGCAGGGGCTGGTGCAGGGCCGCCGATTGGTACTATATTGGACCTATCGAATCTGGGCTGGCGGAGACAACGATGGCCAAGGCCAAGGCAGACGCCGACAAGCGACTGGACGAGCTGCACCTGGACGCCTCCGCGCCAACCCCGCTGTACCTGCAACTGGCCGCCAAGCTCACCGATGCCATCCGCGGTGGTCAGTGGAAGGCCGGCGAAGCCCTGCCGGCCGAGCGCCAGTTGTGCGAGCGGCTGCAGATTTCGCGGGTGACTCTGCGCCAGGCGGTGGACGTGCTGGTCGAACAGGGTCTGGTGTCGCGCCGGCAGGGCGCCGGCACCTTCGTCACCACCCAGATCCAGCACCAGCTCAGCGGGCTTACCAGCTTCAGCGAGACGCTGCGCATCAAGGGCTACGAGCCCGGCACGCGCTGGCTTGAGCGGCGTCTGCGCCCGGCACATGGCGAGGAGATCCTGCGGCTGGGGTTGTCGCCGGATGCGGCGGTGGCCTCGCTGACGCGTCTGCGCAGCGCCGATGACCGCGTCATGGCTTACGAACACGCCGTGCTGCCGCAGCGTATCGTCTCCGACCCCCAGCAGGTGGGCGATTCGCTCTACAGCTACCTGGATGCGCAGGGCACGCCGGTGGTGCGCGCACTGCAGTACTTCCGCGCCATCAATCTTCCCGCGCGGCTGGCCGAACATCTGCGCATGAAGACCGGCGAGGCGATCCTGCACGTGGTGCGCGTGGGCTACGCCCGCGACGGCAGTGCGATCGAGCTGACCGACACCTATTGCCATAACGACTTCTACGACTTCGTCGCCGAACTGCGCCGCTGACGCCGACGGCATTCCTTACGACAACCTCAGAGCCCGCCGATTCATGACTACCGCCAGGCCCGCAAATCCCGTTGTCTCGATCGCCATCGTCGGCGTGCTGTTCTTCATCATCGGTTTTTTTACCTGGATCAACGGGCCGCTGATCACCTTCGTGCGGCTGGCGTTCGACCTCAACGAGGTCAACGCGTTCCTGGTGCTGATGGTGTTCTACCTGTCGTACTTCTTTCTGGCCTTGCCCTCGTCGTGGATTCTCAAGCGCACCGGCATGAAGAAAGGCCTGGCGCTGAGCCTGGTGGTGATGGCCGTGGGCGCAGCAGGCTTTGGCCAGTTCGCCACGCAGCGCTGGTATCCGGGCGCGTTGGGCGGCCTGTTTGTCATCGGCAGCGGCCTGGCCTTGCTGCAGACGGCGATCAACCCGTACATCAGCATTCTTGGGCCGATCGAAAGCGCCGCGCGCCGCATCGCCTTGATGGGCATCTGCAACAAGATTGCAGGCATCCTGGCGCCGATCCTGATCGGCTCGCTGGTGCTGCACGGCATTGGTGACCTGTCCGAACAGGTGGCCAGCGCCGATGCGGCGACCAAGGAAGCCTTGCTCACCGCCTTCGCCGCCAAGATTCACGCGCCGTATCTGGTGATGTCGGGCGTCCTGCTGCTGCTGGCCATTGGCGTGCTGTTCTCGCCGTTGCCCGAGCTCAAGCCCTCCGAGGCCAACGCCACGCCGGGCGCGACCGGTGGCGTGCAGAAATCCAGCATCTTCCAGTTCCCGCACCTGTGGCTGGGCGTGTTGTGCCTGTTCGTCTATGTCGGCGTGGAGGTGATGGCCGGCGATGCCATCGGTACCTATGGCCACAGCCTCAATCTGCCGTTGGACAGCACCAAGATCTTCACCTCCTACACCCTGGGCGCGATGCTGCTGGGCTACATCGCCGGCCTGGTGTTGATTCCGCGCGTCATTTCGCAGGCGCGCTACCTGAGCGTGTCGGCGGTGCTGGGCGTGCTGTTCTCGCTGGGTGCCTTGTTCGCCCCAAGCTACGTGTCGGTGGACCTTGTCGCCTCTTTCGGCATCGCCAACCCAATGATGTGGCCTGGCTACGTGTCGGTGGGCTTCGTCGCCGCGCTTGGCTTCGCCAATGCAATGATGTGGCCGGCGATCTTTCCGCTGGCCATTCGCGGACTGGGCCGGTTCACCGAAATCGGCTCGGCACTCTTGGTGATGGGCATTGCAGGCGGCGCGATCATTCCGCAGCTGTTCGCCATCCTCAAGCAGCATTACGACTTCCAGGTCGTGTTCGCTGCGCTGATGGTGCCGTGCTATCTGTACATCCTGTTCTATTCGCTGCGCGGTCACCGCGTGGGCCTGCCGGCCCAGGCCAAGTGAGCGCGCCGGCATGACGCGATCCGACGACCAAGGCACTTCCATGCGCAGGCCCACCATCAAAGACGTCGCCGAGCGCGCCAAGGTCTCGTTGAAGACCGTGTCGCGGGTGATCAACAACGAGCCCTCGGTCATGCAGGCCACGCGCGCGCGCGTGCTGCGCGCCATCGCCGATCTCGACTACGAACCCGATCCTTCCGCACGCAATCTACGCAGCGGCACGCCGTTCGTGATCGGCCTGGTGTACGACAACCCCAATCCGTACCACATCATCGGCATCCAGAACGGCGTGCTGGCCGCGTGCCGTGAAACCGGCTTCGGTCTGCAGATCCATCCCTGCGATTCCACCTCGCCGTTGCTGGCCGAAGAACTGGCCGAATGGGTGCAGCGCTCGCGTCTGGCCGGGGTGGTGCTGACCGCGCCGATGTCCGAACGCCCCGAATTGCTGGCCGGCCTGGCTGCGCGCGGCATCAAGAGCGTGCGCATCATCGCCGCCACCGACGATCCCGGCGATGGCCCGTGCGTCTACATCGACGACCGCGATGCGGCCTATGAGATCACCGAGCATCTGATCCAGCTCGGCCACCAGCGCATCGGCTTCCTGTGGGGCGGTCCGCAGCATCGCTCCAGTGGCGAACGCTATGCCGGCTACGAGGCGGCGTTGAAGGATTACGGCATCACCCTGGACAAGCATCTGGTGATCCCCGGCGACTACACCTTCGACGACGGTTTCCGTGGCGCGCGCCGGTTGTTGTCGCTGCGCGAACCGCCCACCGCCATCTTCGGTAGCAACGATGAGATCGCCGCCGGCGTGCTGGCAGCGGCCAAGTCCACCGGTATGAACGTGCCGTATCAGCTGTCGATCGCCGGTTTCGAAGACAGCCCGTTCTCGCGCCAGTCGTGGCCGGCGCTGACCACCGCCAAGCAGGCCACCGACGACATCGCACGGCACGCCGCACGCCTGTTGATCAGCCAGCTGCGCAGCGATGCCTACGACGACCAGCCGGCGCAACTGCAGAACCGCGGTTTCGTGCCGCAGCTGGTAGTGCGTGGCTCCACTGCGCCGGCACCCGCGTCCACCGGCAAACCCCTTCCCCCCGAATCCGCCTGAGTCCAGATGAGCCTCCCCCTCGAAACCGAGACCCTGATGTTCCGCGAGGCGGCACAGACCGCCGACGTGGTCGCCGCACAGTTCGCACGCAACGCCGACACCATCGCCGCGCTGGCGCAGTCGCTGCGCGAGAACCCGCCGCCGTTCGTGGTGACCTGCGCGCGCGGCAGTTCCGACCACGCGGCCACCTATGCCAAATACCTGTTCGAAACGCAGCTAGGCATCGTCACCGCCTCCGCCTCACCGTCGGTGGGCTCGGTGTATGCGGCGCCGCTGCAGTTGCGCGGGGCGCTGTACATCGTGATCTCGCAATCGGGCAAGAGCCCGGACCTGTTGCGCAATGCCGAAGCCGCCAAGGCTGCCGGCGCGCGCGTGGTGGCGCTGGTCAACGTGGAAGATTCGCCACTGGCGCAGCTGGCCGAGGTGGTGATTCCGCTCGGCGCAGGTCCGGAACAGAGCGTGGCCGCGACCAAGAGCTATCTCGCTTCGCTGGCGGCAGTGCTGCAGCTGGGTGCAGTGTGGAAGAACGACCCCGCACTGCTCGCCGCAGTGGAGGCCTTGCCGCAGCAGTTGCGCAGCGCCTGGCAGGCCGATTGGTCCGCACTCACTGCGGGTCTGGTGCCCGCGCACAACCTGTTCGTGCTCGGCCGCGGCCTGGGCCTGGGCGCGGCGCAGGAAGCGGCATTGAAGTTCAAGGAAACCTGTGGCCTGCATGCCGAAGCCTACAGCTCGGCCGAGGTCAAGCACGGCCCGATGGCGCTGGTGGGCCCGGGCTTTCCGGTGCTGGCGTTCGCGCAGCCGGACGAAACCGGTGCCGGCACGCGTGCCCTGGCGGCCGAATTCCGCGCGCGTGGTGCGCGGGTGTGGCTGGCGGCTCCCGATGGCGATCTGCCGTTGGTCGATGCCACGCATCCGGCCTGCGCACCGCTGCTGACCGTGCAGAGCTTCTACCGCGCGATCAATGCATTGGCCCTGCAGCGCGGCCATAATCCCGATCTGCCGCCGCACTTGAACAAGGTCACGGAAACCGTTTGAACATGGATGCTTCCCCGATTCAGGCGCTGTGCAATGCGCGCGTATTGACCGACGATGGTCTGCAGGACGGTCTGGCCGTGTTGCTGGACGGTGCGCAGATCCAGGCCGTCGTGGCAGCCGACGATGCATGCGTGGCGCAGGCGCACACGCGCGTGGATCTGGGCGGTGCCACCTTGCTGCCGGGTTTCATCGACATCCAGGTCAACGGCGGCGGCGGGGTGTTGTTCAACAACGCACGCGATCCGCAGGCGCTGGCCACGATCGCAGCGGCCCACCGCCGCTTCGGCACCACCGGCCTGCTGCCGACCCTGATCAGCGATACCGCGCAGGTGATGGCCGAAGCGATCGAGGCGACGCGGCAGGCCATCGCACAAGGCGTGCCCGGCGTGCTTGGCATCCATCTGGAAGGGCCCTACCTGAGTCCTGCACGCAAGGGCACGCACGATGCGCGCAAGTTTCGCCTGCCGGATGCGCACGAAATCGCGGTGGATACCTCGCTGGACAACGGCGTCACCCTGATCACGCTGGCGCCCGAGCGCGTGCCTCTGGACGATATCCGTGCCTTCGTCGCTGGCGGCGCGATCGTGTTCGCCGGGCATACCGCTGCGAGCTACGAACAGGCGCGCGATGGCATCGCCGCCGGCGTATGCGGCTTCACGCATCTTTTCAACGCGATGTCACAGCTGGCCGGGCGTGAGCCCAACGCCGTGGGCGCGGCGCTGGAAGATCCCAATGTGTGGTGCGGCGTCATCGTCGATGGCGTGCACGTGCATCCGGCCAGCCTGCGCGTGGCCCTGGCGGCCAAGCCGCGCGGCAAGCTGTTGCTGGTCACCGATGCCATGCCGATGGTCGGCAGCGACAGCCCCAGCTTCGATCTGTACGGCGAAACCATCACCGCCGTCGATGGCGTGGTACGCAATGCCGACGGCGCTCTGGCCGGCTCGGCGCTGGACATGGCCACCGCCGTGCGCAACAGCGTGCGCTGGCTGGGCGTGGACCTGGCCGAAGCCGCGCGCATGGCGTCCACGTATCCGGCGCAATGCATTGGCCTGGGCAAGCGCCTGGGCCGCATCGCGCCCGGCTATCAGGCCGATCTGGTGCTGGTGGATGACGACGTGCAGGTCTTGAACACCTGGGTGGCCGGGCAGCGCGACTGAGAGCAGCTGACGCAGGCAAGGTGTGCGCTGGGCATGGGGAACGGAAGGGACCTCGTGAAGAAGGGATTGTCTGCACCACGCGGCGAAACATTTCAGTGCGCAGCCTTACGGGGGCGACGTTTCAGGCGCAGTGCACTGCACACCTGTGTCAGTGAATGCGATCGCGATCACGTGGTCATTCCATTGTCGTCGTGCAGGACGGCGTTTTCCGCACAACGTGGATACGCGCTCGTTTCCGGGTTGACAGCCGCACTGGCGGAAGGCACCTTCGCTGATAACGTTGTCAACGAATAGGAAATCTCTTCCGTTCGATCACATCTCGCTGGCCGACCATGATCGGCCTTGCGTTTGGATCCGTGTACCGATGGGGTCATGCGGATCGTTGCTTGCGGTCTGGCACAGGGGGCGGATCGCAGCGTGGCGCGCAACGCGCGCGCCAGCGCAACCGGACGGTTGCGACCTGACGTCTTTGCCACGAGGTCAATGCAATGCCGCTTCCCTGCCTGCTACCGCTGTCTGTCTCTGCAAACTCCATCCTTTGCGCTGCATCCGGTCGCCTCTGTGCCGCGACACAGCGCGCCCCTGCACGGCGCTCGCCGGGCAACGTTGTCGCCAGCACGGTACAGCCATGCAATGCCCGGTCGGGCGAGGTCGCGTGGCGGCGCTCGCCACGACACGCCCGCTTGAGCGCGGCGGTGCGCACGCTGCTGCTCGGTGGCGCTGCCCTGACTGGCGCGGCGGCGTTTCCGGCACTTGCGCAACAGTCGCCGGCATCCTCCGCCGCCCAGCAACCGCCCGTTTCCGCATCCACGCAGCAACAGCCGCCGACCAATCCATCGGTGTCCACGCTGGACGAAATCAAGGTCGTTGGCTACCAGGCCAGCCTGGGCAAGGCGCTCAACGTCAAGCGCAATGCCGATGCGATCGTGGATGCGATCAGTGCCGAAGACATCGGCAAGTTCCCCGATACCAATGTGGCCGAATCCCTGTCGCGGCTCTCCGGCATTACCGTGGATCGCCAATTCGGTGAAGGCGAGAAGGTCAGCATCCTGGGAACCGATCCGGCGCTCAACCGCGTGCTGCTCAACGGCCAGACCATTGCCTCCACCAGCTGGGGCGGCGATCCCAACGACCCGGATAGCCGCTCGTTCAACTACAGCACCCTGGCACCGGAAGTGGTGGGGCTGATGGAGGTCTACAAGACCCCCGAAGCGCGCATCGACGAAGGTTCGATCGGCGGCACCGTGATCGTGCACACGCGCAAGCCGCTGGAGCTCGATCGCAATACGCTCACCGGGACAGTGAGCTACGGGTACAACGATCGCTCCGACGAGGGCAAGCCGAACGCCTCCGCGCTCTACAGCTGGAAGAACCAGGACGAAACCTTCGGCGTGCTGACCTCGGTGATGCATTCGCAGCGTGTGCTGCGCCGCGAAGGTGTGGAGATCTTCGGTTACGACGATGTCGCCGGTGCTGCGTTTCCGCCTGCGGTGGTCGGTAACAACACCGGCGTGTTTCCCACCTCGATCAACACCGCGCTATTCCAGCAGACACGCAAACGCGATGGCATCAGCGCCGCATTGCAGTGGAAGCCCGATGCCGACTTCGAGCTCAACCTGACCGGTCTGTATGTCACCGAGAACTTCGACAACTACAACCAGAGCCGCTACGGCTACTGGGGATCCAATCCAGGCGATGCGCAGGCGCTGGGCTTCGAGAACGGCGTAGCCACCTCGGGCACCTTCGGCGATCGGTCCACCACCTTCCTGGATGGGTACCTGCGCAACAGCGATGTCAGCACCGGCAGCATCCAACTGCGCGCCGACTGGCATGGCGATGGCTGGAACGCCTCCAGCCAGGTCGGGTACACCAGCTCGCAGGGCGGTGCCGAGCGCATCTACGGCATCCAGTTCCGCAACCTGGCCGGCTACAGCTACACCATCGACGGGCGCCGCACCGCGATGGACTACAGCACCGATCCCACCAATACGGCGGCGATGCAGCTCAACAACGTCTCCGCCAGCCACAGCCCGCAGTACGACAAGGAGCGTTACCTGCAAATGGACTTCGATCACGCAGTGGAGTGGGGGCCGTTCACCCAGATCCTCACCGGCATCAAGCTCACCAACCATGCCACCGGGCAGTCGTCTTACAGCCGCACCTGGGCGCCGAACGACGGCAGCACGCTGGCGGATTTCTCGCCAGGCATCACTCCGTCCGGGTACCTGGATGGCTTGTCCACCAGCGCCGACATGCAACGCTGGGCCACCATCGGCCGTGGCGCGATCGGCCGCTACATCGGTGGCCTGGAAGGCGATGCGGGCCTGCCGATCAGCTACGCCGGCAATTACAGCATCGAGGAACAGAACCGCGCCTGGTTCCTGCAGGGCAACTTCTCCGGCGAGCGCTATCGCGGCAACATCGGCGTGCGCTACGTGCATACGCGTGATTCCACCGATGGCTTCAGCTATGCGCCGGGCGGCAGCTACACGCCGGTCAACTTTCTCAGCAGCTACGGCAAGTGGTTGCCGGCCTTCAATATCGCCTATGACCTGCGCGACGACCTGATGCTGCGGTTTGCCGCGTCCAAGGTCATCGCGCGGCCGCGCTACACCAACATGACCCCGTACGTGGCCACCGACGACACCACTTTGACCGCTTCCACCGGCAACCCCGGCCTGAGTCCGTACGAGTCCACCAACCTGGGCGCATCGCTGGAATGGTACTTCGCCGACAGCAGCCTGCTCAGCGCCGAATTCTTCTCGCGCGACATTTCCAACTACATCCTCACCACCGTGCAGGACCGGGTGTTCTTCAACAACGCCACCGGTGGATCGAGCACCTACCAGACCTCGGTGCCCACCAATGCCGGCGATGCCAAGGTGCAGGGCGTGGCGCTCAACCTGCAGCACAACTTCGGCAACGGCTTCGGCGTGGTGGCCAACTACACCTATTCCGACGCCAACACCGATGGCGACTATAGCCTGCCGTACAACTCGCGCAACGCCTACAACATCAGCCCGTACTACGAGCAGGGCAAGTGGAGTGCGCGGGTGAACCTGGGCTGGCGCTCGGAGTACTTCACCCAGATCGGCCGGCTCAACGGCCAGCAGATGACCGACGCCTTCACCCAGCTCGACGCTTCGTTCGGTTACCAGGCCACCGAGCGGCTGCGGGTGGCGCTGGAAGCCACCAATCTGCTGGACGAAACCTACTTCAGCTACATCGGCAACAAGAACCAGCCGTACTACCTCTACAAGAACGGCCGTTCCTTCATGCTGAGCCTGAATTTCAAGCTGTGAATGGGCCGGGCGGCTGCGCACCGCAGCCGCTGCAGTGTGCAGCGCGTACGCCGCTCACCGCGGCTGGCCCGCGCTACCCGTCACGGTTGCGCAGGGCCGCAATCGCGGCAATACGCGCCTTGGCCAGGGCATCGCCGATCTGCGGGCCCTGCAATCCGGTCGCTGCCAGGTCGCGTGCATTGATGGCGAGCGCGGCGGCATGCAGTTGCCTGAGCTGCTCGCCCTGGGGATAGCCGGCGTCTTCGCTGCCCAAACGTCCACGCTTGTCGGCCTCGCAGACCAGCGCCAGTTGGGCGATGCGCTCGGGCCGACGAAAACCGTCGCAGCGCACCAGTAATTCATGGACGGTGCTGTTGCGCAGTTCGGACAGGCGATGCACGTTGAGATGCTCGCGGCAGGCGGTGATGGCAAGCTGGCGGTAGTCCTGCGGCACCTTGAGCCGTTCGCAGAGCGCCTGCAGCGGCGCGACGCCGCGCTGCTCGTGCATGAGGTGGCGCGGCCATTGCTCTGGCGGCGTCAATGCCTTGCCCAGGTCGTGAGTCAGCGCAGCGAAGCCGATCAGCGCATCGCCCGGTGCCAGGCGTGCGGCCATGTCGCTGACCATCTCCTGGTGGATGCCGGTGTCGACCTCCGGATGGAATTCCGCACGTTGCGGCACGCCGTACAGCGCATCGATTTCCGGCAGGATCACGCGCAGCGCATCGGTGTCGTGCAGCGTGTGCAGGAAGGCCGATGGTTGTGCGCAGGTCAACGCGCGGCGCAGTTCCTGCCAGACCCGTTCCGGTACCAGGCTGTCCAATTCGCCACTGGCTGCCATCTGGCGCATCAATGCCGCGGTCTCCGGTGCCAGCGTGAAGCCGAGTGCGGCAAAACGCGCCATGAAGCGTGCCGCACGCAGCACGCGCACCGGATCTTCGATAAATGCCGGCCCCACATGCCGCAGCACGCGCGCCTGCAGATCGCGCGCACCGCCATACGGGTCCACCAACGCACCGCTGTCCTCGTCGCGGGCAATCGCATTGATGGTGAAATCGCGGCGCAGCAGGTCTTCTTCCAGCGTTACCGAGGGATCGGCGTCCACCACGAAGCCGCGATAGCCGCGGCCGGACTTGCGCTCGGTGCGCGCCAGTGCATATTCCTCGCCGCTGCGTGGGTGCAGGAATACCGGGAAATCCTTGCCCACCGGTTTGAATCCCTGCGCCTGCATCTGCGCCTGATCGGCACCGACCACCACCCAGTCGCGGTCGCCGGCCGGCAGGCCGAGCAAGGCATCGCGGACGGCGCCGCCAACGAGATAGATCTTCATCCGCACATGATGCCCGATGCGCTGCGCGCGTCGTAGGGCGACTGATCCACGGCTTGGCTGCAGGGCCCTTGCCCGCCCACCATCGCAGGACACGCCGCAAGTACGTCCCTGTAGGCTCTTACGCGGCATCCATGCCGCGTAAGGTCCCGCGACGGTGAGCGGGCAAGGACCAGTCGGGATGGTCGGTGTGCGTGGTCAAGAGCTATGCGTGTTTCGTATTGTTGGCTACTGATGCGCCGGTTCAACGTCCAATGCACGTCGCCGACAGACAGCTTTTCACGCGGCCACCGACCAACATCCTGGTGCGGTGCCCTTGCCGGCTGCGGGACCGTGTGGCGGCACGGATGCCGCCACCGAGCCTCCAGGGACGGATTCACGGCGTGTCCCGCAAGCGGTGAGGGCATCGCTCCCCTCGACGACCCGAGCCTTCGATGCACCGAACAACGCAACGACGGAAAATCTTGATTGGCCTCAGAGCCTCAGAGCCTGAAGCCTCAAAGCCCGAAGCTTAGGAGAGAACGAAAGGCAAGTACCAGAGCGGCATCGCCTAGCTTGCGCCCCAGGCCAAGACAACCACGCGCAACCGCGCAAGCACGATCACCTCATCCGGCCGCAATGCTCGGCGGCTGATTGGGAGCTTAGTCCTGCGCCGCGTTATTGGTCGCCTGGCCTGGCGTACACACCGGCTTCTGGCGCTTGTCCACCAGCTTGCCCATCAAGCGGTCGCTCAGCGGCAGCATGTCGCCGTTGAGTCGCCAGTCGTAGATCACGCTGAAGGCCAGCACGCGCGCGACATAGTCGCGCGTTTCCTTGTAGCTGATGGTTTCGATCCAGAAATCCGGGTCGAAGTTCGGCCGTTGCGACTGCCAGCGGCCGGTCGGGCCCGGCCCGGCGTTGTAGGCGGCGATGGTGAGATACGGCAGCCCGTAGGTGTTGAGCAACTGACGCAGGTAGGCGGTGCCGATGGCGATATTGGTCTCCGGCTCGTACAGGCTGGCCGCACCCGCGTAACCGGGAAGGGCGATGCCCTTGGCCACGGCCGCACCGGTGCCCGGCAACACCTGCATCAGGCCCATCGCGTTGGCCGGCGAGCGCGCGCGCGGGTTGAAGATGCTTTCGGCGCGGATCTCCGCCGCCACCCACGCCGGATCGATCGCATTCCTGGCAGCCTCGCGGCGGATGCTGTCGTCGTGGTGCAGCGGGAAGCGCAGCGCATACAGGCGCTGTTCGTCCGGTTGCTTGCCGAGCGCGAACACCGCGCGGTCGAACCAGCCGTTGTCGCTGGCCACTTCCACTGCCAGGCGACGCTGGGTGTCGTCGAAACGGCTGGCGGCATCGTTCCATTCGGCCACCGCCCAACCGGGGCGATCGATCTGGAACAACGCAATCGCACGGGTCAATGCCGGGTCACGCGCCACTGCAGCCTTGGCCTGCGGGCTGTCCTTGGGCTCCCACGGGCAGATCCGGTACGGCTGGCGCAGGCGGTCGGCAGCGAGGAAGCCATGGAAGGTGGGTGACTGCGCGGCGGCGCGGTACAGCGGTTGTGCGGCTGCGGCCGAGCCGGTCTTCTCGGTCAGGCGCGCTTCGAAATATTGCCAGCGCGAATCGGCGCGCTGGGTGGCCGGCATCTTGCGGATCGCGGCCAGCGCCGCCGGCCAGTCGCCGCGCGCCATTGCCTCGCGCGCCCGCCATTCGTGCAGGCGCTCGTCGTAAGCGGCGTCGGGTACCGCGTTGAGCCGGCGTGCCGAATCCGGCAGGTACGAGGCCACCGTCCACAGCGCGATCTGATACAGCACTTGCCCGCGTTGCGCCTGGCTGAAATCCAGGGCGCCAGCGAGCTGCGGCAATTGTTGTTCGGCCGCGTCCGGGTCGCTCTTGGCCAGCTTGGCCAGGCCATCGACGGCGATGCGGCGGCTGCGCTCGCTCTTGGGCCAGCCCAGTGCACGCGGGTGGACCTTGTCGAGAAACGCGGCGTAGTCGTTGGCCAGCGCCAGATCGGCGGCCGGTAGACCGCGTGCGGCGGTGCGCATGATCGCAGGCTGCTGCGCATCGGCGGCCGCCTCCACACGCTCCCAACGCAGCGCAGGCGTCAGCTCGCCGCGCGATTCCAGGGTTGCGAGCATCGGGTCGCAGGCATCGGGCAAGGCCTTGCCGTTGCGCCACAGGGTGAGCGCGTCGCGGCTCCACTGCGCATCCAGCTTGCCGGTTGCCTGCCGCGCGGTCAGCTGCGCGCAGCGCAGGCCGATGTTGTCGGTGGTCTTCCAATTGGCCAGCAGGGCATTCCAGTCCTGCCGACGCGCCAGCGCCGGCAGCCAGACGCTGCGGAAGCTCTCTGCCACCGGCTGGCCGGCGTAACGTTGCAGGAAACCCTGCGCCTGCGCGTTGGATACGTTGTCGATACCGCGCTTGAGCGTGGCGAACTCCAGCCAGCCATACAACGGATGGCGGCTCAGGGCGGTGAGCTGTGCGGGATCGGACTGGCCGCGCTCGGCGGCGGCGAGCGCATCGCGCATCGCGCTCAATTGCGGGTCGAGATCCTGCGCGTGCAGGGCGGTGCCGCACAGGCACAGCACGCCGGCGACGAGAGAAGCGAAACGGGGGGCGGAGGTCATCGCGCGATGATACCGAAGCAGGGCTGAGCGCCCAGGTGAACGCGCGATGGTGGCGGCAGCGCATGCGTTGCACGGCAGAGCTGCAATCGATCATAGGCTGCGCTCGGATGGGCGGATCCATGCGGCCTGCGCCCCTCAATACGGCGGGGATACTCCGACCATGACTGCGACGCGCATCGCAGTGCTGCATCGCCCGATTGCGGAGCGTTAAGGTTTCATTTAAAACTCGGGGCGGACCGCAGGGCACGGGGGCGTGCGGACACTTACCAAATCCTTCCGGAGAGAGAAAGGATGAAGCGTCTGATTTGCCCAACGCGGTCGCGCCTGGCCGTGCAGTTGTCGCTGTGCCTGATTCCCACACTCGCCTGGGCGCAGCAGCCCGAAGCCGCGCCGGCCACGCGTACGCTCGACAGCGTGCAGGTCACCGGTACCCGCATCAAGACCGCCGAGTTGCAAGGGCAGGTGCCGATCCAGACGCTCAATCGCGCCGACATCGAGCGCACCGGCCTGACCTCGATCGGCGAAGTGCTGCAGGAGCTCACCGCGTCCGGCTCGGCGCTCAATGCCAAGTTCAATTCCTCCGGCAACTTCGGCTTTCCGCCCGATGGCGGCGGCGTGGGCGCGGGCTCGGCGCAGGTGGATCTGCGCCATCTCGGCTCCAAGCGTGTGCTGGTGCTGGTCGATGGCATCCGTTGGGTCAATGAATCCTCCGCCTCGGGCGTGGGCTCCTCGACCGACCTCAACACCATCCCGCTGGCCATCGTCGAGCGCATCGAAGTACTCGAAGACGGCGCTTCCTCGCTGTACGGTTCCGATGCGATCGCCGGCGTGGTCAACATCATCACCCGGCGCAGCTTCGACGGTGCGCAGGTCACGCTCAACTACGGCCAGTACGGCAAGGGCGACGGTGCCAACCAGGGCGTGGACCTGGCCTGGGGCACCAGCGGCGAGGACTTCAGCCTGTTCCTCGGCGCCAGCTACGTGAAGCAGGATCCGATCTACGCGCGCGACCGCGCGCAATCGCGCTTCCCGATTCCCGGCACCGGGCTGACCTTCGGTAGTTCGGCGACGCCGGACGGACGCTTCCAGTTCGTCGACCCCACCACCGGCGTCCGCCAGAACCTCACCCCCAATGCCGGCGTGGGCACGCCCCGCTACGACGGCAGCGCCGGCTGTACGCGCAGCGACGACTACCATTGCTTCGGTACCGCCGACCGTTACAACTTCGCCGAACAGAACCTGCTGCTGACACCGTCCGAGCGCAAGGGCGTGTTCGCGCAGTTCCGCTACTACTTCACCGACGATGTGCAGTGGTACGTCAAGGCCCTGGGCAACCGGCGCGAATCGACCAATCAGGCCGCACCGGAACCGATCTTCCTCGGCCCCGACGCCGGCACCGGCAATCCGCTGGCCGACAACATCCGGATTTCGGCGCTCAATCCCTTCAATCCGTTCGGCTTCGATCTGGACTCGGCCACCAATCTGATCCAGATCGGCCGGCGCCCGGTGGAAGGCGGGCCGCGCCGCTACGAGCAGCAGGTGGACACGCAGTATGTCGGCACCGGGCTGGTGGGCAGCTTCGAAGGCGGCGCGCGCACCTGGTACTGGGATGTCAACGGCATGTACAGCAAGAACAAGGCCGAACAGACCAACTACGGCAGCTACAACATCTACAACATCAATCTGGCGCTGGGCGATCCGGCCGCCTGCGCGGCGGTGGCCGGCTGCGTGCCGCTGGACATCTTCAGCGGCGCCGGCAGCATCACGCCGGACATGTTGCGCTGGATCCAGCCGGTGGTGCGCGACCGCAGCCAGAACGAACTGAGCCTGTTCACCGCCAACCTCAGCAGCGAGCTGTTCCAGCTGCCCGGCGGCGCCGTCTCGTTCGCCACCGGCTACGAATACCGCAAGTACGAAGGCTCCTATCAACCCGATCCGCTCACCGTGGCCGGGCGCTACAACGGCGTGCCGTCGTTGCCGACGGCCGGCAGTTACGACGTCAACGAAGCGTATCTCGAACTCAATATCCCGATCTTCGCCAACTCTTCGTTGGGCGACAAGCTGGATCTGAACATCGCCGGACGCTATTCGGACTATTCCACCTTCGGCGGCGAGTTCACCCCCAAGTACGGCCTGCGCTGGCAGGTCACCGACGAGCTGGTGCTGCGCACCAGCTACGCCGAAGGTTTCCGTGCACCGACCATCGGCGAGCTGTTCGGCTCGGCGGCGCGCGCCGACCTGCAATTGTCCGATCCGTGTTCGATCGGCCTGGGCGGCACTGCGCCACGGGGCAGCGCCGCCAACTGCGCTGCGCTCGGCGTGCCGGGTGGGTACCAGCAGGCCAACCAGCAGATCTCGGTCACCACCGGTGGCAACGAACAGCTGGATCCGGAGCGCTCGCGCAGCTTCAGCGCCGGCTTCGTCTTCAGCCCGGGTTTCGCCAGCAATGCCAGCTGGTCGGATCGGCTGGACATGGAGGTGACGTTCTATCGCCACCACGTGGATGGCGCGATCCAGGCGATCAATGCGCAGACACAACTGGACCTGTGCGTGGACACGCTGGATGCGCTGTACTGCGACGGCATCGGGCGCGCGTCCACCGGCGGCATCAATACCTTCAACAACCGCCTGACCAACCTGGGCTCGATCAAGACCGACGGTTGGGACGTGGACCTGTTCTGGACCCTGCCGGAAAGCGCATTGGGCCGTTTCAAGCTCTCCTGGCAGAACACCTTCGTGGGTCGCTACGAAGCCTTGGGCGCAGCAGGGCAGCGGCAACCGCAGGGGCCGGGCATCGAAGTGGTGGACAGCGCCATTCCCGAGTGGACCAGCAACGCAGTGCTGGACTGGTCGCTGGGCAACTGGACCGCATCGTGGACGGCTCGCCACATTTCCAAGCTCACCGAGCGTTGCGGCGATGCCGTCGAATTCGCGGTGTGTTCCAACCCGACCGAAGGCACCAATCGGCTGGATGCGATCACCTACCACGATGCACAGGTGGGCTACCGCATCGACTGGCTCAAGGGCCTGCAGCTCACCGCCGGGTTGAACAACGTGTTCGACAAGGACCCGCCGATCTGCCTGTCATGCTCGCTCAACGGCTATGACGCGTCTACCTACGACATTCCCGGTGGCCGCTTCTGGTATGCGCGGGTCGACTTGAAGTTCTAGTCCATCAGGTCGGGTCGGTCGTAAAGCGGAGAGAGGCTGATCTGCGGCTTGGCTGCACGGCCCTTGCCCGCCCACCCTCGCGGGACACGCCGCAAGTACGTCCATGTAGGCTCTTACGCGGCATCCATGCCGCGTAAGGTCCCGCGACGGTGGGCGGGCAAGGACCAGTCGAGTTAGTCGGTGTGCATGGCTGCAAGCACCGCATGACGTGCGTTTTTCGGTAATGGCGCATCCGATCAGCTTCGCAACGCAACGAGATCGGAAAACGGGCTTTCAGCAAACAACCTGCAAACTTTCTGGTGAGGGCAGCGCGCACCCGACCCAGGGTGGCGCACCGCGTTTTCTAGCATCACCCGCGCACAGGCGCATCGCCCGCCACGTAGTAATCCGCCGTGCTGCGCGGCAGCGGCGTGCGGCCGCGCATGCGGTCGGCGATCTTCTCGGCGATCATGATGGTGGTGGCGTTGAGGTTGCCGGTGATGATGCGCGGCATGATCGAGGCATCGATCACGCGCAAACCCTCCATGCCGTGCACACGGCCTTGTCCATCCACCACGGCCATGTCGTCGGTGCCCATCGCGCAGGAGCAAGATGGGTGATAGGCGGTTTCTGCGCGCGAACGCACGAACGCGTCCAGCTCGGCATCGGTCTTGCAATCGGCGCTGGGGCTGATTTCGCGGCCGCGGTATTGATCGAGCGCGGGCTGGGCGATGATCTCGCGGGTGATGCGGATCGCGTCGCGGAACTCCTGCCAATCCTGATCGGTGGACTGGTAGTTGAACAGGATGGAGGGATGCTGGCGCGGATCGCGCGACCTGGCATGCACGCGTCCACGACTGGGCGTGCGCATCGAGCCCACATGCGCCTGGAACCCGTGCTCCTTCACCGCATTGCTGCCGTTGTAATTGATCGCCACCGGCAGGAAGTGGTACTGGATGTTGGGCCAGTCGAACTCTTCGCGCGTGCGGATGAAGCCACCGGCCTCGAACTGGTTGCTGGCGCCGATGCCGGTACCCGCGAACAACCACTGCGCACCGATGGCCGGCTGGTTCCACCACTGCAGCGCCGGATACAGCGATACCGGCTTGGTGCAGGCGTACTGGATGTACACCTCGAGGTGATCCTGCAGGTTCTGGCCGACGCCGGGCAGGTCGTGTACCAATTGCACGTCCAGTGCGCGTAGCAGATCTGGCGCACCCACGCCGGAGCGTTGCAACAGTTGCGGCGAGGCGATCGCGCCGGCGCACACCAGTACTTCGCGACGCGCATGTGCATCGATGCCTTCGCTGCTGTTGCCCACCAGGTAATGCACGCCGATGGCGCGCTTGCCTGCGAACAGGATGCGGTCGGTGGTGGCATGGGTGACGATATGCAGGCCATCGCGCGGCCTGGCCATGTCCAGATAGCCGCGCGCGGTGCTGGCGCGGCGTCCGCGTGGTGTCACCGTGCGGTCCATCGGACCGAAGCCTTCCTGCTGATAGCCGTTGAGATCGTCGGTGCGCGGATAACCCGCCTGCACCCCAGCCTCGACCATGGCATGGAACAACACATTGTTGTCGTTGTTCGGCGTGGCCACGCTGACCGGACCATCGCCGCCGTGGTAGTCGTTGGCACCGATGTCGCGTGTCTCCGCCTTGCGGAAATACGGCAGCACATCGCGGTAGCTCCAGTCCTCCAGACCGGGACGCTTGGCCCAATGGTCGAAGTCCAAGGCGTTGCCGCGGATGTAGCACATGCCATTGATCAGCGACGAGCCGCCCAGGCCTTTGCCGCGCCCGCACTCCATGCGCCGGTTGTCCATGTAAGGTTCCGGCTCGGTTTCGTAGGCCCAGTTGTAGCGGCGGCCCTGCAATGGAAAGGCCAATGCTGCCGGCATCTGCGTACGGAAATCCAGCCGGTAATCCGGCCCGCCCGCCTCCAGCAGGAGGACGGTCACGCCCGGATCCTCGGTCAGGCGCGCGGCCAGCACGTTGCCTGCCGAGCCGGCGCCGATGATGATGTAGTCGTATTCGCGTTGCATGCTGTTCTCCTGATGCGATGGCAGTACGTGGCGGTCCTGGCGCGTGGCGGATGCGGAAGGCATCGTCATCGAGGCAATGGCCGCGCGCCTGTGCGTGGCTCGTTGTCTTGCCTGGTCGCGCGCGTGCCGCTCGCTGGCGCCGCCGGGCTGTCGTCAGAACACCGACGCGTAGCGTTCCAGTTCGATCTGGACCGATTTGGTGCGTGTGTAGGCCTGCAGCGTGGCCAGCCCGTTCTCGCGGCCCACGCCCGATTGCTTGTAGCCTCCCACCGGCATCGGTGCTGGCGATTCGCCCCAGGTGTTGACCCAGCAGATGCCCGCTTCCAGGCGATGGATCAGCCGGTGTGCACGCGCCAGATCCGGCGTGACCACGCCGGCTGCCAGCCCGTAGGTGGTGGCATTGGCGCGCATCACCGCCTCGTCTTCTTCATCGTAGGCGAGCAGGCTCAGGACCGGCCCGAAGATCTCTTCGCGCACGATCGTCATCACATCGGTGCAGTCGCTGAAGATGGTCGGCGCCACGTAACATCCGTGCGCCAGCGCGCCATCGCGCAGTCGCTCGCCACCGCAGAGCAGACGTGCGCCTTCGGCCTTGCCCTGTTCGATATGCTCCAGCACCCGTTGCATGTGTGCCGCGCTGACCATCGGGCCGAAGGTGGTGCGCGGATCGAGCGGATCGCCGATATGGATGCGCTGCACGCGTGCGAGCAGCCGTGCCTCCAACGCGCTGCGCAGCGCGCGCGGCACGAACACGCGGGTGCCGTTGGTGCAGACCTGCCCGGAACTGTAGAAATTGGCCATCATCGCGATGTCTGCGGCCAGATCCAGGTCGGCATCGGCGCAGACGATCAAGGGCGACTTGCCGCCCAACTCCATGGTGACTTCCTTCAGCGACGAACTCGACGCGCTGGCCATCACCTTGCGGCCGGTGGCGGTGCCGCCGGTGAAGCTGATCTTCTCGATCTGCGGATGTTCGGTCAGCGCGGTCCCCACACTGGCACCATCGCCAGGCAGCACATTGAACACGCCATCGGGCAGGCCGGCTTCGGTGAACAGTTCGGCGAGCTTCAACGCGGTGAGCGGGGTCACCTCGCTGGGCTTGAAGATCATGGCGTTGCCTGCGGCCAGCGCCGGCGCCGCCTTCCACAGTGCGATCTGGATCGGATAGTTCCACGCGCCGATCGCGCCCACCACGCCCAGCGGCTCGTGTCGCGTATAGAAGAAGCTGCCTTCGCGCAGCGGCACCTGCGCGCCCTGTAACGCCTGCGCCACGCCTGCGTAGTACTCCAGCACGTCTGCGCCGGTCACCACGTCCACGCTACGGGTTTCGCTCACCGGCTTGCCGGTGTTGAGCGTCTCCAGCTCGGCCAGGGCATCGTTGCGTTCGCGCAGCAAGGCCACCGCGCGCAGCAGGATGCGCGAGCGTTCCACCGTCGTCAGCGCAGCCCAGCGCTGCTGTCCGGCCTTGGCGCTATCCACTGCCGCCTCCAGGTCATCGGCGCCGGCGTTGTGCACATTGGCCAGCACCTCGCCGGTCGCGGGGTTGATCACCTCGAAGGTGTGGCCGCCGCGGGCGGGAACATAACGGCCGCCGATGTAGAGCAGCTGGTCGGGGAAACGTGGCATGACAAACCTCCTGTGGGACGCTCGCCGCAGCGATGCACCTTTAGCGGGTGAGATGCAGGAACTGCAGGTGACGCTCGTATTGATCGATGATGTCGTTGATGATCTGCTCGCGGCTGTAGCCGACCAGGTCGTAGTCCTGGCTGCCTTCGTACAGGTATACCTCGGCGCGGTAATAGCGCTGATGGCGGAAGCGCTGGGCGGCGAACGATGGCGTGAGATAGCCACGCATCACCACCTGGTAGCGGAAGCCCTGTTGCTCGCCATGATCGACGTTGATCTCCATGTCGCCATCGTCGAGCCGGCTGCTGACCTTCCAGCCTTCTTCCAGCAGCTGGGCAACCACCGCTTCGATGGCTGGGCGCACCTGGTCGTGCATGAAACGATAGACCTCATCACGCGCCGGGAAATGCATCGCCTGGCCCAGCCGCTGACGCCAGCCGCCGTGGTGACGCGATTGCCCGATCAGCGGGCTGGGGCTGTACAGCTGGGCGCGCTTGCGCTGCGATTCCTCGCTGAGCGCACGCGACAGCCCCAGGGCCATCAGCAGCAGCACCGCAGAAAACGGCAGCGAGGCCAACACCACCGCCGACTTGAGCGCATCCATGCTGCCGGCCAGCAACAGACCGCCAGTGACCACGGCGGTGAGTACGCCCCAGAAGACGCGCAACCAGCGTGGGCCGTCGTCGTGCGGCTCGCCGCCGTGCGACGACAGCGTGGACAGCACCACGGTTCCCGAATCTGCCGAGGTCACGAAGAACACGAAGCTGATGGCGACCGTCACGGTGATGACCGTGCGGCTCCAAGGGTAGCTCTGCAGCAGCGAATACAGCACGGTCTGCGGCGCCTCGACGGCCTGCTGCGCCCAGGCCGCCTGGCCGTGATGCAGCAGCTGATCCAGCGCACTGTTGCCGAAGATCGACAGCCAGGCCAGGGTGAAACCCAGCGGTATCAGCAGCACGCCCAGCACGAACTCGCGAATGGTGCGCCCGCGCGAAATGCGCGCGATGAACAGTCCCACGAACGGTGCCCAGCCGATCCACCAGGCCCAGTAGAACACCGTCCAGTTGCCAAGCCAGTCGGCGCGCCCACCATAGGCATAGACGTCGAAACTCTTGCCGACCACGCTGCCGAGGTAATCGCCCAGGTTCTGCATCAAGGCGTTGAGCAGGTACTGCGTGGGCCCGGCGAACAGCATGAACAACAGCAGCGCGATCGCCAGCAGCATGTTGATGTCCGACATCCAGCGGACGCCCTTCTCCACGCCAGACACCGCCACCACGATCGCCGCGCCCATCATCGCCGCGATCAGGGCGACCTGCACCCAATGCGCGTGCGGGATTTCCATCAAGGTGCTCAGGCCGGCGTTGAGGTGCAGCACGCCAAAGCCCATGTCCGCGCCCAGGCCGAATACGGTGGCCACGATGCCCAGCGCATCCACGGTATAGCCGATCGGCCCGTTGATGCGCTTGCCGATCAGTGGATAGAGCGCCGAGCGCAGCGCCAGCGGCAGGTTGTGCCGGAAGGCGAAATACGCCAGCGCCATGGCTGCCAGCGCGAACACGCCCCAGCCATGCAGCCCCCAGTGCAGAAACGCCAGCTGCATCGCCTGACGCGCAGACGCTTCGCCATTGCCGGTGCCGCCCTGCGGTGGTTGCAGGTAATGGGTGAGCGGTTCGGACACGCAGAAGAAGAACAGCGTGATGCTGATGCCTGCGGCGAACAGCATGCCGGCCCAGGAGAGATAGCTGAATTCCGGCTCGTCATGATCGGCGCCGAGCTTGATGTTGCCATGGCTGGAGAGCGCCGTGGCGAGCACGAACACCAGGTACAGGGTCATCGCCAGCAGGTAATACCACCCCACATTGCGCGAGGCCCAGGTCTGCGCGTCCAACAGCACGCTGCCGGCCTTGAGCGGGAACAGCGAGACCAGCAACGCGAAGGTGCACACCACGGTTCCTGCCAACAGGAACACCGGTCGCAAGGTGCGCACCGGCAAGGGCTGCGGGTCCGATGCACTCATGCCGGCGCACTGACGATGCGTAACACGTGCGATGCCTCCGATGGAACTGCCCGTGTTATCCCACAGGCGCTGTCGAGGCTGTGTCGTCGGTCGAGTTCGCCAATGCGAAGTGGTCTGCAGTTCGCGCCGGCTAGCGCAGCAACTGCTGTGGCACGCGCACGTCCATGCCGACCGCCAGGTGATCGGAGAATGCGGCCGGAATGGCCTCGGTGTGTTCGATCACCAGGCTGTCGCTGACCAGGATGTGGTCGATGGCGCGATCCGGTCGCCAACTGGGAAAGGTGTGCACCACGCAGCCCGGCGGCTGCAGACGGGTATGGCGATACAGCGCCTGCATTTCCGGGCGGTCGGCCACGCAGTTGAAATCGCCCATCAGCATCACATTGGGATGCTCGGACAACAATTCGGCGATGAAGGCCAGCTGCGCCATGCGCGAATTGGCGCCCAGCGACAAATGCGCCACCGCCACCGCCAGGCCGTCGCGGCCCTGTCCGAACTTGGCCAGCAGGATGCCGCGCCCGCCGATACGGCCAGGCAGGGCGTGGTCCTGCACTTCCAGCGGTTCCAGCTTGCTCAGCAGGCCGTTGGCGCTGGAGGCCACCCCGCCCATGCGGCGATTGGGCTGGTGGCTCCAGTAATGGAAGCCGGCGCGTTCGGCCAGATAGTGGGTCTGGTTGGTGAAACCCGAGCGCAGGCTCCCCGGGTCGGCCTCCTGCAGGCCAACGATGTCACGGTCGCCGGCGAGCTTGGCGATGCTGTCCAGGCTGGTGCGCTTGCTGCCCAGCGGCAACGCGTGCGACCAGCTGCGGGTCACGTAATCGCTGTAACGGCGGGTGCTGGAGCCGGCCTGAATGTTGGCGGTCAGCACCCGCAGGGTGCGCGAGTCCGAAGCGTTCACGATGCGGCGGGTACCCGGCTCACTTGGCCAGCGTGGCGCGTTCGCGCGCGATCAGGTGGTCGGCGATGCGCAGCATGTCCGGGAAACTCTTGCCCTTGACCAGATACTTGCCGTTGACGATCAGCGACGGAGTGCCGGTGATGCTGCTGCGGGTAGCGAACTGCTTGGCGCGGTTGGTCTTGGCCGACACGCCGAAGCTGCTCATGGTGTCGAGGAAGGCCTTCTGGTCCACGCCGTACTTGGCGTAGAAGGCGGCGATGTCCTGCACCGAATCCCTGCCGCGTTCGCCCTTGAGGGTCTGGTCGACATGGATGGCCTTGTACAGCGCCTCGTGGGTCTTTTCCTGCACCCCCATGGTCTCGGCCGCATAGAACGCGCGTGCGTAGTCGTCCCAGGGGCCGCCGAACATCGCCGGCACGTAGACGAAATGCACGTCCGACGGCAGGCCAGCCTTCCACGGCCCGATCAGCGGCTGGAACGCATTACAGGCCGGGCAGACGTAGCCAAAGATCTCGGCCACCTCGATCTTCCCGGCGGCCTGCTGGTACGGCTGGCCGCCCTGGATGTCGATGTAGTCGGTGCCGGCCACCGGTTCCGGGCCGTTGGGCGCGCGCGGCGCGGCGCTGGGTGCGGCCTGTGGTGGGGTGGCGGCACTGTCGGCGGCGGGCGGGGCGGCCGGATCGGTGGCCGCAGGGGCGGCAGGCGTCGCCGCGGGCGCGGTGGAGGTGTCGGCAGCCGGAGTGGTCGCGGCCGGCGCGGTGTCGGACGAGCCGTCCTGGGCCTTGCAGGCGACCAGGATCGGCAGCAACGCCAGCAGCGTCAGGGCGAAGCGGTTCTTCATCGGATTGGATCTCCAGCGTGGGGCGAGAAAGGGCCGGACGGCCGCGGGGCGCATGATGCCATGGGCGGCAGTCGGTAACGGTTAGGCGGTTCAGCGCTTGGCAGGCGCCGCGTGCTCGCGGGCGATCAGGTAGTCCGCAATCTTCAGCATGTCCGGGTAATTGCGTGCGCCGATCAGGTAGCGCCCGTTGACGATCAGCGCCGGCGTGCCGGACAGCTTGCTGCGCTGCGCGAACTCGCGAGCGCCCTTGAGCCTGGCATCCACCGTCGCGCTCTTGAAGGTGTCCACGAAGCGCTGTTGCGGTACGCCGTAGTCGGCATAGAACGCGGCCAGCTCCTCCGGGGAGACGTTCTGGGTCGGCACGCTCTGCTTTTCGTGGATGGCGTCGAACATGGCGCGATGGCTGCGCTTGGCCACGCCCAGGATGTCGGCGGCGAAATAGGCGCGCGCGAAGCTGTCCCAGAATCCGCCGAACGCCGCCGGTACCGGGGTGAAGCGTACATGGGACGGTTGTTTGGCGGCCCAGGCTTCCAGCGTCGGTTCGAAGTGCGCGCAGTGCGGGCAGGTGTAGCCGAACACTTCCACCACCTCGACCTTGCCAGCCAGCGGCGCATACGGCTGGCCGCCTTCGATCAGGGTGTAATCCTCGCCTTCCACCGGCGGCGCCTTGTTGTCGGCGGCACAGGCCGCCAGCGGCACCAGGATCAACAGCAGCAGGGACAGACGGGAAAACAGGTTCATGCAGGCTCCGTGGGGATGCGGGGGGAGGGCGGGAAAACGACGACGCCGGTCGCGGGACCGGCGTCGTGACGCGGCGCGGCGGTGGTGCAGCCTAGCTCACGAGCGTGCCGGGGTGCCGGGTGCGACCTGGGCGGCGGCCGCGTCGTCGGCGCGGTCGTGCAGGCCTTGCAGGTAACTGGCCAGTGCCTGGATCTCCTGCTCGGTCAGCGGGTGCGCCACCTGCGCCATGATATTGAACAGGGCAGGATCGCGCTGCTGGGTGGTGCCGGCCTGATATTCCTTCAGGCGCCGCGCCACGTACTCGGCGTGCTGGCCACCCAGCCGCGGGTATGCCGGGCCGGGGTTGCCGGCGCCGGATGGCCCATGGCAGGCCATGCAGGCCGGCACGCCGCGCGCGATGTCGCCGCTGCGGTAGAGCTTTTCGCCGACCTCGTAGAACTTCATGCCCTGGTAGGGGCCTTCGGCGATCGCCGCGTCGTCGGCCACACCGGCGGCGGACTTCTGCGTGGCGAAGTAGGCGCCCAGATCGCGCATGTCCTGCGCAGTGAGGTCCTTGACGAAGGGCACCATCACCGCCGACATGCCGGTGTTGCGCTCGCCACTGGCGATCAGCGCCACCTGATGCGCAACGTAGCGCTCGGTCTGGCCGGCGATGCGCGGATACATGGCCACGGCCGGATTGCCGTCCGGGCCATGGCAGGCGGCACAGGCCGCCGCCTTGGTCTGACCGGCCTTGGCATCGCCCCAGGTCGTCTTGGACAGGTCTACCTCCAGCGGCGCGACGCGCACCGGCGGCGGATCGGGGATCGGCGTGACCGCCGATTGCGCAAACGCCACGGCCGCGATGACCGGCACGGCGAGGGCGGCGAGGACTAGCACACGAGCATGGCGCATCAGCTAAAGCTCCGTATGGACCCGGCCCGCGCGCGTTGGGTACTGGCTATGGCAGGCGTCCTTCGATTATCGACATGGCTTTGCGCCAGGGTCAACGAACAGTGCAGCAAAACCACCGGGCCCGAACGTGCGATCCTAGGCGGATGTCGCTTCTCATCGAACAAGCCCGCTACCACCTGTCCGCCCACAACGCCCGGCAATTGCCAGACGATGGCGGCTACGAGGTGGCCTTCGCCGGCCGCTCCAACGCCGGAAAATCCAGCGCGCTCAATGCGCTGACCCGCCAGAATTCGCTGGCGCGCGTGTCCAAGACCCCCGGCCGCACCCAGCAGTTGGTGTTCTTCCAGGTCCAGCCCGAGCGCTACCTGGTGGACCTGCCCGGTTATGGCTATGCCAAGGTGCCGCAGGACCTGCAGGCGCACTGGCAGGCCTTCATCGACCGCTATTTCCGCACCCGCCAGGCGCTGCGCGGGTTGGTGGTGGTGATGGACATCCGCCACCCGCTCAAGGACTACGACCTGCAGATGCTCGGCTATGCGGCCGAACGCGGGCTTCCCGCGCACGGGCTGCTGACCAAGGCCGACAAGCTCGGCCGTGGCCAGCAGATGCAGACCCTGCAGAAGGTCAAGAAGGAACTGGCTGCACGCTTCGGCGACAGCGTGACCGTACAGGCCTTCTCCGGCGAGTCGCGCCAGGGCGTGGACGAGCTGCGTGGCATTGTCGGCGGCTGGCTGGGCCAGGACGTGGAAGCGCCTGCCGGCGAGTGATGCCGGTGGCCGCTGCGGCGCCAGCTGCAGCCGTGCGCCGCCCACTGGATGCGGTGCGCATGGATGGAAATCTCAGACCCGGCCGGTGGCGGCAATTCTTCGATGCCCTGCGCGTATAGTGCGGGCCTTGCGGTGGATGGGGAGTAGCCCCACATCGTCCCACCCCTTCCGTTTGCGAGCCCGCCCTTGTCGAGTCCCAGCCACGTCGCCGAAACGCCGATCACCGAACGCGCGGAACTGGTCCAGGTGCTGGCCTCCGGCGAGAAGCCCCGCGCGCAGTGGCGCATCGGCACCGAGCACGAGAAGTTCGGCTTCCAGCTGGACGACCTGCGTGCGCCCGCGTTCGAGGGCGCGCGTGGCATCGAGGCGCTGCTCACCGGGCTGACCCGCTTCGGCTGGGAACCGGTGCAGGAGAACGGCCGCACCATCGCGCTGCTGCGCGACGGCGCCTCGGTCACGCTGGAGCCGGCCGGCCAGTTGGAGCTGTCCGGCGCAGCGGTGGAAACCCTCCACCACACCTGCGTGGAAACCGGCACCCACCTGGACGAAGTGGCGCAGGTGGCCGGTGAGTTGCAGCTCGGGTTCCTGGGCATGGGCTTCCAGCCGAAATGGCGCCGCGATCAGATGCCGTGGATGCCCAAGGGCCGCTACCAGATCATGAAGAACTACATGCCCAAGGTCGGCTCGCTCGGCCTGGACATGATGACGCGCACCTGCACGGTGCAGGTCAATCTGGACTACGCCAGCGAAGCGGACATGGCCAAGAAGTTCCGCGTGTCGCTGGCGTTGCAGCCGATCGCCACCGCGCTGTTCGCCGATTCGCCCTTCACCGAGGGCAAGCCCAACGGCTACCTCAGCTACCGCTCGCACATCTGGACCGACACCGATGCCGACCGCACCGGCATGCTGGATTTCGTGTTCGAAGACGGCTTCGGCTACGAGCGCTACGTCGACTATCTGCTCGATGTGCCGATGTATTTCTCGTATCGCGCTGGCGTCTACCACGACGCCAGCGGGCAGAGCTTCCGCGATTTCATGCAAGGCAGGCTGCCGGCGCTACCGGGCGCGTTGCCGACGCTGCGCGACTGGTCGGATCATATGACCACGGCGTTTCCGGAAGTGCGCCTGAAGAAGTACCTGGAAATGCGCGGCGCCGATGCCGGCCCGTGGAATCGGCTGTGCGCGCTGTCGGCATTCTGGGTGGGCCTGCTGTACGACGACACCGCGCTGGACGCGGCCTGGGACCTGGTCAAGAACTTCAACCCCTCCGAGCGGCATGCGCTGCGCGATGGCGTGCCCAGGCATGCGCTGGGACTGGCATTCCGTGACGGCACGGTGCGCGACCTTGCGGTAGAGGCGGTGAACATCGCCCGCGAGGGCTTGCGCCGACGCGCGCGCCTGAATCGCGACGGCCAGGACGAGACCGGGTTCCTGGACGTGATCGCCGAGATCGCCGACAGCGGCGTCACCGCCGCCGAACGCAAGCTGGCGCTGTACCACGGTGCCTGGAACGGCGATATCGATCGCGTGTTCCGCGAGTTCGCCTACTGAGCCGTGCGGCCGGCGGTGGCGCGCGCGCTGGCCCCGGCACTGTGCGTCACCGGGGGCGGGCGCGTCGACGCAAGCTGGCAGGCGAGCGTGCGGGCTGTTCCTGCCGCGCTGCGGATGTCGGTAGCGCAGGTCGGCAGCGTGGCTCGCCCGGATCCACATGCCGCAGGGGGCGAATCCGGCTGCCGACGGGCGGACGGCTACCGCGTCAGCGTCGTTCCGGCATGCATGGCAGGCGTACCGTCACCCGCAGGCCGCCTTCGACGCGATTGTCCAGGCGCAGGTCGCCGCCATGCGCCAGCACGATGCTGTGCGCGACCGACAGGCCCAGGCCGATGCCGCCGGTGTCGCGGTTGCGCGAGGATTCGCCGCGGACGAACGGCAGCAGCAACTGATCGCGTTGCGCAGGATCGATCCCCGGCCCGTCGTCGTCGATCCAGAGCACGCCGTCCTCGCCGTCGCGGCGCAACTGCAGGCGCGCGCGCCTGCCGTACTTCAAGGCGTTCTCCAGCAGATTCATCAGCGCGCGCCGCAAGGCAAGCGGGTCGCCTTCCAGGGTGATCGCCGGGCCGGGCAGCAAGGCGGCGTCCGCACCGACATCGGCAGCGTTGTCGACCACGCTTTCCACCAGCAGGCGTAGATCAAGCAGCGCACGTGCGCCGCGGTGACGATCGTTCTGGATGAAATCCAGCGCCGCGGAGATCATCGCCTTCATTTCCTCCAGATCGGCCAACGCCTTCTCGCGCAGCGGCGGCTGCAGGGCGTCCAGGCGGAACGATAGCCGCGCCAGCGGCGTGCGCAGGTCGTGGGCGATCGCAGCGACCATGTGGGTGCGTTCGTTGATCAGCCGGTTCAGGCGCGCCTGCATGGCATTGAACGAATCGGCGGCGCGTACGATTTCCGGCGGTCCGCTGCGTTGCAGGGCGGGAGCGTCGGGGTTGCGGCCCAGGCGGTCGGCCGCTTCGGCAAAGCGCTGGATCGGCGCCGACAGCGCGCGCGAAAACCACCACGCCAGCGGCACGTTGACCAGCAACCCGGCCAGGAACAGCAGCACCACATGGGTCTTGAACTCGGCCGATAGCTGGCGGCGTGGCGACTGCACCGTCCGCCAGCTTCCATCGGGCTGTTGCAGTGCGGCCGTGAAGCCGTCCAGCAGCGGCACCCCTGGGGTCAGGCGTTCGCTTTCCCAATCGGCCGGCACGCCGTCCTTGCCCTGGGCGGCGGTCAGCGAAGGCGCGTCGGCGATACGCTCGCCCGGCGCCTCCAGGCGTGCTCCCGGCATGTCTGCGCCGCCGCCGCCGGCTACGGTTTGTCCGTCGCGGTCCTGGGTGGTCTCGTCCTGGGTGGTCTCTTCGCGTGGAGCATGCGCGTCGGCGCTGCGGTAGAAGCGCACGCGCTGCCGATCGACATCCAGCCAGTGCGCCAGCAGCAATTCCGCAAAGCGGTCGCGCACCTGGTCGGCCGGCGGCGATGGTGCCTGCGCGCGGTCCCGTACCGCCAGGGTGCGCGTGCCGGCCGGCATGCGCGTGGACAGCAGCGCCACCACCTCCGGCGGATGCACCGGGGGTTCGTAGACCGGGGTACGCAAGACCAGCAGCGCGATGCCGATGCCCTGGGCGGTGAGCAGGGCCACCGCCAGCAACACGAACGTCCGGGCAAAGATCGACAGCCCGCGACGAGGGCGGGCGCTCACAGGCGCGTGACGCTCGGCAACAGCATGTAGCCCTCGTTGCGTACGGTGCGAATCAACTCGGTATGGACCCGCTCGTTGATCTTGCGACGCAGGCGGCTGATCTGGCTGTCGATGGCGCGGTCGTAGACGTCGGTATCGCGGCCGCGGGCGTAGTCCAGCAGTTGATCGCGGCTGAGCACCCGTTGCGGGTGTTCGACGAAGGTGCGCAGCAAGGCGAATTCGCCGTCGGACAGGTTGATGAAGATTCCGGTGGGGTCGCGCAGGTCGCGCCGCACCACGTCCAGCCGCCAGCCGGCGAATTCGTAGACATTGCCGCCGTGGTCGGTCTGCTCGTGACTGGCCTGGCTGCGGCGCAGCAGGGCGCGGACCCGCGCCAGCAGTTCGCGCGGATTGCAGGGCTTGGCCAGGTAGTCGTCGGCACCCACTTCCAGCCCGATGATGCGGTCGGTGTCGTTGCCCAGCGCGCTGAGCATGATGACCGCCGGCGAACCGCGCTCGCTGGCGAGGCTGCGGGCTGCGCTGAGCCCATCTTCTCCCGGCATCATCACGTCGAGTACGATGAGGTCCGGGCGGCGCCGGGCGATGCTCTGGCGCATCTGCGCCACGCTCTCGGCCACCTCCACCTCGTAGCCGTGCGCGCCGAGGAAGTCGCCGATCAGTTTGCGCAGGTCAGGGTCGTCGTCGACGACGAGGACGCGGGAATGCTGCATGTCGGCGGGCGTCGTCGGTGGCGCGCAGACCGCGCGCGGAGGGTAAGTTGCCGGATGCATGGTGGTCGCTGTTGCAGGCGGAAACACGCATCATAATGATGGAATTTGTCAACCTTTGACACAGATGCGATGCGACATGATGGAACGAAACGATGCGCAGGACACGATGACGTCGCCGCCGGGCCGCAGCGCCGGCCTGGACGTGCATGACGCGGCGTTTCCGATGATGCGGGTGATCAGTCGCGACAATGGCGTGGGCCTGACCCGCGACATGGTGCTGATGGCGCAGACCCTGCGTGCCGGCGGGGTGCCGGTGCAGGAAGTCGGCTTCACCAGCCAGCGGATGCACGACACCGGGCGCGAGGCGCGCCTGTGGGCCAGTCGCCTGCTGTTCGGGCGGGTGTCGTTGCAGATCTTCTCCGAGCGGGTGTATGCGCGCTGTCTGCCGCTGGGGCAACGCAATCTGCTGGTCCCCAACCCGGAGTGGTTGCTGCCCAAGTGGTTGCCGTTGCTGCCGAAGTTCGACGCGGTACTGTGCAAGACCCAGCATGCCGAGCGGATCTTCCAGAGCCTGGGCTGCGCCACGCGCTACATCGGTTTCACCAGCCCGGATCGCTACGACGCGCAGGTGCCGCGCCAGCGCGCGTTCTTCCATCTGGCCGGACGCAGCACCGCCAAGGGCACGCGTGTGCTGCTCGACACCTGGCAGCGGCACCCGGAGTGGCCGCTGCTGACGGTGGTGCAGAATCCCCGCACTGCCGGCAAGCCGATCGTCGCGCCGAACATCGATCACCGGGTCCGCTATCTCGACGATGCCGAACTGCGCCGCCTGCAGAATGCGCATCTGTTCCATATCTGCCCCTCCGAGGCGGAAGGGTTCGGCCATTACCTGATGGAAGCGCTGAGCGTGGGGGCGGTGACGCTGGCCACCGACGGCGAGCCGATGAACGAACTGGTCACGCCCGCGCATGGGGTGATGATACCGGTGAGTACGGTGCGCCAACGCCGTCTGGCGTCGTACTACTACGTCGACGCGGCGGGCATCGCGCATGCAGTGGAGACCGCGCTGGCGATGCCGCAGGCGGAGCTGGACCGCTTGTCTGCCGGCGCACGCGCGTTCTATCAGGGCAGCGACGCCGCATTCGCGGCACGTTTTCGCGCTGCGGTGCTGGCATCGTTGCCCGACCACGCAGCGGCCGACTGTGCGCCCCCGCACGCGGCGGGAGCCGCTCAGGTGGCCGTGGAGAGCTGAGGGGCCGCTGCCTTTGATCAGGCAGCATCGCCGCCACGACGGAATGCGAACTGCCAGGCGGGGCGCCTGCCTTCGTGTGCGCTGCAGCGCAAAAACGCATTGAGCGGTTCACCGGAATCGGTGCATCGCTTTTTTGGCCCACGCGTTTATACTGCCCCCCAGTATTTTGGTGGGGGCCGCCATGCCGCATGCGCCGCTCGAAAAAAAACGCGCCCTGGCACGGGTACGCCGCCTGCGCGGACAGTGCGATGCACTTGAACGCGCATTGCAGGCGGGCGCAGACTGCGCTCCGGTGCTGCAGCAGATCGCTGCGATCCGCGGGGCCGTCAACGGGCTGATGTCGCAGGTACTCGAAGCGCATATCCGCGAAGACTTCGGGCACGCCGCCGCTTCCGATGCGCAACGCGCCGAGCGCGTGCAGGACCTGCTGGATCTGGTGCGTTCCTATCTCAAATGAACTCCCACATGGCCGGCGCACGCCGCGCCGTTCCCGATCATCCTCGTCAGGAGCTATCCCAATGAAATCCCGTGCAGCAGTCGCATTCGGTCCCGGCAAGCCGCTGGAAATCGTCGAGATCGACGTCGCTCCGCCGCAGGCCGGCGAAGTGCTGGTTCGCATCACCCATACCGGCGTCTGCCACACCGATGCCTTCACGCTGTCCGGTGACGATCCGGAAGGCATCTTTCCGTCCGTGCTCGGTCACGAAGGCGGCGGCATCGTCGAGCAGGTCGGCGAGGGCGTCACCAGCGTCAAGGTCGGCGACCACGTCATTCCGCTCTACACGGCCGAATGCCGCAAGTGCAAGTTCTGCCTGTCCGGCAAGACCAATCTGTGCCAGGCGGTGCGCGCCACCCAGGGCAAGGGCCTGATGCCGGACGGCACTACGCGCTTCTCCTACAACGGCGAGCCGATCTACCACTACATGGGCTGCAGCACCTTCAGCGAATACACCGTGGTGCCGGAGATCTCGCTGGCGGTGGTGAACCCGGAAGCGCCGCTGGAAAAGGTCTGCCTGCTCGGTTGCGGTGTCACCACCGGGATCGGCGCGGTGCACAACACCGCCAAGGTCAAGCCCGGCGAAAGCGTGGCGGTGTTCGGCCTGGGCGGCATCGGTCTGGCGGTGATCCAGGGCGCGGTGCAGGCCAAGGCCGGGCGCATCCTGGCCATCGACACCAACCCGGGCAAGTTCGATCTGGCGCGCAGCATGGGCGCCACCGATTGCATCAATCCCAAGGACTACGACAAGCCGATCCAGGAAGTCATCGTCGAGCTGACCGATGGCGGCGTGGATTTCAGCTTCGAGTGCATCGGCAACGTCAACGTGATGCGCTCGGCGCTGGAGTGTTGCCACAAGGGCTGGGGCGAGAGCGTCATCATCGGCGTGGCCGGCGCCGGCCAGGAAATCAGCACCCGTCCGTTCCAGCTGGTGACCGGGCGCGTGTGGCGCGGCAGCGCCTTCGGTGGCGTCAAGGGACGCACGCAACTGCCGGGCATGGTGGAGCAGTCGATGAACGGCGAGATCGACCTGGATCCGTTCATCACCCACACCATGCCGCTGGACGAGATCAACCATGCCTTCGACCTGATGCATGAGGGCAAATCGATCCGCACCGTGATCCATTTCTGACCGCATGGCCAGGAGCGGCGCGCGGCCGCTTCCGCGCACGTGGTACCCGAGACTCCGGGAGGGGCATGATGACTAACGTGTCGATTCATCCTTCGGTAGATGGAGGCGTTGCGCGAGGCGGTGCAGAGGGCTTTCGAGGGGGCACCCTCGAATGCCGCTGCGCCAGTGACAAGGTGACCGTCGAGGTGTCTGCACAGACCGCGCACAACCATGCATGCGGTTGCAGCAAATGCTGGAAGCCGGACGGCGCGAAGTTCTCCGTGGTGGCGGTGGTGCCGCGCGACAACGTCAAGGTGACGGCGCACGAAGAGAAGCTGAGGATCGTCGACGAAAGTGCGGCGATCCAGCGTCACGCGTGTACCGGTTGCGGCGTGCATCTGTATGGCCGGATCGAAAGCACCGACCACGCGTTCTACGGCCTGGATTTCGTGCACACCGAGTTGTCCAAGCAGCAGGGCTGGTCGGCGCCGGGTTTTGCCGCGTTCGTTTCGTCCATCATCGAAACCGGCACGCCGCCGGAGCAGATGGACGGTGTGCGCGCCCGGTTGACCGAATTGGGCCTGCCGCCTTACGACTGCCTGTCGCCCGCGTTGATGGATGCCCTGTCGGCGCACGTTGCGCGCAAGAAGGGTCTGTTGCATTGATCGTCAGACCCTGCGGCCGGTACTGCGGCTGCAGGGTCGTCTCTTGGTAAGGAATCTTCATGGAACGTATCGAACATCGTGCCTGCTTCGGTGGCTGGCAAGACGTGTACCGGCATCAGTCGCAGAGCCTGGGTTGCAGCATGCAGGTGGGCGTGTATCTGCCCCCGCAGGCTGCCGACGGCCCGTTGCCAGTGCTGTACTGGCTGAGCGGCCTGACCTGCACCGAGCAGAATTTCATCAACAAGGCCGGCGCACAGCGTTATGCCGCCGAGCATGGCGTGATCCTGGTGGCGCCGGACACCAGTCCGCGCGGTGAGGACGTGGCCGACGCCGAGGGCTACGACATCGGCAAGGGGGCTGGGTTCTATGTCGATGCCACGCAGCAACCGTGGGCTGCGCATTACCGCATGTACGACTATGTGGTGAACGAATTGCCGGCGCTGATCGAGGCGCATTTCGCCACCACCGGCGCGCGTGCGATCAGCGGCCATTCGATGGGCGGGCATGGTGCGCTGATCATCGCGCTGAAGAATCCCGGGCGCTATCGCAGCGTGTCGGCGTTTTCGCCCATCGTGGCGCCCAGCCAGGTGCCGTGGGGCGAGAAGGCGTTCGGGCACTATCTGGGCGAGGATCGCGTGGCATGGAAGGCCTACGACGCCACCGCGCTCGTTGCGCAGGCATCGGAGCGCCTGCCATTGTTGATCGATCAGGGCGATGCTGACGAGTTTCTCGATAATCAGCTGAAGACCAGCCTGTTCGAAGCGGCCGCCAAGGCGGCGGATTATCCGGTAACCGTGCGCATGCAACCGGGCTACGACCACAGCTACTACTTCATCGCCAGCTTTATCGGCGAGCATATCGCGCACCATGCAGCGGCGCTGCGTGGGTGAGCGTGGGCGCCTGCGTGGCTGACGTGAGACGCGCAGCGTAACGGGGAGGGGAGGCGTGCAGCGCTGGTGCGGCCAGTCGCTCCATGCGCGGCTGCGCGCCGTACCCCGCTCGATCCGTCCACAAGGACCGCCTCGGCGACGTAGGTGGCCTGGCGCCGGTAGGTCAGCCCTGCGCGAGGAGAGCCTTCGTGCCTCTCGGCGGGCGCATCATTCCCTCGATCTTCTCTCCGACGCAAACTTCTTGACACGGCGACACCTGTCAGATATTTCTTACACATGGGAAGGGGAGCGATGACGGCAGGCGATCGATTGCTGGCACTGCTGTCGGCGCTCGACAACCCGCACCGGCTGAGAATTCTTGCGCACCTGCAGACCGGGGGGCGCAACTATGTCAGTCAACTGGCGCGGGACGTCGGCATCAGCCGTCCGCTATTGCATCTGCACTTGAAGAAACTCGAAGACGCCGGCCTTGTGAGCAGCCGGCTCGAGTTGGCCGACGATGGAAAGTCACTCAGTTACTTCGAGATCAACGCATTCGAGCTTGTACTTTCACCCGCAGTCATTGCCGACGCAGCGTTGTCGCTGACCGACAAGGCGGACACCTGAGGAGACGGTCTTGTCCGAGCATCTTTACCTGTTGACGATCTGCCTGCCGCTGGGCACGCTGCTGGCGATCTTTGGCATGCGTTACTTCGCTGCGGTCAGGCAAGCCAGGGCGCAGCTGGAATACATCCAGGCGTATCGCAACCTCGCAGAGCAGACCCACGCGGCATTGGCCGACATGCGGGTGCGGCTCGACAGCATCGAGAAGATCCTCAAGGATGTCGGATGACGAAGATGCACGCTTCCGACAGCACGGCTGCTGTTGCGACCACGCACGCCAGCGCGCCCGACGCTGTTCCCTTGTGGCGCTTGTATGGGTTGCGCGCGGGATATCTGCTGCTGGTGGTCGGTCTGGGTGTGCAGGTGTGGCCAGGCATCGTACTGCGGCATGACGGATGGGAGCTGATGGAAGGCGTGGTGCAGTGCATGCTGGGTGCGATCGGATTGCTGGCGCTGCTCGGGCTATGCAGCCCGCTCAAGATGCTGCCCCTGCTGCTGTTCGAGATCGCGTGGAAGTGCCTTTGGCTGGGGTTCGTGGCAGCGCCGCGTCTGCTGCACGACCGCATGGACGCAGGCACCTGGTCCACGGTATCGGCCTGTCTGCTGGTGGTGATCTTCCCCCTGTTGATCCCCTGGCGCTACGTGTTGCGGACGTATGTTCGCGCGCCGTCCGAGCGCTGGCGCTAATGGCCGCATCGATGCGTTCCGACTGGATGACGGCGCCGTTCATGGCGTACGACATCCACGCACGGCCGCAGTTCTATGCACGTCTTGCCGGTGCTCTCTATCTGGCGGTCATCGTGCTCGGAGGCTGGGCCGAAGGCTATGTGTCCAATGCATTGATCGTCGCAGGCGACGACCAGGCGACGTTGCGATCGATCCTGGCGCATGCCGCACTATGGAAGATGGGGCTGGCTGCCAACCTGCTGGTCCCGTTGATCGCTGTCGTGCAGCTGTGGATCGAATATCTGCTGCTACGGCCGGCGGGCCGCGGCCTGGCGCTGCTGTTCGTGTTGTTGAACATCGCATCGCTTTCGGTCGAGGCAGTCAGCAAGGTATTCCAGCTGATGGTGTTGCCCCTCGCATCCGGTGCGACGGGCGCAACGGCCGAGCACGGATTTGCACTGGCGTCGATGGCGTTGCTGGGGCATGGCATCGCTTTCAACGGCGCGTTGATCTTTTTTGGTGCCGCGTGCCTGGTCAGCGGCAGTTTGATCTATCGCTCTACCTATCTCCCGCGCACGCTAGGCGTGCTGATGGTGCTGGCGGGCGCCAGCTATCTCATCGCGGCGTTTGCCGAACTGCTGGCACCGGGCTTCGCAGCCATGATCACGCCAGGCATTCTTTTGCCGGTATTGGTTGGCGAGACCGCGCTCTGCCTGTGGCTGCTGATCAAAGGCGTCGACCGTGCGCGTTGGGATGCCACAGTCTCCAGGACGTAGGTCTGCGTTGGAGTGGATACGCAACGCAGCGCGTCGTCATCAGGCGCCCGGAACGGGCCGCCGCGTGGGCAACGTGGCGGCATCGTTTCGCTGCGCGGTGGCTTCAGCGCACGTCGCGCATTTCCCAGTGGCGGCCGGCCAGGGCCTGCATGCGTTGCTTGAACAGATCGCCCGGAATGCTCGTGGTGGCGACCAGATCGATACGCAGGTCGTGCTGCTTGCCGGTGACGGTGGCGGCCGGGTCGGTGATGCCCAGCGCGGGATCCACCTCGTCGGGGTCGGCCTGCAGCTGGCGCCAGCGATCGAACCAGGCTGGGTCGCGCAGAGCCGCCTGCAGCTGTTCGGCGAACGCGTCGGCACCGTGGGCATCGAAGCTCACCGACGGCGCGCTGCCGCGGGCAAGCTTGGGGTCAGGCAGGCTGATCGAATAACTGACAGGCATGGGCAGGTTCCGTGGAATGACCGCGGCACCCTAGCCAAGGCAGGGTGAGAACGCCGTCGAGAGCCGCGGGCGGCGCGTTCGCCTCAGGCGGAAAACCCGTGCGGCTCGGCTGCGAAGCCCACCGCCAGCGCGCCCTTGCCGACATTGACCATGCCGGTCAGGCTCATCACGCTTTCGAACAGCTCCACGCCATGCGACTGGCAGGCGGCCTGCAGTGCGGTGTAACCGGGCAAGGCATGCAATTCGGCCAGCTCGCCGCCGTAGCCCACGCACACGGTGGGGGTCATCAGGCCTTCGCGGATCTTGCGCACGGTAAAGCCGAACAGCTTCTCCGCCGAGGGCTCGAAACCTTTCAGCTTGGCCACCGGTTCGGTGACGCCGCGATAGGCGCGCAGTACCGGCTTGATGTCCAACGCGCTGCCCAGCGCCGCGCCGATCAGGCCCACGCTGCGATCGCCCTTGGTGCGGGCGCGCGCCCGCAGGTAGTAGAGATCGCGTGGAATCATGTAGCCGTAGGTGTGTTCGGCCAGCTGCTCCAGGCGGGTGCGGATCGCCGCCACGCTTTGTTCCTGATCGCGCAGGCGCACCGCTTCGACCGCGGTGACGCCCTGGCCTGCGAACAGGTTGAGCGTGTCGATCACGCGCAGCGCGAACGGCGAGCTATGCCCGGCGCCCTGGCGGATCGGCTTGTAGTCGTTGAGGATCGCGAAGCTGGCCTGCATGGCATTGTCGTAGATCTGGCTGCGCAGCTTGGAGATGGTCAGGCAGAACACGTGGTCGTAATCGATCACCAGCCGTTGCAGGAACAGGTCGCGGATCTGGTTGACCGAGAACGGCGTGGTCTCGGCCTCGTGGCCGCGTTCGGCCACATGTGCCTGCAGGAAGCTCAGCGTGGCCTCCTCGTCGCGGTGATCGGCCAGTACCGCCTCCCCGATCCGTACGCTGATCGGCAGCACGATGATGTTGTTGCGTTCGATGAAGTCCTGCGGCAGGTCGCACGCACTGTCCACCACGATTCCGATGCGCATCGTCGCCCCCTCCGGCTATTGCGTCGCTTTCAAATGCGAACGCTATCGCAAAACGGCCGTTGCGCGTAACCCCCGGCCTGGCCGGCCGTGTCCGTCCGGCGCTTCCTGCCAACCGGTGGGGCCCGCCGGTGCGCTGCGATCCGCGGGTGGGGTGGCCGTTGCAGGCCTGGCGCGCGGTGGCGTATGTGGCTGCGCACCATTGCCGCGCTTCGGGCGGCCGGCAAGGGCCGGGCCGGGCGGCGGCAGCCCCGTAGAAGGACGCCGAACTGCGCACCGGCGCACGCGCCGACCGCAAGGTGGCGCCCGCTATCGTACTTGGCTGCGCAGGCCTGTCCTAATCGGTATAGCTCTGCCGATGGCGGCGCTGTTAGGGTCCGATGCGACCGCGACCAGGCGGGCCAACGGCAGCGCAACGCGACCGCCGCAGCGTCTATCCAAGGAGAGCTGATATGTACGACACCCCAAGCATTCCCGTTGTCCCGAACCGCCTTCAGGCCCCCGCCGCGCCGCGGCGCGCCTCGCGTTGGTGGAAGGCGGCACTGACCCTCGGCCTGGTGGCGCTGGCGCCTGCGGCATTGGCCGGTCCGTACAAGATCTTTGGCAACCACTACGCCTGGGTCAACAACTTCAACGATCCCAACAACATCATCCAGGGCACCTTCGGCACCGGCAGCACGCCCGAGCTGACCGTCACCTTCAACTTCGCCGACTACAATCTCTATGGATATCCGGCGATCGTGCGCGGCTCGCACTACGGCTGGAATCCAACCACCGATACCTTGTTTCCGCGGCAGGTCTCGGCGATCAGCAAGATGCCGCTCAAGTTCACCTACAGTGCCGGCGGTACGCAGCTGGCGGGCGACTTCGCCTACGACATCTTCTTTCGCTGGGATACCGCCAAGGGCAACCCGCAGCTGGAAGTGATGATCTGGGGCGATCACAACTCCTGGCCGATCGGCACGCTGACCGCCAGCAAGGTGATCACCGCCGGTGGCCGCACCTTCGACCTGTGGGAGGGCATGAACACCGCCGCCGGGTATTACGTGTACACCTTCATCCCGACCGGAACCGCCGGCCAGCCCACCCTCAAGACCAGCGGCAGCCTCAACGTAGACGCCAAGCCCTTCCTGAACTGGTTGCAGACCAATCGCTCCAAGGATGGCCGCTACAACAACAGCATGTATCTGCATGTGGTTGAAGCCGGCTTCGAAGTGGTGCGTGGCAACGGCTGGGCCAAGGTCAGCGCCACGATGGACGCGAAGTAGGCAGGGCGGCCGGCATCTGCCAGCGCGCGCGCCACCGGTTGACCGCCGAGGGCCCTCGCTGACGCAGCCCGGACGACCCGGCCGGGCTGCGGTGGTGCTTTGCCGGAGACGCTAAACCGCAGCGCGGCCGCGTAGGTCCGCGCAGGCGGCGACGATGGCTTGGATCCACTGTGTCCGCTGCGCGACCGCGATGCGGTACTCGCAGCCCTCATCCAGCCGCAGCGCGAACGCGGTCGGCGCCAGCGGAATCAGTCCGAACCCGCGCGTCCAGCAGGGCCGCAACGCGACCAGGCGTGTCAGCGGTATCGCCAGCGAATGCGCCTGCGCAGAGCGTGCCTGCGGCTGGAACAGCAGCGCGTCTGCGGTGAGCACCAGGCGCCCCTCCATCGTTGTCCGGAAGTATTGCAGCCTGGCCGGCGCTTCGCGCAGCACCACCCGATCGATCGAGCGCAAGCCGCTGCCCTGAAACAAGCTATTCATGGCGGAAAGCTGGCGGCTACACAGTCGTTCTGTTGGCTGCTCTTACTGCAGGCACGGCGGGTTCACTTCAGATAGGCACGCGGCAGGGCACCGGCTGGCTGCAGGTAGCGGTCGCGCAATTCGGTCTGGCGCGAACGCATCGGCATCTCGCGCCCACCCAGCCAAACCTGCTCGGCATAATGCGCAACGTCCAGCGGATCACCTTCCCACAGCACCAGGTCGGCCTGCTTGCCCACCGCAATGCTGCCGAAGCGGTCGGCCACCCCGAAGATTTCGGCCGGCACACGGGTCAGCCCGGCCAGGCCGGCTTCCCACGGCAGGCCGTTGGCCACCGCATTGCCAGCCAGCTGACGCAGCTTGCGCGCGTTGTGTGAGGCATCACCGCTCTGGCTGAAGCTGACCTCCACCCCGGCAGCACGCAGACGGGCGGCATTTTCCAGCGTCGCGCCCACCTGATCGAAGGTCGATGGCAGATCTGCAAGCGCGTTC
This sequence comes from Xanthomonas melonis, assembly GCF_020783655.1. Taxonomy (GTDB): domain Bacteria; phylum Pseudomonadota; class Gammaproteobacteria; order Xanthomonadales; family Xanthomonadaceae; genus Xanthomonas; species Xanthomonas melonis. Next base: position 24,659 of record NZ_JAJGQH010000011.1, on the reverse strand, counting down.
ACCAGCACCGGCACCCCGGCCTGAGCCAGTTGCGGTGCCAGCTTCCAGGCTTCGGCACCGCCGGCAATGGCGATGCGCACCTTCTCGCGCTGCGCCCAACGCAACAGCTGGCGGATATCGGCCGCGCGTTCGACCTGCACCACGATGCGGCCTTGTCCGGCCAGATACCGTGCCAGCACGCGACGCCCGACCGGAGTGAGCAAGGCATGCGGCGAATCGGCAGGCATACGTCCGCGCGCTTCGGCGACCAGTTGGTCGAGCAGCATCCACTGCGCGGCGCGCGAGCTGCCGGTCAGATCGGAGGCCGCCGCGCCGAGCCGCACGAACAAGGCATGCGGGCCGACCGGATCGGGGCTGCCATCCAACCGCACGATGCCACCCTGGCCGGCGATGAAGGCGCCGCTGGTGGTCGCCCCCAATGCGGTGAAACCGATGCCTTCCACGCGGGCCACCGGTACCAGCACCGACTCGGGGTTGTAGGCGAGGGTGACGTCGAATTCGGGGCGCATCGGCTGATCGGCGAGCTTGACGCCGCTGTCCACGGTGCTGTCTTCGCCGGACACTTCCTCGATGCCGATCTCGGTGATGCCGCCGAACAGGGCAGGTGTCAGCGGCCGGCCGCGGGCATCGATCACGCGGCCATCGGCGGGCGCGGCGAGGTTGCTGCCAATCGCGCGGATCACTCCGCCCTGCACCAGCACGTCGGTGTTCTTCAAGGTGCCCTGCGCGGTGGCGGTATGCACGGTGGCGCCGCGGATCAGCACCTGCTGGGCCGCTGCTGGCACGGCGAGCGCGGCGAGCAGCAGGGCGGAAAGGACGCCCAGACGCGGGCGGTGCATGCGCATACGGCTCATCGTGCCACCTCCTGGCCCAGCATGAAGTCCGAGACCGGCTGCAGTGCGCGGTTATGGCGGTCGTAGACCTGTGCGCCGTCGATATACACCTGCTCTGCCAGCGCATAGGAGCTGAAGGGGTTGCCGTTCCAGACCACCACATCGCCCATCTTGCCTGGCTCCAGTGCGCCGGTCTGTCGCTCGATGCCCAGCGCCTTGGCGGCGTTGCTGGTGAGCCAGCGGATCGCACGCTCGGGCGGGATCTCCATACCGCTGCGGCGCGCATTGGCGATCACCTTGGCGGCCTCCTGGTTGAGCCGCTGGATGCCTTCCTCCGAATCCGAATGCACGATGGCGCAGCTGTTGGCTTGCCGGTCGACCAGCGCGATGTTTTCCTGGATGCCGTCGAACGCCTCCATCTTGAAGCCCCACCAGTCTGCCCACAGCGCGCCGCAGACGTTCTCCTGCGCCAGCCGGTCGGCCAGTTTGTAGGCCTCCACGCCATGATGGAAGGCGGCGATGTGGAAGCCGAATTCCTTGGACAGGTCCAGCATGGTGGCCATCTCGTCGGCGCGGTAGCAGTGGATGTGCACGCGGATATCGCCGTTGATGGCGCCAGCAAGCGTATCCAGCTTCAGATCGCGCTTGCCGCCGGCATCGCCGCTGCTGTCGTTGTCGCCGCCGCGGCTCCACCAACGGCGCTTCTTTTCGGTCTGCTTTTTCGGTGCGTTCTTCTGCAGGTACTCGGCCGCGTCGATGAAGGCGGCGCGGTAGCCGGCCACGTTGCCCATGCGGGTACCGGGGCCGCCCTTCTCGCCGTAGACGCGCTTGGGATTCTCGCCGCAGGCCATCTTCAGGCCCCAGGGCGCGCCCGGGAACTTCATGCCCTGGTAGGTGGTGGACGCCACGTTCTTGAGCGTGACCCCGCGCCCGCCGATCAGGTTGGCCGAGCCGGGCAGGATCTGCAGCGAGGTGACGCCGCCGGCCAGCGCGGTACCGAAGCCCGGATCCTGCGGCCAGATCGAATGTTCGGCCCACACGTTGGGCGTCACCGGGGCGGTCATCTCGTTGCCGTCGCTGTGCGCGCTGACGCCGGGGCTGGGATACACGCCCAGGTGCGAATGCACATCGATGATGCCCGGTGTCACCCACTTGCCGGTGCCGTCGATACGGCGCGCATCGGCGGGCGCTTCGAGTGCGCGGCCCACTGCGGCCACCTTGCCGTCGCGCAGCAGCACGTCGGCATCGTCCAGGCGTTGCCCGGTGCCGGTCAGCACGGTGGCGTGCTGGATCAGCACCGGACCGGACGCGAGCGCACGGTAGGTGCTGGGGTAGGGGTCTTGCACGAAGCGCGATGCCGCAGACGCGGACCCGCACGCCAACGCCGCGCCGAGCGCGGCGAACAGAATGGAACGCATGGATTTCCCCGGTGACACGAAAACGTAGGCTGCAAACCTAGCCGCCTGCGCCCGGATTGCCAAGTGCGAAAGGTGCGCCATGCTGGTTCCATCACCCATGGCGGTGCATGCTATGCCGTATTCGCCAAGGATAACGTCGATGATCGCCAAGTCAGAACGCAACAAGCAGGCCGATGTGGTACTGGCTTTCTGGGAACTGGCCGGCTCGGCGCGCTGGTTCACGCATAACGATGCGTTCGATGCGAATTTCCGCCAGCATTTCAGCGAGCAGCATTTCGCTGCGGCACGCGGCGAGTACGCGCACTGGATGGAGCGCGCCGAGGATGCGCTGGCCTTGCTGATCCTGCTCGACCAGTTTCCGCGCAATGCCTTCCGCGGCAGCGCGCATGCGTACGCCACCGATGGCCTGGCGCTGCAGTGCGCCAAACAGGCCCTGGCGCGCGGATTCGATCGGCAGGTGTCGGCGCAACTGCGCCTGTTCTTCTATCTGCCGTTCGAGCATGCCGAGGATCTGCAGGAGCAGGCGCGCGCCGTGCAGCTGATCGGGGCATTGGACGATGCGGAAACCACGCGATGGGCGCTGGAGCACCAGCAGATCATCCAGCGCTTCGGTCGGTTCCCGCATCGCAACGCGGTGCTGGGACGCACCACCACCGCCGAGGAACAGCAGTTTCTGGATGCCGGCGGATTCGCCGGGTGAACGATGCGGCCAGCGGCCCTGCAACGGCGCTGCACCCGCCGGACTATGCTTCGCTGGCTGCTGGCCAGGCGAACCTTATCTGCACGGCAGGCAATCTGGTGCAGTGACCCATGAAGAAAAACGGACGCTGCAGGGAGCGTCCGTTTCGCTTTGCGAGGCGCCGCGCCAAGCGCGGCGTCTGTGTGGAATCAGTACTTCGCCACGCCGCTGTCCACCTCGTCCGACCATGCATCGATGCCGCCGGTGACGTTGTAGACGTTGCGGAAACCCAGGCCGCGGAAATGCTCGGCCGCCTGCAGGCTACGCCCACCGCGGTGGCACAGGAAGGCCAGCGCGGTGTCCTTGGGCAACTGCTCGATGGCCGCGCGCTCGTGCGCATCCAGGGTGCGGAACGGCGCGGCCACCGTGGCCAGCGCGCGCTCGTCGGCCGGGCGCACGTCCACCAGGGTCAGGCTGCCGGCCTTGAGGCGGTCGTCGGCATCGCGCACCGACAGCTCCTGCACCGGCTTGGGCGCATTCGGGTTGTCGATGGCCAGGCCGCGGCCGCGGATATCGTCCACCCAGTCGATGGTGATGCCGTCGGCGCGGCGCGCGCTGGCCAGGTCGAACTGCACGCGCAACCCGTTGGATTCGGCGGCGATCGCATTCGGGTTGGTCGGCGCCAGCTGGAAGTTCGGCTGGAAATTGGCATCGATGGCCAGCGTCAGCGCTGCATCCGGCGCATCGGCCAGCGCGCCCTTGAGCATTTCCACCGCGGCCGGGGTGATGGTGATCTTCGGCGGGCTGCGATCCGGCGCCTGCAGGCCGAGCATGCTGCTCAGCTCGCCGCTGTCGGCCATCTGCACGATGATGTCGCTGCCGCCGATCAACTCGCCATCCACATACAGCTGCGGAATGGTCGGCCAGTCGCCGTAGGCCTTGATGCCTTCGCGAATCTCCTGGTCGGCCAGGACGTTGACGTGAGCGTAGTCGATGCCCAGCCCGTCCAGCACGCCGACCGCCTTGGCCGAGAAACCGCATTGCGGCATGCCGGGCTGGCCTTTCATGAAGAGCACCACGCGGCTGGATTGCAGCAGCGTATCGATACGGGAACGCAGGGCGGGATCGAGGGACATGGCAGCGCTTCGGTCGGGTCGTGGAGACCAGCCATTCTACGCCGCATGGCATCATGCGGCATGACCACGCCGGAAACGCTGTATCGCACCCCCTCGCACCCGTACCGCTGGGTCGGCCTGTTCGCGCTCTCGCAAGCGGTGGTGGCCGCGCTGTGGTGGCAGCTGGGGTGGGCGTGGGGCCTGCCCGCACTGCTGCTGTCGCACGCCCTGTTCGTGGTGCCGGTGTTCCTGCCGCGTGCGCGGCTGTACGCGCCGGTGCTGGCGCAGTTGCCCGGCCATGCGCCGCAGGTGTGGCTGACCATCGACGATGGCCCCTCCGAGGATACCCCGGCCATCCTTGAACTACTGGACGCCTACGATGCCAAGGCGACCTTCTTCGTGGTCGGTGCCCGTGCTGCGCGGCGGCCGGAACTGGTGCGCGAGATGGTGCGGCGCGGGCATGGCATCGGCAATCACAGCCAGACCCATCCGCAGGCCTGGTTCTGGGCGCTGGGACCGCGCCGCATGGCGCAGGAGATCGGCCTGGCGCAGCGCACCCTGGCCACCATCACCGGGCAGGCGCCGCGGTTGTACCGCTCGGTGGTGGGCATGACCAACCCCTTCGTGGCATCGCCACTGCGTGCGCACGGGCTGACCCGGGTGGCATGGAGCGCGCGCGGGTTCGACGGCGTGCGCTGCGAACCGGATGCCACCGTGGCGCGCATCGTGCGCGACCTGCGCCCTGGCGCCATCGTGTTGTTGCACGAGGGCGCCGCGCATGGGCATAACCTCGCCATCCTGCGCGGGGTGCTGGAGGCGATGCGCGCGCGCGGGCTGGTGGGGCGGCGTCCGGATTGAGCCAGGTGCGCAAGGCGAGGCGATGATGTGGCCTGATGCTGTCCCGGAGGCGTCGTGGGCAAGTGCGCCCTGCCACGGCGCAATCGCCCAAAGGCCAGGGCCGGCGGGAGTGGCGTAAAGCGTAACCACGGCGGTGATGGCGTGCGCGGGCAATGCATCGCCAGCGTGCGCTGCCTCGAAGGTAAGGCTTGGCGGATCGGCAGCGGCGTCGGACGATACCGATGCCGCTGCGAACGATCAGCGTGGCTCGGCCACGATCAGCCAGTTGTTGAACGGCGTGCTGCCGTACAGCGGCGAAAACGTCGCGCGCAGGCCGGCGGCGTCCAGATGCCTCTGCAGGCTGTCGCGGGTGGGATAGCTGCGCGGCATGCGTTGCATCCAGCCGCTCAGATGCGCCAGCACGTCGGTGACGCGGCTGGTGCGGCCACGCCCGCTGTCGTCGCCCAGCGCGCTGCGGATCACCAGTTTCGCGCCCGGCGTCAGCATCTGCGCCACGCTGCGCAACAGGCCTGCCTGCATGTCCGATTGCAGGTATTGCAGTACGTCCAGGATGGTGACGCTGCCGCGGTGCTGCGGCCAGGCCAGACTCAGGTCGACCACTTCGAATCTGGTGTTGCCCAGCGCCGAACGCTGCGCGATGCGTTGCGCGCGGGCGATCTTGGAGGCGTCCACGTCCACGCCGTGATACGCCAGTGCCTGGCCATCGGCGCGCAGGGCATGCGCGAGAAGGCCCAACCCGCAGCCCAGGTCCAGCACCGGCGCGCTGGTGCTGCGCAACTGCGCCAGCACGCCCGGGTACAACGGGTCGGTACGCAGCTTGGCCTGGGTGTAGTAGTAATCGTAACGGTTGCCCAGCGGATGCCTGGGCAGGAAAGCGCGGGCGATCGCCAGTGCCTGGGCGCGGCTCATCGGTTGGGTGGCGGTGCTGTGCAATGTCGTTCCTTGGCAATCAGGCGTGCTGCGCGGGTAGCATAGAGCGGCTAACAGAACGTAGCGAGCGGTCGTCAGGTGGGTGTGGACGGCGCGGAGGAACCGGAGTGTACGTGTGGTACATGAGGATTCCGAGCACCGGCCGCGCCCGCCTGGCGGCTGCGCAGCAGTTCTGTTGGCCGCTCTTTGGGCCTGGTGACCGGATTGCGGTAGGGCGGGCTCGACGATTTCGCGATACAGGGCCGCGTGCAGCGTCTTGCGTTCTCGCGGATGTGCACCTCGGAAACGGGCGCTGCAAAGCAGACATGTGCACCCGGCCGCGGCAGGCGAGCCGGTGCATTGCGCCTTGTTTTACACGGTGGACGGCATCGGTATCGGGCAGTGCACGCGGCATTGGTGGGAAGGCGAGCAGCAGGCTCGCGACATCGCGCAGAGAGACAGCCTGCCCGTGTTCGCCATCAGGCGATGGTGTCCGCCGATCCTGTCGCTCCCAGCGCATCGCGCGCCGCAGGCAGCGCCACCGCTGCCCAGCGTGCATACATTGCGCCGGAGGGATGCAGGCCGTCGTCGACCAGCATCTCGGCCGCATCGCCGCCATCGCGGCTGGTGGGCGTGATATCGACGAAGCGGATTGCGCGCTCGGCACAGCGCTCCGCCGCCACATCGTTGAATGCGTCGATCTGCGCCGCAATCAGGCCGGCGTCGCGGCCTTGCGCGCGTGCGAACGGCGTCAGCCCCCAATCCGGAATGGACAGCACCAGCACACGTGCAGCATGCCCGCCGGCAAGTTCGATCGCGCGCTGCAACAGCGCATCGAACTGGCTGCGGTACTCGTCCAGCGAGCGCTCGCGGTACTGGTTGTTGACGCCGATCAGCAGGCTCACCAGATCGAATGGGCCCTGCGGTGCGGCCGCGTCGATTCCTGCCTGCAATTCGTCGGTCGTCCAGCCGGTGGTGGCGATGAGTTGCGGGCTCTGCACGGCCCAGCCGTGTGCACGCAGTCCATCGGCCAGCTGCGCCGGCCATCCTTGCGCGGGAGCGAGGCCTTCGCCAATCGTGTACGAGTCGCCCAGCGCCAGATAGCGCTGCGGCACGCCAAACGCGGCCATCAGGCCACGCTGCGCGGTTTCAGCGGCACGACCTTGGTTGCCGCCTCGGCGCGCCGCGCCAGGGCACGGTCGATCCGCGCGAACACGTCGCGCATCACGCTGGCCTCCGGCATCAGCGTGACGCGGAAGTGGTGGCGATACGGCACGTTGAAACTGGAGCCGGGCACCACCAGCACGCCTTCCTCGTTCATCAGGTCCAACGCGAATGCGTGGTCGTCGAAATTGCGTGCCGCCGCACCCACTACCGCCGGGAACGCGTACAACGCGCCGGCCGGAGCGACCAGCTGCAGATGCTCGCTGGCCGCACAGGCCTCGATCACCGCGCGGCGGGTTTCGTACAGGCGGCCGCCCGGCGCGCATAGCGCCGAGATGGTGTCCGGGCCGTTGACGGCGGCATCGATGGCATACTGGCCGGGCACGTTGGCGCACAGGCGCAACGCGCCGAGCAGGTCCATCGCGTTGCGCAGGTCGTTGATGCGCGCCTGTTCGCCCGACAGCAGCGCCCAGCCCACGCGCCAGCCGCAGGCACGGTGCACCTTGCTCAACCCGCTGAAGGTGATGCAGGGGTGTGCGCCTGCCAGTGGTGCTACCGGCACGAAGGCCGCGCCGTCGTATAGCACCTGGTCGTAAATCTCGTCGACCATCAGCAGCAGATTGTGCTTGACCGCGATCGCCACGATGCGCTCCAGCAGCTCGCGCGAGTAACTCGCACCACTAGGGTTGTTCGGGTTGATCAGCACGATGGCGCGGGTGCGCGAGGACACCAGCGTCTCGATCTCCACCGGGTCCGGCTGGAAGCCGTTCTCCGGCGCGCAGCGGTAGTACACCGGGCGGCCGTCGTTGAGGATGGTGGCCGCCGACCACAGCGGGTAGTCGGGCGAGGGCACCAGCACTTCGTCGCCCGGATTGAGCAGGGCGCGCAGCGACAGGTCGATCAGCTCGCTGACGCCGTTGCCCAGGAAGATGCGGTCCGGGTGTGCGTCCGGATGCTGGCGCCGCGAGTAGGCCGTGGCGATGGCCTCGCGCGCTTCCGGCAGGCCCTGCTGATGGGTGTAGGGATCGGTGCGGCCCATGTCGTCGGCGATCGCGCGCTGCAGGTGCTCCGGCGCACGGAACCCGAACGCACCGGGGTTACCGATATTGAGCTTGATCAGCTTGCGGCCCTGCGCCTCCAGCTCCCGCGCTCGCCGCGCCAGTTCGCCCCGGATCTCGTAGCGGACTTCGGACAGACGCTCGCGGATGGCGAGCGGCTTTTGCGGGGCAGTGGACATACGGCAGGCCGGTTGTAGGCGTGAGGCTTGGCATGGTAACGGAAATGTGGCAGCCGGACATGCTTGCATCGGCAACGGTGTCAAGGGGCCTGCAGGCGTCATCGCACATTCGGAGAGAACCGGCCTCGGCCACCTGTGCCCAGGATCGACTGTCCGTGTCTCAGCCTGGGAGACGCTCGATTGAGAAAATTGATCGAGGTCGCGGGATTGTCTGATTGACAGTTTCTTAACAGTTTCAGACTCTAGTCCATCACTTGAGCCCGTCTTGGGCTCTACAGCAAGGAATGCATATGTCAGGGGGAAGTGCGTCGCTCTCGTTGGTCGAGGGCGGCTCGTCGGTGCAAGACCGACCGGATTTGGGGTTGCAGGGGCTCGTCCTTCTTGCGCAGTTTCACGGGATTGCAGCTGATGCGACGCAGCTGGCACACGGCTTTGGCCGTGGGGGCGAGCCGTTCGACGAAACCACGCTGCTGCTGGCTGCCAAGCAGTTGGGACTGAAAGCCAAGGTCGTGGCCCAGCCGGCCGCGCGCATCGGCATGGCTGCGTTACCGGCCCTGGCCCTCCTGCCAGAAGGGGGCGCCTTTATCGTCGCCAAGGTCGGCTCGGACCAGATCCTGATCCACGATCTGGTCGAAAAGCGGCCACGTTCCATTTCGCTGGCCGAGTTCGAGGCACGTTACCAGGGGCGGTTGCTGCAGGTGGCCTCGCGGGCTTCGGTGCTGGGCGACCTGGCCAAATTCGACTTCAGCTGGTTCATTCCTGCGGTGGTCAAGTACCGCAAGCTGATGCTCGAGGTGTTCATCGTCTCGTTCTTCATCCAGCTGTTCGCGCTGATCACCCCGCTGTTCTACCAGGTGGTGATGGACAAGGTACTGGTGCACAACGGCCTGACCACGCTGGACGTGATCGCGATCGGGCTGGTCTCGATGGCGGTGTTCGACGTGCTGCTGTCCGGACTGCGTACCTACGTCTTCGCCCACACCACCAGCAAGATCGACGTGGAGCTGGGCGCACGGCTGTTCCGGCATGTGCTGTCGCTGCCGCTGGCGTATTTCGAATCGCGGCGGGTCGGCGACACCATCGCGCGCGTCCGCGAGCTGGAGAACATCCGCAACTTCCTGACCGGACAGGCGCTGACCTCGGTGCTGGACCTGTTCTTTACCGTGGTCTTTTTGTCGGTGATGTTCTGGTACAGCGGTTGGCTGACCTTGATCGTGGTGCTGTCGTTGCCGCTGTACGCAACGATCTCGGGGTTGATCACGCCGGTGCTGCGCAAGCGTTTGAACGACAAGTTCGCGCGCGGCGCCGACAACCAGTCGTTCCTGGTGGAAACCGTCAGTGGCATCGGTACGGTCAAGGCGATGGCGGTGGACCCGCGCGTGACCCGCACCTGGGACAACCAGCTGGCCGGCTATGTCAGCGCCGGTTTCAACGTCACCCGTATCGCCACGCTTGGCCAGCAGGGCGTGCAACTGGTGCAGAAGCTCACCGCCGTGGCGGTGCTGTTCTGGGGCGCCAAGCTGGTGATGGAGGGCAAGCTGTCAATCGGTCAGTTGATCGCCTTCAACATGTTGTCCGGTCAGGTCACCGCGCCGATCATTCGCTTGGCCCAGTTGTGGCAGGACTTCCAGCAGGTCGGTATCTCGGTCGAGCGGCTGGGCGACATCCTCAATACCCGCACCGAGGTGCCGGGTAGCCGCCTGGCACTACCGCCGATCCGTGGGCAGGTGACGTTCGAGCGGGTCACGTTCCGCTACCGGCCGGATGCGCCCGAGGTGCTCAACGGGATCGAACTGGACATTCGTCCAGGCGAGATCATCGGCATCGTCGGCCGTTCCGGCTCCGGCAAGAGCACCTTGACCAAGTTGGTGCAGCGTCTTTACACGCCTGAGCGCGGGCGAGTGCTGATCGATGGCCAGGATCTGGCGCTGGCCGATCCTGCATGGCTACGCCGGCAACTGGGCGTGGTCTTGCAGGAAAACTTCCTGTTCAACCGCAGCATCCGCGAGAACATTGCCGTGACCGATCCCGGCATGCCGTTGGAGCGGGTGATCCATGCGGCCAAGCTGGCAGGTGCCCACGACTTCATTCTGGAATTGCCAGAGGGCTACGACACCAAGGTTGGCGAGCACGGCACCGGTCTGTCCGGCGGGCAGCGCCAGCGCATTGCAATCGCGCGCGCACTGATCGGCGATCCGCGCATCCTGATTCTGGACGAGGCGACAAGCGCCCTGGATTACGAATCGGAACATGCGGTGATGTGCAATATGCGCGCGATCTGCAAGGGACGCACCGTGCTGATCATCGCTCACCGACTGTCCACCGTGCGGCAGGCCAACCGCATCGTCGTGGTGGAGAAGGGACGCATCGTCGAAAGCGGCTCGCACGCCGAATTGGTCGACCGCCCGGAAGGCCAGTACGCACACTTGTATCGACTGCAACAGGGGACACCATGAAGCACGTGCTACAGGGATGGCGCGATTTCTATCTCCGCTATTTCAAGATTTTCAAATCGGCCTGGGCGGTGCGCCGCCAGCTCGACCCGCCCACGCGCAGCGCCGACGAGCGCGCGTTCCTGCCCGCGCATCTCGAACTGACCGAAACGCCTGTCTCGCCTACCGCGCGCTGGACGATGCGCATCATCATCGGTTTCTTCTGTGTCGCGCTGCTGTGGGCGTGCCTGGGCAAGCTCGATATCGTCGCCGTGGCACCGGGCAAGACCGTGGTCGATTCGCGGACCAAGGTGGTGCAGACCGCAGAAACCGCGGTGGTGCGCAGGATCCTGGTGCGCGACGGACAGGCGGTGAAGAAAGGCCAGTTGCTGGTCGAACTCGATGCCACCGCGACGGGCGCCGAGTTTGCTCAGGCCGGTGATGCGCTGGTCAATGCACGGCTCGCCGCGCTTCGCCAGGCAGCGCTGGCAAACGCCATTGCGACCGGGCAGTCTCCGCAGCTGGATCCGGCGCCGGACCTCCCCACGGAGCGCGTAGCGAACGAGCAGCAATTGGTCAGCAGTCAATTCGATGCCTTCCAGGCGCGCCGGCATAACCTGGAAGCCAGCATCGCTCAGCGCCAAGCCGAGTTGCAGACCACCCAGGATGCCATCGCACCGCTGGCCGAATCCGCACGCATCTCCAAAGTGCGCGCGGAAGATTACGGCCGCCTGGTCGAAGGCAAGTACGTCGGCCGCCATGACTATCTGTTGCGCGAACAGGAACGCATCGCCGCAGAAAGCCAGCTCGCCACCCAGCGCAACCGCCTGCAGGAGATCCGCTCGGCGATCAGCGCCGCGCAGGAAGAGTTGCGCGTGCTGGTCACCGACACCCGCCAGCAGGCACTGGACGCCTTACGCCAAGCCAGCGAGCAAGCCGGCCAACTGACCCAGGACGTCGCCAGGACCGGCCAGCGCGACAAGCTGATGGCCCTGCATGCTCCCGTCGACGGCACGATCCAGCAGCTCGCCGTCCACACCGTAGGCGGTGTGGTCACGCCCGCACAGCCGTTACTGGTCGTCGTGCCGGCCGAAGAAGCACTGGAGGTCGAAGTCACCGTCCTGAACAAAGACATCGGCTTCCTGCGCCCCGGCCAACCCGTCACCGTCAAGGTCGACAGCTTCCCCTATACCCGCTACGGCTATCTGACCGGCACGGTCGCCAGCGTCTCCCACGATGCTGCACAGGACGAAAAGCTGGGCCTGGTGTTCCCCGCGCGCATCAAATTGAACGGCAGCACGCTGGAGATCGATGGGGTCAAGGTGCGGATGAGTGCCGGGATGAGCTTGAGTGCGGAAGTGAAAACGGGCAAGCGGCGGGTGATTGATTATTTGTTGAGTCCCTTGCGAGTGCATGGCTCGGAATCCTTGAGAGAGAGATGAGTTTATGAAACTGCTGATGCTCGTCGGTTTGGCCTTGGTCATGACGTGTATGTCTGGCTGCAAGCAAAAGATGAAATGGGAGGAGCAGGTCTGGTTGGATGAGGGCCACTTTGTAGAGGTGGAGCGTCAGGCAGAAGGAACAATTGATTTCCCAAATTCTTCGTCAATCGTCACCCGGCATCAAGAATTTAGATATGACCCGTTGCAGGTGCTCTGGACGGCAGAAGGCGCTACGCAGGTGGAGTCTTTTTATATCGTTGGTCGCGATGCCTATCTGATTACAATGGCTAGCAAAAGCCGTGATGAATTTTGCATGGGGCGCCGTAAAGGCGATCTTTTACTAAATGTCTTGCGTTGGCGTAACGGTAGAGTGCATGAGATCGACCAGCGCGAGGCCCCACTTGATCGGATGAGGATGAATCTTTCAGGAAATGCGCACTGGATTCTTCGTAAGGATAGTTGGGGGGCGCAACACGTTTCATGGAAAGAAGTTGCGAGAGTTACTGGGCAGTTTGACGAACGGCCGCCAAAGTTAGTGTCTGATTTTTATACTAGAACGCCAAATTTATCTTGTAATTAAGGAGTGGCGAAGTGATTTGGCCAGGCTGCTGTAACCAATGAAGTGCATTCACGCAATGCAGCGGGCATTGCGTGAATGCACTTTCGCTGGACTGGTCTGAGTGCTGGTTAATTTTAAAAAGAAGTAATCAACGAGGTGCGACGCGATGAAGATGTGTAGGTGGGCGATGGTTGCTGGACTGATGTCTGCCGCCTTGTTGAGCGGTTGCAGCAACAAAGACACAATGCGCTGGAAGGAGCAGGTGTGGCTCAGCGATGGGCGTCGCATTGATGTGGATCGATATTCAGTAGCTCTGAAGAGTGGCTTTCCCAACTCGACCGATGGGCCGCCTATTTACCAGGAAATAACCTACGCGCCATTGGGTGTGCACTGGTCAACCAAGGGTGCCGGTATGGAAGGAGCAACTAGCCTGCGATCTTTCGATGTTATCCAAGGTGACGCTTATCTGGTTGTGTATGCTAGTGAAGATGCTGAAAAGTTTTGTGTCGGCAAGCCTCCGGGTTCCTATCTGATCAATGTCTATCGCTGGCGGAAGGGTGTGATGCAGAAGATTGATCAGCGTGAAGCGCCTATCGAACGCATGAGTATCAATCTGTCGGGAACCGGGAATTGGGGCTTTCGTCATGCCGATAGACCTGTGACCTATCTGTCCTGGGATGATATCTCCTATGTAACGGGACAAAGAAGTGCCGGGCCGCCGATGCGAATTTCTGAGTTCTACAGTGATCGTAAACACGCAATTTGCCAGTGAATTAAAATTCAAAAAAGGAGTGGAGATTCATGGAATTCAATCAACTGCAGCTCGATTATGCATTGTTGGCAGCGAATGTGTATGGAGCTAAATCAAGTGTCAGGACCGATCTGAATACGCTTCGGCTTCTTGGTGCTTGGAGCCAGATCGCCGAATCGTTTAAGGGGTAGGATTGATGTCCAGGATTTGTTGCAACCATGAAGTGCGCTTGCGCAATGCGGTAGGTATTTCGCAAGTACATTTTGGGTTACCCGCGTGCAGTGTATGAGCTGTTTCACAAGAAGGATTTAACGAGGGCGATGCGATGACGATGCGCGGATGGGTAGTAGTTGGGGGGCTGGTAATGGCTGCGGTGTTGAGTGGTTGCAGCAATAAGGACACCATGCGCTGGAAGGAGCAGGTGTGGCTTAGCGATGGGCGTCGTATCGATGTGGATCGGTATTCGGTAGCACTGAAGAGCGGTTTTCCTAATAGCAATGATGGCCCCCCTATCTATCAAGAAATAAGCTATGCCCCATTGAAAGTTTTTTGGTCAACAAAAAATTCAGGGATGAGAGGCGCGATTAGTATGGGGTCTTTTGATATTATTCAAGGTGACGCATATCTGGTCGTTCATGCCAACGAAACAGCCGAAGTGTTTTGTGTCGGCAAGCCTGCGGGTTCCTATCTGATCAATGTCTATCGCTGGCGAAAGGGCGTGATGCAGAAGATTGACCAACACGACGCACCTATCGAACGGATGGGCATCAATTTGTCGGGAACGGGTAACTGGGGCTTTCGTCATGCAGACAGGCCCGTGACTTATCTATCCTGGGATGATATTGCTTACGTAACAGGACAGCCCAGTTCAGGCCCTCCAAAACTGATTTCCGAATTTTATAAAAAGCGCGATTACGCGGTTTGTAAATAACTACCTAAACATTAAAAGGATGGTATGCCATGGATTTTAGCAAGGCACAGCTTGATTATGCATTGTTGGCGGCGAATGTGTATGGAGCTAAATCAAGTGTCAGGACCGAGCTGAATACGCTTCAGCTTCCGGATGGTTGGACGCAGATCGCCGAATCCGTATCCGTGACAGGCTTCATGGCCCGGGCCTACAGGAACGTAGCTACCGGTGAGGTGGTCGTTTCGTATGCAGGGACGACCAACGAAGAAGGAGCCACGGTGAACGATTGGCTGTCGGGCAATATTCCGGCGGGCCTGGGGACAATCTCTCAGTCATTAGAGGCGACCGTCTTCTATCTGGAGGTCCTTAAGCTGCAAAATGTGGATCCGGCCAAGACCAGTTTTACCGGCCATTCTCTCGGTGGTGGCCTTGCTTCGTTGATGGCAGTCTATTTCGATAAGAAGGCGATTGTCTTCGACCAAGCGCCGTTTGAGTTGTCGGCGGCTTCATTTACGTACGAGGCATACGAGACTATATTGGAAGTTGCTGGGTATGATATCCCGCAGTCGTTCCGAGATTACGATCAGCTTGAGTACAACGCGCGGAAAGCCAATGTGCAGCAGATCGTGGTTGCGGGAGAGGTGCTTAGCTATGTAACTGACAATGCATTCAAGATAAATAATGGAAGTCCGATTGTATTAGATCCCCAGGCAGAAGATCTCTTTGGGTGGGGAGGTAGCATTGGCGCTGATTTCTCAAGAGCCGTCAATCTCCACTCAATGACACTGCTCGCCGGGTTCATGAGTTCCGAAAATTTTCTTCAGGCTTCCACGAGTTACAAAGAGCTGCTACCAAGAATTTTTGAGGGTGCGTATAAAAACATATCTCCCGAAAACGATAGAGACAGCACGTTGTTGGAATTGTTGGTGCAGCGCCAACTTTCAGGGGAATCTTCGCTAGATACGCTTGCGGCTGACCTGGCGAAAATCGCCGCCACGAATTTGCGTGGAGCGGAAAATTCATTTGTGATCCATGAAAATGGCGTTGAAAAACATATTAATTTGGCGGGTGCCTTGGTAGACGTCTTGCTCGCCGGAATCTATCAACAGGCGAATGGTAGAACGCCCGATAAAAAATTCACCGGTTGGCTCACCGAAGTTCTGACGCGCGGTAACGGCTACATCGTTTTCGATGCGGAAGCACTCGGCGACCAACGGAAGCGAGGCATCGAATCACTCAGCCAATACGTCTCTGCAAGAACACAAAACCTTGCCCTCGATATGAATCTTCTGGAGCGTGCACGCTGGGGCGTTCAGGATGGTGCCGCCATGCGCTACGTCGGTTCCGATTTCGACGTTCGCTCGGACGTTGTGGTGGCTCTGCACGGCAACAACACCATCGCAGTTGGCGGCGGCGACGATCTGGTCCTGGGTGGCAACGGCGACGACGATATCAGTGGTGGATCGGGCGATGATCTCCTGTACGGTGGCGCTGGATTCGACACATACCGCTTTCTTACCAACGAATCCCTTCTAGTCAGTGCAGACCGCATCTACGACAGCGGCGGCGATGGCGCTGTGTATGTCGACAACGTAGCAGTGACGGCAGGTGTCCGCCTGACGGAGACGACGTGGGCCGATTCCACCGGTAACTTGCGATTGACCATGATTGTGGATCCGGTCCATAGATTAATTATCACCAATCTGCTTAGCGGCGACACGATCCATGTCGAGCGGTGGCAGAACGGCCAATTAGGAATTTCTCTCGGCGGAGAGATAGGTGTTCTGCCACCATCGGGCACGAAGTGGGATGGCGATCTGACGCCAGAAGGTGCCAGCATCAATGGCGTCTTTCAAGGTAATGAAGAGGCAGAGGCGTTCTATACGGGTTTCGGTGATGATGCCATCGACGCCGCTGGCGGTATCGATGTCATCAATGGCGGATCTGGCAGCGACATCATCAATGGTGGCGATGGCAACGATTTCATCGTCGAAGTGGCCAGGACGGCGCGTAATCTGGATCGCTGGATCGGCGATCCGCCCACCGACAGGATGTTGGCCAGTGGTGTGGGTTTCATGGTCGGTCTGCGCAGCGGCAATGCGGAAGATGCGCGCACCTACTATGAAGACGTCTTTCTGGGGTTGGTCGGCACCGTCCGGAACGGTGGGCCGTCGTTCTTCCCCGACCCGGAACTATTCGCCGATGGTGGCGACGTCATCGACGGTGGCGGCGGTTCGGATCTGATCATGAGCGGAGAGGGCAACGATATTGTCGGCGGCGGCATCGGCAACGACGTGATCTCCGGCGGACATGACAGCGATATTCTGACGGGCAACGACGGCGACGACCTGATCTTCGGGGATCGGATCAACGGCGTCCTTGCAGGCGAAGAGGTTGCCAATTTGTCGTCTGCAGCGCGTGCCGACGGCGATGACATCATCGATGGCGGTGCCGGCAACGACGAGTTGCGGGGCGACGGCGGTAACGACCAGATCTGGGGCGGCCAGGACGACGATGTCCTTCTTGGCGATACCGTGGGGATGGACCCGTCTCGCCAGGGTAACGACAGCCTGCATGGCGGTGACGGCCAGGATCAGATCTGGGGTGGCGGCGGCAACGACACGATCTCTGGCGATGCGGGCAACGACACCATCTACGGTGACTTCGTGGTCGGCCAGTTGGGTCTCCAATTCCATGGCGCTGATCGCATCAGCGGCGGTGTTGGCATGGATTGGATCAATGGACAGGGCGGCGATGATGTTATCGACGGTGGCGATGATGCCGACACCTTGCTGGGGGGCGCTGGTGCAGACGTCATCAACGGCGGCACAGGCTACGACCTGATTGTCGGCGACGATTTCGATGCCCCGGAAAGCGAGCAGGGCAACGATACGATCAATGGCGGTCTTGGGGACGACACGGTTCTCGGCATGGGCGGCAACGATCAGTTGGTCGGCGGCGAAGGCAATGACAGCCTCTACGGCGACGATCAGGTCGGCAATTTCGCCGGCAACGACAAGCTCTCTGGCAACACGGGCGATGACTACCTCGACGGTGGCCGGGGCGACGATCAACTCGACGGTGGCACCGGCAACGACACCCTCATCGGTGCAGAAGGAAACGACACTTACCTGATCAGGGCCGGTGATGGTCATGATGAGGTGATTGGTTTGGGTAGCCAATCGGCGGGAAGCGACACCATCGCGCTAAGCGGATTGTCGCGAAATCAGGCGACGTTCCGGCGCAGTGGGAACGCGCTGGTAATGACATTCAGTACAGACCAATCGGTTCGCCTGGAAGGTTTTCTTGCGCGCGACAGCGGCAGGCACCGGATCTTGTTTGGCGATGGCTCGACGATGGATCGAGCTGAAGCTCTGAGCTTACTTGGCGGTGGTACTGCGGGCGATGATGAGTTGCAAGGCAGCGACCAGGACGACGAACTGTACGGCGAGGCGGGTAACGACAGACTGTACGGCCAGGAAGGCAATGATTCGCTCAATGGCGGAATCGGCAACGATCTTGTATTCGGTGGTGGCGGAGATGACCTGCTCGAAGGCGGCGACGGCGACGATCTTCTCGACGGTGGAGCTGGCGACGACCATCTGTCCGGCGGAGCGGGCGCCGACGTTTTTCGTTACGGTACCGGCTACGGTAACGACAGCATCGCCTTCGACCCCGCTGCCGATGTTCGGCAGGTACAGCTAGTTGATATCGCCAGACCAGAAGGTATGCGCTACGCGCTCAAGAATGGCGCTCTGATAATGACCGTTATCGAGACTGGCCAGAGCCTCGCCATTGAGGGGTATGCTGGTGCAAATGGGCCGACCGCACGTATCTTGCTGGCCGACGGCAGCGAGCTTTTACCAGAAATGTTGTGGCGCGGTGCGGATGAGATTGAAGGAAATTCGTGGGACGATGAGATTTACGGATATGACGGCGATGATCGTCTAGTTGGAATGTTGGGGAACGATAGAATTTATGGTGGAAACGGCCAGGATACGCTGAGAGGGGACTTTCTCCACGTTTATTATTATTGGCAGTTAGATGCGGGGGGTGACGACTATCTGGACGGCGGGGAGGGTGATGACTTTATTTATGGGGATGACGGAAACGATATTCTTATAGGTGGCGCAGGCAATGACTCAATCAGTGGTGGGGATGACACTGATATCCTGAATGGTGGAGCAGGTAGCGATGCACTTTATGGAGGTTGGGGTGGGGATACCTACGAGTTTGGCCGCGGTTACGGTCGCGACTTCATCCATGAAAAAGGTGGTTGGCACCGGGGTCTGCCGCAGTTCGATGACATCGACACGCTTAGGTTCGATGCCAGTGTTCTGAAAGAAGATATCATCTTCTATAACGACGATATTTATGGCGGTTCTTTGCAAGTCGTCATTGAAGGGACCGGTGACTCCATTGCATTGGAAGGATTTTACTATTATCAATCTTCGGGGGTTCTTACTTTTGATTTGATCGAGCAGATCGTATTTGCTGATGGCACTGTATGGGATGCACAGGAGATATTTTATCAATCAATGCGAGGGTCGTATCGTAACGACAATATTATTGTATTCTATCCGGGCGATGAATTTATCGATTCTGGTTTAGGTAATGATATTGTCCAAGGGCTGGAGAATGATGACGTCATCTTCGGTGGCGCCGGAAATGATAGCTTGTCAGGTGGTGCGGGTGACGATATTCTGGTGGGAGGCGGTGGTTCGGATATTGTAAATGGTGGTGCCGGGAATGACGTTTATCGCTTTGGCATTGGCTCGGGACTGGATTTCGTTAGTAATTGGCGTACAGAGGAGCCCGGCCACGATTTGATTGAGCTTGGTGAAGGAATTACCACGGAAAACATCCGCCTCGCGCGCTCGGGTGATGCTTTGGTGATCGATATCGATGGCTACACCGACCGATTGATGGCGTTGGGTCATTTTCTGACAGCCGAACAATGGGGGAGTGGGGGGGCGATAAATGGTTTGCGCTTCGCCGATGGCAATATCTGGGATCAAGACGAAATTCTGAAAAAACTTGATGCACCTCTCGAACCTATTGAAGTCAACATCGGCGGTTCGAGCTATACCAATTTCTATGATACTGGCGGCTACGTCATCGGCATTCAGAGTGCTGCGCGTGATCATCATTATGAAATGGCGGGAGCCACCTGGTTCGATCTCGGGCCAAGTGATGTACACATTTCCGGCGGTAATGCCGGAGATACCTACGTGTTCGGCAAGGGCTATGGAATCCAGGCGATACAAGACCACGGCGGAACAGATCGGATAATTTTCAACGATGACCTATCCCCAAGCGATTTCACCCTCTACAAGCTGGGCGATGACTTGCAGATGTATGTGGAGGGTCAATCGCCGCTCACCATCATTGGATTCTTCAGTGAAAGTGGCATGGCAGCGATCGAATCGATGGTCTTCGCCAACGGAACTGTCTGGGATTCCGCATGGGTGCGTGCCAGTGCCGTTAACCCCGACCTGACCTTGAACGGGACTGCCACCGGCGACATCTTGCGTGGAAACATCGGCAATGATCGGCTGTTCGGGTTGGATGGTAACGACCAATTGGAAGGCGAAAGCGGTGATGATCTACTCGACGGTGGTGCCGGTGCAGATGTGATGCGCGGGGGAAGGGGAAGCGATATCTACGTGGTAGATGATGCTGGTGACTCCATTTTCGATGATGGATACAACAGCGGATTTGAAGATTTTTGGCGGACAGACATCAATACGGTGATCAGCAGTATCGACTACACGCTCGGCGTGAACTTGCAGCAGTTGATCCTCGATGGGTCTGCCGATCTCAACGGGACCGGGAATGGAAAATCCAACAGCCTGCAGGGCAATGCAGGAGCCAATATCCTGACCGCGGCGGCCGTGGGCGATTATTCTTACCAAGCCGACTGGATGGATGGTGGAGCGGGGAATGACACCTTGATCGGTGCGTGGGGTGACGACACGCTTATTGGTGGGTCCGGCGCCGATCGCATGGAAGGAGGTAGTGGAAATGATCTCTACTATGTCGACAGTCTTGGTGATGTCATCGTCGAAACCGAGGGCGAGGCCCCTTCATTCCCAATGGCAATGCAGTTCTCGAGCAACGCGACGGCATCCTATGCCGGCGAGTTGGCAGCGCCTGGCATTCCCGCAATGGGTGAACACCCTGATCGCAATGGCGACACGGTGGCCGCCAGTATCGATTTCACTTTGAATGGAGACCTGGAGTCGCTGATCCTGATTGGCGCCGCCGTCAACGGTACTGGGAATGATTCTAGAAATTGGTTGCGCGGGAACGCCCAAGACAATGTGCTGAGCGGCTTGGGAGACTATGACACCATCTATGGCGGTGCCGGCCGCGACGTTCTATATGGGGGCGATGGTGGTGACGATCTGGATGGCAACGATGGGGACGACACGTTGGTTGGCGGTGATGGCGATGACTTTTATGGCTACACCGCTGGGCAAGGCCACGACACCATCGTCAATGTCGATGCTTATGGTGACGATATGCTGCAGGTGGACGGTGCAGGCTTCGATCAATTCAGCTTCACCCGAGTGGGCGATGACATGGTTGCAATACTGAACGACCAGTCCGGTAGTTTGACGTTCAAGAACTGGTACGCGGACGCCGCCAATCGTGTCGACCGTCTGCACGACAAGAACCGGATGGAGCTCAGCGCAGATCAAGTGGACAGCTTGGTTGGTGGGGCGGAATTGAGTCAGTTGATTGGTGCGATGTCCCAGGGCGAAACGGGTAATGAGGTCTATGTGCAGACCTGGGGCGAACGCGGCAATCAGCCACATCTCCTGATTGCTGCTGTCTGACGGTCAGCTTGTTGCTGAATCCATACCCCGCAAACATCAGGACGGGCTTGCGGGGTGTGGGCTGTAATCCACTGGCGCTTATCGGTGGTGGATGTCGCAAATGGCAGTGAGCGTAGAATCCCCCCATGAACACGCCTTCCCCTGATTACCCCACCCTTCAATCCATCGGCTGGCCCTGGCCTGGGCCGCCGGAGGAGGCGGCCTGGCAGGCGGTGTTTGCTGCGCACCCGCAGGCGTTACCGGCGCGGGTGGTGGAGCAGCATCGCACCGGTTATGTGGTGGCCGATGCGCCGGAGGCGAGCCTGAAGGCCGAGTCGCTGCCGGAGTGGCAGCGACCGCGCTTTCCCAGCCATGAGCGGGCGGCGGTGGGCGATTGGGTGCTGATGGAGGGCAGGCGCATCGTGGCGCTGCTGCCGCGGCGCACGTCGATCAAGCGCGGGGCGGCCGGTGAGCATTACCACCAGCAGGTGATCGCGGCCAATATCGATACGGTGTTCATCGTGTGCGGGCTGGATGCGGACTTCAATCCGCGCCGCATCGAGCGCTACCTGTTGCTGGTCGGCGGCGGCGGGGCGCAGCCGGTGGTGGTGCTGACCAAGGCCGACCAGACCGAATACGCCGACGATGCGTTGGCGGTGCTCGAGGAACTGGAGGCGCAGGACATCCCGCTGCGCGCGGTCAATGCCCGGGATCCGGACAGCGTGGCGGCGCTGCGGCCATGGCTGGGCGATGGCCGTACCGCTGTGCTGGTGGGCTCGTCCGGTGCGGGCAAGTCCACCCTGACCAACACCTTGCTGGGCACCGAGAAGATGAAGACCAACGCGGTGCGCGAGAACGATTCGCGCGGCCGGCATACCACCACGCACCGCGCGTTGATCCCGCTGCCGACCGGTGCGTGCCTGATCGATACGCCCGGCATGCGCGAACTCAAGCCCACCGGCGAGGAAGATCTGGCCGAGGGCGGCTTCTCCGATGTGGAGGCGTTGGCGGCGCAGTGCCGCTTCAACGATTGCGCGCATGTCGCCGAGCCGGGTTGTGCGGTGCGGGCGGCGATCGAGGCCGGCGAGCTGGATCCGGAGCGGGTGGCCAACTACATGAAACTGCGTGTGGAAGTGGCCAGCGCGGCGGAGAAGCTTGCCACCCGCGTGGCGCAGAACACCCGCGGCAAAGGGTCGGGCAAGCGCCCGGCCAGCGTCGATCGCCCCGGGCGGCGCTGATGCCATCGCGCAAGGGCCCGCCGGACATCGTCCACCACGCGGCGCTGGATGCGCGCCTGGTCAAGGCCGTGCGCGGTGTGCGCCTGCTGGCCCTGGCGAGCTGGCCGCGCGCATTGCAGGAGCCGTTTCTGCAGAGCGTGGCGCGCGGGCAGCCGGCGCTGCCGCAGGTGGACTACCCGGCGCTGGACTTTGGCGAGACCCGCCGCGAACTTGCCGCGATCGCCAAGGCGGCCGATCCGCACCATCCGCTCGGCGCCTACCTGATCGATTCGACCCATAGTTGGGACCTGGCCGCCGGCCTGCTGGAGTCGCTGGGCACGGCGGCGGTCAGCGATTACTCGGCGCAACTGTTCGGCGTGCCCGACGATCCGATGCCGGGCAACGGCCCGAGCACGCGCGAAGCGGCGCGGCACTTCATCCAGATCGCGCAGGAGCTGGACCGCGAACTGCTGGCCCCGGAAGAGCAGGTGCCGGTCTCGGCCACGGCCTTGCGCATGCAGTTGCAGAACGATCTGGACGGCTTCTTCGAAGGGCGCGTGATCACCGTGACGCTGGATCCGGACCTGCTCGCCAAGGCGGCGGCCGGTGCGCACCGCATCCGCCTGCGCAGCGGCGCCACCTTCAGCGATTACGACCGCGCGCAGCTGTTCCATCACGAGGCGCTGGTGCATTCGCTCACCGCGCTCAACGGGCGCGCGCAGCTGCATCTGCCCAGCCTGGGCATTTCCTCGCCGCGCACCACCGCGACACAGGAAGGTCTGGCGACCTTTGCCGAGCAGATCACCGGCAGCATCGATATCGAACGCATGAAGCGCATCAGCATGCGCATCGAAGCGATCGCGATGGCGCGTGCGGGTGCGGATTTCATCGAGGTGTTCCGCTATTTCACCGACGGCGGGCAGAACGCCGCGGAGAGTTTTTCCTCGGCGCAGCGGGTCTTCCGCGGCGTCCCCACCCATGGCGGCGGAGCGTTCACCAAGGACACCGTGTACCTGCGTGGGCTGGTGGCCGTGCACACCTTCTTCCGCCACGCCCTGCAACGTGACCAACTGCAGCTCTGCCGTTATCTGTTCGCCGGCAAGATGGCACTGGGCGATGTCGCGCGGTTTGCGCCGCTGTTCGACAGCGGCGTGCTGGTGGCGCCGCGCTGGCTGCCGCCGTGGGTGAGCCGCGCCAGCGGGCTGGCCGGCATGCTGGCGTTCTCGTTGTTTGCCAATCGCATCCGCATGGATCAGCTGCAGCCGCCGGCGATCAACGTGTGATACGGCGGCGCGCGTTGGTGCTGTCGCGATGATGCATTGCCTACATTGATGAACGGTGCGGTGCGCGCAGCGTGCTCTACACGACGCTGCAACGGGCCGAACCGCACACTGGCTGCCTCGCCCGAGTGGGCCATGATGCGAGGCAATGCGATGAAAGTCCTGATGGTACTCACCTCCCACGACCAGCTTGGCGACACCGGCAAGAAGACCGGCTTCTGGCTGGAGGAATTCGCCGCGCCATACTACGTGTTCAAGGACGCCGGTGCGGACATCACCCTGGCCTCTCCCAAGGGCGGCCAGCCGCCGCTGGATCCGAAGAGCGACGAGCCCGACGCGCAGACCGACGCCACCAGGCGCTTCAAGCAGGATCCGGATGCGCAGAAGGCACTGGCAAGCACGCACCGTCTGGCAGACGTCAAGGCGGACGATTTCGATGCGTTGTTCTACCCGGGCGGCCATGGCCCGCTGTGGGATCTGGCCGAAGACGCGCACTCGATCGCGCTGATCGAGGCCTTCGCCAAGGCCGACAAACCGCATGGCCTGGTCTGCCATGCGCCGGGCGTGCTGCGCCGGGTCAAGCGCAGCGACGGCACGCCGCTGGTCGATGGCCGCCGCGTCACCGGCTTCACCAATAGCGAAGAGGAGGGTGTGGGCCTGACCAAGATCGTGCCGTTCCTTGTCGAAGACGTGCTGACCGAGCTCGGTGGCAAGTATGAAAAAGGTGCGGATTGGGGCGAGTACGTGGTCACCGATGGCACCCTGGTCACCGGTCAGAACCCGGCTTCCTCGGAGAAGGCTGCCGAGGCGCTGTTGACGTTGCTTGCGCGCTAGGAATGGGCGGTGGCAAGGCGGTAACCGGTATGTCCACGCCGGGTGCTGGGTGGGCGGATCGCGTTTCGCCTTTCAGGGGATTGCTTTAGGGATGGTCTGATCAACGCGGCCGGAGAACGAAGCAAGCCACATCCACCGCGCTAAGAGCGCTCAAATCCCCGATTTTTTGCCGTTTTCGGCGCGTTTGCGGGGTATTGCCT
>NZ_JAJGQH010000010.1 GCF_020783655.1 Xanthomonas melonis | reverse complement strand
ATGCCAGCCTCGGACACCAACCTCCCATCTCCAGGATCCACATCACACTGAACAACGTGGTGGGTTTACACAGCTAGCGGCAAACAACATTCATCTGAATGCGGCGGGCGGCGCTCATCGATGCGCCCCAAGTTGTTTTGCAGGCATCTCCGCCAGCGGCAACACCTTCACCAGCAACTGGCCCGCGCTGGCGGTGATGCGCTGATGCCGATGGCAAAGCCCAGTTGTTCCAGCCCTAGGCCGCTGAGGCGAACGTGCGGCACGTGCTGGTCGCCGGTGGTCGTGGGCGCCGGGGTAATGGGTGTAGCTGACGGTGCACTGGCGCGGCGGGGTGCACGTAGCGCGCCGGGGCCTTACGGAGGAGGCGTCCGGGTCGGGCGGCAGCATCGGTGGCAGCTCGGTGCGGTCGGGTTGCACAACGACCCACTGCACCCGCTTGTGCGGCGCGTGGCGCGTACGCGCGCGAGTGGGCCGTGCGCTGGCAGATGCAATGGGTGGGCGTACACAGCTAGCGCACCGCTGCCTCGACGCCTTGGCCGATCGGCTGCGCGCAGGGCTGCGACAGCGCCTCCACGAACTCCGGCGCCAACGCCAATTTGCCGAACCAGCCATGCTGGGTACCGCTGAGCACGCGCAGCATATGCCCGCGCCCGCCCGGCACCCGGCCCAGCGGTCGTAGCAACAGATCGCGGCCATGCGCCCACAGATCGCGCTCGGACTGGAACAACGGCGTCAGCCATCGGCTCCAGCGGTGATAGATCGCCACATGCGCCTGGCGCTCGTGCTGGTAGCGCAGCAGGGCGTCGTCCAGGTCGGCGCCCGCGCGCAACGCATCGCGCAGCGCCAGCGCATCCAGCAGCGCCATGTTCACCCCCTGACCCAGCTGCGGACTCATGGAGTGCGCAGCATCGCCGGCCAGCACCAGGCGGCCACGGTGCCAGCGCGTCATCACCGCATCGCGGTAGCTGGCGCGGGCCAGCGCGGTGTGCAATTGCACCGTCTCCAGGCGGGCGATGGCATCGGGCCACATCTGCGCCACTTCCTCGCGCCAGGCCGCGATACCGCGTTGTTCCCATGCAGCGAAATCGCTGCACGGCAGACTCCAGAAGAAACTCAGGCGCGGTGTGTCGTCGCCCGGCCGCGTGCCGACCGGCAACAGCCCGATCATCTTGCGTGCGCCGATGTAGCGCTGACGCAGCTCGTCCACGAACGGCCAGTCATCGCGTGGCAGCAGGCACCACAATGCGCCCCACGGATACACCCGATCCAGCCGCGTGCCCTGCACCTGCGCGCGCAACGCCGAGGCCGAGCCATCGGCGGCAACGATTAGATCGTAGGGGCCGTGCCACTGCCCACGCTGGTCCTGCACCCGCCTGCCGTCATGGTCGATCGCGGTGATGCGGGTATCGGTCTGCAGCTGCGTACCGTCGGGCCACGCATCGCGCAGCAACGCAAACAAGGCTCCACGCTGCATGCCCACACCCATCAGGCACGGATCCAGATCGCGGTAACGCATGTCCATCACCGCGCGCCCGCAGGGCGTTTCGCCGTACAGGCGTCGCACCGGCGCGCCGTGCGCCAGGGCCTGAGACAACAAGCCCATCTTCCACAGCACCTGCAGGCCGCTAGGCTGCAGCAGAAACCCGGCGCCCACCGGTCCCGGTGCTGCCGCGCGTTCGAAGACATCCAGCTGGTGCCCATCGGCGCCCAGCAGGACCGCCAGGGCCTGACCGGCCGTTCCGTAGCCCACCACCGCAATCCGCAATGCCCGTTGCATCTTCCCCGACCCTGTTCTGCCCTCGCCATGCCCGCAGGGGCCGGCCAAAAAAAACCCCGCCGTAGCGGGGTTCTTCAACCGCACAATCAAGTCAGATTACTCGACCGGCGTAATGTTCGAAGCCTGGGCACCCTTGGGGCCCTGGGTCACGTCATACGTGACGGCCTGGCCTTCCTGCAGGCTGCGGAAGCCCTTGGAGTTGATCGCGGAGAAGTGCGCGAAGACATCGGCGCTGCCGTCCTCCGGTGAGATGAAGCCAAATCCCTTGGCGTCGTTGAACCACTTGACGGTACCGTTCGGCATGGTGATGCGAGACCTTTGCAATAATTAATGGGTGATGTACGGCGATGCGTACGCCGCCGAGTATGCAAAGCTTATGCCTCGATGACAATCACCCGCGCGCAAGTTCGCCGATCAGTTCCGGCAGGCCCGACGAGGCCGCCTCGACGTTGGCCAGGACCTCGGCCATGGTGATCTCCTGCGCATCGCCGCAGCCTGCCGCCCAGTTGGCCACGATCGCCAGACAGGCGTATTCCAGGCCTTTTTCGCGTGCCAGGCCTGCCTCCGGCATGCCGGTCATGCCGACCAGATCGCAGCCGTCTCGGCGCATGCGGGCGATCTCTGCAATCGTTTCCAGGCGCGGCCCCTGGGTTGCGCCATAGCATCCGCCGGCCACCAGCGTGACGCCGGTCACTTTGGCTGCGGCGATCACCTTGCTGCGGAACATCGGCGAATACGGGTGGCCGAAATCCACATGCTGCACCTCGCTGCCCGGCTCTTCGCAGAACGTGGAGATGCGGCCCCAGGTGTAGTCGATCAGCTGGTCCGGGCATGCCAGCACGCGTGGTCCGAACGACTCGGTGATGCCGCCGACGGTATTGAGCGCCAGCACACGCGACGCGCCGATTTGCTGCAGCGCAGCGACGTTTGCGCGGTAATTGACCTTGTGCGGCGGCAGCGAATGCCCCTCGCCATGCCGCGCCAGGAAGGCGACGCGATGGCCGAGCAACATGCCAACACGGATCGGCCCAGAGGGCGCACCGTAGGGCGTCTCGATCTCGTGCGTCTGCACCTCGTCGAGCTGTGCGAGCTTGTAGACACCGGTGCCGCCGATGACGGCCAGGGCGATGGAATGGGAAGACATGGGCAACCTCTGTGACGAACGGATGTGGATGCGCGCAACGCGCGGCGGGTTGCGCGCTGCGCCAGGCCAGCGGCGAATGACACAGACGCGGCTGCCGGCGCCGAGATGCAATGCATTCCTGCAGGGCGCAGGTGCGCGCGGCGCAGGTGCGCGCGGCGCCGGAGCTCACCCGCGCGCTGTCGCGTCCCAAGCGCAGCCGACACGCGCAGCCGCGGCTGCGGCCGGATGGAGTTACTGTTTCATCGCATAGATGGCGGGAATACCGCGCAACTGCTCGTTGACGTCCATACCGAAACCGAACACGTAGCGGTCGTCCACTTCCACGCCCACGTAATCGGCGGTCACGCCGGGCACGCAGCGGTCGTGGCGCTTGACGGTCAATACCGCCACGCGCACATCGGTCGCCCCCTGCTCCAGGCACCACTGGCGCACACCCTGCAGGGTGTACCCCTCGTCGAGGATGTCGTCCACCAGGATCACCCGGCGACCGAACAACGCGGTGGCCGGGCGGTGCTTCCACACCAGCTCGCCGCCGACGGTTTCGCCGCGGTAACGGGTCGCATGCAGGTAATCGAACTGCAGATCCTGACCACGCGTGCCCAGCTCCAGCGCGAGTTGCCCGGAGAACGGCAGCGCGCCGTGCATGATGGTGAGATACACCGGCACTTCGCCGGCATAGTCGCGCGCGATCGCATCGGCGATGGTGGCGACGGCGGCGTCGATGGCCGGACGATCGACCAGCAGATCGGCTTGGGCCAGGGCCTGGGAAATGGTGAGCGTGGACATCAGGCAAGTGTTCCGAAAGGGGCGGAAAGAGGAGAGTTGAAGGAAGCATCGGTGCCGGCCAGGACGCCGTCCCAACCGAGCGCGCCGCGTCCGATCAGACCGATCAGCGCGGCGGTGTTGAGGCTGCGGCCCTGCACGGCCTGCAGCGATTCGGGAACCAGCTCCGGGTGGCAGACCAGCACCACATCGCAGCCGGCATCCAGATGCGCATGCACCCGCGCTGCCACGCCACCGGCACTGAACGAGGCGGCCATGCCGATATCGTCGGAGAACACCACGCCGCGGAACCCCAGTTGCCCGCGCAGGATCTGCTCGATCCAGCGCGGCGAGTAGCCGGCGGGCTCCGGCGCGACCTGCGGGTAGACCACATGCGCCATCATCACCGCATCGGCGCCGGCCTCGATGCCGGCCACGAACGGCACCAGGTCTTCGGCCTGCAGTACCTCCAGCGGACGCGGATCGCTGGCGTGATCCACGTGGGTATCTTCCAGCACCGTGCCGTGGCCGGGGAAATGCTTGAGCGTGGCCGCCATGCCGGCGCCATGCAGGGCCTGCACATAAGTACGGGTGAACGCGGCCACGACCTGCGGATCGTCGCTGAACGCGCGATCGCCGATGGCGCGGTTGCCGCGGCCCAGATCCACCACCGGGGCGAAACTCAGGTCCACGCCGCTGGCGCGGACTTCGCCGGCCATCAACTGCGCATGCGCACGGGCCGCAGCGAGTGCGCCCTGCGGATCCTGCGCGTACTGCGCACCGAAGCTCTGCAACGGCGCCAGCGCGCTGAAGCCGTCGCGAAAGCGCTGCACGCGGCCGCCTTCCTGGTCCACACAGATCAGTACCGGGCGCGGAGCCGCAGCGCGGATGGCGGCGCACAGTTCGGCCACCTGGGTGCGCGAAGCGAAGTTGCGGGTGAACAGCACCACGCCGGCCACGGCGTCGTGCTGCAGCCAGTCGCGTTCCTGTGCGCTGAGGTCGGTACCGGCAACGCCGATCAGAAGCATGTTGGGGAACTCCCGGGCCAGGCGCCACCATGGCGCAGCGCGGCATTGTCGCAGATGCGCGCGGCAGCGTCAGATCGCGCATTCAGGCTGGGCTGGCGTGGGCGAAACGGCGCGCGGCTGGCGAACCCGCGTGCCGCCGGCACGTCGACCCCGGGGTCCGCACGCCCCGGCCCGGGCCGGCGTTGCGCAGACCAGTGTGGTGGCTCCTGTGCGCCGGGCCATCCGGCAATCTGTCCTGGCACATCCACTGCGGTGTTGCCCACCGCGCCACTGCTGGAAGGCGTTGTCCGGCCGCGACGGGAGCGGTGCCTGCGATCGGCCCCTGCCCACCGCAGGCGACCTCCTCCCCGGTGTCTCAAAGCCGCTCCAGATTCGCCCGCCAGTGTGCGGCCTGCACCCGAATCCCTTCCAGCACGTCGGCAGACATTGCGTCGAGCTGCCGATACGGCATTGCCAGGCGTTCGTTGGCGCCCAGCACGGCGCGCTGCCGCTGCAGGAAATCCCAGTACAACGCGTTGTACGGGCAGGCCTGTGCACCGACCCGCGCCTTGTGCTGATAGCGGCACCCACGGCAGTAATCGCTCATGCGATCGATGTAGGCCGCGCCACTGATGTAGGGCTTGCTGCCGAGCAGGCCGCCATCGGCGAACTGGCTCATGCCGACCGTATTGGGCAGCTCCACCCATTCGAAGGCGTCGATGTAGACGCCCAGATACCAGCGGTGCAAGGCCTGCGGATCCAGCCCCGCCAGCAGCGCGAAGTTGCCGATCACCATCAGCCGCTGGATATGGTGGGCGTGCGCATTGGCCAGCGAATTGCCGATCGCATCGGCCAGGCAACGCATGCCGATCTGCCCGTCCCAGAACCAGTGCGGCAGCGGCAGATGCTGATCGAGATGGTTGGACGCGGCGTAACCTGGCATCTGCGACCAGTACACGCCACGCACGTATTCGCGCCAACCCAGGATCTGCCGGATGAAGCCTTCCACCGATGCCAACGGTGCCTGCCCTTGTCGCCATGCCCGCTCGGCACGGCCGATCACTTCGGCCGGGTGCAGCATCTTGAGGTTGAGCGCGAACGACAGCAGCGAATGGAACAACCGCGGGCTGCGCGTGCTCATCGCATCTTCATAGCGGCCGAAGTGCGGCAAGCCGTTCTCGATGAAGGCCTGCAGATGCGCCAGCGCCTCGGCGCGATCCAGCGGCCAGGGCAGCGCATCGGCCATGGGCGCACCGAAGCTGCGCACGCCGGCAGCTTCGATGCTGCGCCACAGCGCACCATGATCGTGCGCGATGCGCCAATCCGCAGGCGCGGCCGGTTCTCCCGGCCACGGCGCGCGATTGTCGTGATCGAAATTCCAGCGCCCCCCTTCCGGCGCGCCGGTGGCATCGAGCAGGACGCGATGGCGTCGGCGCATCTGCCGGTAGAAGACTTCCATGCGCCACTGGCTGCCCGCACCGAAGCATCCCGCCACCTCGTCGCGCGTGGTCAGGAAATGCTCGCTGTCGACCATGCGCACGACAAACGCCTGCCCCGCACCCCACTGCTGCAGGGCCTGGTCCAGCCGCCATTCGTCCGGGGCCTGGTACTGAAGCTGCCGGGCGCGGTAATGCGCCATCAGCGCATCCAGGTTGGCCGGAATCGACTGCCGGTTGCTGGCAGTATCGATCGCCACATAGCGCACGCGGTGGCCGCCTTGTCGCAGCGCTGCCGCGAACGCGCGCATCGCGGCGAAGATCGCCAGGATCTTCTGCGCATGATGAAGCACATAGTCGGTTTCCGCGCGCACCTCCATCAACACGTAGACGACGCCGGGGTCGTGCGTGGCGAACCAGCTGTGCTGCGGATTGAGCTGATCGCCCAGGATCAGCCGCAAGGTATGGGCGGGCGCCTGGGTCATCCTGGCGACCGAAACCGCATCTGCGGCAAGGCACGCTTGCGCCTGTTGGGTGAGCCCATGTGTGCGAGGGTCATGCGTGTGCGAGCGTTGGCGGGCGCCCGCTCCATCGAGCGTCCTGTCGTCACCGCCGAATGCGGCCCGGGGCGCAACGCCGTGTGCGCTCCACCGGCCACGTCCCGCCTCACGACGCAGCGCCCTCCCGCGCAGTGCTGCCGACCGTACGCGCAAGCGCCGTCCCGCTCTGCCAGGCGCCTTCGACCTTGCCGCCTGCCAGCCAGTCGCCGCACAGGCCGAGCCCGAGGCCGGCGTCCCAGACACAACCGATCTGTCGCGGCGGATCGGTGCTGGCCGCCGCCCAGCGCCGTGCATCGCAGGCCTGCGGAAGCGGCAGGCCCAGCACAGCCAGCGCGGGCAGCAGGCTGGCGATCACCTGCGCCGGCGTGGCGTCGGCATGCGCCTGGCTCCAGCTTGCCGTGGCATGCAGCAGCCAGGTCTCGGCTCCCGTGCGCGCGGGCTTGCTGGAGTCGCGCGCCACCCAGCGCAACGGGCCGGCATTGACGAACAGGGCGTCGTAGCCCGGGTCGACAGCGGTTGCGAACCGCAGCACGACGGCCCAGGCTGGATGCATCTGCGCGCTGCGGGCCAGCTGTGCCAGCGCGGGCGCATGATCGGCCAGCAGCGCGGCCGCAACGGGCGCCGGCACCGCCAGCAGCACCGCATCGACCACCTGGGTCGTCGCCGCCGTCGCAGTGCCGATGTTCACCGCCCATCCCGTGCCGCTGCGCTCGAGAGCCTGGACGCCTGCCCGCATGCGGACATCCAGGCTGGCAGCGAGTGCGCGTGCTGGCGCGCTCATCCCGGGCACTCCGACATACCGCGCCAAGGCGCTTTGCGTCGGCCGCAGCGTTGTTCCATCCCAACTGGCCACGCGTGCGGGCCAGCGCGCGGCCAGGCCGGCAGCCATCCAGGCCTCCACCACGGCCGCAAAGTCCGGATTGCGCGCGGTGAAGTACTGCGCCCCATCGTCGCACTGCCAGCCCTGCCCGGCGCAGGTATGCATGCGCCCGCCAACCGCATCGGCACTGTCGTAGACCGTCACCGCCTTGCCCGCCTTCTGCAAGGCATCGGCACAGGCCAACCCGGCCAGGCCGGCGCCGATCACCGCCACCGTCTGCGGGCAATGCGGTTGCGTCACCGGATCAACCCCATGCACCGGCATGCGGCAACCGGCAGCTCACACTGCGCAGCCATCCGGCCCGCAGGCATCGGCGCCGCCCACCGGCACCGAGGCAGCCGCCAGCTGCAACAGCGCCTGAGCGAAACTCTCCGCTGGCTGTGCCCCCTGGATCAGGCTGCGCCCGTCGATCACGAAGCTCGGCACCGCCCCAATGCCCAGTGCGCGGGCCTGCGCCAGCTGCGCCTGCACCTCCACCGTGCCCTCGTCCGAGTCCAGCATCGCCTGCACACGCGCAGCCGCAAGACCACCGGCTTCACCGGCACGCACCAGCGTCTCGGTCGCCGCCACATTGCGGCCTTCGGCGAAGTGGGCATGGAACAGGGCTTCCATGGCCGCACCCACGTCGCCTTCGTGCGTGGCCAGCCACAGCAGCCGATGCGCACGCAGCGTACTGACCTGCACCTGGCCGCGCCCGAAGTCGAACGGCAGGCCTTCTGCACGCGCGGTGGCCTGGGTCTGCGCGAGCATCTGATCCACGCGTGCGGCGTCGCCGAACTTGCGTGCCAGGGCATCGCGCAACGGCACCGGTGCTGCACCGGCATCCGGATCCAGCTCGAAGGCGTGATAGTGAACATCCAGCGCAGGCGCCTTGTCGCCGAGCATGGCGACCGCCTGCTCGAAACGACGCTTGCCGATCCAGCACCAGGGACAGACCACGTCGGACCAGATATCGATGCGCATAAGCGGGATTGGGGATGGGGATGGGGATGGGGATGGGGATTCGCAGAGCATAAGCCCCGACACGCGGATTGGGGATTGGGGATTTGCAACGCATCGCCCAGGGGCGACGCATCACCCTTGCTCTTCTACGAATCCCCAGTCCCGACTCCCTGCCACCGCTTGAACGGATGCGATGCCAGCGCCAGGTTGTAGTAACGCGTGTCGTCGGTGACTTCCGCACCGATCCAGTCGGGCCTGGCAAAGGCCTCCTCCGCGTGGGCGAGCTCGATCTCGGCCACCACCAGGCCGGCATTGTCGCCGAGGAATTCGTCCACTTCCCACACATGCCCCTGGTACTGAACCAGATGCCGGCGCTTGTCGATCAGCCCGCCGACGCACAGGTCCAGCAACGCGCGTGCATCGGTCACGGGAATCGGATAGTCGAATTCCTGCCGGGTATGCCCCACCTCGCGCGACTTCAGATTCAAGAACGCGCTCTCGCCCTGCACGCGCACGCGCACCGACGCGTTCTGCGCCCCGCTGCGCAACGCCGCCTGGTCGTTGATATAGCCCTGTGCCATCGGGATCACCGCATGCGCGGCACTGCGCCACCCGTCGCCGGTGACGAGAAACTTGCGTTCAATTTCTAGGGGCATTGGGATTTTGGGGATTAGAGATTCGGGATTGGTGATTGGTCACAGCGGCTAACTGGCGGGCTTAGGGAATGCGCTCCTGCCAATCCCGAATGCCCAATCCCAAATCACCGCCTCTCGAACACCGCAATGCTTTCCACATGCGCGGTGTGCGGGAACATGTCCATTGCCCCTGCCGATACCAGGGTAAAACCCTGCTCGTTGACCAGATAGCCGGCATCGCGTGCCAGCGAGCCCGGGTGGCAGCTGACATAGACGATGCGCTGGAAGCGCTTCAACGGCAACTGCTGCAGGACTTCCAGCGCGCCGGAGCGCGGCGGGTCCAGCAGCAGCTTGTCGAAGCCCTGCTTCATCCATGGTGCAGTGCGCTGGTCCTGGGTCAGGTCGGCTGCATGGAACTGCGCATTGTCCAGGCCGTTGCGCTGGGCGTTCTCCCTGGCGCGCGCCACCAGCCCGGCATCGCCCTCCACGCCCACCACCTCGCGCACCGTGCGTGCCAGCGGCAGGGTGAAGTTGCCCAGACCGCAGAACAGGTCGAGCACGCGATCCTCGGGGCCGGCGTCGAGCAGCGCCAGCGCATGGGCGATCATCTTCTGGTTGAGCGAGGCATTGACCTGGATGAAGTCCAGCGGCCGGAACGCCAGTTCGACATCCCACTGCGGCAGGCGGAACGCCAGCGGCACCTCGCGCGGCCACAGCGGATGCACGCTGTCCACGCCACCGGGCTGCAGGAAGATCGCAAAGCCGTGCGCTTGCGCGAACTCCACCCAGGCCTGCCGATCGCGCTCGCTGAGCGGCTGCATGTGCCGAATGGTCAGCGCCACCGCCTCGTCGCCGGCAATGAACTCGATCTGCGGGATATCGCGCTTGCCGTCCATGCCTTCGATCAGCGCCGCCAGCAGCGGGATCTTCTCGCCGATCTGCGGGATCACCGTGTAGCAGACCGACAGGTCGGCGACGAAGCGCGGATCCAGTTCGCGAAAACCGACCAGTGTCTTGTCCTTCTTCTCCACCCGCCGCACCGAGAAGCGTCCCTTGCGGCGGTAGCCCCAACTGTCGCCGACCAGCGCCGGCAGGACCGTCTGCGGGGCCACGTGCCCGATACGCTCCAGGTTGTCCATCAGCACACGCTGCTTGGCGACGATCTGCTGCGATTCCTCCAGGTGCTGCAGCACGCAGCCGGCACAGACGCCGAAGTGCGGGCAGCGCGGCGCCACCCGCTGCGGCGAAGCCTCCAGCACTTCCACGGTCCTGGCTTCGTCGAAATGGCGGCTGCGCGCGGTGGGCTCGGCACGCACCAGCTCACCCGGCAAGGCGCCGCTGATGAAGGTGACCTTGCCGCCCTCGCCGTCGCGACGGGCCACGCCGCGGCCGTCGTGGCTGAGGTCGGTGATGGCGGTCTGGAAGGGAGTACGGTCGAGGCGATTGCGGGTTCTGGCCACGTGGCGACAGGCTGCGGGCAAAAAGGGTGCGTATTGTCGCAGATGCGATCGGTGCAGGCCTCCCCGGGAGACGCGCCGATTGTCGCGCCTCGCAAACCCAGGCAAACTTCGCGGGCGCGCGGCGACTCAGGACGCGGCATCGCTGGCAAGGAGGCAGCATGAACATGGCAACCCGTCAGGAACCCCATCCACGCCTGCTGTTGGTGGAAGACGACCCGATCAGTCGAGGCTTCCTGCAGGCTGCGCTCGAAAGCCTTCCGGCCGTGGTGGATTGCGCCGACTCGCTGTCTTCGGCGCTGGACCGTGCCCGCGAACGCCGCCACGACCTATGGCTGATCGATGTGAACCTTCCCGACGGCACCGGCGGCGGCCTGCTGCGCGCGTTGCGCCTGCTGCATCCGGACGTGCCCGCGCTGGCGCATACCGCCGACGGTAACGCGGCCATGCAACATGCCCTGCAGTCCGACGGGTTCCTGGAAATGCTGGTCAAGCCGCTGGGCACCGAGCGCCTGCTGCAGGCGGTGCGCCGCGGGCTGGCACGCGGCCGTTACAGCGTCGCACCGGTCGGCGTATTGGATATCGCCGCCAGCGACTGGGACGAGGCGGCCGCGCTGAGCGCCCTCAATGGGCAGCAGCACCACCTCAAGGCCCTGCGCGAGCTGTTCCTGGCCGAGCTTCCCGGCACCCGCGATGCGGTGGAGTCGGCCTTGAAGATCAGCGACGACCAGGCCTTGCGCGACCAGCTGCACCGGCTGCAGGCCAGCTGCGGTTTCGTCGGTGCCGCACGGCTGGCCGGCGCAGTGCGCCTGCTGCGCGGCGATCCGCAGTCGCGCACCGCACAGACCCAGTTCCATGCAGCGGTGGCCGCGTTACTGCATTGAAGAGGGAGTCGTTGTCGCTTCGCCACGTGCCGATGGCCAGCGAAGGGCCTGTGCACTTCGGGTCACTCATAGGTAGCGCAACACCCTCGCAGCGGCGCTGCCGATCAGCGGTGCCGCGCCAAATCTTCGAGCATTTCCCAGGATTTCAGCGCGCGTCCATTCAAATGATGCAGCAGCACGCGACGCATGCTGCGACGCAGACCGGGCAGATCCTCGGCGCTGGGCATGCGGTCCTCGCCCAACGCGAGCAAGGCCGCGCCGGTGACGGTCTCGCGCCGGTCCTGCGCCATGCGTTCGCTCAATACCCGCATGGCGCCATCCTGCGGATCGAGCCGGTAGCGCGCCGCCGGATCGATCGGTTGCCCATCGCCATCGTGTTGCAGATCGAAACCGAATCCCAGCCCATCCAGGACATCGCGTTCGAAGCGGCGCAGCCCCCAGGCCAGCGGCAGCTCGGAGGCCAGATGCGCGCGCGCCTGCGCATAGCACGCATACAGCTCCGGGACGGCATCGTTGCGTGGCGCCAGGCGCAGCAGCAGCTCGCAGATGTAAAAGCCGGCCAGCATGCGTTCGCCGAACAGGCGCGGCGCAGTGTCCAACGCCTCGGCCTGGCGGAGTTGCGCGAGTTCGCCGCGTTGCACCGCGCTGAACTGGATCAACTGCAGCGGCTGCAGCGCCGCTCGCAAGGCCTGCTTGCGCGGACCTTGCACTCCGCGCGCCAGCACCCCGACCCGCCCATGCTGTTCGGTCAATACCTCCACCAGCAGACTGGTCTCGCGCCAGGCCCGCACGTGCAGGACGAAACCGCGCGCATGTTCGATCAGCATGCGGGGGGGAGCCGGGACCGGGGACCCGGGACCGGGGACCCGGGAAAAGCGCAGGATCGGCCGTCGACCTGCAACGCGGCGCGGCGATCGGGGGCCGAGCCAATGCCGTCAGCGCAGCATGCGAATCTGAAAAATGCGAAAAAACGTCTTCCCGGCAGTATGCCGACCAACTGCCTGACCCAGCTTTTCCCGAGTCCCCGGTCCCGGGTCCCGGGTCCCGGCCCTCCCGGCTTCATTCGTAGCCGAACGCCTTCAGCGCCGCCTCGTCGTCCGACCAGCCCTCGCGTACGCGCACCCAGGTTTCCAGGAACACCTTGGCACCGAACAGCCGCTCCATCTGCAGGCGCGCCTTGCCGCCGATCTCCTTCAGACGGGTGCCGCCCTTGCCGATCACGATCGCCTTCTGGCCTTCGCGCTCGACCCAGATCACCGCACCGATGCGCAGCAGCGCACCGTCCTCGGCAAACCGTTCGATTTCCACCGTGGTCGCATACGGCAGTTCTTCGCCGAGCTGGCGCATCAGCTGCTCGCGCACCAGTTCGCCGGCCAGAAAGCGCTGGCTGCGGTCGGTGATCTCGTCCTCGCCGAACATGGGTTCGGCCTCGGGCATCAGCTTGAGCAGATCGCTCACCAACGCCTCCAGGCCCTTGCGCTTGAGCGCCGAGACCGGATGCACCGCAGCGAACGTGCGTCCCTCGCTGATCTGCGCCAGGAACGGCAACAACGCAGACTTGTCCTTGAGCCGGTCGACCTTGTTGACCACCAGCACCACCGGCACGTCGGCATCGCTGAGCACGCGGAAGGCCAGCGTGTCTTCCTCGTCCCAACGCCCGGCCTCGATCACCAGCACCGCCGCGTCCACGCCTTCGAGCGAGCCGCGCGCCGCACGGTTCATCACCCGGTTCATCGCGCGCTTCTGCTCGCGATGCAGTCCGGGTGTGTCGACCAGCATCAGCTGCCCTTCCGGAAAGGTGGCAATGCCCAGCAACCGGTGGCGTGTGGTCTGCGGCCGGTTGGAGACGATGCTGACCTTGGCGCCCACCAGGGCGTTGGTCAGGGTGGATTTGCCGACGTTCGGCCGGCCGATCACGGCAACGCTGCCGCTACGCTGGGGGGTGGTTTCGCTCACGTATTG
This sequence comes from Xanthomonas melonis, assembly GCF_020783655.1. Taxonomy (GTDB): domain Bacteria; phylum Pseudomonadota; class Gammaproteobacteria; order Xanthomonadales; family Xanthomonadaceae; genus Xanthomonas; species Xanthomonas melonis. Next base: position 210,055 of record NZ_JAJGQH010000010.1, on the reverse strand, counting down.
ACATCCAGTTGTGCGATGACGGTGGCCGCGGCCTGTTGCTCGGCGAGACGGCGCGACGTGCCCTGGCCTTCGGCGCGGGCAAGAGGCTGTTCCAGCATGCAGGCGACATGGAACTGCTTGGCATGTTCGTCGCCGCTTTCGCTGATCAGCGCATAGGTCGGCAGGGGCAGCTGACGCGCCTGCAGCCATTCCTGCAGCCGGGTCTTGGGATCCTTCTCGGCCTTGCCGACCGGCAACGCCGCCAGCGAGGGCTCGAACCACGGCAGCACCACTGCACGACAACGCTCGAAGCCACAGTCGAGATAGATGGCCGCCACGATCGCCTCCACCGCATCGGCCAGGATCGAATCGCGGCGGTGTCCGCCGGATTTGAGTTCGCCCGGACCCAGCGTCAGCCGTTCGCCCAGATTGAGCGTGCGGCCGATCACCGCCAGCGCACCCTCGCGCACCAGTTCGGCGCGCGCGCGGGTGAGCGCGCCCTCGTCGGCCTTGGGCCAGCGCTGGTACAGCGCCTCGGCGATCAACAGGTTGACGATGCCGTCGCCGAGAAACTCCAACCGCTCGTTATGCGGCGTCCCGGCGCTGCGATGGCGCAGCGCCTGGGCGAGCAGACCCGGATCGGCGAACGCATGCCCGATCGGATCGCCACGCTGGAAGGTTCTATTCGACACCACGTCCGATCATGTCCTGCGACGTATCGAACTTGCCGACCACGTCGAGATTGCCGACCAGTTCGCGGCGCACCTCGTAGTTGACCTTCATCCGCCAGCCGCCATCGATGCGCTCGAACTTCACGTCCTCTTTCTTGACGTTTTCCGAGTAGTTGATGTACAGCCGGCGAAAGAACAGATCCTGCAACTTGGACGGATCCATGTTGGCGCTGCCGGCCTCGTTGGCCAGGCCCTTCATCGCCGTGCGGACGGAGTAGTACTCCTGGTACATCGGAAACAGCTTCATCCCGATGTACAGGCCGAACCCCACCACCGCCAGCACCACCACGAACGACGTCAACGTCATACCGCTTTGCTTGCGCTTCATTGTGCTTCCCCCGGCACGCCGTGCGTGCAGTTACTGGATTCCGGTTCCGATCCGCGACGGATCGAAACTCCCCTTGCAGAACCACCCTTCGCAATTGAGCCAGATCAGGAACGCCTTGCCGCGCAGGTTGGCTTCCGGCAGGAAATGCGTCTGGGTCCAGAACCGGCTGTCCTCGCTGTTGTCGCGATTGTCCCCCATCACGAAATAGCTGTCTGCCGGCACCGTCCAGTCGCCCTGGCCGGCCGGCATGTTGCGGTCCACCCACTCCAACACGGTGTGGGTGCGGCCCGGCAGGTCCTCGACCAGCAGCGTGGTGCCGGTCATTTCGGAACCCTTGCCCTTGCCGATGTACTCGCCCTTGACCGTATAGCGCATGGGCTTGTCGTTGATGTACAGCGTATCGCCGTGGAAGCCGATCTTGTCGCCCGGCAGGCCGACCACCCGCTTGATCCAGTTCTGGTCCGGCGCGTGCGGCGGCTTGAACACCACCACGTCGCCGCGCTTGGGCTCGCCGGTGGAAATGAACTTGGTATTGGTGATCGGCAGACGGAAGCCGTAGGCGAACTTGTTGACCAGGATGAAATCGCCGATCAGCAGATTGGGCATCATCGAGCTGGACGGAATCTTGTACGGCTCGGCCACGAAGCTGCGCAGGATCAGCACCACCGCCAGTACCGGGAAGAAGGCGCGCGAGTAGTCGATGATCGCCGGCTCGCTGTCCAGCAGGCCGGCGCGCGCGGCGCGGCGCTTGGCCAGGAACAGCTTGTCCAGCAGCCAGACGAAGCCGGTACCCAGGGTCAGCACAACCAGGACGATTTCAAACCATTTCATTGATGTTCCTTCGGAACGGGATTCGGGATTGGAGATTGGGGATTCGCAATAGCAGGAAGGCGGACGAGCCGTTACCAATCCCGAATGACGAATCCCGAATCCCTGCTACTTATCCATCTGCAGGACCGCCAGGAAGGCTTCCTGCGGAATCTCCACGCGGCCGACCTGCTTCATGCGCTTCTTGCCTTCCTTCTGCTTCTCCAGCAGCTTCTTCTTGCGCGAGACGTCGCCACCATAGCACTTGGCCAGCACGTTCTTGCGCATCGCCTTGACCGTGGAACGCGAGATGATCTGCGATCCGATCGCGGCCTGGATCGCCACATCGAACATCTGCCGCGGGATCAGATCCTTCATCTTTTCGCACAGTTCGCGGCCGCGCCGGTCGGCATGACTGCGGTGCACGATCAGCGACAAGGCATCGACCTTGTCGCCGTTGATCAGCACGTCCACGCGCACGAACGGGCCAGCGTCGAAACGCACGAAGTGGTAATCCAGCGAGGCATAGCCACGGCTGACCGACTTGAGCTTGTCGAAGAAATCCAGCACCACCTCGGCCATCGGCAGCTCGTAGCTGATCTGCACCTGGCTACCCAGGTAGTTGATGCCGATCTGGGTGCCGCGCTTTTCCTCGCACAGCTTGATGATGTTGCCGATGTACTCCTCGGGAGTGAGCACGTTGGCACGGATGATCGGCTCGCGAATCTCGTCCACCAGGTTCAACTGCGGCAGCTTGGCCGGGTTGTCCATGTTGATGACCGAGCCATCGGTCTTGAGCACTTCGTACACCACGGTCGGTGCGGTGCTGATCAGGTCCAGGTTGTACTCGCGCTCCAGGCGCTCCTGCACGATCTCCATGTGCAGCATGCCCAGGAAGCCGCAGCGGAAGCCGAAGCCCATCGCCTCGGAACTTTCCGGCTCGAAGCGCAGCGCCGCATCGTTCAACCGCAGCTTGTCCAGGGCTTCGCGCAGGTCCGGGTAATCCTCGGCATCGACCGGGAACAGGCCGGCGAACACGCGCGGCTGCATCTCCTGGAAGCCGGGCAGCGCATGCGGTGCGGGATCGGCGGCCAGGGTCAGCGTGTCGCCGACCGGCGCACCGTGCACGTCCTTGATCGAGGCGTTGATCCAGCCCACTTCGCCGGCGCCCAGTGCAGCCAGCTCCTTGCGCTTGGGAGTGAACACGCCGACCTTGTCGACTAGGTGGGTGCGCCCGGTGGACATCACCAGGATCTTGCTGCCCGGCTTGATCTCGCCCTGCATCACCCGCACCAGCGAGACCACGCCCAGGTAGTTGTCGAACCAGGAATCGATGATCAGCGCCTGCAGCTTGTCGGTATCGCGCGGGGTCGGTGGCGGGATGCGATGCACGATCGCCTCCAGCACCAGATCGATGTTCAGACCGGTCTTGGCACTGACCGCGACCGCGTCTTCGGCATCGATGCCGATCACCGCTTCGATCTCGGCCTTGGCGCGGTCGACATCGGCGGTGGGCAGGTCGATCTTGTTGAGTACCGGCACCACTTCCAGGCCCTGCTCCACTGCGGTGTAGCAGTTGGCCACCGACTGCGCTTCCACGCCCTGCGCGGCATCGACCACCAGCAACGCGCCTTCGCAGGCGGCCAGCGAGCGGCTGACTTCGTAGGAGAAGTCCACATGCCCGGGGGTGTCGATGAAGTTCAGGTGGTAGGTCTGCCCGTCCTTGGCCGTGTACGGCAGGGACACCGACTGCGCCTTGATGGTGATGCCGCGTTCGCGCTCGATCGGGTTGGAGTCCAGCACCTGGGCCTCCATCTCGCGTGCCTGCAGGCCGCCACACAGCTGGATGATCCGGTCGGCCAGGGTGGATTTACCGTGGTCGACATGGGCGATGATGGAAAAATTGCGGATGTTCCGCATTGAATCAGGGGACATTGAGGTGGGCGCCGGCGCAGCCGTCGTCAGGGTAACGCGGCATTATCGCATGCTTTGGTGCAGGGATTAGGGAGTCGGAATTGGGGATTCGAAACGGCAGAGCAAAGACAGGCACCCGCGAGCGGGAGCCTGCCCTTGCCAATCCCGAATCACCAATGACGAATCCCGGCCTCCCTCACCCGCCGGCCTTCAGGGCCACATAACTGGTGGCCTTGCCGTCGGTGACCAGCAGCATGACCACGTCGCCCTTCTTGTAACTGGACAGCGCGCGGTTGAGTTCGGCGACACTGCCGACCTTGGTCCGGCCGACCCGGGCGATGACCAGGCCCGGCGATAGCGGCGGCTGGGTGCTGCGCGCCGCCGCGCCGGTCACCGCCGCGATGCGCACGCCCTCGCCTGCCTCCAGGCCCAGGCGGCCGCGCTCGGCAGCGGTCAGGTCGGCCACCTGCAGGCCGAGCAAGGCCACGCTGGCCGGGGCCTCCGGCTTGTCGTCGGCGGCGGCACTGCGCGGCGCGGCGCTGTCGCTGCCGTCCTGCAATGGCGCCAGGGTCACGCTGATCTGGCGCGGCTTGCCGTCGCGCAGCACCTCCAGGGCGACCTTGGTCCCCGGCGCCATCAGCCCGATCATCGGCGGCAGATCGCTGGCGACATCGATCGGCTTGCCGTTGACCGAGCGGATCACATCGCCCACCTCGATGCCGGCCTTGGCCGCCGGGCTACCGGCCGGGATATCGTTGACCAGCGCACCGCGGGTGTCCGGCAGGCCCAGGCCCTGCGCCTTGAGCGAATCGATCGGGCCGACCGCCACGCCCAGCATGCCGCGGCTGACCCGGCCGGTGGCCTTGATCTGCTCGGCCGCGCTGAAGGCCAGGTCGATCGGGATCGCAAAACTGATCCCCATGTAGCCACCGGAGGCGGAGAAGATCTGCGAATTGATGCCGACCACCTCGCCACGGGTGTTGAGCAGCGGGCCGCCCGAGTTGCCCTGATTGATCGCCACGTCGGTCTGGATGAAGGGCACGTAGCGCTGATCGGCATACGGGTTGCTGCGGCCGGTGGCGCTGACGATGCCGGCGGTCACCGAGTGATCCAGGCCGAACGGCGAGCCGATCGCCACCACCCATTGGCCCGGTTTGAGCGTATTGGAATCGCCCAGACGCACGGTGGGCAGGCCCTTGGCCTCGATCTTCAGCAGCGCCACGTCGAACTGTTCGTCGCTGCCCACCACCTTGGCCTTGAACTCGCGGCGGTCGGTCAGCTTGACGGTGACCTCGCTGGCGCCATCGACCACGTGATGATTGGTCAGCACATAGCCATCGGCAGAAATGATGAAGCCCGAGCCCATCGACTTGCCGGCGATGCCGCCATCGTCATCGCCGCCGCCCGGCCCCTGACGCGGGCCGCCGGGCATCTGGAAATCCGGGCCAAAGAAGCGCCTGAAGAACTCCGGCATCTGCTCGTCGTCGGGCATCGCACCGCCGCCACGGCCACCCGGGCCACTGCGCTGCTGCCGCGCCATCGCGTCCTTGCGGGTGATGGTGGTTTCGATATTGACCACGCCCGGGCCCACCTGCTCGACCAGATTGGTGAAATCCGGCAAGCCCGCCACCAGCTGCGGCGCCGGGGTGGTGCTGCGGTTGGCGGCGATCGGCGCGCTGGCCTTGGACGCGGGCGCCGGCGCGGTTTGCTGGGCGCAAGCGGCCAGCGGCAGGGTCATGGCGAGCAGGCCGAACATCTGGGTACGGATGCGGTGATTCATCGAGTTGCCTCCGATGGCAGGGCGACAGGAACCGGAACCCGTGCAACCGCACGGGTCCGACAAGGTAACGGGAGGGAGGGCGCCGAGTGGATGAAGATCGGCCGCCGGATCAGCGTTGCGGGCCCTGCGCCGGCGATGGCTGGCTCGGTGCTGGAGCCCGGACCGCCTGCGGCGCTGGTTCGAACGGATAGAACGCCGGGCCCTGACGACTCTGGCTGAAGCTGGCATTGAGCGGGCTGTCGGCAGCGCCGGACAGCGCCGCGCGTGGCCAGGGTCGCGCCTGCAGGGTGGTATCCGGGTGCGTGAACGGGTTGGACGACGCCACCGGGCTGGCCGCCGGCGCCGTCGCGGCGGCGGACGCCACCATCACGGCCGGCGCCTGCTGCTGGCGCGCTGCCGCACTGCGTGCCGCCTGCTGATTGCGGGTCGCGGCGCCGCGGCGCGTGGACGCCAACGCAGCGGCCGGCACCGCAGCGACCAGCGCACCGCCGTCGCCGGGATTGGCGGGAGCGGGCGCTGCAGGCGTCTTCGGCGCGATGGACGGCTGGGCTGCTGCAGGCATCTGTGCAGCGGTGGCGTACACCGGCACCTCGGTCACCGATGGAGCCGGGTCGGGCAGGCGTTCGCGCGCCATGAACATCGCGATCGCCGCGACCGAGGCAGCGATCGCCGCGCCGCCGCCCCAGCGCCAGCGTGCGGCCGCGCGCGGCGCCGGCTGTGGCTGCGGTGCAGGCTCGTCGGCAATCGCGCTGCGTACACGCGCCGCGAAATCCAGCGGCGCCGGCGCACTGGCGGCGCCGCGCAGCACGTCGCCGCACAGTTGCCAGCGCTCCTGGCAGCCGGCCAGTTCCTCGTCGTGGGCCAGCCTGCGCAGCAGGAAGCGCGATTCGTCGGCACTCAATTCGCCGTCGACCAACGCAGACAGCTGCTGGCGATAGTGAAGCTCGAACTTGTCAGTGGTGGACATGTCGGCGTTATGGCTCATACACGGTGTCGCTCACGGGTAGCGCTTTCGGTCTCCAGCAGAGGCCGCAGCTCGTTGTCGATGGCCTCGCGCGCCCGGAAGATGCGCGAACGCACCGTTCCGATCGGGCAATCCATCTTTCGCGCGATGTCCTCGTAGCTCAGGCCGTCCACCTCGCGCAGGGTGATGGCCGCCCGAAGTTCTTCCGGCAGGGCTTGGACCGCACGCATCACCGTTTGTTCCAGCTCCTGTCGCATCAATTCGCGCTCCGGGGTATCGGTATCGCGCAACCGCGTCGCCCCATCGAACTGCTCGGCATCGCCGATCTCGATATCGTCGGTGGGCGGCCGGCGGTTGTGCGCGACCAGATGGTTCTTGGCAGTGTTGACGGCAATGCGGTGCAGCCATGTATAGAACTGGGCGTCGCCGCGGAAACTGTTGATCGCGCGATACGCGCGCACAAAGGTGTCCTGGGCCACGTCCTGGCATTCGCTCCAGTCGGCGATGTAGCGCCCGATCAGGGCGACGATGCGATGCTGGTACTTGCGCACCAGCACATCGAACGCCGCGCTCTCGCCGCGCTGCACGCGCCGGACCAGTTCCAGATCCAGCTCCTGAGGTGTATCGACTTCGGCCATGCTGGGCCGCACTCCTGTCAGCCCACCGAAGTCGGGCAATGAGACCGCCGTTGAAGAGGAAAGTTCATACCGATCCGTACGATCGTCACGCATCAGGGTAGCGATGCCGATGCGCCGCTGGCGACGCCTCGCCGAAGCGCGCGCCGCCCCTGTCGACAGGTATGGGTATTTGACGTGAAGGAAACAACCTCTGGATGATAACGACCTTTCCTTACTATCGCCGGACGGCCAGACGCATGCTTCCAGGTTTCGACGGGCTCCGATTCAGCCACTGGCAGGCCGACCTGCGCGAGGACGGCGTGCTCGTGCTCAGCCTCGATCGCCAGGGTGCCGCAGTCAACGCATTTTCGCAGGACGTGCTGCTCGAGCTGGGCGCGCTGGTCGAGCGCTTGGCGCTGGATCCGCCCAAGGGCGTGGTGCTGCGCTCGGGCAAGGCCAATGGCTTCATCGCCGGCGCGGACCTGAAGGAATTCCAGGAATTCGACCGCAGGGGTACCGTCAACGACGCCATCCACCGCGGCCAGCAGGTGTTCCAGAAGCTGGCAGAACTGCCCTGCCCCACGGTCGCCGCCATCCATGGCTTCTGCATGGGCGGCGGTACCGAGATCGCGCTGGCGTGCCGCTACCGGGTGGCCTCCGACGACGGCAGCACCCGCATCGGCCTGCCAGAGACCAAGCTCGGCATCTTTCCCGGCTGGGGTGGCAGCGCCCGCTTGCCGCGCCTGATCGGCGCACCGGCGGCGATGGACCTGATGCTGACCGGCCGCAGCGTGTCGGCCAAGGCCGCACGTGCGATGGGCCTGGTGGACAGGGTCGCCGCCCCCGCCGTGCTGGTGGACGTGGCCGCCGCGCTGGCGCTGGCCGGGACCGCCCGCCCGCTCAAGCAACGCGCCACCGCCTGGGCCACCAATACCCTGCTCGCGCGCAAGCTGCTGGCACCGCAGATGCGCAAGCAGGTCGCACGCAAGGCGCGCAAGGAGCATTACCCAGCGCCGTATGCCCTGATCAACGTGTGGGAACGCGCGGGAGGCAGTGGTATCCACGCGCGCCTGGCCGCCGAACGCAAGGCGGTGGTCAAGCTCGCCAGCACCCCGGCCGCGCGCAACCTGATCCGCATTTTCTTCCTCACCGAGCGGCTGAAGGCGCTGGGCGGCAAGGACGCTGGCGGCGGCGCGGCGACGCCGATCCGTCATGTGCATGTGATCGGTGCCGGCGTGATGGGCGGCGATATCGCGGCATGGGCCGCCTACAAGGGCTTCGAGGTCACCTTGCAGGATCGCGAGCAGCGCTTCATCGACACCGCACTGACGCGTGGCGGCGAGCTGTTCGCCAAGCGGGTCAAGGACGAGGCCAAGCGCCCGGCGGTGGCCGCTCGCCTGCGCGGTGACCTGGCCGGTGCAGGCGTGGCGCAGGCGGATCTGGTGATCGAGGCGATCATCGAGAACCCGCAGGCCAAGCGCGAGCTGTACCAGTCGATCGAGCCGCAGCTCAAGCCGGACGCCGTACTGACCACCAATACCTCGTCGATCCCGCTGACCGAGCTGCGCGGCCATCTGCTGCGCCCGGCGCAGTTCGCCGGCCTGCACTATTTCAACCCGGTGGCGATGATGCCGTTGGTGGAAATCGTGCAGCACGACGGGCTGGATCCGGCCAACGTGGCGCGCCTGGCGGCCTTCTGCAAGGCGCTGGACAAGTTTCCGGTGCCGGTGGCGGGCACGCCGGGCTTCCTGGTCAACCGCGTGCTGTTTCCGTACCTGCTGGAAGCGGCCACCGCCTACGCCGAAGGCATTCCCGGCCCGGTGCTGGACAGGACCGCGGTCAAGTTCGGCATGCCGATGGGGCCGATGGAACTGATCGACACCGTGGGCCTGGACGTGTCCGCAGGTGTCGGCGCGGAGCTGGCGCCGTTCCTGCACCTGCCGATTCCGGCGGCGCTGGCGACGGTGGAAGCGGGCAAACGTGGCAAGAAGGATGGCCAGGGGCTGTACAAGTGGGAGAACGGGCGTGCGGTCAAGCCCGAGGTTCCCAGCGGCTACGCCGTGCCGGCCGATCTGGAGGACCGCCTGATCCTGCCGCTGCTCAACGAAGCGGTCGCCTGCCTGCACGACGGCGTGGTGGCCGATGCGGACCTGCTCGACGCCGGCGTCATCTTCGGTACCGGCTTTGCGCCGTTCCGCGGCGGCCCGATCCAGTACATCCGCAGTGCCGGCGCCGATGCGCTGCTGGCGCGCCTGCAGGCGCTGCACGCGCGCTACGGCGAGCGCTTCGCGCCGCGCCCGGGCTGGGACTCGGCAGTGCTGCGCGAGCCGGTGGCGTGAATCCGGACCCGATCCTATTTTGTGACTGATCGAATGCAGCGAGGCCGCCGACTGGCGGCCTTGCTGCTTCTGAGCAGCCCGTTCAGAGCGGCCAACAGCACGGAGCGCGTCGTCGCTGGGCGAGTGTGGACGGTGCGGAGGAATCGCAATGTGCGAGCGATGTGTGCCGATTCCGGGCACCGGCCGCGCCCGCCTGACGGTGAGCGCAGTCGTTCTGTCAGCCGCTCTCGGCGGCGCTTGGCACGGGGCGTTGTCGCAGCCGCGGTGGCGTGGATGGATCGACACCCGCCGGGCGGTCGGTGCCGACACCGGAAACGCATCGGTGCATCAATGCCGGTGACGATGCCCCGTGTGCCCATGATCGTGGTGGGCGTGATGCGCGGCCGCCTGCACGGACGCCGGGCTCCCGCAAGGATGCGTACCGCAGTCGCCGCTTTCCACCTGCAGGGTCACGTGGTCGATGTCGAAGCGTTCGTGCAGCAGCGCGGCGAGCGCATCGCGCAGCTGGTCGCGGTCGACGGACTCGCCCACCACCACGTGCGCGGTGAGAGCAGGCGTACTGGACGCCAGTGCCCAGACATGCAGGTCGTGCACGTCGTCGACCCCCGGGTAGCCGGCCAGTGCCTGCCGTACCTGCGCCAGATCGATGCCCTTGGGGACGCCCTCGAGCAGCACATTGATCGCCTCGCGCAGCAGCACCCAGGTACGCGGCAGCACCCATAGGCCGATCAGCACCGCAAGCACCGGGTCGATCCAGTGCCAGCCGGTCCAGCGGATCAGCAGGGCGCCGATGATCACCGCCACCGAGCCGAGCATGTCGCTCCACACTTCCAGGTAGGCGCCCTTGACGTTGAGGCTTTCGCCGCTGCCGGCATGCAACAGCTTCATCGCGATCAGGTTGATCACCAGGCCCAGCCCGGCGATCAGCAGCATGCCGTTGGAGGAGATGTCCTGCGGTGCGCGGAAGCGTTGCGCGGCCTCCCACAGAATGTAAGCGCCGACCGCGAACAGCAAGGCGCCATTGGCCAGCGCGCCCAGCGCTTCCAGCCGCACATAGCCGTAGGTGCGGCGCGCGTCCGCGGGGCGCCGGCTCAGCCGCACCGCGAGCAGCGCGATCATCAACCCGAGCGTATCCGTCGCCATGTGCGCCGCGTCGGACAGCAGCGCCAGGCTGTTGCTGACGAACGCACCGATCACTTCGGCCACCAGGAACGTCGCCGTCAGGCCTAGCGCCCACCATAGCGGTGTTTCGTGGCGAATCTCGCTGGGGGCGTGGTTGTGGTCGTGTCCCATGCTGTGCGGCCTCGTGCAATGCGCGCACCTTAAGCACGCGCGTCTGCGGAGACTATTACACGCAAGCGTAATGAGATCACATCACCCGGCACGTCGAGCGCGCGCCGAACCCTGCGCGGCGGCCACCGTTCGCACACCACGACCACGTGCATGCTTCGACGCGCCGGGTGTACCGCATCCGCGTGCAGCAGGCGGGGCACCGGCAGATTCAAGGCTGCCGCCGCCAGGTCGGCGGTACCCGCACCGATGTTGCAGCGTCGGCCGCAGCGCCTGTCTGCAGACAGACGCGCTTTGTGCCCTGCCCTACACCTTGGCCACGAGCTTGACCACGCTGGAAAAATCCAGCGCACCGTTGCCGGCCTGACTGTTCATCGCATACAGGTTGCGCGCCAGCTCACCCAGCGGAATCGAGACTCCGGCCTGCACTGCCGATTCGGCCACCAAGCCCAGATCCTTGAGCATCAGATCGTTGCCGAAGCCGCCGCTGTAGCCGCGCGAGGCCGGCGCATTGGGCAGTACGCCCGGCCACGGATTGCACACCTCGGTGGCCCAGCTACGGCCGGTGCTGACCGCCATCATCTGCGACAGCACCGCCGGATCCAGACCCTGCGCCACGCCCAGCGCCAATGCTTCGCCGGTGGCGGCCATGATCACGCCCAGCGCCATGTTGTTGCACAGCTTGGCCACCTGGCCGGCACCGTTGGCGCCGACGTGGAAGATGTTTTTGCCCATCGCCTGCAGCACCGGGCGTGCACGCTCCAGCGCGTCGGCCGCGCCACCGACGATGAAGGTCAGCGTACCGGCGGCGGCGCCCGCAGTGCCGCCGGAGACCGGTGCATCCAGCATTGCCAGCCCACGCGCACCTGCGGCCTCGGCCACCCTGCGCGCCGACACTGGCGCGATGGTGCTGCAATCGATGACCAGCGCGCCGGCGGGAATCTGCGCCAGGATGCCGCCATCGCCCAGGTACAGGCCTTCCACATGGCGGCTGGCCGGCAGCATCGAGATGACGATCTCGGCATCGGCCAGGGTGTCGTGCGCCGAGCTGGCGGCATGCGCGCCAGCGGCCGCGGCGGCGTCCAGCGCGGCGGGCACCAGATCGAAGACCCGCAACTGGTGTCCGGCCTTGCCCAGGTTCGCGGCCATCGGGCCACCCATGTTGCCCAGGCCGATAAAGGCGATCTTGCTCATCGTGTCGATCTCCAGGTTGGAGCATTCATCGGAAGAAAAGTGGATCCCGTCGCGGCAAGCAGTGACTACCTGGACACACGCGCGCATCCCGGATCGTGCCGACCCGAGCGGTGCCGTATGTCGCCATGCCTAGCGCGCGCCCAGCTCGGCCAGCGGATGCCGATCCGCAGGCCAGGGAGCCTCGAAGAACCCTGCTGCCCACGCCGCGTCGGCCTCCGCCAGCGATGCCGGCTGCCAGTGCGGCTGACGGTCCTTGTCGATCAGCAAGGCGCGGATGCCTTCGGCGAAATCGCCGTGCGCGGCAGCGTGCAGCGCCACCACGTATTCGGTACGGAACGTCTCGGCCAGCGAGGTCGTGCCGGGATGACGTTGCAGTTCCCAGGCCAGACGTGCCGAGCCTGGCGCACCCGCGGCCAGGGTGGTGCGCGCGGCCTGCAACCAGGCATCTCCGCTTTGCAAGGCATCGATGGCGGCGACGACCTGTTCCACGGTGTCGCCAGCGACCAGTTGCGCGATCAATGCCGCATGCAGCTGCAGCGGACCCGGTTCCAACGGCTGTGCGATCCCCTGCAGGAACATGCTCAGCTGTGCGCGGTCTTCTTGCGCATCGCCGCTCCATGCATGCGCGCTCAATGCGTCCAGCACGGCCGGGTACTGCGCGTGTTCCAGCTGTACATCGGCCAGCCCGGCATGGATGGCATCGCTGGCGTTGAGCGGCGCGCCGGTCAATGCCAGGAACAGCCCGGCGCCGTGCGGCACGCGACGCAGCAGCCAGCTGCCGCCCACGTCCGGGAACAGGCCGACCGTGATCTCGGGCATGGCCAGACGCGAGCGCTCGGTGACCACACGATGGCTGGCGCCGGACATCAGGCCGATGCCGCCGCCCATCACGATGCCGTGGCCCCAGCACAGCACCGGTTTGGGGTAGGTATGGATGCGGTAATCCAGCCGATACTCTTCTTCGAAGAACGCGGCGGCATGCGCATTGTCCTGCGGTCTGGCGCGGCGCTGCGCGGCGTCGGGCACCGCGTCGCGATGCGCACGCATGCTTTGGTAAAGCCCATGCAGATCGCCACCGGCGCACAAGGCCTTTTCGCCGGCGCCGCGCAATACCACGCAGGCCACCTGCGCATCGTCGGCCCATGCCCGCAGCTGTGCGTCCAGCAGCCGCGTCATTTCCAGCGACAATCCGTTGAGAGTTCTGGGTGCATTCAAGGTGGCGATGCCGATGCGGTGCCCATCGGCGCAGTCGCGCAGCTCGAACAGCACCGGCGCAGCATCGTCGGCTGCAGTGGCCGCCCCAACCATCAGCGGCTGCTCCACTGCGGTGCGCGCTTGCCCAGGAAGGCGGCCACGCCTTCGGCCTGGTCGGCCTGCTCGAACAGGTCCACGAACGCCTCGCGCTCGGCAACCAGGGCCGCGGCATGCGTGCCACTGCGGGTGGCCTGCACCAGGCGCTTGCACGCGGCCACACTGATCGGACTCTGCTTGCCGGCACGGTGCGCCCAGGCGATCGCCAGCGCGCGCGCTTCGCCCTGGCCTACCACCTCTTCCACCAATCCGATGCGCTGCGCGGTGGCGGCGTCGATCCGCTCGCCAAGCAGGATCATGCGCTTGGTCCAGCCCTCTCCGACCAGCCGCGGCAGGTTCTGGGTGCCGCCGGCACAGGGCAGCAGTCCGACGCTGGCTTCCGGCAAGGCCAGCTGTGCGTGCTGCTCGGCAATACGCAGATCGCAGGCCAGCGCGCATTCCAGGCCGCCGCCCATTGCGTAGCCGTTGATCGCGGCGATCGACACCCCGCGAAAGGCGCTCAAGGCCTCGAATGCCTCGCCGAAGCGACGCGCGGCCTCGCGTGCATTGGCCTTGTCGCCATCGGCGAACTGTTTGAGGTCGGCGCCGGCACTGAAGAACTTCTCGCCTTCGCCGGTGATCACCAGCGCGTAGACGCTGCGGTCGGCATCCAGTGCGCGCACCAGCTCGCGCAAGGCGGCCAGGCTGTGCACGGTCCAGGTATTAGCGGGTGGATTGCTCAGGGTGACGATGGCCACATGACCATCGCGCTCGACCTGCAGGCCGGTGTGGACGCGTCCTTCCCAATCGCTCATCGCAGTTGCTCCTCACTATTGAGCAGATGGCGCGCCACGATCATGCGCATCACCTCGTTGGTGCCTTCCAGGATGCGATGCACGCGGCTGTCGCGCAGCAATCGCTCGATCGGATACTCGCGGATATAGCCGTAGCCGCCGTGGATCTGCAACGCCTCGTCGCAGATCGCGAAGCCGGCGTCGGTGGCGAAACGCTTGGCCATCGCGCACCACACGGTGGCATCGTGGCTGCCGGCATCGAGCTTGCGCGCGGCGGTGTGCACCATCTGCCGCGCTGCGACCAGCTGCGTGGCCATGTCGGCCAGCTTGAACTGCAGCGCCTGGAAATCGGCCAGCTTCCTGCCGAACTGGCGGCGCTCGCCCATGTAGCGGCGCGCGGCATCCAGCGCGCCCTGCGCCGCGCCCAGCGAGCAGGCGGCGATATTGATACGGCCGCCGTCCAGTGCCTTCATCGCCAGTTTGAAGCCTTCGCCCTCCTTGCCGAGCAGGTTGCCGGCCGGGATGCGCACATCGGCGAAGGTCACGCCGCGCGTGGGCTGGCTGTTCCAGCCCATCTTCTCTTCCTTGCGGCCATAGCTGATGCCCAGCGCATCGGCCGGCACCACGAATGCACTGATGCCGCGTGCGCCGTCCTCGCCGGTACGCGCCATCACCACCAGCACATCGGTGGCGCCCGCACCGGAAATGAAGGCCTTGCTGCCATTGAGCACATAGCTGTCGCCGTCGCGCTGCGCGCGCGTCTTCAGCGACGCTGCGTCCGAGCCGCTGCCCGGTTCGGTCAGGCAGTACGAGCCCAACCTGGCGCCGCTGGTCATCGCCTCGCCCCACTGCGCGCGTACCGCCTCGCTGCCGTAGCTGGCAATCAGCCAGGTGGCCATGTTGTGGATGCTGATGAAGGCCGAGGTGGACGGATCGACCGTAGCGAGTTCTTCGAACACCACTGCCGCATCGAGCCGGCGCATGCCCAGGCCGCCGACGCCTTCGTCGGTGTACATGCCACAGAACCCCAGCTCGGCGGCCTTGGCGATGGCCTCGCGCGGGAAGTGGCCTTCCGCGTCCCATTGCGCCGCATGCGGAGCCAGTTCCTTGTCGGCGAAGTCGCGCGCCGCGGCACGAAACGCTTCCTGCTCGTCGTTCAGATCGGCTGCGTTGGGATGTAACTGGATGGCTGCATTCATGGCGATCGGGTCACTTGAGGGAGATGGTGGTGTTGACGCCATGACTCAGCGTCTGATCGTCGAACCAGCGTGCGGTCACGGTCTTGGTCTGGGTGTAGAACATCACCACCTGCTTGCCGTA
Organism: Xanthomonas melonis; assembly: GCF_020783655.1. Classification (GTDB taxonomy): domain Bacteria; phylum Pseudomonadota; class Gammaproteobacteria; order Xanthomonadales; family Xanthomonadaceae; genus Xanthomonas; species Xanthomonas melonis. The sequence goes on along the minus strand of NZ_JAJGQH010000010.1, from coordinate 194,708 downwards.
GGGGCCGAGGTCGCCGAGCTTGGACGCGCGCGAGCCGGTGAACGAGAACAGCGGCACCGGCACCGGAATCGGCACGTTGATGCCGACCTGTCCCACATCGATGTCTTCCTGGAAGCGCCGCGCGGCCGCACCGGATTGGGTGAACAGCGCGGTGCCGTTGCCATTGGGATTGGCGTTGACCAGCGCGATCGCCTCATCCAGCGTGGCGACGTCGAGTATCACCAGGACCGGCCCGAAGATTTCCTCGTCGTAGATGCGCATGCCGGGTTTGACCCCGGAAAAGATCGTCGGGCCGACGAAATTGCCCTGCTCGAAACCAGGCACCTGTGGGCCGCGCCCGTCCAGTTCCAGGGTGGCGCCCTGCTCCACACCCGAGGCGATCAGCCCTTCCACGCGTTCGCGCGCGGCGCAGGAAATCAACGGGCCGACCTCGGTGCCTGGCGCATTGCCCGCACCGATCTTCAGGCTCCTGGCCTTGGCCACCAGCTCCGGAATCCATTCGCGCGCTTCACCGACCAGTACCAGCGTGGAGGCGGCCATGCAACGCTGGCCGGCCGCACCGAAGGCCGCACCGACCATCGCATTGAGGGTCTGTTCGCGGTTCGCGTCCGGCAGCACCACCGCGTGGTTCTTGGCACCCATCATGCATTGCACCCGCTTGCCGGCCAGCGACGCGCGCCGGTACACATGCGTGCCCACCTTGGTGGAGCCGACGAACGACAGGGCCTTGATGTCCGGGTGATCGCACAGCGCGTTGACCACCTCTTCGCCGCCGTGCACGACGTTGAGTACGCCCTTGGGAATTCCGGCTTGCTGCGCCAGTTCCACCAGCCGCATGGTCACCATCGGGTCCTGCTCGGAGGGCTTGAGCACGAAGGTGTTGCCAGTCGCAATCGCCATCGGGAACATCCACAGCGGAATCATCGCCGGGAAGTTGAACGGGGTGATGCCGGCGCACACGCCCAAGGGCTGCAACAGACTGTAGGTATCCACGCCGGTGGCGACGTTGTTGGCCAGCTCGCCCAGTTGCAGGTTGCCGATCGCCGCAGCGTGCTCCACCACCTCCAGCCCACGGAACACATCGCCTTCCGCATCGGCTAGGGTCTTGCCCTGCTCGGCGCTCAGCAGCGCGGCCAGTTCGGGCAGGTGTTCGCGGATCAACTGTTGATACTTGAGGAAGATGCGGGCACGGGTGCCGATCGGGGTCTTGCGCCAGCTGACGAAGGCACGGCTGGCCGCGGCCACCGCCGCATCGACTTCGGCGCCGGTGGCGAAGGGCACCTGCGCCAGCACCGACTGGTCGGCCGGGTTGACCACGTCCTGCCAGCGGTCGCTGGCCGAGACCATCAGTTCGCCATCGATCAACAGGCAGACGCGGGGAATGGATTCGCTCATCACAGGGTTCGCTCACGGGGGACGTCGGGCCATCGCGGCCCACCGCTTCGCATTGTTCGCACCCAAAACCGGCTTTCCCAGCCCTGGATTGCTTAATCGCGCTAAGCTTCCAGCAGAATTTTGCGAATTTTGCGAATGCCACACTCGCTCCCCTCCCTGCGTCACCAGCTCGGCCTGCGCCTACAGCGGCTGCGCCAGCGCCACGGCCTGACTCAGGCCGAGCTGGCGCGCCGGCTCGGCCTGTCGCCGAGCTATCTCAACCAGATCGAGCGCAACCAGCGTCCGCTGACCCTGGCCATCCAGCAGCGGCTCAAGATCACGCTGGGCGATCTGGACGGGCTACTGGATCCGGACCATCCGGCCGCGCTGGTCGAGCCGCTGGACCAATCGCTGCGCAGCCTGGGCCATACGCTGTCGCCAGCCGAGCTGCGTGCGCTCACCGGCAACCTGCCGCAGGTGGCGCAGGCCCTGCTGGACCTGCATCGCGCGCATCAGCACGTGCTCGAACGCAATGCCGCGCTGCAACTGCAGATCGGCGTGGAGCATGCGGCGATGCCGTCGCTGTCGCCCGGCGAGCAGGTGCGCGACTACTTCAACCGCGCACACAACTACCTGCCCGAACTCGACGAGCGCGCCGAAGCGCTGCACGCCGAACTCGGTGCGACCAGCGACAGCCTGCCGCTGCGGTTGCGCCAACGCCTGGCCGACCGGCACGGCCTGCTGGTGCAGGAGGCCAGCGAACTGCAAGGCGACAAACGCAGCGTGGATGCGCAGGCGCGCGTGCTGTGGCTGCCCGCGCATCTGCGCCCCGGGCAGCAGGCCTTCCAGATGGCGGCGCAACTGGCCCTGCTGGAGTGCGCACCGCTGCTGGACGCGCGCATCGCCGACGCCGGTTTCGCCGATGCCGAGCGCATCGCCTTGTCGCGGATCGGGCTGTCGAACTATTTCGCCGGCGCGCTGGTGATGCCCTACGGCGAGTTCCTGCACAGTGCGCAGGCCTCGCGCTACGACATCGAGTGGCTGGCAGACCGCTTCGGCGTGGGGTTCGAGGCGGTCTGCCATCGCTTGAGCACCCTGCAGCGACGCGGTGCGGCCGGGCTGCCGATCTTCTTCATGCGGGTGGACCGCGCCGGCAATGTGTCCAAACGGCATTCGGCCACCGACTTCCATTTCTCGCACGTGGGCGGCGCCTGCCCGTTATGGATCGTGTACGAGGCCTTCAACCAGCCCGACCGCATCCTGACCCAGATCGCGCGCATGCCCGATGGACGCCGCTATTTCTGGCTGGCGCGCCAGGTCAGCAGCGGCCCTCCCGGCTATGGCCGCCCGCGCAAGACCTTCGCACTGGCGATGGGCTGCGATCTGCGGCATGCGGAGCAACTGGTGTATGCACGCGGCTGGGATCTGGCGGCGGTGGACGATGCGGTGCCGATCGGGCCGGGCTGCCTGACCTGCGAACGCGACGATTGCGTGCAGCGCGCGTTTCCGGCGCTGCCGCGCCTGGGGCCGAACCCGCGCTGACGCGCCCGCTCCGGCGGCTGCTCCAGCGGCCGCCGGCCGCATACGGCCACCGCCGGACTGCTGCCCCCATGGCACCGAACACGTCCGATTCACCCGGATCGCTTCACCCGCAGCGTCCGGACACGGAGCAGGATCGGCGTCGGCCCGCTATCCCAGACCGGATCGCCGACACTCCGCGATGGAGCGCACAGCACCGCCGTGATCAAGCAGACGCTAGCGCTGCACTGCAGCATTCCAAGCCGGGATAGCTCCCGCAAAATGCTTCATTGGAATGGAATGACTCACGCTTCTACCCTGAAGCGGACACGTGCAGGACAGGGGAGGCGTCACGCGATCCAACCGATTGCAAAAACGCCGCACAAACGAATACGCAACGCGAGTAACGCAGTACCACACCAACCACCATGCCTCGCGACAGCGCCCGCCCCACGCCGGCGCCGCGGGACGGCCACCGCCACACCACACTTCGGTCACATCATCCTGGGAGGGATCATCCGATGCCTGTTCACCATACCGGTCGCCCGGACAGCCGGCGCCTGCGCCGCACGCCGGTCCGCGACATCCTCTGCACCACCATCGCCTGCGTGCTGGCCACCGCGTTCGCCGCCCAGGCGCAGCAGGCGCCGGCCCCTGCACCGCCGGCCGCCAGTACCGACACCGCCGCCAGCAGCGGCCAGGCGCCGGTCACCCTGGACAACATCACCGTGATCGGCCAGCGCGCCAGCCTGAATCAGGCGGTGCAGGCCAAACAGATGTCCGATCACGTCGTGGAAGTCATCTCCGCCGACAACATGGGGCAGATGCCGAACGTCACCGTGGCCGAAGCGCTGGTGCGCCTGCCCGGCGTGAACGGTACCCGCGACCGTGGCAACGAGAGCCTGGCCACCGTGCGCGGCCTCGGGCCGCGCATGACCATGGGCACCGTGAACGGCCGCGAGATCGCCTCCTCCGAACCTAACCGGGCGGTGCGCTGGGAAGTGTTCCCCACCGAGGTGGTGTCCACCGTCAAGGTCTACAAGACCCAATCGGCCGACCTGGTGGCGGGCGGCCTTGCCGCCACCGTGGACATCTCCACCATCAGCCCGCTGGACTACAACGGCCCCGGCTTCGTCGGCACCGCCGCCCCGGTGTTCTACGACCATGCCAAGGACGTTCCCGGATACAGCCCCTGGGGGAGCCGCTTCGGCGCCAGCTGGGTGCACAAGATCAACGACAACCTCGCCGTTGCGCTGGGCGCCACCTACCAGAAGCAGAAGAATGCCGGCTCCTCGATCGGCAGCTGGGGCTATACCGATGCCAGCAGCGCGCGCGACATCAACGGCGACGGCACCCCGGATCCCACGCCATGGGGCGCCGCCGACCAGCTCAAGCTGATCGACCAGACCCGCACCGGCGCGATGGGCACCGTGCAATGGCGTTCGGGCAACCTGGATGTGAAGCTGGACGGCCTGTACTCGCGCATCGCGATCGAAGAAGACCAGCTGCAGAACTGGTTCAACGGCCTGGCCTACAGCGTGTTCTCCAGCGGCGCCAATCCGTACACTGCGCCGGGCTCGTCCTACACCATCGTCGGCGGCGACGTGGTGGCCGCCACCCTGGCCAACTCGAACCTGCAGGTCGACCATGTGGTCAGCCACTACAACGAGGTCAAGACGCTCGCTGCCGGCGGCCTGAATGCCAAGTGGAGCGGCGATGTGTGGACGCTGGCCGGCGACCTGTCGTTCTCGCAGGCCAAGCGCGACAACGAGTGGCAGGCGGTGCGCTTCGGCAGCAATCCGGACACGATCTCCTTCGACTTCCGTCGCACCATCAAGCCCACCATCAGCACCAGCTCGGACACGCCCGAGTACGGCATCAACGGCCAGACCAACCCGCAGGGATTGCGCGACAAGATCGCCGCGCTGGCGCTCAACGCCAGCCGCTCGGTCGATGCGGGCCCCTTCACCTCGCTTGAGTTCGGCGCGCGCGCGGCCCAACGGGAAAAGCAGAATCGCGCCTTCGTCAGCAATCAGTCCAATTTCGACCAACCCATCTCGGCGTACCAGGACCTGATCTATCCGGTCACGATGCCGGGCCTGCGCGTGCCCACGCTCACCGGCGGCAACATGCGCGAGATCGCCCGGATCGGCTTCGGCGGCTTCGACCCGAACGCGATCACCGAGCAGATGCTCGATCATTGGGCCGTCAAGGAAGACGTGCGCGAAGCCTTCGCCAAGGCGGTGTTCAGCTCGCAGCTGTTCGGTACCGATGTCACCGGCAATATCGGCGTGCGTCTGGTCAACACCAGGACCGACAGCGACGGCTTCGATTCGGTGGGCAGCACCATCCGGCCCAGCAGCGACAGCAAGGAGTACACCGATGTACTGCCCAGCGCCACGCTCAACTTCCTGATCGACGAGCAGCGCATCCTGCGCTTTGCGGTGGCCAAGGTCATCGCACGCCCGCCGCTGGACGAACTGCGCACCGGCCGCCGCCTGGACGACCCCAACGTCACCGTCGGCCAGCTCACCGGCAGCGGCGGCAATCCGCAACTGGACCCGTTCAAGGCCACCCAGCTCGACGTTTCCTACGAGTGGTACTTCCACAAGGAAGCGCTGGCGGCATTGGCGGTATACCGCAAGGAAGTGGATTCGAGCATCGGTTACCGCACCGATCGCGAAGTGATCAACGGCCTGGATTACCTGGTCAGCGCGCCATTCAATGGTGGCGGCGGCCACATCAACGGCGTGGAGCTCACCTTCCAGACCCCGTTCTTCTTCATTCCGCACCTGGAGAATTTCGGCGTCTACTCGAACTTCTCGCTGGTGGATTCCAACCTCAAGGAATTCTCGCCGCAGGACAACCCGTTGCCGCTGAGCGGGCTGGCGCGCAGGACCGGCACCTTCGACCTGTGGTACAGCAACGGCACCTTCGAAGCGCGCGTGGGCTACAAGTACCACAGCCCCTACACCGTGGTGTACGGGTGGAATGCCGCGCGTCTGGCCAGGCTGCAGAGCGAAGGCACGGTGGATCTGAGCTTGAACTGGCAGTACAGCAAGCAGCTCGGCTTCCGTTTCCAGGCCAGCAACCTCACCGACGAACCGCTGCGCGCGTACACCGACAATCGGCCAGACCGCCTGGCCAACCAGGACGACGGCGGCTACCAGTTGTTCGGCCGCCGCTATCAGCTGGAGGCGACCTACCGGTTCTGATCCATCGTTCACCGCCTGGCGCGTTCGGCGCCGGGCGGGCACGGCCCACGCGCGGCCGCGCACCCGCTCCGGGTGGCGCCCGCCGTGCACCGGCCGCGCAAAGGCGGCCGCACGCTCCGCGCGGCCGGCCGCTCCACTTTGCTTCGTCGAGGAATCGCATGCGCCCTACCCGCCGCTTCTGGACGCCAACGCTGCTGGCATTGGCCCTGTCCGTCTCCGCACACGCCGCCCCGGCCCCTGCCACGCTATATCTGGGCGCGGACCTGTCCTACGTCAACGAGATGGAGGAATGCGGTGTGCAATACCGCGAGAACGGCGCGGTCACCGATCCATTCGAACTGTTCCATGCGCACGGCGCCAATCTGGTGCGGGTGCGACTGTGGAACGATGCACGCTGGACCAAGTACAGCGACCTGTCCGACGTCAAGAAGACCATCGCCCGCGCACGCGCGCAAGGCATGCAGGTGCTGCTGGACCTGCACTACTCCGACGACTGGGCCGACGGCGACAAACAGCTGATCCCCAAGTCCTGGGTCGGCATCACCGATACCGACGAACTGGCCCGCATCCTCTACGGCTTCACCTACGACACCCTCAGCGCGCTCGATCGCGCGGGCTTGATGCCGGAACTGGTGCAGGTCGGCAACGAAAGCAATTCCGACCTGATGGCCAGCCAGCCCTGGGACAAGAAACGCCCGATCGACTGGCAGCGCAATGCCAAACTGTTCAACGCCGGCATCAAGGCGGTGCGCGACATCGGCGCGCGCGCAACCATCAAACCGCGGGTGATGCTGCATATCGCCCAGCCGGAAAATGTGGAGCCATGGTTCGCTGCCGCCGCCAAGGCCGGCGTCACCGACTTCGACCTGATCGGCATCAGCTACTACCGCAAGTGGTCCACCCAATCGATGGCAGAACTGGGCAAGACCATCAAGCGCCTGCGCGGGCGTTACGATGCCGACGTGGTGGTGGTGGAAACCGCCTATCCCTGGACCCTGGAATCCGGGGACACCTCGCCCAACCTGCTCGGCGAAGACTCGCTGATCGCCGGCTATCCCGCCACCCCGCAGGGGCAGGCACGCTACATGATCGACCTCACCCAGTTGGTGATCGACACCGGTGGCGCCGGCGTCGTGTATTGGGAGCCGGCATGGACCAGCAGCGGCTGCAAGACGCGCTGGGGCACCGGCTCGTCGTGGGAGAACGCCAGCTTCTTCGATTTCCGGCATGGCAACGAGGTGCTGCCGGCGATCGACTTCATGCGCCACCCGTACACCGGGGCGCCTGCATCGTACCGGCCGGCACCCGCTGCGCCGCGATCGGACAGGCCGGCCAACCCCAACAAGGAGACCCAGCCATGACCGGCATCAACCGCCGCGAACTCTTGCGCGGCATGCTTGCCAGCGGCGTGAGCGCCGCCCTGCCGGTGGGCGCCGTCGGTGCCATGACGCCGGCCATTGCCGGCGCCGCTGCGGCGAGCGCCGGCAACACCGCCGCGGCCGGCGCGCTGGGTGATGTCGCACTGGCACCGCGCGAACGCCTGCTGTTCGATTTCGGCTGGCGCTTCCATCTGGGCCACGCCAGCGACGCATCGCGCGACTTCGACTTCGGCACTTTCCAGCGCAGCTTCGCCAAGGCTGGCCAGCACACCGCCACCGCCGCGCAACTGGAGTTCGACGACAGCGCCTGGCAGCAGGTGGATCTGCCGCACGATTGGGCGGTCAGCCTGCCGTTCCGGCCGGAGCCGATCTCGGCGACGATGACCGAGGACGACCCGGCGGCCTCGCACGGCTACAAGGCGCTGGGAACCAGTTTTCCGGAAAACAGCGTGGGCTGGTACCGGCGCACGCTGCAGATTCCGGCCAGTGATCTGGGCAAGCGCATCTGCCTGGTATTCGATGGCGTGTTCCGCGATTGCATCGTGTTCTGCAATGGGCATGTGGTCGGCCGCAATGCCAGCGGGTATTGCGGCTTCGAGGTCGATCTCAGCGAAGTACTCGACTATGGCAAGCCCAACCTCATCGCCGTGCGCGTGGATGCCACCCTGGGCGAAGGCTGGTTCTACGAAGGCGCCGGCATCTACCGCCACCTGTGGTTGCAGAAGACCGACCCGCTGCATGTGCCACAGCACGGCGTAGTCGTGCGCAGCATCATCGAGTCCGGCAACGCGACCGCGCAGGTCTCCACCGAAGTGCGCAACGACGGCACCGCGCCGCGCCAGTGCGTGGTGCAGACGCGCATCACCGCGCCCGATGGCCGCGTGGTCGCGCAGTCGGCAAGCACACCGATCACGCTGGCACCAGGACAGCTGCAGCAGATCGAACAGACCCTGCCACTGGGGCAGGCCAAGCTGTGGTCGATCGATACCCCGCAGCTCTACAGCGCCACGACCAGCATCCACAGCGACGGCCACGCCACCGATGCGGTGGTCAGCCCGTTCGGCGTGCGCAGCATCGCCTTCGACGCGCAGCGCGGATTCCTGTTGAACGGGTCGCCGCTCAAGCTGCACGGCACCAACAACCACCAGGATCATGCCGGCGTCGGCACCGCCATCCCGGACGCGCTGCACGAATGGCGCCTGCGTCAGCTCAAGTCGATGGGCTGCAACGCGTATCGCAGCTCGCACAATCCGGCCACGCCCGAACTGCTGGCCCTGTGCGACCGGTTGGGCATGTTCGTCATCGAAGAGACCCGGCGCATGTCCACCGATCCGGAGGCCATGGGCGAACTGGAAACCATGGTGCGGCGTGGCCGCAATCATCCCAGCGTGATCCTGTGGTCGCTCGGCAACGAGGAGCCGCAGCAGGTCACCGAGCGCGGCGCACGCATCGTCTCGCGCATGCAGCAGCGCGTTCGTCAGCTCGACCCCACCCGCCCCACCACCTTCGCCATGGACAAGGGCTTCGGCGATGGCGTCGGCCAGGTGGTGGATGTGGTCGGCTTCAACTACCGCACCAGCCAGATGGATGGCTTCCACGCGCGCTACCCGGACATTCCGATCTACGGCAGCGAGACCGCCAGCACGGTGTCGGTGCGCGGCAACTACGTCCGCGACGACGCCCGCGGCTATACGCGCGCCTACGACCTGGATCATCCCTGGTGGGCGAGCACCGCCGAAGCCTGGTGGAGCTATGTCGCGCAACGCCCGTACATCGCCGGCGGTTTCATCTGGACAGGGTTCGACTACCGTGGCGAACCCACCCCCTACAACCGCTGGCCGAATGTGGCATCGCAATTCGGCGTGCTGGACAGCTGCGGATTTCCCAAGGACAACTACTGGTACTACCGCGCGCAGTGGACCAGCGAACCGGTGCTGCACCTGTTCCCGCACTGGAACTGGGAGGGTCTGCTGCAGCCGGACGACAATGGCCACGTCGCGGTCTGGTGCCATAGCAACCTCGAGGCAGTGGAACTGCTGGTCAACGGCGTCAGCCAGGGCCTGCAGCAGGTGCCGGCCTACGGCCATGTGGAATGGCGCGTGGCCTATGCGCCCGGCGCGATCGAGGCGCGCGGCTATCGCGGCGGCAAGTTGGTGCTGAGCGAGCGCCGCGAAACCGCAGGCAAGCCGGCCGCCATCCGCCTGAGTTGCGATCGCAATGCCTTGCGTGCCGATGCCGAAGACGTGGCCGTGGTCAAGGTGGAAATCGTCGATGCACAAGGGCGCATGGTGCCGACCGCCAACAACCTGGTGCGCTTCGAGCTGCGTGGCCCCGGCAAGCTGATCGGTGTGGGCAACGGCGATCCCACCAGTCACGAGGACGACAAGGCGCCGCAGCGCAAGGCGTTCAACGGACTGTGTGCGGCGCTTTTGCAGACCACGCGCAACAGCGGTCAGATCCTGCTGACGACCACCGCACCAGGCCTGACCCCGGCGACTCTGCGTCTGAAGAGCAGCGCATCCGCACGACGGGCGGCGGTGGCCTGAAGCAGGAGTGCCGATGGTGGAGGGGGCTCGCCATCGGCACCTGGGCAACCAGGCGGGCGTCGCGTCCACCGATTGCTGCGATCGCCGGTAATGGCATCTGCCGCCTGTTCGGCATCGCGTTGGCAAGACGCAATGCGTCGCGCATGGCCGCAGACGGCTGGCACGCGCCGATGTGGCATCAATGATGTTGGCGCAACGTGACCGTGCAGCGGCACTGCATGCGTGCACCCCTGCGCGGTAGCTTTCGGACATCGCTGCGGCACGGATTGCAGGTTCGAATCTGCAGCATGCCTGCCGTCGATGGACCGCAATCGATGCGCTACGTGCAGATGTGCCGCAAGCGGAATTTCTCTTCCAGGCCTGGAGCCGTTCGAGCGTATCGAACGCTCTACCTAGGCCGTCATCTTGTGCTGTGCCGTCACCGCGATCCGCTGGGACGCCGTTTCATCTCGGACCTCCTTCCGTGTGATTAATCAGGACAAGAGACCAGGCACGGCTCTCACAGCATGGGTTGTGCGCCGCGTGCGGACGGCAGACCGGTGAGCGCTTCGGCAACTGTCTGCATCCAGTCCTGGCTTCAGTTACGCATGTGTTGATGCCGTGCCGGTAAAGCAGGCAATGCCAGCACGAATCCCGGCTATGGGGGTGGCCTGGCCAGATTTCTTCATGACGACCTCCGAACCAAGCCTAATAGCCACCCAATCCATCGCGAAGGGATCACCAACTTCGCATTCAACAATAAATCCGTCCATACACGGACATCCAATCGATTCGAGATTAAGACTATTAAGCGAACCACTCCCCCATCGAAAATAATTCAACTACAAAAATTATTTAATGTCACACACACGGCATTTCGCATTCTTTCTCAACGCATGTCACACGACGACATTTATATTGACTTCATTGTGCGTACCCTACGCGAACACAGTGGAGACTTCAGAGAAAGCAAGCAACATGCGCATGAGGACGTCAGAACCACATCCTCCAAACATATATGCAAATCCTTCACTCGAAGACTCCAAGATCGCAGCCACGCCCGAATCTTCCATTGTGAATTTTACCGCGTCAAAACTTCCAGATAAAATGTAGATTATTGATTGCACCCGTGAATATCAATTCCGGACAGGTGCCGTGCACCGAGGATCCTCGACAGAAATTCCACATGACCTGCCGGCACACGGATCAGCCAAACCATCTGGACTTATTCAGCCGATGAATGACCATAACCCAAGAACACAAAAGTACATCCCAATCCTCATTGGCGGAGGCTTACTTTTCAGCGCAGCCCTGTACTTCTATCAACCCGCCGCTTCGGTGAATGCCCACTCACCAGTCAGGAGCGAAAGAGACGCGAGCATCGCCAACTCGACGAGGCCGACCAGCCAACGGTCCGCGAACCAACCGAGCGATCATCGCCTACCTTGGGATGACAGCGACTTCATAGCACCGCAAGGCGACAAGCCCTTTGCCGCCTCGGAGGTTCAATACCACCTGAAATCCTTTTACGCACGCTTCTACGCCGACCCGCCAATGTCCCGCGCAGAACGCGATGTCTTCGCACAAAGGCTGGCCATCGCCATCGATGCCGACCCGAACACAAAGAGGGCTGTTGCTGATTTCTACGGCCAGATGCCTGCCAACAATCAAATGGATCGCGATGTGATGCGAAACATGCTTGCAATCAGCCCGGAAGGAAGGTCCATCCTGCTCGACGAGGCAAACAGGATATGGAACAGTAAAGATAAGAGTCTGTACTCGCACATGTATGAAACGTATTCGAACCTTCCCGGACAAGCCTCACGAAATGTTCTCGCAAATGCCCTGTCGAGCCTCAGCGACCAAAGCATGGACACTCGCACCGCAGTTGCCGCGCTAAACTTCATTGGAACGATAGAAAAGGATGATTCTGCAGATGCCGGAAAGTTAAGGACCAATGCAATCTCTCAACTGAACTCGGTTGTATCCAGCCAAGCCGAAGAGGTCGTTCGTGGCTTGGCGGCTCAGAAGATCTACAGACTTTCTTCACCCGAAAGCGCCGCTGATGCAGCAGTCGAATTTATCAGGCGCGATGCAAACAGTTCATTGGTCATGCAAACGCTAGATTCCATCAATAGCGGCGACGTCGAGTTGACCCCGCCGCTTCGCGCCACGCTTGCAAGCGCAGTCGCGCGAGCGTCGGCAACAACCGAAGAACGCGATAGATTCAGACAGGTTATCCCGTCCGGACATAGCTAAGATCGATCCTTTACGGAAGCCGATGTTGAGCGGGCAAACTGAAACATCCGACGCATGAATCATGCGAAACGTCGACTTCCGGACTGCTGCAGCAGGGACCATGCTGACACATCAACCTTGCTTCATCGGCTACGACGGTGCCGTAGCGATTTTGAAACGCGGAAATTGCATCAACGTCCAGCAGCACCCAAAAATCCATAGAAAGACCATTCTTCATATTTAATCAATTTTCCGCTTGTCACGCTTCATCCTCCGCACCACCCATCCAGCAACCTTTACCACCCCGAGGGTTCAAAATGAATTTCTTGAAGAATAAAATTGCGCCGTTCTTTCTTGCAGCAGCCGCGACCGTCGGCGTTGCCGATGCAGCACAACTGAACACGTCTTTTCAAGGATGGTTGGGCAAGAATCAAAAATCAGAATTCCTCGACCCTTCACGATGGGCCTCGTGTTACAACGACCATGGGGGGGAATGCACTGTAGTTTCACTGACGTCCGGAACAGGCCAATGCCATGAGGAGTCGTTTGATCTTGGTGCAAGTTTCGAGCTGCCCGCCCCTGCTGGCTGGGGTCCGTTTTCCTTGAGCGGCAGCAAAGGCTCCAGCTGGAGCGCATGCCACGAACGAAGCGAAACGACGCAGTGCCAGCCTAAGCCGGGCTTCAGGGGCAGAGCTGTGATCCTCATGGGCGAACGCTTCGGCAAGCTCCATGTGAATGGTGGAACACCCAGTTCTTACTCTATCCCGGCATACCAGGGTTGCGAGAACAAATGGAACGGCACAGTACGGCTTTCGGGACGCAGTCTTGAGCGTGTATGTACCTACGCCGGCGGCACTTATGACCATCAAGGATATCTACCCGAGTTTGAAAATCTGACCTGTGACTATCAAAAGATTTGACTAGGAATCGTGTCTTCGTGCAAACCTGACATCTGGTCATCTTGATTCTACGGTGTCAACAAGAATCCCGGGCTCGCGGCATTCCGTGGGCCCGGGACTTGGCATTCAAGATCAGAAACGTTGCATTTGAAGGTTGAGTCTGCCGGCGATACAAGTCTGGACCTGATTAGCCCCGACTCTCAGCCAGTAGTCGCAGGATCTGCGCCAGCCCGGGGTGATGCTATTGCCAGCTGAAGCTAACGAAGTGACGCGATGAGCATCAATGCCGTGCAGTTCCAGGCTGGATTGTCGATGCCGGAGTTCTTCGCTGCCTACGGTACCGAGGCCAAGTGCTACCGCACTTTGTATAGATGGCGGTGGCCGCAGGGATTTCGCTGCCCTTCCTGCGCTGGACGGGCACGCTCGCGCTTCAAGCGTGGTGGCGCCATCTACTATCAATGCAGCGCGTGCCGGCATCAGACCAGCCTGATCGCAGGCACGATGTTCCAGGGCACCAAGCTGCCACTGCGCACCTGGATGCTGGCCTTGCACCTGTTGACCTCGACCAAGACCAACATGGCCGCGCTGGAGCTGACGCGTCATCTGGGCATCAACTACAAGAGTGCTTGGCGGATGAAGCAAAAGATCATGCAGGTCATGGCCGAGCGAGAAGCCACGCGTCGACTGTCCGGGTTCGTACAGACCTCGGCGGTGAGCGCAATGGTGGCAAGGCTGGGCGCGGATCGGAGAACAAGCAGCCGTTCCTGATTGCAGTGCAGACCGATGCCACTTTCACCGCGCCGAGCTTTGTGGTGATCGAGCCGGTGCGCAGCTTCGACAATGCCTCGCTCACGGACTGGACTGCGCGTCGCCTGGCGCCCGAATGCGAGGTCTATATCGATGGGCTGGCCTGCTTCCGCCGCCTGGAAGACGCCGGCCACGCGCACACCACGTTGGACACCGGCGGCGGACGCGCAGCCACAGAGGCCGCGGGTGCGCGCTGGGTCAATGTAGTGCTTGGCAATCTCAAACGCGCCATCAGCGGCGTCTATCACGCAATCGCGCAAGGCAATACGCAAGACGCTATCTGGCCGAAGCCGCCTATCGCTTCAATCGCAGATTCCGCCTGCCCGAAATGCTGCCACGGCTCGCCACGGCGATGATGCGTTGCAAGCCCTGTCCGGAGCCTTCTCTCGCATGCCGAGCAATTTTCATGGCTGAGAGACAGGGCTAATCAGGAGTCTGGATGGAAGGGCCACTGGTCCAACACCTTCTTCACCGCTTTCGCTCATTTCACGCTGGTGAAACTACGTCGTCTTCAACGATAACACTCCCGCGCGGCACAGGGCTGCGCGGAAACGCAAGCGCTTATCGCAAGCGCGAAAACGCACCGATACCCGCGATCGCCAGCCGCTCGGCAGGTACTGCCGTTTCGGCGAACGATAGCCGCAGATAGCGGATCTGACGGACCTCAGGGAAATTCAGGCGTTGGGTCGAGAGCGCGTAGGCGATATTGGACAGCTCGCCGGCGCCGGCCGGCTGCCACTGCTGGCCATCTTCGCTGGTTTCGGCGCGATAGCCCTTCGGCGGCGCCGCGCCGTTCATCACCGTGCGCGAGGGCGTGAGGCTGAAACCGGCCACCTGACGCAGCGCGCCCAGGTCGATGGTCGCCTGCGCGGGATGGCCCGGCGTGGGAGCGGGCATGATCCAGATCGTGCTGGCATCGTCGTCGAGCAACTTTTCCGCCCCTGGCGCGCTCGCCTCGACGATGCGCCAGCCAGCGCTGGACAGCACATCCGGCGCATTCGCGGTCGGCCGCGCGACCGGCACTGGCGCAACGGCACGGAACAACGCGAATTCGCTGATCGCCGGGCACACCGGCGCCTCCAGCACGACCAGGCGCACCCGGCGCGCGGCGATCGGGCGCTCCAGACGCAGGATCCGCTGCGCACCGATGCATTGCGCTTCGGCCAATCGCCGCCATTGCCCATCGACCTCGGCCTCGACCGCAAAGCGGGTCACGCGCACGCCCAGCGGCAGGTATTCGCGCAGCCGGATCAGATCGAAGCTGTGCACCGCCGACAGCTCCAGCGTCAGCGTCGGCGTGGTGTCGCCGTCCGGCGTGGACCAGTAGCTGTCCGGCTGCCGATCGAGCACGCGCGACGGCTCGAACCCTGGTCCGCGCGATGCGCTGGCGCTGGCCTTGGCGCCCTTGGCCAGATCGATGGCGAAGCTGGCGCGGATCGCGTCGCCGAAACTCTGCAGCACTGCCACATCGTGGTCGGCGATGCGGCCGCGTCGGTCGGGTGGAAGATTGAGGTTCATATTGGTGCCGCGCGCGACGGAGGTGTCGAAATAGCGCACCAGGTTCTCCGGGCTGCGTACCTTGCCGTCTTCATCGGCGTGGTAGAACCAGCCCGGGCGGATCGAGGTATTGGTTTCGGCCGGCCACCACAGCGCCCCACCGCGCACGCCCGAATTGCCGTTTTCCTGCGTGTAAGGGGCGTTGGGCATGGTCGGCCAGGATGGATCGCCGGCGATACCGTCCTCGTTGCCGCCCCATCGGATATCGGCGCCCAGCGGATCGAAGGTGCAGGCCATCGGCTGGTGCCGATGCACCAGCTCGATCATCCGTGGCCAGTTGTAGTACGCGGGCGCATCGATCTTGCGCGCTTCGCGCGCTCCACCGTAATAGCCGTCGCCCCCATTGGCGCCATCGAACCAGAACTCGAACAGCTCGCCATAGCCCGTGCAGAGCTCGACGATCTGCTTGCGGAAATAGTCGAGATAGCCAGGGCGCCCATACTCGGCGTGGTTGCGATCCCAGGGAGAGAGATAAATGCCGAACGCCAGGCCGGCGCGTCGACACGCTGCGGCCATCTCACCGACGATGTCGCCTTTGCCGTTCTTGTATGGCGAATTCCGGATGCAATGCTCGGTCAGGCGCGTCGGCCACAGGCAGAAGCCATCGTGATGCTTGGCCGTGAAAATGAGCCCTTTCAGATTGCCGGCCTTGGCAGCGGCGACGATCTGGTCGGGTGAGAAATCGCTGGGATCGAACTTGCGCGGATCCTCGTCGCCGTAGCCCCATTCCTTGTCGGTGAAGGTGTTCATCGCAAAATGCACGAAGGCGTATTGCTCCCACCGATGCCACCGCAGCTGGCGCTTGCTGGGCACCGCACCCCATGGTGCCGGTCCGTTGGCGCGGGGACCCGGCACGATCCCGGCAGCCGATGCCCCAACGCTGGCGGCAGCAGCCGCCACACCCGTGGCAAGAAAGGTACGACGATCGATCATTGGCGCCTCCGACTGTGCACGACGTTCGATCTTAGCTTCTCCAAAGGCCAAAGAGTCCTAATCCCCGAGCAACAACGGCGCCAACGAACATCCAGGATCTGGCCGCTGGTGCAGCGCCTGCATCGTGGCGGCATGCAGGCAGGCCTTAAAGAAGCACCCCGGCCTGCCTGTTGCTCCAGGTTCCGCAACGGCAGCAAGGCATGATCGCGCGCTTACCGCGGACCCACATCGCGCGGAAAATACCGGCGGAACTTTTCTTCCCAGGCCTGAAATTGCTCCAGTGTGTAGCCATCCATTGGCCGCTCCGATTGCGTCGCCGCCTTGTTCTGCGCCACGTAGGCAATCCGTTGGGACGACAGTTCGTCCCAGGCCTTTCGGAGCGCAACAGGATCCGGGTGCGAGACCAGCATGGCTTCCAGCAAGGTGGCCTGCGCGACGCGCGCGGCCAATAGATCGCTGAGGGCATCGGTGACGGCCTGCATCCAGTCGTGGTGCTGTTGATCCATGCGCGCGTTTCGGGCTTTGGAGAAGCCAGGACTCTAGCGCCATCGCCGGCACGAGCGCGTGCAGTACAGCTGAGCTCGCCGCGCCATCAGTCTTCACCTCAATCGCCTGCGTCTCCGCCTGCCCGTCGGGTATTTCCCGACCTTTCGACAACGATAGCTGCGCTGCTAAATCCGTTGGAGTTCGGCCGATCAAGTTTTCAATCGGCGCGTCGCTATCCACGGTGCCGACCCGATCCTCATGCGTTCTTCACACGACTGGTCTGACCGGCGCCTTCCAACCTCGGACCTGAGACTGCCGCATGACTGCCTTACTGCAACGTTATTCCGTCGGCCGCCGTCTCGGCGCCGCATTCGCCCTGCTGATCCTGCTGTCGGGCCTGCTGGTCGCGATCGGCTTGAACTCGATGGCCACCGCCAAGCGACAGCTGGACTTCATCGTGCTCGACCGCATGGCCAAGATCCAGATCGGCAACGGCATGCTGGACGCCAACTCGTCGATCATGATCGCGCTGGGCACGTACGCGATGTCCACCAACGCCGAACTCGACCAGGAGGCACTGGCCGCGATCACGCAACAGCGCGCACGCTACAAGGAGCTGCGCGCCAAACTCGACACGCTGTCCAGCTCCGAAGAGGGCCGGAAAATCCGTGCTGCGATGGACGCGCAGCGCACCGTCTCCGGCAAGATCAACGACCAGGTCATCGCGCTCGCTGCCGCCGAAGACAACACGCCTGCACAAGCACTGCTCAGCGAAAAGGCGCGCCCGGCCCTGATCGCCTGGCAGGACCTGATCCGCCAGCTGGTGACCCGCCAGGAGACGCAGAGCCAGCAGGCCTACGCCGAAACGCTGACCTCGATGCATCGCGCCAAAGTGTTGCTGTTGATCGGCGGCGCTGCCGTGGTGACGATCAGCGCCCTGCTCGCCTGGCTCATCACCCGCAGCCTGACCCACCCGCTGGGGCGCGCCACCAAGGCCGCCGAGGCGATCGCCAACGGGAAGCTGGATAACGACGTGCAAAGCCAGGCCCAGGACGAAACCGGGCGCCTGCTGCGCGCGATGAGCGGCATGCAAACGCAGCTGCAATCGTTGCTGCGCGCACAGACCGACATGGCCAGGCAGCACGACCAAGGCCAGACCAGTTTCCGTATCGACGCCGCCGCCTTTCCCGGCGACTACGGCAGGATGGCGCAGGACACCAACGCACTGGTCGCCTCGCATCTGGCGGTGCAGACCAATCTCGCGCGCATCATGGGCCGTTATGCCGTGGGCGATCTCAGCGAAACCATGGAACGCCTACCGGGCGAGAAGGCCGTTCTCACGCAGACCATGGACGAGGTCAAGGCCAACCTGTCGGCGATGAATGCCGAGATCAAGCAACTGGCGCAGGCAGCCGCAAATGGCGACTTCAGCGCGCGCGGCGATGCCGAACGCTTCCAGTACGATTTCCGCGTCATGGTCGACAGCCTCAATCAGTTGATGGCCACCGCCGACGGCAACCTGCAATCGCTGTCGGCGCTGTTGCAATCCATCGCCGCCGGCGACCTGACCGCACGCATGACCGGCGACTTCAGTGGCGTATTCGCGCAGATGCGCGACGACGCCAATGCCACTGCCACGCAGCTGGCCGAGATCGTCGGGCGCATCCAGCACTCGGCGGTGTCGATCAATTCGGCCGCCAGCGAGATCGCCGCCGGCAACCAGGATCTGTCGCAGCGCACCGAACAGCAGGCCGCCAACCTGGAGGAAACCGCTGCCTCGATGGAGGAACTCACTTCCACCGTGCGTCAGAATGCCGAACACGCGCGTCAGGCCAACCAGTTGGCGATCGGTGCGGCCAGCGTCGCTTCGCAGGGCGGCGATATCGTCGGCAAGGTGGTGGGCACCATGGCCGGCATCGAGACCTCTTCGCGCAAGATCGCCGACATCATCAGCGTCATCGACGGCATCTCGTTCCAGACCAATATCCTTGCGCTCAATGCGGCAGTGGAAGCCGCACGCGCCGGCGAGCAGGGCCGCGGGTTTGCGGTGGTGGCCAGCGAAGTGCGCACCTTGGCCCAGCGCTCTACCGCAGCGGCCAAAGAGATCAAGGGCCTGATCGACGACTCGGTGCAACGCGTGGCCGAAGGCTCCACCCTGGTGCATACCGCCGGCACCACCATGGCCGAGATCGTCGCCAGCGTGCAGCGCGTGACCGACATCATGGGCGAAATCTCCGCCGCCTCGCAGGAGCAGTCCACCGGCATCGAGCAGGTCAATCAGACCGTCACCCAGATGGACGAAACCACCCAGCAGAACGCCGCGCTGGTGGAAGAAGCCACGGCCGCGGCCCGTTCGATGGAAGAACAGGCCGTGCAACTCAGGGAGGCGGTGGCGGTGTTCAAGATCGATGCCGAACGCCCGTCGATTGCGCGCTCCGCCGCATCGACCGCACTGCATGCCAAGAAGCCGGCCGGCGTTGCCGCACGGAAGACACAGGTTGCCGCGACACCGGTCAAGCGCCCGGTCAGTCAGGCCGTTGTCGCCAGCGCGTCGAGCGCGGGCGCAGATTGGCAAGAGTTCTAAGCAGTCGTTGCCAGCAACGGATGGCGCACTACGAAGGCCTGCTGCGTGAGCAGCCGGCCTTCTGCATTGTGCCCGATCACGTCTCAATCGATGACGCCCAAACAGCGATCAGCCCCACTTGGCCAGCAATTGCGCCATCCGCGCAAGACCCAGCTCAAGCTCCTCATGCGATACCCCACCCGCCCCAAGGCGCAGGTGCTGCGGGCATGCATACGCACCACCGGACATCACGAACGTCTTGTAAGGCGGCGCCAGCAGCCGGCTGCTGAAGGCATCGGCATCGATCGGCAGGTTCAGATTCGCCAGACCGAGCAGACCTGCCTGCGGCCGCCGCCATGTCAGTGCCGGCTGCTCGGCCACGAAGCGATCCAGCAGCTCGATCCGCGCATGCCCCATCGCCCGCGAGTGCGCGACCGCAGCATCGAAATGCTCCGGCCGCAGCGCGACCTCGGCGATGCGCTCCCCCAGCACGTTCATGATTTCGCTGGTGTTCTCGCGCAGCACCATTGCGGCATTGAGCAGGGCCTGATCGCGCGTCACCATCCAGCCGGTACGCAGCCCCTGCAGACCGAGCAGCTTTGATACGCTGCCGGTGCTCACTCCGCGGTCGTAAAGAGTCGCGATGCGCGGCGCTTCCTGCCCGTCCCACTCCAGGCCGCGATACACCTCGTCAGAAAGGATGTAGGCCCCCACGCGCTCTGCCGCCGCCACAATGCGCTGCAGCGTGGCCAGATTCTCCACCCGCCCAGTGGGATTGTTCGGATTGCACAGGAAGATGAGTTTGGTCTTCGGGGTCACCAGCGATTCGAGCTGGGCGATGTCCAGCGCCCATCCAGATGCTTCCGTCCGCTGCACCCGCTTGGCAATCGCGCCGATCTGCTCGGCAAGGACGAGTGGCTGCTGCCAGCCCGGTGCATCGATGACGAATTCATCACCCGCGCTCAACAGCTGCGTCAGCACCAGGTAATTGGCCTCCTGTGCTCCGGCGGTGATCAGCACATCGTCCACACCGCAACTCGGGCGATAGCCGTACTGCTCAAGCACCCGCTCGCGCAAGCTGGGCAAGCCCTGGTAGTCCTCGCCGGTCCAGTCCAGCGACGACGCAGGATCCAGTTGCGACAGGAACTGCTGCAACGGCGGAGAGGGCGACAACGAGTAGGTCACACATGCGTCGGGCTTTGCCCGATGCGCGATGAGCCACTGCTCCCAGAAACTGTTCGACGGTACAGGCATGCGTGCGACCCTTATCCCATGACGGCCGGGGCGACGCCCAGGCCCAGCGATGCATCGATGACGGCGCCGCGCAGGATGCGCGCCTCGTCGCGACAGAGGTAGAAGCAGAGGTCGGCGATCTCGCGTGGATGGATCAACCGCCCCCCCGGCAGCGAGGCTTCGAGCGCCTGCCTCTGCTCGGACGACAGCGTGTTCAAGGTACTGGCCTGGAACATCGGCGTATCGGTCGCGCCCGGACAGATGGTGAAGACATCGATGCCGGTACACGCGTACGTGGCAGCCAGTTGACGGCCCAGGAACGCCACCGCCGCCTTGCTCATGCCGTCGGCGGCACGGAAGCGTGGGAAATGCGTGATACCGCCGTCCACCGAGCTCATGAACACGATCTTGCCCTGCCCGCGCGCCTGCATGCCAGGGATCAGATCTTCGCTCAACCACAACGGCCCGATCGTATTGACGCGGAAGAACGCCTCGTCCTGTTCCTTATGGCTTGACGCTGCGCGCTCCACTGTCTTGGTGCCGACACCTGCGTTATGGATGACGATGTCGACAGGCTCGGTCAGGGCCTGCATGAAATGGGCGTGGCTGTCGCGATCCCCAACATCCAGAACCCGTGCAACCACCCGATCGGCACCGATCGCCTCTACCAGCGCGCATGCGCGCGAGCGACTGTCTTCGCCCGGCCGGTAGGTGAAGGTCACCTTGCACCCGGCATGCGCAAAGACCTTGATCAGCTCGATGCCAATCCCGCCTGCGCCACCGGTGATCACCACATGCTTGTTCTCGAAGCCGGGAACGCTCATGCCAGCATTCCTTGCGTATCGGCCTCGCTTGGTGTCGCGAGGCATTGGGACAACGCCTCACCCAGCCGGGCATAGTCGTCCAGCGTGTTGTAGACCTGCGCCGATAGCCGGACCAACTGCCCTGAAGGTGTTGCCCAGGCGGCAACCGCGACATCGATCGCATGCGCGTCGTACAGCCGATCCTGCAATCGGGCGGCGGTGATCGTCGGGGCATGGCGTTCCATCAGCAATGCCACCATGCTGCCCACCATCGCATCCGGCGCCACACGCGTCAGCGGCAACGACCGTGCAAGGTGTGCAGCTGCGCGGGTCGCCAACGCGTGGTTGCGTGCGTACAACGCGTCCAGTCCACCAGGCAGCAGCCCAGCCAGAAACTGCAGCGCTGCGGGAATGCAGAGCAGCGCGGTCTGATCCGCCGTCCCCAGCCAGTCGAACTCGAGATGCAGCCGCGCCCTACACGTCGCCGTATCGCCATAGCCGCGACTGATCACCGCCGGATGCAGGTCCTGCTGGCGGTCGCCGCGCACATGCAGGAAACCGGCGCCGCGCGGACTGCACAGCCACTTGTGGCAATCCCCTGCGTAGTACGCCGCCCCGATGGCATGCAGGTCCAGCGCCAGCATGCCCGGCGCATGCGCACCGTCCACCAGCGTATCGACCCCCATCGCGTCCAGGCGCTGCACCAGCGCTGCGATCGGGAACACGATGGCGGTCGGGCTGCTGACATGGTCCAGCACGGCCAAGCGTGTCCGCGCGGTCACGCGATCTAGCACCGCATCGATGATCCCATCGGGATGGCTGACAGGCAGCTGGACCCTGGCGACCACCACCACTGCCCCGGTGGACTGCGCGATGAAATCCAGCAGATTGGCGCAGGACAGGTAGGCGTGATCAGTGGTGAGGATTTCATCTCCCGGCAAGAAGCGACGCGAGCGCAGCACGGCACTCAGCGCAGTGGTGACATTGGGTACGAGGACCAGGTCGGCGGCATCGGCTCCGATCACCTCGCACAAGGCCTGGCGAGCGGCGTCCAGCAACACCGGCAGTTCGCGCAGGACAAAGGCCGCAGGTTGGCGCTCCATGCGCTCGCGCAATTCGGCTTGCCGTTGCAGGACCACGACGGGACAGGCACCCAGCATGCCGTGGTTGAGACAGGCCACGTCGGGATCCAGTGCAAAGTGGCTGCGAAACGGGCTTGGACTGTGGTCTATGCCCCAGGTTGTTTGTTGCATGAAGGACTCCGGATGACCCGCCAATCAGGCAGGCGGATGGGCACAGTTGGCGGAGCGGTGCCGGGCGATGAGCTGCAGCAGTGCGTTTCGGTCAGGCTGCGATGGCGGCGTGCGCTGCATGCCCGAGGCGCGCACGCGTGCCAGCACATCGGTCCGCGCAAAAATCGTGTCGGGCGCGTCCAGCATCCCCGTCCGGCGCGCCAGTGCCTGCCAGACCACTGCGTCATGGCGCGCGGCCGCGGCGATGTGCTGCAGCGTGATCTGCCCCTGTGACGGCTGTGGGCCTGGCGTCCCGGCCCACAGCGCGCTGCGCGCACGGTCCTGCAGGACGCTGTCGTCGTGCCACGGCCGCACCCACTGTTGTGCGAGGGAATCGGCCTGCACTGCAAAGCGATGCGGATCGTCCAGACCATCGTGCTGCGCCAGATCCGCAAGCGCGAAGGCATGCCGCATTGCCAGCGACATACCGCGGGTATAGGTGGGATTGGTCGTGCACAACGCATCGCCAACGGCGACCACACCCGACACGACCGGCTGCCCATCGGCCACGAAGTGCCGCAAGCGGTTCTCGCACACCGGCCAGCGCAGCACGTCCGATACCGCCTCGCATGCGCCAGGCTGCAGCCATGCAGCGATGCCGGAGTGCTGCCGCGCCGCAGCGGTGAACAGCTCTGGCGCCTCGAACGCATGCAGCGCCTTGTCGGCTTGCGGCACCATCAGGGTGACCGATGCATAGCCATTGTCCGCAGGGCAGACGATGCACCCGCTGGTGGCGGCATACCCACCTGCGGAGAAACCTGCGTCAAGCAGGACCGTTGGCCGACGCACCAGACGGTACCAGCGGGTGTAGTAGGCCAGCCCGCAGTTCTCAACTGTTTCCGAGGGCGTTGCAGCACCGGCCGTGCGCAGCCACCTGGAAAGAGCCGAGCCGCGGCCAAGCGCATCGATGGTCAGATCCGCGCGAACTTCGCCATTGGCGGTCTGCGCGCCATGCACCGTTGCAATCCCGTCCCCGCTAACAAGCAGCCCGCTGACCGCGGTCTGCGCGAGCACGGTGACGTTTGGCTCCGCCAACACGATCGGCCGCAACACCGTCTCGACGAAGGCCCGACGCACCGATAACCCGAACAGGTCCGGATCGTCGCAGCGCGGTGCGACGGCAAGATCCTGCAGCTGCGCGCCGAAGGGCATTTCGATGGCGCCTGCAGCAAGCAGTGCCCTCCACACGTCCGGCGCGCGCTCCCGTAGCGTCTTGCGCCCAAGCGCAGCAAGCGCGTGCGTATGTCTGGCATGCGGCACACCCTTACGCCATCCGTCATTGAACGACGCCTCGCCGGCAGTCTCTGCAGCAAGCGCTGCATCGACCGCGTCCCGCTCGATCAATGTCACCCGCGCCCCACTGCGCGCGAATGCCAGCGCGCTCATCAACCCAGCGATACTGCCGCCCAGCACGGCAACGTGCTTGCCTCTCATTTGGTGATGTCCTCGCCATGCCGGAGAGCATCCAGCGACGGCAGGCAATCCTTGCGCAACAGCAGCGAACGCACTGTCCACAGATCGGAGAACACACGGTAGGTCAGCGCGGTCTGGTCCAGATACGTCACCCCGGGCGATCCGCCAGTGCCTGCACGGTGACCGATGAAGCGCTCCACCATCCGCGCATGCCGTTGGCGCCAGATCAGCATGGCCTGTTCCAGCTCGATCACGCCTTCAAGCAATTCACGTGGCCAAGCCATCTGCGGCAGCTCACGATAGCTTTCCACGAAGATCATGGCAGTGCGCACGGCACGACGCTGCGCCCGCACGTGCGCAGGCGCCTGCGGATCCTCCTCTCCCTGCAGGAAGGCCGCTGCGCTTGCGTTCTCAAGTGTCAATTTCGCACGTTGCTGATCGATGGCCTGCGGCGCCACACCGTTATCCTGCGCGACCTTCAGCCGCCAGCGGCCCTCGGCATGCAGGGCATCGAGGTAGTCCTGCGCGAACCGCTCGGCGTCCGCCGGATCGGTCGAGCCTGCGATGGGCAGCCGTTCCAGCCATGCATACAGGCTTTGCTTGAGGCTGGGACCGCCTGCGATCCGCGCCTCGACCCGGCGCGCCGACGTCGAAGGCTCGCCATTGGGCAGTCTGAGGGCATCCTTGAACGAGCAGCCCTGCCCGGTCGCGATACGGTCGGTCTCCTCCAGCCCCAGCAACACCTCGATTTCCCGAAGCTGTGCGGACTGGAAGCCGCTGGCAGGAGCCAGACGTCCACGGAACTCCAGAAAATCGCGTGCCGTCATAGTCTCCATCAGCTTGAAGTGCTGATTGGCCTGCTCGAACACCGCCGTCGCGCGGCGCAGCGAGCGAACGGCGGCGACGATACGTGGATCGTCCGGCTGCAGGTCCTGCAGCAAGTCGCGCGCCGAACCGAGCTCCCGCAAGATCAGCTTGAACCACAATTCATAGATCTGATGCACGGCGATGAACAGCGCCTCGTCGTTGCCGACGGCCGTCTCGTCGTCGCCAAGCCCACCCTGCAGTGCCAGCAACTGCTCGACCTTGATGTAGTCCCAGTAGTTCACCGCGCCACGCTCCGTTCCGGTTACCGGCATCGCGATGCGCTCAGGAACGCAAGCTGGCGTCCGATGGCCTGCAGGGCGCTCATGCGGCGCTCCTCTTCAACAGCTCCCATCTCGCGAGATTGGCATAGGCGTTCTTCTGCAAATCGTTCCAGATGGCGGTCTGGGCAATCGCCGGCTTGACCAGCAGTTCCAGCCGGTGTCCATTGGGATCCTGGAAGTACCAGGAGCGTGCGAGTTCGGCGTGGGTCGCGTCACCGGCCACGTCATGGATGACGGGTCCCTCGACCTGCGTGCCGTGTGCACGCAATCGGGATGCGATCAGCTCGGCACGCGCCTCATCGCTTACCTCCAGCGCCAGATGCTGCGCCCAGTCATCTGCAACCGGCACCATTGCATCGTCGCTTCCCAGGATGTCGAAGAAGCAGATGTAACTGCCATCTTCCATCTCGAAGAAAATATTGTTGTTGATCGGCCGTACCCCGCTCGACGGCACATGATCGATCATGGCGGCGGCGAACTTCAAACCAATGACTTGCGTGTAGAACGCAACGGTTTCGCTTGCGTCCCTGCAGCGATATCCCACGTGATGCAGCTTCTTCAACATCGACTCATCGCCTTTCGAATGGGTGTAGAACGCCTGCATGCAGGCATTCGCGCATGACGGTGCAACCGAACAGATAAAGCGCAGGATCAAGCCGTTCGGGCAGCAACTCGCCCGGACATGATCGACAAGTCAACTTGGCTCCAACCAAATACCCAGATTGCAAGTTATGCCCATCGATCACTTCGGTATGCGCAATTTCCGCACTAGCGTCCGGTGACATGACGGGAAATGCCAGACGTTTCTCGCTATCGAAGCACAGGCATTGCGGCCTGAATTTCAATCGCGTTCGAGGCAACCGGTTTTGCGGATTTCGGCACGACGCATGTGTGTTCACGATCTGCGAGTGATAGCAATCACAGAGAAGATTCGAAAAATCTCTATCCGCGCCTTTCGCAAGCGGTGCGCGTCACCAAATCGCTGCTCGACGATGACTGGTCGCTGGCAGGCCCGTTTGCGGTCAACGAGAACACGTTCAAACTCGCTAGTCGCCCAACGTCCACATCCCGGGGCAACCCGCATGAGTCGTTCACTCCACAGGCATCGCGCGCAGCTGTCCACCGGAGAGGTGCAGCTGACGATCAGCGTTGCTGGCCAGCCTGGGCGCACCGCTGCCACCGCAGCGGTGGATCCCTGACAGCTGGTCTGCAACAACCGTAGCGTCGCGTCGCAGCCCCCGACGACTGCACGTCCGATGCTGTTTGGAGATCTGGTAGGTATCCAGCGGGTCGAGCCCCTGACGTCGGTGCGGGAGTAGGTCTGCGTGCCAGGCGTGTGAACCGGCCGCAGCCACCGTAGCCCCTGGATCGGCGGACACCGACTTGCCGACGAGAGCCCAGGGAATGGGCGCTACTCGGCTAAACTAATGGCGCGCAGGCTGATGCCCCACGGCCGCCGCGGCACTGAGAGGTGAGCCGCGATTGCAGCATCGCCCGCGCAGTGGTTACCCCTATGTTTTGCGCCAACTCGCCCCCGATTCCGGAAGACCTTCTTGCAAAGCTCCAACATCAAAGACACCTCCAAGCCCAGCACGGGTGCTACCGAGCACACCCCGCTGATGAAGCAGTTCTTCGCCGCCAAGTCGGACTACCCCGATCTGCTGCTGTTCTTCCGCATGGGCGATTTCTACGAGCTGTTCTACGACGATGCGCGCAAGGCGGCGCGGCTATTGGACATCACTCTGACCCAGCGCGGCAGCTCTGGCGGTGCGCCGATCCCGATGGCGGGGGTGCCGGTGCATGCCTACGAAGGCTATCTTGCGCGTCTGGTGGCGCTGGGCGAGTCGGTGGCCATCTGCGAGCAGATCGGCGATCCGGCGCTGGCCAAGGGGCTGGTCGAGCGCAAGGTGGTGCGCATCGTCACGCCCGGCACGGTCACCGACGAGGCACTGCTGGACGAGCGCCGCGACACCTTGTTGATGGCGATTGCGCGCAGCAAGCAGGGTTACGGCCTGGCCTGGGCGGACCTGGCCGGCGGTCGCTTCCTGGTCAACGAAGTGGACAGCGCCGATGCGCTGGAGGCGGAGATCGCGCGTCTGGAACCGGCCGAGCTGCTGGTGCCGGACGAAGACAGTTGGCCCGACTTCCTGCGCGGGCGTACCGGCGTGCGGCGGCGGCCACCATGGTTGTTCGACGCCGACAGCGGGCGGCGTCAGCTGCTGGCGTTCTTCAAGCTGCACGATCTGAGCGGCTTCGGTATCGACGACAAACCCTGCGCCACTGCCGCTGCCGGCGCGCTGCTCGGCTACGTGGAAGAAACCCAGAAACAACGCCTGCCGCATCTGACCTCGATCGCGATGGAAGTGGCCAGCGAGGCGATCTCGATGAACGCCGCCACGCGCCGGCATCTGGAACTGGACACGCGCGTTGACGGCGATACCCGCAACACCTTGCTCGGAGTGCTGGACAGCACGGTCACCCCGATGGGTGGGCGTCTGCTGCGGCGCTGGCTGCATCGGCCGCTCCGCCTGCGTGCGGTGCTGGGACAGCGGCACCAGGCCGTGGCCAGCCTGATCGGCTCCGCTGCCGATGCCGACGTGCGCGAGTCCTTCCGCGCGCTCGGCGACCTGGAACGCATCCTGACGCGCGTGGCGCTGCGTTCGGCGCGCCCGCGCGACTTCTCCACGCTGCGCGATGGCCTGGCGTTGTTGCCGAAGGTACGCGCCATTCTGGCACCGCTGGATTCGCCGCGCCTGCAGACCTTGTTCGCCGAACTCGGCGAGCACGATGCCACTGCGCACCTGCTGGTCAGCGCGGTGGCCGACCAGCCACCGCTCAAGCTCAGCGATGGCGGTGTCATCGCGTCCGGTTACGACGCAGAGCTGGACGAGCTGCGCCGCCTGTCCACCAATGCCGATCAGTTCCTGATCGACCTGGAGCAGCGCGAGCGCGAGGCCAGCGGCATCGCCACGCTCAAGGTCGGCTACAACCGCGTACACGGTTACTACATCGAGATCAGCAAGGGCCAGTCCGACAAGGCACCGCTGCACTATAGCCGCCGCCAGACCCTGACCAATGCCGAGCGCTACATCACCGAGGAGCTCAAGGGTTTCGAAGACAAGGTGCTGTCGGCGCGCGAGCGTTCGCTGTCGCGCGAAAAGCTGCTGTACGAAGGCCTGCTCGACGCGCTGGGCCACGAACTGGAAGGCCTCAAACGCTGCGCCGCTGCGCTGAGCGAACTGGACGTGCTGGCCGCCTTCGCCGAGCGCGCGCAGGCGCTGGACTGGTCGCAACCGGAGCTGGACGACGCGCCCTGCCTGCGCATCGAACGCGGCCGCCACCCGGTGGTGGAAGCGGTGCGCGAGCAACCCTTCGAACCCAACGACCTTGACCTGCACAGCGACCGCCGCATGCTGGTGATCACCGGCCCGAACATGGGCGGTAAATCGACCTACATGCGACAGAACGCCCTGATCGTGCTGCTGGCGCATATCGGCAGCTTCGTACCGGCCAGCCGCGCGGTGATCGGGCCGATCGACCGCATCCTCACCCGCATCGGCGCCGGCGACGATCTGGCGCGCGGGCAATCCACCTTCATGGTGGAAATGGCCGAAACCAGCTACATCCTGCATCACGCCACACCGCAGTCGCTGGTACTGATGGACGAGATCGGTCGCGGCACCTCCACCTACGACGGCCTGGCCCTGGCCGACGCGGTAGCGCGCCATCTGGCGCACAGCAATCGCTGCTACACGCTGTTCGCCACGCATTACTTCGAGCTCACCGCACTGGCCGACGAATCGCATGCCGGCGGCACCAGCGGCATCGCCAATGTGCATCTGGACGCGGTGGAACACGGCGAGCGCCTGGTGTTCATGCATGCAGTCAAGGACGGCCCGGCCAATCGCAGCTTCGGCCTGCAGGTCGCCGCGTTGGCCGGTCTGCCGAAGGCGGCGGTCGCCCAGGCGCGGCGGCGACTGGCCGAGCTGGAGCAACGCGGAAGCGAAAGTCATGCTGCGCAGATGGCGCCCGCGGCGCTGGACGCGCCGCAACAGTTCGGGTTATTCACCGCACCCTCTTCCGCCGCGCAGGAAGCGCTGCAGGCGCTGGATCCGGACGAATTGACGCCCAAGCAGGCCCTGGAAGCGCTCTATCGGTTGAAAGCCTTGCTCTGACGGCAGGCCATGGCTGCCACGCCGATGCTGCGTGGCGCGCCCTGCCCGGGCAGCCAACCTGGGCGACGCGCGCGTTTCGGCACAACGCGCCATCGGCCCGCTCGCCCTCATCCCGACGTGCGCGGCACGTGTCAGCCTTCTTCCGAACACCGCGACGAATGGTGGCCGGTGATCAACCAGCGGCCCTCGATTTCCTCGAACGTAAACAGGAAGCGCGCATGCACCGGTTCGCTGACACCGCCGCGCTCGAACACGAAGGTGTAGAGACCGCCGATCACCACCGTGCCCAACTTCGCACTCACCCGCTTCTTTTGCACGGTGACGCCGCAACTCAGCCCGTCGGCGGCCAGGAACGAGGCGAAGTACGCGCGGCGATCCGCATCGCGCCCACGGATGTCGTCAGACAGCGTCGGCACCAGGATGGCATCCGGCGCGTACAGGGCCAGCACGGCGTCGATATCTCGACGCCCCACCGTCTCGGTCCAGCGCAGCAACATCTTGTCGGCTTCGGCCAGGCAGTAGGCGGCGGTACGTGCGGCGGCAACGGGGCGGTGATCGGCAAGGGTGGCATCGGCAGTCATGGCGGCTCCTGGAACGGGACAGACAGACGGAATGTAAATGTTACTTTATAACACTAAAGTCAGCGCAACGTAGCCCTCCCGCCGCCCACAGGCACCGGCGATGCCGCCCCACGTCCCTGCCCAGCGGCACGCCCACGGCGTGATGCCTGGATAAGCTGGTCCAGCGCACGCATCGTGCTGCGCCGGCCCAGCCCAGCGCCGCTTGCGAACGGCAACCGGCAGCCCCGCCGATTGCTCTGGACGCTGGGCAGGCGCACCCTGCCGCAACGCTCGCTCAACAGGAACCGGTACCGATGACCACTTCCGATTCGCTCACCTCGCAACTCCTCGCGCAGCTGCAGGGCCCGTATCTGCAACAACTCGCTGGCCGCCTCGGGATCGCGCCCGACCAGGCGCAATCGGCGGTACAGACCGCGCTACCGCTACTGATGGGCGCTCTGGGTCGCAACAGCCAGCAGGCCGGCGGCAGCGACGCGTTGTTGGGTGCACTGCAGCGCGACCATGCCGGCAGCCCCGACATCGGCAGCCTGGTCGACTCGCTGCTGGGCGGCACCGCCAACGGTGCGCAGGCCGATGGCGCCGGCATCGTCGGCCACCTGTTCGGCGCGAAGGCACCGCAGGCGGCCGCCGGACTCGGCCAGGCCACCGGGCTCGAAGCCGACAAGGCCAGCCAACTGCTGCAACTGCTGGCTCCCATCGTGATGGCGTATCTGGCCAAGCGTTTCGTCGGCGGCGATGCGGCGTCCGGCAACCAGTTGGGGCCAGCCTTGGCGCAGGAGCAGCAGCATGTCGACACTGGCGGCGCCGACAGCCTGCTGACCAGCGTGCTGGATCGGGACGGCGACGGGCAATTGGGCCTGGGCGATGTCATGAAGCTGGGCGGCAGCCTGTTCGGCAACCGCTGAACGCGTCCGTCGCCATGCCGCCCGGCACCGGCATGCTATCCATAGCGGCGCGCTATCGATACGTTCGAATAATTCGAATTCAATAAACGATCAGCGCTCTTTATGGTGAGCCTATGCCTGCACATGTGCCCGTTCGCTACACCGTTCCCAGCGCAGGTTGTTCGCTGCGCTGTCCCGGTGGTCGGCGCCACCGGCTAGCATCGGCTAGGTGCATTCGGCCCCATTCGTGGCCACCGTTTTCGCTTTTCGTGTACCGATGACCATGCCCTGAGCATTGCCCGCCAATTCGAGTCCTCAGCACGTGCCGGCCGTTCGGCATGCTGCTCCCCAAGTGCCCACGCACACAGGTAAACGCCATGACAACCGAAGCAAAGTGCCCGTTCAACCACGCCGTCGTCGGTACCGGAACCACCAACCGCGATTGGTGGCCCAAGCAACTGCGCGTGGATCTGCTCAGCCAGCATTCGAGCAAGTCCAACCCACTGGACCAGGCGTTCAACTATGCCGACGCGTTCAAGCGCATCGATCTGGCAGCCTTGAAGCAGGAATTGCGCGCACTGATGACCGATTCGCAGGACTGGTGGCCGGCCGACTTCGGCCATTACGGCCCGCTGTTCGTGCGCATGGCCTGGCATAGCGCCGGCACCTACCGCATCGGCGACGGGCGCGGCGGCGGCGGCCGTGGGCAGCAGCGTTTCGCGCCGCTGAACAGCTGGCCGGACAACGTCAGCCTGGACAAGGCGCGCCGCTTGTTGTGGCCGATCAAGCAGAAGTACGGCCAGGCGATCTCCTGGGCCGACCTGATGATCCTCACCGGCAACGTCGCGCTGGAATCGATGGGCTTCAAGACCTTCGGCTTCGCCGGCGGCCGCGAAGACACCTGGGAGCCGGACCAGGATCTGTACTGGGGCCGCGAGACCAAATGGCTTGGGGGCGACGATCGCTATTCGCGCGGCTCGCCGGGCGTGGACGAAGCGCACGGCGTGCTGGTGAAGGA
The DNA here is from genome assembly GCF_020783655.1 of Xanthomonas melonis. Lineage (GTDB taxonomy): Bacteria > Pseudomonadota > Gammaproteobacteria > Xanthomonadales > Xanthomonadaceae > Xanthomonas > Xanthomonas melonis. The sequence goes on along the minus strand of NZ_JAJGQH010000010.1, from coordinate 162,667 downwards.
CGACGACAGCGAGGTTCCGCACACCCGTGATCTGGAGAATCCGCTGGCCGCCGTGCAGATGGGCCTGATCTACGTCAATCCGGAAGGCCCGGATGGCAAACCTGACCCGGTGGCCGCCGCGCGCGATATCCGCGACACCTTCGCGCGCATGGCCATGAACGACGAAGAGACCGTGGCCCTGATCGCCGGCGGCCATACCTTCGGCAAGACCCACGGTGCCGCCCCGGCCGACAACGTCGGTGCGGAACCAGAAGCCGGCGAGCTGGAAAGCCAGGGTCTGGGCTGGCACAACCGCTACGGCAGCGGCAAGGGCGCCGACACCATCACCAGCGGCCTGGAAGTCACCTGGACCACAACCCCGGCGCAGTGGAGCAACGACTTCTTCGACCACCTGTTCACCTTCGACTGGGAACTGAGCAAGAGCCCGGCCGGCGCGCACCAGTGGGTGGCCAGGAACGCCGACGCCATCATTCCCGATGCGCACGATGCATCCAGGAAGCATCGCCCGACCATGCTGACCACCGATCTGGCGCTGCGCTTCGATCCGGCGTACGAAGCGATCTCGCGTCGTTTCCACCAGCACCCGGAGCAGTTTGCCGACGCCTTCGCACGCGCCTGGTTCAAGCTCACCCACCGCGACATGGGCCCGCGTTCGCGCTACCTGGGCCCCGAAGTGCCGGCCGAAGAATTGCTGTGGCAGGACCCGGTGCCGGCGGTGGACCACGCGCTGGTCGACGCACAGGATGCGGCCGCGCTGAAGCAGACCATTCTGTCCTCGGGCCTGAGCGTGGCGCAGTTGGTGTCCACCGCGTGGGCGTCGGCGTCGACCTTCCGCGGCTCGGACAAGCGTGGCGGCGCCAACGGCGCACGCATCCGCCTGGCGCCGCAGAAGGACTGGCAGGCCAACCAGCCCGAGCAGTTGTCCAAGGTGCTGGCCACGCTGGAACGTATCCAGGCCGACTTCAACGCTGCGCAGTCGGGGGGCAAGCGGATCTCGCTGGCCGACCTGATCGTGCTGGCCGGCAACGCGGCGGTAGAACAGGCCGCGCAGGCGGCGGGCCAGCAGGTGACCGTGCCGTTCGCACCCGGCCGTACCGATGCCTCGCAGGAGCAGACCGATGTGGAATCGTTCGCGGTGCTGGAACCGGTCGCCGACGGCTTCCGCAACTTCGCCAAACGCCGGTATGCGGTGCCGGCCGAAGCGCTGCTGATCGACAAGGCGCAGCTGCTGACCCTGAGCGCGCCGGAGCTGACCGTGCTGATCGGCGGCCTGCGCGTGCTGGGGGCGAACGCCGAGGGTTCCACGCATGGGGTGCTCACCAACCGCCCCGGCGTGCTGAGCAACGACTTCTTCGCCAACCTGCTCGATATGCGCACCGAATGGAAGGCCACTTCCGACGCGAAGGAGCTGTTCGAAGGCCGCGATCGCAACACCGGCGAGCATCGCTGGACCGGCACGCGGGTGGATCTGGTGTTCGGCTCCAACTCCATCCTGCGCGCAGTGGCCGAGGTCTACGCCAGTGCCGATGCACAGGAAAAGTTCGTGCAGGACTTCGTCGCGGCCTGGACCAAGGTGATGCAGCTGGACCGTTTCGACCTGGCGTAGCCCGCCGTCGCCATTGAGTTGGCTTCGAGCAACCACGCGCGACGAACGCCCCGGACAACCGGGGCGTTTGCGTGTGTCGCAATACCACTCGCCGCTACAGCGCGTCGATGTCACCGAGCGCGTTGATCAAACGCCGTGCGCGCTTGTCGGGCTTGCCTTCCGGCGCCCGGTAACCGGTGCGTTCGGCGGCACGCTGCAGTCGCCATTGCGCGCGCGCCTCGCGCGAGGGCTCGCCTTCCACATACAGCGCCTGCGCTACCGGCGCCGGGCCGCGCACTTCGCTGAGTGCGGCCACCGTGATCTCGAAGATTTCGCCGCCACGATCGATGCGCAGGTGCTCGCCGCAGCGCACGCTGCGCGAGGGCTTGGGGCGCTGGCCGCCCACGTTCACCTTGCCGGTGTCCACCGCGTTCTTGGCCAGGCTACGGGTCTTGAAGAAGCGCGCGGCCCAGAGCCACACATCCAGCCTGACCGTCTTGCCCTGTTCCAGCTCCGGGTTCATGCGACTTGCCGCCTCGATCTATCAGGTAACCGATGTTTGGGCAGCCACCGGGAACTCAAGCTGGGCAGTAAGCGTTGTAGTCGGCGTCGATTGCCAGGCCGATGGCCAGCGCAGCCCCCATCCGCCCTGCGGGCACCTTCCCCCGCAAGCGGGGGAAGGAAGCGGCGCGCACGTAGAATGCCGGTGAACAGCCACACGCCACCCGAGCAATCGCCTGCCAGCACTACCCTTCTCCCGCCCGCGGGAGAAGGTGGCGCGCAGCGCCGGACGAGGGGCTTGTCTACCCGCACGCAACGTCAACCGAGCAAGCCCTCGCCTGCACCGCCCTTCTCCCGCCCACGGGAGAAGGTGGCGCGCAGCGCCGGATGAGGGGCTTGTCTACCCGCACGCAACGTCAACCGAGCAAGCCCTCGCCTGCACCGCCCTTCTCCCGCCTGCAGGAGAAGGTGGCGCGCAGCGCCGGATGAGGGGCTTGTCTGCCCGCACGCAACGTCAACCGAGCAAGCCCTTGCTTATACCGCCCTTCTCCCGCCCGCGGGAGAAGGTGGCGCGCAGCGCCGGATGAGGGTGCGCCTTCCCGCAGCGCAAACCGGATGGCACTGCGTCGGATCTCAGCCGGCAGTGCTAATGTGCGCAGCTCCTGCGCGACGACACCGAGCGATGCCCAAATCCGCCATCCTGACCGAGGGTCCGATCGGCAGGAACCTGTTCTTGTTCGCACTGCCCATCCTGGCAGGCAACATCGCTCAATCGCTCAATGGTTCGATCAACGCGATCTGGGTGGGCCGGTACCTCGGCGAAGCGGCGCTCACTGCAGCTGCCAACGCCAACAGCATCATGTTCTTTCTGACCGGCTCTGTGTTCGGCATCGGCATGGCGGCCACCATCCTGATCGGCCAGGCCATGGGCGCACGCGACTCCGTGCAGGCACGCAAGGTCATGGGCACCAGTGCGAGCTTCTTCGGCGGGCTCTCGGCCGCGATCGCCCTCCTGGGCTGGTATCTGTCACCGCACCTGCTCGCTGCGATGGGCACGCCTGCTGCATCGCAGGCCCTGGCCGAGGACTATCTGCGGGTGATCTTTCTGGCGATGCCCACGCTGTATCTGTTCGCGTTCTTTTCGGCGGCCTTGCGCGGCACCGGCGATGCGCGCACGCCGTTCCGCTTTCTGCTGCTGTCGGTGGTGCTGGACGTCGTGTTCAACCCGCTGCTGCTGTTCGGCATCGGGCCGTTTCCGGCGCTGGGCATTGCCGGTTCGGCCTGGGCCACACTGATCGCGCAGGTCGCCGCACTGGCAGGGCTGTTGCTGTATCTGCGCCAGAAACGCCACGTTCTGTGGTTGGGGCGGCGCGACATGCGGCTGTTTCGCATCGACACCGCCATCCTGCGCGCGCTGATCGTCAAAGGCGTGCCGATGGGCTTGCAGATGGTGATGATCTCGCTGGCGATGATCGCCATGCTGTCGTTGGTCAACGGATTCGGCACCGCCACTTCCGCGGCATTCGGTGCGGGATTGCAACTGTGGAACTACGTGCAGATGCCGGCAATGGCGGTGGGCGCAGCCTGTTCGTCGATGGCGGCCCAGAACGTGGGCGCCGGCCTGTGGCCGCGCGTGGATGCCGTCGCACGCACCGGCATCGCCGCCAACTTCCTGATGACGGGCCTGCTGATCGTGCTGCTGATCGTGTTCGACCGCTGGACCCTGGCGTTGTTCCTGCCCGAAGGCAGCGCCACGCTGGAGATCGCACGGCACCTCAACCACATCGCGATCTGGTCGTTCCTGCTGTTCGGGGTGAGTTTCGTGGTGTCGGGCGTGGTGCGCGCCACCGGCGCGGTGATTCCGCCGCTGTTGATCCTGGGATTTTCGCTGTGGGGCGTGCGTGTGCCACTGGCCAATGTCCTGCTCCCACACCTGGGCGCGGACGCGGTGTGGTGGAGCTTTCCGATCAGTTCGGCATGCTCGATGCTGCTGTCGTTGGCGTACTACCGCTGGGGCGGCTGGCGCAAGGCCCGCATGCTGTCCACGGCCACGCCGCCACCCGAACTGGCTGCCGCTGCCGAGGTGCCCGCACATCCCGCCTCGCCGGTCGCCGATACCGCGCCGATCGCAGACGTTCCGCAGCCCCGCCAGCGCTGACATCGGCTGGCACCAGGCGGCACGCTGCCACACCGGCCGACCCCATGAGCATCGCCTACGCACGACCGGCGAATCCCCAATCCCCAATCCCCAATCCCGATTCCCACAACGCAGACGGCCGCCCGAAGGCGGCCGTCTGACAGTGGCGGGTTCGTCGACCCGCCAGTGTGGCTTACTCGGCCTTGGCAGCAGCCTGGCGAGCGGCCTTGGCCTGTGCAGCAGCGGCCAGATCTTCCTTGATGCGGGCAGCCTTGCCTTCCAGACCGCGCAGGTAGTACAGCTTGCCGGCGCGGACCTTGCCGCGGCGCTTCACTTCGACCGAATCGATGATGGCGCTGTGGGTCTGGAACACGCGCTCGACGCCGAAGCCGTGCGAGATCTTGCGCACGGTGAAGGAGGAGTTCAGGCCGGCATTCTTGGTACCGATTACCACGCCCTCATAGGCCTGCACGCGCTCGCGGTTGCCTTCCTTCACCTTGACGTTCACCACAACGGTGTCGCCCTGGTTGAATTCCGGCAGCTTGCGCTGGATCTGGGCGGCTTCGAAGTCAGCCAGGATGGTCTTGTTGAGTTTGCTCATGGTGGGCACCGCGTGTCTGGTGATATTGGACCGGCAGTCGCCGCACGGCGATTGCTCGAGGTTCGTAGGAGGGCCAGACGCAAGGCTGGCCAGCAAGCCGCATATTGTACCCCAATCGAATCTGCAAGAGCTAGGGGTGTGCCCTTATTCTCCGTCGTTCCGGGCGAGTTCGCGGCGAAACTCGTCCAACAAACGACGGTCGTTCTTGTCCAACCCGGCCTCGTCCAGCAGATCCGGGCGACGCAACCAGGTCCGGCCCAACGACTGCTGCCGGCGCCAGCGGGCGATGGCGCCGTGGTTGCCGGACCGCAGCACCTCCGGCACATCGCCCCACGCGTGCGTGGCTGGATGGCTGTAGTGCGGACAATCGAGCAGACCCTGCGGCCCCTCGAAACTGTCTTGCGCGGCGGACTCGACGTCGTTCAGCACGCCATCCTGCAGCCGCGTCACCACATCGACAAGGACAGCAGCGCCCAACTCGCCTCCGGACAACACGTAGTCGCCGATGGAGATCTCCATGTCGACGGCCCGGCTCAAGAACCGCTCGTCCACGCCTTCGTAGCGACCACACAGCAACAGCATGCGCGGCAGCTGCGCCAGCTCGCGTGCCAGCGACTGCGTGAGCGGCCGCCCCTGCGGGCTGAGATAGATCACCGGCGCCGGACGTGCGTCGGCGGCTTGCGCTGCATCCAGGCAGGCGCGCAATGGCTCGATCAGCATCACCATGCCGGGTCCACCGCCGAACGGCCGGTCGTCCACGCGGCGGTAGTTGCCCTGCGCATGATCGCGTGGATTCCAGCCGTGCAGTTCCAGCAGCCCACGCTCCTGCGCCCGCCCGACCACGCCGAACGCCGCGCATTGCGCGATGAACTCCGGGAACAGACTGATGACGTCGATGCGCACTGGCAGGGATTCGGGAATCGGGAATGGGTAAGGCAAGAGCGAAGCGGGTGGCTTCGATCAGAAATCCGGGTCCCAGTCGACCACGATCAGATCGGCCTCGAAATCCACCGACTTGACGAAATCCGGCAATACGAACGGAATCATCCGCTCGCGATCGCCGCGCACCACCACCACGTCGTTGGACCCGGTGGAAAACAGATGCGACACCGTACCCAGCTTGACCCCTTCCACGGTTTCGACCCGCAGGCCTTCCAGATCCACCCAGTAGTACTCGTCGGGCTTGGGCGGCGGCAGCGCGCTGCGCGCCACGAAGATCTCGGTGCCGTGCATGGCTTCGACCGTGTCGCGATCGGTGACCTCGGGAAACACCGCGATCAGATTCTTGCCCTGATCGCGTCCGCGGACCCCGCTGACCACCGACTCCTGGCCCGCCGGCGAGCGCACGATCCACGGCTGGTACCGGAAGATCGCGTTGCGCGGTTCGGTCCAGGACTCGAGCTTGAGCTCGCCCTTGACACCAAAAGCGCCGACAATCCTGCCCAGCAGGATGCGGCGCTCGGTCGGCTTCATCCGGGTCGACTCCGGGCCGGGCGCAAGGCCCGGCCCCCAGGATCAGGCCGCAGCGGCCTGGGACTTGGAGACTTCGCGGTACAGGTTGCGGACCTTGTCGGTCAGCTGCGCACCATTGCCGACCCAATGGTCGACACGCGCGATATCGAGCACGACGCGCGGCTCTGCGCCCTGCGCAACCGGGTTGTAATAACCCACGCGCTCGATGTTGCGGCCGTCGCGCGCGCTGCGCACGTCGGTCACGATGATGTGGTAGAACGGACGCTTCTTGGCGCCGCCGCGGGTCAGTCGAATCTTGACCATGGTGTCGTTTTCCTGAGTTGCCCAGTCGCCAGAATGGCGCGGTAAGCCGGCGAGTATAGCGGGCTGCGCCGACGAAGCCAAGCCACCATACCCGGTCTCGCGGGCTCCTCAGATCGGCTGCCAGACCTGGGTCTGCAGCGCCCGCGCCAGCAACGGCAGTTGTGCCGCGGCCGGTGTCCAGCGTGCCGGCCCCAGCGCCACGATGGCCTGCTGCCCGCGCGCATTGCAGGCGAAGGCGCCCTCGAACCGCTCCAGCTCGCTCGACTCCACCGCACGACTGACCTGCGCCACGCCCAGCGCATCCAGACCCGCCCGCAGCAGTTGCTGCCGGGTGCCCAGCAGGGCCGGCCCCTGCGGCCAGACGAGCGTGCCGCGCTCCCACAGGCCCAGATTCCAGAACGCCCCCTCCAGCACCCTTCCCTGCCGATCCCGCAGCAGCACATCGTCGTGACCGGCCTGCAGCGCCAGCCGGCGCAGATCCAATAGCGGGAAGGTGCCGACATGCTTGAGTTCCGGCCGTTCGCGCACATAGTCCACGACCTGCACGCGCAGCCCGGCCTCGGGCATGTCGGCCGGCGGCGACAGGGCGACCAGCACCGCCAGCGCGACCTCGCGCAAGGGATCGCGGAAATCGTAATCGGGCGCGAACACGGTGATGCGCAGGCTGGCATCGGCAGTGGCCGATGCCGCCAGCGCGGCGCGCAATTGCGCCCTCACCTGCTGCGGTTCGAGCGCCTGGCCGAACAGCGCGCGGCTGCCTTCCTGCAGCCGCTGCAGATGCAGATCCAGCCCCAGCGCGGCGCCATTGCGCACCTGCAGCGTGGTGAAGTGGCCGTAGTTGACCAGCGCCGCGGCAGCGAGCTGCTGCGCGCTGGCCGGTACGCCATTGCAGAACATCAGCGCCATGCCTGCGCCTGCGCCTGCGCCTGCGCCCACCACTGCGTGACGACATCCGCGGCCGGCCGGGCGGGTGCCAGCCAGGCCGATTGGCCCGCCCAGGCCTGCATCGCCGCCAGCCGATCATCGCTGGCGGCGGCCTGGCGCATCGGCGCGGTCAGGCCGCGCTGCACCGGGTACGGCGCCGGCGGCGGCGCACCGGCAGCGGCAGCGGCCTGGACATAGGGCGTTGCCAGCGCACGACCCAGCCGGCCGGAAAATGCGCGGGTGGGCCAGGTGTGCTCGGGCTCGGACTGTGCCAGCGCCTGGGCCCAGGCACTGGGCACGCCGGCTTCGGGCGTACGCAGCAGGCCGGTGCCGATCTGCACCGCGCTGGCCCCCAGGGTCAGCGCCGCTGCGATGCCTCGCGCGTCGGCAATCCCACCGGCGGCGATGACCGGGATGTCCAGGTGATCGACCAGGCGCGGCAACAGCGCGAACAGGCCGGTCATCTGACGCTCGGCCTGGCCGGCCTCGAATGCGCCACGATGGCCGCCGGCCTCCGCCCCCTGGGCGACCACCGCATCGGCACCGGCGTCCTGTGCCGCGCGCGCCTCCTGCAAGGTGGTGGCGCAGGCGAACCAGGCGATGCCGGCCGCCTTCAGGCGTGCCACCTGATCGGGGTCGAACACGCCCATGATCGAGGACGCCACCGCCGGACGCGCGGCGAGCAAGGCGTCGAACTGCGCATCGAAGTCGGCCGGCGCCGCGTCGCCTGCCGACGCGGGCACCGCCGGCCCCCACTGCGCGAGAAATCCACGCAAGCGCGCCTCTGCCGCTGCATCGCGCGCAGGCGCCGGATCGGGAATCCACAGATTGACCTGTGCCGGGCCCGTGCTCGCCGCACGGAAGCCGGCCATCCACGTCGCGATGTCCTGCGGCTGCGACAATACCGCGCCCATCGCTCCCATGCCCCCGGCATTGGCGACCGCCGCCGACAGCGCCACCGGGCAGGCCCCCGCCATGGGGCTGAGCAGGATCGGCAGGCGCAGGCCGAAGCGCTGCTGGAAGGCATCCACGTTCGAAGATCTGCTCATCACCACCATCGACAGCGACCGGATGGCGCATGGTACTGCGCTGCTCGACGGCGATGCGCACGCGTGCGCCAGCGCGTACTGCCGAAGACGTGTGCACAAGATCGGCGCGCCAGGATCGGCAGCGATGGCCGGTCCTGGTCAGCTGCGGGACTTTGCCCCCCAGAAAGGACTGCCTCTGGTCAGCTCGTAGCGCCCGACCGACATTGCCTTGAGCGTCGCCGCCCGAGCCGATCGGCAGCGGGCCGGCGCTGACCATGCGCGCCCGCGAGAATCGGCACGGCGCGCAGTGGCCAGACCCACTCAGCGGAACGGCATGCCGCCGCGGCCACCCATGGCGCCCATCATGCCCTTCATGTTGCGCATCAGGCCCTTCATGCCGCCGCCGGCCAGCTTGCCCATCATCTTTTCCATCTGCTGGTACTGCTTCATCAGCTTGTTGACGTCGGCCGGCTGCATGCCCGAGCCACGTGCGATACGGGCGCGACGCGAGCCGTTGAGCAAGGCCGGGTTGCGGCGCTCCTTCTTGGTCATCGAATTGATGATGGCGATCATGCGCGGCACTTCCTTGCCGGTGACCTGTTGCTTGACGTTGTCCGGGATCTGGCCCATGCCCGGCAGCTTGTCCATCAGCCCATGGATGCCGCCCATGTTCTGCATCTGCTCGAGCTGTTCCTTCATGTCGTTGAGGTCGAACTTCTTGCCCTTGGCGACCTTGGCGGCCAGCTTGGCGGCCTTTTCCTGGTCGACGCTGTGCTCGACCTGCTCCACCAGCGACAGCACGTCGCCCATGTCCAGGATGCGGCTGGCAACGCGGTCGGGGTGGAACACGTCCAGGCCGTCGGTCTTCTCGCCGGTACCGACGAACTTGATCGGCTTGCCGGTGATGTAGCGCACGCTCAGCGCCGCGCCGCCGCGAGCGTCGCCGTCGGTCTTGGTCAGTACCACGCCGGTCAGTGGCAGCGCCTCGCCGAAGGCCTTGGCGGTATTGGCCGCATCCTGGCCGGTCATGGCATCGACCACGAACAGGGTTTCGGTGGGGTTGACCGCGGCGTGCAGCGCCTTGATCTCCTCCATCATCGCCTGATCGATCGCCAGGCGGCCGGCGGTATCGACCAGCAGCACATCCACGAACGACTTGCGCGCATCGCTGATGGCCGCGCGCACGATGTCCACCGGCTTCTGCGAGGCGTCGGAGGCGAAGAACAGCACGCCGACTTGCTCGGCCAGGGTCTTGAGCTGCTCGATCGCGGCCGGGCGATAGACGTCGGCCGAGACCACCATGACCTTCTTCTTGCGCTTTTCCTTCAGGTGCTTGGCGAGCTTGCCCACCGTGGTGGTCTTGCCGGCGCCCTGCAGACCGGCCATCAGCACGATGGCCGGTGCCGGCACGTTGAGATTGAGGTCGCTGGCGGCCGCACCCATCACCGCAGTGAGCTCGTCGCGCACCACCTTGATCAGCGCCTGGCCCGGGGTCAGCGACTTGAGGACTTCCTGGCCCACGGCGCGCACCTTGATGCGCTCGATCAGCGCCTGCACCACCGGCAGCGCAACGTCGGCCTCCAGCAGCGCGATGCGCACTTCGCGGGTGGCTTCGCGGATGTTCTCCTCGGTCAGGCGACCGCGGCCGCGCAGGCGCTCCATGGTGCCGGAGAGACGTTGGGTAAGGGACTCGAACATGCGCAAGGGACCGCGTGAGGGGAAACGGGCGTCGATTATAGCGGCACCGGCCAAGCCCCCGTCCCAGCCGACCGGCTGGCGACCGACTCGGTTTCCACGTCACCTTCGCCCCTGCGAATCCCGAATCCCGAATCCCAGCCCCCATATGCGAAACTTCCACGATGACAATCGTTCTCATCGCGTTCGCTCTGTATCTGCTGGCTGCGGCCCTGCTCACCCGGGCGGTCCTGCGCGATGGCAACCAGACCCCGGCTGGCTGGCTGGCGCCGGCGCTCGCAGCGGTGGCGTTGCACGCCGGCTATCACGTGCTGGTGGCCGTGCGCACCGCTGGCGGCCCGGACATGCACTTCTTCGCCGCACTGTCGCTCACCGGGCTGGGCATGGCCGGGCTGACCGCAGTGTTCGGTGGCCGTGGGCGCATGGCGGCGGTGGGCGTGGTGGTGTTTCCGCTGTCGGCGATCCTGCTGGCCTGTTATCACGGCTACGGACACGAACCCAGCGCAGACCTGGGCTGGCGGCTGGAGCTGCACGCCTGGATGGCCCTGCTGGCCTACGCCACGCTGGGCATCGCCGCGCTGCTGGCGATCATGTTGTGGCTGCAGGAACGGGCGCTGCGGCGACGCGACTTCCACCCCTGGCTGCGTGCGCTACCGCCGCTGACCGAGCTGGAGACGCTGCTGTTCCGCACGATCACGGTCGGCTTCGTGTTGCTGAGCCTGACCCTGCTGACCGGCCTGCTGTTCGTGCAGGACTTCCTGGCGCAGCGCCTGCTGCACAAGACCGTGCTCAGCATCCTGTCGTGGATCGCGTTCGGCGCACTGCTGGTCGGCCGCTGGCGCAACGGTTGGCGCGGCACCAAGGCGGTGCACTGGACGCTGACCGCGATGGCGCTGCTGGTGCTGTCGTTCTTCGGCAGCAAGTTCGTGATCGAACTGGTGCTGGGGCCGCGCTGAGCACGCGCATGCCGCTGCGCTGGAGCGCCTGCGGGCTTCAGCGCTCCAGCGCGGCGCTGACCGCATCCCAGGGCAGATCCGGGCCGGGGCAGGCGAAACGGTAGGCGATGCGACGGCGGTAGACCTCGCCCGGGCGCAGGATGGTCGACGGGAAATGCGGGTGGTTGGGCGCATCCGGATAGTCCTGCGGTTCCAGGCAGATGCCGCGGCCCAGCCCGGGATGATGCGCGTCCAGATGCTGGCCTTCGTAGAGCTGTACTGCCGGCGCATCGCTGTCGATGCGCATGGCCACGCCACTGTGCGGCGAATACAGCTCGGCCACGCACGGCGCGCCATCGGCCAGGACCAGGCACTGGTCGTAGCCCTTGCCGAGCACGATCTGCGGATGCGCCGGGTCGATCCGCCCGGCCAGCGCGGCAGCGGTGCGGAAGTCGAACGGCGTGCCGGCCACCGATGCGATCTCGCCGGTCGGGATCGATTCGGCGTCCACCGGCAGGTAGCGATCCGCCGGCACCCGCAGCACTTGCGACGCGGCGGGCCGCTGCGGGTCGCCGGACAGATTGAAGTACGGGTGGTGGGTCAGGTTCAGCGGCGTGGCGGCATCGCACCACGCCTCGAACTCCAGCAGCAGGCTGTGGCCGTGGAGCGCCAGCCGTGCCCGCACCTGCAGAGTGCCGGGGTAGCCCTCTTCGCCATCGGGCGAATCGTAGCCGAGCACCACCTGGTCGGGCGCCTGCTCCAGCAGCGTCCACACGCGCCGTCCGAAACCGCGCAAGCCGCCATGCAGCTGATTGCGCCCTTCGTTGGCCGCCAGCGTGTGGGTGACGCCATCCAGCGTATAGCGCGCACCGGCGATGCGATTGCCGAAGCGGCCCACCAGGATATTGAGGCTGTCGCCATCGGCGGCGTAGGCGGGCAGATCCGGCAGGTTCAGCACCAGCGGCACCACGCCCCGTGCAGTGGTCAGGCGCAGCGCATGCAGGATCCCGCCATAGGTCAGCACCTCTGCCTCCAACCCTGCATCGCTGCGCAAGCGCAACGCATGAACCTCGGTCCCGTCTGGCAACTGCCCGAACACTCGCTGCATGGATGACCCCACCGCTCCTGGAAGCACGCGAGCATAGCGGCCTCGCATACACGCCGACCATGCCCGGGCGCACATCCCGGCGCCTTGCAGCGATGCGCCAGCCGCGCCTCGGCACGGCAAGCGCTAGCAGGTATGCGGTGGCACCCTCACGCGCGGCCGGAGGCGCCCAGGCAGTCAGCGTGTTCGAACCTGCTGCGCACCACCGCCGGACCGGACCTGGGCGCACACGGAATTTCCCGCACTGCATCCGCACTCGGCGGCGCGCGCTTCTCCCGCGGTGTCTCCACGCACAGGCCTGCGGCGGTCAGGACTGCTGCCGCGCAGCATGCGGTGGTCGAGGTTTGCGACCGACGTCATATCAATGATTGATTATTCCGTAATGCACAACACGAAACAGCAAGGCGCCCAATAATTGCTTTGACACTGAACGACAAGCTGCGCAGCGTCGCTGGTCCACGGGGTCTCATCCCGCGCCTGGAGAAGCACGCATGAACGTCTTACGCAGTGTGGCTGTGCAGCTGGCGGTAGTGCTGGGCGCGGTATCGATGCCGCAGGCAAACGGCCAGGCCCTGGTATGGGAAGAGAATTTCAACGGGCCGTCCATCGATGGCAACAAGTGGACCTACGATGTGGGTAATGGCTGCCAGATCGGCTTGTGCGGCTGGGGCAATGGCGAAATGCAGTACTACACCAGCCGCCCGGAGAACGCGCGCATCGTCAATGGCCGGCTGGTGATCGAAGCACGCCGCGAGGCATTCCAGGGCATGCCATTCACCTCGGCACGGCTCAAGACCGAAGGCCGCATGCATTTCAAATACGGCACCCTGGAGGCACGTATCAAGACGCCGGTGGTCGGCAATGGATTATGGCCGGCGTACTGGATGCTGGGCACCATCGGCGTGTGGCCGGGCCGGGGCGAAATCGATCTGATGGAAGCCGGCATGGCCGCGGCAATCGCCAATGGCACCGCCAATCGCCGCATCGGTGCGGCCGTGCACTGGGACTACAACGGGTCGCAGGCCGATTACGACACCAGCTACACGCACCCGGTGAATCTGCACGATGACTTCCATGTGTACCGCTTGACCTGGGACCCGCAGTTCCTGCGCGTGTCGATCGACGGACAGCAGTACTTCGAATTTGCGATCTCCAATATCGAAGGCGCCTCGCTGCACGAATTCCATCAGCAGCATTATCTGCTGCTCAATCTCGCCGTGGGCGGCACCTATACCGGCGTGACCTCAGCGGCGGCAGTCACCGCGCCGCTGCCCGGCAGGATGGAGATCGACTACATCCGCCTGTATCAGAATCCCGGATCGCAGCTGTACGTGGGCACGCAACACACGGTCCCTGCGGGACGGTTCGGCGTGTTCACCGAGCAACCCGATACCAGCGCGCGGCTGACCTTCGGGCAGGATGCCGAACTGTATCTGTGGAACAACCTCACCCCGATCGCGCAGGCGCCGTTCGAGGGGCGCAGCGTGATGGCCTATCGCGCCAACGCAGGTAGCTGGTTCGGGCTGGGCGTTCAAAGCGACTACCGCAATCTGGCCGCCTATGCGGGCGGTGCGCTCAAGCTGCATCTGAAGACCACCACCCCGTCCACCTTCAAGATCGGCATCAACACCAGTTTCGGCGACAGCTGGGTGGATTTCGTGGCTGGCGGCAATCAGTACGGGCTGGTGCGCGACGGTGCCTGGCACGAGGTGAACATTCCGTTCAGCGCGTTCTACGACCTGGACCTGCAGGCGGTGAAACAACCCTTCATGCTGGTGGCCGACCCGCCGGCAGCGCCGGTGGAGATCGCCATCGACAAGGTGTATTACCAGAGCCGCTGATGCTGGCGGCGCAGGTGCTGTCCGCGCGTTTCGACGCATGGATGAAGGTGGCGATAAGTACTGGCTGCAACGCTGGCCCGAACTGGGTGATGCCCACGCCACGGCCAGCCGATGCACCGTCACAGCCCGGGCCGCAGCCGGCGATCAGGCGCTGGCCGCCACGCCCTTCAACATGTCGATGAGCTGGCGCAACCGATAGGGCTTGGGCAGGAAATCCACGTGCGCCGGCAAGGGCGGCAGCTGGGCCTTCGCGAAGCCCGAGGCCAGGATGACACGCGCCTGCGGCAGTAACTGCGCCACCTGTTCGCTCAATTCGATGCCCGACATGCCGTTGGGCATGCGGATGTCGCTGAATACCACATCGTAGGGGCCGCTCTCGCGCAGCATGCGCAATGCGCCGTGGCCATCGTCGGCGGTATCGACGGTGATCCCGGCATCGCGCAGCGCTTCGCCGATCAGCTCGCGCAGTTCTTCTTGGTCTTCCACCATCAGCAGGCGCAGGGATTCAATCATGCTCGGCCTCCTCGATGGCCGGGAGAAACAGGGTGACAGTGGTGCCGCGTCCTGGTGCGGAGTCGAGTTCGGCAAAACCGCCCGACTGGGACGCAAAGCCGAATACCTGGCTCAATCCCAGGCCGGAGCCCTTGCCCACGTCCTTGGTGGTGAAAAACGGTTCGCTGGCACGCTGCGCCACATGCATCGACATGCCCGGGCCATCGTCGCGCACTGCGATGCCGACATAGCGCCGTGCGGTGCCATGCGGATCCGTGGGCGCGACGCGTCGCTGCACGCACGTACTCACCGTGATGGCACCGCCGGAATGCATCGCATCGCAGCTGTTGAATACCAGGTTGAGCAGCGCCGATTCCAGCTGGCTGGGATCCACGCAGACATCCGGCAGCGTCTCCGACAGCGCCGGACTCACGCCGACTCCGGCCGGGCACGCGCGTCGCAGCAATTCCAGGGCGTTCGCCACCACCGCGTTGGCGGCCCGCCGTTCCGGCGCCAGCCGCTGGCCGCGCGCGAACGACAGCAACTGGCGGGTCAGCAGCGTACCGCGATCGACCGCCGTCTGCGCTGTCTCCACCAGCATGCGCGTGCGCGCATCGTCGCCGGCACGCAGCGCGATCAGGTCCAGGCTGGTCACCATCACCGTGAGCAGGTTGTTGAAGTCGTGCGCGATGCCCAGTGTCAGCCTGCCCAGCGCTTCGGTCTTCTGCGATTGCGACAACGCGTGCTGGGCCTGTTGCAGCAGCCGTTCCGCCTGGTGGCGTTCGGTGACGTCGCGGGTGATCTTGGCGAAACCGACCAATACGCCGAATTCCAGCACCGGCTCGATCACCACGCTGGCCCAGAAACGGCTGCCGTCCTTGCGCAGGCGCCAGCCCTCGGTGGCCAAACGTCCCAGGCGCCTGGCCTGCTCGAGGTTGTCCATGGGCGTGTTGCGCTGCACGTCTTCCGGCAGGTAGAACCGCGAGAAATGCGTCCCCAGCACTTCGTCGGCACGATAGCCCTTGATGCGCTCACCGCCCGGATTCCAGCTGCGCACATGTCCACCGACATCCAGCATGTAGATGGCGTAATCGGAAACGCTTTGCACCAGCAGCCGGCACTGCCGGCTGTCGTGCGACAGCGGCCCCGCGTTGTCGATGGCCGTCTCCGCATCCATCTGACGCTGTTTCCCCAGCAAAAGCGCGCGACCTTAGTGACGCGCGCGTGAAAATCGCGTGCAAGCCATCGCGGCAGGAAAAGCGTCAAAAACCCGGCGATTTATGCATGAAACTTATCGGCTACCATGACCGCCCTCCCAGTTCGGTCCGCGCCTCATGCAGAACATCTCGACCACACGCGATCGCTGGATCTGGGTGATCGCGGGGGCCTTGATGGCCGGCACGCTGGGCGCGGAACTGATCACCCCGCTCGGCTATGCCGTGTGGCTGACCTACTTCGTGGCGGTCGGCGTCACCGTCTTCCAGAACCGTCCACAGGCGCCGCTCGTAGCGGGCGTGTTGGCGTGCCTGCTGCTGGCCACCGGCTACCAGCTTGCGCCGCCCAGCACCAATTCGAGCTTTTCCTCGATCAACCGCAGCATCGGCGGCGTCTCGTTCCTGGCCATGGCGCTGGTGGTGATGCAGGCCATTCGTGCCCGCCGCCAGGCCGAGGTGGCGTTGTGGCTGCAGCAGGCCGAGAACAAGGTGGAAGCCAGCCTGCGCGGCGAGCAGAGCCCGCAGGAGCTTGCCGATGCCGCGATGCGTGCGCTGTGCGAGGTGCTGCAAGCGCAGGTGGGCGCACTGTATCGCGTCGAAGGCGATCGCCTGCGGCTGACCGGCGGCGCCGCATTGCCGGTGGACATGCCGGCCACCATGCCGAGCAACGCCGGGCAGTGGGGGGAGGTGTTGCAGCAGGTGAGCGTGCGCCGGGTGCGCGGCGTGGATGCCGGGCACCTGCAGATCGCCTCCGGTTTGGGCCAGAGTGCCTGCCAGGAGCTGTTGCTGGCACCGGTCACCGCCGATGGGCGGGTGATCGGCCTGCTGGAGCTTGGACGCGTCAGCGATGCGCGGCCGGCTGCCACGCGTGAGGACGATCTGCTGACCCGCTGCGGCGAGAACATCGGCCTGGCCCTGCGCACCGCGTTGCTGCGCGCCCAGTTGGTCGCCCTGCTGGAGGAGACCCAGCGGCAGAGCGAGGAGTTGCAGACGCAGCAGGAAGAGCTGCGCGTGGCCAACGAGGAGCTGGAAGAACAGAGCCGCAGCCTGCAGCAGTCGCAGAGCGACCTGGAGCAGCAGCAGGCCGAACTGGAACAGACCAACGTGCAATTGGAAGAACGCACCCAGGCACTGGAGGCGCAGAAGCAGGCTTTGCTGGTGGCGCAGAACCAGCTGGTGCGCAATGGCAACGAGCTGGCCACCGCGTCGCGCTACAAGTCCGAGTTCCTGGCCAACATGTCGCACGAGTTGCGCACGCCGCTCAACAGCGCGCTGATCCTGGCCAAGCTGCTGGCCGACAACAAGGACGGCACGCTCAGCGCCGAGCAGGTGAAGTACGCGCAGGCGATCCTGTCGTCCAACAACGACCTGCTGGCACTGATCAACGACATCCTGGACCTGTCCAAAATCGAAGCCGGGCATGTGGAGCTGGCCGACGAAACCGTCGATACCGGCAGCATCGTGCAGCGGCTGCGCGACACCTTCGAACCGCTGGCACGGCAGAAGGGGCTGACGCTGGAGATCGGCAGCGAGGTCGGCGCACCCGGTCAGTTGGTGGTCGACAGCCAGCGCCTGCAGCAGATCCTCAAGAACCTGCTGGCCAACGCCATCAAGTTCACCGAACACGGCAAGGTGCGCCTGTCGATCCAGGCGCATACGCCAGGGCGGGTGCTGTTCAAGGTGGAAGACACCGGGATCGGCATTGCGCGCGAGCAGACCGAGGTGATTTTCGAAGCGTTCCGGCAGGCCGATGGCAGCACGCGGCGGCGCTATGGCGGCACCGGCCTGGGCCTGTCGATCTCGCGCGATCTTGCCCAACGCATGGGCGGCGGCATCCGCGTGGACAGCGAGCCCGGGCGAGGCAGTTGCTTCACGCTGGAACTGCCGACCGATGGCGCCCCGGCGGAAGCCGCTGCCGCGACTCACCCCGCAGCGGCTGTGCCATTGCCTGCACTTCCATCCGCACCAGCGCAGCGCCCGCCCGGCGATGCGGCGTCTTCCACACGCCGAAGCGATGTCGGCAACGCGACATCCGCGCCGCCGCTGCCGATTCCCGCCACTGGCACCCTACCGCTGCAGCGTGCGCTCGACGATCGCGAGCAGCGCCTGCGCCCGGGCCGGCTGATCCTGGCGGTGGAAGACGAGACACGCTTTGCGCAGGCGCTGGTCGATCTGGCGCATGAACTGGACTTCGACTGCGTGGTGGCGCCGAATGCAGAAGAAGCGCTGCAGCTGGCCGCCGAACTGCGCCCCAGCGGCATCCTGCTGGACATCGGCCTGCCGGATGCTTCCGGCCTGAGCGTACTCGAACGCCTCAAGCGCGACCCGGCCACGCGCCATATCCCGGTCCATGTGGTTTCCGCGCTGGAGCGCAGCCAAGTTGCGCTGGAACTCGGCGCGGTGGGCTACCTGATCAAGCCGGCCACGCGCGAACTATTGGCCGGCGCGATCCGGCAGCTGGAGGAAACCAATGCGCGCGCGGTGCGGCGCCTGCTGATCGTCGAAGACGACAGCGCCCTGCGTGCCAATCTGCAGTTGCTGCTGGCCCGCGACCAGCTGGAGATCGTGGCCGTGGGCACGATCGCCGAAGCGATGGAGCAGTTGGCCGGCTCCACCTTCGATTGCATGGTCACCGACCTGGCGCTGCCGGACGGCAGCGGCTACGACCTGCTCGAACGCATGGCCGGTAATGATGAGGTCGCCTTCCCGCCGGTGATCGTCTATACCGGCCGCGCACTGACGCGCGACGAAGAGCAGCAACTGCGTCGTTACTCCAAGAGCATCATCATCAAGGGGGTGCGTTCGCCCGAACGCCTGCTCGACGAAGTCACCCTGTTCCTGCACAGCGTGGAAGCCTCGCTGCCCAGCGACCAGCAACGCCTGTTGCGCGAGGCGCGCCGCCGCGATGCGGTGCTGGACGGCGCCACCGTGCTGCTGGCCGAAGACGATGTGCGCAACATCTTCGCGCTGTCCAGCGTGCTCGAACCGCTGGGCGTGCGGCTGGAGATCGCACGCAACGGACGCGAAGCGCTGGAACGCCTGGCCGAGCGTGAGGTGGACCTGGTGTTGATGGACATCATGATGCCGGAGATGGATGGCCTCACCGCCATGCGGCAGATCCGCGCCAACCGCCAATGGCAGGATCTGCCCATCATCGCGCTCACCGCCAAGGCCATGGCCGACGACCGCGAACGCTGCCTGGAAGCCGGCGCCAACGACTACATCGCCAAGCCCATCGATGTGGACAAGCTGGTCTCGCTGTGCCGCGTCTGGTGCTCGCGGCAATGAATCCGGTGGAGCTGTTCGACCTGGAACTGCGGGTGCTGCTGGAGGCCGTCTACCAGCGCTATCACTACGATTTCCGCGACTATGCCGTGTCGTCCCTGCGGCGGCGCATGCGCCATGCGATGGCGCGCTTCGACTGCGCCCGCGTGGCCGACCTGCAGCACCGCCTGCTGCACGAGCCGGACACCTTTGCGCAGGCGATGCAGTTCTTCACCGTGCAGGTGTCGGAGATGTTCCGCGACCCGGCATATTTTCGCGTGTTGCGCGAGCATGCGCTGCCGGTGCTGCGCACCTACCCTTCGATCAAACTGTGGGTAGCCGGCTGCAGTACCGGCGAGGAAGTCTGGTCGCTGGCGATCCTGCTGCACGAAGAAGGCCTGCTGGAGAAGGCGGTGATCTACGCCACCGACATCAATCCCGAGGCGCTCGGCATGGCCGAGGCCGGCGCCTACGGCATCGACCGCATCGCGCAGTTCAGCCGCAACTACCTGGATGCCGGCGGACTGGCCTCGCTGTCGGACTACTACACCACCGCTTACGACGGTGCGGTGTTCGATCGCCGCCTGAAACGCAACATCGTGTTCGCCGATCACAGCCTGGCCACCGATACGGTGTTCTCCGAGGTGCATCTGGTGTCGTGCCGCAATGTGCTGATCTATTTCAACCGCAGCCTGCAGGACCGTGCCGTGGGCCTGTTCTTCGAGGCGCTGGTGCATCGCGGATTCCTGGGCCTGGGCAGCAAGGAATCGTTGCAGTTCGGCGCGCATGCGCAAGCCTTCGAAACCTGCGCGCGCGAACAGCGCCTGTACCGGAAGGCCGCATGAGCGCCCTGCCCGCACGCCAGCGGTTCGATGCGGTGGTGATCGGCGCCTCGGCTGGCGGGGTCTCCGCGCTGCAGGCGTTGTTGTCCAGCCTGCCGGCCGCCTTGCCGATGCCGGTGCTGGTGGTGCTGCATCTGCCGCGTGACCGCGCCAGCCATCTGGCCGAGCTGATGGATGCGCGCTGCGCGCTGCCGGTGCGCGAGGCCGAGGACAAGCAGCCGCTGCTGGCCGGCAGCGTCGTCATCGCCCCACCCGATTACCATCTGCTGGTGGAAACCCGCAGCAGTCTTGCGCTGTCGATGGATGCGCCGGTGCTGTTCTCGCGCCCGGCGATCGACCCGCTGTTCGAATCGGCCGCCGACGTGTTTGCCGAACGCCTGCTGGCGATCCTGCTCACCGGCGCCAGCAGCGATGGCAGCGCCGGCGTGGCGGCGGTGCGCGCAGCCGGCGGCACTGCCTGGATCCAGCGTCCCGACGATGCCGCCTCCCCACTGATGCCTGCCTCCGCGCTTGCCCATGCCGGCGCCGACGCGGTGCTGACCCTGCAGGCGATCTGCAGCGAACTGGAAACCTTTCGCCCATGAACCTCACCGCGACCGGCCCTGCAGCGCACGGCGACGAACCCGCCAAGATCCTGATCGTGGACGATGTACCGCAGAATCTGGTGGCGATGGAAGCGCTGCTGCAGCGTGATGGCATCGAAGTGCTGTGCGCCGCGTCCGGCGCGCAGGCGCTGGAGTTGCTGCTCGAACACGATGTGGCGCTGGCCCTGCTCGATGTGCACATGCCGGAAATGGACGGCTTTTCGCTGGCCGAACTGATGCGCGGCTCGCAGCGCACGCGGCATGTGCCGATCATTTTCCTGACCGCCTCGCCGAACGATCCGATGCGCGCCTTCCAGGGATACGAGACCGGCGCGGTGGATTTCCTGCATAAACCCATCGAGCCGCACGTGATCCTGAGCAAGGTCAACGTGTTCATCGAGTTGTACCAGCAACGGCGGCTGCTCAAGGAGCGCAATGCCTCGCTGGAACGCGCACTCACGCTCAACGAAACCATGATGGCGGTACTCACCCACGACCTGCGCACGCCGCTGTCGGTCATCCTGGTGTGCGCCGATAAGCTCAGTCTGGACGTGGCGGCCGATGGCTCGGCGGCACGCACGCTCGACCATCTGGAAGGCAGCGCAAGGCGCATGGCGCGCATGGTCGAACAGTTGCTGGACTTCTCGCGCCTGCGCACCGATGGGTTGCCGATGCAGTTCGGCCCCTGCAATTTCGGCGAGGTGGCGCATGGCGTGGTGGGTGAGGTGGCGCAAGCCAATCCGCACACCACCATCGACCTGCGCACCGAGGGCGACCTGCACGGCGATGGCGACGGTGATCGGCTGGCCCAGGTGCTGTCCAATCTGGTCGGCAATGCCGTGCTGCATGGCGGCCAGCATCCGGTGCAGGTGCATCTGGACGGGCGCGAGGCCGACACCCTGCGGCTGTCGGTGCGCAATGCCGGGCAGATTCCGGACAGCCTGATGCCGCGCCTGTTCGAGCCGTTCAAGGCCAGCTTCCATGCCAGCCAGGGGTTGGGGCTCGGGCTGTTCATTGCCGATCAGTTCGTCCGGGCGCATGGCGGCACGCTGCAGGCCCGTAACGAAGACGGCGAGGTGGTGTTCGAGGCCAGGCTGCGCCGCCGCAACCTGGCCGCCTGAGCGCCGCGCAGCGTTTTCGATCGTCCTGCTGCTACAGGCTGCCCTCGCGTAAGCGACCGCCTCCGCTGCAGCCGCCGCCATGCGGACTCAAGCAGTGCCGCCGCGCCGCTTACGCCGTATGCTCGTGCGGCAAGCGCGCTGGATGCACGCTCCTGCCCCCACGGCTGCCCACGTTCTTGGTCGCACCAACATCCCTTGGTCATCCTCAGGTGCACGCCGTGCACCGGAGTCTATGGAGGTGGTTATGTCGTATGTCGATGGTTTTGTGCTCGCCGTGCCCACGGCCAACAAGGAGGCATTCGTTGCGCACGCGCGCATGGGCGATGCCCTCATCATGGAATACGGTGCGCTGCGCGTGGTGGAGTGCTGGGGCGACGACGTCCCCAAGGGGCAATGGACCGACTTCTACCGCGCCGTCGATGCCGGCGAAGACGAGACCGTGGTGTTTTCCTGGATCGAATGGCCGGACAAGGCCACGCGCGACGAGGGCATGCGCAAGATGATGGAAGACCCACGCATGGATCCGTCGGTCAACCCGATGCCTTTCGATGGCAAGCGCATGATCTACGGCGGCTTCGTTCCCACCGTGGTGCTGGGGCAGTCGGCCTGAGCGGGCGGCGTGTTCTGCGGCGGCCGTCCGTGGTGCCGCACCGTGTGGATGCCGAGCACGGCAGGCGGGGTTCGCGCGTCGCCGCTACACTGGCGGCCCGCGGCCGCGTTCGCCGCCAGTGCTGGCCGAACGCGGCGACCACCTCGCACGCCGACCGGAGACCCGCATGACCGACGCACCGCTGCTGATCGCCTGCCCGCACTGCGCGTCGATGAACCGCATCGCACGTGCGCGCCTGCACGATGCGCCCAACTGCGGCCACTGCCACCGCCCGTTGTTCGTGGGCGCCCCGGTGGCGCTGTCTGCTGCCGATTTCGACAAGCACGCCGTGCGCAGCGATCTGCCGCTGGTCGTGGACTTCTGGGCGCCGTGGTGTGGGCCATGCGTGAGCATGGCACCGCAGTTCGCCGCTGCCGCACCGACGCTGGAACCGCAGGTGCGGCTGGCCAAGGTGGACACCGACCTGCACCCGGCGCTGGGCACGCGTTTCGGCATCCGCAGCATCCCCACCCTGCTGGTGATCCGCAGCGGGCACGAAGTTGGCCGCCATTCCGGTGCGGTGAGCAGCGCGCAGATCGTCGGCTGGGTGCGTTCGGTGTTGAGCAATCGGTGATGCAACAAAAAGGCCAGCTGCGCATGCACGCAACCGGCCCGGGTACGAAGGCAAGTATCACGGCGACGCATCCGCCGCCGTGATTGCGCTTAACCGATCGAGGCATTACTGCCAGTTGACGTTGACCGACACGCCCACGATGCGCGGCTCGTTGTAGACCGCCGCCATGTAGTTTTCGATCACACCCTTGACGTTCTTTTCGTTGGTGATGTTGCGTGCGAACGCAGCCACTTCCCACGCACCATAACCGCCGGTGTAGCCCAGCTTGAGGCCACCTTCGAAATTGCCGTCGGCGCGGAACTCGGTGGAGTCGTACAGCACGAAGCTGGTCTCGCCCTGCCTGTTCCAGTCGGTGGAGACGAAGAACGCGCCGTCGTTGCCCATCGGGATGTCGTAGCGCGCGGCCAGGTTGAGGTTGTACTTGGGCGCGTTCGGCAGCGGATTGCCGTCGATCTGCGCGAAGGTATTGGCACCCACGCGGATGGTCGGGTCGTTGACGGTGCACACCACCACGCCATTGAGCGCGCAGGCCTGTGCGTAGACGCGTTTGTCGTGGATTTCGCTATGCAACAGGCTCAGGCCGGCGGTGAGCGACAGGTTGGAGATCGGGCGCCAGTCCAGATCCGCTTCCAGGCCGTAGGCCTTGGCCTTGTCGGCGTTGAACAGCACGCCGTTGCCGTCCGAATCGTTGCCGTTGAGCTGGATGTCATCGACGGTATAGGTGAAGCCGCTGACATTCAGACGCAGGCGATTGTCGAACAGGCTGCTCTTGATGCCGGCTTCCCAGGACAGGATGGTTTCCGAATCGGCGGTGGTGAAGTCCGAATTGAACACCGCGCTGCGGCCCTGGATGGTGGGGCCGCGGAAGCCGCGCGCCACGCGTGCATACACGCTCAACTCCGGGTTGAATTCATACATGGCGCTCAGGTCCCAGCTGGGCTGGGTATCGGACAGGCGCACGTCGCGCCGGCCGCGGTAGGTCACCACGCCGGCGGCGGTATCGGCGCTCTTGAGCAGGCGGGTTTGCTTGGTGTCCCTGGTCTGGCGGATGCCGGCGGTCAACGTCAGCGCATCGGTGGCCTTGTAGCTCAGCTGACCGAAGCCGGCCCAGGAGGTGTTGGTGTTGCGCAGGCGCACCCAGTTGTTGGGATTGCGCGCGGCAGTTTGCAGGAAATACGCACGCTGGTAGAAATCGGTGGTGTCGCGGCCATCGAAATAGAATGCACCCAGCTGCCATTGCAGGACGTCGTCGCCTTCGCTGGCCAAACGCAGCTCCTGGGTGTACTGGTCCAGATCGCGGATCTGTCCCATCGACTGGCCGAAGCCGTTCGGCACGCCATTGACCGGGTAGTTCGCAGCAGCGCCGCCGTCGGTGTCGCCACGGCTGTAGCCGGAGGTGGTTTCATAGGCGCTGATCGAGGTCAGCGACACACCGCCGAAATCGTAGATCGCCTTGATCGAGCCGCCGTCGGTCTGATACGCCTGCGGGTTGTCGTGGGCTTCGTCGTAGGCCACGCGATCACGCGGTGCGTCGACCTTGTCGCTGCCGCGCTTCACTGCATTGCGCAGGAACAGGGTGGACGTGCCGTCGTAATCGCGCGTATGCACCGAGCCCAGCAACGAGAACGCATCGTTGGGCTTCAGTAGCACCTGCAGGCGCGCATTGCGGTCGTCGTAGCCGCCCATCGCGTCCTTGCGGGGCGTGCGCGTGCCGTCGGCGCTGCTGCCGGCAAAGGTGTTGTCCACCCAATCGTCGCGGTGCTGGTACAGGGCCGACACGCGGAACGACAGCACATCGTTGATCGGCCCGCCGAAGCCGCCATCCAGCGACACGGTGTTGTAACTGCCGTAGCTTGCATCGAGACGGCCGGTGTACGTATCGCCGGGCCTGACCGTGTCGAACTTGACGATGCCGGCGGTGGTGTTGCGGCCGAACAGGGTGCCCTGCGGGCCGCGCAGTACCTCGACCTGATCCACGTCGTAGACCGGGTTGGATTTGAGCACCACGTGTTCCAGCACCACATCGTCCTGGATGATGGACACCGGCTGCGAGGCACCCAGGTAGAAGTCGATGTTGCCCAGGCCGCGGATATAGAAGCGCGGGAAGATGCGCCCGGTGGTGGTCTCGGCGTAGAAGCCGGGCACGCGACCGGACAGCGCCAGCAAGGTGTCGTCGCCACCGGCGGTGTATTGACGCATCGCCGCACCCTGCACCACGCCCACCGACACCGGCACCTCCTGCAGGTTCTGCTCGCGGTGTTCGGCAGTGACGGTCACCGCATCCAGCGCGGTTGGACTGGCCTGGTCCTGGCCCGTCGGCGTCTGCTGCGCGGAGGCGGCAGCCGCCATCGACGCGAGCAGCAGACCGGTGCAGACGCGCGCCAGTGGCGTGCGCTGCAACGTGATACGGGGGCAGGCAGCGGCGCGCGAAGCGGCGGACGTCGGCGACGGCAAGACAGGCGAGTACAGCGACATGCAGAGGGATCCTTGAATGGATGATGCGAGGATGAGTCCGTTCGGTATGGGCAGCCCGGACGGAAGCGCCGCGCGGCGCCGCGCGCACGATATGTCAGCAATATTGCAGCGCAATGGCAGACGCGCCGGCCGACACGATAGTTCGCGTCGGGCGCGCCATGCCGGAGTGCGTGCGCGGCATTGCAAATCGTCATGCCTCGCCCGACCCGAAACTGTCATGCTGGCTGCCAGGCTGGCCCCAGGTCGGCTGGCGACGATGAGGAGGCTGTCTTGAACCGATTTGGATGGATGTTGGGCATGCTGGCCGCGGCGAGCTGTCAGCTGGCGCACGCGGGCAACGCACTGATCGGCCGGGTGGACTACCAGGGCGACGACGGCGGCCCGGTGCCGACGCAGACGCAGTATCGCAACCCGGTCGTGGCCGGTTTCTATCCGGACCCGTCGGCGATCCGGGTGGGCGACGACTTCTATCTGGTCAACTCCACGTTCGGCTATTTCCCCGGCCTGCCGGTGTTCAAGAGCAGCGACCTGGTGCACTGGACCCAGATCGGCAATGCGATCGATCGCCCGTCCCAGATCAAGTACGGCAACGACGAACTGACCCGCGGACTGTTCGCCGCCAGCATCAGCCACCACGACGGCACGTTCTACATTGCCAACACCTGTTTCTATTGCGACGGCGGCAACTTCCTGATCACCGCCAGGGATCCGGCCGGGCCGTGGTCCGATCCGATCTGGCTGGATGCCAAGGGCATCGACCCGTCGTTGTTCTTCGACGACGACGGCAGCGCCTGGCTGGTCCACAACGACGTGCCCGAGGGCAAGATGCGGTACGAGGGACATCGTGCGATCTGGCTGCAGCAGCTGGATCTGGTCAGCATGAAGTTGATCGGCACGCGCCAGATGATCCGGGATTCGGGCTTCCAGCCGGCCACCAATCCCGAACACATCGAGGGCCCCCACCTGTTCCGCCACAAGGGCTACTACTACCTGACAGCGGCCGAAGGCGGCACCGGCGAACAGCACGCGCAGATGATCTACCGCAGCCGCAAGATCAACGGACCGTACGAGGCCTGGAGCGGCAACCCGGTACTCACCCAGCGCGATCTGGATCCCGGCCGCAGTGCGCCGATCACCTCGACCGGGCACGCACAGTTCGTCGAGCTGAAGGACGGCTCGTGGTGGGCGGTGTTCCTGGCCACCCGCCCCTACCGGGGCAACCAGTACAACCTGGGCCGCGAAACCTTCCTGCTGCCGGTGACCTGGCGCGACGGCTGGCCGGTGGTGCTGCCGCACGGGAGCGCCGTGCCGGCGGTGACCACGCGTCCGGCGCTGCCGAAAGGCACGCAGGCCATGCCCACCAGCGGCCCGATGCAGTGGAGCGAGCGCTTCCAGGCGGCACGGGTACCGATGCAGTGGATGACCTTCCACCCGCCGGTGCAACCCTGGTACGTGCCCGGACCACAGGGCCTGCGCATCACGCCATCGAAGGTGGCCTTGGGCGATATCGGCCGCGGCCAGCCGGCGTATCTGGGCCACCGCCTGCAGCATCATCACGCCACCCTGCTGGCACAGGTGGATGGCAGTGCCCTGGCGCCCGGCGAACAGGCCGGCCTGGCGGTGGTCGCCAAGGAAAGCCATTTCCTGGCAGCGATGCTGGCACGCGACGACGCCGGCACTGCGGTCGTGCTGTATCGCCGTGCGGGCTTGCAGGATCCGGCCACCGGCAGCGTGCTGGCACGTGCGCCACTGCCCGATGCCACGCAACCGGTGCAGTTGCGCTTCGCATTGGATGACGCGCGGGTGCGCGTGGACTATGCCGTGGGTACCGGCCAATGGCGGACCCTGCTCGAGCAGGGCGATGCCAGCATCCTCAGCACCGACACGGCCGGCGGTTTCCTGGGCGCCACCTTCGGTCCGTACGCGTATGCGCGCTGAATACTCTCGGCGCGTGGCATGACGGCACCGCCCGGCTGTGCGATCGGCGATCGCAGCCTGGCGGTGCGAGGGTTCTCCGATACGGGTTACGCCTGGGCGACGCCCTTGAAGTGACGCCCCGCAGGCGATGGCGATCACATGCACGCTGCCGCACACGTGCTCGCCGCTGGTGCGCGGCGGCATGCACGTCCAACGGAGAATCGATCAGCGCGCGCCTGCGACGGCGGATTGCCAGACAACGTGCCACCGCTCTGCATCGGCGAGCGGCTTCACTTTCCGCACATGCGCCGCTACGCGCGCGTCAGCGCACTGCTGTCGAGCATCTGCCCCACGGTATTGAGCAGGTCGTTGAGGCTGAAGGGCTTGGGCAACAAGGCCATGCCGTCGGCCAGGAATTCCTGCCGGGTGACGGCGTTTTCTGCATAGCCGGTGATGAACAGGATCGGCAGGCCCGGCCGCAACGTGCGCGCCACATCGGCCATGTCGCGCCCGTTCATGCCGGGCAGCCCGACGTCCGAAACAACCAGATCGATGGCCACTTCGGTGCGCAGATGCGCCAACGCGCTGTTGGCATCTTCGGCCTCGATCACCTCATATCCGGCGTCGCTGAGCACCTCGCTGACCATCACCCGCACCACATCGGTATCGTCCACCAACAGGATGCGCGCATTGTGCGTGCGCGGCGCGCTCGGTGCCGGTGCTGGCGGCTGTTCGCCGGCGGCCAGACCGCGCGGCAGCAGCAGGGTCACCGTCGTGCCCTCGCCCAGCCGGCTGGCGATCCGCGCGGTGCCGCCGGACTGGCGCGCGAACCCATAGGTCATCGACAGCCCCAGGCCGGTTCCCTCGCCGATGGGTTTGGTGGTGAAGAACGGTTCGAACACCTGGTTGAGGATGTCTGGCGCGATCCCGCTGCCGTTGTCGATCACCTTCACCGCCACGTAATCGCCGTCGTCCAGCTCGGGGTCGTCGTGCGCGGTATGCGCGGCGGTCTGTACGCAGATGCTGCCCTGGCCCTGCACCGCATCGCGGGCATTGATCACCAGGTTGAGCACCACGTTTTCCAGCTGATTGGCATCGGCCACCGCCACCAGCGCGGCATCGGCCAGCTCCAGGTCCAGCCGAACGTTCTCGCCGATCGAACGGCGCAACATGTCTTCCAGCGAACGCACGCGCAGATTGACGTCGAACGGCTGCGCGTCCAGCGATTGCTTGCGCGCGAAGGCGAGCATGCGCTGGGTCAGCGCCGCGGCGCGGTGCGCCGATCCGGTGGCGATCTCCGCCAGGCGCGGCACCCGCTCGATACGGTTTGATTCCACCGCCAGCTGGATCATGTCCAGACCGGAGATGATGCTGGTGAGCAGGTTGTTGAAGTCGTGCGCGATGCCGCCGGTGAGCTTGCCCAGCGCCTCCATCTTCTGCGCCTGCAGCAGCTGGATCTCGGTGCGCTGGCGCTCGGCGATCTGGTGCGCCAGCTCGGTGTTGGCAGTGTCCAGCTCCTGACGCTGCGCGCGCTCGCGCCGACGCTGCTCGGTCACGTCCTCGACCATCAGCAGTCCGAGATCCGGCTCGCGATATGGCGACACCCGCCATTCGGTCTCGCAGGGCTTGCCGTCGCGCAGGATGGTCAACGCCCCGCTCCAGCGCTCGCGATCGGCCAGCGCAGCAGTCAAGGCCTGCACCGTGCCCGCCTGCTCCGGACCTGCGGCGCGGATCGCCTCGCCCGGGCTGGCGTCGCCGATCAGGCGCTGGAACGCGGCATTGCTCTCATGCGTGCGCAATTGCGCATCCACCACCGCGATCGGCGCGCTAATGTGTTCGAAGATCTCGCGAAAGCGCGCCTCGCTGACACGCAAAGCTTCTTCGGCCTCGCGCGCGCGCAGCAGCGTGCGCAGCGTGGCGACCAGCACATTGGGATCCACCGGGTGGATCAGGTAGGCATCGGCGCCGGCATCCAGCCCGGTGATCATGTCGCCGGTGGCGATCGATGCGGCCGAGACGTGCACCACCGGCAGCAGCGCCGTGCGCGGCTCGGCACGCAGCGCGCGTACGACATCGAAACCGCTCATGTCCGGCAGGTTGACGTCCAGCACCACCGCAGCGAAGGACTGTGTGGCGAGCCGGTCCAGGCCCTCGCCGCCGGTGCCGGCCTCCTCCACCGCGAAGCGATGATGCTCGAGCACGCGACGCACCGAATAGCGCGTCACGGCATTGTCGTCCACGACCAGGATGTGGTGCTTACTGCCCAAGTGCCTTCTCCGCTGCCAGCGTGACCGGCAGTACCACGAAAAATTCCGAGCCCTGGCCCACTACGCTGTTGATGCCAACATGCCCGCCAAGCAGTTCGGCGAACCGCTTGCAGATCGACAGGCCGAGCCCTGTGCCGGTCAGCCGCTTCTGCAGCGGCGAGTCCACCTGTACGAAATCCTCGAACAAGGCCTCGTGAAGTTCGGCGGGAATGCCGATGCCGGTGTCCTGCACGCTGAAGCGCACATGGCTATCGTCCTCCAGCTGCGCCAGCACGCGCACATGGCCCTGCGGGGTGAACTTGAGTGCATTGGAGATGAAGTTGCGCAGGATCTGCGCCAGCTTCTTGTCGTCGGTATAGAGCATCGGCAGCACCGGCGGATCTTCGAAGATCAAGGTGGTGGTGGTGCCGTCGGCGAGCGGACGGAACATGCCGCGCAGGGCGGCGAACAGATCCATCAGATCGAACCAGCCCGGCGAAATGGTGATGCGGCCTGCCTCGATCTTGGCCAGATCCAGCAGGTCGTCGACCATCTCGGTGAGCTCGCGCGCCGAAGCGCTGACGAAGCGCACCTGTTTGAGCTGCTCGCCGTTGAGCGGCCCGTCCATGCCATCCTCCAGCAACCGCGTGATGCTCAGGATCGATCCCAGCGGGGTACGGAACTCATGGCTCATGTAGGACAGGAACCGGCTCTTGAGCTCGGAGACGTCGCGCAGCTGTTCGGCCTGCTGGTCCAGTTCGGCATACAACGCGAGCACGCCCTGATTGGTCTCCTCCAGCTCCTCGCGCAAGGCCTGATTCTGCTGGCGCAGCGCAGCCAGTTCGGCCAGCGGATCGCTGCCCGGTGTCGCATCGGATGCGGTCATTGCATGGCTCCCAGACGCATGACGAAAACGCAGGCATCGTCGCGGCCGCGGGCATAGTCGCGTGCCAGCACTGCGGCGATGATGCGCGGATGGCGCGACAGCAGCCCCGGATGGTCGCGCAGGTTCCAGCGCGACTGCAATCCATCGCTGTGCATGACCAGCCATCTGCCCGCCGCCTGTGGAAAATCGAACGGTTGTGCCTTTCGGAACTGCACGCCGACGATGCCCGGATGCGAGGGCATGCCCCGCACGCCGTCGCCATCGCACAGCGTCGCGGCAATATTGCCCACCCCGGCAAAGCGTGCCCGGCCGGTGTCGGCGTCGAACTGCAGCACCGCCGCCGCGCCGCCGCGGGTGCCGGACATGCCCGCATGCAGCCGCGCGAGGCGCTCGCCGGGCTCGCCGCTGGCAATCGCCGCGGCACGCACGCCGGCATCGGCGGCGTCGGCCGCCCCCGGTCCATGGCCCAGACCGTCGATGACGGTCACGGTGATGCGCTGCGCATCGATTGCCAGGTGCCAGGCATCGCCGCACGCCGCTTCGCCGTGCAAGGGCAGGCGCAGGGCGCCATACGGCAGGTCGGCCGCCAGGTCGGGATCGGCGTACACGCGGGCCAGTACCACCGCGCCATGGGTATCGGAATAGGCGTCCAGCAGCGCGGCATGCCGCTGTACCGTGCCGAGGCCGTTCCCGGGCGTGCGACCGGTGGAGTATCCATCCGGCAGGCAGTCGGCAAGCACGAAACCCGGGCCTTGATCGAGCGAGCACAGCTCCACGCCCGGACCGTCGCGGCCGGCCACGCTGCACAACTGCATCAGCCCGCCACCGGCATGGTTGAGCAGGTTGGTGCACAGTTCGGTGGCCACCAGGGCGACGCGTCCGCAGCCGTCCTCGTCGAAACCGCTGGCCTGGGCCAGCGCCACCGCGTCGCGACGCACCTGCCCCACCTGGGTGGCCTCCTCCACGCGGATCACCTGGGTGAGCGCGCCGCTGAAGGTCACTTCCATTTGGTGATGGTGATGCGGGTACCCTTGCCGGCTGCGCTGTCCAGGACGAAGTCGTCCACCAGGCGCCGGCTGCCGGACAATCCCAGGCCCAACCCGCTGCCGGAGGTCCAGCCGTCGGTCAGGGCCAGGTCCAGATCCGGGATGCCAGGCCCCTGGTCGCGAAAGGTCAGCTGCACACCCTTTCGGCTGCCGCTGTCCAGCAACGTCCAATCCATATCGCCGCCGCCGCCGTAGATCACGGTATTGCGCGCCAGTTCGCTGGCCGCGGTCACCAGCTTGGTCTGGTCGACCAACCGCAGCCCGCATTGCACCACCAGCTTGCGCACGGTCTGCCGTGCCAGTACCACGTCCTGTTCGGTGCGCACCGGTTGCGAGCCGGCGGTCATGAATGCTGATCGGGTTGTTGCAGCAGACGCATGCCGCGTTCGACATCGAGTGCGGTGCGCACCGATGGCAGGGTCAGGCCCAGCTCGACCAGGGTGATCGCCACCGCCGGCTGCATGCCCACCACCACGGTCTGGGCGCCCATCAGCGCAGCCAGCCCGGAAATGGTGCTGATCATGCGACCGATGAACGAATCGACGATATCCAGCGCCGAGATATCGATCAGCACGCCGCGCGCGGAGGTGGCGCTGATCTTCTCCGACAGGTCTTCCTGCAGCTGCAGCGCCAGCTGGTCGTGCATGTCCACCTGGATGGTGACCAGCAGCAACTGGCCCATTCGCAGGATCGGGATGCGCTCCATATCAGTCCGCCTTGCTCACGATAGAGCCGGTGCGCTTGAGCGCCAGCGCCAAAGCATCGGCCAGGTTGGCCTTGGTCACGATGCCCTGCAGATCCAGCCCCAGGTGCACGATGGTCTGCGCGATCTGCGGGCGCACGCCGCTGATGATGGCGTCGGCGCCCATCAGCCGGATCGCTGTAACGGTCTTGAGCAGATGCTGCGCCACCAGGGTGTCCACGGTGGGCACGCCGGTGATGTCGATGATGGCGATTTCCGAGCCGGTATCGACGATGCGCTGCAACAGCGACTCCATCACCACCTGGGTACGCTGCGAATCCAGCGTGCCGATCATCGGCAGCGCCAGCACGCCGTCCCACAGCTTCACCACCGGCGTGGACAGCTCCAGCATCTCTTCCTGCTGGCGCACGATGATGTCCTCACGGGTCTTCTGGAATGTCTTGACGGTGTACAGGCCCAGGCGGTCGAGCAGTTCGGACAGCGCCCACAACTGCGGGCCGAGTTCGTCGGGCATGCTGGCGTACTCGCGCTGCACCAGCGCGAACAGCACTTGCTTGAGCGAGAAGATGAAATTGGCGGTTTCCTGCGAATCGAAACCGCGGGTGGCGCGGTCGCGCGACAGGGTTTCCAGGAAGCGGCGAACCTCGCTCCATTCGGCGCTGTCCAGGCTGCTGCCGTCGTCCTTCAATGCGGCCACCAGCAGGCTCAGGAACTGCGCGCTCTGGGTTTCCAGGTCCTGCCGAGGGATGCGCGCATCGTTGCCAACGCCGGAGCCGAGCCAGGCGGCCAGCAATGCCTGTTCCTGGTCACGAATCGCGTCGATCGAGCGCTGCTGCAATGCCACCATGAGATCACCCGCCGGAAGATAAGAAGAAGGCTGGGCATGCGGGCCGGATGCGCCCGTGACGACGCGGCGTCCCCCACGCCGATGCGCAGCAGAGTAAAGCAATTCAGATTCGGCAACCAGCGATGCACCCTGTAGCAGTCAGGTGAGGCCGGCGCTGCAGTGTGACATCGCGGTGTCGGCGCCGACCGTGCGCCGTGCCTCGCCTGCGCACATGGGCACGGCCACCTCGCCTGCAGCGATCGCGACCGGCAATCGGCGAGTGGGGCCGCGCAACCCGGTGTCGGCCACAGCCACGGCGCTGCGCTGCGCGAACCACTTCGACCGACGCCGGCGTGGTGTACGACCGCTGCATCGGTGCATGCCGCGACACACCGTTCCAGCGGTCACGGCGTGCAGGCGAGCGTACGCCAGGCGCGCCTGCGGCATCCGTTCCGGCGCAGGCGCGGCAACCTGCAACGCGCTGTGCCATCGGCGACGGTGTCGCCGCACCTGGCGTCATGCTCTGATCGCGCTCCGAGTTCTCCGAGACCCTGCTTCCCATGTCATCGCTTTTCTCTGCTTACACGCTCAAGGATGTCACCCTGCGCAATCGCATCGCGGTACCGCCGATGTGCCAATACACCGCCGTCGATGGCTTCAGCAACGACTGGCATCAGGTGCACTACGCCAGCCTGGCGCGCGGCGGTGCCGGGTTGGTGATCGTCGAGGCGACCGGGGTGTCGCCGGAAGGGCGCATCACACCCGGCTGCCTGGGCTTGTGGAACGATGCCCAGGCCGAGGGTCTGGCGCGTATCGCCGCCGCCATCGCGGCAGCCGGCGCGGTGCCCGGCATCCAGATCGGTCACGCCGGGCGCAAGGCCAGCGCCAATCGTCCCTGGGAAGGCGACGACCATATCGCCGCCGCCGACGCGCGCGGATGGGATACCTTGTCGCCCTCGGCGATCGCCTTCGGTGGCGGCCTCTCCAAGCTGCCGCGCGAGATGACGCTGGACGACATCGCCCGCGTACGTGGCGATTTCGTCGCCGCCGCCCGGCGTGCGCGCGACGCCGGCTTCCAGTGGCTGGAACTGCATTTCGCGCACGGGTATCTGGCCCAGAGCTTCTTCTCGGTGCACGCCAACCAGCGCCAGGACCGCTACGGCGGCGATGCCGAAGGACGCGCGCGCTTTCTGCTGGAAACCCTGCAGGCCGTGCGCGCTGTCTGGCCGGAACACCTGCCGCTGACCGCCCGCTTCGGCGTCATCGAATTCGATGGCCGCGATGAGCAGACGCTTGCCGAGGCCATCGCGCTGACGCACGAATTCAAGCGCAGCGGCCTGGATCTGCTGAATGTCAGCATGGGTTTCAGCACGCCGACTGCGCAGATTCCGTGGGGCCCGGCCCTGCTGGCGCCGATCGCCGAACGCGTCACCCGCCAGACGCAGCTGCCGGTGGCCTCGTCCTGGAACATCGACGATCCCCACGAAGCCGAGCGCGTGGTCGCCGATGGACAGATGGAACTAGTGATGGTCGGCCGCGCACACCTGGCCAACCCGCATTGGCCCTACCAGGCGGCACTGGCACTGGGTCAGGACTCGCCATCGTGGGTCTTGCCGGCTTCATATGCGCACTGGCTGGAGCGCTACGGTCAGCGCAGCTGAACGCAGGCTCGTTCGCGCTGCCAGGCAAGCCGCATCGCGCCCGCATCAGGCGGCGCCGTGCGGGCCGGGCACGTCGCTGCGGCAGGATGTCGCCGCACCGTCTCCGCGGCGGCTGGCAGCGTAGCCGATGCCTGGCTGGCAGGGCCTGGCGGAACCCACCCGTCAGCGGACGCAGACCGCCAATCGCGGTCAGGCGCCCGGCTTACAGGCCATAGCGCTCCAGGACCTCCAGATGCGGGCGCAGATCCTGATCGCTGGCCTCGGCCAACCGCAGCCAGCACATCGGGTGAGGCCACCGCGCCATCAGGACGAGCAGGGCACCATGCAGCTCCAACGGGGCCACCGCCTCGGGCAAGGCCACGGTGAACAGCACGCCCTGCAGGCCCGAGTCGGCGCGCTCCGGGTCGAAAGCATCCGGTTCGGCCGGATCGATCACCCGATAGTCGTCGCGGCTGTGCACCCACAGCTTCCAGCCCCGCGCCTGGATGTCCGCACGCAGCGCCTCGATCGCCTCCTCCCCGGGATGGGCACCGTCCACCAGCCAGCTGCTGCCGTAGCCGCCGGCCTGCAGCACGTGCACCTGCGCATGCGTCGGCACAAACCGCTCGCGCTCGTCGGGGTCCTCGGGTAGCGCATGCAGCAGCTCTGCATCGAACACCACCCAGTCGCCGACGTGCTGGCGCCGATGCGCGGGCGCATTTTCGACGATACGTGCGGTAACCGGCCCGGTACGGCGTGCGCAGTACTCCACCGCTTCGCCGTCGTCCACGCACCGCACGATCACCCAACCCCAGTCTTCTTCGACAACACCCTCGGAGCTGCTCAACTGCATGCCCAGCGCCTGTGCCGATGCCCGCACCGCCGGCCAGTCCTGCGCTGCGCTGGCGGCGGTCATGTGGTCCCAGTGCGCCGAGCGCGGCTCGTCCATCAGCACGGTGAGCTGCCGGTAGGCCGCGGCGGCATCGGCGAAGCGACCGGTCTCCAGGTACATGCGCGCCAGCAGTCCACGTGCGCCATGCGAATCGGGCGAGCGCTCCAGCAACGCCGTGCAGGCCTGCTCCAGCGCCGGCCAGTCGGCCAGTCGCTGCGCCAGCTGCGCTTCGCACCACAGGGCCACGACCGGCAGCTGCGGGCGATACAGCTGCGCCAGCCGGCGCACGCCAGCCTCGTCGCCGCGGCTCAGCAGCAGGTTCATCAGCCGGAAGGTCGGGCCTGTTTCGCGATCGGCATGCCGCTGCACGAAGCCCCACAGCAATGCGATGGCCTGCTCGTCCGCGGCGCAGGCGTTCAATGCCGAGGCGGTGGTATCCACCAGCTCGGCATCGTCGGGCCGTTCGGCCACGGCCTGCAGCAGCCAGTGCGCTTCGCGTTCGGGATTGCGCACGATCCGCTCGCCCTGGCCGTTCAACCACTCCAGCAACTGCGCAGCCGGCACCGGCATCGGTTCGCCCACGGGCGCGGCCTCGATACGCGCCGCCAGGCCATCGAGCAGTTGCGCCGCACCGCGGTCCCGGTGCAAGCGGGGCAGTTGCGCGCGCGCCAACGCCAGGTGCCGGCGCGCGGTCCACACCGCCCCGCGCAGCAACGCCAGCTCGATCGCCAGTTCGGCCGCCTCGATCAGGATGCGGTGCGCACCGACCTGAGCGTAATGATCCAGCATCGCCTGCAGCCGGCCACCCAGATCCCAGGTATTGCGCGCGGGCGAGCGAGCCGCCAACAGGGCCACCGCCCGCAACCAGTGCATGCGATAACGCGGCGCCACCTCGCGCCACGGCAGCAGCGCATCCAGCGCTTCGTCGTCGCGATACAGCAACGCCAGTGCGCGCGCTTTCTGCAAGCGGCGCGGCTGGCTGCAGTTGGCCCATTCCACGCCCTCGCGCGCGGCCTCGCGTTCGCGCTGCTCGATCAGTGTCAGTGCCTCCTCGGCGCGCCCCAGCGATAGCAGGATCGAGATGCGCATATCCGGCACGCCGTCGTAGATCTCGCCACCGTGCGCCATGATCGCCTGCGACTGCCGCTCCAGATACTCCAGGGCCGCCTCGCCGCGCCCGTCATCGAGCAGCGCATCGGCCTTTTCGCAGCTCAGGCACTGGTAGCACGACCAGCTCGGATCGATGCGCGCCAGGGTTTCGTCGCAGACCTCGATGCGCTCGTCCACCCAGCCCGGACCATCGACATTGGCGTAGCAGGCGGCCAGATCCTGGGTCACGCAGACCGATTGCGGGCACTCCACCGCATCGGCGCGGTGCGCCCGTTCGAACAGCGTCACCGCATCGCCCAACGCGCGTTCGCCTTCGCACAGATTGCCGACCCGGTTGCGCATCTCCCAATGCCCGACGAACACCTCCAGCCAAGGATTGGCCAGCGTCTTGCCCAGTGCGCGCGCTTCCGGCAGCAGGGCTTCGGCGCGTTCGATCTGCAGATCGCAGATATGGTCGGTCAGCCGCGTCAGGAGCTGGGCGTTCTGCGACTGCCCTGCCTCGCTCAAGTCGTCCTGCAGCTTTTCCACCCAGTTCCAGATTTCCATCGCGTTGTCCTGCGTTGCGGCGCTCAGCGCGCCAGCAGTTGGGTCACCGCCCCGGCAAGATCGCCGAAGGCCTGGTTCAAATCCGGGCCGCCTGCCCCTGCGCTGCCGCTCTGCGGCGGCGTGCGCCCCTGCGCGGAGACGATCACCTTCAGTGCGCGCAGCAGCCGGGCCGCCGCCTCCGCCTGCGGATTGCCGCCGCGCCATGCCGCCAGTAGCGCCTGCAGCGCCGGATTGTCGAGATTGAGATACAGCCGCCGTGTCTGGCGCGCGTCGATGCGTGCGGTGAATTGCCGGGCCAGCCGCAATGCAGCGGTCGAAATGCGTTTGTCGTTTTCGTCCTGTTCCAGCCGGCGCTTGAGCTCTGCCTCGCGATCGGGCACCACCACCAGTGGCAGCTCCGCTGGGCTGAAGCGTGCCGGCACCAAGGCTTCGCCGTCGCCCAGATGGTGTTCCAGCCATGCCAGTTCGTCGGCCGGCAGGCTATCGATCCGAAACAGCTGGCGGTTGCCCTGTTCGGTTCCCAGCTCGACCAGGCGCATGCCCTTGACCTGTGCCCAGCGACGCAGGAACGGCACCACCGCATACCGGTTTCCGTACGCCACCGGCACGCCCATCGCGCGGAACAGCATTTCTTCGAAACCGCTGTCGCTATCGAGGATCACGTGGACGGCGCCGCGCGACGGCAATTGCTGGGCCGGCAGGTCGCCCTGCGAGGTGGGCACGCGCACATGCTCCAGCAGCAGATCGAACAGCCGTTCATCGCACAACGCCGCACCCAGCAGGGCCTCGTTGTGCCGGAGCAGGATGCGTCGCCAGGCTTCCGGCTGCTGCCGCGCCACCTCCGCCAGCCCCTGCACCAGTGCTTCGGACAAGGCGTGTTGTACCGCTCCGTACACCGGGTCGCGCTGCAGGTCCTCGCGGCTGGCGGTCGGCGTCAGGCGATTGGATTCGATCACCCCGCCGATGAATCCGGCCCACGGCGGCAACAGTTCGCGCGCGTTGTCGTCCAGCAGCATCCCGCGCAGGAACACCGACAGGTTGCGGTTGTCGCTGGTACCGTAAGTGGCGCCGTCCTGCACCCATAGCAGGCCCACCGCATCACTGCTGTCGTCCGCCCGCACCGGCATGCAGCACAGCGGCTCGAAGTTGCGCTCGAAGCGCGCCGCGAACTCGCGTTGCCGGCGCCACGCCTGCACGGGGTGCAGGGGCGCCGCATCGGGCATGCGCCACGGCGGCGGCTCGGGATTGATCGGCCGCGCATCGGCGCCCACCCAGATCGGCTCGCGCAACAGCGCGCAGTACCGCGACAGGATCTCGTGCAGCCGCGCATCCTGCGCTAGTGACAGATATTGTTCGTGCAGCTCCAGCACCACTTCCGTTCCCACGCCTGCGCGTGCCGGGATCGGACTGACCGTGTAGTGCTCGGCGGTACTGGAGATGTAGCAATGCCCCAGCGCCGGAGCCTGGTAGGACGTCGTGCGCACGGTGACCCGCCGTGCCAGCACGAAGGCCGACAGGAAGCCCAGCCCGAACATCCCGATCAGGTCGCTGTCCTCATGCCCACCCTGACGCAATCCACGCGTATAGCCGACGCCCACGGTGGCCAGGTAGTCGTGGATTTCCTGCTGGGTCAGTCCTGCACCGGTATCGACGATGCGTACGATACCCTGCCCCGGCTCGGCGTAGACGTGGATCCGCGCGTCTTCGTTCCAGCCGGGTTGTTCCAGGCGACGCCGCAGAATCGAATCGTGCGCGTTCTGCACCAGCTCGCGCAGTGCCACCACCGGCGTTGAGTACAGATGCTTGCTGAGGACAGACATCAATCCGTTGAGATCGACCCCAGCGCGGCAGATCTGTGAGGCGTCCATCGCCTCGGCGGTGTGATCTTGCATGATCGTCGTCGTTTCGGGGGCGACCACATCCATCCTCGGACGCGCGCGCGGGTGGAAGAGCGAGCCGGAAAGGATAGCCGCAAGCCACTCCCCGCGCACGCATGCATCGCTCCGGCAGCACGGGTATGGTACCCACCCGAGCGTGACGCCCCCGGCCCTCTCGAAACGGGCACCGGGGGCGTCGCTGCCGCCCCGGCTCCGGACGGTCAGCGTTGCAGGGTCTCCATCGGTGCCTCGTTGAAGTGCTGGCGATAGCCCTTGGCCAATGCCGAACGGCTGCCGACTCCCCAGCGGCTGGCGGCCTGCAGCACGCTGCCGCAACCGCCTTCGGCAAGCAACTCGTCGCGGATGCTCTGCATCCGGTAACGCCGCAGCACCTGCGTTGGCGACAGGCCGGTGGCGGACTTGAAGGCCTGCTGCAGCGCGCGTCCGGTGACGCCGATCTGCGCCGCCACCTCGTTGATCGAAAGATCCGACCGATGCGCATTGGTGATCATGTAGCTGTAGGCGCGCCGGTACTTGGCCGGTAACCGCGCCGAGATATCGTCGCTGACGTGCACTGGCGCGCCGCCTTCCAGCAATCGCGGCGCCTGCACCTCGCTACGCAGGCATTGCACGGCACCCAAGGCGTAACGGTTGTACAGCAACAATGCCTGTTCGGTGCGTCCGAGCGCCTGGCTGATCTTGGCCTGGCAGTACTCGAACTCCAGGTTCCAGCGCGGCGCGTGGTGCCGGCCGGCACCGGCCAGCGCGCGCTCGGCCAGATCCGCGCGCCCCACCGCCAGGGCCGCCAACGCCAGCTCCACCTGCGCATCCTGTCGCGCACACGGTGGGTACCCCGTGGCCGCCGCCGGCAACGCATCGATCTGGGCATCGAACCCGAAGGTATCGCCGCCGGCGATTCGCAACAGGTTGCGTACATGACGCATACGCTGAGCGAGTACCGGCATGCTTTCGGTCAGATCTGCGATACAGGCGCGCAGCTCGCTGGGCTCGAATGCATGCGTGGCGTCTTCCTGCCGCAGCGTGGCTTGCCAGAACACATGGTCGCTCATCCGCTCGGCGCGGCGGATGCGCAGCTGCGCGAGCATGTCCAGGCGCACTGCGGAGCTGATCTGCAGCCATTGCGACGCGTTGGTGTCCAGCTCCGACAGCGCCTCGTGGGCCCGCTCCAGGGTTTGCAGGGCGAGCGTGCTCTGGCCGAGATGAAAATGAGTCAAGCTCTTGCCGAGCAGGCTCTCCCCGCGCAGGTAATCTGGCGTATCGCGATCCATCGCCAACTGCGCAAAGCAGTTCAGGGCGGCGCTCAGACGGCGCTGGCTCAGCATCAGCCACGCCGTATTGCGACACGACAACAGGCGCAGCTGGCGTTGCTGTCCGCGCACGGACTTCAACGCCTGGCGGTACGCCTCTTCGGCTTCCTCTTGGTACTCGAGGATCAACAGCACATCGCCACTCGCACCGAGCAAGCTGACTTCATCGTCGTCCGGCTCGGAGGCGACCTGCCCGTCGCGACGTTGTTGAAGATGTTGCAGACCTTGTGGCCAAGCACCGACTAGCATCCTGCTTGTATAGATAGGAAGACGATCTGCGTAGGACAACGCAGAAATCGCTGCAAAGTAGGTGGAAAGGATCATGCCGAGCTCTCTCAGGGGGAATGAGCAAAAGAACGCAGTACGCCGATGTGGCGGACGCAACCGATTGTATGCAGCGGATCCGTTGGAAATTCCCCTCCCCGCAGGCGGTAAACATCAAAAAATCTCAACCTGTCCTCCTGCGCGCAGGTCGCGCGTTTCGCCTGTGCGGGCGGTGTTTGCGTACGCGTCAGCCATGACATGTCTGGACATCGGCGCGCCATGCGTCGGCGCACTGGAAGCGTCTTTTCACTCCGGAGCATCCGACGCCGTGGCGCAAGATCGGTTTACGTACCGCTTCGCCGTCGAGCCACCGGTGTCATTTCATGTCTTGTGCATGACCACTTCGATGTCGCATCGATTCGGGACGTGGGGCCCACGCGCTTGATCGGGGCGGTCTTGTCGATGCAGCTGCGCCGACCGACTATTCCGCCCCACCGGAATGCCCCTCATGAATCGCAATAGATTGGTCTAGACCTTTGCGCCAGCGCTGGCGGAGCCTTCCCGATGGCCGCGCGTCGTTGCGATCCGGCGGATCAGGCGCACGCCTATCCGCAGCCGCTCCCTGGCCTTGGTTGCATACCCGCTGAGTTAGAGCAGCATTACGCGGAGCTGAGCGCAGGTTAAAGCGCAACCGCATCGAACCGAAGAAAAGTACGTGGGAGTGAAACTTTTCGGCCCAGCAATGGTACATACCATTGCGTCCGAGCTCGACCGGACGCCCCTGTTAACCGGACGATGTGGCGATGCGCTTATTTCTCTTTGCCGGCTTTGGCTCCATACCAGCGGCCCACTGGCCGTATTCCGAGCGGGCAGCCCATGTCCACCGTCAGGCGGCGGCAGGCTGATGCACGGCCCCCTCTCCGGCAGGCAACGATCGGTGTTTCTGCTGACGCAGGACGCCCGACTGACCTCCCAGGTCCATGCCAGTCTCGCTCC
The DNA here is from genome assembly GCF_020783655.1 of Xanthomonas melonis. GTDB lineage: Bacteria > Pseudomonadota > Gammaproteobacteria > Xanthomonadales > Xanthomonadaceae > Xanthomonas > Xanthomonas melonis. Next base: position 121,047 of record NZ_JAJGQH010000010.1, on the reverse strand, counting down.
GTTGGAGGCCAATCTCGCGGTGTTTTCCGACGAATTGGAACTTCTCCGTTCCCTGCGGCATTCGCCCTGCGAGCTGCTGGTGTTCGATGCCGCCTGCGTCGCCCCCGACGACAGCTCGGTGCTGGCCTGGCAGCGCTGCCACAGTGGTCATCCCACCCCGTTGATCGTATTGGGGCGCTTCGATTGCGCCAGCGACATCCTGGCCTGGTATGGGGTAGGCGCACATGAGGTCCTGGCGCTGCCGTTCAATTCGCATGAGCTGCATGTGCGGGCGACGCTCGCGACCGCACAGAGCGCGCCGAGCTGCCCGCAATCCCAGCACCTGAGCGTCGGCCCCTATCGTCTGAGCCGGGAGCAGAACACGGTCTACCTGCACGGCAACCCGATTGTGCTGACCGCTCGCGAGTTCTCGATCGCCTGGCTGCTGTTTTCCAGCCCTGGCGTGTGCTTTCGCCGCTGCCAGCTGGCCAAGGCCGTGTGGGGCAGCCATACCGAGTTCACCGACCGCACCATGGAACAGCACATCTACAAGCTGCGCAAGAAATTGCAGCTGTGCAATCACGATGGTTCGGTGCGCATCAGAACCGTGTATTCGCATGGCTACAAGCTGGAACTTGCCATGCAGGACCAGGAGGCATCGCTATCCAATAAAGGTGGCAGCCAGAACCAGGGGCATCATTCGGCTGCCTGCTAGCGCGTCCTGGCCTGCGTTCCTGGACAGCGCAGGCTCTGAGGTACCGATGCGACCCGACAACACGCCGGGCATGCCTAAGCCTCACCTAGAACAGTGGGCCGCCACTTCGCGTGTGCGACCGCCACCCATGCAAACGACGACGGCGCAGATTTTTCTGCGCCGTCGTCGTTCGATCGGACGATCCGCCCTTACTGCTTCGGATCTTCGCCATATTCGTTTGCGCCCGGCGTGCCCTCCAGGCACATGAATACCAGGACGATCAGACCACCCACGTAAGGAACGAGACTGATCAGATAGAACCAGCCGGACTTACCCTGGTCGTGGAAACGACGGACGCTCACTGCGATGCTCGGCACGATCAAAGCCAATGCGACGATTACCATGATCGCGCCAATCAGCCACGCCAGCGCACCGGGACCATTGTCACTGCCCATCACTGCCGCTGCGATGGCGAACATGCCACCGAGCACAAGCAGGACGATCAGCTGCAGCAGCACAAACATCCAATATTCCTTGCGGCGCGAACGACCATTGAAGTCGGCATAGCGCTTGAGCGGCAGCAACATCCATTCCATCGTGAGTCTCCAAAGCAAGCAATGTGATCCGCTGCACAATGCAGCGGGCCGCGCATGGTGCCATAGCAGACGTCTTGTGAAAACGATTTATCCATAGGCGGATATGTTTCATGCCCCGCCGTCCGACGGACGGTCGCATGCAACGCGCTCCAGTGCAGGCAAGCCCAGCGCCTTCCGCCAGCGCCCTTATCGCAAGGAGCTGGCTGGCGGCGGCTGGGCTCTGACAGCAACGAGTGATTCAGTCCGCCGCCGCTTCCAGCGCCTGGCTCAGGCGCTCCACCGCAACGATCTCCATCCCCTTGATACTGGACGTCTTGGGGGCATTGGCGCGGGGCACGATGGCGCGTTTGAAACCGTGCGTCGCGGCCTCCCTCAAGCGGTCCTCGCCGTTGGGCACCGGGCGGATCTCGCCGGACAAGCCCACCTCGCCGAAAGCAATGGTCTTTTCCGATAACGGCCGATCGCGCAACGAGGACAGCACTGCCAGCAGCACCGGCAGGTCGGCCGCGGTTTCCTGCACCCGGATGCCGCCGACCACGTTGACGAATACGTCCTGATCGCCGACCACGATACCGCCGTGGCGATGCAGCACCGCCAGCAGCATCGCCAGCCGATTCTGTTCCAGACCCACCGCCACCCGACGCGGATTGGACAAAGGCGATGCATCCACCAGGGCCTGCACCTCCACCATCAGCGGCCGGGTGCCTTCGCGCGTCACCATGACGCAGCTGCCGGGTTGCTGCGTGCTGCCTCCGGACAGAAAGATCGCGGACGGGTTGGAAACCTCCTTCAGGCCCTTCTCGCCCATCGCGAACACGCCCAGTTCGTTGACCGCGCCGAAGCGGTTCTTGAACGCACGCAATAGCCGGAACCGGCTGCCGCTTTCGCCTTCGAAATACAGCACCGCATCGACCATGTGTTCGAGTACGCGGGGACCGGCGATGCCGCCCTCCTTGGTGACATGCCCGACCAGGAACACGGCCGTGCCGGTTTCCTTGGCGAAGCGCACCAGCCGTGCCGCGCTCTCGCGGACCTGGCTGACCGAGCCGGGCGCTGCGGTCAGCGACTCGGTCCACAGCGTCTGCACCGAATCGGCCACGATCAGCTTCGGTCGTGCAACGCTGGCATGCTGCAAAATGTGTTCGATGCCGGTTTCGGCGAGTGCATTCAGGCCCTCCAGCGGCAGGTCCAGACGCACCGCGCGGCCGGCGACCTGGGCCAGCGATTCTTCGCCGGTGACATACAACACCGGAAGCGTGCCGGCCATGCGCGCCAACGCCTGCAGCAACAGCGTCGATTTGCCGATACCGGGGTCGCCACCGATCAGCACCACCGCCCCCTCGACCAGCCCGCCACCCAGCACCCGATCGAACTCACCGATGCCGGTGGATACGCGGGCCTGCTCGGTCTGCCGCACATCCTTGAGCGCGGTGATCTTCGGCGCCTCGGCCTTGCCGGCCCAGCCGCTACGCCGTGCGGCGGCAGGCGATGCCTTGCCGCCCGAGGAAGCACTTTCGAGCACGATTTCGCTCAGCGTGTTCCACACGCCGCACTCGGTGCATTGCCCCTGCCACTTGTTGTATTCGGCACCGCATTCGCCGCAGACATAGGCCGTCTTCGCCTTCGCCATCTCGCTGTTGCCTGTCTCGTCAAACCACCAGCATAGTGGTTGACGGTCTCAATCGGCGCGACCGCACCGCCAGCCACCGTTGCTGCCCACGACGTCTGCGTGTCGCGGGTCTGCCGCACATGCCATCCGCAAGACTCGCTGCGGCGTGGCGGCACCCGTTCTGCGGAACGCAGACGGGAAAACCAACATGCGGCGCGGCATGCGACAGGTCGCTGCCGACGCACAGCACTGCACCCGCAACAACTGCTTGCACGCGCAGCGCGGGGCTTCGATCTGCTGGCAACAACCGGCTGCGTTCTGACGTGGCTGCAAGCGCGCGGCAACGGCTCGGCGATCGCCTGCTTCACACGCCCCTGCTTGTACCGCTTGTAGCGTCGCTGCCGAGATCGGCCGCGCAGGCGACGGATAGGCGTCGCTTATCGGAAAGCCGGTCCGCTTCGCTGCAGGTCGACAGGACACTGCAAGGCACGCAACCAACGGAAGAGGTCGCCATGAAACATCTCATCATTCTGCTATTGGGACTACTTGCACTCGGCCATGCGGGCGCGGCGCACGCGGATGGCTGCGGCGGCAATCTCATCGATCACAAACCCGTCCGCATTGCGGGCGAAAGAGTCGGTGAGCTGCAGCTGTCCTACAACGGCGGCAACGGCCGAAACTGCGCGGTCTTTGCGCATCTGGGCCCTACCCGGGGCAAGCCGTTGATGACCAGCGTGGAGGTCTATGTCTGCAAGCCCAACCGCAACAACTGTGGCGTCTGGCAATGGGACCCGTGGTGGGATCGCGACGACGACATCTATTCCTACCAGGCAGGCCCGGTGCGTATCGACGGACGCAACAAATGCGTACGGGCGATGGGCTATCTCGAATACAAGGGAGAAACCGCGGTTGCGGTTTCCGACGTGCATTGCCGCTAGTGCAACGCGCGTCCAATTGAAACGGCGGCGCATCCACGCGCCGCCGTTTCGCCGTAGGAGCCCAACGCTGGGCTCAGCGAGCCTTGTACAGTTCGCTGAGGCGATCCGGCTTACCGGCGATGCGTTCCAGATGCGGATACAACAGACCGCCGTGGTAATCGATGCGGACCGTCTCGTAGCGATCGCCACGCCTGACCAGCAGTTCGATCGGCGCGGTAGTGCCCTTGGCAGCCTTGATGGCGTCCTTGATCACCTCGCCACCGAACGCGCGTCCGTTGACGGCGACGATGGCGTTGCCGCTGATCAGCCCCGCAGTGAATGCCGGGCTGTCCCATAGCACCTCGCTGATCTCGCCGGAGCCTTTCAGCGACAGACCCAACGAGTAGGTCAGGCTGACGTCGCTCTCGTTGCTTTCTTGGGTCTTCGTGGCCAGATTCGGCTCGTCGTTGTAGACCAGTTTCCAGCCGTTGGCCTCGATGCCACCATTCAACGAGCCGTGCCCGTCCATGCGACTGCGCAGCAGGCTGGCCCAATCGTAGGCAGCCACGCCGTTGAGGGTGGCGACGATCTCGTCGAAGGTGTACGGATTGACGTCCCAGTCTCCATTCTTCATGCCGAAGAAGGCCTTGCCGAAGTCGTCGATCGAACGCTTGTTGTTGGTCAGCTCGCGCAGCTTGCTGTCCACTTCCAGCCACATCATCTGTCCGCCGGAGTAGTAGTCCTCGCTCATTTGATAGCTGCGGTAGGCCTTGGGCCGGCGCATCGACATGGTGGGGTCATTGGTGGTGTCCTGCACCGTGCGCCAGGCCATGCCCGGGCGACCACGCTCGTAGGTGGCTGCAACGCCGGCCAGCATGTCGCGCGCCTGGTCCTGCGTCCACAGCCCCGAACGCGCCGCCATCACCTCGCCCCAGAACTGGGTCTGGCCTTCGTACAGCCACAACAGGCTGTCGCCCATCGGCACATTGAAGTTGGGCGTGGCCAGGTCGGCGCCGCGACGGTATTTGCCGTTCCAGGAGTGATTGTATTCGTGCGCGAGCAGGTCGCGCATGGTCCAGCTCTTGTCCCACTCGGTGAAATAGTTGGGCGGGCCGCTGTTCTCGCTGGAACGGTGATGCTCCAGCCCGATGCCGCCCAGCTTCTTGGTCAGCGCCAGCAGGAATTCGTAATGATCGAAATGCCGTGCGCCGTACAGTTTGTCCATCTGCTGCACCAGTGCCGCATGCGCCTTGATCTGCTCCGGCTTGGCCTCCAGCGACTTGGCTTCGTCGGCGAATACGTTGAGATAGACCGGCTGCTTGCCGCCGCTCAGCTCCACCCGCTTGTAGTACTTGCCGGCGAACATCGGCGAGTCGACCAGGTCGTCGAAATCGATCGGCTTGAACGTGACCGTGTCGCCCACGCGACGATCTGTTTCCAGTGCGGTGGCATAGCTCCACCCGGCCGGCAGGGTAACGCTGGCCTGCGCCTTGATATTGCGCGCGTGGATACCGGCCGGATACAGCGCAGTGGTGTTCCACTGCAGGTTGAGCATTTCCGGGGTCATCATCACCCGGCCCTGGTTGCTGGCCTGCGGCGAAAGGAATCTGTACTCGGCGACAAGCTCGCTGGCACCCTGAGGCACATCCACCTTGAACGCGTAGACATCGAACTGGTCGCGGGTCCATGGCACCACCTTGCCATCGACCTTGACCACCAACCCGGCGAGCTTGTCGATCGGCCCGGCCGGCGAATGATTGCCGGGAATCCACTGCGGATACAGCAGCGTCATCGGGCCCGGCTTGGCCGGCATCGTGGTCCTGACCTTGAAGATGCGTCGCGTCAGATCGGTGGCATCCACGTCGATCTTCAGTGTGCCCTCGAACGGGACGTCCTGCGGCGGCGCGGTTTGCGCAGCGGCTGGCAGAGACAACGCCGCCAGCAACGACACGGACAACAAGCTTGGCATTTTCATCGCAACTCCGCAGGTGACCTGGAACAGGCAAGCCCACGATGCTAAGCGCCAACCAGGCGTTACCCGTATGCCATTGGTCATGGCATGGACCGCTTGCCGGCAAAAAAAAGCCGCCAACGAGTGGCGGCTTGTTCGCTCGAACGCCAATGCCTGTCAATGCATCATGTTGACATTCATGTTGTGCAGCACCCACAGCGAGCCGACGATCACGATGCCAATGATCAGCAAGGAGAACAGCCCCACCTGCACATTGGAGCGCTGCTCCGGCGAACGGTCCATATGCAGGAAATACACCATGTGCACCAGCATCTGCACCCCGGCCATGACCGAGATCACAACAACGGTGACGCCCTTGGAGAATGCCCCGCTCATCACCATCGCAAACGGGATCACGGTGAGGATGACGGCCATGACGAAGCCGATCAGGTAAGACTTCAGGCCGCCGGCATGCGCATCGGCGACGTTTTCGGTGTGGTGGTGATTGGCCATTACAGCGCTCCCAACAGATAGACGACGGTGAACACACCGATCCAGATGATGTCCAGGAAGTGCCAGAACAGGCTCAGGCAGGCCAGGCGGGTGCTGTTGCGCGCGGTCAACCCATGCTTGGAGATCTGGATCACCAGCACCGCCATCCACAACAGGCCCGAGGCCACGTGCAGGCCGTGGGTACCCACCAGGGTGAAGAATGCCGACAGGAACGCGCTGCGCCCAGGACCTGCGCCTTCATGGATCAGGTGGTTGAACTCCCAGATTTCCATGCACAGAAAGCCGATGCCCAGCAGCGCGGTCACCGCCAGCCAACCGTACAGGCCACCCATCTTGCGCCTGTGCGCGGCGATCATCGCAAAGCCGAAGCTCAAGCTGCTGAACAGCAGCAAGAAGGTTTCCACCAGCACGAACTTCAGATCGAACAGTTCCTTGGCGGTCGGTCCGTCCACCGTGGCGCCGGACAGCACCGCATAGGTGGCGAACAGGCCGGCGAACAGCAGGCAGTCGCTCATCAGGTAGACCCAGAACCCGAAGACGGTGTTGCCACCGGCATCGTGATGTTCGTGGTCGTGATCGTGGCCGCCCGCGTGGGCGACGTGGTCAAGCGTGGTCGAGGAAGCCATGGTCATACCACCTTCGCGGCCTGCGCCGCCTGTTGCTGTTCGAGCAGGGCGAAGCGTGCGTTCTCGATGCGCTCCACTTCTTCGGCCGGCACCCAGTAATCGATATCGTTATCGAATGTCCGTGCGATGAAGCTGCCGATCATGCCCACCAGGCCGACGATGGCCAGCCACCAGATGTGCCAGGTCAGGCCGAAACCCAGCAGTACGCTGAAGGCCCCCATATACACGCCGGCGCCGGTGTTTCGCGGCATGTGGATCGGCTCGTACTTGGACGGACGCACCCAGCCCTTGCCGTTCTGCTTGTCGGCCCAGAACTGATCGCGGTCGTCGATGTGCGGCAGCACGGCGAAGTTGTAGAACGGCGGCGGCGAAGAAGTTGCCCATTCCAGCGTACGGCCGTCCCACGGATCGCCGGTATGGTCCATGTGTTCCTTACGCTTCCACACGCTGTAACCGATCTGCACCAGGTTCAGGAAGATGCCCAGGCCGATGATCGCCGCACCCACTGCGGCCACATACAGCCACGGCGCCCACTCGGGATGGTTGTAGGTGTTCATGCGGCGGGTCATGCCCATGAAGCCGAGCACGTACAGCGGCATGAAGGCGATGAAGAAGCCGATGATCCAGCACCAGAACGAGGCCTTGCCCAGCTTCTCGTTGAGCTTGAAACCGAACGCCTTCGGGAACCAGTAGGTCAGGCCTGCCAGGTAACCGAACACCACGCCGCCGATGATCACGTTATGGAAGTGGGCGATCAGGAACAGGCTGTTGTGCAGCACGAAGTCCACGGCCGGAATTGCCAGCATCACGCCGGTCATGCCACCGATGGTGAAGGTGATGATGAAGCCGATCGTCCACAGCACCGGCGAGGTCATGTGCACGCGACCGCGGAACATGGTGAACAGCCAGTTGAAGATTTTCACGCCGGTCGGGATCGAGATGATCATCGTCGTGATGCCGAAGAAGGCATTGACGTTGGCACCCGAGCCCATGGTGAAGAAGTGATGCAGCCACACCACGAACGACAGCACGCCGATGCACGAGGTGGCGTAGACCATCGAGGTGTAGCCGAACAGACGCTTGCGGCTGTAGGTGGCGATCAGCTCGGAGAAGATGCCGAACGCCGGCAGGATCAGGATGTAGACCTCCGGGTGACCCCAGATCCAGATCAGGTTGACGTACATCATGGCGTTGCCGCCACCGTCATTGGTGAAGAAGTGCGTGCCCAGGTAACGGTCGGCACCCAGCAGCGCCAGCGCCACGGTCAGGATCGGGAACGCGGCGATGATCAGGATGTTGGTGATCAGCGCCGTCCAGGTGAAGATCGGCATCCGCATCAGGGTCATGCCCGGCGCGCGCATCCGCATGATCGTCACGAAGAAGTTCACGCCGGTCAGCAATGTGCCCAGCCCGGAGATCTGCAACGCCCAGATGTAGTAATCCACACCGACGCCCGGACTGTATTCCAGCCCCGACAACGGCGGGTACGCCAGCCAACCGGTCTGCGCGAATTCGCCGACGCCCAGCGAGATGTTGATCAGCGCCGCGCCGGCCACGAACAGCCAGAAGCTCAGCGAGTTCAGGAACGGGAACGCCACGTCGCGTGCGCCGATCTGCAACGGCACGATCAGGTTCAACAGGCCGGTCATGAACGGCATGGCCATGAAGAAGATCATGATCACGCCGTGCGCGGTGAAGATCTGGTCGTAGTGATGTGGCGGCAGCACGCCTTCGCCACCGCCGCCGGCCAGCGCCTGCTGGGTGCGCATCATCGCTGCGTCGGCAAAGCCGCGCAGCAGCATCACCAGCGCCACGATGATGTACATCACGCCGATGCGCTTGTGATCCACCGAAGTGAACCACTCATTCCACAGGTAGCCCCACAGCTTGTACTTGGTGATGGCGCCCGCGATGAGCAGGCCGAGCAGGCCGGCACCACCCAGCGCGACCATGATGATCGGCTCGTGGTACGGAACCGCCTCGATCGTAAGTTTGCCTAGCATCACTTGTCTCCGGAAGTGCACATGGCGACCGGCTCTGCAGCCGATGCCTGATGGTCGCCGTGATGGCCTTTGCTATGGCCTGGACCATTCATGTATTTGTCGACCAGCGAGCGGAACATGCCTTCCTGCACCGACGAGTAGTAGGTGACCGGATACTGTTCCTTGTCGTTGCGATTGGCCGCCAGCACCTGATATTCGGCGGCATTGAGCGCGGTCGGCGAAGCCTTGACCTTGGCCACCCATGCATCGAAGCCAGCCTGGTCGAGCGCGTGCGCCTTGAAGCTCATCTTGGAGAAGCCGTGACCGCTGTAATTGGTGGACAGGCCGAAATACTCGCCAGGCTCATCGGCCACCAGGTGCAGCTTGGTTTCCATGCCCGCCATGGCGTAGATCATGGTGCCCAGGTGCGGAATGAAGAACGAATTCATCACCGTGTCGGAGGTGATCTTGAAGTTCAGCGGCGTGCGCACCGGGAACGCGATCTCGTTGACGGTGGCGATGTTCTGGTCCGGGTAGATGAACATCCACTTCCAGTCCAGCGACACCGCTTCGATGGTGATCGGCTTGACCTCCGAATCCAGTGGCCGGTACGGGTCCAGCGCATGCGACGAGCGCCAGGTCAGCACCGCCAGCACCAGAATGATCACGCACGGGATCGACCACACCACGACTTCGATGGCGGTGGAGTGCGACCAGTCCGGCTCGTAGCGCGCCTTGGTGTTGGATGCGCGATACTTCCACGCGAACGCAATCGTCATCACGATCACCGGGATGACCACGATCAGCATGAGCACCACCGAGGTGATCAGCAGTTGCTTCTCGTCGTGGCCGATCTGGCCTTTCGGATTGAGGATGGCCGAGTTGCAGCCTGCCAACAGCAGGAACGGCAACATCAGGCCTGGACGAAGTAAACGCCCGAGATGTTTCAGCGGAATCATCGGTCGATCCAAGTGCGAAGGAACGCCAGCCCCGTTCGTCGTATCTGCAGCGCAGATGTCCAACGGTGCCCATCGGTGTTGATGGCGGGCGCGCGCAGACCGAGGACCCGGGTTAGCGCGCCAATTTTAATCTTTGCTGCACCTGCACGAAAGCCGTTGGCAATGATCCGCCGCAATTAATCCGCGCAAAATTGTGCGACATGTTGTCGCAGCGCAGCGAAACGCCGCCACGCGTACTGGCGCCGGTTCGCAATGGCCGGAAGATGCGGCCGTGCGAATGCCTCCAGAAGGCAAGAACTGCATGGGCACGCCCAAACGCAGCTGGGCCGGCCAAAGGCCGACCCAGTGCAAGGTGATGGTGCCGGAAATAGGAATCGAACCTACGACCTACGCATTACGAATGCGCCGCTCTACCAACTGAGCTATTCCGGCGAGCCGCCAATTGTAGAAGTGTGCCGAGCCTGCGGTCAATCGCCCGGCCGCTAGCGACTGGCCGGTGGCCGCTGCCAGCGGCCTCAGCCCACCAGCCGCAACCGCAGTTCCTTGGGCAGCGCGAACACCATCGATTCCGGCTCGCCTTCCAGTTCGGAGACGCCAGCCGCACCCAGTTCGCGCAAGCGCGCCAGCACGCCATCGACCAGCACCTGCGGCGCAGAGGCGCCGGCGGTCAGGCCGATATGCTGCTTGCCAACGATCCAGGCCGGGTCGATCTCGCTGGCGTTGTCGATCAGGTAGGACTCCACCCCGTCGCGCCGGGCCAGTTCGCTCAGCCGGTTGGAATTGGAGCTGTTGGGCGAACCGACCACCAGCACCAGGTCGCACTGCCGCGCCAGATCGCGTACCGCGTCCTGGCGGTTCTGGGTGGCGTAGCAGATGTCGTCATGGCGCGGCCCCTGCATGGCCGGATACCGGGCCCGCAGGGCTTCGATGATGCCCATGGTGTCGTCCACCGACAGCGTGGTCTGGGTGGTATAGGCGAGATTGTCCGGCTGATCGATCTGCAGCGTGGCGACCTGCCCGATGTCTTCCACCAGGTAGATCTTGCCCGCGCCTCGCTCGCGACTCCATTGGCCCATGGTGCCTTCCACCTCCGGATGGCCGGCATGGCCGATCAGCACCACGTCGCGGCCGGCCCGGCAATGCCGTGCCACCTCGAAATGCACCTTGGTCACCAGCGGACAAGTAGCGTCGAACACCTTCAGCCCGCGACGCTCGGCTTCCTGGCGCACCGCCTGCGAGACGCCATGTGCGCTGAAGATGACGGTGGCGCCGTCGGGCACCTCGTCCAGCTCCTCGACGAAGATGGCGCCGCGCTCCTTGAGATCGTCCACCACGAAGCGGTTGTGCACGACTTCGTGCCGCACGTAGATCGGTGCGCCCAGCGTCTCGATCGCACGCTTGACGATCTCGATCGCGCGGTCGACACCGGCGCAGAAGCCGCGGGGGTTGGCGAGCAAAACATCCATGGCAGGCATTCTACGGCAATGGGAAGTGGGATCGGCGGGAATGACAGTCGCCGGCAAGCGGCTTCAGCCTCGATTCCCGATTCCCGATTCCCGATGTCCGTGTTTGTCGAACAGGCCGAACACTGCGATCCCGATGGCGCCTCCCACGATCGCCGAGTCGGCGATGTTGAAGGCCGGCCAGGTATGGCTGCCGATGTACCACTGGATGAAGTCGACCACATGGCCGTGCATCAAGCGGTCGATCACGTTGCCGATCGCCCCGCCGATCACCAGGGCATACGGCAGCGCGCTACGCCAGTGCCCGCGCGCGGTGCGCGACAGCCAGAACGCCAGCAAGCCGCTGATGCCCACCGCCAGCGCGATGAAGAACCACAGCTGCCAGCCGCCGGCATCACTCAGGAAACTGAAGGCCGCGCCGGTGTTGTAGGTGCGATACCAGTTCCAGAACCCGTCGATGACCGGCACGGGCGTGTATTCAGGCAGGCTGGACAGCACCCAGGCCTTGCTCCACTGATCGAGTCCGACCACTGCAACGGACAGCAGCAGCCAGATCAGGGCGGAGGGTTTGGGTCTTGCGGTCATGGAATCACCTTGGCTGTTGCGACTCCCGGGTTCGGAAGAAGCTGCCCAACGGGCAAATCGGCAGGCGGCGGTGGATGCGCCGGTATGGCCCTCATCCGGCGCTACGCGCCCCCTTCTCCCGCTTGCGGGAGAAGGGTATTGAAGCGCCCCCGCTTGCGGGAGAAGGGTATTGAAGCGCCCCCGCTTGCGGGAGAAGGATATTGAAGCGGACTCCCGCTTGCGGGAGAAGGAATTCAGACATCAGAACCAGCGACACTAGAACCAGCGACGCTGCTCGCCTGGGCCCTCGATATTGCTGACACAGCGACCGCACAGCTCCGGATGCCGCGGGTCGCTGCCCACGCTGGCCTGGTGGTGCCAGCAGCGTACGCACTTGGGCTTGGTGGTCGGCTGCGCGCTGACGAAGATGTCGTCGGTGCTGGCCGCGGTCACGGTGACGTCGCCGCTGATGAACAGGAAGCGTAGCTCCTGGCTCAACGGCTGCCAGCGCGCAGCGGTCTGCGCATCGGCCGCCACAGTGATTTCCGCTTCCAGGGCCGCACCGATGGCGCCATTGGCACGCATCGGTTCCAGCACCTTGGCCACCTGCTCGCGCAGCGTCAGCAGCTTGTCGACATCGGCACTGGTCAATGCGGCATCGGCCGGCAACGGCGCCAGGCCGTCGTACCAGGTGGCGAACAGGACGTTGCCGACATGCTCTCCCGGCAGATAGGTCCACAACTCGTCGGCGGTGAAGCTCAGCACCGGCGCGATCCAGCGTACGAACGCCTCGGCCACGTGGTACATCGCGCTCTGCGCCGAACGGCGGCCGCGCGAATCCTCGGCCATCGTGTACAGACGGTCCTTGGTGACGTCCAGGTACAACGAGCCCAGGTCCACGCTGCAGAAGTTCAGCAGCGCCTGCACGATTTCGGCGAAATCGTAGCGCGCATAGGCGGCCACGATCTTTTCCTGCAGCTCGTGCGCGCGATGCACAATCCAGCGATCTAGCAGCACCATCTCGTCCAGCGCCACCAGATGCTGCCGTGGATCGAAACCATGCAGGTTGCCGAGCAGGAAGCGCGCCGTGTTGCGCAGGCGGCGGTAGGCGTCGGCATTACGTTTGAGGATCTCCTGCGACAGCGACATCTCGTTGCTGTAGTCGGCCGAAGCGATCCACAGGCGCAGGATGTCCGCGCCCAGGGTCTTCATGATGTCCTGCGGCTCGATCCCGTTGCCCAGGGACTTGGACATCTTGCGACCGTGCTCGTCCACGGTGAACCCATGGGTGAGGCATTGCCTGTACGGCGCCGCCTTGTCCATCGCCACACCGGTCAACAGCGACGACTGGAACCAGCCGCGATGCTGATCCGAGCCTTCCAGGTACAGGTCGGCCGGCTTGGGCAGGCCGCGGTCCACCAGCACCGCTTCGTGCGTCACGCCCGAATCGAACCACACGTCCAGGATGTCGGTGATCTTGTCGTAGTCGGCGGCCTCGTCGCCGAGTAGCTCGGCCGCATCCAGCGTGTACCAGACATCGACGCCGCCCTGCTCCACGCGGTCGGCCACCTGGCGCAGCAACTCGGTACTGCGCGGATGCGGCTCGCCGGTTTCGCGGTGCACGAACAGCGCAATCGGCACACCCCAAGTGCGCTGACGCGAAATGGTCCAGTCCGGACGGCCCTCCACCATGCCGGCGATGCGCGCCTGGCCCCAGGACGGGTACCACGTCACGCCTTCGATGGCCTTGAGCGCATCGGCACGCAATCCGGCTTTTTCCATCGAGAAGAACCACTGCGGTGTGGCACGGAACGCGATCGGCGTCTTGTGCCGCCAGCAGTGCGGGTAGCTGTGCTCCATCTTGCTGGCCGCCAGCAGCACGCCGGTATCGCGCAGCGCCTCGATGATGATGTCGTTGGCCTTCCAGATATGCAGCCCGGCCAGCACGGTGTCGCCCAGCGGCGGCGTCGACGGCAGGTACACGCCGCGCCCGTCCACCGGGTTGATCTGCGCGGCGCCATAGCGCTCCAGCAGCCCGTAGTGCTTGGAGACCTGGTAGTCCTCCTGGCCATGGCCAGGGGCGGTGTGCACGGCGCCGGTACCGTCCTCGGCCGACACATGATCGCCCAGCAGCAGCGGGATCTCGCGCTCGGCATAGAACGGGTGCTCCAGCAGCATCTGCTCCAGCGCCGTACCCTTGGCATGGCCATGCACCACGACCTCGTCCACGCCGTAGCGGGCCAGCGCCTTGGCCGCCAGGGCCTCGGCCACCACCAGCCAGCGCGGCTGGCCGCGGTCGGCCGGGCCCTCGACCAGCACATAATCCAGGTCCGCGCCCAGGCTCACCGCCAGCGAGGCCGGCAGCGTCCATGGCGTGGTGGTCCAGATCGGCACCGCCACACCCACGCCCGCCGGCAGGCTCGCGCCGAATGCGGCAGCCACAGCCGCCGGGTCACGCACCGGATAGGCGATATCCACCGTCGGCGACACCTTGTCGGCGTATTCGATCTCGGCCTCGGCCAGCGCCGAACCGCAGTCGAAGCACCAGTGCACCGGCTTCACGCCACGGGTGAGGTGGCCGTTGTCGACGATCTTCGCCAGCGCGCGGATCTCGTTGGCTTCGAAGCGGAAATCCAGCGTCTTGTACGGGTTGTCCCAATCGCCGATCACGCCCAGCCGCTTGAAATCGCGCCGCTGCAGATCGATCTGCTCGGTCGCGTATTCGCGGCACTTCTGCCGAAATTCGGCCGCATCCAGCTTGACGCCGACCTTGCCGTACTTCTTCTCGATGGCGATCTCGATCGGCAGGCCATGGCAGTCCCAACCGGGGATATACGGCGCATCGAAGCCAGCCAGATACTTCGACTTGACGATGATGTCCTTGAGGATCTTGTTGACCGCATGGCCGAGATGGATCTGGCCATTGGCATACGGCGGGCCGTCGTGCAGCACGAACAGCGGGCGCCCTGCCGCATTGGCGCGCAGTTGCGCGTACAGCCCCTCGCGCTCCCAGCGCTCCAGCATCGCCGGCTCGCGCTTGGGCAGGTCGCCGCGCATCGGGAATTCCGTGGCAGGCAGATGAAGAGTGGCTTTGTAGTCTTGGGTCACAGGAATCTACCGTTGCGCTGGATTTCTTAAAAAGTCCGCACATGGATGTGCGGGCTCTTGCGAGGGACTCGCATGTCTATCGTCCGCACATGGACGTGCGGGCTCTTGCGAAGGACTCGCATCATAGGCCGGCTGTTGCGAAGGACTCGCCGTTGCTGCCAGCACCGCACGCGCCTGTTCGGCGTCGCGGTGCATCTGCACGGTCAGCGACTCCAGGCCATCGAACTTTTCCTCGTCGCGCAGCTTGGCGACGAATTCGACCTGCAGGTGCCGGCCATACAGATCGCCCTGGAAATCGAACAGGTGCGCCTCCAGCAGCGGCTCGACGCCGGCCACGGTCGGCCGCGTGCCGAAACTGGAGACCGATGGCCACGGCTGCGCGGCCACGCCATGCACCCAGGTCGCGTAGATGCCCGACAGCGCCGGGGTGCGCGAAAACCGCAGATTGGCGGTGGGATACCCCAGCGTGCGCCCCAGCTGCTTGCCGCGCACCACCCGCCCCCCGATGGCGTACGGGCGGCCGAGCAGGTCGGCGGCATGCGCAAACTCGCCCGCCACCAGCAATTGACGGATGCGCGTGGCGGAGATGCGCTCGCCGTGCAGATGCACCGACGCGATCTCGCCGGCCGCAAATCCATGCTGATCCCCCAGGGCGCGCAGCAAGGCGATGTCGCCACCACGGCGATGACCGAAGCGGAACTCCGGGCCGATCCACACCTCGCGGGCGCAGAGCCGGCGCACCAGCGCCAGGCGCACGAAGTCCTCGGCGCTCATCGCCGACAGGCGGCCGTCGAAGCGGATCAGGCCCACGCTGTCGGCACCGAAGCCGAGCAATCCTTCGATCTTGGCGCGCGCCAGGGTCAGCCGCGGCGGCGGTGCAGCCGGAGCGAAGAACTCGCGTGGCAACGGCTCGAAGCTCACCGCCACCGCAGGCACGCCGAGCGCGCGCGCGCGCGCAACCGCGTGCTGCACCAATGCCCGATGCCCCAGGTGCAGGCCATCGAAGGCGCCGATGCAGACCACGCTTCCGTGCGGGAACAGCGTCCCGCCCTCGACGTCTCTAAACAGCCTGCTCATTCCTCGATCCAAACAGATGCCGGCCTGCGGCCGGTCCTCGTTGATGCGTAACCCGTGAGTATAGCCGTGCCTGTCAACCCGCACGGCCCGCACCGATCACGCAAGCGCTCAGCGACACTACGCCTGCCGCCGGCGCGATGCGGCCCCCATCCGCGCTTCGGGCACCTTCCCCCGCACGCGGGGGAAGAGAGTCGACTCCAGGCTCAGCTCTCGCGCAAGTGGCGCGGCCGCAAGCCCAGCGCCAGCTGCGCTGCCAGGTAGGTCAGGCCGCCACTGCCGACCAGCACCGCCAGCCAGCCGATCCGTTGCCACTTGTCCATCGTGGTGAAGGACGGCAGCCACCACAGCAGACCCAACAGCACCGCCACCATCGCCGCACACGCCAGCAGCAGACGCGTCGCATAGCCCCCCCAACCCGGCCGGCGCTGATAGACGCCGGACCTGCCCAGCCAATACCACAGCAGCCCCAGGTTGAGATAACTCGACAGCGCACTGGCGATACCCAGCGCCAGATGCAGCCCCGGCTGCTTGCCCAGCGCCTGCATCACGCCCTGCGCCTTGAGCTCGGGCGGCACCATGAGCTGGTACAGCACTGCCAGGAAGGCGAAGTTGAACACCATATTGGCCACCAACGCGACCACACCGGCACGCACCGGGGTGCGGGTGTCCTGGCGCGCATAAAACGCCGGCAGCACCACCTTGAGCATGGCGTACGCCGGCAGGCCGAAGCTCAGCCCGTACACCGACAACGCCGTCATGCGGGTGTCGAAGGCGGTGAACTTGTGATACTGGAACAAGGTTGCCACCAGCGGCTCGGCCAGCAACAACAAACCCAGCATCGCCGGCACTGCAATCAGCAAGGTGGTCCGGAAGCCCCAGTCCAGCGCGCTGGAAAACGCGGCGCGGTCGGTCTTGACGTGATGGCGCGCCAGCGCCGGCAGGATCACCGTGCCCAGCGCCACGCCGAAGACGCCCAACGGCAATTCAAGGAATCGGTCGGCCAGCGACAACCACGACTGCGAGCCGTCGGTCAGCTTGGCGGCGATGACGGTGTCCAGCAGCAGGTTGATCTGCGCCACCGAGGAGCCGAACAGGGTCGGCACCATCAGGGTCAGCACCTTGCGCACCCCCGGATGTCGCCAGCCCCAGCGCGGCAGGGTCAACAGATCGATGCCTTTCAGCGAAGGCAGCTGGAACAGCAACTGCAGCATGCCCGCCGCCAGCACCGCCCAGCCCAGCGCGAGGATCTGCTTCTCCGGCGTACCACCCAGCCGCGGCGCCAGCCACACGGCCCCGGCGATCATGCACAGGTTGAGGATCACCGGAGTCAGCGCCGGCATGGCGAATTTCTGGAAACTGTTCAGCGCCCCGCCCGCCAACGCGGTCAGCGAAACGAACAGCAGGAATGGGAACGTCAGGCGAAACAGATCCACCAGCAGGCCATGCTTGGCCGGATCGGTATCCACTCCGCTGGAGAACAGCGTGGCCAGCTGCGGGGCGAAGATCAGCGCTAGCGCAGTGACCACCAGCAGCACGCCGCCGAGAGTGCCGGCCACGCGCGCCATCAGCTCGCGCAGCTCGGCATGCGGCCGGGTCTCCTTGACCTCGGTGAACACTGGCACGAAGGCGGTGGCAAAGGAGCCTTCGGCGAACAGCCGGCGCAGGAAATTGGGGACCCGGAAAGCCACCCAGAACGCATCGGTCACCGCATTGCTGCCGAAGGTGGTGGTCACCACCTGGTCGCGCACCAATCCCAACACCCGCGAGACCATGGTCATACTGCTGAACGAGAGCAGGCCCCTCAACATGCGGGGTGTGCTCATGGGCGATCCCTCTTGACAACTGACTTGACGTACATAATTGGGTCCATCATACTTTCGCGCTTGCTTTTTCCACCATACCGATTTTTCAGGAACCCACCACCGTGGCCAATATCAAGTCCGCCAAGAAGCGCGCCAAGCAGACCGTTGTGCGCAATGAGCGCAACACCGGCCAGCGCTCGATGCTGCGCACCGCCGTCAAGAAGGTGATCAAGGCCCTTGACGCCAACGATGCTGCAGGCGCCGAAGCCGCCTTTGCCGTCGCCCAGCCCATTCTCGACCGTTTCAGCGCCCGCGGCCTGATCCACAAGAACAAGGCTGCACGTCACAAGAGCCGCCTGACCGCACGCATCAAGGCCATCAAGGCCGCGTAAGCGATCAACCGCGTCAACGCCGGCAGCCTGGCTTCCGGCAATACAGAAAAACCCGGCCTTGGCCGGGTTTTTTGTGCGCCCGCTGCGGCACTCAGCCCGCATCGCGCGCTTCGAGCTCGTCCTCGCGCTGGCGGTCGAAGAACGCCATGACGTCCTTCATGATCGGGAAGGTGCCATCGCGACCCAGCGCCGAGACCAGATACCATGGCGCCGTCCAGCCCAGCTCGGCCACGATGGCCTCGGCAGCGGCACGCGCCTCGTCCTCGAACATCAGGTCGGCCTTGTTGAGCACCAGCCAGCGCGGCTTCTTCAGCAACTCCGGGTCGTGACGCTCCAGCTCGCGTTCGATCGTGCGCACCTGTTCGGCCGGCGATACACCCTCCACGCCACCATCCATCGGGGCCATGTCCACCAGGTGCAGCAGCAGGCGGGTGCGCTGCAGATGACGCAGGAACTGCGTGCCCAGGCCGGCACCGTCGGCCGCACCCTCGATCAGACCCGGCACGTCGGCAATGACGAAGCTGCGATGGGCCTCGACGCTGACCACGCCCAGATTCGGGTAGAGCGTGGTGAACGGATAGTCGGCCACTTTCGGTGTCGCCGCCGACACCGCGCGGATCAGCGTGCTCTTGCCGGCATTGGGAAAGCCGAGCAGGCCGACGTCGGCCAGCAGCTTGAGTTCGAGCTTGAGCAGCCGCTCCTCGCCCTCCTCGCCGGTGGTGGCCTGGCGTGGCGCACGGTTGACCGAGCTCTTGAAATGCATGTTGCCCAGACCGCCCTTGCCGCCCTTGGCCACCAGCAGGCGGTCGCCATGCTGGATCAGGTCGCCAATCACTTCATCGGTCTGCACATTGATCACCACAGTGCCGACCGGCACCACGATGATGCGGTCTTCGCCGCCCTTGCCATAGGCCTGGCGCCCCATGCCGTTCTCGCCGCGCTGCGCCTTGAAGGTGCGCTCATGACGGAAGTCGACCAGGGTATTGACGTTCTCGTCGGCCACGATCCAGACACTGCCGCCGGCCCCGCCATCGCCACCATCCGGCCCACCCAGCGGAATGAACTTCTCGCGGCGGAAGCCGACACAGCCATTGCCGCCATTACCGGCGGTGACCAGGATTTCTGCTTCGTCGACTAGCTTCATGGGATTCGGAATTCGTGATTTGGGATTGGTAACAGCACCGCAGGACGCCGCTTGGCGGTCGCGGAAACAGCAGGAAGCAACGGTATCGAGACTCTCGAAATCCGCCATTGCGAATCCCGAATCCCCACTCCCGGCCCTCAAACGAAAAACCCCGCAAAAGCGGGGCTTTCCGTCTGGCCCGCAAGGCGTTACCGCCTCGTGGACTGGCCTGCATGGAGCGGGCGATTACGCCTCGGCAACCACGCTGACGGTACGACGCTTCTTCGGGCCCTTGGTGGAGAACTCCACCTTGCCGTCGACCAGCGCGAACAGCGTGTGGTCACGACCCAGGCCGACGCCGGCGCCCGGATGGAACTGGGTACCGCGCTGACGCACGATGATGTTGCCAGCCTCGATGACCTGGCCGCCAAACATCTTCACGCCGAGGTACTTCGGGTTGGAATCGCGACCGTTGCGCGAGGAACCTACGCCCTTTTTATGTGCCATGACTGGTTCTCCTTACTTCTTGTCGCCACCGGCGATGCCGGTGATCTCGATTTCGGTGTAGTGCTGACGATGTCCCTGACGCTTCATGTGGTGCTTGCGGCGACGGAACTTGATGATGCGCACCTTGTCGGCGCGGCCGTGGGCCACGACCTTGGCGGTGACCGAGGCGCCCTTCAGCGCATCGCCCAGCTTGATGCCGTCGCTGTCGCCCAGCATCAGGATGGTGTCGAACTTGATCTCGTTGCCGGCTTCGACTTCGAGCTTTTCCACGCGGAGCGTTTCGCCCTGCGCGACGCGGTATTGCTTACCGCCGGTTACCAGAACTGCATACATGACCAGGTGTTCCTCTGTAGTTATTATGGTCGCCTGACTTGCCCTTGGGGCAGACAGGAGCGGAATTGTACTTGCCAGGCTGGTTTCGGGTCAAGTCGCAGGCAGATCGGCCACAACCACCCCCGCAATGGGCCGGTGGAACGCATCATCCGGCCGCCACAACGGCCCCGGCAGACTGGCATCTGGGGCAATTGCCCTCACCTAGGTCGGCGGGTAGGCTGATCGACTGCCACTCATTCCTGCTGAGCACGCTCGCACCACCGCCGGTTCGCCGGCCCGACATCGGATCCCCCATGGCGATGGATTTCATCCGCATCCGCGGCGCGCGGACGCACAACCTCAAGAACATCGACCTCGACCTGCCCCGCGACAAACTCATCGTGATCACCGGCCTGTCCGGATCGGGCAAGTCGTCGCTGGCGTTCGACACCATCTACGCAGAAGGCCAGCGCCGCTACGTCGAGTCGCTGTCGGCGTACGCGCGCCAGTTCCTGAGCGTGATGGAAAAGCCGGACCTGGACCACATCGAAGGCCTGTCCCCGGCCATCTCGATCGAACAGAAATCCACATCGCACAACCCGCGCTCCACTGTCGGCACGATCACCGAGATCTACGACTACCTGCGCCTGCTCTATGCACGCGTGGGCCAACCGCGCTGCCCGGACCATGGCTTCCCGCTGGAAGCGCAGACCGTCAGCCAGATGGTCGACCACATGCTGACCCAGGACCAGGAGCAGCGCTACATGCTGCTGGCGCCGGTGATCCGCGACCGCAAGGGCGAGCATGCGCAGGTGTTCGAACAACTGCGCGCGCAGGGTTTCGTGCGCGTGCGCGTGGACGGCGAACTGTACGAGATCGATGCGGTGCCGCCGCTGGCGCTGCGCCAGAAGCACACCATCGAAGCGGTGATCGACCGCTTCCGTCCGCGCGAGGACATCAAACAACGCCTGGCCGAAAGTTTCGAAACCGCACTCAAGCTGGGCGAAGGCATGGTGGCGGTGCAGTCGCTGGACGACCCGACCGCCGCGCCGCATCTGTTCTCGTCCAAGTACAGCTGCCCGGTGTGCGATTACTCGCTGCCGGAGCTGGAACCGCGGCTGTTCTCGTTCAACGCCCCGGTGGGCGCCTGCCCGAGCTGCGATGGCCTGGGCGTGGCCGAGTTCTTCGACCCCGATCGCGTGGTTGTGCATCCCGAATTGTCGCTGTCGGCCGGCGCGGTGCGCGGCTGGGACCGCCGCAACGCCTACTACTTCCAGCTGATCGCTTCGCTGGCCAAGCACTACAAGTTCGACGTGGACGCGGTCTGGAACACGCTGCCGGCCAAGGTGCGCCAGGCGGTGCTGTTCGGCAGTGGCGACGAGGTGATCAGCTTCACCTACTTCACCGATGCCGGCGGGCGCACTACGCGCAAGCATCGGTTCGAAGGCATCCTTCCGAACCTGGAACGCCGTTACCGCGAAACCGAATCGCCGGCGGTGCGCGAAGAGCTGACCAAGTACGTCAGCCAGCAGCCCTGCCCTGCCTGTAACGGCACGCGTCTGAATCGCGCCGCGCGCAATGTGTTCGTGGCCGATCGTCCGCTGCCCGAGCTGGTGGTGCTGCCGGTCAACGAGGCGTTGAGCTTTTTCCGTGGCCTGTCGTTGCCGGGCTGGCGCGGCGAGATCGCCGCCAAGATCGTCAAGGAGATCGCCGAGCGCCTGGGGTTCCTGGTCGATGTGGGCCTGGACTACCTCACGCTGGAACGCAAGGCCGACACCCTGTCCGGCGGCGAGGCGCAACGCATCCGCCTGGCCAGCCAGATCGGCGCAGGTCTGGTCGGGGTGATGTATGTGCTGGACGAGCCGTCGATCGGCCTGCACCAGCGCGACAACGAACGCCTGCTCGGCACGCTGACGCGGCTGCGCGATCTTGGCAACACCGTGATCGTGGTCGAACACGACGAAGACGCGATCCGCCTGGCCGACCACGTGCTGGACATCGGCCCTGGCGCGGGCGTGCATGGCGGCGAGATCTGCGCGCAAGGCACGCTGGACGACATTCTGGAATCGCCGCGCTCGTTGACCGGCCAATACCTGTCCGGCAAGCGCCGCATCGAGATTCCCAAACAACGCCACAAGCCCAATCCGAAGATGATGCTGCATCTGCGCGGGGCCACCGGCAACAATCTCAAGAATGTCGATCTGGACATTCCGGCCGGCCTGCTGACCTGCATCACCGGCGTGTCCGGGTCGGGCAAGTCCACGCTGATCAACGACACGCTGTTCTCGCTGGCGGCCAACGAGATCAACGGCGCCTCGCATCCGGTGGCGGCTTATCGGGAAATCGAGAACCTCGACCTGTTCGACAAGGTAGTGGATATCGACCAGTCCCCGATCGGTCGTACGCCGCGGTCCAACCCTGCCACCTACACCGGCCTGTTCACGCCATTGCGCGAGCTCTATGCGCAGGTACCGGAAGCGCGCGCGCGCGGTTACTCGCCCGGTCGCTTCAGCTTCAACGTGCGCGGCGGCCGCTGCGAAGCCTGCCAGGGCGATGGCCTGATCAAGGTGGAGATGCACTTCCTGCCGGACGTGTACGTGCCCTGCGATGTCTGCCACGGCAAGCGTTACAACCGCGAGACCCTGGAAATTCTGTACAAGGGCTACAACATCAACGACGTGTTGCAGATGACGGTGGAAGACGCGCTGCGCCTGTTCGAACCGGTGCCGGCGATCGCGCGCAAGCTGGAAACGCTGGTGGATGTGGGCCTGAGCTACATCAAGCTGGGGCAGAGCGCGACCACCTTGTCCGGCGGCGAGGCCCAGCGCGTCAAGTTGTCCAAGGAGCTGTCGCGGCGCGACACCGGCCGCACCCTGTACATCCTCGACGAGCCGACCACCGGCCTGCATTTCCATGATATCGAAGCCCTGCTCGGCGTGCTGCACAAGCTGCGCGACGAGGGCAACACGGTGGTGGTGATCGAACACAACCTCGACGTGATCAAGACCGCCGACTGGATCGTGGACCTGGGCCCGGAGGGCGGCCACCGTGGCGGCACCGTGCTGGTGTCCGGCACGCCGGAGGAAGTGGCTGCCGAACCGAGATCCTATACCGGGCAGTTCCTGGCCAAGATGCTGCCGTCGGTCAAGGCACGCGAGACGCGCCCTGCGGCGATGGCCAACAAGCCCGATGCGCGCCCGCCGCGCAAGGTCAAACCGGAGAAGGCGAGCAAAACCGCCGCCTCCGCCACCAAGAAGACTGCGAAGAAGAAGGCAAGCCGATGAGCGAACACAAGGTCCTGGCACGCATCCCGATCAGCGTGCGCTGGCGCGACATGGACAGCATGGGGCATGTCAACAATGCCAAGTACATCTCCTACCTGGAGGAAGCGCGCGTGCGCTGGATGCTCGGCGTGCAGGGCGTGGCGATGACCGATCGCATCGCGCCGGTGGTCGCCGCCACCAACGTCAACTACAAGCAGCCGTTGATCTGGCCCAACGACATCACCGTAGAGCTGTTCGTCGAACGCCTGGGCACCAGCAGCGTGACCATCGGCCACCGCATCTTCGACCAGAAGGACGACAGCAAGCTGTATTCGGACGGCAACGTGGTGGTGGTATGGATCGATACGCAGACCGGCAAGAGCGCCGCGCTTCCCGACGCCGTGCGGGCCGCCAGTAGCTGAGCGGCGAGCGGCGGCAGCGCGACGGACGCGACTGTTTCCCAGGACGGCGGCTCCCCCAGGAGCCGCCGTTTTTCATGCGACCGCAACGGTGCCGTGCCCGGGCACGCATCGGGGGCGACGCGTGCCGGCAAGCGGCTGCATGCAGCAACCGTTTGGCGGCAGTGCGACGGCACCTCTCGCAACCATCTGGGCGCGCCAGCGGCTCATGCGGGGCGCACGCCCCACCACCGCATTTCAGGACCCGGGTGCGCGCTTGCGTGCCTGAAGCGTCGCCTGGATCTGACGGCCATCCTGCAGGGTGAACGTCACCGGCACCTGCGCACCTTCCTGCAACGGCGCCCGCGCTTCCATCAGCATCAGATGCAGGCCGCCCGGCACCAGCGCGACCGTCCTGCCGGCCGGCAGCGTCAGCTCCGGCACTGCGCGCATGCGGCTGACGCCGTCGCTGTGCGTGGTTTCGTGCAAGGACACATCCGCGAACGTTCCGCTCTTCACCGCGGTGACCTTCAGCGCTTGCGGGCAGCCGTTGTGGAACTGTCCGAAGCCGGCCGCCATCCCCATGCCACCGGGTGGCGGGATGCGGATCCAGCCGGCCTTGAATTCCGGTACGCACTGCGCCGCAACGCCAGCACTGGCCGACATCGCAATTGCCGCTGCCATCGCACCGAGCAGCACACGTGCATGCCGGTGCCGCCTGCTTCGACTGCCGTCTATCATGTCCCGACCTCCAGGAGCCCCGAATGAGCATCCAGATCTTAGACCATGGCCGTGTTCGCGAAATCCGCCTGGCGCGCCCGCCGGTCAATGCGCTGGACAGCGCGCTATGCCAGGCACTGAGCGCAGCCGTGCAGCAGGCCGGCGACGAGGCCGACGGCATCGTGCTGTCGGGCGGCGAACGGATCTTTTCCGGCGGCATGGATGTGCCGCAGTTGCTGGCGCACGGCAGCGACCGCGCCGCGCTGCTGGCCAGCTGGACGGCGTTCTTCGAAGCGGCGCAGGCGCTGGCCAACAGCCGCATTCCGGTAGTGGCCGCGATCGGCGGGCATGCACCGGCCGGCGGCTGCGTGCTCGCGTTGTGCTGCGACTACCGGGTGATGGCACGCAGCGCCGACACCGCCAGGCCGTACGCGATCGGCTTGAACGAAGTGCAGGTGGGCCTGGCCGCCCCGGAAGGCATCCAGCGCCTGCTGCGCCGGGTGGTGGGTGCACACCGCGCCGAACGCCTGCTGATCTCCGGGCAGATGCTGCCGGCCGAACAGGCCGTGCAGATCGGCCTGGTGGACGAACTGGTCGATGGCGAGTTGGTCACCGCGCGTGCAGTGGCCTGGCTTCAGGAGCTGCGGCAGTTGCCGCGCCAACCGATGCTGGCCACGCGCGCGGTGGCGCGTGCGGATCTACGCGCCGCGCTGGCGCCGGAGCTGATCCAGCTGGAACGCTTCGTCGACGGCTGGTATGCGCCCGACGCCCAGGCCGCCCTGCATGGCCTGGTGGCACGTCTGCAGAAGGTCTGAGCGCGCCCGGCCGGCAGCGAGCGCCGGGCCGGCCGCTATAATCGCGGTCCGTCGCACGCCCAGGCCAGCCTCTTGTCCGCCACCGCCGAACCCGTGGTCTCCGAACTGATCAGCCTGCTGTCGCTGGAGCGCCTGGAAGACAATCTGTTTCGCGGCCAGAGCCGCGACATCGGCACCAAGTACGTGTTCGGCGGCCAGGTGCTGGGCCAGGCCTTGTCGGCGGCGCAGGCCACGGTGGACAACGGCCGCCAGGCGCATTCGCTGCACGCCTACTTCCTGCGGGCCGGCAATATCGATCACCCCATCGTCTACGACGTCGACCGCACCCGCGACGGCGGCAGTTTTTCGGTGCGACGGGTCACCGCGATCCAGCACGGCAAGGTGATCTTCTTCTGCGCGGCCTCGTTCCAGGAGCGCGAAGGCGGCGCCGAGCATCAGTCGGCGATGCCGGTGGTGCCGCCGCCGGAAGACATCGAGCCGGCAGCCCCGCTGGCACCGGAGGTGTTGGCCAAACTGCCGGCCAAGGTGCAGCGCTGGCTGTCGCGCGGCGGCCCGTTCGAGTTTCGCCACGTGTTCCCGCGCGACGAACTCAAGCCACCCAAACGCCCTCCGTTCCAGCAGATGTGGCTACGGCTGACCGACCCCATCGGCGACGATGTGGGTCTGCACCAGGCACTGCTGGCCTATGCCTCGGACTTCCAGCTACTGGGTACCTCCACGTTTCCGCATGGCATCAGTTACTACACGCCGAACGTGCAGATGGCCTCGCTCGATCATGCGCTATGGTTCCACCGCCCGTTCCGTACCGACGACTGGCTGCTGTACTCGCTGGACAGCCCTACCGCGCAAGGCGCACGCGGCCTGGCGCGCGGACAGTTCTTCACCCGCGACGGCGTGCTGGTGGCCAGCACCACGCAGGAAGGGCTGATTCGCGTGGTGCCCGACGGCAGCGCGAGTGCCGTGCCGGCCAAGGAGTAGGCAGTGCCACGCGCGCGGGGCCGGGGTCGATCCGCCCGGCGCATCCCGGCGCGACCGACTGCAGCACTGCCCACGCCGCGCGAACGGCCGCAGCACGAGCTGGCATGCTTGTCCGCGCGCGCGCCGCCTCCCCCACCCGCGCGCCCCGTCCCCAATGCTTCCTCTTGAACCGGCGCCGCAGCGGCGCCATCTGTTCCGGACCCAACGGTGTTTTCCACCATGCGCAAGATCTTCAGCAGTCAACGTATCGAAACCGCCGAAGGCGTGGCCAACCTATTGCGCGAGGCCGGCATCGAGATCCGCATCAGCAATGGCCGCTCCTACCAGAGCAAGCGCGGCGGCCAGTTCAGCTATCTGGAACAGGGCAATGCGCAGGCCCATCCCACCGTGTGGATCGTGCATGCCAACGACCAGCCACGTGCCCGCGATCTGCTGCGCGAGGCACGTCTGCTGGACACTACCCGCCGC
The DNA here is from genome assembly GCF_020783655.1 of Xanthomonas melonis. Taxonomy (GTDB): domain Bacteria; phylum Pseudomonadota; class Gammaproteobacteria; order Xanthomonadales; family Xanthomonadaceae; genus Xanthomonas; species Xanthomonas melonis. Next base: position 94,231 of record NZ_JAJGQH010000010.1, on the reverse strand, counting down.
GACCTGCCGAACGTGGAATACACCTTTCGCGAAGGCGAGAACGGCTCAAGCGCCAGCGCACGCAGCTGGGCCTGGCGCATCCGCCTGGTGCTGCTGCTGGTGATCGGCGCAGTGGCCACGGTGGTGGTGATGCGCCATCGCGCTGCACCAGCGCCGGCAGCGCCCGCTGCATCGCAGCCCGCGCCGACTGCAGCTCCGCCAACAGAAGACGATGAGGTGCGCGTACGGATCCAGCCGGCGCGCTGAACAAGCCAGGGGCGCGGACCCGCGGCCGTCGGGTGGCGGTTCCGTGCCCAGGATCGACGAACCGCAGACGCGCGGACCGAAAAGTGCCGCCCCTGCTCCCCCAGGAGCAGAGCTTCGTCACCGTTGTCGGCGTCCGCCTGGCGCGTGTAATGCCTGCGTCGCCGGCCCGATTCCAGCCCGGCACGGTGCGTCTGGCGCGGCACGCGTGAAGGCCGTCAGCGTCACACGCTGCCGGCGACGGCCTGACTGCCGGTTGCTCCCCATGGCAAGCGGCACCCGCCTGCGACGACCGCACTGGTCACATCCGTCGCGGCGATGCGTCCTGCTGGCAACAGGACATAGACTGCGCCGATGAACACCGACACGCTGGACCTGATGTTGCAACGCGAGCTTCCCCACGCTGCAGCCGGCTGCCAGCAGGCGTATGGCCGGATCGTGACGGCATGCCAGAACACGGTCACCGCCATTGCACTGGCGATCACCCGCGATATCGCCGCCAGTGAGGACATCGCCCAGGAAGCCTTCCTGCGTGCCTGGCAGCGCCTGGCGCAGTTGCATCAACCCGCCAGCTTCCTGCCGTGGCTGCGCCAGATCACCCGCAACCTGGCGCGTGATTGGCTGCGTGCCAATCGCCACCGCGCGCTCAGCGGCGAAGCGGCCGACCTGGCGATCGCGATGGCAGCCGATCCGGCACCCTCGCCCACCGATCGCTTGCTGCAGGTGGAAGAGGAGATCGCCGCGCTCGACATCATTTCCGCGCTACCGGAAGAAACCCGCGAAACGCTGCTGCTGTATTACCGCGAAGGCCAGAGTTCGCAGCAGGTCGCATCGCTGCTGGGCCTCAGCGACGCTGCGGTGCGCAAGCGGCTGTCGCGCGCGCGCGCCAGCGTGCGCAGCGATCTGATGCGTCGATTTGGCGATTTCGCACGTGGCAGCGCGCCCAGTGCGGCCTTCGCGACCACGATGGCCTCGGCAGTCATGCTGGCAGCACCGGGCACCGCAAGCGCGGCGATCGTGTTGGGCGGCGCGGGCAAGCTCGGTGCTGGCGGGTTGACCGGCTCGGCACTCAGCGGCGGTGGCGCTGCCGGCGCGTTGAGCGTCTGGTTCGGCGCGCCCGCATTGATTGCGGCAGGTAGCGTGGTGATCGCCGCGCTGGGAACCTATTGGTCGGGCTGGTATCTGCTGCGTTTTGCACGCACGCCGGCCGAAGTCGGGGCCATCAGCCGCTTCATCCGTACCAGCACGGTGACGGCCGCGCTGCTGTGTTGCGCGACGCTGGTGCTGCACCGCTTCAGCCACAGCGGATGGCCTGCGTTGCTGGTGCTGTGTGCGGGACTGGCGGTCGTCAATTACCAGACGATGGCCGTGCTGCCACGCCTCATGCGCCCCATGCTGGAGCGCGAGGCACGCAACCGCGGCACCACGCGAGCCCCCTGGCTCTATCGCTGCATGTTCAGCCCTGGCGCAATGCTCGTCAGTACCGCGGCGGTGCTGCTGCCGGTCCTGCGCCATTACCTCGTCCGGGGAATGCTGTAACGCGTCCGGGAGCCTGCTCCAGCACCGCAACGGCCGATGCCACAAGGAGTAACCGGATTCCGTACACCGACGCTCCGCAAGGCAGGGTGCCATCCGGGCGCGCCAGCAGAAGCCTTGGACACAGCGCTGGCCGTCACCCGGCAAGTGATCGCAGTCGTGCCCAGGGTGCAATCGCCACCTGTCCGACGGTATCGCTCGCATGGATTGCCCCGACATAGTGCAGGCGCACGCGGTGCATACGCCCCTGCCAGACGGCTCAGAGCGGGCAACGGTGGCCATGCGTCATTCCGCCCCATACAGGCGGCTGTGTCCATAAAACAACGGCCCCCTGCTTGCACAGGAGGCCGTCGGTCGATCGGCGCCTTGTTACGTATTGCTGATGCTCTACCGTCTACTGAGAACGCGGTATGCCGGCTGTGCCTGGACTGCCGGGATGCGATCGCACGCTGCCAGCATCAGCTGCTCGCCGCAGGCTTGACCGGCATCGCATGCTTGCCGTGGTCGCCGGGGCCGCGCGGTCCGTGCTCGCCGCGCAGCTTCGATGCGGCATCGAATTCGGCCTTGCTCAGTTTGCCGTCCTTGTCGGTATCGGCTTTGGCGAACCACGCGTCGCGATGCTGCTGCATCCGCAGCTCACGGTCGGCACGATCGATAAAGCCATCCTTGTTGAGGTCCATCTGGTCGAAGCGCGCGGCGAATTTCGGATCGGCCTTGGCCTCCTCGCGGCTGATGCGCCCATCCTTGTCGGTGTCGAACTTGGCTAGCCAAGCGCCACGCCCCTCAGGTCTGGGGCCATGATGGCGCGGACGTTCATCGCGCGACAGCTTGCCGTCCTTGTTGGTGTCCAGCGTGTCGAACTGCGCGGCCAGCTTCGGGTTGGCAGCCGCTTCGCTGCGGTCGATCACACCATCGCCATTGCTGTCGAGCTTGGCAGGACGCGGCGCATCGCCGGGTGCCGGCGGGGTGGCGGCGACAACTGCGCCGGTAGACAGCGCAGCCAGCATGGCCAGGGCAAGAACGGGTTTGCGGGACGTCATGAGAAACTCCTGATCTGTGGGAACCACACGCGGCACTTGCATGGGCCGCATCGCGTAGGTGGCGCACCCGGATCTGCCGTGCGCTGCCACCAACACCCACATCAACGAGTCACCGGCACAGGCGTTGACGCGCGCATCGGCCGCATTCATGGAGCGGACAGTCGCCGCTGTTGCGACGCGCAGGCGCTATCCTGAGCGCATGGCCATCCACGCCGACACCCACGAGGACCTGCGCCTGTTTCAGACCGGCGAGCATGCCTGTGGCTACTGGCCGGACCGTCAGGCACGCGATCTGGTACTGGATCCACACGATCCGCGCCTGGGGACGATCTACCCGCAAGCCCTGGCGTGGGGATTCCGGCGTTCCGGCGATCTGGTCTATCGCCCGCATTGCGAGCGCTGCCGCGCGTGCGTACCGGTGCGCATCGCGGTGGACGCCTTCCACCCGGATCGCAGCCAACGCCGCTGCCTGGCACGCAATCACGACCTGGTGGTACGCATCGTCGCCGCCGAACGCACCGACGAGCAGCTTGCGCTGTACCGGCGCTATCTCAAGCACCGGCATCCCGGCGGTGGCATGGACGGGCATGGCGCGAGCGAGTTCGACCAGTTCCTGATCGGCGGCTGGTCGCATGGGCGCTTCCTGGAAATCCGCCAGGCATCGGTCGCGCATGCGCCCGGGCAACTGCTCGCGGTGGCGGTCACCGATGTCACCGAGCATGCGTTGTCGGCGGTGTACACGTTCTACGCACCGGAGGCGGCCGCGCGCAGTCTTGGCACCTTCGCAATCCTGCAGCAGATCCAGTGGGCACAGCGCGAGCGACGCGCACATGTCTACCTGGGCTACTGGATCGACGGTCACGCCAAGATGAACTACAAGCGCCGCTTCACTGCGCTGGAGGCCTACGACGGCCGCCATTGGCGTGGACTGCCCGCCAGCGCGCCGGCGCCGTAGGCTGCCAAACGACGACATCGGCCTGCCGTATCGGCCATGCGAGAATGCCGCCATGATCAGACCTCTCCTGCTGCTGGCGCTGACCGCGCTGTGCACCGCCTGTACCCATCGCACGCCTTCCGCCACCACAGCGCCCGATCCCTCGCCCGAGCCGGCGACCGCGCCCTTGCGCATCGCCACGTACAACACCTCGTTGTATTCGGACCAGGCGGGCGGCCTGATCCGCGAACTGCAGGGCGACAGCGCGCATGCGCGCAAGATCGCTGCGGTACTGCAGCGTGTGCGCCCGGATCTGGTACTGCTCAACGAGTTCGACTTCGATCCGGACCACCGTGCCGCCGATCTGTTCCAGCAGCGCTATCTACAGGTGGCACAGCCGGGTGGCGGCGAGCCGCTGCGTTATCCGTATCGGTATCTGGCGCCGGTCAACACGGGCGTCCCGAGCGGGCTGGATCTGGACAACAGCGGCAGCGTCGGCGGCGATGGCCGCAACCGCGGCAACGACGCCTGGGGCTTTGGCCTGCATCCTGGTCAGTACGGCATGCTGGTGCTGTCGCGATATCCGATCGACACGCAGGCCGTGCGCAGTTTCCAGTTGCTGAAGTGGAGCACGTTGCCGGGCGCGCTGCGGCCGATCGACCCGGCCACGCGGACATCGTTCTACAGCGACGCGATCTGGGCGCAGCTGCGGCTGTCGTCCAAGTCGCATTGGGACGTGCCGGTACGCACGCCGCTGGGCGTGGTGCATGCGCTGGTGTCGCACCCCACTCCACCGGTGTTCGACGGCGCGGAAAAACGCAACGCCGCGCGCAACCACGACGAGCTCGCGCTATGGCGCGCCTACCTGGATGACACGGCCGACAGCAAGCGCTGGTTGTGCGACGACAAGGGAGGCTGCGGCGGCCTGGCGGCCGATGCACACTTTGTGATCCTTGGCGATCTGAACAACGACCCGATCGACGGCGCCGGCCGCCACGAAGCGATCCGGGCGCTGATCCAGCATCCGCGCGTGCTGCAGTACCCGGCCCCGCGCAGCGCCGGCGGCCCGGAAAAAACCGCCGACTACGCCGCGCAAGGCATCGCGCACATCGGCGACCCGCATCAGGTGACCGGCGACTTCGGCCCGCAGGCAGGCACCATGCGCCTGGACTATGTGCTGCCGTCGCGGCAGTTCACGCTGGTCGACAGCGGCATCTTCTGGCCGGCCAGCGCCAGCCCGGATGCAGCGATCGCCGATGGCAGCGACCATCATGCGGTGTGGGTGGATGTTGCTTGGTAGCCGGGATTGGTGATTAGGGATTGGGGATTCGGAAGGGCGAGTTGCTGGGCCGTCTGCGCTCTTCGCGCCTGTCTGGTAGGCCGACGCAGGTGCGTGCGGTTAATCGCGCTTAGACCCGCGGCGTTTGGCGCGTTGAAGAAGTGCAGCGGTGCGCTGCACTTCTCGGAATCTGCGGCGATCAGCCCTGCAACTGGATCGTCAGTGCCGCGGCGGCCGCGCGCGCCTTCTCGCGTGCGCCATCGATGCCATCGGCGCGCGCCAGGGTGACGCCAACGCGACGGTGGCCGTCCACACGTGGTTTGCCGAACAGGCGCAGCGCGGTCTCGGGATCGCGCAGCGCATCGGCCACGTTGTCGAACACCGGCACGCCATTGCCATGCGCCAGCAGCGCGCAGGATGCGGATGGGCCACTCTGACGGATGACGCCGCCGTCCTGCGCACCCACCGGCAGCCCGAGAATGGCGCGGGCGTGCAGCGCGAATTCGCTCAGGTCCTGCGACACCAGGGTGACCAGGCCGGTGTCGTGCGGGCGCGGCGAGACCTCGCTGAACCACACCTCATCGCCCTTCACGAACAATTCCACGCCGAACAGGCCCCAGCCCCCCAGGTCATCGGTGATGGCTTTGGCGATCTGCTGCGAGCGGTGCAGCGCGGCCGCCGACATCGGCTGCGGCTGCCAGCTTTCGCGGTAGTCGCCATCCTGCTGCCAATGCCCGATGGGATCGCAGTACGAGGTGCCGCCAGCATGCCGCACGGTGAGCAAGGTGATTTCGTAATCGAAATCGATGAAGCCTTCGACGATGCAGCGGCCAGCACCGGCGCGCCCACCGGTCTGCGCGTACTCCCACGCGGTATCGATATCGGCCTCGCTGCGCAGCGTGCTCTGCCCCTTGCCGGAGGAAGACATCACCGGCTTGACCACGCACGGCAGGCCAACGGCGGCGATCGCTTCGCGGTACTCGGCTGCGGTGTCGACGAAGCGGTACGGCGAGGTCGGCAGGCCCAGCGTTTCGGCAGCCAGCCGGCGGATGCCTTCGCGGTCCATGGTCAGGCGCGCGGCGCGCGCGGTCGGAATCACTTTCTGACCCTGCTCGCGCTCCAGCGCCACCAGGGTTTCGGTATGGATGGCCTCGATCTCCGGCACGATCAGGTGCGGCTGCTCGCTGGCGATCAGCGCGCGCAAGGCGGCGGGATCGAGCATGTCCAGCACGTGCGAACGGTGCGCCACCTGCATGGCCGGCGCGTCGGCATAGCGATCTGCAGCGATCACCTCCACCCCCAGGCGCTGCAGCTCGATCGCGACCTCCTTACCCAGTTCGCCCGAGCCCAACAACAGTACGCGGGTGGCTGAAGGCGACAGCGGGGTGCCAAGAGTGGTCATGCGCTCATCCAGTTCGAGGGGGCGGCCATTTTAACGGGCCGATGACATGACCGCTGGTCGGAAAGCCGTCAAAAATTGATATCAATTTGATATCTTAATCCAAACCACAAGGACGCCCCAGCCATGAAAGAGCAATCCCTCGGTTCTGCCCCCGGCATTCCGGTGATCGTTATCAGTGTCGTCGTCTTGCTGCTGTCCGCCACGACGCTGATCGCCGCGGGCATGGGCTATCTGCCGATCCTGGCCATGCCGCCAGCCATTCTGGTGGCCGCCTGCAATGTGTTCGTCCTGGTCGGCCTGTACACGCTGGAGCCGAATCAGGCGGCCGTCCTGAGCCTGTTCGGCAAGTACGTCGGTACGGTCAAGGACCAGGGAATGCGCTGGAACAGCCCCTTCTACGCCAAGCGCCGGGTCAGCCAGCGCGTGCGCAACTTCGAAAGCGGGCGGCTTAAGGTCAATGAACTGGATGGCAGCCCGATCGAGATCGCGGCGGTGATCGTGTGGCAGGTGCTGGATGCCTCCGAGGCCGTGTACAACGTGGACGACTACGAAAGCTTCGTGCATATCCAGTCCGAAGCCGCATTGCGCGCGATGGCCACCAGCTACCCCTACGATCAGCACGAAGAAGGCCAGATTTCGCTGCGCAGCCACCCGGCCGAAATCAGCGAACAGCTCAAGCGGCATCTGGACGAACGCCTTACCCAGGCCGGTGTGGACGTGATCGAAGCGCGCATCAGCCATCTGGCCTATGCACCGGAAATCGCCCAGGCGATGCTGCAGCGCCAGCAGGCCAACGCGGTGATTGCTGCACGCACCCGCATCGTGGCGGGCGCAGTGGGCATGGTCGAAATGGCGCTGGCCGAGCTGCAGAAGAACGGCGTGGTGCAACTGGACGAGGAGCGCAAGGCGCATATGGTCAGCAACCTGCTCACCGTGTTGTGTTCTGATCGCGGTACCCAACCGGTGGTCAATGCCGGCTCGCTGTATTGAGGTGATGCAATGAATGTGATGGTGCCGCTGGCGGTTGCGCTTTCCGGGTTGCCCGCGCTGGCGATCGCCGCCTCGATCGGAGCGAACGACGACGACCGCGCGCGCGGCCTGGGCTTGCGCTGGGCGCTGATCAGCCTGGTCATCCTGGTCGGGGCAGCCTGCCTGTATTGGGCAGGCGACAACCGCGTCGGCATCTACGCGGTGGCGATCGGCATGATCGTCGGCGTCAATGCGCTGATCGTATCGATGGTCATGCACCTGCGTCGCCACGGCAGCCGCAGGAATGGCGAATGAGCGAAAAGAAGGCCTACCCGCTGCGTATCAATGCCGAAGTGCTGGCCGCTGCGCAGCGCTGGGCCGATGACGAGCTGCGCAGCCTCAACGCGCAGATCGAATATGTACTGCGCGATGCGTTGCGCAAGGCCGGGCGATTATCCAAGCCGCGCGACGAGCCGGAAGCGGACGCTTAAGCGCTCACCGCTCCAGGGGCATGCGCATGCGGAAGCGGCCACCCTGCCCATCGCCTGGCGATCGGCGTGGCGCCTGCGCCTCGCCTGCGCCTCGGACAGGGGCGAGGGCGCCGGGCGTGGGACGTCTGGCCGCGCACGGCCGTTCGCCCTACCCTGTCGCGATGCGCCCGACCCTGACCCTGCTGCTCAACACCACCGCTATCGAGCTGTTGCCTGCCGCGCTCCTGCGCGCGCGCAGCAACGCCGACGCCCGCGTCCTGGCGCAGTCCGACTGGCTGCTGCGGCGCAAGTCCGATGGGCGTTACCTGGCCGCGCACCTGCCGCAGGGCCTCATGCCGTTGATTCCGCGCCTGTCGCGCGAGCCCGGTCTGGACGAAGCGCTGGACCGGCTGCAGGCCGCCACCTCGGGGCCCGTGCGATCCGGCGGCGCGGCGCTGGCGATCGATGGACTGCAACGACGCCTGACACGACTGGGGCTGGCCGCGGACGATTACATGCGACAGACCGGCCTATCCCTGATCGCCGAACCGGCGACGCTGCAGTTCGCCGGACGCGATCGTTTCGGGCGGCCGTTGTGGTTGAGCGATGGTGCCGCGCGCGCGTGGCATCGCCTGCGCGCCACTGCGCTGCGCGCAGGCGTCGTGCTCGATGCGATCTCCGGCTACCGCAGCCATGCCTATCAATTGGGCATCTTCGAGCGGAAATTCGCGCGCGGACTGTCGTTGCAGCAGATCCTGGCGGTCAACGCTGCGCCGGGGTTCAGCGAACACCACAGCGGCGATGCCCTGGATATCGGCACCCCGGGCGAGGCGCCCGCCGAGGAATCGTTCGAAGACACTCCCGCGTTCGGCTGGCTATGCGCCAATGCGCAGCAGTTCGGCTACCGCATGAGCTATCCGCGCGGCAATCCGCATGGCATCGTGTACGAGCCGTGGCACTGGCGCTGGCATGCGCAGGCTTCGACATGACACGCATTCCGACGCTGCGGGCGCCACGGCCGGTCAATGATCCGTGCAATGCCGTCGCCGCTTGCCGAGGCTCCAGCATACGGGCGCGGCTCTACTCCTGCGAGCGTGGTGTCGGCACCTTGGCGGCCACGCTGAAGTCGGCGATCTTCCACAGGTAGAACGCGGCATAGCTGCGGTAGGGCCCCCAGCGCTCGCCGCGCCCGGCCAGTGCCTTGGCGGCGGGCATCAGCGCTTGTTTGTCCACGACCTGGGCGCCCTTGCGCACGCCCAGGTCGTCGACGGGCAGCAGATCCGGCCGACCCAACCGGAACATCAGCATCATCTCCACCGTCCAGCGGCCGATGCCGCGTACCGGCACCAGGGCCTCGACGATCGCCTCGTCGGACATGAAGGCAAGCCGGCGCAAGGAGGGAATCTCCCCAGCGAGCTCGCGCTGCACCAGATCGCGCAGCGCCAGCGCCTTGTTGCCGGACACACCGCAGGCGCGCAGCGCGGCATCGTCCACGCGCGCAAGCGTGTCCGCATGCAGCCGGTCGGATCCGATCGCAACCTCCACCCGCGCCACGATGGTGGACGCGGCCTTGCCGCTGAGTTGCTGGAACAGGATGGCGCGCGCCAATGCATCCACGGGGTCGAACGGTTTGCACCACCCCGGCTGCGGCGCGATGGGACCGATGCGCCGCATCCACGCACCCAGCGCACGATCGCGCCGCGACAGGTACGCGAAGGCGGCCTCTACATCGAACCCGCGGGCATGGCGCGGCATCTCAGCGCCTCAACGCACCGAAGGCCAGTACCACCCAGCCCAGCATCAAGCCGACGCCGCCCACCGGCGCCAAGCTGGTCGGCCAGTGCAGCAAGGCACCGCCGACCAGGCTGCCGGCGAACAGCAAGGTGCCGAGCAACAGCAGGTACAAGCCCACTCGCCCGAGAACGCGCGTTTCGGTGGCGCCCAGCACCGTCAGCACCGCGCCATGGCCGAACGCATATAGCGACGCCAACTGCAGCCGCGACTGCACCAGCGCATCGGCCACGCCGTGCGAGGCATAGGCCGACAGACCGACCGCTATGGCGGCCAGCAGGCCGCCGCAGAACGCCAATAGCGAGGGATGCTTCTTACGACGATCGAGCAAGGACATGCAGGCAACTTCCATGGCAGCGCGGTGACGCAAAAAAAAACGCGCCGCAGGACTGCGGCGCGTTCTTGTTCTAGATCAGGTCATCGCGGTGAGACGATTACTTGATGGCCCAGTAGACATCGTAGGTACCATCCTGGGTGAACGACTTGTCCACGCCGCCCTTCCAGGCTTCGTACGGACGCTCGGTCACGTCCATGCCGCTGGTGGCAGCCCAGGCGCGCAAGGAGTTGCGCACCGCGTCCAGGCCGGCCATGTGGCCTGCGTAGGTCGCAAACACCGAGCGGTGCGCCGGGGTACGCTGATACTTCACCGGCGCTTCGGACGGGATGTTGACCTTGAGCTCTTCACCGGTGGCGGCGACCGGCGTCGCGTCGACCGGGGCAGCCGCAGCAGCGTCGTCCTTCTTGGCGTCGGTCTTGGCGGTATCGGTCTTGGCATCGGCCTTCGGCGCGCCACCGGCACGCTTGCGGACCGGCTGGGCGACGTCGAAGGCGTACTTGTCGGTCGCAAAGTCGGTGGTGACGATACGGACCGGACCTGCCGCTTCCAGACCGTTGGCGTCCATCACGCGCTTGATCCACTCCTGGTTGTCCTTGATCGACTTCTTGATCGTCTCGTTGTCGCGATCGATGTTGCCCGCGGTGACCACCAGCAGGTCTTCGGCCGGCACATCGACGACCTTCAGATCGCTCAACACCGGCTTGCCGTCCAGCTGCGCGCGGTAGTCGAAGTTCGGCACGGTCGCCAAGGCGGTCGCCAGGCGCGCCAGACCCAGCTTCAGATCGTCGCCGACGTGGCGGCTGACATACAGGCCGGCATAGCGGCCAAACAGGTTCCAGCCGTACTTGACGCTGTAGTCCTGCGTGATCTTGACGTTGCGGTTGTTCTTGCCGGTCGGTGCCAAGGTGAAGTTGGTGACCTTGTCGTAGCCCTTGGTGGGATCTTCGATCGCGATCTCGACACGCTCGTTCTTGACGGTATTGGTGATCTCCCAGCTGCCGTCGCCGATGTAGCCTTCGGTGGAGCTGTATTCGATGCGTGCGCCCTTGCCCTCTTCCGGGCCGGCCAGCTTCAGCTGGATCTTCGGGTCGCGCAGCACGAGCGGGTTCCAATCCTTGAACCGACGGAAGCTGTTCACGGTGTCGTAAACAATCGTCATTCGGCGGTTGGTCTCAACACTCTCGGACATCTGCCGCTCCGAGGGAAGCACCAAGCCCACCACGACAAACAAGCCAGCCACGATCCCCAAGGCGATCAGGAACTCGATAATACGGGTCATTCAGGAGGTCTCCGGGGCCGATCCCACGGCCGGGTTGAGTGAAGCGAAGCCACCATCCTAGCAGGCTTCGGCAAAGATGTTCAGTTGTGCGACGGGTAGCGCGGTCCTGCGGTGTCATTGCGCGCGCGCGATGGCGCGGCCGAACGCTGCAAGGCCAGCCCGCACAAGGGTTTGAGCCGGCGGCGCGCAGCCATCATGCACAGTGCGCGCCGGCTTCGCGTGATGCAGCCACCCCTGGCCGCCGCATCGGTCGACTGCCCCGCCCGGCGATCGGCACTACCTGCTGCGGCGGCGGCGCGGCAGCGGACGCGGCCATACCACGCGTCGCGCCGAACACGCCCTCCAAACAGCGAAGCCGCGCAGCGCGCCGGGCAGGACATCCTGCCGTCAGACCAGTTGCAGTTCGAAGGCCTTCAATACCGCCCGGGTGCGGTCGCGTACGCCGAGTTTCGACAGGGTGAGCCGGCGCTGTCTGCAAGCCGCAGGCTTGCGCGCAGGCGAACGCCCGGCGCGCTGCGCCGGGCGGGGCATCCTGCCGTCAGACCAGTTGCAGTTCGAAGGCCTTCAGTACCGCCCGGGTGCGGTCACGTACGCCGAGCTTGGACAGGATGTTGGACACGTGATTCTTGATGGTGCCTTCGGCCACGCCCAGCGAATTGGCGATCTCCTTGTTGGAGAAGCCGCTCGCCATCAGCCGAAGGATCTCGGTCTCACGGTCGGTGAGCGGATCGGGCCGGTCCAGGCTGACGAATTCGTTGCGCATATGCTCCAGGCCCGACAACAGCCGCTGGGTCACCGCCGGCTGCACCAGCGAACCGCCGTCGGCCACGGTGCGGATGGCGCCGACCAATTGCTCCAGCGACACGTCCTTGAGCAGGTAACCCTTGGCGCCGGCCTTGAGTCCGGCCAGGACCAGTTGGTCGTCGTCGAAGGTGGTCAGGATGATGGTCGGCGGCAAGGTGCCGTTGCGCGAGAGCATCTGCAGCGCCTCCAGCCCGGACATCACCGGCATACGCATGTCCATCAGCACCACATCGGGCCGGATCTGAGGGATCTGCTCGACCGCCTGCTTGCCATCCGACGCCTCGGCCACCACCTCGATGCCGTCGTCCAGCGCCAGCAGCGAGCGGATCCCCTGACGCACCAGGGTTTGGTCGTCGACCAGGCAGACACGGATCATCAGAACACTCCTTGAAGGACGGCCGCCGGCATCAGTGCCGGCGCGCCTGGAACGGAGATGCGCAGGCCGAAGCCGTCTCCCCGCCGGGTTTGGATCTCCACCTTGCCACCATACTGGCTGAGCCGCTCGCGCATGCCGCGCAAGCCGTTGCCGGGCGACACCGTCTCGGCGCCGCGACCGTCGTCGCGCGCGTCGATCAGCACGCAGTCGCCGTCGCGGCACACCTGGATCCACAGGTTGCGGGCGCCGGCATGGCGCACCGTATTGGTGATGATTTCCTGGGTACAACGCAGCAGCACGTGCGCACGCTCGGGATCGTCCAGGGTGAGCGGCTGGGAGATGTCCAGGTGGATATCCAGCGAGGGCACCTGGGTGACCAGTGGGCGCAGCGCCGCTTCCAGATCGATCGCGCCGCTGTCGCGCAGCTGGCTGACCGCCTCGCGCACGTCGGTCAACAGCAACCGGGCCAGGGTATGGGCCTGGCGGACATGCTCCTGGGCCTGGCCCTCGGTGATGTGGCCGGCCACTTCCAGGTTGAGGCTGAGCGCGGTCAGGTGGTGGCCGAGCAGGTCGTGCAGCTCGCGCGAGATGCGCGTGCGCTCGTTGATGCGGGCGCTCTCGGCCAGCAGCGCGCGGGTGGCGCGCAGTTCGGCATTGAGGCGGCGCTGTTCCTCGCGGGCCTCGGTCTGCTGGCGTGCGACCAGGCTGGTCACGAAGATGAACATCGAGAACCCGCCATACAGCAGGGACTGCATGACCGCGGCAAACAAGGTGAAGCCGGGCAGCAAGTAATAGACCGGCAGCACCGCCAGTTGGCTCAGCAGCAGCCACAGCACGCCCACGCGCAGCGGCAACAGCCACGGGATCACCCCGGCCGCCACCATCATCAGGATGCTGCCCAGCCCGGTCCCGGTCAGATAGCTCACCGCCAGCGCGCAGATGGTGAGCAACAGCAGGATCAGACGGTCGTACCAATGCGCGTGGCCACCGCTGTCCAGACCGCGGGTGAGCCAGAAGTAGCTGACGCCGAAGCCGATGAAGAAGGCCGACATCGCCAATGCTTCGCGCAGCACGCGGTAACCGCCATCCTCGGACGGAGCCCAGTAGGTGTACACCAGGGGCATGGCGATCATCGCCCAGGTGAACAGGCCGGCGAAGCGCAGGACGCGCGTATGGCTGAGGTATCCCAACATGCCGGCATCTTAGGGCCAAGCGGTGTGACCGCCCTGCTGCCGGAAGTCATGCCTGTGCCAGACGCCCCCGTGGAAGGTCCAGGGCGCAGCGCAGGTCGCCGCTTCAGGCCACGCATGTAATAATCCGACGCAGATCCGATTTCGGGTCGACGCGTTACCCCACGGAGACCTAATGTCGATCGTCATCCGCGACGTGCGCGAGCACGAGCTCGATTCCGTTCTGGCCCTGAACAACAATGCCGGACTGGCGATCCTGCCGCTGGATTCCACCAGGCTGCAACGTTTCTATGCGCAGGCCGAGTATTTCCGCGTTGCCGAACGCGATGGCAACCTGGCCGGGTTCCTGGTCGGCTTCGGCAGCGGCAGTGCCCATGACAGCAGCAACTTCGCCTGGTTCCGGGACCGCCATCCGGAGTTCTTCTATATCGACCGCATCGTGGTGGCCAGCCGCCGCCGCGGCGGCGGCGTCGGGCGCGCGTTCTACGCCGACGTGCAGAGCTACACCGAATTGCGCTATCCGCAGCTGGCCTGCGAGGTCTTCCTGGACCATGGCGCCGATGCGGCGCTGCTGTTCCATGGCAGCTTCGGTTTTCGCGAAGTGGGCCAGAACACCATGCCGGACGTGGAGGTGCGCGCCAGCATGCTGATGAAGGACATGTGCAGCTATCCGTGGGTCAAGGAAACCTATGGCGGCAACCTGCCCGAAGAGTTGCCGTGGGTCGGCCGGCCGCGTCTGGCCGCCGCCACCGCCAACCAATCGACGGGGACCTGAGCGTGGCGAGCGTGAACGTGGACTTCGAACAGGCCGGCGAACTCAAGATCGGCCAGGTCGGCATCGCCAACCTGCGCGTGCGCACCCTGGACGTGGCGCGACTGGTGCAGGAGATGCGCGAACGGGTGAGCCGCGCACCCAAGCTGTTCGGGCGCGCAGCGGTGATCCTGGATTTCGGCGGGCTGTCGCAGGTACCGGATCTCGCCACCGCCAAGGCGTTGCTGGACGGCCTGCGCGATGCCGGCGTACTGCCGGTGGCGCTGGCCTACGGCACCAGCGAGATCGACCTGCTGTCGCAACAGCTCGGCGTGCCGTTGCTGGCCAAGTTCCGTGCCCAGTACGAGCCGACTGCGGCCAGCCCGCCACCGCCGCCTCCGCCAGCGCGCGCCGAACCCCCAGCGCCCGCTGCGCGTCCGGCGCCCGGACGCATGCAGCGCACCGCCGTGCGTTCGGGTCAGCAGCTGTACGCGGAGAACTGCGACCTGACCGTGCTCAGTACGGTCGGCGCCGGGGCGGAGGTCATCGCCGACGGCAGCATCCATATCTACGGTACCCTGCGTGGCCGCGCCCTGGCCGGCGCGCAGGGCAACCCGGACGCGCGCATCTTCTGCCGCGATTTCCACGCCGAACTGGTCGCCATCGCTGGCCACTACAAGGTGCTGGACGATGTTCCCATGGACCTGCGTGGCAAGGCCGTCCAGGTCTGGCTGGAGCAGGATCAGATCAAGATCGCTGCGCTTGATTGACGCGGCCCAACCACAGAAACATTCGGAGAAATCCTTTGGCTGAAATCATCGTAGTCACCTCCGGCAAGGGCGGCGTCGGCAAGACCACCACCAGCGCGAGCCTGGCCTGCGGGCTGGCGCGGCGCGGCAAGAAGGTCGCGGTCATCGACTTCGACGTCGGCCTGCGCAACCTGGACCTGATCATGGGCTGCGAACGGCGCGTGGTGTACGACTTCGTCAACGTCGTGCACGGCGAAGCCACGCTCAAGCAGTCGCTGATCAAGGACAAGCGGTTCGAGAACCTGTACGTGCTGGCGGCCTCGCAGACCCGCGACAAGGACGCGCTGACCCAGGACGGCGTGGAGAAGGTGCTCAAGGACCTGGCCGCCGACGGCTTCGACTACATCGTCTGCGATTCGCCGGCAGGCATCGAGAAGGGCGCGTTCCTGGCGATGTACTTCGCCGACCGCGCGGTGGTGGTGGTCAATCCGGAAGTCTCCTCGGTCCGCGACTCCGATCGCATCATCGGCCTGCTCGATTCCAAGACCCGCAAGGCCGAGGAAGGCAAGCCGGTGCCGGCCTTCCTGCTGCTGACCCGTTACAGCCCGGGCCGTGTGGAAGGCGGCGAAATGCTCAGCATCACCGACGTGGAAGAAGTGCTGGGCCTGAAGGCGATCGGCGTGATCCCCGAGTCCGGCGATGTGCTCAATGCCTCCAACAAGGGCGAGCCGGTGATCCTGGACACCGAATCCCCGGCCGGCCAGGCCTACGAAGACGCGGTCGCCCGCATTCTGGGCGAGGAGCGCCCGATGCGATTCACATCCGTGGAGAAGAAAGGCTTCTTCAGCAAGCTGTTCGGAGGGTAAGCATGGGCCTGCTCGATTTTCTCAAGAGCAAGAAGAACACCGCCGAGACGGCCAAGAACCGCCTGCAGATCATCATCGCGCAGGAGCGCAATCACCGCGGCGGGCCGGATTACCTGCCGCTGATGCAGCGCGAACTGCTGGAAGTGATCAAGAAGTACGTCAACATCGATGCCGATGCGGTACGCGTGGATCTGGTCAAGGACGGCGAACACGACGTGCTGGACATCACCGTCGCCCTGCCGGAAGACGGCGACAAGTAAACCTGCCGCGGCGTGCCTGCAGCCTGCAACGGCGGCACACGCACCGGCACACGCACCGGCACGACGCGGCATGCAGCCC
The DNA here is from genome assembly GCF_020783655.1 of Xanthomonas melonis. Classification (GTDB taxonomy): domain Bacteria; phylum Pseudomonadota; class Gammaproteobacteria; order Xanthomonadales; family Xanthomonadaceae; genus Xanthomonas; species Xanthomonas melonis. The sequence goes on along the minus strand of NZ_JAJGQH010000010.1, from coordinate 77,876 downwards.
CGGCTGCATGCCATCCGGCTGCGGCGGGGTCACATCGCTGCGGCCAGATGGCGCGCTCCGGCGCCCCGCAACCCGCGCGCACGCCAGCGCGCGCAAGCGCCAATCCCTGCCGCGCGACGCGGCGCTGCCCCATCGCGAGATCGCGTGTGAATCCATTGCCCGCCCCCGACCCCGCTGCCGACACCGTGCTGTGCGTGGGCCGCATCGGTCTGGACGCAGCGGCCGCGCTGCTTGCCGGTTATGGCCTGCGGCTGCATCGGGTGGAAGCCGGCCAGCCCATTCCCGGCAGCTATTGGGGCGAGCCGGAGGCCGGCATCATCGGTTGCGACGTGTACGTGCGCGACGACACGCCGGTGCATTCGTTGCTGCACGAAGCCTGCCATCTGATCGTGCTGCCGGCAGACAGGCGAGCGCTGGTGCATACCGATGCCACCGATTCGGTGGATGAGGAAGACGCTACCTGCTATCTGCAGATCCTGCTGGCCGAGCACCTGCCCGGCGTGGGCAGCGCGCGACTGATGGCCGACATGGATGCCTGGGGATACACCTACCGGCTGGGCTCCACGCGCGCCTGGTTCGAACAGGACGCCGAGAACGCCCGCCTCTGGTTGAGCGAGCGTGATTTGCTGCCTGCCCGGCCGGCGCTTGCCGGCGTCTGACCAACCCGTCGCGCGTCCATCCGGGGCAGCCATGCGTCAGGCAGGCCTGACCGCTGCGCCGCCCCCCTGTCCCCCGCTCCCGGCGACAGTTCGGCCACTGACCATTGCACCGGCAGCGCTGCGGTCGGCGCGACCACAGCGCCTGCCGCAGACGACACGTGCCTAGGCCTGCGCGGATTCGGGCGTCTTGCCGCCGACCAGATCCAGCGTGGCCACGGTGCCATGCCCGGCGTCGGATTCCAGGCTCAGGCGCCACCCCAGATGGTCGCAGAGCCGCCCGATCAGCTCCAGTCCGATGCCATTGCCCTGGCGCGCAGTGCCGCGCGCCAGCCGGGTGTAGATCGCACTGATTTCTTCCGGGCTCATGCCGTGGCCGGGATCGATGATGCGGACCACGCCGCACGCCGTCAGCGAGACGCGGATGACGCCGCGGTCGCTGTTCTCGATCGCGTTGCGCAACAGGTTGCCGATGGCCGTCTGTACGATCGCCACCGGAGCGGTCAGGCTGCATGGCGGCAACGGATCGACCGCCACCTGCAGATCCTTGTCCGCGCACAAGTGGGCATGGTCGGCCACGATGTCCGGAAGCAACTGATCCAGACGCAGCGCGTCACTGCTGCGCACCAGCCGGCCAGGATCCTTGGCCAGTACCAGTAGCAAAGCAATCAGTTGTTCTACCGACGCGCTGGTCTGGGCGATCCGCTGCAACTGGTGGCGCACGGCCGGCGGGGTGTCGGGTTGTTCCAGTGCCAGCTCGACCGCATTGCCGATCACCGCGATCGGCGTACGCAACTCGTGGCTGGCGCTATCGATGAAGGCGCGTTCGCGCTCGACGAATTGACCGTTGCGCTCCAGGTAATCGTTGAGTGCATCGGCGATGACGTACAGCTCTGCGCTGCCCTGTGCGTCCACCGCGATCTTCTGCTCGCGCCGTTCCGGGCGCAGCGCGCCGATATCGCGCGCCAGTGCCACCAGCGGGCGCACCAACCGGGCCATCGCGTAGGCGCCCATCAACAAGGTGATGCCGATCAGCGCGATGCCGGCGGCCAGCATCCAGCGGATGAGGAAGTGTTCCAGCGCTTCGAAGTCGGTGATGTCCAGCACCAGCGCCAGGCGCCCGGCATGCGGCGTGTCACGCACCATGACCGCGCTCCGGCGCCCGACGACATCCAGATCGTCGTGCAGGCCGGGATGCAGCGTGCGCAGCGCCGGCGGCACGCCAGGCGATCCGTCGATGCGGTACAGCCGCAAGGTATCCGAGTCCTGCCAGTGGTAGTCCGGGCTGCGCGCGCTGCGATCCAGGATGCTGTCCAGCTCGGAATTCAGCAGCGAACGCCACACGCCATGCTCTGCGCGTTCGTGCAGGTACTGCGCAGTGCTGAACACTGCCAGGGTCATCAACAGGGTGTAGCCGCACAGCCAGGTCAGGACGCGGCGTCCCAATGGGCGCCGCCTAGCCATCGACACTGTCACCGGGTGCTGCCTCGCTGCCGCAGTCGCGCTCGGCCAGGCGATAACCGAGGCGTGGCAGGGTGTGGATCAGCTTCTGCGCGAACGGGCCGTCCACGCTGCGGCGCAATTCGTAGATATGCGAGCGCAGCATGTCGCCATCGGGCGGATCGTCGCCCCACAGCGCCTGTTCCAGACGCTGCCGCGTGACCGCAGCCGGGCTGGCCTGCATGAGCACTTCCAGCAACTTGCGGCAGGCCGGATACAGGTGCAGCGACTGCCCGGCGCGGGTCACCTCCAGCGTGGCCAGATCCAGACGCAGATCGGCCACCTGCAACAGCTTGCCGCGGCGGCGCCCATGTGCGCGCGCGAGCAACGCATCGATACGCACTTCCAGTTCGGGCAGCGCGAACGGCTTGGTCAGATAGTCGTCGGCGCCGGCGCGGAAGCCGGCGATCTTGTCGGGCAACTCGTCGCGCGCGGTCAACATGATCACCGGCAGTTCGCTGTGGTGTTGCTCGCGCAGGCGGCGCAGCACCTCCGGGCCGTCCATGCGCGGCATCATCCAGTCCAGCACCAGCACATCGTATTGCTGGGTGGTGGCCAGATGCAGGCCGGTGACGCCATCGGGCGCGGCGTCCAGGGTGTGCCCGCGCGCTTCGAAATAGTCGAACAGGTTGGCAACCATGTTGCGGTTGTCTTCGATGACCAGCAGCCGCATGCGCGCAGTTCCATAACAGCCCGACCGGGACGGTGCTGGCATCCTAACCGAGCCTGACCGCCCCCGGCCGCCCTGGCCCGCATGCGCTGCCATGACGCGCGGACCGAAGTTCCGACGGAATTCCGACCCTGCTGCCCGCTATCGTTTCGCCCCCTTTCCAACCGGGCGTGCGCGTGTCGCCTGCCATTTCCACCTCCGTGCGCCGCCGGCGCGCCCTGTTCGCCGCACTGGTCCTGATCGTGATGAGCCTGCTGGCCGGGCTCGGCATGCGCCAGCCCAATCCGCCGGACGAACCGCGCTTCGTGCTGGCTGCACGCACCATGGTCGAGACCGGCCAGTGGTTGCTGCCGCACCGTGGCAGCGAACTGTACGCGGAGAAGCCGCCAGTGTTCATGTGGATGCAGGCGGCGGTCTACCAGTTGCTGCCGCACTGGCCGATCGCGTTCCTGCTGCCCTCACTGCTGGCCGCACTGGCCACGCTGTGGCTGACCTGGGATCTGACGCGCCGGCTCTGGAATCGGCGCATTGCCGGCCATGCGGTGCTGGCCCTGTTCGCAGTACTGCAGTTCGGCCTGATGGCCAAGCGCGCGCAGATCGACATGGTGCTGGTGGCGCTCACCACGCTGTCGTTGTGGGGGCTGCTGCGGCATCTGTTGCGTGGTCCGGACTGGGGCGCGTGGCTGTTGGGGCTGTTCGCCGCCGGCGTCGGCACGGTCACCAAGGGCGTGGGTTTCCTGCCGCTGCTGCTGTTGTTGCCGTGGATGGCGCTGCCGCGCCGGCACTGGAGCGTGCTGCCGGCACGCGCCTGTGCCGGGCGCAGCTGGTTGCTGGTACTGCCGGCATTCGTGGCCGGCACGGCGGTGTGGCTGGCGCCATTGTGTCTCGCGTTGCTGCGCAGCGAAGACCCGCAACTGCACGCGTATGCGCACGAACTGCTGTTCAGGCAGACCGGCACCCGCTACGCGCATGCCTGGCATCACGTCAAACCGGCCTGGTACTACCTGCAGGTGATCGCCACGCTGTGGTTGCCGGGCTGCCTGTTGCTGCCCTGGCTGCTGCCGGCCTGGTGGCGCCGGCTGCGTCGCGGCGATCCGCGCTATGTGCTGCTGCTGGCGTGGAGCGTGCTGGTACTGCTGTTCTTCAGCGCCAGCCCGGGCAAGCGCGAGGTCTACATCTTTCCGATGCTGCCGGCGCTCTGCGTGGCGGCCGCGCCGTTGCTGGCCGGGCTGCTGCGCCGCCGCGGTGTGCGCGCCGTGCTGACCGGCTATGTGGTGCTGCTTGCGCTGGCCGCGCTGCTGCTGGGCGGCGGCATCGCACTGCATCTGCATTGGGCGGAACACACCGCCCTGAAACGCGGCATGGAGCTCGCGTCGCTGCAGTCGGTGGGGTTCTGGCTGCTTGGCCTGGGGGGGATCGGCGCAGGCCTGGTCGTGTGGTCGCGCGGCAGACGCGCCGGGACCGCGGTGATCGCGATGACCGCTGCGCTGTGGACGGTCCATGGCCTGGGGCTGATGCCGGCGCTGGATCCGTACAGTTCGTCCGCGGGCCTGATGCAGCGTGTCGGGCAGCGCATCGGGCCGGACGCCGAGCTCGGCATGCTGGCCTGGCGCGAGCAGAACCTGCTGCAGGCCGACCGGCCGGTGACCGATTTCGGCTTCAAGGCGAGCTGGCAGCAGCAGTGGGCGAAGGCCGGTCCATGGCTGGCGCAGGCGCCGGAAAAGCGCTGGTTGTTCGTCCTCAGCGAGGCGGTACCGGCGTGCATCGATCCGGCCCAGCGCATCGATATCGGCGAATCCAACCGCAATCGATGGCAATTGCTGCCGGGCACGGCGTGGCACGCCGGTTGCGTCGCTACTGCATCCGACACCGAACAAACCGGTAGCGACGGCGATGCAGACTGAACGCCCGGTGTCGGGTTAACGGCCGGGCAACTCCGGTCCGACCGCTCTCCGACATACGGGTTTCGAAGATGTCACACATTGACACAAGCCCACCTTTCGATGACCACGCTTTCCGCCTACTCGCCCATCCAGCGTCGCGCCACCGCGCTTGCGCCCACACGCTTTCTTGCCGTGCATCTGTGGCTGCCGCTGGCAGGCACGTTACTGGCCAGCGCCTTGCTGATGGGCGCCGGTGGCGACCAGTGGGTGGCGGATCTGCTGTACCGCCTGGAAGGCGGACACTGGTTGCTCAAGGAGCATTGGTTCACCAGCGGCGTGGTCCACCGTATCGGCAAATGGCTGAGCACGGCGGCTGGTGTGAGCGTAGTGATCCTGGCCGTGGCGGCATGGTGCCGGCCGCGCCTGCGCGTGCTGCGCTGGCCATTGACCTACCTGGCCGCGTCGGTCGCCGTATCGACGTCGCTGGTGTCGCTGCTGAAGGCATGGACGGCGATGGACTGCCCATGGGACCTCGCCCGCTACGGCGGCACGCGTGCCATGGTCGGCGTCTTCGAGTCGCGCCACGGCATCGCCGCCTCCGGATGCTTTCCTGCCGGACATGCCAGTGCCGGCTATGCCTGGGTCGCCCTGTATTTCTGTGCGCTGGCGCTGCGTCCTGCATGGCGGCTGCCGGGTTTGTCTGTGGGACTGGCGGCCGGTCTGATCTTCGGGATCTCGCAACAACTGCGCGGCGCGCATTTTCTGTCGCACGATCTCTGGTCGCTGGCGGTGTGCTGGCTGACCGCGCTGAGCCTGTACTGCGTGATGCTGGCCCGGCCGCCGCGCGCATTCGATGCGATGTTGCCAGCGGGTGATGCAGCATGAGCACCTGGCTGCCGGAACCACGCAAGCGCGCCCGCTCACGGGCGCTGACCTGGAGCGTTCGCCCGACCCTCTCGGCCGAAACCCTGATCCTGCTGACCAGCCTGTTCTTCGCGCTGGTCTGCAACCAGCTGTTCTGGCGCACGGCCATGGCCACACACCCGGGCAGTATCGGGTTTGCGATTTCGTTGATGGCGCTGCTGGTGGCCGTGCATGCACTGCTGCTGGGCCTGCTGGTGTGGCGCTGGAATGCCAGGCCGCTGCTGACCTTGCTGCTGTTCACCACCGCGCTGGCCGCGCATTACATGGACAGCTACAACGTCTATCTGGATGCGGACATGCTGCGCAACGTGTTGCATACCGATCACAAGGAATCGCGCGAGCTGCTCACCCCCGGGCTGATCCTGCCGCTGCTTTGCTACTTCCTGATTCCCACGGTGCTGCTGTGGCGCACGCGCCTGCGCGCGCGCAGTACTGGCAGGGCGCTGCTGGTTCGCGCCGGCTTCCTGCTGGCGGCCGCGCTGCTCGGCCTCGCCGGCGCCATGCTGTCGTTCCAGGATGTCTCGGCGTTGATGCGCAATCACCGCGAAGTGCGCTACCTGGCCACCCCGATCAACTACATCGTCGCGCTCCGGCAGAACCTCAAATCCAGCTCACCGATCCAGCACGCGCCCAAGCAGCCGGTGGAACACGATGCCACGGCCACGCCACGTGCACCTGGCAGCCGCCCGCGTCTATTGTTGATAGTGCTGGGCGAAACCGCACGCGCGCAGAACTGGGGCCTCAACGGCTATGCCCGCCAGACCACGCCCGAGTTGGCGCAGGCCGGTGTGATCAATTTCCCCGACATGCATTCCTGCGGCACCAGCACCGAGGTCTCGGTGCCCTGCATGTTTTCCCCGTTCGGTCGCCGCGACTACAACGAAGACCGAATCCGCAGCCATCAGTCGCTGTTGCACGTACTCGAACACGCGGGTATTTCCACGCTGTGGCGTGACAATCAATCAGGATGCAAGGGCGTGTGCGACGGCCTGGACATCCAGAAGCTCGACGATGCCACCACGCCGGGGCTATGCGCCGACGGCCGCTGCATGGACGAGATCCTGCTCGGCGATCTGGCCGCGCAGGTGCGGGCCAGACCCGGCGACCGGGTGGTGGTGCTGCATCAGCTGGGCAGCCACGGGCCAAGCTACTTCCAGCGCTATCCGGCCGCCTTCGAACGCTACAAACCGGTCTGCAAGACGGCCGACCTGGGCAGCTGCAGCCGCCAGGACATCGTCAATGCCTACGATAATTCGATCGGTTACACCGACCACTTCCTGGCACAGGCCATCCACACCCTGCGCGGGCTGCCCGACTACGACACGGCGATGATCTACCTGTCCGATCACGGCGAATCGCTGGGCGAGAAGGGCCTGTATCTGCACGGCGTGCCATACGCCATTGCGCCGAAGGAGCAGACCCACGTGCCGATGGTGATGTGGTTCTCGCCGGAGTTCGCCCGCAGCCGGGGCCTGGACGAGTCCTGCCTGCGCCACCGCGCCGGCCAGTACACCGACCAGGATGCACTGTTCCCGTCGGTGCTGGGCCTGATGCAGGTCAAGACCAGTGTGTATGCGCGCGAGCGCGATCTGTTCGCTCAGTGCACGGCCAAGCCAGGCTGATGCCCCTGCGCGAACCGATCACGATGCACTGGAAAGACGCGCAGATTCCCGGTCGCGCGGCCTGTCCGACGGCCACGCCGGGCCGCACCTCAGGCCTTTGCCCGACCCGCCACGGATCGCCGGCCTGACCGTCGACGTTCACGATACCGCTCCAGCGACCCGGCAACCGCTGGGCCTGCCGCGTTCCAGGCGCAGGCACAGGACCGCGTGCGCGCTGCCGATCGCCACGCTGCGAACCTGCCTGCACCGGCACCGCTTGCCCTGAAGCCTGGCGCGCTCTAGCCTTCGCCGGACTTCACCGCAAGGACCACCCGTGAATCCTCGTCTGCTGTTGCTGGCACTGGCTGTGGCTGCCGGCACCCTGTCGCTGTCGGCCTGCCGACGGGAGGCGACACCGCCAACCGCACCCACGACCGCCAAACCCGCGCCCGCCGAAAGCGCCGACGCCTTCGTTGCGCGCATCGGCGCCGAGTACAAGGCGGCCTATCCGGAGATCACCGCCGCGCAATGGCTGTCGTCGACCTATATCAACGGCGATTCGCAGCTGCTCGCGGCCAAGGCCAACGAGCGCTCGCTGGCGCAGCTGGATCGCTGGATCGAACAATCCAAGCAATACGCGGGCACGCCGATGTCTGCAGACAGCGCCCGTGCATTGCAATTGCTCAGGCTGATGAGCGCCCTGCCCGCTCCGCGCGACCCGGCCAAGCTGGCCGAATTGACCCGCATCGCTGCCAAGATGGAAGGCGACTACGGCGCCGCCAGCTATTGCACCGGCGAAGGCGAGCAACGCCGCTGCCGGCAGCTCGGCGAGCTGGAACAGGTACTGGCCAGCAGCCGCGACTACGACGAACAACGCGATGCCTGGCAGGGCTGGCACGCCACCGCGCAACCGCTGCGCAAGGACTACCAGCGCTTCGTCGCGCTGGCCAACGAGGGCGCGCGCGGCCTGGGCTTTGCCGATGTCGGGGCGATGTGGCGCAGCGGCTACGACATGCCGCCGGCGCAGCTGGCCAGCGAAACCGACCGGCTGTGGGAGCAGGTCAAACCGCTGTATGCGCAACTGCAGTGCTACGCGCGCGGCAAGCTGGACACGCAGTACGGCAAGGACAAGGGTGAGCTGCCTGGCGGGCTGCTGCCCGCGCACCTGATGGGCAACATGTGGCAGCAGGACTGGAGCAATCTGTGGGACCTGCTGCAGCCCTACCCGGGCGCCGGCGACCTGGACATCACCGCTGCCCTGGAAAAGCAGTACCAGGGCAATCTGAGCGCGGCGCTGGCGCGCGGTACCGGGAGCGAGGGCGGCGCTGCGGCACGCTTCAATGCCGAGCGCGAAGCGCAGCTGCGCACCGCCAGGCAGATGACCGAGCGCGCGCAGGACTTCTACACCTCGCTGGGCATGCCCAAGCTGCCGGAGACCTATTGGCAGCGTTCGCAGTTCATCAAACCGCTGGACCGCGATGTGGTCTGCCATGCCAGTGCCTGGGACATGAACATGGGTGGCGAGCCGGGCCAGGGCATCGGCGCGGATGTACGCACCAAGATGTGCATCAAGCCTACCGAAGAAGACTTCACCACCATCTATCACGAGCTCGGCCACATCTATTACGACCTGGCCTACAACCCGTTGCCACCGCTGTTCCAGAACGGCGCCAACGACGGCTTCCACGAGGCCATCGGCGACACCATCGTGCTGGCGATGACGCCGAAGTACCTGCAGTCGATCGGGCTGGTCGGCGAACAGCAGGGCGGCCGCGAAGCACTGATCAATTCGCAGATGCGCATGGCCTTGAGCAAGGTGGCATTCCTGCCGTTCGGCCTGATGATCGACCGCTGGCGTTGGGGCGTGTTCGACGGTTCGATCGCGCCGGAGCGTTACAACCAGGCATGGTGGGAACTGAAAGCCCGCTACCAGGGTGTGGCACCGGTCGGCACGCGGGGCGAAGAGTTCTTCGATGCCGGCGCCAAGTACCACGTGCCGGGCAATACGCCGTACACGCGCTACTTCCTGGCGCATATCCTGCAGTTCCAGTTCTACAAGGGCCTGTGCCAGGCCGCCGGCCATCAGGGCCCGCTGTACGACTGCAGCTTCTACGGCAACAAGGACGCCGGGCAGAAATTCTGGTCGATGCTGCAGCGCGGCTCCAGCCAACCGTGGCAGACCACGCTGAAGGAACTCACCGGCAGCGACACGCTCGATGCCGGGCCGATGCTGGAGTATTTCGCGCCCATGGACGAGTGGCTGAAGCAGCAGAACCAGGGCCGGATGTGCAGCTGGCAGGCGGAAGCGAACGTCGGCAGTGCGCCGATCGCTCCTGCGCCGAACCGCTGATTCGATTATCGCAATCCCAATCGCGCTGGCGCGCGATGCGGCTTCCCCTTGGGGCCTCATCGCGCGTACGGCAGGCGACGCCTGCCACTCAGTTGAGCTTGGTACCTGCCTGGAGCCGCTCGCTGAGCCGGGTCTTGAACTGTTCGAACTCCATGCCATCGGCCTGGGCTTCGGCATGCGCGGCAGCCTTCAACGCGTCCGAGTAGGTCAGCCGCACCGGCGTGCCCTGGCGTTCGTGCAGTTCGGCCGCGCGCATGATCAAGGCCAGCACCTGCGCGGCGCTGGTGCTTTCGCCGGCGATGCGGCCGTCCATGCCCAGCACCCACTCGCCGTCACGGCGGACGATACCGGCCAGTAGCGTGCGTTGCTGGTCGCGCAGTTCGGCATGCGGTTCGATCGGCGATTCGGCGGTGGCCTTGGCGGCGGCCTGGTTGCGCTGGCGCTCGGCGGCGCGCTTGCGGGCATCGCGGCGCAACTTGGAATCGGTGGACATGCAGGCTCCTGTCGGGTCAAAGGTGGTCGGCCGGTTCCAGAGGCACCGCCTCGGTGGCCTGGCGGTGACGCAGGCGGCGGCCACTGCGGCGCTCCCAGCGCCAGAATAGCCACCCCAGCAAGAAAAAGCCGGTCATGCCGATCGCCAGATGCCGCGGATGCGCGCTCAGCAGCGGCGACAGCACCCCCGCCACCACCGTATTGGTCATCAGCTGGGTGAAGGCCTGCAGCGAGGACGCCAGGCCGCGCTGGTGCGGGTACATGTCCAGCACCGCCAGCGCCAGGATCGGGAAGATCAACGCCATACCGACGCCGGCCAGGAAGATCGGCAACACGGCCCATGGCAAGGCGATCTGCGCCACCGCCAAGGTGTAGCCCAGGTTGACCAGCGCGGCCACGCCGCAGCAGATGAAGCCGATGCGGATCTGCCGCACCGGCTGCATGCGCCCGGCCATGCGCCCGGACAGGAACGAGCCCAGCGTCATGCCGCCGATGGTAGGAATGAACAGCCAGGCGAAATCGCCCTCGCCCAGATGCAGGTGCTGCATGATCAGCACCGGCGCCGAGGCGATGTACAGGAAGATGCCGGCGAAATTGAATGACCCGGCTGCGGCCAGCCGCTGGAAGCGCGGGTTGAAGCCGATCCGCACATAGTCCTGCAGCAGGCGCTTGAACTGCAGCGGCGTGCGCGCCTGGACCGGGTGGGTTTCCGGCAGCCAGACCAGGGTTGCCACCAGCAGCACCAGACCGAACACCACCAGGAACCAGAAGATCAGTGGCCAGCCGGCGCCGCTGAGCAGGATCCAGCCGCCGATGATCGGCGCGATGGCCGGCGCGATGCCGAAGATCATCGATACCTGGCTCATCAGCCGCTGCGCATCCGGGCCATGGAACAGGTCGCGGATGACCGCGCGGCCGACGATCATGCCCACGCCTGCCGACAAACCCTGCAATGCACGGAACGCCAGCAGCGTGGGCAGGTCCTGCGACAGCGCGCAGCCGATCGAGCCGGCGATGAACAGCACCAGCCCGCCCAGGATCACCAGCTTGCGGCCCCAGGCGTCGGACAGCGGCCCGTGCGCGATGCTCATCACCCCGTAGGCCAGCAGATAGACGCTGATGGTCTGCTGGATCGCCACCTCGTCCACGGCCAGGCTGCGGCTGAGCCGCGAGAACGCCGGGAAGATGGTGTCGATGGAAAACGGGCCGAACATCGCCAGCCCGGCCAGCAGCAGCGCCATGCGTCGGGTGGAGGGCGTGGTGGGGGTCATCCAGTGGTCCGGAACGTGGCGCATGGGGGATGCACTGCGGCGCCTGCCGGTCGCAGCGCCGTGTGCGCACAAGGACGCCGATCATAGGCGCTTGCGCAGGCAAGGTTAAGCAAACCCGAGCGTTGCCAATGCGGCACGCGCGGCGGCGCACCGCCACGCTATAATCGGCCGGCAACACGGTGGGAGAAGCGGCACTGCCGCTGCCGAAGGCGCAACAGCCCGTAATCGCTCAGGCCCGATACCATCTTCAACACAACTCTGGAGAGACCGGCCGATGCCGGCGCCGAAGGGGCACGGAACGCAGGCAGGCCCAGCGCCATGCCGCGTTCTTAAACTCTCAGGCAAAAGGACAGAGGGGCGCGAGGAAGACCGTCGCTACGGTGGGTGGTGGCGCGCGTATGCGCGTCATGCCGGTCGTGGTGCTTCCGACCTTTCGCATGCCCTCTGCCCCGGATGCCCGCCATGTCCCAGACCCCGTCTTCCCTGCGCGACCTCGAACACCACAGCGCGTTCGTCGAACGCCATATCGGCCCCAACGATGCGGAAATCGCCCAGATGCTGGACGTGGTCGGCCACGCTTCGCTGGATGCGATGACCGATGCCATCGTGCCGGGCAACATCAAGTCGCCGGCACCGCTCGCGCTGCCCGATGCGATCACCGAAGAAGAGGCGCTGGCCAAGATCCGCGCCATCGCCAGCAAGAATCAGGTCCGGCGCACCTTCATCGGCCAGGGCTATTACGGCACCCACACGCCGAAGGTGATCCTGCGCAACATCCTGGAGAACCCGGCCTGGTACACCGCCTATACGCCGTATCAGGCGGAGATCTCGCAAGGCCGCATGGAAGCGCTGATCAACTTCCAGACCCTGTGCGCGGACCTGACCGGCATGCAGATCGCCAACGCCTCGCTGCTGGACGAGGCCACCGCCGCTGCCGAAGCGATGACCCTGGCCAAGCGCTCGGCCAAGTCCAAATCCGATACCTTCTTCGTGCACGACGCCGTGCATCCGCAGACGCTGGAACTGCTGCGCACCCGCGCCGAGCCGCTGGGCATCGTGCTGCGCGTGGGCACGCCGGAAGAAGCCTTGCAGGCCGAGTGCTTCGGCGTGCTGCTGCAGTATCCGGACAGCTTCGGTCACATCGGCGATCACGCCGCATTGGCCGATGCCGTGCACGCGCAGGGCGGCCTGGTGGCGGTGGCCACCGACCTGCTGGCGCTGACCCTGATCGCCGCGCCGGGCGAATGGGGCGCGGACATCGTGGTCGGCAACTCGCAGCGCTTCGGCGTGCCGTTCGGCTTCGGTGGCCCACATGCCGCGTTCATGGCCTGCCGTGATGCCTACAAGCGCTCGATGCCTGGCCGTTTGATCGGCGTGTCGATCGATGCCGCCGGCAATCCGGCGTATCGCTTGACCCTGCAGACCCGCGAGCAACATATCCGCCGCGAGAAGGCCACCTCCAACATCTGCACCGCGCAGGTGCTGCTGGCAGTGATGGCCTCGATGTACGCGGTCTACCACGGCCCCGAGGGCCTGACCCGCATCGCACGACGCACCCATCGCCTGGCCGCGATCCTGGCCGCAGCCCTGCGCAGCGCCGGGATCAACGTGGGCGAGCACTTCTTCGACACGCTGCACATCAAGGCGATCGATGCCGATGCGATCCACGCCCGTGCGCGTGCGGCTGGCATCAATCTGCGTGCCATCGACAGCGAAGCGGTCGGCATCAGCCTGGATGAAACCAGCACGCGTGCCGATGTGGTTGCGCTGGCCGCTCTGTTCGGTGTGCAGGTGGACGATGCACAAGGATGTGCGAGTGTCGCGGAAGGCAGGATGCCGAAAGCGACCGTGGATGCACTCGATGCCGCCACCGCCGACGCATTGCCGCAAGGCCTGCTGCGCAGCACCCCGTTCCTGACCCACCCGGTGTTCAATACCCACCACAGCGAACACGAACTGCTGCGCTACATGCGTTCGCTGGCCGACAAGGACCTGGCGATGGATCGCACCATGATCCCGCTGGGCAGCTGCACTATGAAGCTCAACGCCACCGCCGAGATGATCCCGGTGACCTGGCCGGAGTTCGGCGCGATCCATCCGCTGGCCCCGGCCGAACAGTCGGCCGGCTACGCGCAGCTGATCGACGAACTGGAAGCGATGCTGGTCGAATGCACCGGCTACGACGCCGTGAGCCTGCAGCCCAACTCCGGTGCGCAGGGTGAGTACGCCGGCCTGCTGGCGATCCGCGCCTATCACCGCGCGCGCGGCGAGGCCCATCGCGACATCTGCCTGATTCCCGAATCCGCGCACGGCACCAACCCGGCCTCGGCGCAGATGTGCGGCATGACCGTGGTGGTCACCAAGTGCGATGCCAACGGCAATGTGGATGTGGACGACATCCGCGCCAAGGCGGAAAAGTATTCCGAGCGTCTGGCCGCGCTGATGATCACCTACCCGTCCACCCACGGCGTGTTCGAAGAGGACGTGGTGGCGATCTGCGAAGCGGTGCATGCGCATGGCGGCCAGGTGTACACCGACGGCGCCAACATGAACGCGCTGGTCGGCGTGGCCAAGCCTGGCAAGTGGGGCTCGGACGTGTCGCACCTCAACCTGCACAAGACCTTCTGCATTCCGCATGGCGGCGGCGGCCCGGGCGTGGGCCCGTGTGCGGTGAAGTCACACCTGGCGCCGTACCTACCTCGTGCCGGCATCCATGCCGGCGAAGGTCAAACTGCCGCCATCCATGGCGGCGGACTCCACTCCGAAAGCGGGAGTGGACACTCCTCGCGCATCGGCGGCATGGTGAGCGCGGCCAGCTATGGCTCTGCCTCGATCCTGCCGATCAGCTGGATGTACGTGACCATGATGGGCAGTGCCGGTCTGCGCAAGGCCACCCAGGTAGCATTGCTCAACGCGAACTACATCGCCAAGCGCCTGGCACCGCACTACAAGACGCTGTACACCGGCCGCAACGGCCTGGTCGCGCACGAGTGCATCCTGGACATCCGCCCGCTGGAAAAGACCAGCGGCATCGGTGCCGAAGACATCGCCAAGCGCCTGATCGACTTCGGCTTCCACGCGCCGACGCTGAGCTTCCCGGTCGCCGGCACCTTGATGGTGGAGCCCACCGAAAGCGAATCGCAGCATGAGCTGGACCGCTTCATCGACGCGATGATCCAGATCCGCGAAGAGATCCGCGCCATCGAAGACGGCCGCCTGGACCGCGAGGACAACCCGCTCAAGCACGCACCGCACACCGCCACGCAGGTGTCGGCCAGCGAGTGGACGCATGCCTACCCGCGCGAACTGGCCGCCTTCCCGCTGCCCAGCCTCAAGCAGCAGAAGTACTGGCCGCCGGTGGCGCGCGTGGACAACGTCTACGGCGACAAGAACGTGATTTGCGCCTGCATCCCGGTGGATGCATACAAGGAAGACGCCGAGGCGTAACTCCGCGCCACTTCATTCCCGTCGTCGAACCCGGCCGTGTCCTTTCCGGCCGGGTTCGACGGCGGGCATGGAAGCAATCTGAGTTGTCGGTAACCATGGTCATCGTCGGGCCGCACGCGGCAAGCACTAGCGACGTCCGCGCCTGCGTCGTACGACCCAGGCAAGCATCGCGGCGGCAGCGACCAGGACGATACTCAGGATAGGCCAGAGCACCAGCTCGGCCAGTAGTCCGCAACCGCCTTCGACACAGTCGAACTGGCCGCTCAAGGCCCACCAATAGGCGAGATTGAAAGCGCATAAGGCGCAGACCCCGCAGATTCCCGACCACACGAGGATTTGCTTCAATCGTGTCATGCCGACCGTCCCTGCACGCGCTGCCATCCGGGCCGGACATATAGCACATGTGCTTTCGCTATCCGCAACATCGCCAGCAGTGCATGCCCGCCTCCACCTGCACTCAAGCAGCCACTAGATCTGTTGCAGGCCATCGCCTGCGTCGCGTTGCTTCCTGCACAAGCGTCGTTAGCTGCGCCAACGACGCGGCACTTAGCAAGCAGCACACAGTTGCGCACGCTTCAGAGTGGGAAGCCGGTACGGATGTGAGCATTCGTTCGCACGCAGACACATCCGATTAACAGCCACGCTTCCAGGCTCAGGCGGATTAGCTCGCCTCTCAAGCCCGCCAACGTGGAGTCCCCATGGCCAAGTCCCCCAAATCCGCACAGCCACCCGCTGGTGGCAAGTCTGCAGACGCGCACGACGTGCGCGGCAGCGGCGATGAATTGCATCAGAAAGCCGGTGGCACGCATCCGCAGCTGACCACCAATCAGGGCATTCCGGTTGGCGACAACCAGAATTCGCTGCGCGCCACGCCGCGCGGGCCGACGTTGCTGGAAGACTTCATCCTGCGCGAGAAGATCACCCACTTCGATCACGAGCGCATTCCCGAGCGCATCGTGCACGCGCGCGGGAGCGCTGCGCATGGCTATTTCGAACTGACTGCCTCGTTGAGCGAGTACACCACGGCCAAGCTGTTGACCGAAGTGGGCGAAAAGACCCCGGTCTTCACCCGCTTCTCCACCGTGGCCGGCGGCGCCGGGTCGGTGGACACCCCACGCGACGTGCGCGGCTTCGCGGTGAAGTTCTACACCAAGGAGGGCAACTGGGATCTGGTCGGCAACAACATCCCGGTGTTCTTCATCCAGGACGCGATGAAGTTCCCCGATCTGATCCACGCGGTGAAGATGGAGCCGGATCGCGGCTTCCCACAGGCAGCCAGCGCCCATGACACCTTCTGGGATTTCGTCTCGCTGACACCCGAGTCGATGCACATGATCATGTGGGCGATGAGCGATCGCACCATCCCGCGTTCGTTACGCATGATCGAAGGCTTCGGCATCCACAGCTTCCGCCTGCTCAACGAACGCGGCGAAAGCACCTTCGTCAAATTTCATTGGCGGCCCAAGCTCGGATTGCAATCGACCATCTGGGACGAGGCGGTGAAGCTGGCCGGTGCGGATCCGGATTTCCAGCGCCGCGACCTGTTCGAAGCGATCCAGAACGGCGACTTCCCGGAATGGGAGCTGGGGGTGCAGCTGTTCACCGAGACAGAAGCCGAGGCGTTCCCGTTCGATCACCTGGATTCGACCAAGGTCATCCCGGAGGAATTGGTGCCGCTACGGATCGTCGGACGCATGGTGCTGGATCGCTGGCCGGATAATTTTTTCGCCGAAACCGAGCAGGTGGCGTACTGCCCGGCCAACATCGTGCCCGGTATCGACTTCAGCAACGATCCGCTGCTGCAAGGCCGGCTGTTCTCCTATCTGGACACGCAGCTCAGCCGCCTGGGCGGGCCGAACTTCCACCAGATCCCGATCAATGCGCCCAAGTGCCCCTTCGCCAACAACCAGCGCGATGGGCACATGCAGATGGGAGTTCCCAAGGGCCGCGTGGCCTACGAGCCGAGCTCACTGCAGGCCGATGCGCCGCGCGAGGCGCTGCGTGGATTCCCCAGCCATGCCACGCCGGCCGAGGATGGCGCGAAAGGCCGCGTGCGCGCGGAGAGCTTTGCCGACCATTACAGCCAGGCGCGGCTGTTCTTCCGCAGCCAGACCGCGCCGGAGCAGGCGCATCTGGCCTCGGCGCTGGTCTTCGAATTGTCCAAGGTGGAGACCGCGCATGTGCGCGAAGCCATCGTCGGCCACCTGCGGCATATCGATGAGAGCCTGGCCAAGCGCGTGGCCGACGGCATGGGCATGACCAGCCTGCCGACCGCACCGCCTGCCGCCGTCGCGCCCACGGATATGCCGTTGTCGCCGGCCTTGCAGCTGATCGGCAGGATGAAGGACACCTTGCAGGGCCGTACCGTCGGCATCCTGATCCACGACGGTTCCGATGCCGCAGCGATCAAAGCCGTGCGCAAGGCGGCCGAAGCCGCAGGTGCCACGGTCAAGATCGTCGCACCCAAGCTGGGCGGCGCCAAACTCAGCGATGGCGCGCAATTGGCCGCCGACGGCCAACTGGCCGGCACGCCTTCGATCGTGTTCGATGCAGTGGCGGTAGTGCTGTCGTCGGCAGCGGCAAAGCAACTGACCAACGAATCGGCGGCCCTGGACTTCGTCAGCAACGCCTGGGCCCATCTGAAGGCGATTGCCTACGACGAGGGCGCGCAGTTGCTGCTCAAGGCAGGCAACGTCGGCAAGGACACCGGCATCGTGCCGGTGGCCGACACCAAGGCCTTCATCGCCGCCGCCAAGACCCGGCAGTGGGCGCGCGAGCCAAAGGTGCGCATGCTGGCCTGAGTTCACCGCAAAACCGCCCACCGCAGTTCGGGCGTAACACGCTCTCCCCAGAGCGTTTTGCGCCCGGTTGTTTTCCAGCAGCCACCCTGCAACCACTGCTTGCCACCAAGCCACCTCCGACAGTTGCCTGGAGGTGCGCGGAGCCAGTCATTCAGTAGCGGGCACCGCGTGAAGCTGCGCATTCGCCAGCGCGCGATACTCGCGTGGCGTCATGCCCACCGCTTGCTTGAATTGCCGCGCGAACGCGCTCTGGTCGCTGAAGCCGCAGGCATGGCCGATCTCGGTCAGGCTCTTGTCTCCGTGCAGCAGATGCATCGCCATCTGCAAACGCAACTTGGCCAGCACCTGTTGCGGGGTGAGCTGGAACACCTTGCGAAACGAACGCTGCAGCTTGGACATCGAGAATCCGGTGATGTCCACCAGCGCCTGCATGCGGATGTTCTGCGCGTAATTGGCGTTGAGATAGGCCAGGGCGAGCCGCAGTTTCTCGTACTGCGATTCGTGCCCGTCCTGCGGGCCCAGGTCGCGCGAAATGCCGATGATGCCGTGCACCTTGCCGTCCACCAGCAGCGGACGCTTGCAGGTCAGGCACCAGCCCGGCTCACGGTTGGCGAACAGGTGCAGCTCCAGCAAGTTATCGATGACCTCTCCGGCCAGCACCTGCTCGTCCTGGTTGGCATAGTTGGCGCCAAGCCCGCTGGGATACACCTCGGCCACGCGCTTGCCGATCAACTCCTTGCGCGACTTCAGGCCCAATCGCCGCAGCATGGTCTGATTGACGTGGGTATAGCGGCCCTCGCGATCCTTGACGAAGAACAGCACGTCCGGCACGGCATCGAACAACGCTTCCAGATCGGCAGGATCGATGCTCTTCATGCAGGACGGGGGCTCGTGATCAGGAAAGGCGCGACTTCAGGACGGCGACGCCGCACTGGCTGCGACAACCGTCAACGCACTACCTCATGATACGCCGCGCAGGCTGCGCAGCCTGCAGGCGCTCAGCGTGGCTCTTCGGCCACGGTCGCCGTGGCTGCAGGGGGGCTGGCCTTGGCGTTGTCGAGAGAGGCACTGGTCGTGCCCAGGCGGTCGGCCGGCATGCGCCGTGCCGCCCAGCCCTGCACCACCGCCGCTCCGTCCTGCGAACCGACCTGCACGCGCAGGCGCGCGGCGGCAGCGGGCGAGACGAATTCGATCTGGCAATCGCCCACCGCCATGCAGCTGTCGGCAGCCAGCGGATCCACCGGCTGCCAGCCGCGCTCGGCGATCGCCTGCGAAAAGGCGCGGTAGCTCATGCCCGACTTGAGCGTGGCCGGCAGCGGCACCAGCAGCTCGCCGCCGCCGGTTTCGGCACTGCTGCCCGCCGCTGGGGCGGTAGCGGCCGTTGCGCGTACCGGCGCACTGGCCGCCTGCCGCGGAACGGCGCTCCAGGCAGGACTGACGATCAGGGCGAGCCCGAAAAGAGCGGGAGGAAAGAAGCTGCGCATGTGGGGAGTTCCTTGCGATCCCGGCAAGAACTGCAGAAGTTAAACAAACGCTATTTTGCCATGCCCGCATGTCGCTGGGGCAATGATATCCGTGCCCGATCAGCCGGCGTTGGCCTTGCCGCACGCCCGCTGGCTTCCGGCAAGCGCACTCATCCGGCGCTGTCGTGGCCACACATCGCGGTCTCGAGCGAGCGCTGCAGCAGGCGACGCCCCCACCTGCGCACGTCGTGCGATACGACCGCTGCTGCGGTTGATTGCGTTGTGCCCGGGCCCAGCCATCAAAACGCGTATCGTCCATGCGCATCCAGCGGCAGGACAGGAAGACCTGCAGGAATCCCGGCACGCCGCAACGAAGCGAAGTGCCGGGACCATTCTGGTCACTGACCGATATGCTGTTTCAACCAGCCATTGACGGTGTCGTGCCACAGGATGCTGTTGTCCGGTTTGAGCACCCAGTGATTCTCGTCCGGGAAGTACAGGAACTTCGATTCGATGCCCTTGCGCTGCAGCGCGGTGAACGCGGCCAGGCCCTGCTCGACCGGGATGCGGAAATCCTGTTGGCCGTGGATCACCAGCATCGGCACCTTCCACTTGTCCACGTGCAGCACCGGGTTGAACTTCTCGTAGCCAGCCGGGTTCTGCCACGGCGTGCCGCCGTTTTCCCACTCGCTGAACCACAACTCCTCGGTGGCATAGCCCATGGTGCGGTTGTCGAACACACCGTCATGGTCGACCAAGCACTTCCACGGTTGATTCCAGTTGCCTGCCATCCAATAGACCATGTAGCCGCCATAGCTGGCGCCCAGTGCGCAGGCCTTGTCGCCGTCGAGGAAGCCGTACTGCTTCTGCGCGGCCGCCCAGCCCTTCTGCAGGTCTTCCAGCGGGCGGTCGCCCCAGTGCTGGCTGATCGCATCGGTGAAGTCCTGGCCATAGCCGGTGGAGCCGTGGAAGTCGATCATCACCACCGCATAGCCCTGGCCGGCGTAGGTCTGCGGATTCCAGCGATTGCTCCAGCCATTGCCGAAGCTGCCCTGCGGGCCGCCGTGGATCAGGAACGCCACCGGATAGGTCTTGCCTTCCTGGAAGTTGTACGGCTTGACCACATAGCCATACACGGTGTCGTTGTTCCAGCCCTTGAACTTGAACTGTTCGTAGTCGCCGAACTGCACGTCGGGCAGCTGCTCGGCGGCGCTCTGGGTGATGGCACGCAGCCCCTGGCCTTGCGCATCGCTGACGAAGATCTGGTCGCCACTCTTGAGCGAGCTGCGGGTAAACGCCAGCGTGCCGCCGGCCAGCGTGGGCGCATGCACGCTGCCCTCGCCCACCAGCCTGGTCGCCTCGCCGCTGGCGATATCGATCTTGAACAGCGGATGCTCGCCGAGTTCGTCGGCACTGGTGTAGAGGCTGGCGCCGTCTTCGCTCAGCACGATCTCGCCCGCCGAGCGATCCCACTTCGGCGCAATCTCGCGGGTCTTGCCGCTGGCCAGGTCCATCGCCATCAGGCCGAAGCGATCGGCCTCGAAGCCGGGCCGCTGCATGGCACGGTAGTACAGCGTCCTGCCGTCGGTGCTGAACACCGGGCCGGCATCCCAGGCCGGGTTGTCCGCGGTCAGGTTGACCGGCGCGGCCTTGCCGGTGGCATCCAGGCGGTACAGGTCGAAGTTGGTCTGCCAGGATTCATCGTTGCCGGTGGGCTTGGCACCGGCCCTGGCGTTCCTGCCCGCCTCGGGGCCATGCGGCTGCGGAATGCGCACGCTGGCCACCACGCTGGCGCCATCGGGCGACCAGGCGTAATCGTCGTTGCCCCCGAACGGCTTGGACGGCGCATCACCGGCCAGCGTGGCACTGATGGCAGAGGCGCCGACCACGGCCTTGCCACCGGCCGCCGGCAACTCGGCCACGAACAAGGTGTTGCGACGGCCGTCGTTCCAGGTGTCCCAGTGACGCACGAACAACTGGTCGTACACCACGCCGCTGGCCTTGCTGTTCTTGCGCTCGCCCAGCTTCTTCTTGGTGCAGCCCAGGTCCGAGCCGCAGTCCTGGAACACGCCGGCACTGAAGGCAATGCGCTTGCCGTCCGGCGAGAGCTTGTAGCTGTCCACGTCCACCGCGAAGGCGGTGAGCTGCTGCGGGGTACCGCCGGCCAGAGGCTGCGCGTACAGCTGCTGGCTGCCGGACTTGCTGCTGAGGAAGTACACCGTCTTGCCATCCGGCGACAGCGCCGGGCTGTTGACGTTCCAGCCCTCGGGGGTGAGCCGCTTGGGCGGCGCCGCATCGCGGGTGCGCAGGTTGCGCACCCACAGGCTGGTGGCCGGTTTGCCGTTGGCGGTCTTGGCCTGGCGCTTGGCGAACAGCACCACGCTGCCATCCGGGCTCAGCGTAGGCGCAGACACTCTGTCCAGCGCCACCATGTCGCGCACATCGAAACCGCGCGCGGCGGACAGCGTTGGCAAGGCGCTCAACAGACACAGGGGCAGCAAGGCGTAACGAAGCTTCATCGAGATTCCCGCAACGGCAAAACGTCGATGGTAGGCGTTGCTGCGGCGCACGCGCAAAGGCAGGAGGTCATGCATCGCCGCCCCGTCCCCACACCTGCCCCACGCCTGCGGCAGGTGTGAGCCATGGCTCAGAAGCGGTGGGACAGCCCCATGTACAGCTGCGCGTCCGGGGTACGCTCGTTGAGGCCGAAATTGGCGCCCACATCCAGCTGCAGCAGCGGATTGAGCAGATAGGTGGCGGCGATGTCGGCCGAGGCCTGTTCGATGGTCTGCGCGGGATCGCGATTGATCGAGGACCACAGCTCCACCGCCATCGACAATCTGGGCGTCAACGGCCGCGCCAGGTTGATCAGGTTGACGATGGCCACGTGCTTGCCGCTGCCGTCGCTGTCGGCCAGCCAATCCAGCTCCGGACCGAAGGTCAGCGAGAAGCTGCGCGGCAGTACGAAGCTGATCGGCACCGCGAGCCCGCCTTCCCAGCTGTCGTTGCCCAGGCCGGTGCGCGCAGTGGGCGCCTTGACGAACGGCAACAGCGCCACGCTGGCGGTATCGCTCTGGTAGACGCGCGCTTTCATGCGCAGGTAGAGATCGCCACCGCCACTGAGGCTGCTGCGCTCGCCGGTTGCACGATCGGTGCTCCTGACCTGCAGCTGCGGGGCCCAGTTGAGCTGCAGATCGATGCGGTCACTGACGCCGTACTTGAGCGTGGGATTGGTGAAGTAGGACGTTTCGGTACGCGTGCCGGGCTGGGTGTCGCGAGCGTAGTTACCGATATCGGTTTCCAGCTGCCAGGCGCCGGCCGGCACGGTGCAGGTGGCATTGGCCTTGGTCGGACGGTCGGTGCACAGCGGCGCCTCGCTGGCGTCCTGTGCGTGCACCTGCCATGAGGCAGCGCATAGCAGTACGGTCGATGCGAGGGTGAGCAGCGGCACGCGCTGGCGCGCGGGAGAATGGGGAACGGCAAACGGCATTGGATGGATTCCATGGCGAAGCGGCGCCATACCGGAAGGCAGGCGCGCGATAACTCAGGGTGGGATGCGGCAGGCCGCGGGCGCCGAGACCTCTCCGGGAGGCATCGATGCCGGCGCACGCTGACCACGAAGGCAAGTGCGGGTGGTTCGAGCTGTCGCGTGCGCGCAGCGGTGGCTGGGAGGACAGGTCGGGGATGATGCGGTCTGCGAATCTCGTGGCGCACCGCGGTGCGGGAGACGCCACGATAGGTAACGGCGGCATAAAGGCGCTATGCCGGCGCCCGGCGTGAAGCGTAAATCCCGCGCAAAGTGGCGTGACCGGTGGTGCTCCGGTGTGCGTGCATGATGCAGCGCCGGCTGGACAACAGTGCCTGGCCTGCAGATCCACATTCGCCACAGAGACCGCAGGCGTGCCCCGGGCAGCGCTGCGCACTGCAGGTGGTACACGCGCGTGCACCACCTGCAGCGCCGGCATCAGGCAGCGCGTTCGCCGCGCTTGCCGACGCGATAGAGCAGCCAGCCGACCAACGCCAGAATGGCCAGGCCGAACCATTGATTGAGCTGATAACCTCCAGGCAACGCCAACACATCCTTGTTATTGGTAATCACGATTGGCAGTGCAATGCCGATACCCATCAAGGCCTCACCCGTGATCAGGCCTGCGGCAAACAACACGCCCGGACGGTGCACGCGATCACGGCCTTCGTCGTCGTCAGCACGAATCTTGTGATAGCGCTCCACCAGATGAGCAATCAGACCACCCAAGAAGATCGGAACCATCAATTCTAGTGGCAGGTAGATACCGATCGCAGCAGCAAGCACTGGCACACGAAAGCGCTTCCCCGTCTTCTTCAGGTACTCGTCTACCGCGATAATGACTGCACCAACGCCAGCGCCAATGGCGATGACTGCCCATGGCAGCTGCCCCCCAAAGAGCCCCTTCGCCACCGATGCCATCAGCATCGCCTGCGGCGCGGGAAGCGTCTTGGATCCAATCCCATAGGCTTGGGCAAGCAAATTCAGCACAGGCGCCATGATCAGCGCGCAAGAAAATGCGCCGATTGCCAGCATCAACTGCTGCTTCCAAGGCGTGGCACCAACTAAATAACCGGTTTTGAGATCCTGCAGGTTGTCGCCGCCCACCGCCGCCGCGCAGCACACCACTGCGCCGATCATGATCGCGGCCACCGCGCCCAGCGGCGCCGCACCGATACCCACCGGCACCAGCCCGCTCTTGCCCAGCAGCAGCACCAGCACCGCCGAAGCGAACAGGATGGTGGAGATGGTGATACCGGAGACCGGGTTGTTGGACGAGCCGATCAAGCCGGCCAGATAGCCGGACACCGATACGAACAGGAAGCCGGCCACGATCATGATGATGGTCATCGGGATCGAGACGTGCCACTGCTGCACGATGGCCTGGTACAGGCCCAGCAGCGGCAGCGTGCACAGCACCAGCGCCACCAGCATCCACTTCATCGGCAGGTCGCGCTCGGTGTGCGCCACCACCCCGCCGCTGCCCTTGCGTGCGGCGGCAAAGCCGCTCTTGACGCCGGACAGCAGTGACTTGCGCAGCGAGAACAGCGTCCACACGCCACCGATCAACATCGCGCCGACACCGAGATAGCGGATCTTCGCGCCCCAGATGCCGAACGCCGCATCGGCCGCCGGCACACCGGCCAGGCTCTGCGCCAGGGCCGGGTCCGAGCCCATGAAGAACTGCTGGTACAGCGGGATGGCGATGTGCCAGGACAGGATGGAGCCGGACAGCACCACGATGCCCACGTTCAGGCCGACGATGTAGCCCACGCCCAGCAATGCCGGCGACAGATTGGTGCCGATATAGCCCACCAGGCGGCTGCCGCCCAGGTAGGTGGCCTGCGCCCAGGTGTCCGGAATCACCCGCAGCCCGCTGGCCGCGCCCAGCTTGACCAGCGCACCGATGGCGCCGGAGGCGGCCAGGATCTTCAGGCCCGGGCCGGGATTTTCGCCAGCCTTGAGCACTTCGGCGGCGGCCTTGCCTTCGGGGAACGGCAGCGGGTCTTCGACGATCATCGAACGCCGCAGCGGCACCGAGAACAGCACACCCAGCAGGCCGCCCATGCCGGCGATGCCCAGTACCCACCAGTATTTGAAGTCCGGCCAGTAGCCCATGATCACCAGCGCCGGAATGGTGAAGATCACCCCGGCGGCGATCGACGAACCGGCCGAGGCGCCGGTCTGGACGATGTTGTTCTCCAGGATGGTGCCGCCGCCGAGCAGGCGCAGCACGCCCATCGACACCACGGCCGCCGGAATCGCGGTGGCGATGGTCAGGCCCGCGAACAGGCCGAGATAGGCGTTGGCGGCCGACAGCACCACCGCCAGCACGATGGCCAGTACGACAGCGCGAAAGGTGAGCTGGCGCGGCTGCGCGTCATGGCTCATTGGGCACTCCCCTGTGGGCAAAAAATCCGTGCCACGCTAGCGTGTGCGCCCGATCGAGTCCAGCTGCGGCGCGGCGTGACAGCGTGCAGGGTCTGGCGTGTGACGCACATGACAAGGCGGCCGCTCCGCGGCATCTGTCGTCGCCACGGTGCAGGGCGCCCTCGCCGAGACAGCGCAGGTGCCGGCAGACGGCAGCGGCAGCTTGCGCAGCCATAGGAAAGTAACGCCGGCCTTGCGGTATCAAACGCCCTGCATGCTGATCGCCACCCTGCAGTCACCATCCCGCTGGCAGCCCGCTCCTGCCGCGGGCCCGGGCAGGAGCGGTTCCCTGTCTGCCATCGCAAGCGTCACCAACCCAAGCGCGCAGGACCGCACGTTGGATCCGCTGCGTCTGCAGCGACGCAGCCGCAGACGGCTCAATGCAGCAATTCGGCGAACGCGCGATCGGCTTCGATGACATCCGGCAGCGCCGTGAACAGGGCGTCCAGATCCACGCCATCCATCAACGGCCCATGCACCGCCTCCAGTGCCGCCGCGGTGGCGCCGCCATGGGCATGCAATGCGTCGGAGACCTGTACCGCCTGGGCGACCAGCAACGGCATGCGCTCGCCCTCGGGCGCGGCCGCAGGGCGCACCTGGTAGGCGATGGCGTTCTGGATCACCGTCGGCAGCTGCCAGCGGCGTGCCAGCTCGGCGCCGACCTCCGGGTAGCCGAAGCCCAGCTGCAGGGTTTCTTCGGCGGCATGCCCGGCCGATGAGGTCTCGTGATTGATGCGGCTGGCGTAGTCCGGTGCGCCGGACTGGATCAGCAGTTCGCCGATGTTGTGCATCATGCCGCAGGTGAAGGCGGTCTCCGGATCGAGCCCATGCTGGCGCGCCAGCAGGCGGCAGATGCCGGCCACTTCGAAACTGTGCCGCCAGAACGCCTTGAGGTCGAAGCCCGGGCCGGCACGGAAGGCGCCGGTCATCGCCGAGGCCAGCACCAGCGTGCGCAGCGTGTTGAAACCCAGCCGCATGGCGGCGTCTTCCACACTGGTGGAATCGCGCAGACCATGGAAGCGCGCCGAATTGGCCAACCGCAGCACCTTGGCGGCGATCACCGGATCGCGCTCGATGGTGTGCGCCAGCGTATCGATATTGGTGTCCGGATCGTCGAACTGACGGATCAGGTCCTGCGCCACCTTGGGCACGGTGGGCAAGGTATGCAACTGCTCGAACAACGCCTCCAACTTCATGATCGCCTCGTGGGTGAAGGAACAGCTCGCGCGGAGCGCGCGGGAGTGCATGGTGTAGCACAGACCGGTTGGTTCCCGGTGACCCGGGCATGGAACAGACCGGTTGGTTGGCGTGAGCCGACGAGCGGCCCCGTTGGCGTGGCCGCAGTGGCGGCGGGCGCATCGGGATCACGGCCGCTGGCGGGCTGGGCCGTGCACGAGAAACACGATCCATCGCCGCCAGCGGCGCGCCCGACGATCTGCGGCAATGCCATAGCGACCGCACGGTACGCATCGCTCGCGAGGGCCCGCGCACAGCTGCGCATGATCACCGCTGACGCCAACGCCGGTCGGGATGGCGCATTGCACCCCTGACTGGTCGACGGTGACGCGTGGATCGCTGCTAGTGGAAATCGCGCGAAGGCAGCTGCATCTGGCCGAGCAGGTCGCTGAGGTCGTGCAGGTCGCCGGCGATCAGGTGCTCCACGCCATCCACGCGTTCCCAGCGCCCGCGCACCGCGAGCAGGCGCGATTCCAGCAGCGCGCGGCGGCGCCGCAGCGCCAGGTGCGCCCAGACGATCACGTTGATCATGCCGTGCTCGTCTTCCAGGGTGACGAAGATGGTGCCCTTGGCGGTAGCCGGGCGCTGGCGCTGGGTCACCAGCCCGGCCACGTGCACGCCGCTGCCGTGGCGGCGGCCCTGCAAGTCGCGCAGGCCCAGGATGCGCCGCTGCACCATCTGCGGGCGCAGCAGCGCCATCGGGTGCTGCCGCAGGCTCAAGCCCACCGCGCGGTAATCGGCCAGGATCTCCTCGCCCGCGCGCGGCGCCTCGAACTGCACCAGGCGCTCTTTCGGGCTGCCCGGCAGCAACGGGCGACGCGCCTCCACCCCGGCCATGGCCCAGCGCGCGGCATTGCGGTTGCCCACCATCGACTGCAGCGCCCCGGCCTCGGCCAGTGCCAGGCGGGCCTTTTCGTCCAGCGCCGCACGCAGGCACAGGTCGCCGATATCGGCGAAGGCGCGCTGCGCACGCGCGGCGACCAGGCGCAGGGCCGCCTGCTTCGACAAGCCGCTGATCTGTCGCATGCCCAGCCGGATCGCCGGTTGTTCGCCAGGGTCCTCGTCGCTGCGCCACGGCCTGCCGCCGACCAGGGTGTTGTCCCAGTCGCTGTGCAGCACGTCCACCGGCAGCACCTGCACCGCCGCGCGCTCGGGGCTGCCGCGGCGCGCGTCCTGCACGATCTGGCTGGCCGAATAGAAGCCCATCGGCTGCGCATTGAGCAGGCCGCAGGCGAAGGCCGCCGGTTCGTGGCGCTTGAGCCAGCAACTGGCATAGACCAGCTTGGCGAACGAGGCGGCATGGCTTTGCGGAAACCCGTAGGAGCCGAAGCCCTTGATCTGCTCGAAGATCTGGTCGATGAAGGTGGAGGCGTAGCCTTTGCCTTCCATCAATGCGCGAATGTGCACGCGATGCGATTCCATATCGCCACCGCGGCGCCAGGCCGCCATCGAACGGCGCAGCTTGTCGGCTTCGTCAGGGTCGTAGCCGGCGTGGATCACCAACTCCATCACCTGCTCCTGGAACAGCGGAATTCCCAATGTTGGCCCGAGAATCTTTTCTACGCCTTCGGAGGGATAGTTGATCAGGCTCTTGTCTTTGCGGCGTTGCAGGTACGGGTGCACCATATCGCCCTGGATCGGGCCAGGCCGCACGATCGCCACTTCGATCACCAGGTCGTAGAACTCTGCCGGTTTGAGCCTTGGCAGCATCGCCATCTGTGCACGCGACTCGATCTGGAACACGCCGACGGTGTCGGCACGCTGGATCATCCTGTAGGTCGGCGTATCGTCGTTCGGAAGCGTGGCAATGGTGAACGTGCGATCACGATGACCACGCACCAGTTCCAGCGTTTTGCGGATGCAGGTCAGCATGCCCAGGGCCAGGCAATCGACCTTGAGCAGCTTCATGGTTTCCAGATCGTCCTTGTCCCACTGGATGATGGTGCGGTCGGCCATGGCGGCGTTCTCCACCGGCACCAGCAGCGACAGCGGTTCATCGGAGATCACGAATCCGCCCACGTGCTGCGACAGGTGCCGCGGGTGATCGCGCAACTGCTCGGTCACGTTGAGGATCTTGTCGATCAACGGATTGGCCAGATCGAAGCCGGCTTCCTCGATGCGCTGCTCCATCGGCGTATCGCCATTGCCCCAGCCATAGCAATTGGCCAGCAGCGCGATCTGGTCGGGCGGCAGCCCGAACGCCTTGGCCACATCGCGCACCGCGCTCTTGCCGCGGTAGCAGATCACCGTGGCGGCAAGGGCGGCGCGTTCGCGGCCGTATTTCTCGTAAACGTATTGCAGCACTTCCTCGCGGCGTTCGTGCTCGAAATCCACGTCGATATCCGGCGGCTCGTCGCGTTGTTCGGACAGGAAGCGCGCCATCAACAGACGTGTTTCGTCCGGGTTGACCGCCGTGATGCCCAATGCATAACACACCGCCGAGTTGGCTGATGAGCCGCGGCCCTGGCAGAGAATTTTCCTGGACCGCGCGAAGCGCACCACGTCGTGCACAGTGAGGAAGAATGCCTCGTAGTTCTTGAACGCGATCAAGGCCAACTCTTTTTCGATGTCCTCGCGCACCTTGGCCGAGATACCGCCGGGCCAGCGCTCGCGGATACCGGCTTCGGTGAGCTGACGCAGATAACTCGCAGGCGTATGCCCTTCGGGCACCAACTCTTTGGGATAGTTGTATTCGAGTCTGGAGATGTCGAAGGTGCAGCGCTGCGCCAATGCCAGCGTGGCCTGCAGCAAGGCCGGTGGATAGATGTTGCCCAGCGCGCGCCGGGTACGCAGATGCCGCTCGCCATTGCGAAACAGGTGCGCGCCGCATTCGGCCAGCGGCAGGCCGTGACGGATGGCGGTCAAGGTGTCCTGCACGATGCGCTCGCGGCGCTGCGCCATATGCACATCGCCACTGGCCAGGGCGGTCATGCCCAGCTGCTGCGCCAGCAGTTGCAGCGCCTGCAGGCGCGCGGCATCGTCCTGTTCGCGGTGCAGCTCTACCGCCACGAATGCGCGCTCGCCGAACACCTGCTGCAACCAGGCGCCCTGCTCGGCCTGCGGCTGCATGCCGGGCAGCCACAACGCGAACACGCCGGGCACCGCGTCGCGGAACTGCGCTTCCACCTCGGCACGCCCCAGCCGATAGGCGCCCTTGCCTGCCGCGCGCCGTGCGGTGGTGATCAGCGCGCACAGCTGCGGATAGCCTTGCGCATGCTCCACCAGCAGCACGAAGCGGGTGCCATCGACCAGGGTAAATTCGCTGCCGACGATCAGCCGCACCCCGGTGGCGCGCGAGGCCTCCAGGCCGCGCACGATGCCGGCCAGCGAGCATTCGTCGGTGATCGCCAGCGCGCTGTAGCCGCAGTGCTGCGCACGCGAGAACAGCTGCTCGGCACTGGACGCGCCACGCAGGAACGAGAAATCCGACAGGCAATGCAGCTCGGCATAGGCGGGCAACCCATCGGCAGCGTCTGCAT
Source organism: Xanthomonas melonis (assembly GCF_020783655.1). Lineage (GTDB taxonomy): Bacteria > Pseudomonadota > Gammaproteobacteria > Xanthomonadales > Xanthomonadaceae > Xanthomonas > Xanthomonas melonis. The sequence goes on along the minus strand of NZ_JAJGQH010000010.1, from coordinate 48,147 downwards.
GGGTGACATCGTCATTGGCCGCGCGCAGGCGTGCGGCCACATTCCAGCCACGCGGCATGCGCCCGCCGGGGGTATCGCGGTCCACGCCATCGACGGCGTCGTCCCAGCTCATGGACGCGGCTCGTGCGCAGTGCGCAGCGCCGCACACAAATTGCGGTGCGCAGCAGACCGTGCGCTTGCAGATCCTGTGGCCGATTGCGCGCAACGCGTGCCACGTGCGCCGCCAGCGCAGCGATGCACCGGCCAGGACATGCTGCAATCCCTCGCGGACATGGATCCGGTCACGCAAACCATCCATGCAGCATCCAGCCATCCACACGGCCCGGCGCGGCGAACACCCAGGCGCGGCGGCCGCGCGCGGTTTCCACCACGTAGTAGTCGCGTCGGGCTTCGGCGTCGTCCCACCAGCCGCTTTCCAGCCGCTCCGGGCCGGACACGATGCGCAGCTGGGTCTCGTGCAGCGGTACCGGTTGCGGCAGCAGCCAGGTGGGCCGCGGCGGGCGTGGCGGCGCAGCGGCCTCGCGCACCGCATCGCCGATGGCGCGCCGCCAGGCCCGCTCCGGGCGTGGATCGTCGGCCGGCATCACCCGATACACCGCCTCATCGCCCAACCGCGCACGCAGGCGCTCGCGCAGTTGCGGCCAGTCCACCGATTGCTGCGCGCGCTGATCGAACAGGTCGCGCATGGCCGGCACGAACGGGGGCAACTGGCGCGCCAGCAGGCGCATCGCCACCACCGGGCGCGGAATCTCCACCCGCTCCAGCCGGTTGCGGGCCAGCTCGAACAGCAGCGTGGGCGCACGCTCGGGCGTGAGCAGGCCGATCTCCACATCGGTGGCGCCCTCTTCGTGCTCCAGCCGCAGCAGGAAACGCTGCACGCCGCCGTCGCGGATGGACAGGTAGGTGCACAGGTCGCCGATCAACCGCCGCAGCGGGAACAGCAGCGCCGGATGCGTTTCCACCTCGTAGCCCAGCTCCACGCGCTGATCGAAATGGTCCGGCGGCGCATAGCAGTCCAATGGATCATCGGCGTCGCCATAGAGGCGATCCAGGTGCTCCAGCAGGTCTGCACCGAAGCGGCGGCGCAGCCCGTCCCGCGGCAGCGCACGCACTGCGGCGAGCGTGCGGATGCCCATGTGCTGCAGGCGCTCGCCGGCATCGCCCGGCAACGCGGCACGACGCACCGGCACGCTGTCCAGCGTTCGGTGCAGGGCCTGCAATTCTGTCACCGCCATACCATCGCGCAGGCCGGCCAGTACGCGTGCGGCACGCGGCGTGGGCGCCAGCGCAAGCCGGTGCTGGAAGCCCAGCGCCTGCAGCTCATCGCGCAGGCGGCGCTCGAAACGTGGCCAGGGGCCGAACAGGCGAAAGCTGGCTGCGGCTTCCAGCACGATGGCGCGCGACCATTGCTGGCTCACCAACGAACTATGCCGGTATGCCCAGGCCGCAAGAAACCGCTGCATCCGCGCTTCGTCCTGCGCGTCGTAATCGATGGTACGTACCTGCGTCATCAGCGCATGCGCCGCCGACAACCGGATGCCGGCCTTCAAGCCCGCCGCCGCGGCTGCGGCATTGACCGAATGCAGGCTGCGCAGCTGCGCCGGGCCTTCCACCAGCGCCAGCGGCACCTGCGGTTCTTCCAGACGCCGAAGGACAGCGTCCAGCGCCAGCTGCGGCAGCAATAGGCAGGCCCACAACATGCGCGCGCCTCAATGCGCCAGCCGCAGCGGCTGCGACGGCACCTGCCCGCCGCGGCACTTGCGTACCTGCCAGGCCTCGCGCTCGGGCAGGAATTCCAGCCGCAGCGCCGCCGGCGAGGCATTGACCGCATGGCGCCGGTCGCGCAGCGCGAATGCGCAGCAATTGCCGCTGTCGGCCGCCACCTGCAGGCGCCGCAGCGCGCGTGCATCGCCAGTCTGCGGCCAGCCCAGCACCGCCGCACAGGCGCCGCTGCGCAGGCATTGTTCGAAGGCCCACAGCGCTTGCCGCGGCTCGGCCTGCACCACCTCCAGCTGTTCCAGCACCACCCCGCCCGCCTGCCAGGCCGGCGCATACGGAATGAACGGCGGCGCCACCAGCACCACCCGGCTGCCGGCGCCGGTCATGCGTGCCAGCGTGGGCAGCAGCAAGCCGATCTCGCCCACGCCATGGGCCGGCAACAACAGCTCGGTGAGCGCACGCCGCGGCCAGCCGCCATCGGGCAGCACCGCATCCAGCGCGGCGTGCCCGGTGGTTTCACCGCCGCTGACGGTGGCCGTGCCGTGGCCGGCCCGCCACACCGTGCGCGCGGCCAGCAATGCGTCCAGCGGCATGGCCACTGCTGCATTGCCGTGCTGTCGCAATTGCACCGGCTCGCTCATCTCAGCCCTGCCGGATCAGGCCGCAGTACAGCCCTTCGATCGCGAAGTCGGCATCGGCGGCCACCACGATCGGCGCATGCGCGCGGTTGCGCGGCAGCAGGCGAATGGAGTCGGCACCGCGCTCCAGCCGCTTGATGGTGATTTCGCCATCCACCCGCGCCACCACGATCTGGCCATCACGCGCCTCGTTGCTGCGATGCACGCCGACCAGATCGCCATCCAGGATGCCGTCGTCGATCATCGAGTCGCCCTGCACCTTGAGCAGGTAATCCGGGCGCAGCGAAAACAGCGCGCGGTCCAGCCACAGTTGCCGGTCCAGGCCGATATCCGCCCCGATCGGCACGCCGGCCGCCACCCGCCCCAGCACCGGCAACGCCAGCAAGGCATCGCGGTGACGACCGCCCGGCATGCGGATGCCGCGCTTCTGATTGGGCAGCAGCTCGATCAAGCCGGCCTCGGCCAGCGCCTGCACATGCTTTTGCGCCGCAGTGCGCGAGGCAAACCCGAAGGCCTGCGCGATTTCGGCCAGGCTGGGAAAGACCCCTGCCATGGCCTGCTCCTGCAGGAAGGCCAGCACGGCGGCACGTTGGGGGGGAAGCGATGGCATCGGAGGTTCGGCAGCTGGACGGGACAAGGTGTACATTTGTACACCCATCGATCGCAGCAGGCGAGACCGGCTTGCTGAGCCGCTTCAGTACGCCACTTGCGACTGGCCGAGGCACAAGTTATAACTCAAGTACTAACGCGAGATGCCGCCATGAAACTCAAGATCACCGCCATCGGCAATTCCTCGGGGGTCATCCTGCCCAAGGAACTGCTTGCCCGCCTGCGACTCGGCAAGGGCGATGAACTCTATGCACTGGAGACGCCAGACGGCATCAAGCTGACTGCCTTCGACCCGACGCTGGCGGCACAGATGGATGTGGCCGAGCAAGTGATGCGCGAGGACCGCCAAGTGCTGAACAAGCTGGCCAAGTGAACACGCGCATGTTGGTGTGGATCACGCGCGCGCTGGCATCGGCGATTCACGAACGTCAATTGAGCGAGCACGGCGGCGCAAGCGGGATACGTGACGAGGCGCTATTGGACTCGGCACTCGCACGCCCGCAACAGCTGTTTTCCTACGGCAATCCTCCGCCCGACCTAGTGGAACTGGCGGCCAGCCTGGCCTACGGACTCGCGCGCAACCACCCGTTTGTGGATGGCAACAAACGGACTGCACATGTGTGCTACCGGGTTTTTCTGCTGCTCAACGGTGCCGAGCTCATCGCTTCGCAGGAAGAGAAGTACGTTGCCATGATGGGCCTGGCCGATGGCGCGTGGACCGAAGCAACATTTGTGCAGTGGCTGCGGCCGCGCGTGCGCTTGCGCGCGGACGCGCATGTCCACGAGCCGCGAGACCCTTACGGCTGACAGCATGCTTGTAGCAGCGACACGCCTGTGCCAGGGCATGCAATGCGCAAGTATTGGATCCACGCAGCCGTAGCCGTAGCCGTAGCCGGTTATGTTGCGGTTGCCGCATGACCTGGCGCTCTTACTGGGCACGCTTGCGCGTCGCAGCCGCCTTCTTCGCGGCCGCCTTGCGCACGGCCGGGCCCTTGGTCTTCGCTGCCTTCTTCGCTGCTGTCGAGCGATCACTGGCCGTGCGCTTTTTTGCGGCACGCGCAGTCTGGGTGGACAACGCCTTTTTACCCACCGTCTTCTTGGCGGTGGTGTGCTTGCTGGCGGTCTTCAAAGCCTTCTTTGCGCCGGCCGAGCGTGTGCGCGACACCGGTTTTTTGGAGGTCGCAGCGGCCTTGTCCTGCGCAGCTTTTTCCCTGGTGGCCTTGGATGCAGAACGGGATGGCGCAACATCCACGCCGTCGCGGCGCGCCTTGGACAAGCCGATCGCGATGGCCTGCTTGGTGTTTTTCACTCCGTGCGCACCCTTGCGCACCTGGTCGATCTCTTCTTTCACATATTCGCCGGCCTGGGTACTGGCCGACTTTCCTTCGCGCTTGTCCTTGGCGGCAGCGCGGCGTGTCTTGGTCTGAGGCATGACACTATCCCAGGCGATGGATGGCAACTCGGTGTATCAAACGCTGCGTCAATACACAGTCGGCGCGATGCTTACTTTGCGTTGAAGCATGCCTGGCGTCTTCACCTGCGCTTGCGCTTGCGCAGCCATCGATCGCATTGGCGTATTCGGCAGATACATACGTAATGGCACCACGATCACACTAGCCCTCCCCGGCCGGCAACGGCTCGCCTTGCGCATCGTAGGCCGGTGGGTGATAGAAGTTGACGGTCTTCAGAGGCCGCGTTCCGGTGTTGCGGATTTCATGCGCCTGGCCGCGTTCGATGGCGAGCAGGCTTCCACCCTGCAACGGGTGCGATTGCCCATCGACGATGGCCGTGCCGTCGCCATCGACGACGTACAACCACTGGTCGGCACCGCGATGGCGATTGTCGGGCCCGCCTTCGCCCTCGCCCGGTGCGATCACCATCTCGGCGGCCTGCACCTGATGCAGCGAGAACAACACCTTGAAGGCCTCGGTCAATGTCAGTTGTGCGGTCTGCATGGGGCACCTCCTCGGGAACTGCCGCGATGCTGTGCCGGCTGGCGTCAAGGCACTGGCAATGCGCTCACCGGTTGCCGCAATACCAGACCCAGATCCGCTCGGGCAGATGCGCCTGCAGCGGCAGATCCACGGCGCGGTAGCCATCGAGCACGTCGCGCAACGCGCGTTGGGCCGGGGTTGGCCCGATCAGGCCCTCCAGCTCGTCCGGACTCAGCTGCGCGGCGGACCAGTCGTACAACCAGTCGATGCGTTGCGCCATTGCCGCGTGCAACCAGTCGCGCAACACGAAGACGCGATAGCCGTGGATGCGCAGATCGGCTACCGCCAGTTCCAGCGCCTCGCTCACGCCACGGAACCACTCGGTCTGCCCACCGGCTGCGACCCGGATCGTCATCGGGGCAGGTGCATTGTGCGCACGCAAGGGCCGACGTAGCTGCAGCTCCAGATCGCGCGCATCGCGCTCGCGCTCGGCTTCCACCAGCAGACCGCGTTGGAGATCGAAGAAATCGAACCAGCGAGGATGCAGGCTGCCGATGCGTGCCAATGGATCGCGCGAAAAGCCGATCTTGCAATGGTCTTCCCATCGGCACGGGAACACGTAGGTGAAACAACGCCCATCGGTCGCCACTCTCGTGCCTTCCCACTCGCGCGCGCTCATCGCCAATCTGCGCGTACGCGCACTGGCGGCGCAGCTGCGGATATGGCCGACGCCGGTTTCCGGCCGGACACGTTGCGCCCACCACAACGCGACGCATCGCGCCGTTGCGGCGCGATGCAATCCTGCACCGAAGGGCTGTGAGCGGTGGCTTCGAGCCGGCGCACTTGCGCATCCGGCCACGCAATCGCCTGCAGGCGCTCTGCATTGCCCAGCCGGGCACGCCGCATTGCTTGCTCGAGCACGCCTGTGGTGTGGTCGAGCACGCGTGCGAGCATCGGACACTGCAGCACGTGTCCACCATGCAACGGAAGATCGATGTTGACGCCGGGTCGGCTCATGGCGGCCATCGTGTTCTGATGGCGCAAGAATAGCGGCCGCGTGTCGCAACAGACGGGACGCAGGCAGCTGAAGCGCCCGTGTCGCTGACGAATTCAGCTGACGCGTGGCCACCTGTTACGCAATCGCGCAATACCTACCTGCACACCCGTGCCACCGCCACGACGCAGCACGATGTCCGTCTCAGCGCGCCGCAGGCGCCGTTCGATGGCTGCGTGGTCACCCTGCGTTGACCGCGGCGCGTTCAAGGTGGTGGCCCTCCTCAGCCATCGCCACGGGGTTCGCATGAATGCCACGCCCGCCACCGCCCACGACACGGCGCAGGCAACTGCCACGTCCGCACCGACCTATCCGGTCAAGCTGCGCATCAATGGCCAGTCCTACCAATTGCAGCTCGAAGCCTGGGTGAGCCTGCTCGATCTGTTGCGCGATCGGCTGGATCTCACCGGCAGCAAGAAAGGCTGTGACCACGGCCAGTGCGGCGCCTGCACGGTGCTGGTGAATGGGCGCCGCATTAATAGCTGCCTGACCCTGGCCGTCATGCAGGACGGCGCCGACATCACCACCGTTGAAGGCCTTGCCGATGGCGAGCAGCTGCATCCCTTGCAGCGTGCCTTCATCGAACGCGATGCCTTCCAATGCGGCTACTGCACGCCGGGCCAGCTGTGCTCGGCAGCAGGCCTCATCAACGAAGGTAAAGCGCGCGATCGCGATCAGGTCCGCGAGCTGATGAGCGGCAACCTGTGCCGCTGCGGCGCGTATCCGCAGATCACCGACGCAGTGATGGACGTGCTCGACGCATCCGCCGAAGCGAAAAGCGGCGCAACCAGGACCTGGGAACCCGGGACGGTGCCGGCATGATTCCGCTCAGCTATGTGCGCGCCGACAGCATCGACGCGGCGCTCGCCGCCATCGCCCCGCGCGGCGAAGACCCGCATCCTGTGCCCTCGGAAGCGCCGGTTCGCCTGATCGCCGGTGGCACCAATCTCACCGACCTGATGAAGCTGCAGCTGATGCGGCCCAGCCGCCTGGTGGACATCAATCACCTGCCGCTGGACAGCATCAGCGTCCAGCCCGATGGAGGCATGCGGCTGGGCGCGTTGGCGCGCAATGCCGACACTGCGTACCACCCAGACGTGCAGGCGCGCTATCCATTACTGAGCGCAGCCATCCTGGCGGGTGCCTCGCCGCAGATCCGCAACATGGCCAGCAATGGCGGCAACCTGCTGCAACGCACGCGCTGCATGTATTTCTACGACAGCGCCACCGCGTGCAACAAGCACACGCCGGGCAGCGGCTGCTCGGCCATCGGCGGCCTGACCAAGTACAACGCCATTCTCGGTGCCAGCGCACAGTGCATCGCGACGCACCCCTCGGACATGTGCGTGGCTTTGGCGGCATTGGACGCGGTCGTACACGTGCAGGGCCCTCGCGGCGAACGCGATATCGCATTCGCCGATTTCCATCGCCTGCCGGGCGAGCATCCCGAACTGGACAGCACGCTGGAACCGGACGAGCTGATCGTGCATATCGATTTACCCGATGCACAGCGCTTCGTCGCGCATAGCGCCTACCTCAAGATCCGTGAGCGCCTGTCGTACGCATTCGCACTGGTGTCGGTGGCCGCTGCGCTGGACCTGGCCGAGGACGGCAGCATCCGTGCGGTGCGCGTGGCCCTGGGCGGGGTGGCGCACAAGCCCTGGCGTCAGCCGGAGGCCGAGAAGCAGGTGATCGGACGACCCGCCGATGCCGACAGTTTCGGACGATTGGCCGATGCGCTGCTGCAAGGCGCGCAGCCACAAGGCGAGAATGCGTTCAAGGTGCGCCTGGCGCACCGGACCATCGTGCGCGCGCTGGAAGTGGCGCGCGAAGGCACCGTCGACAACCGCGGACGCACCAGCGCGTTGGAGGAATCGCCATGAATGCACGCAGCAACGCGCTGCCCGGCAGCGAACTGACGCCACCGGTGGCCGAGCCCGGCACCGGTTTTCGCCCCACCGGCACCGGCGTCGCCCGCATCGACGGGCGCGCCAAGGTCACCGGCCAGGCACGCTACGCCGCCGAATGGCCGGTGCCGGACCTGGCCTATGGCGTGGTGGTCAGCAGCAGCATTGCCAAAGGCCACATTGTCGCTTTCGACCTGGCTGCGGCACGCGCCGTGCCGGGTGTGCTGGAGATCGTCACCCACGAAAACCGCCCGCGGATGCGCGGCATGGACCTGTTCTACAAGGACATGACCGCGCCGCCCGGCTCGCCGTTCCGCCCGCTCTACGACAACACCATTCTCTACAGCGGCCAGCCCATCGCACTGGTGGTGGCCGAGACATTCGAGGCGGCGCGGCATGCCGCGCATCTGGTGGAGGTGGAATACGCCCAGCAACCGCACCACACCAACCTGATGACCCATCTGGACCGTGCGCACAAACCCAAAGGCATGCGGGCCGGGTTCACGCCGCCGCCCAAGGACAAGGGCACGCCGGACACCGCCTTCGCCGATGCCGCCTGCCAGGTGCAGGCGGACTACTACAGCGGCGTCGAGCACCACAATCCGATGGAACTGTTCGCCTCCACCGTGATCCGCGAGGCCGATGGCCATTTCACCATCTACGACAAGACCCAGGGCTCGCAGAACAGTCGCTGGTATGTCTCGCACGTGTTCGGCCTGAGCAAGCGCAAGGTGACCGTGCGCAACCCGTACGTGGGTGGCGCCTTCGGCTCCGGGCTGCGCCCGCAATACCAGTTGCCGCTGGCGGTGATGGCCTCCATCCTGCTGGACCGCTCGGTGCGGGTGGTGCTCACGCGCCAGCAGATGTTCACCTTCGGTCATCGCCCGGAGACCGTGCAGCGGCTCAAGCTCGGTGCCGACCGCGATGGCACGCTGCGTGCGATCTGGCATGAGGCCATCGCCGAAACTTCGCGCATCGAAGACTACGTGGAAGTGGTGGTCAACTGGAGCGGGCAGCTCTACGCCTGCGACAACGTGCACCTGGGCTACAACCTGGTCAGCCTGGACCAGTACAGCCCGATGGACATGCGCGCGCCCGGCGCTACCCACGGCATGCATGCGCTGGAAGTGGCCATGGACGAACTGTCCTACGAAGTCGGCATCGATCCGCTGGCGCTGCGACTGAAGAACTACGCCGAGGTCAATCCTGCCGATGGCAAACCGTTCTCCAGCAAGGCATTGCGCGAATGCTATCGCCAAGGCGCCGAACGCTTCGGCTGGTCGCAACGTCCCCTGCAGCCGCGTGCGCGCAAGGAAGGGCGCGAATGGGTGGGTTGGGGCATGGCCACCGGGCAGTGGGATGCGATGCAGATGTTCGCGCGCGCGCATGCCGTGCTGCATGCCGATGGGCGCCTGGTGGTGAGCAGCGCAGCCAGCGATATCGGCACCGGCACGTATACGGTGATGACGATGATCGCTGCCGAGGCGCTGGGCCTGCCGCTGGAACAGGTCAGCTTCCAGCTCGGCGATTCAACTCTGCCGGTGGCTCCTATCGAAGGCGGCTCCTCGCACGTGAGTACCATAGGGTCTGCCGTGGATGGCGTCTGTGGCAAGTTGCGTACGCGGCTGCTGCGGCTGGCCCAGAACCTGCCCGATTCGCGCTTCGCGCGGACCAGGCTGGACGATGTGGTGTTCGCCAACGGTGCGATCGCCCTGCGGGCCGATGCCAGCAGCGCAATTGCGTTGCCACAGCTGCTGCAGGCCGCCGGCCTGGCGCAGATCGAAGACAAGTTCCTGCTGCTGCCCAACGTACTCAAGCAACGCAAGTACACCCGCGCCACGCACGCGGCCGTGTTCGTCGAAGTGCGCGTGGACGAAGACCTGGGCACCGTGCGGGTCACCCGCGTGGTCAGCGCCATCGCTGCCGGACGCATCCTCAACCCCACCACCGCGCGCAGCCAGATCATCGGCGGCGTGGTGTGGGGCATCGGCCAGGCGCTGCACGAACATACCCAATCGGACCATCGTTTCGGCCGCTTCATGAATCACGATCTGGCGCAGTATCACGTCAGCGCCAATGCCGATATTCATGACATCGAGGTGATCTTCGCCGACGAAGACGATCGCGTGGTCAGCAGCCTGGGCGCGAAGGGCGTGGGCGAAATCGGGCAGGTCGGCGTGTCGGCGGCGATCTGCAACGCCATCTTCCACGCTACCGGCAAGCGCATCCGCAGCACGCCGATGACACCGGACAAGGTGATGGCCGACTGATCGGCCAGCAGTCGACGAGTGCCTGTGACCAGGCCCCGGCGGCACCAGCGCCGGGGCCTGCAGATGGCAAGCCTGATCGGCGCCGCAATCGGTGCGAGTGCCTCGAAGTCAAGATTGGTAACGACAGCCGCTGCGCTGCATGCCAGGCGCGTGCGGCAACGCATCGCGCCATCTGCTCGACGCAGCGGCCTCGTACACCGGACAGCTGCCGCCATTACCGGCGGCGCACTCTCAGCGCGGCATTCCCTCGCGCATCGCTTGCGCCAGAAACGGTGCCGTGCGGCTGCCACGGTGGCGCGCTACGCGCTCCGGCGCTCCGGCCACCACGACTTCGCCGCCTGCATCGCCCGCGCCCGGGCCCATGTCCAGCACCCAGTCGCTGCTGGCGGCAACGCGCATATCGTGTTCGACCACGATCACCGTATTGCCTGCGTCCACCAGCCCCTGCAGCTGCGCCATCAAGGTATCCACGTCGGCCGGGTGCAGGCCGGTGGTGGGTTCGTCGAGCACGTAGACGGTGTCGCGCCGCTGGGCGCGTTGCAGTTCGGTGGCCAGCTTGATGCGCTGCGCTTCGCCACCGGACAGTTCGGTGGCCGGCTGACCAAGACGCAGATAGCCCAGGCCCACCTTACGCAATACCTGCAGCGGACGCAGCACGCTGGCGTCGTCGGCGAAGAAGCTGGCCGCCTGCTCCACCGTCATCTCCAACACCTGCGCGATCGAATGCCCGCGCAATTCGATCTCCAGGGTCTTGGCGTTATAGCGCGCGCCATGGCATGTGGGGCACGGTGCATACACGCTGGGCATGAACAGCAGTTCCACCGATACCGAGCCTTCACCCTCGCAGGTGGCGCAGCGGCCCTTGGCCACATTGAAGGAAAACTGCCCCGGGTCGTAGCGGCGGCGGCGCGCGGCCGGCGTGGCGGCAAACAACTTGCGAACCGGATCGAACAGGCCCGTGTAGGTGGCCAGATTCGAGCGCGGTGTCCGCCCGATCGGCTTCTGGTCCACGCGCACCAGCCGGCGCACCTGCTCCAGCCCAGCGACGATCGCGCCGCCCACCGGCACCTCGGTGCCCCGCTCGAGCGGATCGAGCGTCTCGTCGTCTTCTGCCTGGGCCTGTCCCAGATGCGCCGCCAGCAGCTCCACCAGTGCCTGGCTGATCAACGACGACTTGCCCGAGCCGGATACCCCGGTGACCGTGGTGAACACACCCAGCGGCAGATCCACATCCAGCCCACGCACGTTGTTGCGGGTGATGCCGCGCAACTGCAGCCAGCCGCTCGCCTGGCGCGCGCGGCTGCGCACCTGCGGCGGTGCGCCGAACAGGTAGCGCCGCGTGGACGAGGTTTCCACTGCCTCCAGTCCCGCCGGCGGGCCGCTGTACAGCACCTGCCCGCCATGCGCACCGGCGGCCGGGCCCACATCCACGATCCAGTCGGCGTGACGGATCACATCCACTTCGTGCTCCACCACGAAGACCGAATTGCCTGCGGCCTTGAGTTGATCCAATGCGCCCAGCAGCGCCTGCGCATCGGCCGGATGCAGGCCGGCCGATGGTTCGTCCATCACGTACACCACGCCGAACAACTGCGAGCGGATCTGCGTGGCCAGCCGCAAGCGCTGCAGCTCGCCCGGCGACAAGGTGGGCGTGCTGCGCTCCAGGCTGAGATATCCCAACCCCAGCGCCTGCACCACCTGGATACGCGCACGCAGGTCGGCGGCGATGCGTTGCGCGGCGATACGCTGCTCCGGATGCTCGGCCGCATTGTTCTTTTTCCCGTGCGTACGCAGGTCGGCATCCGCTGCCGGGCGCAGCAACTCGGCCACCTCGTCCAGCGGGCGCCGCGACAGCTCACCGATATCCAGCCCGGCAAAGGTCACCGACAGCGCTTCGCGTCGCAGCCGCTTGCCCCCACAATGCGGGCATTGCGTGCTGACCAGATACTGCGCCACGCGCTTTTTCATCTGCGCGCTCTGCGTGGTGGCGAAGGTGTGCAGCACATAGCGCCGCGCGCTGGTGAAGGTACCCATGTAGCTGGGCTCTTCCTTGCGCTTGAGCGCGCGCTTGACCTCGTCCAGGCTGTAGCCGGCATACACCGGCACCACCGGTTGCTCGTCGGTGAACAGAATCCAGTCGCGGGTTTTCTTGGGAAATTTGTGCCACGGCAGATCCACGTCGATGCCCAGCGTGGTGAGGATGTCGCGCTGGTTCTGGCCATGCCAGGCGCCGGGCCAGGCCGCCACCGCGCGCTCGCGGATGCTCAGGCCGCGATCCAGCACCATGGTCGCCTCGGTCGCGTCGTAGATGCGCCCCAACCCGTGACAGGTGGGGCAGGCGCCGGCTGGCGTGTTCGGCGAGAATCCATCGGCATAGATGATCTCCTGCCCCGGCGGGTACGTCCCCGCCCGCGAATACAGCATGCGCAAGGAATTGGAGATGGTGGTGACGCTGCCCACCGACGAACGCGCGCTTGGCGCACCGCGCGCCTGCTGCAAGGCCACCGCCGGCGGCAGGCCGTCGATGGCATCCACTTCCGGTACGCCCACCTGGTCGATCAGGCGCCGCGCATAGGGCGAGATCGAATCCAGATAACGCCGCTGCGCTTCCGCAAAGATGGTACCGAACGCCAGCGACGATTTGCCCGAGCCGGACACCCCGGTGAACACCACCAGCGCATCGCGCGGAATATCCACGTCCACATTCTTGAGGTTGTGCTCGCGCGCACCGCGCAGGTGCACCTGGCCGGAGGGAGCGGACGTTGCGTTGGACATGAACATGGAACCGGAATCGACAAGGCCCCAGCCTAGCGCGCCCGGCATGCAGCCAGCGTCAGCGCTTGCGGTCGGTCAACGCCTGCGCACGCGGACTCAGGCCGGGGCGTGCGTCGGTACAGGCCGTTGCCCGGCTTCGGCCAATGCCTGCATCCGTGCCACCACCGCGCTGAACAAGCGCGCAGTGGCGGCATTGCGGGTGCGAAAGATCTCTTCCAGTGCGGCGTAGTACCACAGCGTGCCATCGCGACCGGCCGTGAAGACAGCGAAGATGTCCTGGCCCACCGCGGGGTTTTCCAGATCCTGCACGATGGTGCGTGCGTTATAGAGCTTGTCGCAGCCAGACACCAGCAAGGCGCGCTCCGGCGTTCTGCGCAGGTGCTCCAGGTATGCCAGCTTGCGCTCGCGCCAGTCGCGCTCGCGTGCACGCTCGCTGTCGTCCACCTCGGCCTTGTCCTCGGCGGTGGCATCGGTGCAGGCCATCACGATGTCGGCCACGCTGTCACCGAACTGCGCGCGGATCGACGCCTCATGCCCGCCGCCGCAATCCTCCACCACATCGTGCAGCAGCCCCGCGATGGCCTGCTCCTCGTCACCACCACATTCCAGCACCAGGGTGGACACACCCAGCAGATGGCTCAGATAAGGGATCTGCGTGCCCTTGCGCAGCTGCCCGGCATGGGCGATGCGGGCGTAGTCCACGGCCTGGGCGTAGCGTTCGGTGAGAGCGGTCATGGGGCATCCGATGCGGGCGATGCTCCCAGTATCGTCGAGCCCGACCATAGGCGGGGTGAGGACGGTGCGATGGGCAAGGCGAGCTGGGCAGCACGGCAGGCTCCTCGCCGCACGCCGGAAGACCGTTGCAGCGGGCGCAGCCATCCGCCATGTCGGCGCAACACCACACGCATTCGCCGTGTATCGGCCGGCCAGATAACCCGGATCACTGTGCCACTTGAGGGCATTGGCCTTGCAAAACCCGTCGGCAACGCCGCAATCGGGCCGGCCATCTCAATGACACGCCATTGCAGCCGATAGGACTAGGCTCGATCCACGCCGCACGGTGACCCACGCCATGACCCAGATTCCTGTTTGCAACGCCTGCCGCGATGGCCAGGAATTCCCGACTGCCATCACCATGGCGTTCCAGCCCATCGTCGATGTCGCCGCGCGCAGCATCTACGCCGGCGAAGCGCTGGTGCGCGGCGTCAATGGCGAGTCTGCCGGCAGCATCCTGGCGGCGGTGGACGCACGCAACCGCTATGCCTTCGACCAGGCCTGCCGCATCAAGGCCATCGAATGCGCCGCGCAGATCGCCCTGCCCGCGCTGCTGTCGATCAACTTCATGCCCAATGCGGTCTACAACCCCGAGCACTGCCTGCGCGCCACGCTGTCTGCCACCGCGCAATACGGCTGGCCGCTGGCGGGCATCATCTTCGAGGTCAGCGAACAGGAATATCTGGCCGACCCCGCACACCTGCTCGACATCCTGCGCACCTATCGCGCCCGCGGCATGAAGACCGCCATCGACGATTTCGGCGCCGGCTACGCCGGCCTCGGCCTGCTGGCCGAATTCCAGCCCGACCTGCTCAAGCTGGACATCGCGCTGGTGCGCGGCATCGACACCGACCGCAGCCGCCAGGCCATCGTGCGCCACGTCACCCGCATGTGCGAGGAACTGCACATCGCCGTCATCGCCGAAGGCATCGAACGCCCCGGCGAATACCGCGCACTGCGCGACCTGGGCATCCAGCTGCAGCAAGGCTATCTGTTCGCCCGCCCGCAGATCGGCGCACTGCCGCAGGTGCATTGGCCGGAGTGAGCGCGCGAGCGGCTTTCCCTATTCCCTATTCCCCAGCACTGGCAAGCTCGGACACCGGCACCGGATTGGCCTGGTGCGCAAGATACTGATGAATCTGCGCGACCACCGCCGCACCCTCGCCCACCGCAGCGGCCACGCGCTTGACCGAACCGGCGCGCACATCGCCGATGGCGAACACGCCGGGGCGATTGGTTTCCAGCGGCAGGCAGGCCGGCACGCCATCGCCGCGCGCGGCGCCGGTGACGACGAAACCGCGTTGGTCGGTCTCCACGCAGTCCTGCAGCCAGCCGGTATTGGGGTCGGCACCGACGA
Organism: Xanthomonas melonis; assembly: GCF_020783655.1. Taxonomy (GTDB): domain Bacteria; phylum Pseudomonadota; class Gammaproteobacteria; order Xanthomonadales; family Xanthomonadaceae; genus Xanthomonas; species Xanthomonas melonis. The sequence goes on along the minus strand of NZ_JAJGQH010000010.1, from coordinate 33,110 downwards.
ACAGGAACAGGTGCCGTAGCTCCACGCGCGTGGTCGCGCCATCGCCGCGCGTGCGCAACACCGCCGCCTGCAGGCCGCGTTCGGCATCGCCTTCCAGTGCGGACACGTCGGTACCGGTATGCAGCTGCACGTTCGGCAGCGCAGCGATGCGCTCGATCAGGTATTGCGACATCGATGCTTCCAACCCATTGCCGCGAATGATCAGATGCAGTTGCGCGACCCGCGGCGCCAGGAAGGCCACCGCCTGGCCGGCAGAATTGCCGCCACCCACCAGCGCCACCACGCCGCCCTCGCATAGCCGCGCTTCCACCGGCGATGCCCAATACGAAACGCCATGGCCTTCGAAGCGGTCCAGCCCGTCGATCTCCGGGCGACGGTAGCGTGCGCCCGAAGCGATCACCACGGTGCTGGCCAGCACCTGCTTGCCATCGGCCAGATCCAGGTGCAGGGCACCGTCGTCGCGCCCGCATTCCAGGGTGGCCGCCTCGATCGGGATCGCCAGTTCCGCACCGAACTTCAGCGCCTGGTTGTAGGCACGACCGGCCAGCGCCTGGCCGGAAATGCCGGTAGGAAAGCCCAGATAGTTTTCGATGCGCGCCGAGGCGCCCGCCTGCCCGCCGATGGCGCGCTGGTCCATCACCAGGACCGACAGGCCTTCGGAAGCGGCGTACACCGCGGTGGCCAGGCCTGCGGGGCCGGCACCGACGATCGCCACGTCGTAGCGCCGGTCCGGATCGATCTCCGGCGTCATGCCCAGGCAATGCGCGGCTTCGGCATCGCTGGGCTGGCGCAGCACGCGGCCGCTGGGGCAGACCATCACCGGCAGATCGTGCGCCTGGATACCCAGGCGCTCGACCAGTGCGCGGCCATCGTCGTTGGAGATGTCCACCACCGTGTTCGGATAACCGTTGCGGGTGAGAAAGCCCTGCAGCCGCGTCAGATGCCGGTCGCCCGGCGCACCGATCAACACCGAGCCGGAGGCATCGCCCTCGATCAGGCCCACCCGGCGCAGGATCAGCGCACGCATCACCACCTCGCCGACTTCGGCGGAGCTGATCATCAGCGCACGCACATGTGCGGTATCGAACGGCAGCGCCAGGCAACCATCCGGCCCGGCGCGCCCGGCGGCCAGCGACGCGCGCCCGGCCAGCTGGCTCACCTCGCCGGTGAACTGGCCGGGCGTGTGCCGGGTGATCGGCTTTTCGTTGCCCAGGCCGTCGCGGCGTACCACCTCGATATCGCCTTCCAGCACCACCCAGACCGGCGCCTGCGCATCGCCGACCTCGAACACGGTATCGCCTGGCGCGAACCGCTGCGCCGGGCCGCTGGCGAAGCGCCGCGCAAGTGCCAGCTGGCCCGCATCGAGCTCGGGAAACATCTGATGGTGGCGGGTATCGTCCAGGGGCATGGATCGGCAACGCAGGTGGGGGACTGCATGCAAGCATGGACAGGGGTGATGGCGATGGCAATCACCCGAACGGGCAATGCCGACGGTGGTGTGAGCACCATGTCTTACAAGCGCACGCAACCGAACTGTGCTCCAGGCGAGCTGTTGCAGTAGCGTTGGCTGCATCGGAACGGGCGATTGATCGATGACGTCGGCAGACAACGACTCGGCAAGGCCCAACTGCGCCCGGTGCGTGGCTGCATGGCTGCGCGTTGGGATTTCAGCAGCCTGCCGAAACTGCGGTCGCCGGACATCGATCGACGTCTCCACATTGCAGCAGTGCAAACCCACGCTTGTACCGGCCGCGGATGACGGACGAGTTCGTCGCTGCCGCAATGCTTTGCAACGCGCAGCCAGCCACACCCACCCAATACAGCGGTTCGCCGTGGGGCCCGTCAGCCTGGCGACCCCGACCACAGCCAGCACGCGATGCGCAGGCGCACGCATGGTCCGCTGTCGCCGCTGTGCTACGGTCCGGCGCTGCATCCGCCCGGAGCCGCTTCGCATGCCGCATCGATCGATCGTTTCCCGCCTGCGCTGGCTGGCCATGTTTGCCGCCGTCGCGTCCTTCGCGTGTCCCGCCGCCCCGCGCGCGGCCGCGTCCGCCTTCGACGCAGTGGACCCGTTCATCGGCACAGGTGGCGAAGGCCATACCTACCCCGGCGCCACGGTGCCGTTCGGCATGGTGCAGTTGAGTCCGGACACGCAGATCAAGCCGCGCAAGGAGGCCTACGGCTGGGCGGCAGGATACCGACACAGCGACACCACCATCGTGGGCTTTTCGCATACGCATTTTTCCGGCTCCGGACACTCGGATCTGGGCGACATCCTGCTGATGCCGCAAACCGGGCAGGTCAAGCTGGAACGCGGCGATGCCAGCAAGCCCGGCAGCGGCTACACCGCGCAGTTCGACCACGCCAGCGAACAGGCGCAGCCCGGCTATTACGCGGTGACCTTGAAAGACCGCGCTATCCGCGCCGAACTCACTGCCAGCGCGCGCGTGGGCGTGCATCGCTACCGCTTTCCCAAGGGCGTGCCGGCGCATGTACTGGTGGACCTGCGCACCAGCCTGTACGACTACCCCGGCAAGGTGCAGTGGTCGCGGCTGCGCGTGCGCGCCGATGGCACCGTGACCGGCTTTCGTGAAACGCGCGGGTGGGCACCGGGCCGGCAGCTGTACTTCGCGATGCGCTTCTCGCGCCCGCTCACCGCCACGCAACTGCACGACACCGAACAGGACATCCCGTACAAGGGCTTCCCGCCGCCGGGTGACAAGAACCCCGCGCAGCGCGCGCAGATCGAAGGCAGGCAACTGGTCGGTGTGTTCGATGTCGCCAACGACGGCACGCCACTGGTGGTCACCGTGGCGCTGTCGCCGGTCAGTGAAGCGGCCGCCATCGCCAACCTGCAGGCCGAAGTGCCCGGCTTCGACTTCGACCGCGTGCGCGCCGATGCGCGTACGCAATGGACGAAGGCACTGTCGGCGATCGACGCGCAAGGCACGCCACGGCAACGTACCCAGCTCTACACCGCGCTGTATCACAGCCTGCTCGGCCCTACGCTGTTCATGGACAGTGATGGCGGCTACCGCGGCCCGGACAATGCTGTGCATCGTGCCGATGGCTGGACCAACTATTCCACCTTCTCGCTCTGGGACACCTACCGCGCCCTGCACCCGTTGCTCACGCTGGTACAGCCACCGCAACGCAGCAGCGACATGGTCAATTCGCTGCTGGCCGCACGCCGCGACAGCGCCTACGGCATCCTGCCGGTGTGGGCATTCCATGGCCTGGAAACCTGGTGCATGATCGGCTACCACGCGGTGCCGGTGATCGCCGATGCCTACATGAAGGGCATCGGCGGTTTCGACGCCGACGAGGCCTTGCAGGCGATGGTGGCCAGCGCCAACTACGGCCCCTATGACGGCATCGCGCAATACCGCGAGCTGGGCTATGTGCCGATCGACGAAGAAGGCGAAGCCGCCTCGAAGACGCTGGAATATGCGTTCGACGACTGGACCATCGCGCGCATGGCCGACAAGCTCGGCAAGCACCAGATCGCCGCCGACTTCAGCAAGCGCGCCGGCAACTGGAAGCACGCCTTCGACCCGGCCACTGGCTACATGCGCGCACGCACCCGCGCCGGCGACTTCCGCGAGCCGTTCGATCCCTCCGCCAGCGGCTACGGCAGCGACTACACCGAAGGCAATGCGTGGCAGTACTCATGGTACGTGCCGCAGGACGTGGCCGGCCTGGCGGCCGCGCATGGCGGCGAAGACAGGCTGCTTGCCCGCCTGGACGCCGTATTCGATGCCAAGGTCGACCCAAAGGTGTTCGAACACATGGAAGACATCACCGGCCTGATCGGCTGGTACGCGCATGGCAACGAGCCCAGCCATCACGTGGCCTATCTCTACGCGTATGCCGGCCAACCGTGGCGCACGCAGGCCCGCCTGAAGCAGATCATGGACACGCAATATCACGCTGGCCCGGAAGGGCTGGCCGGCAACGACGATCTGGGCCAGATGTCGGCCTGGCACGTGTTCACCACGCTGGGCTTCTACCCGGTGGCGCCGGGCAGCAACCAATACATCATCGGCCGCCCGTTCCTGCCGCGCACCACGCTCAACCTGCCCAATGGCAAGCGCTTTGCGGTGATAGCCGATGGCTTGAGCGATGCACGCAGCTATATCGGCAGCGCCACGCTCAATGGCAAACCATTGACCCGCGCCTACCTCACGCACGAAGAGATCCAGGCCGGCGGCGAACTGCGCTTCCGCATGCAGGCCACACCGAACCGGCAGTGGGCCACCGATCCGGCGCAGCGGCCGTATTCGATGTCGGTGCAGTAAGGCTGCACCGTCAGTAATGGATGCCCATGCGCAACCCGCAGGCATATGGCCCCACCACTGGAGGCAAGCTGCAGGGGGTGCCTGCGGCGACGCGTTGCGCGCTCCAGATTCCTTCTCCCATCGGGAGAAGGTGGCGCGCAGCGCCGGATGAGGGTACGGGCGTACGCAGAGCATGCGTCGCCAGCGATGCGAGTAAGCGCATCGACCGTTTGTAAAACGGTTAAGCAATCGTCCCTTCCCCCCTGTCCCGATGAGAGAGGAGCTATCTATCCGTTGCCGACCCGCGCGATAACCGATCCACGATCCCCGGAACTTCCGGCAGGATCTCCCGTGCCAGAAAACCCACGGTGCCGATCCGCGCGGCCAGCCGCTTGCCGGCTGCCGCATGCACGAACACGCCCCACAACGCTGCGGTCAATGCATCGCTTCCGCGTGCGGCAAACCCCGCAATCACGCCTGCCAGGGTATCGCCCGACCCGGAGGTCCCCAACCCCGGCACGCCGCCGCGATGCACCCACAGCGCGCCGTCCGGCCCGGCGATGAAACTGTCCGCGCCCTTGACGATCACCACGCTGCGCATCTTCCTGGCAAAGGCCAGCGCGTACTCGGCAGGTGCCGCTTCCACCGCCGCCTTGTCGTCATCGGCGAGCGCAGCCATCTCTCCCGCGTGCGGCGTCAGCACGAACGGCCGCCCGGCCGGTGCACGCAAGCGCCTGGACAATGCACCCGCATCGAGCACCAGCGTGCATACCGCCTGCGCAATCGCGCGCTGGACCAGAGCCGCCGTGGTGGCGGTGGATGTCATGCCCGGGCCGATCACCGCCGCATCGCATGCGGCCATGGCCGCATCCAGTGCGCGGTGCCCGCGCACGATCTCGCCCTGCGCGTTCTGCCCCAACCCCAACACCATCGCTTCCGGCACTGCCAACGCCATCCCTGGCGCCACGCCTGCCGCGGTAGCGATCTGCAGCTTGCCGGCACCCGCACGCAAGGCCGCCTCGCCCGCCAACAGCGCAGCGCCGGGGATACGCGTGGAGCCCCCCACGATCAGCACCCGCCCACGCTGCTCCTTGTCGCCACCCGGCGATGGCAACGGCATCGTGCGCAACGCCGCGGCCGTCAAGGTGCGCATCCGCGTGGCACGCATTCAGCGTGCCCCGGCCGGGCGATCGGATTCGGTGGTCACCGGCTCGTCGGCCAGTTCCGGCGGCACGAACTTGGTACGCAGCAACTCCAGCGATTGCCCGTCGGCCGCAGCCGCGTATTCGGTGACGCCGCAATTGGGCACATCGCCTTCGCGGTCGATGCCCAGGATGGTGGCTTCGTCCATCCGCTCGATCAGATAGCGGAAGCAGTTGACGATCACCTGATGCCCCACCACCAACACGCGTGCGCCCACATGATTGCGCTGCAGGTCGCCCACGATGCTGCGCAGGCGGAAGATCACATCGCACCAGCTCTCACCACCGGGCGGACGAAAATAGAACTTGCCCACCAGCTTGCGCTGCTCGGCCAGTTCCGGAAAGGTCGCCAGGATGCCGGCGGTGGTGTAACGGTCGAGCACGCCGAACTCCTTCTCGCGCAGCCGCTCGTCCACGCTGACCGTGTCGACCGGCTGCCCCAGCGCATGCGCCACCGCAGCGGCCGTCTGCCGCGCACGCACATAGGGGGAACTCAGGATCAAGGTCGGCCGCTCCGACTCGGGCAAACCGGCCATCCATGCACCCAGCGCCTCGGCCTGGCGCTCGCCCAGCGCCGACAACGGCACATCCGCATCGCGGTGTTCCAGGTCGATCAGCGACGCGCCGTTTGACTCGGCCGCATCGCGCGCCACATTGCCCGAACTCTGCCCGTGCCGCACCACCCATAACCGCGCCGGCCACTGTGCCGACACACCGGCTACCGCACTGTTCTCACTCACACCCATCTCCTGCATGACGTCGGCACCACGTGTCGCACAGCCCCCGTGAACAGCTGGTCGACTACGCCTGCGGTAGCGCCACCGGTGTCATGCATGAGTCCACACATAACCGTGCAGCAACGGACATGACACGCCGCACAGACCAGCGCAGATCCAACCGACGCATCACCCCGGCTCGGTATACTGAAAGCCCCCTCCAGACCGCTCGCTCATGTCCAACGTCCTTCAGCTGCGCACCGCAAAACAGCGCGAAGAACTCCTGGTAGACGACATACTGGACGCCGCTGAACGCTGCATCGACGAGATCGGCCTCTCGGCCACCAGCTTCGAACTGATCGCCGAACGCACCCGCCTCTCCTGCGGCAGCCTGCTGCAGCGTTTCGAAGATAAAGACGCGCTGGTGCGCGCCTTGCTGGAACGCAACTACATGCGCGCCATCCGCCAGATGTGGCTGGTGCAACGCCCGGCCGACGTGCACGTGGTGGACTTCATCGCCGGACTGCTCGAAGACTGGCTGCTGCAGGAAATCAACATCAAGCGCACCCGCATCGACCTGGAACTGCACCTGGCCACCCTGCGCGACCCGGTGCTGGCCGCCTTCATGCGCCGGCAGAGCGCATCGCTGATCGAACACCTCAGCGCTCTGCTAAAGCGGCTACTGCGCGGCCATGCCGACCCCGCCAGCAGCGAACACGAATTCCAGGCCCGCGTCTTCGCCGTCGCCGCCATGTGCGGCGGCCTGCACAGCGTGATGACCAGCGGCATGGAACTCAACCGCATGCATCTGCAGTTGATCCTGCGCGAGAGTTTGTCGGGGATTTTGAAGTCTGCGCCGGTGTGACCGGCGGCCTGATGTCACCCTGTTGAGGGACGACATCTGCGCGTGGCGAAATTCCTGCGCCAGTGCTGGCAGCCTCTCTTGGCATGCCGAGGACCACTGCATCCAACACGCCTCGGGTCATCGCGTCGGCGCTGCCGTGGCGGCGACCTTCCTGGACTTACCCACCCTGCTCCAGCTCAGGATCTGGCTTGCTGGGATCAGCAGGCGAGGCTTACTTTCGTCGGCAAGTCCGCCCGGCTGCGTCACATAGAAATCCGATCCTAGGCGGGTGACGATATCCACCGCCGGCAGCACGAAGACAGGCGATGACGGCTGCGCTCGCCGGCAAGCTGCCTCCGGCCAACTCGCCTTGACGATCTGGCAACCCTGTTCGGTCAACTGCAACTGCACGCCATCCAGCATACCGATGCCCAGCTTGCGAACGCTGACATCGACCATGCCCAACAGTCCGCCGCTGTAGAGCAATGCGACTAGCATGGCAGGCCCCACGACTCGAAGCCGCTGGGAAAAGCCAGCCCGATGTGTGGCATAGATTGCCCAATGCATCATGATCACCATGACGGCGGAAAGGATCAGATACATCCAGTCCGCTCCTGCAGTTGGCGGAGCCAAATAGCCCACAGCGAATCCTGCCAATGGCCAGAACGCCAGATATAGCAGCAACATCAATGCCAGCGTACCGCGGCGTTTGCGCAACAGCGGCCACAAGCGGCGCACTCTGTCTAAATCCCAGGCTACCGCGAGGATCGTCAGACCGGATGCACCTATACAGAAACCGGCGACGATGCCGTAAGTCGCCACGCGTCCATGTCCGCCATGTGCGCACAGCAGCATGACAGCGTAGTAACACGCGGCCAGCACCGCTGCGCAGGCAAAGACGGGGAGTCTGTCCAAAACCCGTTTCCGTCGCTTCCCTGGCTTCAGCTGCGCGTGCCGATAATACGACCGCAGTGCACTTCTGGGTGTAACGTTCTGCTTGGCACGCAGCGGTACCGGAAGCAGATGCTGATCCACCATCAACCCAATCATCCAGGCGGGTACCACCAGCAGGGCCAGGAAGCCCAGCAGGGCCAACCCTCCGAATAACGCGACCGCACTCAGCACCACACCCAGATCGCCAAGCGACAGCGAAGGCACATACCCGATACGCAAGAAGTGCGTCAACACCATGCCACCGCCCCAGCAAGGCACCCACCACTTCAGATCGACCCCAAAGGTCTGCCGCAGCATACGCCACAGCGGCGCAGCTTGCGGCGCGTCGGTGTCCCGTGCCGTAGCCAACGGGTAGAGTGGGTCTATTGCGCGTTCAGCTCGTTGCATTAGCGTGTCTCGCTATTACTCCCTGCGTCGCAGGCAAGCGCACCATCACCACCTCACCGCGCATCACCGCGCTTCCTCGCAGGCACGCCGCAGGCGCGGATCGCCGGTTCCCGCACAGCGCGCCAGGGCGAGCTTTGCAAGGTCGTCCTTGCCCATGCGCCGTTGGAAGCGGATGTCGTAGGGCAGCAGTTCCGGCGGGTCGCCCAGGCTTTTGCGGCTGATCGCGAGCAGCTCGAGCGCTTGCTCGCGCTGGTTGTAGCGGTCCATGGCTTCCAGCGCGAACTGGTGGGAAATGAACAGCGAATCGTCGCGCGCCAGCTCGCGCTGCCGTTCCAGCAATGCCCCACCCTCGTCAGTTGAATGTTCCTTCAGCCGCAGCTGCAGATAGCGGCCCAGAGGCGTCTGCCCCGCAGGCCGTGCGAGCAGCGACGCCAGTGCAGTGGGTTCAGCATGGCGACGCCGCGGCTGCCTGCCCGCATCGTCTTCCAACAGTGCCTGGATCTGCTCCAGATCGGCAAACAGGCCGGCGACATGCGGCTGCTGGTGCCAGGGCAGAGCACGCATGTCCGGGCGCTCGGCATCGCCATAGCGCGCTTCGATATGTCCGCGCGCTTGCTCGGCCCGCTGCTCCGCCGCGCGGTGACCACGGCTAGCCTGGTCCACGGAACGGTTCACGCTCTGCACGACAGTCGTGATCAGGCCATCGATCAGGTTGCGGTCGCCCACCTTGCGTGCGGCCGAGTGCGCCTGATCGCTCGCCTTGAGATACCGCTCCACCGTGCCAGACAGTCCTGCCTTCGCAATCGCCTCCGCGTTGACGCGCTTGTTCTGTTGTTCCCACAGCTCCATCAGCGTCAACAATTCCATCATTCCCAGCGGGTTGTAGCCGGCAGCGATCATCAGGTCGATACCCTTGCGGTCGGCCTCCTCTTCCTGCAGGCGCATCCGCCGCGGCACGATTCCCGCCTGCACCGATTTCAACAACGCCTCGCGCATCACGGCTTCGCGCACATAGCCGGTCTCCGCATTGCCCCGGCGCTGCGCGTCCACATAGGCCTGATCCAGGTAGAGCGAGGTCAGCCCACCGCCCACATTGCTCAGCCGCTCGAGCAGACTGGCCCCGGCATGGCGCATCATCACATGCGCGTATTCGTGCGCAATCAGGGCCGCCAACGCATCACGGCTGGGCAGGTTGGACAGCATGCCGGCCGCGATGAAGATGGAGCCATCCTTGTTTGCATAGGCCTCCAGCAGTGGCGCCGGTGTGACATGGATCCTGGCCGCCGGCGCCGAGGCCCCGGCCACGGTGCGAATCTCCTGCAATACCTGATCCAGGTCGGCATCGAGCTGGGCGTGCTGCACGGTGCCATAGGTCCACCGCTGCCGTTGCAGCGCCGTCATGACCTGTCCCTGCCGCAGCGATTGGTTGGCCCCGGTGAAGATCTGCAGACCGCGGCCGATCGCGTCGATGTGTTTCTGTTTGATCAGCGTGTCGCCAGCACTGGCATGCCCGGCGACCAGCAGCGCCAGCGCCATGGCGATCAGACGGCGCACCGAAGTCACCGACATCCCTCGCCGACGCCGCGCACACCGGCAGTGACCGCGTCGCTGGCCTCGCTGACCGTGCTGGTGCAACGCACATTATCGGAAAGCGTGAGGTCGCCAGCGACCTTCACCTTCAACTTGTCCAGCCAGACCGGCCCAGCCGCGGTTTCGACCAGCACATAGCCCTTGGGAGACACGCGGCTGACCCGGGCCTGGCGCAGCTCGATGCCTGCCGGCAGCGGCCCTACGCGGCGGAATCTGCCATCGACTTCCTGATAGGTCATCACTTGCCCATACACCTCGGCCACATACGCCTGCTGCTGTCCCTGCGCCAGGGCTGGCTGCACCTGCAGCGCCGCCAGCAGCAGCATCGACCAGAATCGCTTCATCGCATTACCCATGTGTGTTCTCCGGCGCCTCGGCAGGCTGGGCCAAGGTTTGTTCGCGAACATCCCGCCACCCCACTGCCCTGATCGCGACAAAGGCAAGCACCAGCGTAGAAATCCAGTGGCCTGGCGGCTGCCGCAGATAGAGCTGGGACACCAGAACGATCAACAGACTGCTACCGAGGCAGGCCACCACCACGGTAATGGCGCGCAGTCTGCGCAGCGGCACGCGTCTGGTCAGCAGCAAGGCCGCACCCGCAGCGAAGCAGAGCAGCAAGATGCCGAGCAGCTCCGCCACGCGGTCGCGCCAGCTGTCGGTCGACATGCGCTGGCTGCCCCAGCTCATCAAATTGTCCAGCGCCATGGCATGCAGGTAGACGCCTGGCAGTTGCTGGTGCACGGGCGACAGCACCTGGTCGCCAAGACCGCTCAGGCGCGTGCCGATCAGCACCACACGGTCCTTCAACACGGCAGCCACCGCCGGGTCATCCAGTTGTTCCTCGAACACGGTCAGCGTGTATGCGCAGCGCTCGCGCCGTCGGTTTTCCGCCTGCGCATCGACACCGCTGGCAAGGCCATCGCGTGTCAGCCCCAGCGCGCTGCGCAGGCGGCTCCACCATCCTGCCGGCGCGGTGCGCACACACCCCAGCCCACGCGGCCGCGCCTGCACGCGCGGCAACGTCGAGCCCCACTGCACCGCCATGGGCGTGCCCAGCACTTCTGAACTCAGTGCCTGCGCACGCTCGCGGCAGCCCGCGCTCGAGCGTGTCCGGCAGGCCCGCTGATACAACGCCAGGGCCACCGAACGATAATCCGCCCCGAATCCCGGCCCGGTGGACAGCGGAGGTATCCAGCCTTCGTCGCGCACGTTCTCGGCTGCGAGCAACAGCGGATAGTCGCTGCCCACGCCCCTCCAGCTGGTCACCACGTCCTGGGCAACAGGTGTAACGCCGCTCCCGGTCGCAACCGGGCCCGTGCTGCAGCCGGATGCGGCAGAGCCCACCCCGGAGAAGATGGAACGCCGCCCCGGCGCCGATACCCCGAACAACACCGGCACCTTCGCGCAGCCGATCTCGGCCGCGATGCCGTCGCGCGCGTCCGCATAGCTATCGTCGTAGTCGCGCCGCCGCTCCATCAGGATGTCGACATAGACCGCCCGCGGCCGCTGCGCCAACACCCGCCGCAGCACCTCGTCGTAATAGTTGTAGCGCGGCGGCCACGCCAACTCGCGCGCCCGCAGAGTGTGGTCGTCGATCAACACCACCGCGATATGGTCCTGCGCAATCGTCGGCGGCGAACCGTCGGATGTCGGCGGCATCCCGTAGAACGGTGCGAACATCCGTCCCGCGATCCGTTGCGACTGCACTTCACTGGCACGCTTCAATCCAAACGGATCGAGCACGCCGACGACCACCGTCAACAGGAACACCACCACGAAGATGCGCAGGCTCACATCCACCCAGCGCAACGCCCACGCAGCAGGTCGCCGCAGCCAGGCACGGCGCCCGATCATGTCACTGAGACCGACCAATCCATCGCCCTGCTGTTGCAGGCTGACCGGCGCCCCCGCGCCCGGCTGGTCCGTCGAATTGTCCTGTGCGCCCAAACCTGGCTCCTGCCACAAGGCCGGCGCAACAGGCGGCCGGCTCATGGGTCGCTAACGGCAGCGCTGCGGCTGGCTTGAGCGTCTGATGTGCAGAGTGTGATGTGCTTGGCAGCGAGGTCTTCGTAGTGGCGGAGCTGCCAAGCCAGATGGGTGACAGCGGCCGCCGAATATCGCTTCATCGGCAATGGCATGCCGCCCCCTTCCACTTGCACGATGGCAGCGTTGGATGCAGAGGCATCACGCGTGACACGCCCAGTTCCACGCTGGATAAAGAACAACGAACACCTCGCAATCCCGTGATGCGCGTGCTCTCCAGCTCCCGACTCATGCAGTCACCGGCCGCCGCATCGTGGCCCCTCAGCGCCAGCACACTCCTCTGCGCGCAGGTCTTGCTGCAGATGGGCGGGCCACTGCAACTGCGCAAGCAGTGCGGTCAATTGTTCCGACAACAGTTCAAGGCAGAACGCCAACTCGTCCATGCAGATGGCCGGCTGCCGCGCCTGCTCTTCGGTCTGCGTGCGCGGCTGCGCCAAACGCGCCAGAAAGCGCATATGGTCGCGAAGCTGCTGCAAACGGTATTGCGCGCCTTCTGGCAGGTAGTAACCCGGATGTGACTGCACATCGCGTACAACGTCCGACATGGCCTGCTCCTCATTCCATGGAATCGCCCCCGCCCGCCGCAAGGCGACGGACGGGAAGTCGGGAGGCTCGAAACCGCAGACAGCCGGCGGGCGTATTCCCCTTGCGGGTGTTGTATTAGCCGCCCTCCCGACGCAGGCATCACGTCGGTTGCGCCTGCAAAACATCAGGCACAAAAAACCCACCGGTTTGTCGGAGGTGGGTACCGCTGTCTGCGGAGTTTCGAGGCTCCGTGCAGCAAGACTGCTACCGAAAAATTTCTACGTCAAGCATGGATAACGAACGCCGCTGTGAGCTGGAAAACGCATCATTGGCCAGCGGCAACGAGGTTCCCCCGTCGGAGCTCAACCGACTCGTTGCGATCAGCCCGTACCCCGCACACTGCAGATTCAATTGAACAAGAAAGCTGCCTGTGACTTCGTCACTGCACTGTTACCCGTCGGGACAAGTCCCTTGTCGCGCATCCAACCAAGCCACTTACCTAAGATGTCCGGCGTGAAGCGCTCCTTCGCCTCATGCCAGTTGCCGCGAAACTCGCTGATCAACCACTCGTCATTGGGATGAAGCCCCCCGGCAAGCGCGTCGTTCCAGACCGCGTATAGCGTTGCGACAGCCTCCAAATCGTCCGTCTTACGCCCCTCAAATAGTGCGATAAGACGATTCAACTCCTTCTGAGCAGAACCGAGTGCGGAAGCCGCTGTTTCGACAGAGTGACTGATGTTCGCCCCGATGTGATAGGAGACCTTTTCCTGCCCCGATTTGAGCACCTCAATCGAGGTCGAATACAGCCCTTCTTGAGCGGCACGCTGCTCCACTCGGTAAATCGTCGTATCGAGCGGACCCGCAGCGTGACGGCGATATCCATCCATCAGGCCCAAGCCCAGATGGGAATCTGCCAAGAACAGCAACTTCATATGCGCAACACGCCCGAAGGTGCGTCGTGACGCGAGCTTTGAAATCAGGTAAGCACTGAAATCAACAAGCTCAGCCCTCGACTGTTTCTCACCACTCAAAGCCTGGCCAATCAATGCATTAGCTAGGTTCCCATGCACTTGGCAGGCTTCACCGAGACGGGCTTTGAGTTGGTCGCAGAGCGCCATCAGTTGATCGACCCTGGCGACGATACGATGTTGTTCGGCGAGAGGCGGTAGGGAAACTGCATGAGTCCACAGCTTTTCCGACATCAGTTTACAAGTGCCGTGACTTGATCTATCGACAAGTCCAACCATTACCGATTTCACTGCTTGCAAGTACATCAGCAAGTAGGTGCAGATCTCTTTTGGTGGCACCAGGGCCTTCATATCTTGGTTGATAGTTACATCCCGAGCCGTAATTGCGACTGGGAAGGAATGCGCCAAAATCATGCCTCGCACGACCATAAGCAGACTGTTTTGAGGAACGGTTTTTAATGAGGTCTCCTCCAAAGCCTTTGCCGATACGTGGTCTTCGGAATCATGAATAACGGGGCGCTTCATATCTTTAGGCGAGACCCAAGGAATATTCCCACCCCAAAATTTGCCGTTCGCTTTATTAGGTGTTGACCCCCCGTAAATATTGCCTAGCTGTCCTAGTTGAGTCTTAGCCCATCCATGCAGCTCATGAGGTTCGCTTTCGATACCGTTCCGCCCCAGCAACTCGATGGCTGGCTCATCATCAGGATCTTGCGGCACCAATTTGCCCATCACCGCCAGTTGCAGCAGGGTTTGCTTGAGGGCGTCGATGCTGGATTCGGTGTTGAACAGGGTGTGGAAGTGTTCGGCCAGGCGCTGCCAGCTTTGCGCAAAGTCTTCGGCGTCGCGGGCCTGGGTCAGGCTGTCTAGCAGCGCCTGCACCAGTTGGGCGTGGGCGCTGTCGGCATCGGCCTGCCGGGCGTCCAGCCGATCGCACAGGGCCATCAGCTCATCGACTTTGGCGACGATGCGGTGTTGTTCGGGAAGAGGAGGGAACCCAAAGAGCCGAGAAAAAAGTCTGTCATAGACAATGCTCTGAACCGTTGTGCCCTGTTTCACATCCTCAACCAGAATCAGTCGCTCAGTGCCCATCAGCATCAATTGGACATACCTAGGCAGTAAAGGTTGGTAAGGCGATATAGCCTTAAGATCCTGATTGATCGTGCAAGGTACGGTTGTCAACTGGACTGGGAGTTTACGCTTCAAGATTCCACTTCGACCAACCAGCAGTATTGAGCCAACAGGCACCAGCTCCAAGCCACTGCTCACAAGTGCCAACTGAGTAACCTTCAACTCACTATCTGCCACATCACCTGTGTGCATATCCTTTGGTGAAACCCAAGGAATTCCCCCATCCCAGAACTCTGACTTTGACATCGAAGGGGTACATCCTCCGCGAATGACAGCAAGCTCGCTCAATCGACACCACACCCACCCCACCGGCAGCTCAAACGGCGTCTTCTCCTCGCCAATTTCAGCCAGGACTTTCTGCTTTTTGACCTTCCCTTCCGCCACTAACCGCGCCTTTTCCTCAGCAATCCGCTTGAGCAACTCACTGGCCGGCTCATCATTTGGATCTTGCGGCACCAGCTTGCCGCGCACCGCCAGTTCCAGAATCAGCTCGCGCAGTTTCTTGATGCCATTGGGCGCGCCCGCAAGCAGCGGCAGATTTCCGGTAAGCAGCGCCGTCATACCCGGCGCTCCAGCGCTTCGGCCAGCACCGCCTTGAGCTGGTCACGCAGCCCGTCAATCTCGCCTTGCAGGGAGGCGTAGTTGCGCAGCAACTCGTCCGGGTCGTGGCTGATCTGCTCGCCCACATGCGGGTTCTTGCTGTCGAGGTTCCAGTTGCGGCTTTGCAGCTCGTCGAAGCTGACCTTCCAGGCGAATTTGTTTTCCTGCCGTGCGGCAAAGCCAGTGGCCTCGCTGCCCCACCAGGCTTCCTCGACGGCGAACTCCTCGACGCGCATGGGCTTGGTCTTGGAGTAGCTCTTGTAACCAGCCGGGTACTGGTGCTCGTAGAACCACACGTCCTTGGTGCGCGTGCCCTTGGTGAAGAACAGCAGGTTGGTCTTGATGCCGGTGTAGGGGTTGAACACGCCGTTGGGCAGGCGAACGACGGTGTGCAGGTTGCATTCGGTGAGCAGCTTTTCCTTGATGCGGCTCTTGATGCCTTCACCGAAGAGGAAGCCATCGGGCAGCACCACCGCAGCGCGACCACCGTCCTTGAGCAGGTGCATGATCAGCACCAGGAACAGGTCGGCGGTTTCGCGGGTGCGGAAGGCGGCGGGGAAGTTGCTTTCGATGCCGTCTTCTTCCATGCCACCAAACGGTGGATTGGCGACGATGCACTCGACCCGCTCGCCCGGCCCCCAGCTGATCAAGGGGCGCGCCAGGGTGTTGTCATGCTTGATCTGGCTGGGCACTTCGATGCCGTGCAATACCATGTTGGTGGTGGCCAGCAGGTGCGGCAGCGGCTTCTTCTCCACGCCGAAGATGCTGTTCTGCAGAATGGCCTCGTCCTCTGCTGTTTGCACATAGCGCTGGCGCTTGTGCTCGATGGCGCAGGTGAGAAAGCCGCCGGTGCCACAGGCAGGGTCCATGAGCTTTTCATGCAGCTTGGGGTCGACCATGCGTACCATGAACTCGGTCACCGGGCGCGGCGTGTAGAACTCGCCTGCGTTGCCGGCGCTCTGCAGGTCGCGCAGCAGCTGCTCGTACATGTCGCCGAAGGCATGGCGCTCCTGCGCCTTGTTGAAGTCCACACCGCTCTGGATCTTGTTGAGCACCTGGCGGATCAGCTGCCCGGACTTCATGTAGTTGTAGGCGTCCTGGAACACATCGCGCACGACAAAGCCCAGCGGCTTGCTGTGGCGTGGTGTCAGGTCGCGTAGATTAGGAAACAGCTCAAGGTCGATGAAGTCTTTGAGATCCCCGCCGGTCATGCCTTCCGGATTAGCCGCCCAGTTGCGCCAACGCAGCCGCTGCGGCAATGGCGAGCGGTAGTCCTCGTGGATGAGCTCCCATTCCTGCTCACGGTCATCGAGGATCTTGAGGAACAACATCCACACCAGCTGGCCGATGCGCTGGGCGTCTCCGTCGACGCCGGAGTCCTTGCGCATGATGTCCTGGATGGATTTGATGGTACTGCTGATCGACATCGTGTTACCTGTTGAAGGATGCAAGTGCGTCCAGCCGCGTGAAGATCAACTCCTCGCGCTGGCGGTTGTTGTTGGAAGTGGCCTGAACGGCATAGTTGAAGTCGCGGTGGCGCAGGAGTTCGGCGATCCCCTGTGCGATATCCAACTGCAATGCCGTTGACGCCTGCGCGACCTCATCGCACAGGCTGGCGCGGCCATCCACGACATTGAGGATGTCCTCGACATCCCGGCTGGCCAATGGATCACGGTTGCCGCGCCCCCGGTAGGCCTCCAGCTTGGTGCCCAGAAAGTAGGCTGGAGCGACCACGCGGATCTTCACACCGGTCGGCAGTGCGTGATCGTACGCCTCACGCAGCGCATCGGCATACCAGCGATTGCTGAATCCGAGGACGGCAGCGTCATCAGGCATGAAATCGACGATCAGCTCGCTGGCATGTTGATCGCGCAAGCGGGTACGGCAGACGACGTCGTCGTTGGGCGAGGTGCGAAAGCCCTTATCGGCCAGCACCTGCTGCAGACGGTACCAACTGCCCAAGCCCATGACGTGCACGATCAGGTCGACGTCTTCGGTAAAGCGAACAGCTTCCCGGCTGACCGCGTCTGTCATCAGCAGACCGGTGGTGCAGCCGCCGACGAAGGCGACTTCCGGCAGCAGATCCGGCCCAAGCGCTTCGGCCACGCGCGCCAGCATGTGCTGTTGGATATCCCAGTTTCCAGGCGTGCCCATCACGGCACCTCCCGCAGGTATTGGGTCAGCACACTGCCGGCAAGCGCCGACTCACGCTCACGCCCCAGCCGGATCGCGTCCACCAGCGCCAGCATGGCGTACAGCTCCGCATCGCGACGTACGGCACGCGGCACGCTCTTGTAGAGCGGCTCCACACGCTGGCCCTGCTCGCTGCCGTAGCCGTCCTCCCAGACGTAGATGTGTTCGCCTGCGGACAACAGGCGATCGACCAGCACCGGCGCGGCGTGTGCCGTGGGAATGCCGCGGGCGATCGGGCCCGGGCGCGCCGGGAACACATACTTCAGCCCATTCATCACAAAGCCCAGCAGCGCGCGCGTGTTGGCGCGCGGGATGCCACTGCCGCGCTCGGCCACGACCAATCCCACGTCCGCGCAACGCCGGAGCGCCTGGCTGACTTCCGATTTGCTGATGCCGGTGGACTCCTCAAGGCCGCGCACGGAGAACGCATCTTCGGCCAAGCCGCTCGCCCCCCCATCCTCCTGAGCCGCCGACATGGCCCAGCCGCGCCAGTCATCGGGAATGCCGAGCGCTGCTTTCTCGCCGCCTACAGGGACCGATTGCTGGCGCTCAAGGCTGACCAGCTTCAGCAAGAGCAGGATGTCTTGACTTTTCATGAGTAACGGAAAGGCCCCGTCCCCCGTCCTGAAACAGAGGACAAGAATACTATGGAAAACAGGTCAGGCAACGTCCGCACTGCTGTATAGCTGGCTTTCCAGGTCCAGGATGGCCCGCTGGTAATTCGTCTTGCCGCCAAAGGCCGCCACAAGTTCGACCGGTGCTCCAAGGGTACGAAACGGGTCAAGCTGCAGGATCCTGATGTCCTCGATGTGCTCCACCCCGGTGTCGGCGTACTTGTCCAACAAGCCTTCGAGTACCTGCCGCGCCTTGCCCTGATACCTGGCGAAGTAATTACGCTTGCGCACACCCTCCGCCCGCTCCCTGCGCGACAGCGGCGGTTGATCAAAGGCCACGTGACAGATTAGGTCGAACGGATCGAGCGACTGGCCGAGTTTCTTCTCGACCTCGCCGGCCAGCTCTTCCCATAACACGCCCTGCGTGGCCAGCTCATCGATGATGGCC
Source organism: Xanthomonas melonis (assembly GCF_020783655.1). Lineage (GTDB taxonomy): Bacteria > Pseudomonadota > Gammaproteobacteria > Xanthomonadales > Xanthomonadaceae > Xanthomonas > Xanthomonas melonis. The sequence continues at coordinate 14,618 of NZ_JAJGQH010000010.1, read as the reverse complement.
TTCTTCTGCTGCGCATCGCTCCAGCGCCGCAGGAAGTCATCGAGCGACGCGAACTGGCGCAGGACGCGTTCGCGGGTGTAGTCGCGCAGCGACTCGGTGATGAGTTTGCCATCGGATCCGTAATACAGGACGCGCTCGGCCACGACCGATACCGGCAGTTTGTCGATGACGTATTTGATGCGCTTCGGCCCATCCTCACCTCCGGTGGTGACGTCATCACCGCCATCTGGAGGATCGCCGACCACACCGCCGTCGCCACCCTCGCCGCCCCCGAGCTCAGGCGGTACCGGACTGTCATTGGGCGAGGGGTTGTAGATCACCTCCGGGTCTCCATCGAATGATGGATCAGCGAACAGTTCGGTTGCCTTCTTGAAATCCATGATGGTGAACCAGTACTTGCCGTAGTCCTCATTGATACGCGTCCCGCGACCGATGATCTGCTTGAACTCGGTCATCGACCTGATGTGCTGGTCCAGCACGATGAGCTTGCAGGTTTGCGCGTCAACGCCGGTCGTCATCAGCTTGCTGGTGGTCGCGATGACGGGGTAGCGCATTTCCGGATTGATGAAATTGTCGAGTTCGGCTTTTCCCTCGTTGTCATCGCCGGTGATGCGCATGACGTACTTGCGATTTTCCGCAACACGCTGCGGATTGAGATTCACCAAGGCCTGGCGCATACGCTCGGCATGATCGATGTCGTCACAGAAAACAATGGTCTTCTGGAATGGACCGGTGGCAGTGAGGAATTCGGTGACTTTCTGCGCGACCAGATACGTCCGCGCTTCGACGACAAGCTGGCGATCCATATCCCGCAGGTTGTAGATACGATCTTCGATCAACTCGCCGTTCTTGTCGCGCATCCCTTTAGGTGGCCGCCAGCCCTGCAGATCGACATCGAAGTCGATGCGCACCACTTTGTACGGTGCCAGAAAGCCGTCATCGATGCCCTGCTTCAGCGTGTAGCTGTAGACGGGCTCTCCAAAGTATGTGCTGCTGGAGACTTCCTTGGTCTCCTTTGGCGTTGCGGTCAGGCCGATATGCGTGGCACCAGAGAAATACTCCAGGATCTCCCGCCACGCAGAATCCTCAGCCGCGCTGCCACGATGGCATTCATCGATGACGACAAGGTCAAAGAATTCTCGAGAGAACTGCTTGTAGATGTTCTTGACGTCCTCTACGCCGGTCACCGCCTGGTACAGGGACAGGTAGATTTCGTAAGACGTATCGATCTGGCGCTTGGTGATCTTGGTCATCGCCGTGCCGAACGGCTTGAAATCGTTGTTTTTTGTCTGATCGACCAAGATGTTGCGATCAGCCAGGAACAGGATGCGCTTCTTCTGGCGCGACTTCCAAAGCCGCCAGATGATCTGGAATGCGGTATAGGTTTTGCCGGTTCCGGTGGCCATCACCAGCAGGATGCGGTTTCGACCATTGGCCACAGCTTCGATCGTTCGATTGATCGCATTGATCTGGTAGTAGCGCGGCGAGCGAGTGCTGCCATCATCGTAGTACGGGGACTCGACTACCTGTCGCGCGTCCTCACCAAGCCCCTTCCAGAGGCAGTAGCGACGCCACAATTCCTCTGGCGAGGGAAACTGATCCAACGTCAGTTCGGATTCGACCTTGTCGCCGGTTGCGGTTCTATCGTGGAAAAGAAATCCGTCGCCGTTGCTTGAGAACACAAACGGAACATCCAGCGCATCTGCATATCCCAGCGCCTGTTGCATGCCGGAACCAACGGTATGTTTGTTGTCCTTTGCCTCGATCACGGCCAAAGGAAGATTGGCGCGGTAGTACAGCACGAAGTCGGCACGACGCGCCAACCCTCTGCTGTGCAGCTTGCCGCGAACGACGACACGCCCCTTGGTAAAAGCGACCTCTTCGCGCACCTGGAGATCCAGATCCCAGCCCGCAGCGACGATCGACGGAATGATGAACTTCGTGCAGATATCGCGCTCGGTTAACGACGACTTGTCCATTCAATCCCCTGTGTCTCCACCTTCCCGTCATTGGCGACGCGCCCCAGGCACAGACGCCACTTATCGATTGACTCGCCGCCTAATGATAGTCGTCTTCACGCCAATGCCTGATCGCCAGCGGTGACGACCTGATCGCTTGCAACCTCAAACAGCAGCACGTAGCCACTGCCACTGAAACCAATCATCAACTCGCACAAGAACGGGATCTGCCAGCCCCGCTTGCGGTAGCTCATACCATCGAAAGCCCTCTGCCCGCTCGCACTCTTCCTATCCGCGCAGCGCCACCCGAAGCGCCTCCCCCGCCAACCGCGCACTCGCCAGCAGGCGCTCCAGGCTCTGCCCATGCCGGGCGCTGGCGGACAGGCCGGCCATGGTGGTGCTGACGAAATCCGCCAGCCGGTCTGCGTCGTGCGGGCACTGCTTGGCGATGTGCGAGCGGATCAACTCCTGGGCGGCGACATGAAAGCCGCAGGCGGCCTCGCGCGCCTGCGCGTCGTTGCTGCGCGTGCCTTCCAGCACCAGGCAGCCGCTGGCAGCGGGGTCTGCGGCGTAGCAGCGGGCTGCCTGCTCCAGTACGTCGACCAGCGCGTCGGCCAGCGGGCGGGCGGTGTCCAGGAGTTGCGGCAACGGGATGGCCCCGGTCTGCGCGTAGCGGTCGAGGATGCGCGCATACAGGCCGGCCTTGCTGCCGAAGGCGGCGTAGAAACTGGGCGGGTTGATGCCCAGCGCCTGGGTGAGGTCGGCCACGCTCAGTGCGTCGTAGCCACGCGCATGAAATAGCTGCTGCGCAGTGGCGACCGCTTGGTCCGGGTCGAACGCCCGTGGCCGGCCACGGGCCCGGGAGATTTCTGTAGTCATAGTTACAAAACTCTTGACGGCAGGCGAAATCTATTATGTATTGCACGCTACATTAATTGCGAGGTGGTGCATGTCAGCGTTCAAAGACAAGTCGGTATTGGTGCTCGGTGGCAGCCGGGGGATTGGGGCCGCCATCGTGCGGCGCTTCGTGGCCGAGGGCGCGCGGGTGACGTTTACCTATGCCGGCTCTGCCGAGGCGGCGCATCGCCTGGCCGGTGACACCGGCAGCACCGCGGTGCTGGCCGACAGCGCCGACCGCGATGCGGTCATCGACACGGTGCGCCGCAGCGGGCCGCTGGATGTGCTGGTGGTCAACTCCGGCATCGCCTTGTTCGGCGATGCGCTGGACCAGGATCCGGACGCGGTAGACCGGCTGTTCCGCATCAACGTGCACGCGCCCTACCACGCCTCCGTGGAGGCCGCTCGGCAGATGCCGCCCGGCGGGCGCATCATCGTGATCGGCTCGGTCAACGGCGACCGCATGCCGCTGCCCGGCATGGCGTCCTACGCGCTGAGCAAATCCGCGCTGCAAGGGCTGGCGCGCGGGCTGGCGCGCGACTTCGGGCCGCGTGGCATCACCATCAACGTGGTGCAACCGGGCCCGATCGATACCGACGCCAACCCGGAAAACGGGCCGATGAAAGACCTGATGCACAGCTTCATGGCGATCAAACGCCACGGCCGCGCCGACGAAGTGGCCGGCATGGTGGCCTGGCTGGCGGGCCCGGAAGCGAGCTTTGTCACCGGGGCGATGCATACGATCGATGGTGCGTTTGGGGCATGACGCGGCGACGTCTGCATTGAGGGCACTGCGGCTCGACATGTAGCGCGACGAATCGCGGTAAAGGCCTTCCGTCAACATACATGGCGAGCTGCTGTTGCAAGGCCAGCCTTCTGGTCCGCCCGCATCTCCTGCTGTCAACGCGTGGTCGCATTTTCCATGGCATGCGGCGCATGGCAAAGGCAATCGCTGGCCGGGCCCTTGCTGTCGCGTTGATCCTGAGTTGCCTATAGTTGCCGACGAACCCTGCAATGGATTGACCAATGCACTTGATGTCATCCGGCCGGTGCCTGGCCCTTGCACTCGCGGTGGCTGTCACCGGCAGCGCGTGTGCACGGACGCCACAACCCGAACAAAAAAGGACTTCTCCCATGTCAGGCACCGTCACCACCGGCCGCACCATCAACGGGCACACCTATTCGGACGCTCCGGTCGATGTAAAGCTGGGGCCGAACACCTTCCGCATCCCCGCCAACTATCTGGACAGCCAGATCGCACCGTGGCCGGGCGAAGGCGTGACGCTGGTCATCGAATGGCCGGACATGACCCCCACCCCGCCCGGGGCACGGGCCAACCCGCGTACGAATGATTTCAGGAAGGAGATCCATGCAGCGATCGACTACGTTGACCGGGTCCCGATTGAGGCATTGCTTGGACGCTATTCGTCGAACGAAGCACTCACCAAGGCTGATTGGGTCGAACGAGGTAATCCTGCGGAGAGGCTCGATCTCCGGATTGCACAGCCTGAAACGCTCGGATTGATTCCCTATGCCATCGATGAGGAGAAAATGGCCACGTACGTCAAAGCGTACGAAGCCCGCTACGGCGAGCCTCCCGCGCGCAACCCTGCGCTTGAATATGACTGGTATGTCGCGCGCGATGCTGGCGGCAATCTAACGACGTTTATCAAATGCGACAGCGCCAAGTTTCGCACTGATGGCATACGGCTTGAGGGCGACCAGGTAGTTGACGAGGAAGGCTCGGTTGTTGCCGATTGCACTCACTACCTTGTCGATGTCGAGAACAAGCTATCCATCACGCTTCACTACTACCGGGCCTTTCTGAAGGACTGGAAGCGCATGGAGTACGCGGTAAAGGACGTACTTACCCGAACCAAGGTCAGGTGACCGGACCATTGACAAGGAGTGAAAAATGAGTGGAATGACCGAGAACGATCTTAGAATCCTTTCCAACTACGCGGACAGAGGCAACCGCGAGCTGTATTGGAACTACCTGTCGCAACTAAATGGTGCAGACGGATACGGAACGCTGGCGCTGGGCGTAGTGCGGAATGACAGCTTGCCCGGCCAGGTGGCCAACAGTTATGCGCAGGACTACGCCAGGTCGCAACGCGATAATGGCTCGCGTTTTCCCAATGCTCACCTGACCGAGCGGCAGTGGGAAGATTTCGGACAGACACTACTCATAAAGGATCTTGAGCTTAGGCAAAGCTGGTTCCGTAAAGATCGCCCAGATCTGGCACTGAACCTGCCGGGCGCCTCCGTCATGCTCGCGCACGACCGCGCATTCGAGCAGCACCAGCTCGACCCCAACTGCTGGACACCCCGCGTACTTCTGCAAGCGGCCCTGGAAAAAAGCGGCCCCCAGAAGCTGGAACAGATCTGGACCAACATGCTCGACAACGGGTACGCCGGCGCCACCCGCATCGGCAACACGGGCTACGAGACCTTTGCGCAGATGGGCATGGCAGCCGGCAGCCAGTACCTGGCCAAGCTGGGCACCACCGAGGCGATCCAGATGTTGGAAGGCCGCTCCGCCGTCGATCCCAATGTCATCGGCAGCAACAGCTTCTACGCGATGTACTTCGAACAGGAACGCAAGTGGGTGAACGTCAGCGCAGGCGGCGGGCATCTTTCCATGCGCGAAGAAACCAGGCCTGCCCGCATCGCCGAACTCGACGATGCCCGCGCCGTCCGCCTGGAGCGGCAGCAGAAAGCGACGCAGTTCCATGAAGACGATCCGTACCGCACGATTACGCGCAGCCCGTTCACGGCATCGGTCGATGGCCTTCCCGATCGGACGCAGGCGCCTACCAAGCTCGCCGATATTGGCCCTGATCACCGCGACTACGCACTGCTGCAGCAGGTGCGCGCGGGTGTGAGCGCCATCAATGCACAGGCCGGGCTCACACCGGGCGAGAACAGCGAGCGTCTCATCGCCAGCGTGATGACCCTGGCCCGTCAGAACAATCTGGACCGGGCCGACCACGTGGTGTTGAGCAAGCAAACTGCCGACAGCCCGGCCGGCCGCACCGTGTTTGTGGTGCAGGGCGAGTTGAACGACCCGGCGCACCTGCGCGCCCACATGCCGACCGACGTGGCCGTACAAACGCCGGTGGAAAAGTCGCTGCAACAGCTGGAAGTCGCCACGGCCGATCGCCAGCAGGCGTTGGCGCAGAGCCAGCAGCAGGAAATGGACACCCGGCAGCGTGAGAGTGCCGCACTACGCATGGGATAAGCGGGACGCCAGGCGTTGACGACACAGTAACGGAAACGCGGCCGTATGCCTCCGGGGTTGCCCCCTTGGGAGAGTCGCAAGGTCGCTATCCTTTCTGAAGGATCGCGATGCGCGCCACTGATCGACGCGCAGCAACCACGCCTGGCGTGCAACCAAACGCCTAGCCGTTACGCTCCCGCAACCATGCCTTGATCTGCGGCACACGCTGGTCACGCAGCCGGACCCGCGTCTGGATGCTGCCGATCGCGGTTTCCGCCTCGCGGCGCGAGGTGGGAGCGATGTACTTGTCCGCAAACGCCTTGATCTTGTCGACGGTCTTGAGGTCGAACGAGCCATCCGCCAGGCCGGGGTAGTAACGCGCACGCGAGGTGGTATCGACCAGCGTGTCGACCTGGCTGCGATGGGCGACGGCGAAATCGAACGCCAGCTCCGGGTGTTCCCCGGCCACCGCACGAATCATGCTGGCGGCATTGGTCGCTCCCGGCTCGCTGGTGAGGGCCAGCGCCAGGGCGCGTTGCGCCAGCGCCGGGTCCTTTGCATGTGCCAGATAGAGGTAGTACTCATCGCGCACCATCGCGGAGGTTTCCTTTCGCGCCATTGCCTGCAGCGTCTGCCAGGTAGCGGCGTCGGCATGTTGGGCGACGATGCCGAGCACGGTGCTGCGCAGCTCCGGCGACAACGCGGCGGGCTTGGCCTGGAAGACTGCGAAGCGGCGCTGCGCTTCGGCAATCACCGCCGGGTCGTCCAGTTCACTCAGGTCGGTGATCAGTTGCGCGCGCAGTTGCTTGACCTGGGCCGAGTCGCCATCGCGATCGTCCCAGCCATAGCGGGCGAACACCGGCGCCAGCCGCGCCACCGCGTAGCTGCGCCAGGCGGTGCGGTCGGCTGGACTGTTCTCGAACAGAGCGTCCAGACCCACGAACGTGCCGGAGACGATCTGCCACAGGTCCGGCGCGGCATCCGCCGGCAGGTTGGCCGTGAGGTCGAGCAGATCCGCATCCGGCTGCAGCCCGACCTTAGCCAGCGCACTGGTGTCCAGCAGGATGCCCAGTTGGTCCACCACCGGCAGCTTCGACAAACCGGCACTCAGTGCCTTGAACTGCGCGGGCGCATACAGCGTGCGGTAGTAGCCTTTCTGGCCCGCATTGACCAGCACCGGCCCATCGCAGCCTGGCAGTGAGAGCTGCGCGCTGTGGTCCACCAGCACGCGTTGCGTCTTGCCGGCGCCATCGCGCACGGTGACCGGCACGCGCCACGCCAGCGGTTGTTTGTTCGGCCGATCGAGCGTGTACTCGCCCTGCTCCAGCGTCAGCGTAGTGGTGCCGGCATCGCAGCGGGTGCTGGCCTTGATCAGCGGCACGCCCGGTTGCCGGGTGAAGTCGTGGGCGATGTCGAGGAAACGCTTGCCGGGTGCGACCTTGTCGATCTGCTGCCACAACTGGCCTGTGACCGCATTGCCGTATTGATGCTGCCGCAGGTACTGGCGCACGCCGGTGCGCCAATTGTCCGAGCCGACATAGTCCTCCAGCATGCTGATCACCGCCTCGCCCTTGTCGTAGGTGATGGTGTCGAACGCCTGGCTGGCCTGCTCCACGGTGGCCACGTGCTGCACTACCGGGTGGGTGGTGGCATAGGCATCGAGTGCCATCGCGCCGCGGCTCTTGTAGGCCGGGCCGGTCTTGTCGATGTCCCACTCCGGATGCAGCTTGGCGGTGGTGCGCGCCTCCATCCAGTTGGCGAAACCTTCGTTGAGCCACAGGTCGTCCCACCACGCCATGGTCACCAGATTGCCGAACCACTGATGGGCGATTTCGTGCGCGGCGATGGTGAACACCTCCTGCTTGTCGCTGACGGTGGACACTGCCGGGTCCAGCAGCAGGAAGCGCTCGAAGGTGAAGATCGCGCCCCAGTTTTCCATCGCACCGAAGAACTGGCTGCGCCCCGGTGCGGCGACGTTGTCCAGCTTGGGCAAGGGATAGGGAATGCCGAAGTAGGCGTTGTATTCGTGCAGGACATCGCGGCCGGACTGCAACGCGAACTGCGCCTGATCCACCTTGCCCTTCTGTGCGATCACGCCGATCTCGGTGCCGTTGTCGGCAGTGACGGTGGCGCGCTCGAACTCGCCCATGCTGACGAACAGCAGATAGGTGGACATCTTCGGCGAGGTCTGGAACACGATCCGGGTACGGCCGTCGGCGGCCGGCGTGGACGAGGCGACCGGCATATTGCTCACCGCCATCTGCCCGGCCGGTGCGTTGACGACCAGATCGAAGGTGGCCTTGAAGTTGGGTTCGTCCCATGCCGGCACGAAACGGCGCGCGTCGGAGTTTTCGAACTGGGTGAACAGCGCGCGGCGAGTGCCCTGCGCGGTGGGGTAGTCAAGCGCGAACAGGCCGTTGGCCTGGGTACCGATCGTGCCGCTGTAGTCCATGGTCAGCACGTACTTGCCAGGTGCCAGCGCTGCGCCGGTGCTGATGCGGGCAGTTTGCGTATCGGCATCGGTGGTGACCTTGGCCGCCACCGGTGCGCGGCCTGCCGCGGCCAGCGTGACCTTGCCGAAGCGCAGGTCTGCGGCCTGCAGCACGATGGCATCGGTGGGCACCAGCACGTCCACATCGATGCTGACCTTGCCGTCGAAGCGCAGCGCCTCGGCGTGCGGAGTGATCTCGATGGCGTAGTGGCTGGGCCTGGCGGTGCGCGGCAGCTGGGTGGTGATGGCCGCAGCGGCCGGTGCCGCCGCCGTGGCAGGCGCAGGCTCGGCGGCGTTGACGGAGCCGGTCAGTGCAGGACTTGCCAGCGCCAACGCGATGGCGGTCACCAGGGGAAGACGCATTGGTCATTCTCGATAGGAGGGCGCAGGCACCCGACCTGCCCATGATCCACTGCAGACTCATCCGCATGCACCGCCGAAAGTCATGCCAAGGCTCAGCAATGCTCAAACGCCAACGGCCCGGACATGCCGGGCCGTTGGATCGTGCTCTCCCGCGTCAGCCGATCAGGCGAACGGATCCTGCAGCACCATGGTGTGGTCGCGATCCGGGCCGGTGGAGACGATGCTGATCGGGCAGCCGGCCAGTTCCTCCAGCGCACGCAGGTAGGCGCGGGCGGCGGGCGGCAGCTCTTCCCACACGGTGATGCCGTGGGTGTTCTCGCTCCAGCCGGGGAATTCCAGGTACACCGGGGTGCACTCTTCCCAGCCCTGCGCGTCCAGCGGGGCGTATTCGGTGCGCTTGCCGCGGTATTCGTAGGCGATGCAGACCTTGAGCTTTTCCATGCCGTCGAGCACGTCGAGCTTGGTGATGCACAGGCCGGAGATGCCGTTGATGGCGACCGCACGCTTGAGTGCGACGATGTCCATCCAGCCGCAGCGGCGCGGGCGGCCGGTGGACGCGCCGTACTCGGCACCGCGGTCGCGGATACCCTGGCCGATCTCGTCGTCCAGCTCGGTCGGGAACGGGCCGCCGCCGACGCGGGTGGCATAGGCCTTGGCGATGCCCAGCACGTAGTCGATGTCCTGCGCGCCCACGCCGGTGCCGGCCAGTGCGCCGCCCACGGTGGTGTTGGAGCTGGTGACGTACGGATAGGTGCCGTGGTCGATATCCAGCAGCGCACCCTGCGCGCCTTCGAACAGCACGCGCTTGCCCTGCTTGCGCAGGTCGTGAAGGATGCCGGCCACGTCGGACTTCATCGGCTGCACGTACTCGCCGAAGGCCAGCGCTTCGTCGTAAGTCTTCTGGAAGTCCACCGCGTCCACGCCCAGGTACTTGGTCAGCACGAAGTTGTGGTAGTCCAGCGCGGTGCGCAGCAGGTCTTCCAGCTGCGGCGGGTAATGCAGGTCGGCGATGCGGATACCGCGACGCGCGACCTTGTCTTCGTAGGCCGGGCCGATACCGCGGCCGGTGGTGCCGATGGCCTTGCCACCGGCGGCCTTCTCGCGCGCCTGATCCAGGGCGATGTGGTAGGGCATGATCAGCGGCGCGGCCGGGCTGATCTTCAGGCGCGAGCGCACTTCCACGCCGGCACCTTCCAGCTCGCTGATCTCCTTGATCAGCGCGGCCGGGGAAATCACCACGCCATTGCCGATCAGGCACAGCGCGTCTTCGCGCAGGATGCCGGAGGGAATCAGGTGCAGGACGGTCTTCTTACCATTGATGACCAGGGTATGGCCGGCGTTGTGGCCGCCCTGGAAACGGACGACGGCACCGATCTCTTCGGTGAGCAGATCGACGATCTTGCCTTTGCCTTCATCGCCCCACTGGGCACCGAGCACGACAACTGACTGACCCATGACGGGTGGACTCCTGAGTTTTGCTGCGGCCATCGGGGCCGCGGGATGGGACCGGTTCGGGGCCGACGGCGCCACCGTGCGCGCGGCTCCATCGGGGAGCGTTGCAGCGACGACCAGCCCTGACACGGAAAAAGCCGGACGGGGTGCTCTGGAGGAGCGTGCCCGGCCGGCTTTTGTGCATTATCCGGGTTTCCGGTGGCCTGCACTACCCCCTGGCAGGTGGTCCAGCTGAGGTCGACGGGGTGACTGGGCGGTTTGTGAGGCTGAGTGGCTGGTCAGGCTGGACGGCAAGCCGGCTGGTCGGGCCGGTCGGCGGCCTGCATGGTCCGAACCCTGACCCGCAACGCCTGGGCGCCAACGAGTCCGGTTCCGATACGACGCCACATACGGCTCAGTGGCGCACGATCCACAGCGCAGTAGCGGCCAGCAGCAGCGTCACTGCGCCAATGGCGCGTACCTGCGAGATCGGCAGGCTGAACAGTTGGTCGATCATGCGTTTCCAGGCGATCGGCATGGTGAACAGCAGCAGTCCTTCGATGACGAAGATCAGGCACAGGGCGGTCAGGAGATCATGCATGGGCAATGCGACATGGGGACGGAGCTGTAGTGTGCCCTGATCCGTCTCCCGACACGCTCCCCGCGTAGGACACGGGGGAGATCGCGACGCGCAGGCCGCATGCGTGTTCGACCGCGCTCGCACATGAAAAACGCCCGCATTGCGCGGGCGCTCTTTCCCTTCAAGCAGCGCGCGTCAGCGATCGCTCTTGAGGTATTGCAGGAACGGGTCGTTCTTGTCGAGCACCACCACGCCATTGCCGTCGGCCATCGACTCGCGATATGCCTCCAGGCTGCGGTAGAACGCATAGAACGCTGGGTCCCTGGAACCGGCCTGGCCATAGATGCGTGCCGCCTGGGCATCGCCTTCGCCACGCAGCTTCTGCGCATCGCGCTCGGCGTCGGCCCTGATCACCGTGCTCTCGCGGTCGGCCTGCGCACGGATGGTCAGCGCCTGCTCTTCGCCTTCGGCGCGCAGCTTGCTGGCCTCCTGCTTGCGCTGGGCGCGCATGCGCTCGTAGACGTCGGTGATCACCTGGCTGTCGGTGGGCAGGTCGATCTGCTTGATGCGCAGGTCGGTGATCTGCATGCCCAAGCCCTTGATGGCGCCGTTGATGCCCTTGAGCTGGTTGGCGATCAGTTCGCTGCGGTCGCCGGAGACCAGTTGCTGCAAGGTGCGCGAATTGATCTGGTTGCGCAGCGAGTCGGTGATGATCGGGGCCAGCCGTGAATTGGCCACCGACTCCTCACCACCAGTGGCACGGTAGAACGCCCGCACATCGGAGATGTAGCCGATGGCGAAGAAGTCCACGCTCACGTCTTTCTGTTCGGCGGTGAAGTAGCGCGCCGGGGCGGTGTCCAGCACCTGGAAGCGGCGATCGAACACGCGCACCGATTCCACCATCGGAATCTTGAAGTGCAGGCCGGGCTTGAGGTCGGCACGCACCACGCGGCCCAGGTTGAGCACCATGGCGGTCTGGTCTTCGCGCACCACGAATACCGAGCCCATCAGGGTCAGCAGCACGGCGATGATCAGGCCGATGACTAGCGAATTCTTCATTACTCGGTTCCCTCACGGCCGGTCGGGCGCGGGCCGCGTTCCGGATTGCGGATGGCTTCGCCGTTGTTGCCTTGCGGCGGATTGAGCAGCACGTCCTGCGGCACCATCGACGGCATCCCACCGCTGTTGCCGCCACTGGTGGATGGCTTGCCGGCATCGGCCGGCATCGGCACGTAGATGACCTGGCGACCATCGCTGCCGATCACCTTGCGGTTCTCCGCCAGCACCTTCTGCACGGTTTCCAGCCACAACCGCTTGCGGGTGACCTCCGGGGCGCCAGCGTACTGCTCCTGCAATAGGGTAAAGCGGTCGGCATCGCCCTCGGCCCTGGAGATCACCGCCTGCTTGTAGCCTTCGGCGCCGGTGCGGGTGCGTGCACCCTGGCCGCGCGCTTCGGGCACCACCTTGGCCGCATAGGCCTGGGCTTCGTTGATCAGGCGCTCGCGCACCTGCTGGGCACCGTTGACCTCGTCGAAGGCCGGCTTCACTTCTTCCGGCGGACGGGCGTCCGGCAGGGTCACGCCGGTCACCGACAGGCCGGTGTTGTAGGCATCCAGCGCCGCCTGCAGCCGGTCCTTGGAGGCAATGGCCAGCGGGCCGCGATTGTTGAGCACGGTATTGAGATCGGACCGGCCCACCTGCTCGCGCACTGCGCTCTGTGCGGCCTGCTCCAGCACCAGCTCGGCATTGCGCGAGCCGAACAGATACTTGCGCGGGTCGTTGATCTGGTACTGCACGTTGAGCGAGACGTTGACGATGTTCTCGTCGCGCGTCAGCACCGGCACCTGGTTACTGAAGGTCTTGATCTCGGTGGCATTGACCTTGCGCACCGACTCGATCGGCCAGGGCAGCTTGAAGTTCGGGCCGGGCTGCAGGATGCGCGAGAACTGGCCGAAGCGCAGCACCACACCACGCTGCTGCTCGCCGATGAGCTGGAAGCTGGAGAACAGCACCATCAGCGCCACCGCGACCAGGATCCAGCGGCCCACGCCGCCATCGAACAGCTCCTTCAGCGGCGCGGGCAGATTGCCCCAGCCACCGCCATTGCCGCCTCCGCGCGGCCCCCAGGACCTGCGACGGTTGGGGTCCGGGCCATCTCCGCCCTTGTTGCCGGGTGTGTTCCAGGCCATGCACGCTCCGTGATCGAGGGGCTGTGCGGGCCAGTCCCGCAGTGCCGCCGTGTTGTGTGATTCGTCGATTCTACTAGATGGGGCGGACCGGCCGTTTTGAAAGGCCCGGATCGGTGCATTGGCGGTTTAGCCGGCGGAGGATCGGTTCGCCAGAGCTGGCCGGGGCGAAAGCAGCCGCGGTGCAGCAGCAAGTGCGTCGATCGGATGGCGACCTGCCTGGCTGCATTCGGTCAGGCGCTCCAGGCCAGGGGCGCGGATGCAGCCGAGTCGCGCGATAACCGGAGGACGTTACGCAGGCTCTCAGTGCCAGTGCGAGACCCGCCTGACCAATGTCAGCGTGAGAACGACGGTAACGAGGTGGCGATCGCCTACCCGCATCCCGGCCTTCTCCGGCAGGGCTGGGCGCCGCTTGCTTCCGATCCATGCCGCGCGCCGCTGCCATGGCTGCCTGGGCCTCCGGGCCGGTTCCAGTCGCCGCCGGCCGCTGACGCGTCGCGCCTGCTGTCGAAGATCCTTTCTTGTCCTGCTTCGGTGTGGCCGCGTAGATCAGGCCGCAGGCGGCTCGTCCTTCTGGTTGAAGACCCGCTCCATCACTTCCAGCAACTCGTCTTCGGAGAACGGCTTGGTGATGTAGGCACGCGCGCCCTGTCGCATGCCCCACATGCGGTCGGTGTCCTGGTCCTTGGTGGTGACCAGGATCACCGGAATGTGCTGGGTGGAGGGCTCGCGCTTGAGCGTGCGCGTAGCCTGGAAGCCGTTGAGATTGGGCATGACCACGTCCATCAGCACCAGATCCGGCAGCGACGCCTTGGCCGCTTCCACGCCAGCGGCGCCGTCGGTGGCGGTGATGGTCTCGTGTCCCAGCTTCTCGACGATGCGCTGAATTCCCAGCAGCTGCGACGGCGAGTCGTCGACGATCAGAATGCGTGCCATGTGTTTCCCCTAGTGTGCGGCGAGTGTAGTGCGCCGGCTGCGCTTTCGGTAGGTGGGCAGGGCCAACTGCCTGGCACGTCGTGCGACATGCAATGGACTGACGCGCCCCCTTCGCCTTGCACAGGACTGCAGGAGTTAAGACATCGGATAGGACCAGGCTGGATTCAACGCAGCCATCGACGGACCGCGGCGTCGATAGCTTCTCTCAGCGGGACAAGGTGGCGTGCAGCGCCGGATGAGGGTGTAGTTGGTGCCGTACCAGTCACATTTGCGGGAACATCAAGCGACTGCTGCCCCCATCCGCCCTCCGGGCACCTTCCCTCGCAGGCGGGGGAAGGATGGCGTTGGCTGGGGCGATGCTGCGGCGCTGGCAACCTATCGTCTTCTTCCGCGCGCACTGAAAACCGATCACCGTCTCCGGCGTGCAGGGGAACACTGACAACCGATCATCTTCTCCAGTGCGCGCGAACACTGACGACCGATCATCTTCTCCCGCGTGCGGGAGAAGGTGGCGCGCAGCGCCGGATGAGGGTGCTGTTGGTGTTTGCGGGAACAT
>NZ_JAJGQH010000001.1 GCF_020783655.1 Xanthomonas melonis | reverse complement strand
GCCCCATGCCAGCCTCGGACACCAACCTCCCATCTCCAGGATCCACATCACACTGAACAACGTGGTGGGTTTACACAGCTAGAGGCGTGATGAGCGAGTCGGTGAGACCGATTCGGCTGCTTCCAAGCCTCGGAGACAGTTGATCGTCTCGGTGACAGTTGATCGTATAGATACGGTAGGAAAGGGCCTCGACAGCGGATCAATGAATCACCGGCCAAGCCGCCGTTACGAATCTCGAACTCCGACTCCCCAATCCCGGAATGAATCACCGGCCAAGCCGCTCTTACGAATCCCCAATCCCGACTCCCCAATCCCCCCAAAAAACAGGCACGCCGCTTGCATTGTCTGTCCCGTCTTCCTCCGGATCTGGTCCCATGCGCCTGCTTCTGCTTGTCATCCTGTTGGCTGCCGCTCCGGCCTGGGCCCAGAGCTATCAGTCCGTCGATTCCATCCGTGCTGCGGCGCTGGCCACGGTCGGCCCGGATGCCGAGGCCGAGGCCACGCTCGATCCGGGCCTGCGCATGCCGGCCTGCCCGATCGCGCTGCAGGCGCAGCCCACCGGTACCAATACGGTGGAGGTGGCCTGTCCGCAGCCGGCCGGCTGGCGCCTGTTCGTGCCGCTGAAGGTGCGTCGCAACCAGGACGTACTGGTGCTGCGCCGCGGCATCAGCGCTGGAGAAACCATTTCGCTGGCCGATATCAGCATCGAGAAGCGCGACGCCGCGCGGATCGTCGGTGCAGTGCTGGCCGACCCGGTGGCTGCGGTCGGCAAGAGCGCCCGGCGCATCCTGCCGGCGGGCTCGCTGCTCTCCGCCAACGATCTGGTGACCCAGCGGCTGGTCCGCCGCGGCGACACCGTGCCGCTGGTGGCGCGCAACGGTGGCCTGGAAGTGCGCATGAGCGGTCGCGCCCTGTCCGATGCCGGCGAGAACGAGCGCGTTTCGGTGGAAAATTCCTCCTCGCGACGGGTGGTGCAGGGGATCGTCGAAGCGAGCGGAACCGTTGTGGTCTCCAGGTAGAAATTCTCTATAAAGTTTTTTTTCTGGGTGCCGTTATCCCCTACGACCTGTAGAGGAGTTCCTGACATGACCCAGAAAATCGAAGGCAATCTACCGACCGCTGCCACCCTTCGTACCGCGGCCACCAGCAGCAAGATCGCCTCGGCCGGCGAAGATCGCGCGTCCCCGGTTGCCGCCACACCGCCTACCGACAGCGTCAAGCTGACCGGCGAGGCCACCAACCTGCAGAACCTGCAGCGCGAGCTTTCGCAGTCCTCGGCGATCGACACCGGTCGCGTCCAGGCAGTGAAGGAAGCCTTGCAGAACGGCAGCTACTCCATCAACCCGGATGCCATCGCCAGCCGCATGATGGATCTGAATCAGCAACTGGCGGGTTGATCCCAGCCTGAAAGGATGAACGTGAACGAGTTCCTGCAACGTCTCAGCGATGCGCTGGCCGGCGAACGCCAGGCATTACTCGAGAACGACATCGATGGGTTGATGCGACATACGCAAGACAAGCTGTCGGCACTGCGCGCGCTGGAAGCGGCGATGCCCGAGGGCGAGGAAGACCGCCTGCGCGAGCTGGCCGAAGCCAACCGTGCCAATGGCGCGCTGCTGGCACGCCGCCGCCGGGAAGTGAACTGGGCACTGCGGCACCTGGGGCGCACCGAAAGCGCGCCGTCGTACGATGCCAAGGGCCAATCCAGCGTCGTGCGCGGTGGGCGCTCACTGGCCGTCGCCTGAGCACCGGGGCGCAGTGCGCCCGTGCTTTCTAGCGGCCCAACAGAACGACTGCGCTCATCGCCGGGCGGGCGCCGGTGCGCGGAGTCGGCACGTATCACTCGTACACTCCGGCTGCTCCGCGGCGTCCACGCCCACCTGACGACTGCTCGCTACGTCCGGTAGCCGCTCTTGGCCATCCCAGGCACGCTGCATGAAGGCCTGTCCGCATCCGGCCCGATGGAGCGTCGCGGCTGCACAGATGACGGCCCCTGGGAGCCGGTATGACCCCGTTACGGAGCCGTCACCGTAGAGCCCGGCACGCGCTGGATGTGCCTGGCGAGTAGCGGTGGAACCGCGCTGCAGTGGCAGCCATCTACGACCAAGGGGCGATATGGCGCCTTGCTGGTTCGGCGTATATTGAGCCGTCCTCGCCGCAGCCTCGTCCCGTGACCGCCAAGTTCTTCCTCAATCAAGCATTGCTGCCGTCTTCGACCACGCTACGCGCCTTCGGCGACCAGATGCTGGAGGGCGTGCTGCTGTTTCGCGCCGACGGGCAACTGATCCTGGCCAACGCCATCGCGCGGCAGAGCCTGTGCAAGGAGGATCCCACCGACGACCGCAACCTGGGCGAGCGCATCTCGCAGGTGCTGCCCTCGGATGCGCTCAACCAGGCGCGCAGCAAAGGAAGCTGGACCGGCAGCCTGCCGGTGGCCGACCGTGTTGTCATCGCCCATCTGTACTACAACGAAGAGCAGGGTGTAGGCCACTTCCTGGCGTTGTTCCACAACATCGAAGGCCAGCAGGATTACGAACGCGAGCTGCAACAGCGCCATGCGGAGCTGCGTCAGGCCTATATGCGTCTGAACGGCGCACAGGACAAACTGCTGCAGTCCGAGAAAATGGCCTCCATCGGCCAGTTGGCGGCAGGCGTTGCCCACGAGATCAATAACCCGATCGGTTACGTGCACTCCAACCTCGGCAGCCTGCAGGAATACCTGCGCAGCCTGTTCACCCTGATCGAAGCCTACGAGCGCGCGTTGCAGGCGCCCGATCCGAAGGCGCTGATTCCTGAGATCGACGAGATCCGCAACCGGGCCGACATCGACTTCATCAGCCGCGATCTGCCGCAACTGATGTCCGAGTCGCGCGAAGGCATCGAGCGGGTGACCCGCATCGTGCGCGACCTCAAGGACTTCTCGTACTCGGACCGCTCCGAGTCGTGGAAGATGGTCGACCTGCACGCCGGTCTCGAATCCACCATCAACATCATCTGGAACGAGCTCAAGTACAAGGTCACCCTGGAACGCAACTACGCCGACCTGCCGCTGGTGGAGTGTCTGCCGTCCGAGCTCAACCAGGTGTACATGAACATGCTGCTCAACGCCGGCCAGGCCATCGCCGAGCGCGGCACGATCACCGTCACCACCGGCCGCGACGAGGCCGAGAACGTGTGGATCCAGTTCCAGGACAGTGGCGCCGGCATCGCGCCGGATCTGTTGCAGCGCATCTTCGATCCGTTCTTCACCACCAAGCCGGTGGGCAGCGGTACCGGCCTGGGCCTGTCGATCTCCTACGGCATCATCAACAAGCATCACGGCCGCATCGACGTGGAAAGCGTCCCGGGGCAGGGCGCCAGCTTCCGCATCGTGCTACCGATCCGGCAGCCGAAGTAGCGCTGACGCGCTGGGATTGGGGATTGGGGATTGGGGATTCGTTGAGGAGCTGGGATTCGGCAGTCGGGATTCGTCAAAGCCAAGCTCTTGCGAATCCCGAATCCCGAATCCCTATTCCCGGCCGTTACGCAGCTCGTCATGCGTGCGGAATGCCTGGCGGATGTGCTCGCGCAGTTCGTCGTCGTTCC
Organism: Xanthomonas melonis; assembly: GCF_020783655.1. Taxonomy (GTDB): domain Bacteria; phylum Pseudomonadota; class Gammaproteobacteria; order Xanthomonadales; family Xanthomonadaceae; genus Xanthomonas; species Xanthomonas melonis. The sequence goes on along the minus strand of NZ_JAJGQH010000001.1, from coordinate 414,973 downwards.
AGGGCTTGGTCAGGAAGCGGTAGATCGCGCCGCGGTTGATCGCTTCGGTGACAGTGGCCAGATCGGTGTAGCCGGACAGCACCAGACGCACGGTATCGGGGTAGAGCATCTTGACCCGGCCCAGGAACTCGGTACCGCTCATGTCGCTCATGCGCTGGTCGGAGAGGATCACCTGCACATCGTTGGTGGCCAGCAGGTCGAAGGCGTCGCGCACGTTGCCAGCCGCCAGGATCCGGTAGCCGTCGCGACGGAACAAGCGTACCAGCGAGCGCAGCACGTTTTCCTCGTCGTCCAGCAGCAACAGCGTACGGTCGGGGCGGCTCTCGGCGAACGATTCCGGGCGCAGGTAGCGCCGGCGCAACGCCATGCCGGCCGACTCGGCTGACATCGGTTCGCCGAACAGGTAGCCCTGGAAGATGTCGCAGTCGTTGCGGCGCAGAAAGCCCAGCTGTGCCTGCGATTCCACGCCATTGGCAATGACCGTCATACCGAGCTGGTGGCCCATGGCGATGATTGCGCGTGCGATCGCCGCCTCGCGGCTGCCGGCCGGCGCGCTCTTGATGAAGCTGCGGTCGATCTTCAGCCGGTCCACCGGGTAGCGCACCAACGCGCTGAGGCTGGAGTCGCCGGTGCCGAAGTTGTCCAGGCTCAGGCTGATGCCTTCATTGCGCAGGTTGGCCATCGTCTCGTGGACGAAGTTGACGTTGTTGGTCAACGCGCTTTCGTTGATCTCCAGCGTGACGAACTGTGCCGGCACGCCAGCGGTCTGCAGCATCGCCATCACTTCGTTGAAGAAGCCCGGGCGCAGCAGCTGCAGTGTGGACACATTGACCGCGATGCTGAAATCGTCGAAGCCCTGGTCGCGCCACAGCCGCGCCTGGCGCACCGCGTTCTGCAGCACCCATTCGCCGATCTGCACGATCACGCCCAGGCGCTCGGCGGTGCGCATGAAGCGCTCCGGCACCAGCATGCCCAGGGTCGGCGACTGCCAGCGCAGCAGCGCTTCCATGCCGACGATGCGGCCATCGCGCGCGCTCACCAGCGGCTGGTAGCGCAGGCGCAATTCGCCATGCGGAATGGCGTCGACGATCTGTCGCGCGATGATGCTCTCGCTGTGTGCGTTGGTGGCGGAGTTGCGCGTGTACAGCCGCACCGTGTTGCCGCCTTCGCGCGCGGCCTGGTAGCTGGCTTCCTCGGCGTAGTCGAGCAGGGTGGACAGCGAGGTCGAGTGTTCCGGGCACAGGCTGATACCGACCTTGCCGGTCATGAACAAGGTGTACGGCAGCACCGACAGCGGCAGCTCCAGTTGCTGGCGGATCTCTTCGGCGAAATCCTCCGGCAACGGCGTGTCGTCGCGGCGCACCGCCACGATCACCATCTCGTCGCTGCCGTGGCGCCACAGCCGGCCGCGCGTCCCCAGGAATTCCTGCAGCCGGCGCGCGGCCAGGGTCAGCGCCTGATCGCCGACCTCGCCACTCATGTTCTCGTTGATCGAGGCGAAATGGTCGATATCGACGTGGAAGATCATCAATGGCGCGCCGCCGGAAGCGGCCGCGTCCACCAGGTGCAACAGCTCGGGGTTACCCGCGCCCAGCCGGGTCGGCTTGACGATTTCCAGTCCGGGCGGGATCACAGGGTTCCACATGACTCAATGTCCACCATCTTCGTGGACGGACTCGCCGACCGGGTGATAGGGCAGGCGCAACGTCACGCGCGTGCCTGCTCCGGGAGCCGATTCTATCGCGAGCGCCCCACCGACGGTTTGCGCACGCTCACGCATCACGATCAGCCCCAGTCCGCGCGGGCCTTCGGGCTCGAAGCCATCGCCATCGTCGCTGACTTCCAGGGCGAAACTTTCGCTATCGATCGAATGCAGGCGCATGCGCACTTCGCCTGCGCAGGCATGGCGCAGCGCATTGGTCAGGCTTTCCTGCGCGATCCGGAAACAGGCCTGTTCGATCTCGCTGCCGGGGCGCACTTCCAGCGCCTGGATATCCAGCTCCAGCCGCACCTGCGAGGCCCGGAACAGCATCGACGCCTGCCAGCGCAATGCCGCTTCCAGGCCCAGCGCATCCAGTTGCGGCGGGCGCAACAGCATCGACAGGTTGCGCAACTTGGTCACCGTGCTGTCGGCCAGCGACACGACTTCCAGCAGGTCTTCGCGGCGCGCCTCCGGATCGGCTTCGTCCAGCGCCGCATGTGCGGACAGCTTCATCGCAGTGATCGCCTGGCCGATGTCGTCGTGCAGGTCGCGCGAAATGGCGCGGCGCTCGTCCTCCTGCAGCGAAAACAGCCGCTTGGCCATCGCCTGCAGTTCGGCGTTGCTCTCGGCCAGCGCGTCGCGCATGCGTTCGGGTTCGCTCAGATCGCGCACCACCAGCAGCTTGCAGCTCCGTCCGCCATAACGGATATCGCCGGCCGATAGGCCCGCATAGAAGGTGCTGCCGTCGCGCCGCCGCATCGCCCGTGCACTGGACACCGGCTCGTTGCGGTCGCTGCCGGCGCGCAGGTAGTCGCGCACCAGCGGCAGGTCGTTGTCGCTGACCAGGGTCTGCAGCGGTTCGCCCAGAATGGTCTCGCCCTGGAATCCGAACTGGATCGAGCCGGCCGCATTGGCATACATCACGTGTTCGTCGGCCAGGATCAGCACCCCGTCCGGCAACACCCGTACCAGCTCACGAAACTGTTCTTCGCGCTCGCGCAACAGGCGGCGCGACTGTTCGCGCTCGCTCACGTCCTGCAGGGTGCCGTGCACATACCGCGCGCCGCCGGGGGCAGTCACGCTCTCGGCACGCAGGTGCACGGTGCGCGGTTGCGAATCGCCGCCGGTCAACGGCAGCAGCACGTCGATCTGCACCTCGCCGCCGGTGCACATGTCCTCGATCATGCGTTCGATCCGGGTCTGGGTGGCGGTATCGGAGGCGGTCAGCAGCTCTTCCAGCCGATGCTCGCGCCGATGCATCGGCACGCTGCGTCCCAGCAGGCGGTACACCGCCGGCGAATAGCGACCGAGGCCGGTTTCCCGATCCAGCTGCCACGAGCCCAGCCGTGCGATGCCCTGTGCTTCTTCCAGTCGCTCCAGTGCTTCGTCGCGCAGGTGTTGCGCCTGCCGCTCCTCGCTACGGTCCACGGTGACCACCAGCCGGGCAGGGCCGCTGGACAGGTGCAGCTGGTTGCTACGCACTTCCACGTGCCGTGGACCGTTGCGCGTCAGCAGGTCTTCGTTCAAGACGCAGGTGGTGTCGCCCTTGCCGCGGATCTGCGTGATGATCTCTTCCAGCCGGTCGCCATCGGCATTGGGCCAGATGGCCTGCAAGGTCTGCTGCAGGAACTCGTCGCGTTCCCAGCCGAAGAACTCCAGCGCCGCCGGGTTGGCATCGAGGATGCGCATGGTCGCCAGGTCGTAGATGAAGGCCGGGCTGGGCAGCGCCAGGAACTTGGCTTTCAGCAGCGCTTCGGACTGCGCCAGTTGCGCATGTTCGTCCACGATCTTGGTCGCGAAGCGGCGCAGGACCAGATGGATGGCAATGCTCGACAGCAGCAGGAAGCTGGCATCGGACCAGCGTTCCGGGGTAGCGGCCCCGGCCAGGCTGAGCAGCCGGTTGCCCACCAGCAACCAGGCCACTCCGACCAGCAGGTACAGCCCGGTGAGGGTCCACAACCCTTGATTCAGGCGCTCGGCCAGGCGCAGGCAGGACACGGGAGGGGACGAAAACGCGGGCGCGGCGACAGGTTGGTGCATGGGTCCGCGAACGACCTTTGGAGCGGGCGATGGAACCATCTTAGCCGTAACTCGGTCCGGTTCGGTCGTACCGGAAACGGACGCCTCAACTAATCCGCCGAACGGCCGTTATCCATTGCGACCCCGAGCCAGGGGGCGATCCTTCGGAGTGTTCCAGAGTGGACTCAGGCGTCATTGCAAGCATGCTCCAGCACCCGCTGACCTCAGCGGTGGTGCTGTTGGATGCGCATGGCCAGCCCCTGGCGGCCAACCGTGTTGCGCAGTCGCTCGGGCTGCCGGCAACCCTTGCGGCATATGCCGAGGTGCTGGACAGCAGTCGCGCCCAGGTGGCGGCCGGCGGCGGCATGGCCGCCTGCGTCCTGCCCGGAACCGGCGGCGGGCGGCTGGAAGGCTGGCTGCGCGCGGTCTGCGACGAGCATGGCCAGGTGATGGCATTCACCTTGAGCATTCCCGAACCGCTGGGCGCCGATGGCACCAGTCGCTGGGAAATCGGACTGGACAGCGCCGACCATGGGTTGTGGGACTGGGATATCCCGGCCGACGTGGTGTACCGCTCCGAACGCTGGACCCGCATGCTCGGTTACTCCGAGCAACCGCTGCCGAACAATCTCACCGCATTGTCCGGGCTGATCCATCCCGACGATCATGCGCACGTCAGCGCCGCGGTGCAGGCGCATCTGGAGGGCCACACCGATACCTACGTGGCCGAATTCCGCCTGCGTCAGCACGATGGCCAATGGCGCTGGATTCTCGATCGCGGCCGCGTCGTCTCGCGCACCGCCGATGGCCGTCCATTGCGCATGGTCGGCACCCATACCGACGTGCATCATCACAAGCTGCTCGAACAGCAACTACGCGAACAACAGGCCCAGCTCGAAGAAGCCCAGCGCATCGCCAGCATGGGCAGCTGGAGCTGGGATGCGTTGAAGGACCAGCTGTGGGTCTCGCCGGATTTCCTGCAGCAGCTCGGGATCGCCGGGCTGCGCCTGCACGGCATCCGCGACCTGCTGCGTCTGCTTGCCCGCACTTCGCTTGCGCAGCTGCGCAGTGCCTGGCGCAAGATCAAGCACGAAGGCCTGCCGGTGCATTTCGAACTGGAGGTCAACGGCCTGCTGGGCGTCAACCCGCATCATCTGCGGGTGTGGGCGCAGCCGGTGTTCGACGGCGACGGCAGCATGGTACGCGTCCTTGGCCAGTTGCAGAACGTGACCGAGCAACGCCAGACCGATGCCTTGATCCGTTGGCGGACCGAGTTGCTCAACCGCGTCTCCGCGCTGGGCAAGATCGGCGGCTGCGAAATCGAAGTCGATACCCGCCGCATGCAGTGGACCGAGGAGTGCTACCGCATCCACGGTCTGCGCAAGGAGACCATCACCCTGGAACAGGCGCTTGCGCTGTACACCCAGGATTCGCGTGACGCTTTCGAAGCGGCACTGTTGCGCATTTCCGACGGCGGCCTGCCCGAGCAACTGGAGCTGTGCTTCTATCGCAATTCCGGCCAGCGTATCTGGGTGCAGGTATTGATCGAACTGGATCGTCGCGAAGGCCTGCCGCCACGCTTCGTGGCGCTGTTCCGCGACGTGACCCGCGAGCGCGAAGCCAACGAGCGCATCGAGTTGCTGGCGCATTACGACCGCCTGACCGGCCTGCCCAACCGCTTCCTGTTGCGCGAGCAGGCCGAGAACGCCATCCGCGAAGCGCATGAGCGCGGCCAGGTGCTGGCGATGCTGCTGGTGGATCTGGACGGTTTCAAGAGCATCAACGACTCCTTCGGCCACGCCACCGGCGACACCTTGCTCAAGCTGGCCTCCACGCGCCTGCACCAGCATCTGCGCAACAGCGATTTGTTCGGCCGCTTCAGCGACGACGAATTCATCGTGTTGTTGCGCGACCTGTCCGAGCCGGAAGATGCCGGTCACGTGGCGCGCAAGCTGATCAGCGCGCTGGGCGAACCGCTGCGCAAGGATCATGTCACCCTCAAGCTCGGTGCCAGCATCGGCATCGCCCTGCAGGGCGAGGGCCTGTCCGACTTCGACAGCCTGCTGCGCGCCGCCGATGCGGCGATGTACGCGGCCAAGGAATCGGGCCGCAACACCTTCCATTACTACAGCCAGGACGTGCTGATGCGGGCGCAGCGGCGCCTGGAACTGGAGCACGCGCTGCAAGGCGCGCTCGAGCGCGAAGAATTCACCCTGGTCTACCAGCCGCTGGTCAATACCGTTGGCGATACCTCGCCGGCGATCGAAGCGTTGATGCGCTGGAATCGCCCAGGCCACGGGCTGTGCAGCCCGGCCGAGTTCATTCCCATCGCCGAGGAATGCGGCGAGATCGTGCGACTCGGCGAATGGGCCATCGGCGAGGCCTGTCGCCAGGCCGTCGTCTGGGACCGCGCCGGACTCAATTTCAGCCGTATCGCCGTCAACGTCTCGGCGGTGCAATTGCGCGAGCGCGGTTTCGCCGAGCGCGTGCTGGAGATCTGCCGCGACAACGGCTGGCCGCCATCGCGGCTGGAGCTGGAGCTGACCGAATCGGCCCTGATCCGCGACTCCGACTCGCTGCGCCGCTGCTTCGAACTGTTCGAGCAGAATGGCGTCTTGCTGGCAGTGGACGACTTCGGCACCGGCTTTTCGAACCTGCATTATCTCAATCGGTTTCCGGTGCAGCGCCTCAAGATCGACCGCAGTTTCGTGCAGGGCATGCTCGACGATGCCAACACGGCCGAGGTCACCCAGGCCATCGTGCATCTGGGCCACGCCCTGGGCATGCAGGTGGTCGCCGAGGGCGTGGAAACCGTGCAGGAAGATGCCTTGCTGCGCCAGCAGGGCTGCGATGAGATCCAGGGCTATTTCTACTCGCGCCCGCTATCGCCGCGCGATATGGCGCAATGGCTGCGCGAGGCCGAGGCCGGCATGCGGCTGGGCGCACGGTTGGTGATTGCCGGCTGACGGCTGATGCCACCGCTGACAGCCTGTCGGCGGTGGTGGGCCCGATCTGGGCGGCGGCTTGGGCTATCGTCGATATGCACGCCCTTTAATCAATTCGATGGGCAATGGCAACCGTCCGAGGCAGGTGGTGAGGTCGCTATGGATGGGCGTCGTAACGCTTCATTCGTCTGCGAGGGCCGATAGCGGCCAAGCCAAACGTTTGCGCCAGCTCTTGGAGGCGCTGCCAGGACCAACCTGCACCAGGGTCCTGCCGCCCACGGAGCGAGCGAACCGGGCGCTCCTGCGCGAAAAACGCAGGTCGGGTTGTCCGGAAAAATCGCCCGCTGCACGCGATCCGTCGACTGACAGCACGACGTCTTGATCCCGGGAGAAGACAAGAGCGGACACGTATCGATCTCCCACGCCGACGAGTTCCACTGCAGCGACCAGCGAGCTCCTATCAGCTGGCCAGCGTCTTCGTTTGTCGAGTAGGGGCCGAGGATGCACACAGGACCCCATTGTCCGGTCATTGCTTCGCCAGATCGACCTGTGTCGTCAGTCCGGCTTGGATTGCCGAGCGCGCGTGTCGCGCCTGGCAAGCGACCAGCACCATGACGCAGACGAAGGTTGTGTTGTCAGCCTGCGCGTGGAGCGGCGCCTCGTCACCCGTCAAGGATTGGATCGAGCGGCTTGTCGGCTGCCTGCAAGCGCGGATTGCAGGCGTGTCAAACGCGCGTCCCGGTATGTCTCGCCAGATGGCTCAGGCGGGTGCGCCCCAGCTGGGGTGACCGAGCACCAGGGTGGGGTGCTCGTTCGCGGTGGCGCCAACGTAGGTAGATAGATCGATCATTTCCGGTCAGATGCAGCAGAAGCGTTGCTTCGCGAGAGACCGACTCCTATCCGATCGGGCATCATCGGCAGAACCTCAGCATCGCATCTGGTCCAGGCAGTCGCTACGCGCATCCTGGATTCGTGTGAGAGGCCTCGAGTGGTCACCGCCGAAATGGCGTCATATCGTGCGCGACACAGGTGTGCCGTATTGACGCTGCGGACCAGCAGTCCATGAATTGGATGCGATGCGTAGGCCGACCACTCGCTGTGGCCGTTTGCGCGGATGTGGAGGTGGACAGGGCAGGGCGATAACCGACTGCACTCGCTCGTCACGGTCGCGGTGCCGCTCCGCTGGTGGAGGTGGTGGAATCTGAGATCGGGCAGTCCAACAACACGGCGGGGCGCCTGCCGAGGCACGCCCCGCCGCTATCGCGTCAGCGCGCGGATGCGCTGACGGCATCGCCATCCAGGCCCAGGTCCCAGGCCACGGTTGCGAACAACAACGCGTCTTCGCTGCAATCGCGGCGCGGATTGATCAGCGCCTTGACTTCCTCGCGGGCGGCGAGTTCCAGCCGTTCCAGCGCGGCCGGCAGCCGCACCCGCCGCAGCAGCGGCTTGGCGGCGTCGCTTTGCGCGATGCGTTCGGCATGCGCGGCGGCCAAGGCGGCGGACTGCAGCGCGGCGGCGGGGGCTGCATCGATGCGCTGATCAGCACCGGTGGGCGAGGCAAGCAACGTCATAACGGACACCAGGTCGGTACGGAACGACAAATCCCCGGCGCGCCGGGGAATGTCGGGATCAGAAGTCGCGCGGCGGCATCGGTCTCAGAACAGCTCGACCGTGCCGGCACCCATGCCCTGCTGCGCCACCGGCTTGTGCGGCGGGCGTTCCCACTCCACGCGCATGTCGCGCAGGCGGTTGGACACCTTTTGCAGCGCGGCGACCAGGTCGCTGTCGTACACGCCGCCATTGCGGTGCAACAGTTCCTGCAGCGCCACCGCCTCGCGGTTGATCGCGGTCAGGCGATCCAGATGGGTGTGGATGCCGCTCAGCGTCTGCGTGGCGATATCTTCGAACTGCAGCGCGCGGACCGCTTCGGCCACGCTGCCGTCGATGGCGCGGGCGCATTCGGAGATTTCGCGCATGCCATCGCCCAACGAGGCGTTGATCTGGGCGACATTCTCCAGCATGGCGGCCGATTCATGGCGCGCCTCGCGGGAGCGGTCCATGTGGCGCGAGGCCAACTGCGAGACCGTCTCGCGCACCTTGGCGATCGATTCCTTGGAGCTGTGCGCCAGCTTGCGGATCTGCTCGTTGAAGGTGGTGGAGCGCTCGGACAGGTTGCGCACCTCGTCGGCAACCACCGCGAAGCCACGACCGGCTTCGCCGGCACGTGCTGCTTCGATGGCGGCGTTCAAGGCCAGCAGGTTGGTCTGGTCGGCGATCGACTTGACGTCTTCCAGCAGCGCGAAGATGCCATCCAGGTGCTGGGCCATCTCGTCGATATGGTGCACGGTGTTGGAGCTCTGGCCGCTCACCTGTTCCAGGGCCTCCACCAACTGCTCCATGCGGGAGCTGGCGTGCTGGGCGAAGCGGGCAACGTCGACGCCGGCGCTGCCGTCGTCACCAGCACGGTCGACGATGCGGGCCAGGGCCTGGCTCTGCTGGCGCGACTTGCGGTTCATCGCTTCGAAGCTGCCACCCAGACCCGAAACGGCCTGGCGGATCAGTTCGCGGGCACGCTCGACTTCCGAGCGCGAACCGTCGACTTCGTTGCTGACGAAGGTACGCAGTTCGTTGAGCAGTTGGTCCTGCTCGCGCAGGATGCGGGCCTGGTCCGGATTGCGCCGGAACTGGGAATACGTCACCCAGGCAGCGAAACCCAACCAGCTGAGGGTCATGGTCGCCAGGATCGCCCAGCGCACCGAAGCGGGCCAGTCGAATCCGACAGCGAAGGGGAACAGCAAGGTCAGAGCCAGAGGAGCGGCTAGACGGATGAGTGGACGTGAATACATGGGCGTTCTCGGCAGAGTCACGGTTGCTGTATCGGCCGTCCCCCCGGTGTCTTTAGCGACGATCGCCACATCGTCTCGCGCATGCCTCGGTCAGTGGCAGGCGCTGGCGCCTGCTGTGGGCGCTTTTTCCCTGCGTATGGGCGCCACTCAACGCAGCGCCCGATCCACCGCCTCGCTCATTGCACGCTTGGCGAACAGGAAGTCCCACAGGCTGCCGCCCATCTGCCGCCACAACACCGCCGAGCGCACCGCCGCCAGCAACAGCGCGCGGATCTCCGCGACCACCCCGGCCTGGCCCAGGTAATGCGGGTTGCCCTGCACCATGACCTTGGGGCGCAGATGGCTGATCGTCTGCGCATACAGCCCGCCCAGCGAGCTCAACACATCCGGATGCGCGCTGTCGCCCAGGTGTTGTGCCTGACGCGCCGCTGCATCGATTCCGCTGGAGACCGTGGCCACGGTCGCGTTGTCGCGCACGAAGCGGCGCTCCAGTTGCAACACCGCCAGCGCCAGCCGCGGCAACACCTCGTCCTGGCCCTGGTTGCGAAAGTAGTTGTGCAGCAGGCGCAGGCCGGGCGCCAGGGCCGCGGTCGAGCCGTACACCGCCTCCGGCGAGGCCGCATCGACCCGGAACACGCTGTCCATGGCGGTGCGCACCGTGGCCGCCTCCGAATGCCCGGTCTCGGCGATCCGCCGTACCTGCTGCAGGGCCTGGGCAACGCCGGCCAGCGCCAGCACACGGTGATCCATGGAAACACTCATCAAGCCACACCCTCAGGGGAAAAAGATCCTGCCAGTTGCCGTTCCAGCGGCGCATCGGTGGCGGCAATGACCGCGCCACCCAGGCATTGCTCGCCGTCGTACAACACCAGCGACTGCCCGGGCGTCACCGCCCGCTGCGGCCGCTCGAAACGCACCTGCAAGCTGCCATCGTCGCGTACCTCCACCGTGCACGGCTCGTCCGGCTGGCGGTAACGCGTCTGCGCAGTGCAGCCGAAGCTGCGCGCCGGTGGTGCACCGGTCACCCAGTGGGCTTGCTCGGACTGCAGCCAGCGCGACTGCAGCAGCGGGCTGTCGCGGTCCTGGTCCACATACAGCACGTTGCTGGCCACGTCCTTGCCCACCACGTACCACGGCGCCGCCGCGCGGCCGCGCACGCCGCCGATGTTCAGCCCCTCGCGCTGGCCCAGGGTGAAGTAGAACACCCCGGGGTGCTCGGCGATGCGCTGCCCCTGCGGGTCGCGGATTTCGCCGCTACGCGCAGGCAGGTAGCGGCCCAGGAACTCGCGGAAGTCGCGCTCGCCGATGAAGCAGATGCCGGTGGAATCCTTTTTGGCATGGGTCGGCAGGCCGGCATCCTGGGCAATGCGGCGCAGCGCGCTCTTCTCCAGTTCGCCGATCGGAAACAGCGTTGCGGCCAGTTGGGCCTGCCCGAGCTGGTGCAGGAAGTAGCTCTGGTCCTTGCTGCGGTCGGCGCCGCGCAGCAGGCGCCAGCGTCCACCGGCGTAGGTGACCCGGGCGTAGTGACCGGTGGCGATGCGTTCGGCGCCCAGCGCCTGGGCCGCTTCCAGGAAGTGCTTGAACTTGACCTCGCGGTTGCACAGCACATCCGGGTTCGGCGTCCGCCCGGCCGCGTACTCGGCCAGGAAGTGCTCGAACACGCCGCTCCAGTATTCGCCAGAGAAATCACGGAAATGGAAGGGGATGCCCAGCATCCCGCAGACCGCGACCGCGTCGCGGCGGTCGTCTTCGGCGCGGCAGTCGCCGCTGCCGTCGTCGGCCCAGTTCTGCATGAACAAGCCGGCGATCGACTCGCCCTGCTGCGCCAGTTGCCAGGCCGCCACCGATGAATCCACGCCACCGGAGACGCCAACCACGATGCGAGGGGTGCTCATGCGACGTGCCGCACCAAGGCCAGCGGGTGACGCTGCCCGGCCAGGTAATCGGCCACCACGTCCCACACCAGCGGGCTGCGCAGACGCTCGCTGGCGGCGTGCAGTTCTTCCGGCGCCATCCACAGCGCCCGCACCACGCCGGTGTCCAGACTGCGCTCGGGGTGGTGGACGAGCGCATCGGCCGCAAACGCGAAACGCAGGTAGCACTGGCCGGTTGGCGCCAGCCACTGGTAGCTGCCGATGAAGTGGGTCAGCCGCACATCCCAACCGGTCTCTTCCAGGGTCTCGCGCACGGCGGCCTCCTGCAGGCTCTCGTCCGGCTCCAGGTGGCCGGCCGGCTGGTTCAGCAGCAGGCGGCCGCCGATACGTTCTTCGACCTGCAGGAAACGGCCCTCGCGCGCCACCACGGTGGCGACGGTGACATCGGGATGCCAGCGGTGCTGTTGGGCCTTCATCGCCAAGCTCGCTCGTCGGGCAGGTCGCCCCGCGCAGCGCAGGGTATCCGGGCGCTACTGCGGCAGGGGCGGGCGGTACCGCTCCGGAAGCAGCGCGCCGCGCCGGTAAGCGGTCTGGTCGTGGTCGACAGCGCCACCGTCGGCGCGGTCAGGAAATCGGTCATCGAGGGCCAGCGGGAAAATTGGAAGCAAATTGTGCGGGCCGCGGCGCGAATCGTCCAATGCTCGCGGCGTTGAACCGTATAATGCCCGGATGCCTCGCAAGACCTCACACGAACACGATCACGGCCTGACGGTCGAAGCCAGCAAACCTGAAGTGGCGCCACCGCCACGCTATCAGGTGTTGCTGCTGAACGACGACTACACCCCGATGGACTTCGTGGTGACTGTGCTGCAGCAGTTCTTCAACCTCGATCTGGAGCGCGCGACTCAAGTCATGCTGCACGTCCATACCCGCGGACGTGGGGTGTGCGGGGTCTACAGCCGCGAAGTGGCCGAGTCGAAAGTGGCGCAGGTCAACGAATTCTCGCGCATGAACCAGCATCCGCTGCTGTGCACGATGGAGCAGAGCTGACCGCTGGGCGGATCGTTCCAGCAGCGCAACAGTGTGACCGTAATCGCGTGCTAACGCCGTCTGAACATGGCTATCCGATAGGGTTGTGGAAAATCCCGACAAAAGCCGCATATTGTTGGCAACAGCCGTTCGGAGTGACCAATGTTCAGCAAAGACCTAGAGCAAACCATCGGCCAGTGCTACAAGCGGGCACGCGAGGCGCGTCACGAGTTCATGACCGTCGAGCACCTGCTGCTCTCGCTGCTGGACAACCCCTCCGCACAGGCCGTGCTCAAGGCCTGCGGAGCCGATCAGCTGCGTCTGCACAACGATCTCGAACAGGCCATCGAGGCCTCGGTCTCGCGCCTGGCCGAAGACGACGGCCGCGACACCCAGCCGACCCTGGGATTCCAGCGGGTGCTGCAGCGCGCGGTGTACCACGTGCAGTCGTCGGGCAAGAAGGAAGTCACCGGTGCCAATGTGCTGGTGGCGATCTTCGGCGAAAAGGATTCGCACGCCGTGTACTTCCTGAATCAGCAGGACATCACCCGGCTGGATATCGTCAACTACCTGTCCCACGGCATCGCCAAGCTCGGTGAGGACGGCGAGCAGCCGTCCGCGTCCGACGGCGAACCCAAGAGCGAGGGCGGCGAGGGCGAGGGCAAGGGCGATGCCCTGGCCGAGTACGCCACCAATCTCAACGAGCAGGCGCGCAGCGGCAAGATCGATCCGCTGGTGGGGCGTGCCGACGAGATCGAGCGCACCATCCAGGTCCTGTGCCGCCGCCGCAAGAACAACCCGCTGTACGTGGGCGAAGCCGGTGTGGGCAAGACCGCGATCGCCGAAGGCCTGGCCAAGCGCATCGTCGATGCCGACGTGCCGGAGGTATTGGCCGATGCGGTGATCTTCTCGCTCGACCTGGGCGCACTGGTGGCCGGTACCAAGTACCGCGGCGACTTCGAGAAGCGCCTCAAGGGCGTGCTGACCGCGTTGAAGAAGGTGCCCAATGCGGTGCTGTTCATCGACGAAATCCACACCATCATCGGCGCCGGTTCGGCATCGGGCGGCACCATGGATGCCTCCAACCTGATCAAGCCGGCGCTGGCGTCGGGCGAGCTGCGTTGCATCGGCTCCACCACGTTCCAGGAGTACCGCGGCATCTTCGAGAAGGACCGCGCCCTGGCGCGCCGGTTCCAGAAGATCGACATCGTCGAACCGACCGTGGGCGAGACCTTCGAAATCCTGCAGGGTCTCAAGCCCAAGTACGAGGCGCACCACGGCGTCACCTACGCCGACGATGCGTTGCAGGCGGCGGTCGATCTGTCGGTCAAGCACATCGGCGACCGCCTGCTGCCTGACAAGGCCATCGACGTGATCGACGAGGCCGGTGCGCGCCAGCGCCTGTTGCCGGAGGGCAAGCGCAAGGAGTTGATCGACATCGAGGAGATCGAGACCATCGTCGCCAAGATGGCGCGGATTCCTGCCAAGCAGGTCAGCGCGACCGACAAGGACGTGCTGCAGCATCTGGAGCGCAACCTGAAGATGGTGATCTTCGGCCAGAACCCGGCGATCGAGACCCTGGCCGGCTCCATCAAGCTGGCGCGCTCGGGTCTGGCCAATCCGGAAAAGCCGATCGGCAACTTCCTGTTCGCCGGCCCGACCGGCGTCGGCAAGACCGAAGTGACCAAGCAGTTGGCCTTGCAGCTCGGCATCGAGCTGGTGCGCTTCGACATGTCCGAGTACATGGAAGCGCATTCGATCAGCCGCCTGATCGGTGCACCTCCGGGCTACGTCGGCTTCGATCAGGGCGGCCTGCTGACCGAGAAGATCGTAAAGACGCCGCACTGCGTGCTGCTGCTGGACGAGGTTGAAAAGGCGCATCCGGACATCTTCAACATCCTGTTGCAGGTCATGGATCGCGGCATCCTCACCGACACCAACGGACGCGAGGCCAACTTCAAGAACGTGATCCTGGTGATGACCACCAATGCCGGTGCCACCCAGGCGTCGCGTCGGTCGATCGGCTTCACCAAGCAGGATCACTCCACCGATGCGATGGAGTCGATCCGTCGCGGGTTCACCCCGGAGTTCCGCAACCGTCTGGATGCCATCGTGCAGTTCCAGCCGCTGGGCTTCGACCACATCCTGCGCGTGGTGGACAAGTTCATCATCGAGCTGGAAATGCTGCTGCAGGAAAAGCACGTGTCGCTGTCGGCCACGCCAACCGCGCGCGACTGGCTGGCCCAGCATGGTTTCGATCCGCTGATGGGCGCCCGCCCGATGTCGCGGGTGATCCAGGAGAAGATCAAGCGCCCACTCGCCGACGAGCTGCTGTTCGGCAAGTTGGTGGAAGGCGGTCGCGTCAACATCGACGTCAAAGATGGCGAACTGGTGGTGGAGTCGCATCCGGAGCCGGAGCGGCTGCTGCCGGCGACGGTCGACTGATCGCCGCGCTGGATCTTTTACAGCTCGCCTGTCTGAAAAGCCGCTCAAACGAGCGGCTTTTTTGTGTCTGCCTGCACGGGCCGCGCAAGACAAATCGCGGGCACGACAAAAAGCGGCCATAGGCCGCCTTGCGTCTCAGCACCGAACCGCTTACTTCATGCGGTAGGTAATACGGCCCTTGGTGAGGTCGTACGGCGTCATTTCGACCTTGACCCGGTCGCCGGTCAGGATGCGGATGTAGTTCTTGCGCATGCGGCCGGAGATGTGGGCGATGATCTCGTGCCCATTTTCCAGCTTGACCCGGAACGTGGTGTTGGGAAGCGTCTCGCTGACGCTGCCTTCGAACTCAATGGAATCGTCTTTCGACATGTAATCCTGTGCAATCACGGCTGGCCCGGCAGGGCCGTAAGGGACGGCATTTTACGCGCCATCTCCCCGTGGCGCAAATTTTATGTTAAGCGAGCCTCACAAAGCTCACGCGCCGGGAGCTCGCCGTATTGCGCCGCCCAGCTGCCCGCCGGCTCCGGCTGGGCGACCTGATGCTGCACGCGCTGCAGGAAGTCCGCACGTGCCAGACGTTCGGCTCCCAGGCTCAGCAGGTGCGGGTTTTCCACCTGCGCATCGAGCAGCGGCCACCCGCGGGCATGCAGGTGGGCGGCCAACGCGGCCAGCGCCACCTTGGAGCCGCCGCTCACCGCGCTGAACATGCTTTCGCCAAAGAACATCCGGCCGATCGCCACGCCATAGATGCCGCCCACCAGGCGCGCGCCGTCGAATACTTCCATCGAATGCGCATGTCCAAGACGGTGCAGCCGCAGGTAAGCCCGCTGCATGGCGAGGGTGATCCAGGTGCCATCCTGGCCGGCGCGCGGAATCGCCGCGCAGGCGGTGATCACCTGCTCGAACGCAGTGTCGGCGCGGACGGTCCAGGTACTGTTGCGCAGCTGACGCCTGAAGCGCGAGGACAGCCGCACGCCGTCGGTACGGAACACCATGCGCGGGTCCGGGCTCCACCACAGGATCGGCTGGCCATCGGAAAACCACGGGAAGACGCCGTGCGCATAAGCATTGAGCAGTCGGGGTGCCGACAGATCGCCACCGACCGCCAGCAGGCCGTCGGGTTCGCGCAGCGCCTGCTCGGCGGGCGGAAACGGCGCCGCGGGATCGGCGGCGAGCAGGAAGGGGATAGGGCGCGACATGGGATGAGTGTAAAGCCCTGTCCGCAGCTCGCGGCTGCGGGGGCGTCTTTGCCCAGCGCCCGCGATATCTTTGAGCTACCGCGTGAGGTCAATCGCGGAACGGGCTGTGTTCGGCCAGCTCGCGGGCGTGCTGGGCCACCGCCAGGCGCTCGTCCGCGCACCACTGCGCCAAAGGGGCGCGAAAATCCGGATCGGCGATCCAGTGGCGGCTACGCACCAGGCTGGGCAGGAAGCCGCGGGCGATCTTGTGCTGGCCCTGCGCGCCGGGCTCGAAACGGCGCAGCCCCTGTTGCAGACAGTACTCCAGCCCTTGGTAGTAGCAAGTCTCGAAGTGCAGGCCGGGCAGGGCCTGGCCGCCCCAGTAGCGCCCGTACAAGGTCTCCTGACCGCGCAGACACAGCGCGCCGGCGATGGGCCGGCCATCGAGGTCGGCCAGGAACATCACCAACTGGCGCGGCATGGCCGTCGCCAGATGCTGCAGGAACTGCGGCGTCAGCGCCGGCGAGTTGCCGTATTCGTTGAAGGTCTTGAGATAGAAGCCATACATCGCCGCCAGATCGTCCTGGCTGGCTTCGTCGCCGTGAACCACACGCATCCGGATCCCGGCACGCTGCACCTTGGCGCGCTCCTGGCGGATGTTCTTGCGCCGTTTATGGTCCATCGCAGCGAGGAATGCCTCGAAGTCGGTCCAGCCGGCGTCGTTGTGCCAGTGGTACTGCAGGTCGTTGCGTTCCAGCCAGTCGGCATCGAAGGCGTCGTCTTCCTCGGCCCGGTGGAAGTTCACGTGCGCCGAGGACAGGCCGCTACGCTCCACCAGCGCGCGCATCGCCGCCAGCAGGTGGGGGCGCCACCTGGGTTCTCCCAGCAGGCGTGGCCCGGTCACGGGCGAGTAGGGCACCCCACACAGCCACTTGGGGAAGTACTCCTGCCCGTAACGCGCATACGCATGCGCCCAGGCGTGGTCGAAGACGAATTCGCCGTGCGAGTTGTTCTTCAGATAGCCCGGCGCCGCGGCGACCAGGGTGTCGCCCTCCCACAGCGTCAGGTGCAGCGGGCTCCAGCCCCAGTCCGGGCGCAGGCAGCCTTCGCGCTCAAGGCCTTGCAGAAACGCGTCGCTGACGAAGGGGTGCGTGCCATCGTGCAGCGCATCCCAGGCGCCGGCCGGCAGTTCGTCCAGGCGGCGGCACCAGCGGGCGGTGGCGCTCATGCGTTGGGTCCGTGGGACATGCCGACCGCGCAGCGCGGCCGGCGGTCGGCAGCCATCTCAGACGCCCTTGTCGAGGTAGCGCTCGGCATCCAGGGCGGCCATGCAGCCGAAGCCGGCCGAGGTGATCGCCTGGCGGTAATGCTGGTCGGCGACGTCGCCGGCGGCGAACACGCCGGCCACCGAGGTTTCGGTCGCCGCGCCGTTGAGGCCCGAGCGGATCTCCAGGTAGCCGTTGTTCATGGCCAGCTGGCCATCGAACAACTGCGTGTTGGGGTGATGACCGATGGCCACGAAGAAGCCGTGCGCATCGATGTCGCGGGTGCTGCCGTCGAGGGTGGATTTGACTCGCACGCCGGTCACGCCGGCATCGTTGCCCAATACCTCGTCCACCGCGTGGTGCCAGACCGTCTCGATCTTGCCGGCGGCGACCTTGGCGAACAGCTTGTCCTGCATGATCTTCTCCGCGCGCAGGGTGTCGCGGCGGTGCACCAGGTAGACCTTGCGGGCGATGTTGGACAGGTACAGCGCTTCTTCCACGGCCGTGTTGCCGCCGCCGACCACCACCACGTCCTGGTCCTTGTAGAAGAACCCGTCGCAGGTGGCGCAGGCGGACACGCCACGCCCCTTGAAGGCTTCTTCGGTGGGGATGCCCAGGTACTTGGCAGTAGCGCCGGTGGCGATGATGAGTGCGTCGCAGGTGTATTCGGCGCTGTCGCCGATCAGCCGGAACGGCCGCTGCGACAGGTCGGCGGTGTGGATGTGGTCGAAGACGACCTCGGTCTCGAAGCGCTCTGCGTGCGCCTGCATGCGGGTCATCAGGTCCGGGCCCATCAGGCCATGCGGGTCGCCCGGCCAGTTGTCCACTTCGGTGGTGGTCATCAGCTGGCCGCCTTGCTGCAGCCCGGTGATGACCACCGGCTTGAGATTGGCGCGGGCGGCATACACCGCGGCGGTCCAGCCGGCCGGGCCGGAACCCAGGATCAGCAGGCGGGAATGCTTGGCGGAACTGGCAGAAGAGGCGCTCATGTATACTCGCGATCTAGGAATTGATGGGGTTGGCGCAGGTCGATCGCGCCCCCGTGGCGGCATAGAGTGGCGGTCCCCACCCGGTGAATCAAGGCGGCGCGATGGAACTGCTTGAACCGCAGATGGCATGGTTGCCCCACCTTGCGTGTCCGACGCCGCCTTGCGCGGCGTTTTTCGTTGGCGGCGACGTGCCGCGGCAACCGCTGCTCGTCCGACTGCTGTAACCGCAGCCGCAGTCGTTTATTATCAAACACTAACAGCATTTTTCTAAGGTCTGGCTACAGGTGGCAAAGCAGGTTCCCGAACGCAGCAAGCCCGCAGAGGGCAAAGCCTCGCCGCGCAAGACGGCGGCGGCTGACAACCCGCGCCGGCAGAAGCTCTGGCGCGATCTGGCATTGATCGCGGTGGCGCCGCTGCTGCTGTACCTGCTGGCCAGCCTGTTCACCTATTCGGCCACCGATCCGGGCTGGTCGCGTACCGGCAATCTGGTCGCGCCGATCCACAACATGGGCGGCCGCTTCGGCGCCATGGCGGCGGACGTGCTGCTGCAGCTGTTCGGTTACGTGGCGTTCCTGCTGCCGGTGATCCTGGGCGCGGTGGCCTGGATCGCGCTGATCGGCGATCGCGAGGAGCAGAGCCAGAGCGATCTCGGCCCTGCGCTGCGGCTGGTCGGCATGGTGGGCTTCCTGATCTCCTCGACCGGCTTTCTGCACCTTCGCCTGTTTCATGGCGAGGTTGCCGAGGCTGGCGGCATCCTCGGCAAGCTGGTCAGCGGCTCGCTCAGTTCCGGCTTCGGCGCCCTGGGCGCGAACCTGTTCGTGGTGGTGCTGCTGCTGGTGTCGGTCACGCTGGCCACCGGTCTGTCGTGGTTCGCGGTGATGGAGCGCATCGGCAAGTGGGTACTGGCGCTGGGGCCGCTGCTGCAGCGCAAGACCCACCAGGCCAGCGAATGGCAGCAGACCCGGGTGATGCGCGAGGAGCGCGAAGAGGTGCGCAAGGTCGATGCGGTCAAGCAGGCCAAGCGCGAGCCGGTGAAGATCGAGCCGCCACCGGCACCGGTGGTGGAAAAGAGCGAGCGCGCCAAGCGCGACACCCAGATCCCGATGTTCCAGGGCGTCAGCACCGACGGTTCGGACCTGCCGCCGTTGGCGCTGCTGGACGACCCCAAACCGCAGGCCAAGGGCTATTCGGAAGAAACCCTGGAAACGCTGTCGCGGCAGATCGAATTCAAGCTCAAGGATTTCCGCATCGAGGCGCAGGTGGTCGGGGCCTATCCGGGCCCGGTGATCACCCGCTTCGAAATCGAGCCGGCGCCGGGCATCAAGGTCAGCCAGATCAGCTCGCTGGACAAGGACATCGCGCGCGGGCTGTCGGTCAAGTCGGTGCGTGTGGTCGATGTCATCCCGGGCAAGTCGGTGATCGGCCTGGAGATCCCGAATGTCACCCGCGAGATGATCTTCCTGTCTGAGCTGCTGCGTTCCAAGGAATACGACAAGTCGGCCAGCCCGCTGACGCTGGCGCTGGGCAAGGACATCGCCGGCCGCCCGACGGTGGCCGATCTGGCGCGCATGCCGCACCTGCTGGTGGCCGGTACCACTGGCTCGGGCAAGTCGGTAGCCGTCAATGCGATGGTGTTGAGCCTGCTGTTCAAGGCATCGCACAAGGAACTGCGGATGCTGATGATCGACCCGAAGATGCTCGAGCTGAGCGTCTACCAGGGTATTCCGCATTTGCTGGCGCCGGTGGTCACCGACATGAAGGAGGCCGCCAACGGCCTGCGCTGGTGCGTGGCCGAGATGGAGCGCCGCTACAAGCTGATGAGTGCGGTGGGCGTGCGCAACCTGGCCGGCTTCAACAAGAAGGTCAAGGACGCCATCGATGCCGGCCAGCCGCTGATGGACCCGCTGTTCAAGCCCAACCCGGAACTGGGCGAGGCGCCGCGGCCGCTGGAAACGCTGCCGTTCATCGTGATCTTCATCGACGAATTCGCCGACATGATGATGATCGTCGGCAAGAAGGTCGAAGAACTCATCGCGCGGCTGGCACAGAAGGCGCGTGCGGCAGGCATCCACCTGATCCTGGCCACCCAGCGGCCGTCGGTGGACGTGATCACCGGTTTGATCAAGGCCAACATCCCGACCCGCGTGGCGTTCCAGGTCAGCTCCAAGATCGATTCGCGCACCATCCTGGACCAGTCCGGCGCCGAGGCGCTGCTGGGCAACGGCGACATGCTGTACCTGCCGCCGGGCACGGCGCTGCCGGACCGCGTGCACGGCGCCTTCGTCAGCGACGAGGAAGTGCACCGCGTGGTCGAGCACCTCAAGGCCAGCGGGCCGGTGTCCTATGTCGAAGGCGTGCTGGACGAAGTGCAGACCATGGGCGATGGCACCGTGGTCGGCGCCACCGGCCTGCCGGAAAGCAGCGGCGGCGGCGGCGACGAGTCGGACCCGTTGTACGACGAGGCCCTACGCATCGTCACCGAGACCCGGCGCGCGTCGATTTCCGGCGTGCAGCGGCGCTTGAAGATCGGCTACAACCGCGCCGCGCGCCTGATCGAAGCGATGGAGGCGGCCGGCGTGGTCAGCCCGCCCGAGCACAACGGCGACCGCAGCGTACTGGCGCCACCGCCGCCGAAGTAGGCGGCGCGACGCTGGCGATCCGCACGCCCGCGGCGTGCGCGGTTCGCAGCCGGTTCGCGCGGTTGCACGCTCCTGGCCGGCGAGGCGTTCGGCCTTGTCGGCCGAGTGCGGGATATCCGCTGCGACGGGAACGCCCGACGACGCGCGCCGGCATCGGAAGGGGGGCCGGGCGCATCGATGCGCCGTTGTTGGAAGTCCATGCCTGTCATTGCCGGACGCAACGGCTACCCTGTCGGGCAAGCGCCGCTCCGGCTCATCCCGATCGAGACCCATGTTGCATCGACCTTTGTTGTTGCTCGCGCTGTTGTTCTGTGTGCCGCCGCTGGCCAAGGCCCAGCAGCAGGTCGCGCCTGCCGGGGCCGCAGCGCGCCCACAGGCCGACACCAACTACAGTTTCGTGCGCTATCGCGCCGATTACGAGGTGCGCGCCGACGCCAGCAGCGTGGAGACCGACGAATACGAGATCCTGCTCAAGACCAAATCGGCGGTGGAGCAGTTCAGCCAGGTGCGGCTGAGTTATAGCGAGAAAATGGAGACCCTCGAGGTGCTGGCGGCCTACACCGTCACTGCCGAAGGGCTGCGCCAGGACGTGGCGAGCGACAAGATCTACACCCAGGAAAGCTATTCCAGCGCCTCGGCGGCGATGTATGCCGACCGCAAGGTCAAGGTGGTGGTGTTCCCGAACCTGGCACCGGGCGCGCGCATCGTCTACCGCGTGCGACGGGCGCAGAACACCCCGTATTTCCCCGGTTATTTCAGCCTGTGGGAGACCTTCAGCGTGTTCGCGCAGTACGACGATGCAGTGGTCACCCTGGTGGCGCCGAAGTCGTTGCCGATGCATCTGTCGGTGCGCGGGCTGCAGGGCGGCAGCAAACCGGTGGTGCGGGGCGACCAGGCGCGCTGGGAATGGCACTATCGACGCAGCGCGCCGATGAAGAACCAGAACTGGAGCGCGGCGACCTGGGAGTTCAGCCCGACCCTGATGGCCAGCACCTTCGACAGCTGGTCGCAGATGGGCCTGGCCTACCATGTCAAGGGCGGGCGCGCCGCCGCGGTCACGCCGGCGATCCAGGCCCTGGCCGACCAGGTGACCGACGGCCTCGAAGACCCACGCGCACAGGCGGCTGCCCTGTATCACTGGGTGGCGCGCAACATCCGCTATGTGGCGGTGTACCTGGGCAATGGCGGGCTGGAGCCCAACAGTGCCGACAGTATCCTGACCAACCACTACGGTGACTGCAAGGATCACACGGTGATCCTGGAGGCGCTGCTGGCTGCCAAGGGCATTGCCAGCACGCCGGTGCTGATCGGCGCCGAAGGCGGGCCGACCCTGCCGCCGATTCCGGTGCTGGGACGCTTCAACCACGCCATCACCTACATTCCGGCCTTCGATCTCTATCTCGATTCGACCAATCCCTACGCGCGTTTCGGTCAACTGCCGGCCAGCGACCTCGGTGCGCCCGTGGTGCATACCCGCGACGGCAAGCTCACCTACACGCCGCCCAACGACCGCAAGGTCAATCGCTATGTTGCGCGCACCGAATATCGCTTCACTCCGCAGGGCGGCTTGCACGGGCTGACCACCCTGGACAGCGGGCAGACCGGGGAAGTGGGCCTGCGTGCGATGTTCGTGCAGCTCAATGCACAGAACCGCAATCGCATCGAGGAGTCCATCATTGCCCAATCCGGCTTCGTGGGGACCGGCGATCTGCTGATCCAGGGCGACCCGCTGAACCTGGGGGCGCCATTCAATTACCGCTACAGCTTCAAGGCCGACGACGCGGTGGATTTCTCGGTGGTCGGCGGCATGACCCTGCCGGACATGCCCGGCGCCGAGTCCACGCGGGCGATCTATACCACCACCTCTGCCGAAGACAATCTGACGCCGTTCTACTGCAACGACAGCGTGCGTGAGGAAACCTACGTGGTGAGCTTCCCGGACACGGTGCCCATTATCGCGATCCCGCGCAGCAGCCGCTTCCGGAACGCCGCCGGCGAATACGCGGTGGAGTGGACGCGGCAGGGGCAGACGGTCACCGCCGTGCATCGGCTGCAACGCGCGGCCATCCGCGGCCCGCAAGCGCTTTGCCAGCCGCAGGACTACCGCGCATTCCGCGAGCTCTACCAGCAGGTGCGGCGCGGCTTTCGCGGTCAGATCGTCTACGGCGATCTGGGCAAGGTGCAAACGGCGCAATGAAGAGACAGGCGGCCATCCCGATGCATGAACGCCTGCATGCGACAGCGCTCGCCCATTCATCCATGAAGGATCAGAATTGGCGCAGTCCTTTCTGGAAGACCGCGATGCATCGCCAGCTCCGTTACGCCATCCTCGCCACCGCCCTGTTCGCCGGCACCGCAGTCGCCGGCGCACGTCAGGAGCTGGATACCTTCACCCGTGGGCTGAAGGGATTGGACGGCCAGTTCAACCAGCAGGTCAGCGATGCCAATGGCCGGGTCAAGGAGCGCTCCAGTGGGCGGGTGGCGTTGTCGGCGCCACGCCTGTTCCGGTGGGAGTATGCCAAGCCGTACCGGCAGCTGATCGTGGCCGATGGCCGGAAGGTCTGGGTGTTCGATCCCGACCTGGAGCAGGTGACCGTGCGCGCGCAGGGCAGCGAGGAGCAGAACAGCCCGCTGGTCGCGCTGATCGACCCGGCACGCCTGGACAAGCAATACGATGTCAGCGAGGAAGCCGCGCCGCGCGACGGGCTGCAATGGCTGTCGCTGACGCCCAAGGTCGATACCGAGGCCAGCTTCCAGATGGCCTCGCTGGGTTTTGGCAAGGACGGCCTGGCCAGGATGGAAGTGGTGGATGCGGTGGGGCAGCGCACCGCGATCAGCTTCAGCGGCTGGAAGCGCAATCCGGCATTCGCGGCGGATACCTTCCGTTACACGCCGGGCAAGGGTGTGGACGTGGTCGGCGACGCGCAATAAGCCATTGCTTGCAGCAAGCGTGCAGCCAACGGCCTCGTTCGCAGAAGGCCGCTGGCGGACGCGATACAATGGCACGTGGCACGAACCAAGCCCCCCATCGCTCCCGAAACCGATCTGCTCAGCGTAGATGCGGAGCATCTGCGTCCGCTGGCCGAGCGCATGCGTCCACGCACGCTGGACGAGATGGTGGGGCAGAAGCGGCTGCTGACGCCGCAGAGCGCGCTGCGCCGCGCGGTGGAGTCCGGGCGGGTGCATTCGATGATCCTGTGGGGCCCGCCCGGGTGCGGCAAGACCACCCTGGCGCTATTGCTCGCCCAGTATGCCGATGCCGAATTCAAGGCCATCTCTGCGGTGCTGTCCGGGCTGCCCGACGTGCGGCAGGTGCTGGCCGAGGCCGCGCAGCGGTTCGCCGGCGGTCGCCGCACCGTGCTGTTCGTCGACGAGGTGCACCGCTTCAACAAGGCGCAGCAGGATGCCTTCCTGCCGCATATCGAGCGCGGCACCATCCTGTTCGTCGGTGCCACCACTGAAAATCCATCGTTCGAGTTGAATTCCGCGTTGCTGTCGCGTTGCCGCGTGCACGTGCTGGAATCGGTCTCGCCGCAGGACATCGTCGAAGCGCTCCAGCGTGCCTTGCACGACCACGAGCGCGGGCTGGGTCAGGAACCCCTTCGGGTCTCGGACGCCTCGCTGCTGGAAATCGCCAGCGCTGCCGACGGCGACGTGCGGCGTGCACTGACCCTGCTGGAGATCGCCGCCGAACTGGCGACCGGCGAGGGCGGGGAGATCACTCCGCAGACCCTGCTGCAGGTGCTGGCCGATCGCACCCGCCGCTTCGACAAGAGCGGCGAGCAGTTCTACGACCAGATCTCGGCATTGCACAAATCCGTACGCAGTTCCAATCCGGACGCGGCGCTGTACTGGTTGACGCGCATGCTCGACGGCGGCTGCGATCCAGCTTACCTGGCGCGGCGGCTGACCCGCATGGCGATCGAAGACATAGGCTTGGCCGACCCGCGCGCACAAAGCATGGCGCTGGAGGCCTGGGACATCTATGAACGGCTGGGCAGCCCGGAGGGCGAACTGGCGTTCGCGCAACTGGTGCTGTACCTGGCAAGCACCGCCAAATCCAATGCGGGCTACGCTGCCTTCAACCAGGCCAAGGCCGAGGTGCGTGCCACCGGCACGCAGGAGGTGCCAATGCACCTGCGCAACGCGCCGACCAAGCTGATGAAGACGCTGGGCTACGGCCAGGATTACCAGTACGACCACGATGCCGAGGATGGCATCGCGTTGGACCAGACCGGTTTCCCGGACGCGATGGGCGAGCAGGTCTATTACCACCCGGTGCCGCGAGGGCTGGAAATCAAGCTCAAGGAAAAGCTCGATCGCTTGCGCGAGGCGCGAGCACAGGCGCGGGCCGACAAGGCACGCAAACCCATCGCATGATCGGCAGGCCAGCGGATGCCATTACTTCTAGAATCGCGCGCATCTGCATGCCGACGATGCCTGCGACCAGTCGTGTCGGTGCGGCTGGTGCATGCTCCGGTCCCGTGTCTGGATCCAGGATGATGCTGCCGAGGTCGCAACGCGTTTCTTTCAGCATTCCAATGGCCGATAGCGGAGCGCAGGCATGAATGCCCCGGTGTGGTGGCAGCAATTGTTATTGGCGATGGCCGGTGGCGCGTTGGGATCCGGGCTGCGTTTTGCGATCGGCGCCTCGCTGTTGCAGCGCTTCGGAACGGGGTTCCCGTGGGGCACGCTGGCGGTCAACCTGCTCGGGTCCTTCGTCGCAGGGGTCTTGCTGGTCTGGCTGGATGCCCGCGGGCCAGCGAGCTGGCCGCTGCGGGCACTGCTGATCGTGGGCGTGATCGGCGGGTTGACCACATTTTCATCGTTGATGATGGAGTGCCTGGTCTTCGCCCGCAGCGATCGCTCCATGCTGATCGGCATCTATCTGGCCGTGACGTTGGTGGCTGGGCTGGCCCTGGTATTTGCCGGCGCGCGTGCCGGGCACTGGCTGGTTGCGCGGTAGGTCATCGTCCTCCGGCGGTCGCCGGGAGCTGCAATCTGCGTGTAGCGATGTCCTGCCGCGCCGGGACGTGCGCGACGGTTGTTCCGGGATTTCCACGTGCAATCGCAGCAGCACCGATACCGACGTGGTGCTGCCTTGGATGGCAGCGATCAGATGGGTGCATCGCCGACTTGTGGGGGGTGTCCCAGGCCATGCGAGCTCACGTGTGTGTCGCAGCCAGCCAGCGCCGGCCGTTTCCCAGGCCTGTGAATGGCAGAAGGCGTGCTTTCGCACGCCCCCGTCGACGACCTGGATGCATGGCGGGACCGGCACGGCGGCCGATCCTGCATTGGGTGACTCACAGGGCTTCGATGATCCCTGCCGCGCCCATGCCGGTGCCGATGCACATGGTGACCATGCCGTACTTCTGCTGGCGGCGGCGCAGGCCGTGCACCAGGGTGGCGGCACGGATCGCGCCGGTCGCGCCCAGCGGGTGGCCCAGCGCAATCGCGCCGCCCAGTGGATTGACCTTGGACGGATCCAGCTCGCTGTCGCGGATCACCGCCAGCGCCTGGGCGGCAAAGGCTTCGTTGAGTTCGATCCAGTCCAGCTGGTCCTTGCTCAGGCCGGCTTGCTTGAGCGCCTTGGGAATCGCCGCGATCGGACCGATGCCCATCACTTCCGGGCGCACGCCGGCGACCGAGAAGCTGACGAACCGCGCCAGCGGGGTCAGGCCGTAATCCTTGATCGCTTGCTCGGAGGCCAGCAACACTGCACCGGCGCCATCGCTCATCTGCGAGGAATTGCCGGCAGTGACGCTGCCGCCGAACTGGCCGTTGCGGAACACCGGGCGCAGCTTGGCCAGGCCTTCGAGCGAGCTGTCCGGACGTGGACCTTCGTCGGTATCGACCAGGCGCTTGCGCAGCGCGATCGCATTGCCGGCCAGGTCCGGCTGATGCGAGAGGATTTCGTACGGGGTGATCTCGTCGCGGAACTCGCCAGCGGCGATCGCGGCGATCGCCTTCTGGTGCGAGGCCAGCGCGAAGGCATCCTGATCCTCGCGCGACACCTTCCACTCCTCGGCCACCTTCTCGGCGGTGATGCCCATGCCGTAGGCAATGGCGACATGGTCGTCGGCGAATACGCTCGGCGACATCGCAACCTTGTTGCCCATCATCGGCACCATCGACATCGACTCGGTACCGCCGGCCAGCATCAGGTCGGCATTGCCCAGACGGATCTGGTCGGCGGCCATCGCCACCGCCTGGATACCGGACGAACAGAAGCGGTTGATGGTCTGGCCGGCGACCGAGTTCGGCAGGCCGGCCAGCAGCACGCCGATGCGCGCCACGTTCATGCCTTGCTCGCCTTCGGGCATGGCGCAACCGATGATGGCATCGTCGATGCGTGAGGGATCGATGCCCGGCGCCTGCGCGACGACGGCGCGCAGCACATGCGCGAGCATGTCGTCGGGACGGGTATTGCGGAACACGCCCTTGGGCGCCTTGCCGACCGGGGTACGGGTGGCGGCGACGATGTAGGCTTCTTGGATCTGTCGGGTCATGGGATGGGTCTCGAATGGCTGGGAGAGTGCTTGTTCGGGGCCCGGGGCCCGGGGCCCGGGACCCGGGACCCGGAAGGTCAAAAGCGCCCAGTAGCGGCTCTTGCCTTTCCGGGTCCCGGGTCCCGAGTCCCGGGTCCCGGCTTCAATCAATTCCTGAGTGGCTTGCCGGTCTTGAGCATGTGCCCGATGCGCGCCTGGGTCTTTTCCTGCTGGGCCAGCTCGACGAAGTGCTTGCGCTCGAGCTTGAGCAGCCACTCTTCGTCCACCAGTGCGCCGCGATCGACTTCGCCACCGCAGACCACCGTGGCGATACGGCTGGCGATCTCGTAGTCGTACTCGCTGATGAAGCGGCCTTCCAGCATGTTGACCAGCAGCATCTTGAAGGTGGCGATGCCGACGTCGCCGGCCACCTGGATGCGGCGTGCCGGCAGCGGGGCACGGTAGCCGCCCTCGGCCAGTGCGCGCGCCTCGGCCTTGGCGATGTGCAGGCTCTCGTAGCTGTTGAACACCACCTTGTCGGTGGCGCGCAGCAGGCCCAGTTCCTTGGCGTTGACGGCCGAGTTGGAGACCTTGGCCATCGCCACGGTCTCGAAGGTCTTCTTCAGTTCGGCGAACACGTCGCCGCCCGGGCCCGCAGCGACCGAGGCGCGCACCGCGATCTCCTTCAGGCCGCCGCCGGCCGGCAGCAGGCCGACCCCGGCTTCGACCAGGCCGATGTAGCTTTCCAGCGAGGCCACGGTCTTGGCGCTGTGCATCTGGAACTCGCAACCGCCGCCCAGCGCCAGGCCGCGCACGGCAGAGATCACCGGCACCTGCGAATACTTGATGCGCTGGCTGGTGGCCTGGAAGTTGGCCACCAGCGCCTCGAACGCATCGACCTTGCCGGCCTGCAGCAGGCCCAGCGCGCCGGCCAGATCGGCGCCGGCGGAGAAGGGTTCCTTCTGCTGCCAGATCACCAGGCCGGCGAAGTCCTTCTCGGCGCGGCCGACCACTTCCTGCAAGCCGTCGAGCACATGGTCGGAAACGGTGTTCATCTTGGTCTTGAAGCTGACCACCGCGACGTCGTCGCCGTCATGCCACATGCGCACGCCGTCGTTCTCGAACACGGTTTCGCCCAGCGAGAACTTCTCGCCGAGCAGCGGGTCCGGAAAGCGCTGGCGCTTGTACACCGGCAATGCCGAGCGCGGCAGCTTGGCATCACGCGCCGGGCTGTACGACCCTTCTGCGCCATGCACGCCGTCGCGGCCATCGAACACCCAGTTCGGCAGCGGCGCGCTGCTCATGCTCTTGCCGTTGGAGATGTCTTCGGCGATCCACTGCGCCACCTGCTTCCAGCCGGCGGCCTGCCAGGTCTCGAACGGGCCGAGCGACCAGCCGTAGCCCCAGCGAATCGCCAGGTCCACGTCGCGCGCGGTCTCGGCGATATCGGCCAGGTGGTAGGCGCTGTAGTGGAACAGATCGCGGAACGTGGCCCAGAGGAACTGCGCCTGCGGGTGCTGGCTCTCGCGCAGCTTGGCGAACTTCTCGGCCGGATTCTTGATCTTGAGGATCTCGACCACTTCCGGCGCAGCCGCCCGGTCAGCCGGACGGTAGTCCTGCTTCTCCAGATCCAGCACCACGATGTCCTTGCCGACCTTGCGGAAGATGCCGGCGCCGACCTTCTGGCCCAGCGCGCCCTTGGCGATCAATGCGTCCAGCCACTTCGGCGCCTTGAAATACTGATGCCACGGGTCGTCGGGCAGGGTGTCGCCCATGGTCTTGATGACATGCGCCATGGTGTCCAGGCCGACCACGTCGGAGGTACGGTAGGTCGCCGACTTCGGGCGGCCTACCAACGGGCCGGTCAGGCCGTCCACTTCATCGAAGCCGAGCCCGAACTCCTGCGTGTGGTGGATGGTCGACAGGATCGAGAACACGCCGATACGGTTGCCGATGAAGTTCGGAGTGTCCTTCGCATACACCACGCCCTTGCCGAGCGTGGTCACCAGGAACGCTTCCAGCCCTTCCAGCACGGCCTTGTCGGTGCCCTTGGCCGGAATCAGCTCGGCCAGGTGCATGTAGCGCGGTGGGTTGAAGAAGTGCACGCCGCAAAAACGGTGGCGCAACTGCTCGGGCAGCACGTCGGAGAGCTTGTTGATGCCCAGGCCCGAGGTGTTGGAGGCCAGTACCGCATGCTCGGACACGAACGGGGCAATCTTCTTGTAGAGGTCCTGCTTCCAGTCCATCCGCTCGGCGATCGCCTCGATGATCAGGTCGCAGTCGCGCAGCTGTTCCAGACCGCTCTCGTAGTTGGCGGGCGTGATCGCCTCGGCCAGCGCCTTGCTGGCCAGCGGGGCAGGGCTGAGCTTGCCCAGGTTGGCGATGGCCTTGAGCACGATGCCGTCGGCCGGGCCGTCCTTGGCAGGCAGGTCGAACAGGACGGTGTCGACACCGGCATTGGTGAGGTGCGCGGCGATCTGCGCGCCCATGACGCCGGCACCGAGCACGGCGGCGCGACGGACTAGCAACGGATTGGACATAGCGATTGGCCTCTTGGTGGAACGTTTACGGTGTGGAATGAACGCGGAAGCCGGGCTCCGCGAAACGAATGAGTTCGCGCGCCGCACGCGCACGATGGTCGGCCTCGCTGACGCCGGGCGGACGCTTGATCAGGCCGAAGTCGGCCATGGCGTAGGTCAGTGCGCCGGCCAGGAAGTCCAGCCGCCAATACAGCTCTTCCTTGCTCAGGCCCGGCACGCAGGCGGCGATGGCCTTGCCGAACTCGCGCAGCACGTGGCCGTAGTGGTCGGACAGGAACTTGCGCAGGTTGTCGTTCTTCTCGGCGTAGGCGCGGGCGATCACGCGCACGAAGGCGCCCCCGTTCTGGCGGTCCTGGGCCATCGCCAGGGCCGGCTCGACAAATGCCGCCAGCACCGCGGTGAGTTCACCGGGCTGCGATTTCCTGGCCGCTTCCAGCTGCTGCAGCCGCGCGGCGGTCATCTCGTCCATGCGCCGCCGGAACACCTCGTTGACCAGATTCTCCTTGGAGCCGAAGTGGTAGTTCACCGCGGCGATGTTGACGTCGGCCTGGGTGGTGAGCTGGCGCAGCGAGGTGCCGGCAAATCCGTGCTGGGCGAACAGCTCCTCGGCCGCACCGAGAATGCGGTCCTTGGTGGAAAAGTGGGCTGGCTTGGGCATGCGTCCGGAAAGCGCTCAATCAAACGATTGTTTGAGTCTACGGGGTCTATCACAGCCAGGTCATGCGGCGCCGCAGCACGATTCAGGGGGCGGTGTGCAAACGGATCGGCAACCAGATAGAATTGACCATCGCAAAGAAGCCTAAGCCCGCGTTTTGACGCGGGTTTTTTTCATGATAACCTCGGGCCTTCAGTGGCCCGCCCAACGGAGAACTTCCCATGGCGCTGGAGCGCACCCTGTCCATCATCAAGCCCGACGCGGTCGCCAAGAACGTGATCGGCGAAATCTACAGCCGCTTCGAGAAGGCCGGCCTGAAGGTCGTGGCCGCCAAGTACAAGCAGCTGTCGCGCCGTGAGGCCGAGGGCTTCTATGCCGTGCACCGCGAGCGTCCGTTCTTCAACGCGCTGGTCGAGTTCATGATCTCCGGCCCGGTGATGATCCAGGCGCTGGAAGGCGAGAACGCCGTTGCCGCGCACCGCGATCTGCTGGGTGCCACCAATCCGAAGGACGCCGCGCCGGGCACCATCCGTGCCGATTTCGCCGATTCGATCGATGCCAATGCCGCCCACGGCTCGGATTCGGTCGAGAACGCAGCCAACGAAGTCGCGTACTTCTTTGCCGCCACCGAAGTGGTCTCGCGCTGAGGCCGAGAGAGTCGAATCGTGAATGAGGTCGTGATCCCCTCCGTGCTGCAGGATGTTCCTGTTCCCGCAGCGCCGGTGCGCAAGCAGAACCTGCTCGACCTCGATCGCGAGGGACTGGAGCGCTTCTTCGCCGAGACGCTTGGCGAAGCGCGTTACCGTGCCCATCAGGTGATGAAGTGGATCCACCACCGCTACGTCACCGATTTCGACCAGATGACCGACCTCGGCAAGGCGCTGCGTGCCAAGCTGCACCAGCATGCCGAGGTGCTGGTCCCGAACGTCGTGTTCGACAAGCCGTCCGCCGATGGCACCCACAAGTGGCTGCTGGCCATGGGCACCGACGGCAAGAACGCCATCGAGACTGTCTATATCCCCGACAAGGGCCGCGGCACCTTGTGCGTGTCGTCCCAGGTCGGCTGCGGCCTGAACTGTACGTTCTGTTCCACTGCCACCCAGGGCTTCAACCGCAATCTGACCACGGCCGAGATCATCGGGCAGGTGTGGGTGGCGGCGCGGCACCTGGGCAACGTGCCGCACCAGCAGCGCCGTCTCACCAATGTGGTGATGATGGGCATGGGCGAGCCGCTGATGAATTTCGACAACGTCGTGCGCGCGATGAGCGTGATGCGCGACGATCTGGGCTATGGCCTGGCCAGCAAGCGGGTGACGCTGTCGACCTCCGGCCTGGTGCCGATGATCGACCGGCTCTCCACCGAAAGCGATGTCTCGCTCGCGGTGTCCCTGCACGCTGCCAACGACACCTTGCGCGAGAGCCTGGTGCCGTTGAACAAGAAGTACCCGATCGCCGAGTTGATGGAATCGTGCGCGCGCTATCTGCGCGGCAGCAAGAAGCGCGACTCGGTCACTTTCGAATACACCTTGATGAAGGGCATCAACGATCAGCCGGAGCATGCTCGCCAGTTGGCCAGGTTGATGCGGCAGTTCGACAATGCCGTGCAGTCCAAGGACGCCGGCAAGGTGAATCTGATTCCGTTCAATCCGTTCCCCGGTACGCGTTACGAGCGCTCCGGCGAGACCGAGATCCGTGCATTCCAGAAGATCCTGCTCGATGCGCAGGTGCTGACGATGGTGCGCCGTACCCGCGGTGACGACATCGATGCGGCATGCGGGCAGCTCAAGGGGCAGGTCATGGACCGCACCCGTCGTCAGGCGGAGTTCCGCCGCACATTGGAAGGGCAGGCCGATCGAGATGCGGCAGCGTGAACTTGCGGTAATGGCAGCCGTGGCGATCGCGCTGGGCGCGGTCGGCTGCGGTGGGCGCAATGCGAAGGCCGGCTCGGCCAAAAGCATCGAGGAAGCGGCGCCGGTGTATTCGTTTCGCGATGGCAAGGCCACAAAGAACCGGATTGCCGTGCAGGAAAAGTTGGGCCTTGCCAGCAATCGGATGCAGACAGGTGATTACGCCGGCGCTGAAGAGCAGCTTCGGGCAGCGCTGAAGAAAGATCCGCAGTCGGTGGACGCCCTCGGCATGTTGGCCCTGATCCAGGGCGGCAGGGGAGATGTGGCTGGCGCTGGCGCTTCTTATCGAAGGGCTGCGGAATTGGCTCCCCAGCGCGGTGACGTTCTCAATAACTACGGTGCCTGGTTATGCGCCAACGGTTCGCCTGCCGAATCGCTGACCTGGTTCGATCGCGCATTGGCCGACAGGTCCTATGCGTCACCGGCGTCTGCGCTCGGAAATGCCGGCGGTTGCGCGTTGAAGGCAGGCCAGACCGAGCGCGCGATCGGCGATCTGCGCAAGGCCCTGGACATCGATCCGAGCAACCCCTACGCACTCGAGTCGATGGCGCGCCTGGAAGCGGGGCGACGCAATTTTTTCGAAGCACGCGCCTTCGTCGAGCGCAGGCTGGCGGCTGCACCGGCAACGGCATCCGTGTTACAACTCGCCATTCAGATTGAGCAAGGGCTGGGCGACAAGGTTGCTGCCAGCCGTTACCAACAGCGGTTGGTCAAGGAATTTCCTGACGCAGCGACCGCTAACCCCGGGGCCAATGCATTGTGATCAGTGATTCCAATCCGAACCCTTTCGAGCAGGAGAAGGGCTGCGGACAGCATTTGCGCGATGCGCGCGAAGCGGCCGGTCTGAGCCTGGACGATGTCGCGGGCAAGCTGCGCATGCCGGCGCACGTGGTGCGCTCGCTGGAACAGGAAGACTGGCAGCGCCTGGGCGCGCCGGTTTTCGTGCGCGGGCAGTTGCGCAGCTATGCGCGCCTGCTGCACGTGGATCTGGAGCCGTTGTTGCGGCAGGCGACCATCGCGCCGGTCGAACCGGTGAAGCTGGTCAGCCATACCCATACCCCGCGCGCGCGCCGGCTCGTCGAAAGCACCGCGCGCAAGGCGATGTACGTGGTCATCACCGGGGTGTTCGCGGTGCCGGTGTGGTATGCCACGCGCTCGCATCTGGATGGCCAGGCGCCGAGTACGGTGTCGCTGGACAGCATGCCCGAGGCGGCCAGGACCACTTCGAAGCCCGATGCGTCAGCCCGGCCTGCGGCCGCGCCACGTGAGCCGGCGGCGCCTTATATCGCCTCGATGACGCCGGTACCGCGCACCACCCCGGCGGCCGAACAGGCGCCGGCGGCTGCGCAGGCCGGCAGCCTGTCGCTCAGTTTCGAGGGCGATAGCTGGGTGCAGATCCTGGCGCCCGATGGCAGCCCGGTCGAGAAAGCCTTGATCCGTGCCGGCGAGCGACGCAGCTATGCGCCGGGCCAGGTCGGTCGTATCGTGCTGGGTAACGCGTCGGCGGTACAGGTTCAGCAAGGCGGCAGTATCGTCGACGTCAAACCGTTCCAGCGCGCGAACGTGGCACGTTTTGCGGTATCCTCCGACGGCTCCGTGGTGCCTGCTTCCGAGTAGAAGCGGACTGCGGTTTTTCATTTTTCCCTTTTGATGTTCCGCGCCTTCGGGATGACGGAGCGAGAGTACGCATGGCGATCGACGATCTGCTGGACGAACACGAACAAGGCGAACGCGTTCGTTCCTGGTTGAGAAAGAATGGCGCTGGGCTGATGGGCGGTGTGCTGCTCGGTTTGGCACTGATCCTGGGCTGGCAGTGGTGGCAGAAGCGCGCCAATACCGAGTTGGTCGAGGCCAACGCGCGCTACGAGGCGGTGGTGAAGTCGATCCAGGCCAAGGATCTGGACAAGGCCGCCAAGGACATCGTGGCGCTGGACGATGGCAAGGGTGGCATCTACGCCGAGCTCGCAGCGTTGCGGCTGGCCAAGGCCCAGGTGGACGCCGGCAAGAACGCCGAAGCGATCAAGACCCTGCGTGAGGTGCCGGCCGAAGGCGAACTCAAGCAGATCGTGCAGCAGCGTCTGGCGCGCGTACTGATCGAAAGCGGCAAGCCGGAAGATGCGATCAAGCTGCTGGCCGAGAGCCAGGATCATGCGAGTCTGGAAATCCGCGCCGATGCGCTGGTGGTACAGGGCAAGCCCGACCAGGCGCGTGCGCTGTATGCCAAGGCGCTGACTACGGTAGACGTGGCGTCGCCGCAGCGCCGGCTGCTGGAAACCAAGTTGATGGATGTGGGCGGCAAGGTGCCCGATCCGGCGGAGCAGATGTGATGAAGCAGGTCGATATGTACAAGCGCGTGGCGTTGCTTGCCCTGATGGGCGTGTCGTTGGCTGGCTGCAGCACCGTCAAGGGCTGGTTCGCCGGGAAGGATGCGGCGGCCAAGAAGGCGCAGGAACCTGCGGAATTGGTGGATTTCGAGCCATCGGTCAAGGTCGACAAGCTCTGGTCCACCGGCGTGGGCAAGGGCGAGGGGCGCATCGGTGTGCGTCAGCGCCCGGCGGTGGCCGATGGCAAGGTGTATGCGGCGGCGATCAGCGGCGGGGTGCAGGCGCTGGACCTGCAGACCGGCAAGCGTGTGTGGGAATACGCGCCCAAGAAGGAAGAGCGTAACGATCGCAAGTTCAAGCAACGCCTGTCCGGCGGCCCCGGTGTGGGCGAAGGCCTGGTGGTGATCGGCAGCCTGTCCGGCGACGTGATCGCCTTGAACCAGGCCGATGGCACCGAGAAGTGGCGCGCCAAGGTACCGAACGAGGTGATCGCCGCGCCGGCGATCGCGCAGAACCTGGTGCTGGTACGCAGTAACGACGGCCGCGTGACCGCATTCGATGCGGCCACCGGCGAACGCCGCTGGTTCCATGCCGAGGAAGGCCCGACCCTGTCGGTGCGCGGCAATGCGCCGATCGTGACCGGCCCGGGTGTGGTGTTCGTCGGCAACGACAGCGGCACCCTGAGCGCGCTCGCCCTGCAGGATGGTCGACCGCTGTGGGACCAGGCCATCGGCGTGCCGGAAGGCCGTACCGAGCTGGAGCGCATGTCCGATGTGGACGGCGCGCCGGTGCTGGATGGCACCACCCTGTACGCGACCAGCTTCAAGAACGAAACCCTTGCGCTGGAAGGCCCGAGCGGACGCCCGTTGTGGAGCCGCGACCATGGCGGTCCCGGTGGCCCGGGCGTGTCGTCCGGCAACGTGGTGGTGGCCGACAATGCCGGCACCGTCTGGGGCCTGGACAAGGCCAGCGGTGCGGCCATGTGGTCGCAGGCTGCGCTGGCCCGTCGCTCGCTGACCGGCGTGGCCATCCAGGGCGACTATGCCGTGGTCGGCGATTACAAGGGGTACCTGCACTGGCTGAAGCTCAGTGACGGTGCACTGGCCGCGCGCGCTCGCGCTGGACGCGACACGCTGCTGGCGCAGCCGGTGGTCGTGGATGGCATTCTGCTGGTACAAAACACCGACGGCGACCTCACCGCCTTCCGGTTGGCACAATAAGGATCTTGCGATGCTGCCCCTGGTCGCCCTGGTTGGACGGCCCAATGTCGGCAAGTCCACCATCTTCAACGCGCTGACGCGCACCCGTGACGCGCTGGTCCACGACCAGCCCGGCGTCACCCGCGACCGCAACTACGGGGTCTGCCGTCTCGACGCGCAGCAGCCCTTCATCGTCGTCGACACCGGCGGCATCGCTGGCGAAGAAGAAGGCCTGGCCGGCGCCACCGCGCGCCAGGCGCGTGCGGCCGCTGGCGAAGCGGATCTGGTGCTGTTCGTGGTCGATGGCCGCGAAGGCGCCTCTGCGCTCGATGACGAAATCCTGGCGTGGCTGCGCAAGCTTGCCCGCCCGACCGTGCTGGTGATCAACAAGATCGACGGCACCGACGAAGAAACCGTGCGTTCGGAATTCGCGCGCTATGGTTTTTCCGATGTGGTGGCATTGTCTGCCGCGCATCGGCAGGGCATCGACGAACTGCTCGAGGAAGTCGGTGCGCGCCTGCCGGAAGAGGGGTCCGGAGAGCTGCTGGACAACGACCCGGCGCGCGTGCGCATCGCCTTCGTCGGTCGGCCGAACGTGGGCAAATCGACGTTGGTGAATCGCCTGTTGGGCGAGGAGCGCATGATCGCCTCCGAGGTGCCAGGCACCACCCGCGATTCGATCGCGGTGGACCTGGAGCGCGACGATCGCCAGTATCGCCTGATCGATACCGCCGGCCTGCGCCGCCGCGGCAAGGTCGAAGAGGCGGTCGAAAAGTTCAGTGCGTTCAAGACGCTGCAGGCGATCGAGCAATGCCAGGTGGCGGTGCTGATGCTGGATGCGACCGAAGGGGTGACCGATCAGGACGCGACGATCCTGGGCGCGATCCTGGATGCCGGCCGTGCGCTGGTGGTGGCGATCAACAAGTGGGATGGGCAGAGCGATTATCAGCGTGCGCAGGCCGAAGACCTGTTGTCGCGCAAGCTGGGCTTCGTGAACTGGGCCGAGGCGGTGCGGATCTCTGCATTGCATGGCTCGGGCATGCGCGAATTGTTCCAGGCCATCCATCGCGCGCATGCATCGGCCAACCACGAGTTCAGCACCAGCGAAGTGAACCAGGCGCTGGAAATCGCCTACGAGACCAATCCTCCGCCAAGCATTCGCGGCCATGTCTCCAAGCTGCGTTATGTACATCCGGGTGGCGCGAACCCGCCGACCTTCATCGTGCATGGCACGCGCCTGAAGGTGTTGCCGGAGTCGTACAAGCGCTATCTGGAAAACTTCTTCCGCAAGCGTTTCAAGCTGGTCGGCACGCCGGTGCGCTTCATTTTCCGCGAAGGCGCCAACCCCTACGAAGGCAAGAAGAATCCGCTGACCGATCGGCAGATCGCGCGCAAGCGACGCCTGATGCGGCACGTCAAGGGGAAGTAAGGCCGGCAGATCTTGCGCAATGCGCGTGCGCGAGCTACAAACACGCCAGGTGCGTGTGCGTGGATCCTCGCAAGCTCTGGTCCAGGTGCGCGCTGCGCGTTGCAGCGTTGGCCGGCGGTGCAGATCGGCACGCTGGTATCCTTCGCGGCATGACCGACTATCCCAGCCGTATCGCCTATGCGCAGGCGTTGCAGATCCTGCACACCGTGGCCGGCGCCAGCCGTCCGCCTGACGAAAGCATTGCCACTGCACGTGCCGATGGGCGCATCAGTGCCGCTGACCTGATCGCGCCGCTGTCGCTGCCTCCGTTCGCCAATAGCGCGATGGACGGCTTCGCATTGCGGCATGCGGATCTGCTCGAGGCGCAAACGCGTCTGACCCTGGTCGGCGAACAGTTTGCCGGCGAGCGCTGGGATGGCACGCTGGGCCAGGGTCAATGCCTGCGTATCACCACCGGCGCGCCGCTCCCGGCTGGCGCCGATACTGTGGTGCCCAAGGAAGACACGGAACAGCGCGATGGGACGGTGGTGATCCGTTCTGCGCCGAGCGCCGGTGCAGCGGTGCGGCTGGCCGGCAGCGACGTGCGGGCCGGCGATCTGGTGATCCAGGCCGGGCAGGTACTCACCCCGGCACGCATCGGGCTGGCTGCCGCGCTCGGCTTGTCGCGGCTGACGGTCGCGCCGCGGCCCACCATTGCGGTGCTGGCCACCGGCGACGAGCTGGTCGAGCCTGGCATGCCGCTGGGCCCGGGGCAGATCTACAACAGCAACCGCGACATGCTGATGGCGCAATTGCGCGCCTTGGGCTACGCGCCGACGGCGTGGCCGACCTTGCCCGATGATCCCCAGCGCATCCGCAGCATGCTGGAAGATGCGGCGGCGGCCTTCGACGTGGTGATCACCTGCGGCGGTGTGTCCGCAGGGGAGAAGGATTATCTGCCGCGATTGATCGGCGAGCTCG
The DNA here is from genome assembly GCF_020783655.1 of Xanthomonas melonis. Classification (GTDB taxonomy): domain Bacteria; phylum Pseudomonadota; class Gammaproteobacteria; order Xanthomonadales; family Xanthomonadaceae; genus Xanthomonas; species Xanthomonas melonis. Next base: position 376,540 of record NZ_JAJGQH010000001.1, on the reverse strand, counting down.
GCCGGATCCACTTCTGGCGCGTGCGCATGCGTCCAGGCATGCCGGCGGTGCTCGGGCAGATCGGTCGCTGTCTGGTGCTGGGATTGCCGGGCAATCCGGTTTCGGTCCTGGCAACGCTGATCGCCTACGGCGTGCCGTTGCTGGATGGGCTGCAGGGCCGGAGCGAGCCGCGGCCGCTGTGGCATGCGGCGTTGGCCAGTCCTTGGGACAAACGCCACGAGCGCCTTGAATTTCTGCGGGGACGGCTGGAGTGCGGCTCCGACGGTCGCCTCAGCGCGCTGCCGCATCGCGGCGATGCCTCGCATCTGTTGCGCGGCGCGGCAGACAGTAATGCACTGATCGTCTTGCCCGAACAGGCGCGTCGCTTTGAAGCCGGTGAGATCGTGCGGGTGATTCCTTACGCGTTGTGAGCATATGCGCTCGAGACGGCGGTGCTTGCATGCGATGCAGCACCGCCGCGATGCGCGGCTTCAATCGACCGCGCCAGCGCAAAATGCCGCATAGTCCGGATAGCCAGCGAAGTGCGCGCTGGGTGCGCAGGCCGGGCAGTGCGGATCCGGCCGCAGGCGGATCTCGCGAAAACGCATCGCCAGCGCGTCGAAACTGAGCAGACGCCCGGCCAGAGTCTCGCCGACGCCGAGCAGCAGCTTGACTGTTTCGGTGGCCTGCAGCAGACCGATGACGCCGGGCAGCACGCCGAGCACGCCGGCCTCGGCGCAACTGGGAGCGAACTCGGGCGGCGGTGGCTCCGGGAACAGGCAGCGATAGCAGGGGGCCTCGCCACGCTTGCGGCCAGCGTCGAAGACGCTCAGCTGACCCTCGAACTGTTGCACCGCCCCGTACACCAGCGGCTTGCCGAGATGGACACAAGCGTCGTTGAGCAGGTAGCGGGCTGCGAAGTTGTCGGCCCCGTCGACCACCACATCCACGTCCCGCAACAACTGTTCCACATTGTCGCTGGTCACGCGGCACTGCACCGCTTCGATTTGCACGCGTGGGTTGAGCGCAGCCAGTCGCTGCGCCGCCGAATCGACCTTGGCCAGGCCGATGCTGGCGTCGGTGTGCAGGATCTGGCGCTGCAGATTGCTGCGGTCCACCACATCGTCGTCGGCGATCCGCAGGTGACCGACCCCCGCGGCTGCCAGGTAGAACGCGGCGGGCGAGCCGAGGCCGCCCGCACCGACCAGCAGGACGCGCGCGCCTGCCAGGCGCTGCTGTCCTTCGGCGCCGACTTGTGGCAAGCGCAGGTGTCGCGAATAACGCTCCAGAAAATCCGCCTCGTCCGTTGGCATCGCGGGGCGCACCAGCGGCAAGCCGTCGCGCCGCCATGCGGTGGTGCCGCCAAGCACCGACCGCACACGTGCATACCCTTGTGCGCGCAGCGATGCCACAAGTCGCGCGGAACGTTTGCCGCTTTGACAGATCAGCAGCACTTCGCGTTCGGGGTCTGGCAGATGCCGTGCGGGCGCAGTTTCCAGATCCGCCTGCGCAACGGCCAGCGCGCCTTCGGCCTGGCCGTCGACGCGTTCGTGCGGATGGCGAATGTCGATCAGCACGGCACCGCGCAGGGCGCGATCACGGGCATCGGCGGGTGCAAGCTCATCGGTCATGCGGCTATTGTCGCGCAAAGCCTCGGGCCGATGGCGATCGGCTGTGTTGCATCGGACAGGCATCTGCGCCTTATGGCCTCTCAGACACGCGTCTCTCACGCAGATGGATCGTGACCTCTTCGCCCATAGCGGTCTCGGCAACGCAGCGATGTGTTCGGCGCGGACACTCGTTGCGCTTCGCAGCAGTACTTCTTCGCCATCTGTCCACATGGACACGACAGCTGAGTCACGCAGCGGTGGCCAGCATCGGCGCACCACATCCGACCGGAGAAGATGCATGAAAGCCACATCCCCTTTGTTGATGACGCTCGCCCTGTCTGCCGCACTGGCGGTGAGCGCGCAGGCGCAGACATCCACGCAACCGGGCAACGCTTCGGCGGGAGCCATGCAGGCTGCGGCGCCCAGCGCGAGCGAGAAGCAGGCCCTGGGCGTGCTGAGCGCGATCAACACCAGCGAGATCAACGCGGCCAACCTGGCGTTGAAGAAGCAGACGACCGGCGCTGTGCGCGAGTACGCCACACGCATGCTCAGGGAGCATACCGAGAACAACCAGAAGATCGCCAAATGGTCGCCGGACCCCTCTGCAGCGGATGCCAAGCTGCAGATGAGCAAGGGCAAGGCCGAATTGACTCAACTGGAGAAGCTCGACGGCGAGCAATTCCAGGCGGCCTACATCAAGGCCATGGTCAAGGATCACAGTGATGCGTTGGATGCGCTGGACAGGAAGCTGATTCCGGCCGCGCGGACAGCGCAGGTTGCCGACCACTTGAAGACCACGCGTGGTCATGTCGCCGATCATCTGGCGGCGGCCAAGGCTTTGCAAACCGGCGGCAACGCGGCGGCCAGGTAAACTGCAGGCGCGACAAGACGGGGGAGGCACCGTCACCGATCGGGTGGCGGTGTTTGCGCAGGTGATGTAGACAATCCCTGCTGTTTCGTTGCGATCGGGCCAGCTGCAGATGCGGCCGATCTTTCGCACGCAAAGGACAGGCTGCTTCGCTGAAGCGACCGGCGGGCTGATCCATGAGGGCCGGATCTGTCTGCAGGAACGCGCAGGACGCAGCGACCTCACATGGTGTTGGTTGGTCGCAGCGCTACGCCGTCACTGCGATGGACCATACCCGCGCGGTCGCCGCGTCGTTACTGCTTGCAGCGCCTCATTGCGCTGCCTCAGCGTCAACGACACCGGGAATGGGTTTGCGATTAGGGAAATGGCGTCGCAAGGCATCGACGCCCTGCTGCGGTTTTGCGAGTTCGGTGAGGTCTGTGCGGTTTGCACGACGTTCTGCAGTGGAAACGGCAGCCGCCTTGTCGCGTCGTTCGATCAGTGGCTGCTGGATCTCGCCGTCGCGATTGAAAGACCATGCCAGCATCGGTTCGCCCAGGGGCAATGTGTCGCCCGGCGCCGTTCCCTTCTGCGAATGCCAGGTGTGCCACGTCTTGCCGTAACTGTTCATCTTGCTGCGCATGAGTTCCTTTTCCGCCAGCAAGGGAAGATTGGGCGCGGACAACTGGCCCGAGAGTATTTCGCCATTGTGCGGGTGCCAGAACCTGCGCTCGTGTTCCGGCAACTGCGCGAACAGCGTTTCGGAAATGATGTATTCGATGCCGGTCAGGTTCGCGTCGTCGGTATTGCCGTCATAGAGCGCGCACTGGGAAAGATCCTGGTTCACCTGATGACAGTAATGGTGGGCTTCCATCTGCTCGTTCGGTGCCTCCTTCATGGGATGAAAGCCGACCAGATAGATATCGAGTTTGCCGACCGGGCCGTTGGATTGCAGCACCTTGGCGCCGGCTTCCAGAACATCGGTCTTGGCGGTTTCTTCAGCGCCGGGAGGCGTGACCGGCGACGGAGTGCGCGAACATGCGGCGCATAGCGCCAGGGGCAGCAGCAAGCTGGACGGGTGCATGGGATCTTCTTCCTGATGACGATCCCTCAGACTATGGATGCATGGAGTCGGCGGCATGTGAGTACGCCGCCGCTGCATGCAGCTTCACTTCGCTTGAGCATGGCGTTCATGCTGCTGCCACGATGCTCGTCATCCACGTCAACTTCCATCCCTTCATGTCCGTCGCATCCCGCAGGATTGCCACCTACAACGTCAACGGCATCGGCAGCCGCCTGCCGCATCTACTGGAATGGTTGCGGCGCGAGCAGCCGGACATCGTGGGTCTGCAGGAGCTCAAGTGCACCCAGGACGCATTTCCGGAACAGGCGATCCGCGAGGCGGGTTACGGGGTGATCTGGCACGGCCAGCGTTCCTGGAACGGGGTGGCGCTGCTGGCGCGCGGCGCCGAGCCGATCGAGATCCGCCGCGGCCTGCCGTGGGACCCAGCCGATGCACAGAGTCGGTATCTGGAGGCTGCCATCCACGGAATCGTGGTGGGCTGCCTGTATCTCCCCAACGGCAATCCGCAGCCAGGGCCGAAGTTCGACTACAAGTTGAAGTGGTTCCAGCGTCTGCTGCGGCATGCCAAGACGTTGGTGGATCTGCCGCACCTGGCGATCTTGATCGGCGATTTCAACGTGGTGCCCACCGACGCGCAGATCTACGACCCGAAAGGCTGGCGCAGGGATGCGCTGCTGCAACCGGAAAGCCGCGCCTGCTACGCGCAGCTACTGGCGCAGGGCTGGGTCGATGCCTTGCAGGCCATTCATGGCGATGCACCGGTGTATACGTTCTGGGATTATTTTCGCCAGCATTTCGCGCGCGATCGTGGCCTGCGCATCGACCATCTGCTGCTCAACCGCGCACTGGCGCCCGGGCTGCGCGATGCGGGAGTGGACAAATGGGTGCGGGCCTTGGAGAAGGCCAGCGATCACGCGCCGACCTGGGTCCAGCTCCAGCTGCCCGCGACCGATGCGCCGCCGGCATCGGCTGGATCGCGCAAGCGTGCAGGCGTCAAACCCGCCGCGCCAAGGCGCGCCTCAGGCGGACCAGCGAAAACGGGTGTTTCGTCCGCGCGCAGCCACCGTGCCACCGCGCCCAAGCAGGGGCAGGAGCCACCATCGGCGGGCAAAACCGCGGCGCCCAGGCCGCCGGCGCGACGAGCGACTCGCAAGAGCGATTGACCGCATGTCGCAGCGCTCGGCCGGCGTGTGGACGGCGCATAGCGAGCGGAGCGGACGTGTAATACCTGAAGATTCGGGGCCTGGCGTGACGACTGCGCAGTCGGCCTGTAGTCGCGCGGTCGGGCACGCGGAGGCGGGACACACGTCCGCGCCATGCGCTGTGCTCAAGCCTGTGCACCTTGCCGCTTGCGCTTGATGCGTTGCAAGACATAGCCGGTGATGCCGGTGGCCAGGATCAATCCATTGCTGACCACGAACACCGCATTGCCCACCAGCGCGCTGTAGAGAATGAACAACAGCGAGGCGGTGATCTGGCCGATGAACAACCAGCGCGAGACGCCGTGGCCCTGATCGCTGCACCACTGTTTGTAGATCTGCCGGATCAGGGTGGCGATAAGCACGGCGCTGGCGAGCCAGCCGACGCTGTCGACAAAATTCATGAACAAAAGCGAAGAGGGCGACATCCGTACTGTGCCGGGCACGCTGTGGGCGGCGCGTTCGAGCAATGTCTAGCGGTACGCATCGCTCCAGTCGTGCGTACGCGCTGCGACCGGTTCGATATCCGCTACGGGGATGGCCGGGTATCCTAGCCGGGTGATCCACCCAACCCGGCCATTGCCCTGCCCATGATCAGCTATGCCGAGGCGCTTGTGTGCCTGCACCAGCAGGTGGTGCCGCTCGCCAGCGAGTGGGTGGACAGCGCCGATGCGCAGGGCCGTGTGCTGGCGCAGACCCTGCTGAGCCCGGATGCGCTACCGCCGTTCGACAACAGTGCGATGGATGGGGTGGCGCTGGCCACTGGCGGACATGGTGCGGCGGCAGGGAGCGAGCATCGCATCGCCGGCAGCCTGGCCGCAGGCGAGGACGCGGTGCATGCGGCCGGGTCGGCGTGGGAGATCATGACGGGAGCCGCTCTGCCGGCAGCCGCCGATGCGGTGGTGCCGATCGAGCAGGTCGAGATCCTGGCGCAGCACGACGCACGCCTTGGCCGTATTCGGCTGCGCGCGGATGCGCGCGCCGGCCAGCACATCCGCCGCCGGGGTGAGGACGTGGCCGTCGACGCTCCAGTGATCGCAGCCGGTACCGTGCTGCGCGGGGCGCATGCCCTGCTGCTGGCAGCGCTGGGCTGCGCGCGCGTGGAGGTGGTGCGGCAGCCACGTGTGGCGCTGATCGCCACCGGTCGCGAGCTGGTCGGCGAGCCCGCGCAGCCGCTGCAGCCTGGGCAGATCCGCGATGGCACCAGTGCCTATCTGGTCGGCCAGCTACGTGCGGCCGGTGCACGAGCGGTATGGCAGGGGCGGGTGGGCGACGAGGTGGCGGCATTCGATGCCGCCCTGGCCCAGGCGCGCGGGTCCGGCGCGGAGCTGATCCTCAGCACCGGCGCGGTCTCGCGTGGCCGCTACGACTTCATCCCCGATGCGCTGGCCCGCCACGGTGCGCAGCTGCTGTTCCATAAGGTGGCGGTGCGGCCAGGCAAGCCGATACTGCTGGCGCGGCTGCCCGATGGCGTGTTGTATGTCGGCCTGCCCGGCAATCCGATGGCGAGCGCTGCCGGGCTGCGGTTTTTCGTCGAGCCGATGTTGCGCGGACTGCTCGGCATGCCACCGGAGCAGGGTCTGCCGGTGGTCCTGCAGACACCGTTGCAGGCACGGCCGATCTGGCGGCAACACCTGCGTGCGCGCCTGCTGTGCGACGGCGCTGGCCAGTTGTCGGTGCAGGTCCTGCCGCAGCAGGAATCGTTCCGCGTGGCGCCGTTGCTGCAGGCCAATGCGTGGGTGGTGCTGGAGCCGCAGCCGGACGCTGCCGCCCCCAGCACGCGGGCCCAGGTATACGGCCTGGGCCATCTGCATCCAGCCGCGCCGGCGTTCGAGCCTTGACGCCGGGCCCGTCCGCGCCTGTCTGGACCGGGGTGGTATTGGCCGGCGGGCAGTCCTCGCGCATGGGGCGCGACAAGGCCATGCTGCCCTGGCATGGGCAACCGCTGCTTGCGCATATGCAGGCGCTGCTGCGCGATGCCGGGGCGCAGCGGGTGCTGATCAGCGGCGACCGCCCCGGCTACTCCGGCATCGCCGACGTGCAGCCAGACCTGGGGCCACTGGGCGGCCTTGCCAGCGTCATCGCGCAGCTGGGTGATGCGACCACGCTGGTGGTGGTGCCGGTGGACATGCCGCTCTTGTCCACGCCGCTGATCGAGCGCTTGCTGGCGCCTGTGCGACAGCGCTGTGTCGTGTTCGACGAGCAGATGCTGCCGATGCGGCTGTGCATCGATGCCGCCGTGCGTGAAGCATTGGCGGCGTTGATGGAAGGAGCGGCCTCGGCACGCTCGTTGCGTGGACTGCAGCGAACACTGCATTGCCATCGCGTGGCTGTCACCGCCAGCGAACGCGCCGCGTTCGTCAATTGCAATACGCCCGAGCAGTGGAGTCAGCTCATTCATGAAAATCCAGATTGAAGGTCAGCATCTGCGGTTCCGCATCGACGAAGCCGAACTGGCCACGCTGCTGGCCGGGCAGAGCGTGGATAACCTCAGCCGGCTGCCCAGCGGGCAGGGCGCACGGCTGGTGCGGCACACGGTGAGCCTGACCGGCGGCCATGCGGCCTGCAACTGTGCCACCGACCATTGGCAACTGTCGGTGCCGCGCGACGCGCTGGAAGCGCATGCGCGACGCCTGCCCAGCCGCGACGGCCTGCGCTTCAGTTTCGATGCGGGCGCCGGACATGCCGAACACATGGCGCTGCAGGTGACCTTCGATATCGATGTGCGCGACAGTGCACGCAAGCGCCTGGCGAAGGAGTGACCAGGCGGTACGCATCGCCTTGGCACGCCCGGCGGTCCGAAGTGTCGGACGGTACGCAGGCGCCGCTGCGCTCGGCGCTCATTGCCTGAGCTCAGGCTCCCGTGGTCGATGTCCTTATGGCGCCGGCCGCTTGCGGCGTTCCTGATGGATGCCCGGCACGCGTTCGCAGGCCAGTCCGTGGGCCCGCAGTGCGGCTGTGATCGAGGCTGCGCTGGTATCGTCGTAGCCGGTGCCGCTGCGCAGCGCGACCACGTGCAGCCCTTCGCCTGCCAGCTCCAGCAGCAGTGCCTGTTGTAGCGCCGAATCCTGCGGCAGGGCACGGCGGGAAGCGTCGCGGCGCGCGAGTTCGAGCACGGCATCGGGAATGTCGGCAGCGACCAGTAGCACGTCGGCCAGATTCATCGCACGCAGCGCTTTTAGCGTGAGCAAGCCCGGATCGCCCGGGCCGGTGCCGACCAGCTGCACGCTGCCGCGCGCCGGCACCGCGCCGGCATCGTCCAGCGCGGCGTCGAACGCGGCTTCCGCAGCGGCATCCTCGCCGGCCTGCAGCAGCAGTGGCACCCGCCCATCGATCACGCCGTCGAACCAGCGCCGGCGGCGGTTCATGTCCGGGAGCTGGCTGCGGATGCGCTCGCGATGGCGGGCGAACAGGCCGGCGAGGCGACCCACCGAGGCGTCCAGCTCGCGCTCCAGCCGCTCGCGCAGGCGACGTGCCAGCATCGGGGCTGCTCCCGCCGACGAAATGGCGATCACCAGCGGGTCGCGGTCCACGATCGCCGGCACCTGGTAGGTCGACAGTTCGGCATCGTCCACCACGTTGACCAGACGCTGACGCGCGCCCGCAGCAGCGGCGACGCGCTGGTTCAAATCGGTGTCGTCGGTGGCCGCGACCACCAGCCACACCGTGTCGATCCAGGCTGGGTCGAAGGCACCGCTCAGCCGCGCGAAGCGCCCGGCCTGCATCAACTCCTCCAGCTCGGGCGAGAGGGCATGCGCATGCAGACGAATCTGCGCACTGGCCTTGAGCAAGGCCAGCACCTTGCGCGTGGCGACCTCGCCGCCGCCGATCACCAGCACGGCGCGTCCCTGCAGGTTTGCGAACAACGGGAACAACGGCATGGCCCACTCCGAAAGATGACTCGCGCCGACTGCATGTTGCATGGCAACATCGGCTCACGTCCACACGCCTCGCCACCGCCAATGCGTGTTCTGCTGGTCAACGATACCGAAAAGCCGATCGGCGAACTGCGCCAGGCGCTGACGCGCGCCGGTTACACGGTGCTCGACGATGTGGCGTCGGTCGGTGCGTTGCTGCACGCGGTGCAGAGCCAGCAGCCGGATGTGGTGGTGATCGACGTGGATTCGCCTTCGCGCGACACCCTGGAACAGTTGTCGATGCTGCACACGCATGCGCCGCGCCCGGTGGTGATGTTTTCCGGCGACGGCGACGATGCGCTGATCCATGCGGCCGTCGGTGCAGGCGTCACTGCCTATGTGGTGGACGGCCTGTCGCCGACGCGGCTGGCGCCGATCGTGCAGGTGGCGCTGGCCCGCTTCGCGCAGGAGAGCAGTATGCGCAAGCGCCTGGACGAGGTGCAGCAGGCCCTGCAGGACCGCAAGCAGATCGACCGCGCCAAGGGGCTGCTGATGGAAAAACGCGGCCTCAGCGAGGCCGATGCGTATGCCGCGCTGCGCCAGCAGGCGATGAAGCAGGGCGTCAAACTGGCCGAGGTGGCGCGACGCATCGTGGCCATGGCCGAATTGCTGGGATGAACCGATGAGCCAAGCCGAACTTTCCACGTTGCGCGTGGCCTACATGCCGCTGATCGATTGCGCGCCCCTGGTGGCCGCGCAGCGGCTGGGGCTGGACCGCGCACATGGCCTGCAGCTGGATCTGCGGCGGCAGGCCTCGTGGGCCGGCGTGCGCGATCGGCTGCTCGCCGGCGAGGTGGATGCAGCGCACGCGCTGGCCAGCCTGGTGTACGCGATCGAGCTGGGCATCGCCGGGCCGCAATGCCCGATGGCCTTGCTGATGACGCTCAACCACAATGGCCAGGCGATCACCGTGGCCCCGGCACTGGCGCAGGCATTGGCCGACGGGCAGGCATTGCCGAAGGCGTTGGCCGGACTGGGCCGGCGCGCGGTGTTCGCGCAGACCTTCCCCACCGGCACGCACGCGTTATGGCTGTATTACTGGCTGGCCGCGCGCGGGGTGGACCCGATGCGCGATGTCGACGTCCTCACGATTCCGCCACCGCAAATGCCCACGGCCCTGGGCAGCGGGCTGGTGGATGGCTACTGCTCGGGCGAGCCGTGGGCGGCGGTGGCGCAGGCGCAGGGTGTCGGAGTGCGGCTGATTCGCAGCGGCGAGTTGTGGCCGGGGCATCCGGAAAAGGTACTGGCCTGCCGGCGCGAGTTCGCGGCCCTGCAACCGGAAGCGGCGCAGCGGCTGACCGCGTGCGTGCTGGAGGCCTGCCGCTGGCTGGAGGCGGCACAGGACCACCGCGCGCAGTGCGCGCAGTGGCTGTCCGAGCCGCAGCATATCGGGGTCTCGGCCACCCATCTGCTCACTTGCCTGGACGCGGTTACCGATGCCTGCAACGGCGACGCGACGGCGCTGGCTTTCCATCGCGATGGAACGGTGAACATGCCGTGGCTGTCCGATGGAGAGTGGTTCCTGAGCCAGTTCCAGCGGTGGGGATGGCATGACGTCCAGGACGAGGACATGGCGCGGCTGCGGGAGATCCATCGCACGGACAGCTACCGCAGTGCCGCAGCGTGGCTGGGGATAGCGGTGCCGGATGGCGATCGCCGTCGCAATCGGCTTTTCGATCTACGCTTGGGCGATTGACGGGCTTTGATCCGTTGCTGTGGCGTAGCGTGTCCGATCCGCTATGTCCGCGTTTCGGATCCTTGCGCCGCGTGGTGTCCTCGCCGCGTGCGGGACGCTGTGGCGGCATGGATGCCGCCACGCAGCCTGCAGGGATGGATTCACGGCGTGTCCCGCATGCGGTGAGGGCACCGCGCGCGCCAGGCTTGCCGGCTTGCGCACGGTATTGGTGCATCGCTGCACGAAAGCCGGGAGCGGTCGGGTGTGGCAACGGACGCCGGCCGGCCACAGGCAAGACATGCCTGTAATGAAAACACCATTTTTCAACGACTTGCGCGTGCGTGACGGCCAGGTGAGCGAGTTGGCACGTTGATTGCGTAGCAGTTGGCTGCGGGCGCAACGGCGTGCCCGCAACAACATGCAAGACGGTGCTGCAGATCAACGGCGATCTGTGTGCATCCAGGACAACGGCGTCCTTCCGGCTTTACCGGAGGGGCGCCTTTTTTTTGGCTATCGCATCCGAAGAGGTCTCCATGCAGCGTTCGTTCTGGCGATCCGGGCATACGCCCACCTTGTTCGCATCCTTCCTGTATTTCGACCTGAGCTTCATGGTGTGGTACCTGCTGGGTCCGTTGCAGGTACCGATCGCGCAGTCGCTTGGCCTGGATACGCAGCAGCGTGCCCTGATGGTGGCGGTGCCGATCCTGTGCGGCGCCGTGCTGCGTCTGGTACTGGGCATGTTCGCCGATCGCATCGGCGCCAAGCGCGCCGGCATGGTCGCGCAGCTCGCGGTGATCGCTGCGCTGTTCGGCGCCTGGCAACTGGGCGTGCACAGCATGGGACAGGTGCTGCTGCTGGGCGTGCTGCTCGGTATTGCGGGCGCCTCGTTTGCGGTGGCCTTGCCGCTGGCATCGCGCTGGTATCCGCCCGAGCATCAGGGCACCGCGATGGGCATTGCCGGTGCAGGCAATTCCGGCACGGTGCTGGCGGCGTTGTTCGCACCGATGCTGGCGGCCGCCTTCGGTTATCAGGACGTGTTCGGGCTGGCATGCATCCCGTTGGTGCTGACGCTGATCGTGTTCGCGACCATCGCCAAAGAGGCGCCCACGCCGGTCGCACGCAAGCAATGGTCCGATTACGGACGGGTGTTGGTGGGCAACCGCGATGCGTGGCGCTTCATGTTCTTCTATGCCATCACCTTCGGCGGCTTCTCCGGCTTCGCCAGCGCCTTGCCGGGCTACTTCCACGATCAGTTCGGCTTCGACGCGCGTACCGCCGGCTGGGCGACGGCGGCCTGCGTGCTGGCCGGCTCGGTCATGCGCCCGCTGGGCGGCGTGATCGCCGACCGTGTCGGCGGCACGCGTGCCCTGCTGACGGTGTACCTGCTGGTGGCCTCGCTGGTGGGCATCGCCGGCTTCGGCGCGGGCGGTGCCACGATCACGCTGGCGCTGTTCGTCCTGACCCTGCTGTGCCTGGGCGCCGGCAACGGCGCGGTGTTCCAGCTCGTGCCGCAACGCTTCGGGCAGGACATCGGCGTGATGACCGGCCTGATCGGCATGGCCGGCGGCATCGGCGGTTTCGCGCTGGCGGCCGGGCTGGGCGTGCTCAAGCAGCACACCGGCAGCTATGCGTTGGGCATGTGGCTGTTCTCCGCATTCGCGCTTGGCGGCTGGGGCCTGCTGGCCGGCGTCAAGACCCAGTGGCGCAGCGAATGGTCCACCGCCGGCGCGGCGCGCGTCTGACATGTCGACAGGAATCCAGGCAATGAAGCAACCCAGACTCGTCGTCATCGGCAATGGCATGGCCGGCATCCGCACCGTGGAAGAGCTGCTCAAGCTGATGCCGGGCATGTACCACATCACCGTGTTCGGCGCCGAGCCACACCCCAACTACAACCGCATCCTGTTGTCGCCGGTGCTGGCCGGCGAGCAGGAGTTCGACGACATCGTGTTGAACCCGCTGCAGTGGTACCGCGACAACGGCATCCATCTGCATTTGAACACCGAAGTCACCCGCATCGATCGTGTGCGCCGCCGGGTGATCGCCGCCGACGGGACCGAGGCCGAATACGACCGGCTGCTGATCGCCACCGGCTCGGTGCCGTTCGTGTTGCCGATTCCGGGCAACGATCTGAAGGGCGTGATCGGATACCGCGATATCCAGGACACCCGCACCATGATCGACACTGCGCGCAGCAAGCGGCATGCGGTGGTGATCGGCGGCGGGCTGCTGGGCCTGGAAGCGGCCAACGGCCTGAAAGTGCGTGGCATGGACGTGACCGTGGTGCACCTGGCCGGCTGGCTGCTGGAACGCCAGCTCGATCCGGTGGCCGGCAACCTGTTGCAGCAGGCGCTGCGCGCGCGTGGGCTGGAATTCCGTCTGAACACCGCCACCAGCGCTCTGCTCGGCAATGCGCAGGGCGAGGTGGTCGGGGTGAAGTTCGCCGATGGCAGCGAGATCCCGGCCGACCTGGTGGTCATGGCAGCCGGTATCCGCCCCAATACGCGGCTGGCCGAAGAGGCCGGCATCCATTGCTCGCGCGGCATCGTGGTCAACGACAGCCTGCAGAGCTTCGACCCGCGCGTGTACGCAGTGGGCGAGTGCGCAAACCATCGTGGTATCGCCTACGGCCTGGTGGCGCCGTTGTTCGAGCAGGCCAAGGTCTGCGCGAACCATCTGGCGCAGTTCGGCATCGGCATCTATCGCGGCTCGGTGGCCTCGACCAAGCTCAAGGTCACCGGCATCGATCTGTTCTCGGCTGGCGATTTCATGGGCGGCGACGGCTGCGAGGAGATCGTGCTGTCCGATCCCGCCGGCGGCGTCTACAAGAAGCTGGTGATCCGCGACGACGTGCTGGTGGGGGCCTGCCTGTATGGCGACACCGGCGATGGCGGCTGGTACTTCAAGCTGCTCAAGGACGGCACACCGATCCAGGCGCAGCGCGATCAGCTGATCTTCGGCGAAAGCGCGTTGGGCGATGCCGGCACCGGTGGCCAGGATCGCGCCAGCGTGATGGCCGACAGCGACGAAGTCTGCGGCTGCAACGGCGTGTGCAAGGGCACGATTGTCAGGGCGATCAGCGAGCAGGGTCTGTTCACCGTCGACGAGGTGAAGAAGCACACCAAGGCTGCCAGTTCCTGCGGTTCGTGCACCGGGCTGGTCGAGCAGATCCTGATGAACTGCCTGGGCTCCAACTTCCAGGAAACCCCCAAGACCAAGGCGGTGTGCGCCTGTACCGACCTGAGCCATGGCGAGGTGCGTCGCGCCATCCGCGAGCACAAGCTGCTGACCCATGCGCAGGCCTACGCCTTCATGGAATGGCGCACGCCCAACGGCTGCGCCACCTGCCGACCGGCGATCAATTACTACATGCTCTCGACCTGGCCACATGAAGCCATCGACGACCCGCAGTCGCGTTTCATCAACGAACGCGCGCACGCCAACATCCAGAAAGACGGCACCTTCTCGGTGATTCCGCAGATGAAGGGCGGGGTCACCAATGCCGGCGAGCTGCGCCGCATCGCCGACGTGGCCGACAAGTACGCGGTGCCGATGGTCAAGGTCACCGGAGGGCAGCGCATCGATCTGCTCGGGGTCAAGAAGGAGGATCTGGTGGACGTGTGGCGCGACCTGGGCATGCCCTCCGGCCACGCCTACGGCAAGTCCATCCGCACGGTGAAGACCTGCGTGGGCAGCGAGTTCTGCCGCTTCGGCACGCAGAACAGCACGCAGATGGGCATCGACCTGGAGACCATGCTGGCCAATATGTGGAGCCCGCACAAGGTGAAGCTGGCGGTGTCCGGTTGCCCGCGCAACTGCGCCGAGTCCGGCATCAAGGACGTGGGCATCATCGCAGTGGATTCGGGCTGGGAGCTGCACGTCGGCGGCAACGGCGGCATCAAGACCGAGGTGGCGCGTTTCCTTGTGAAGGTGAGCACGCCCGAGGAAGTGCGCGAATACACCGGTGCGTTCCTGCAGCTGTACCGCGAGCAGGCCTATTACCTGGATCGCACCGTGCACTACATCGCGCGGGTGGGGCTGGATTACATCCGTGCCCAGGTGGTCGACGATGCGGCCAACCGGCGTGCGCTGTACGAGCGCCTGCTGTATTCGCTGGAGGGTCTGGTCGATCCGTGGAAGGCGCGCATTGCCGGAGAGCGTCGGCAGGAATATCAACCGCTGCGGATCGCAGCGCCTGCCGCAACGGTGGAGGGATGAGCATGCACGACAATGCGTGGGTACATGTGTGCGCGCTGCAGGAATTGCCGACGCTGGGCGCACGCGTGCTGGAAGTCGATGGCCTGCCGCCGATCGCCATCTTCCGCACTGCCAGCGATCAGGTGTTCGCATTGCGCGACCGTTGCCCGCACAAGGGCGGGCCGCTGTCGCAAGGTATCGTGGCCGGCGACACGGTGACCTGCCCGCTGCATGGCTGGGCGATCGGCCTGCAGAGCGGGCAGGCCTGCGCGCCGGACGTGGGGTGCGCTCCGCGCTATCCGGTGAAAGTGGAGAGCGGTGCGGTGTGGATCGTGTTGCAGCCGGTGCAGGCGCCGGAGGCCGTCGCCGAGCCCGCGGCATGAGCGAGGGCCTGTCGTCTCCATCCCCGCAGACCGTTGCGCAAGCGTCCGTGGCGTCGCCGATGCACCGCATCACGCGTTCGACCTGCTGCTACTGCGGGGTCGGCTGCGGTGTGCTGATCCACAGCGAGCACGACGACGCGGGCGAGCGCATCGTCGGCATCGAAGGCGATCCGCAGCATCCGGCCAACTGTGGGCGCCTGTGCAGCAAGGGGCTGGCGCTGCCGCAGACGACCACCAGCACGCAGGGGCGGGTACTCGCACCGGAACTGCGCCGACACCGACAGGCGCCCCGTGCGCCGGTGAGCTGGGAGCAGGCGTTCGCTCATGTGACCAACAAACTGGCGGCCATCGTCCAGGAGCATGGGCCCGATGCGGTGGCGTTCTACCTCTCCGGCCAGTTGCTGACCGAGGACTACTACGTCTTCAACAAACTGGCCAAGGGGCTGCTCGGCACCAACAACATCGACACCAACTCGCGGCTGTGCATGTCCAGCGCGGTCACCGGCTACAAGCTGGCGCTGGGCGCCGATGGCCCGCCCACCTGCTACGAAGATCTGGAGCTGGCGCAGACGGTGCTGTTCGCCGGCAGCAACATGGCGTATGCGCATCCGGTGTTGTTCCGACGCCTGGAAGCGGCACGCGCGCGCAACCCCGAGCTCCGCTGGATCGTGATCGATCCGCGTCGCACCGATACCGCAGCCATGGCCGACCTGCACCTGGCGATCGAACCCGGGACCGACGTCGCCCTGTTCAACGGCATGCTGCATCACCTGATCTGGGAGGGTCTGGTGGATGCGCGTTTCGTTGCGGCGCATACCGAGGACTTCGACGACCTCAAGCGAATGCTGCGCGAATACACCCCGCGCATGAGCGCCGAGATCTGCGGTATCTCGCATGAGGACCTGGTGCAGGCGGCCGAGTGGTTCGGACGCAGCCCGGCGGCATTGTCGTTGTATTGCATGGGCCTGAATCAGTCTGCGCACGGCACCGACAAGAATCTGGCCCTGATCAATCTGCATCTGGCCACCGGGCAGATCGGCAAACCCGGTGCGGGGCCGTTCTCGTTGACCGGCCAACCCAACGCGATGGGTGGGCGCGAAGTGGGCGGCATGGCGACGATGCTGGCCGCGCACCGCGAGATCGGCAACGCCGGGCATCGTGCGGAAGTGGAGGCGCTATGGGGCGTACCGGCGGGGCGCATCAGCGACACCCCGGGCACGCCGGCCGTGCAGTTGTTCGAACGTCTGCGCGCCGGCACGCTGAAAGCGGTGTGGATCGTGTGCACCAATCCCGTGCATTCGATGCCGGATATCGCCGGCGTGCGCGCGGCCCTGGAGCAGGCCGAACTGGTGATCGTGCAGGACGCGTTTGCCGGCACCGACACCGTGCCGTATGCCGATGTGCTGCTGCCCGCCGCCAGCTGGGGCGAAAAGGACGGCACCGTGACCAACTCCGAGCGCCGCATCACTCGCGTGCGCAAGGCAGTGGAGCCGCCAGGCCAGGCGCGTGCGGATTGGTGGATCGCCCGCGAGGTGGCGCGTGGGTTGGAAGCCAGATTGCAACCGGGCACAGCGGGCGGGCTATTCGCTTTCGAGACCACCGCGCAGGTCTTCGACGAGCACCGCGCGTTGACGGTGGGCCGGGATCTGGATATCGGCGGCCTGGATTACGCCGTGCTGGACCACGGCCCGCAGCACTGGCCGTTTCCGGCAGGCAGCACGCAGGGGCAGGCGCGGCGCTATGCCGATGGCGTGTTCGCCACCGCCAACGGACGCGCGCGCTTCCACGCCACCGCGTATCGCAAGGTGGCCGAGGCGACCTCGGCGCGCTTTCCGATGCGGCTGCTGACCGGTCGTCTGCGCGATCAGTGGCATGGCATGTCGCGCAGCGGGCGAGTGGCGGCCGCGTTCGCGCACAGCCCGGAACCGAGCTTGCGCATGCATCCGGACGATGCGGCGCGGCGCGGGCTGGTGGCCGGCGACCTGGTGCAGGTCGCCAGCAAGCGCGGCGCCCTGGTGCTGCCGCTGGAGCTGTCCGACGAACTGCGCTCGGGTACGGTGTTTGCGGCGATGCACTGGAGCGGGCAGACGCTCTCCAGTGGCGGCATCAATGAGGTGAGCACGCCGGCAGTGGACGCGCGCTCGCAGCAACCCGAGCTCAAGCACGCGGCCGTGCGGGTGGAGAAGGCGGCGTTCGGCTGGCACCTGCTGGCCGCCCGGCGCGGCGACGCGCTGGCCCTGCAACAGGCGCTGCAACCGCTGTTGCGCGCATGCGGCTATGCCAGCCTGCGCCTGCATGCCGAGCCATTGCCAGACGCCGCCGGGCAGTGGGCGGTGTTGCACGCGGCCTGCGAACGTGCGCCCGATGCAGCGTGGATCGATCGCCTGGTCGCCGCGCTGCAGCTGCCGGCCGGCGCCGATGTGCTGGAGTATCGCGATCTGCGCCGCGGGCTGATGCGCCGTGTCGGTTGGCGAACGCAGGATGGGCAGAGCCATATCGACGGCCTGTTGCTCACTGCCGCCCAGCCCAGCGATGCCAATCACGCGCTGCTGACCACCGCACTGACCGGCAATCCGTGGCGTGGTGCGCGGCTGGCGGTATTCGCGCAGGCACCCAGCGTGCCCAGCGACCCCATCGTCTGCACCTGCATGAATGTCGCGGCTTCGGCGATCCATGCGGCCATCGACGACGGCGCCGATGTGGCGCAGCTCAAGCACCGTCTGGGCTGCGGCACCGTGTGTGGCTCCTGCGTTCCGCAACTCACCCGGCTATGCCGCCAACCTCGGCTGGCCTGATGCCCCATCTTCCTCCACACACTGCGAGATCCTTCATGTCCGTCACACCTTCCTGCGCGCGTGATGTGGTGTTGTTGTCCGCCGGCCCTGGCGATCTGGAACTGCTCACCATCAAGGCGGTCAAGGCGCTGGCGTCGGCGCAGGTCCTCCTGCTCGACGATCTGGCCAACCCCGAGATCGTGGAGCTGGCACCGCAGGCGCGCGTGATCCGCGTGGGCAAGCGCGGCGGCTGCCGCTCCACGCCGCAGGAGTTCATCTGCCGCCTGATGCGGCGTTACGCCCTGCAGGGGCTGCGTGTGGTGCGGGTCAAGGGCGGCGACGCGCTGTTGTTCGGTCGCGCCGGCGAAGAGATCGATTTCCTGCGCCGAGCCGGCGTTGGTGTGCAGGTGATCAACGGCGTCAGTGCGGCATTCGCCGCTGCCGCTGCGCTGGAAGTCTCGTTGACCCATCGCAGCCACTGCCATGGCATCACCTTCGTCACTGCGCATACGCACGACCATGGCGAGCCTAATTGGGGGGCGTTGGCCGCCAGTGGCACCACGCTGGGCATCTATATGGGGCTGCGCCGTGCAGAGGCGTTGGCAGCGGCCTTGCTGGCGCACCTGCCGGCCAGCACGCCGGCCGCCATCGTGCAGGCGGCCACACGTGCGGAACAGCAACGCCGGCTCACCACGCTGGGCGAGCTGGGCGCCACCGCAGCGACGCTGCCCGCGGGCCTGCCCACCTTGCTGCTGGTGGGCGGCGCGCTGGGCGAAGCGTCGATGGCGTGCGACGATCGCGGCGTTGCGCTGCTGCAGCACGCGATCGGCTGATCCGTCGCGCAAGATCACATCATCTGCGGGCCGGCAATCGCCGATGGCCTTGCCCGCAGAGCTCTGCCGGCGTCACGCACAGGTGGCCACGAACCAGGCGCGGGCAGGGCAGCTGCCTTGGCGTCGCTGCAGGCCGGCACACGTGAGCATGTCGCTCCGCTCCCGCATGGGAGCGCAGTGCGGTGCGCCCCACAGCAGTCCACACAGTGCACGACGGATGCCAATCCTTGTGTCGGCGCTGCACAGAGGGGCAATCCGCTCCACGCGCACGCATCCATCTGCATCCGCATGCACGCCGGACCCAGCGCCGATCCGGCGAGCAATGCAGCCGGTGGAGGGCAACGCGTGCCGTCCGGCTGCCGTCAGCGCCACGGCGTGGTAGCGCTAACCGTCCACGCCGCAATCCAGCTGCGCGTGTGTCAGGTGTGCAAGATTTGCGCAGCGAGCGCAGCGGTTTCTTCCTGCATCGGAGCGGTGTGCACCGCCCAGCCTGGTTTTGCGGGTTGGCACGATAGTTGCGGTAAGCCTCTTACCCAATGACGTACCCGATGTATCGAGAGGAGGCACAGTGGAAGACGGACAAAACAGTACCCGTAGCCGGCGCGGTTTTGCAGCATTGGATCCGGAGAAGCGCCGCATCCTGGCCAGCAGCGGTGGCAAGGCAGCGCATGCCAGCGGCAATGCGCACGAATTCACCAGCGACGAAGCACGCGAGGCAGGCCGCAAAGGCGGGCAGGCGGTCAGTCGCGATCGCGATCACATGTCGCGTATCGGGAGCAAGGGTGGCCGCTCCAAGCAGGCCAAGCCGCAGGAAGAATCCGCCTGATGAAGAACCGGCACGCTGCGGCGTGCCGGTTCTCTCAAGGGTCGCAGGATCGGCGGTCGGGCTCCAGCAGAGCGTCTGCGAGCGAAAATCATGTCGGTAAGCAATCGATTGCAAAATGAAGTATCAGGTAATCAAATATTCGCGCATGGGCGCCGTGAGCGGGCTGTAACTGGTTGATGTCTCGGTGCAAATAGGCGCGAGTGAAAAATTTGCAAGCCTGCCGGAGGAACGACATCGATTGCAGTAAAAATTTGCACTCGGCGCTGGCGAGCCTATCCCGCATCGGCAAATCCTGCATCCGCCTCGGCGATGCCGCTGAAACAGCTGGCAGGACCGCTGCGCTGGCGCCAAAGCGGGCGCGGCAGATGCCCTGAACCGTTAGGGACCGTATGTGCGCTCCGGTCCCCAGCGCACCCTCTTCGCACCTCACGCTTGCCCGCTGCGCCCGTCCGCAGGTTGGAAAGATGTGTCGTATCGGCGGGCAGCATGAACAGCTGATGGCACCAACGCGCGCGCCGGTGTGGCGATGAGGCTGGCGTGGTTCGCGTGCAGTGCAAGGCAAGCGCGCCACCGTGCCCCGGGAGAGGTCTGTATGGGCTGGCGATCTCGAGAGCAGGGCGCGACATGCCGTTCACTGGATGCAGCCGCGTCTTTCATGCGGGGGGCTCCAGGCTGAAATTCCGTCATCACTCTCACTGGAGCGCCCACATGGCAGAGCCGAACGAAAATCTGATGGACTGGTTGCGCGATGCGCATGCAATGGAGCAGCAGGCCGAGCAGATGCTCAAGGCCCAGGCCGCGCGTATCGAGCATTATCCGCAGCTCAAGGCGCGCATCGAGCAGCATCTGGAGGAAACGCTGGGACAGCAACGCCTGGTCGAGTCGTGCATCGAGCGCCTGGGAGGGTCGCCGTCCGTGGTCAAGGATGCCATGGGCAAGATGGCCGCATTCGGGCAGGCGATGGGCGGCATGGCTGCGTCCGACGAGATCATCAAGGGCGCGATGGCCGGATATGTGTTCGAGAATCTCGAGATCGCCACCTATACCGCGTTGCTGGGCGCGGCCAGGACTGTCGGCGATGTCCAGACCCAGCAGGTCTGCGAGCAGATCCTGCCGCAGGAGCAAGCGATGGCCGACTGGTTGCTGGCCCATCTGCCCGAGCTTACCGAAGAGTTCCTGGTGCGCGATGCCACCCCGGGCGTGACAGCAAAGAAGTAAGGCGCCTCGATTGTCCTGGCAGTTGCATGGCCCCGCATTGCGGGGCCTTTTTGCGCCAGCGCCTCTTGCCCTTACCCTTGCGCTTCCATCAGCAACGCGGTTCGGCCATGACAATCCAACAGACCTATCCGATCGGCACCCCCGGGCGCCCCTGGGAAGAGGCCGAGCGCAGCGCCTGGCGCGCGCGCCAGCTGCCCAGGCGTAGCTATGCGATCGATGTCGAACAGCCCATTGCCGCATTGGCCGCGCGCTATGACTGTGAGCAATACGGCACGATCGTCTCGGCGACCGACCGCTACCGGCTGCTGGCGCTACGCAGTGCCATGTGGAATGCCGCGCTGCCATGCGCACTGGTCACCGGTGGCGTGCATGGGTACGAAACCAGTGGTGTGCAGGGGGCGCTGCAATTCCTCCAACAGCGTGGCGCGGACTATGCCGGCAGGATCAATCTGCTGGTGGCACCTTGCGTCAATCCCTGGGGATACGAGCGCGTCCAGCGCTGGAATGCCGAGGCGGTGGATCCGAACCGCGCGTTCGGCCCGCATAGCCCGGCGGCGGAGTCGGCGGCGCTGATGCAACTGGTCGCTGCAACGCCGGGGCGAATGCTGGTGCACATCGACCTGCATGAAACCACCGACAGCGACGAAAGCGAGTTCCGCCCAGCGCTGGCCGCGCGCGACGGCGTGGCATTCGTGCCGGGCAGCATTCCCGACGGGTTCTATCTGGTGGGCGACAGCGAGGATCCGCAACCGGAGTTCCAGCAGGCGGTGATCGCGGCGGTGGCAAAGATCACGCACATCGCGCCACCCGATGCGCAGGGCCAGATCATCGGCGCGCCGGTGGCAGCTCACGGCGTCATCCATTACCCGGTCCGACGGTTGGGCCTGTGCGCTGGCGTCACCGACGCCCGCTACCGCACCACCACCGAGGTTTATCCGGATAGCCCCAAGGCCACGCCCGCGCAGTGCAATGCAGCGCAGGTGGCCGCGATCTGCGCTGCGCTGGATCACGCATTGGCGCAGCCGGGCGGTTGAGCGTCGTCTCGGCGACGGGTGTCCATGAATTTGTCCAGGGCGGGGCGCACTCACGTCCGGTCGGTCACCGCAGGCAGATCCGCAGTGACCGTGGAGGAGGTGCGTCGACTGCATCGACCGCATCGACGGCAGCGGGGCTTCATTGCGGCAGTGACATCAGGGCAGGCGCCCCTGCGCAGTGGCCTGGCGCACATAGTCGGCCACCAGGTGCGCCTCCATCGGTCTGGACAGCAGATAGCCCTGCGCTTCGTCGCAGCCCCAGCCACGGAGCAGGGCGATCTCGTCGGCATGCTCAACGCCCTCGGCCACGGTGCGATAGCCCAACGCGCTCGCCAACCGCACGACCGCCTCTGCGCGCGTCTGCATGCCGGATTTGTTGGCAATCCCGGTCACCAGCGAGCGATCCAGCTTGAGGACGTTGACCGGCAATTCGGTGAGGTAGCCGAAGTTGCTGTAGCCGGTCCCGAAGTCGTCGATGGCCACGCTGACGCCGGCCTCGCGCAGTGCACGCAGGCGCGGAACCGCTTCGACGTTGCTGCGCAGCCAGCGGCCCTCGGTGATTTCCAGTTCGATCCGCGCGGTGGGGATCTCCAGCTCCCTGCAGCGGTTGATCACGTCCGCAGCCAGATTGATGTTGCCGAAGTCGCGCGAGGACAGGTTGATCGAAATCGAGAATTCCAGCCCCTGTGCGCGCCACTGCGCCAATTGCTGCAGCGCCTTCTCGATCACCCAGGTGGTGACCGTGCACATCAGCGCGGTCTTCTCGAACAGGGGGATGAACTCGTCCGGGCCGATCGGCCCAAGGCTGGCGTGCTGCCACCGCAGCAAGGCTTCGAAGCCGGTGACCGACAGGTCCGCCAGGTGGATGCGTGGCTGAAACACCAGGCGAAACTCACCCGCCCTCAACGCGCTTTCGGCGTCCAGCGCCAGTCGATAGGAGCGTTGGATGGCATCGTCGTGCGATGCGCTGTACCAGCACACGATGGCGTGGTTGTTGATGGCATCGCCGAGCGCGACCAATCCCTTGCGCATGACGTCGTTGGTATCGGGCCGCTGCGGAGCGAAACGCACCACGCCGGCGTGGAAGGTCAGCGACATCGGTACCCCGGCGGCGTCCACTGGCTTGTGCAGCATGTCGCGCAGATCCAGCAGCAGGTCTTCCATCTCGTCGGGCGCGGAATTGAGCAGGAAGAATGCGAACCGCATCGGCGCCACGTGATACACCGTCGCCTTGCCGCGCAGCGCACGGGTCAGCACGTAGCTGGCATGCCGGATCAATTCTTCCAGCGGCTGCATGCCGAGCGCCTGACGCGCTTCGTTGGCGGCCTGGGTATCGTAGACCTCGATGAAGGCCGCGATGGTGGGTACGTGATGGCTGCCCATGGCCAGCGCATCCAGATCCGACTGCAACTGACGCGCGTTGAACAGGCCGCTATGCGGCTCGCGGCGGCCCGCCCCGAACTGCAGTTCCAGCTGTGCGGCAGCCACGTTGGCGAACATACGCAACTGTTGGTGCTCCTGGCTGGCCAGACGGCGCTCGCGCGTGTCGATCACGCACAGGGTGCCGCAGATTCCGGTTTGTGGCGCGCCGACCGGCACGCAGGCGATAAAGCGCGCCGGCAGCCCGGGAAAGGCCGCGTCACCCAGCTGGATCGATGCCAGTACCTCGTGTTCGATCAACTCGGAAATGCCAGCGGCCGAGGTCGACGCTGGCGGACAGACGGCGATGGCTCGCTCGACATGGTCCGGGTCGATGCCGCGGGCAGCGAGCACGCGCATCCGGCCGCCTTCGGTGATGGTGAGTGCGGCGGCGGGGGCGACCAGCGCATGACACAGCAAGCGGGCGATCTGCTCCAGCGGTTCCATGCCGCCCAAGTCGATCGGGACTCCCGACCAGTCGGACTGGCGTTCCTGCATGTTGTCTCCCGAGGCCGGCGTCATGTCGTCAGATTCCGTGTCGATGATCACGCACTGCACGCGTACTAGAAACATATCCGGGTCGTCGACAGGTGACGAAGCGGCGTTCGGAGCACGCAGACAGGATAATCGCTGGACGAAATTTTTGCGTGCGAACAAGCGGACTCTACGAACCAGAGTATATCGCCCACTGGATATACCAATCGGCTATCGCCGGCGCGTCACCGATGTGGCGAAATCGAATTGGTCTTACCCAATAAGCGAGCGCATCCGGACCGACAATGGGTGCCGCCTGATCGTGCAGGCCAGGCCTGGCAGGAGAGTGGTTCGCCTGGCTGTCAGGATAATCAGTGGCATGAGGCGGCACGGCGACAATGAGCGAAGCGGCATTCCTCTTCAGGCCGCCAATTGTCCAAAAAGAACTGTTATTTCAAGCATCCTCTACGATTGACGAATACCGGACGCTGCAATTCGTCGCATCGGCGGGCGCGAGCGGACGAATAGACAGATCGGCCCGGAATGGCGTGCATCTTTATAGTTAGTGATATTAATCACAGTTTCATTCATATCGATTCGATTATTAATTCTTCACCGTTTAACTGCGATTGGTATTAAAGCTCTTCCGTTGCCAAGGCGACAGAAGCGGGTTTTTGTCGCCGATAAACTCCATCTCACTCCATTGCCAACACGGGCGAGCGCAACCGTGGATTGCGCGTTCCCGTCACAGGGGGAATCAGAATGAATCGTGCATTTGCGCTGGTCTGGAACGCTGCCATCGGCAATTGGGT
This sequence comes from Xanthomonas melonis, assembly GCF_020783655.1. Classification (GTDB taxonomy): domain Bacteria; phylum Pseudomonadota; class Gammaproteobacteria; order Xanthomonadales; family Xanthomonadaceae; genus Xanthomonas; species Xanthomonas melonis. The sequence goes on along the minus strand of NZ_JAJGQH010000001.1, from coordinate 352,259 downwards.
AGTGACGCATGAATTGGTGCGGCGGCGCCGCAAATCCGGCGCCACCCGCAGGGCATTGCCGCAACTGATGATCCTGGCAGCCGGGGCGGCGGCTCCCGCACTGGCCTGGGGGGCCTGTACGCCGGCGCTACCGGCAGCAGGGGCGACCGTGACCTGCACCGGGCTCGCGGGCGTCAGCAACAGCTTCGCCAGCAACGCGAATAATCTCACTGTCAATGTGGCGTCCGGCACGCAGATGACAGCCGGGCTGCTGGGCGGTACCAGCATCGCGCTCACCGGGACCAACGCCACCCTCAACAACAGCGGCACCATCGATCCATCGATCCTTGGCCTGCTGTCGGTGCTGGGCACCGGCGTCACCATGGGCAATGCCGGTTCCACCACGGTCACCGCGAACAATCTGGCCAGCGGCTCCATCTACGGCACCGGTGGCCTGCTCGGCGCCAATCTGCTCAATCTCGACGGCATGGCACTGGGCATGACCTCGGCCAGCAACGGCACCGTGCAGATCAACAATGCCGGCCTGATCAGCAGCAGGCCGCTGTTGAATCTGTCGGTGCTGGGCGCAGACACGCCGGTGATCGCGGTCAGCGGCGGCGGCACGGTCAATGCGGTCAATACCGGCACCATCGAAGGTCGGGTTGCGTTCCAGAGTTCGGCCGCGGGCAATACCTTCATCAATAGCGGCACCATCACCGGTAGCGTGTCGATGGGGGTGGGCAGCACCAATACCTTCACTGCAGTCACCGGTAGCAGCGTCAACAGCGGCGGCGGGCTCGCGCTGGAGTTGCTCGGCCCCGGTGGATTGCTGAGCTTTGCGCGCACCGGAGTCGTGGATGGCGGTGCGGGCGGAAGCAATACGCTGCTGCTGCAGAACTCCGCTAGCGGCACCGGCAGCGGGAGTGCGGGCACCGGCACGCTGAGTACCGATCAGTACATCAACTTCGGCACGTTACGCGTCAACAGCGGCACCTGGTCGCTTGCCGGCGCCAGCAATTTCGGCAGCAGTGCGCTCAATGGCGGCGTCTTGCGCACCGCGACCCCCGCGCAGCTGGGATCTGCGATCTCCGCCAATGGTGGGGCGCTGGAGGCCACTGCCGCCGGTCTGACCCTGGCCCCGAGCGGCGGCATCACGCTGGGGGCAGGCGGATTGACGGTGCAGGGCACCAATGGCCTGACCATCGGCAGCACCATCACCGGTGCAGGCGGTTTGGTCAAGAGTGGAACCGGGGGGCTGACCCTGACCGGCACCAATGGCTTCAGTGGCGGGGTCACGCTGGGTGGCGGTACCGTGACAGCAGACAACAGCGCCGCGCTGGGCACGGGCACGGTGACCGCTGCCGGCGGCAGCTTGCTGGCCAGTGCCGCAGTGAACCTGCCGAATGCCTTCGTGCTCAACAGCGCACTCAGTGTCGGGGGATCCAATGCGGTACGGCTCGGCGGCGCGATCAGCGGGAGCGGGGCGCTGACCAAGGTCGGCACCGGCATGCTCACCCTGGGGGGCGCCAATACCTATCTCGGTGGCACCGTGCTCGGCGCCGGCACCACCATGCTCGAGAGCAGCGCCGCGCTCGGTACGGGGACGGTGACCGCTGCCGGCGGCGCGCTGGATAACGCCGCTCCGCTGTCGCTGGGCAATGCGTTCGCATTGACCAATCCCCTCGGTGTCGGTGCGAGCGGCAACGCACTCAGCCTGACCGGAACGCTTTCCGGTGCCGGCGGCCTCACCAAGACCGGCACCGGTGTGCTGACATTGACCGGCAACAACACCTACCTGGGTGGCACGACGCTGGCGGCAGGGACCCTGGAGCTGGGCAGCAATGTCGCGTTGGGCAGCGGCGCGCTCAACGTCACCGGCGCAGCCAACCTCAGCAGCAGTGCGCCACTGGTACTGGGCAACGCCATCACGTTGTCGGCGCCGCTGAACTGGACCGGCACGCAGGCCATGACCCTGGCGGGCACCATCGATGGCAACGGCGCGCTGCTCAAGAGCGGGGCAGGCGATCTCACCCTGAGCAATAGCAACGCCTACACCGGCGGGACGACGTTGACCGCCGGACGCCTGGTGGTCGGTTCCAGCTCTGCGTTGGGTACCGGCACCCTGACCGCCAGCGGCGGTATCCTCGATGCGAATGCGGCAACCAGCGTGGGCAATACGCTGGCGCTCACCGGTACGCTGGGCGTGGGCAGCAATGGCACCGCGCTGACTCTGGCCGGCACCATCGCCGGGACAGGCGGTTTGAACAAGCTCGGCACCGGCACGCTTGCATTGACCGGCTTGAACACCTACGCCGGCGGCACCACGCTCACTGCCGGCACCTTGCAGGTCGCCACCGGTGCCGCGCTCGGTAGCGGCGGATTGACCGTCACCGGCAATGCCAATCTGCAGGCGTCTGCACCTACCACCTTGAGCAATGCGATCGCAGTGAACAGCGGCGCATTGACGCTCGATGGCGCGCAGGCACTGACGCTGAGCGGGGCGATCGGCGGCGCAGGCAGCCTGGTCAAGTCCGGCAGCGGCGATCTCACGCTCAGCGGCAACAACCTGTTCGGCGGAGGCACCACCCTGAGTGCCGGCAAGCTCAACATCGCCAGCGATACCGCGCTCGGCACCGGCGCGCTCAGCGCCGCTGCCGGCACCACGCTGGACACGCTTGCGGTGAGCACGCTCGCCAATGCGATCGCGTTGACCGGCCTGGTCAACATCGGTGGCAGCGCCGCATTGGCCCTCACCGGCGACATCGCCGGTGCCGGCGGCCTGGACAAGCTCGGTGCCGCCAGCCTGACCCTGAGCGGCAACAACAGTTATGCAGGCGGCACGCGGCTGAGCGCGGGCAGTCTGGTACTGGGAAGCGATACCGCGTTGGGAAGCGGCACCCTGACCGCTGCCGGCGGGCTGCTCGACACCACCGCCACGCGTACCCTCGCCAACGATGTCGTGCTGGCCGCGGACCTGCAACTGGGCGGCAGCCAGGACCTCGCACTGACCGGTCTGATCGGCGGAAGCGCCGGCCTGGTCAAGAACGGCGGCGCGGCCTTGACGCTGACCGGCGCCAATACCTTCGCCGGCGGCGTGGATCTCAATGCCGGTGCCTTGCTGGTCGGCAGCGGCACGGCCTTGGGCAGCGGCGTGTTGACCGCCGCCGATGGCACGCAGCTGCAGGCCACCGCCGCCACCACGCTGGGCAACGATGTCGTGCTGAATGGTGCGCTATCGCTGACCGGCAGCAACGCACTCGATCTCACCGGCAGCGTCGGCGGAACCGGCAGCCTGATCAAACAAGGGGCCGGTGCGTTGACCCTGTCCGGCAACAATCTCTACAGCGGCGGCACGTCGTTGAATGCGGGCGCCTTGATCGTCGGCAGCAATACGGCGCTCGGCACCGGGGCGCTCATCGCTGCCGGCGGCACCCAACTCAGCGCCGCGATCGCCGCGAGCTTGCAGAACGCAGTGACGCTCGGCGGGGCGTTGTCCATCGATGGCCAGGATCTGGCGCTCAACGGCGTCATCGACGGCGCCGGAAGCCTGATCAAGAACGGAGCGCAGACGCTCACCCTCAACGGCAGCAACACCTGGTCCGGTGGCCTGCAGCTGCAGGCCGGCACCGTAGTGGTCGGCAGCGACACCGCCCTGGGCACCGGCACGCTGACTGCTGCGGGAGGCACGGCGCTGGATGCCACCACTGCAGTGACCTTGGACAACGCACTCACGCTGACCGGAGCATTGACGCTGCCCGGCACGCAGGACCTCGCACTGGGCGGCGTCATCAGCGGCGCCGGCAGTCTCGACAAGCAAGGGGCTGCCACGCTGACCCTGGGCAATGCCAATACCTTCGACGGCGGCGTGACTCTGGATGGCGGACGCCTGGTGCTCGGCAATGCGACGGCAATGGGAACGGGCGCACTCGCGGTCGATGGCGCAGCCGAGCTGGAGACCACGGCCGCGCTTGGCGTCGCCAATACGCTGCAGTTGAACAGCCAGCTCACCCTGGTCGGCAGCAACGATCTGGCGTTGAACGGCGCGATCGGTGGCAGCGGTAGCCTGGTCAAGACCGGCACCGCCACGCTGTCACTCAACGCAGGCAACAGTTACAGCGGCGGCACCACACTCGCTGCCGGCACGATCGCGGTCGGGGCCGATGCTGCGCTCGGCACCGGTACGCTGTCGGTGACCGGTGACTCGACCCTGAGCAATGCGATCGCCGTGGCGTTGGGCAATGGCATCGACCTGGGAGCCGCGCTCACCGTGGACAACGCGGCGGACATGCTGGCAAGCGGCAGCATCGGCGGCGTGGGCGCGCTGACCAAGACCGGCCTGGGTACCTTGACGCTGACCGGGAGCAACACCTACACCGGCCCGCTGGCGATCCAGGGCGGAACCCTGGTCGCCAGTACCGCGGCGGCGCTGGGCGCTCCCGGTACCGTGGATGTCGCGGCGGGCGCCACCTTGGACCTGAGCAGCGGAGGGCTGATCGGTGCGCTCACGGGCGCCGGCAGCGTCGACACCGCTGCCGGGGCGGCCCTGCAACTGGGCGGCGGCGATTTCGCCGGTGCACTGGGAGGCGGCGGCGCGCTCGACAAGATCGGCACCGGCACGCTGCGCCTGCTCGGCACCAGCGCGATCGGCGGCGGCACGCAGGTAAGCGGCGGCACCCTGGATGTCGTCGGCAGCCTGGGCACCAGCGCAGTGAACGTTGCGCTGGGCGGCACCCTCACCGGTAGCGGTAGCAACGGGAGCATCGCCAGCGGCGTCACCATCGGCGATGGGGGGCGGCTGGCGTTGACCAGCGGCAGCTCGCTCAGTGTCGCCGGGCTGACCCTGGCACCGGGCGCATCGCTGGACGTGGCGCTCGCTGCGCCCAGCGCCACCCGGCTGCTCGCGGTCAATGGCGACCTGACCCTGGACGGGACGCTCAACATCACCGATATCGGCGGCTTCGGAACCGGCGTCTATCGGCTGATGGACTACACCGGCGCGCTGACCGACAACGGCGTGCTGTTCGGCATCATTCCCGGCAGCATCGACATCAGCCAGCTGGCGCTGCAGACCGCGATCGGCCAGCAGATCAATCTGGTGGTCACCGCACCGGGCAGCATCGTGCAGTTCTGGGACGGCGTGCAGACCACCGCCAACGGCAGTGTCGACGGTGGCGCTGGCACATGGGGTGCGGCGACCAACTGGACCAGCCAGGATGGTTCGACCAACAGCACCTGGCAAGGCGATTTCGCGGTGTTCTCCGGCACCGCCGGCAGCGTGGGCGTGCAGGGCACGCAGAATGTCGGCGGCCTGCAGTTCGTCAGCGATGGCTATCAGCTCACCGATGCCGGCGGCGGTGCGCTGGCGGTGAGCGCACCGCTCACGGCGGTGCGTGTGGATCCCGGCGCCAACGCCGCGATCGATGTCGCCATCACCGGAACCGGCGGCCTGCAGAAGCTCGACACCGGCACCCTGCGGCTCGGCGCGGCCAACACCTATGCCGGCGGCACTGCGCTCAGCGCCGGCAGCCTGATCCTCGGCGATGCGCAGGCGTTGGGCAGCGGCGCGCTGACCGCCGCTACCGGCACCGCGCTCGACAGCACGCAGGCGTTGGCGGTCGGCAATGCCGTGGTGCTCGATGGCGCATTGAGCGTGCTCGGCAGCAACGACCTGGGCCTGTCCGGATCCATCGGCGGGACGGGTAGTCTGATCAAGAACGGCGCCGCCACGCTCACCCTGGATGGCAACAACAGCTATGCCGGCGGCAGCGTGTTGAACGCCGGCACCCTGGCGCTGGGCAGCAATACGGCCCTGGGCACCGGCAGCCTGTCGGTGCTGGGCGATGCCAGCTTGAGCAACGCGATCGCGTTGGCGCTGGGCAACAGCATCGATCTCGGTGCGGCGCTGAACATCGCCAGCGCTGCGGATCTGACCCTGACCGGCACGCTCAGTGGCGCCGGTGCGCTGACCAAGACCGGGGCCGGCGGCCTGACCCTGGCCGGTGCCAATACCTTCAGTGGTCCGGTGTCGGTGCAGGCCGGCGTGCTCGCCACGTCGGCCACCGGCACACTGGGCAGCGCCAGCACGGTGGAGGTGGCCGCCGGTGCCGGGCTGTCGCTGGGCAGCGATACGAGTCTGAGCGCAGTGACCGGGCCAGGCACTGTCGCGATCGGCGCCGGCACTACGCTGCAGCTCGGTGGCGACAACAGCGATCGCAGCTTCGCCGGCAGCTTCAGCGACGCGGGCGATCTGGAAAAGCTGGGCAGCGGCACCTTGCAATTGACCGGCACCAGCACGCTGGGCGGCAGCACCCGGATCATCGGTGGCACGCTGGACGTGGATGGCACGCTGGCCAGTGCTGGCGGCCTGAGCGTTGGAGCGGGCGGCACCCTGAGCGGTGGCGGGGTGGTCGATGCCGCTGTCGCCGTCAACGATGGCGGACGCCTGGTGGTGAGCAGCGGCGCGTTGCTGACCACCGGCAGCCTGAGCATGGCGCCCAATGCCACACTCGACGCCTTCCTGGGCATTCCCGGCCAGACCGGGGTGCTGGCGGTCAACGGCGATCTGACCCTGGACGGCACGCTCAACATCACCGATATCGGCGGGTTCGGTAGCGGCGTCTACCGCCTGATCGACTACAGCGGCGCCCTGACCGACAACGGCCTGGGATTCGGCACGCTTCCCGGCAGCGTGGACCCGTCCCAGCTGAGCCTGCAGACCGCGCTGGCCCAGCAGGTCAACGTGGTGGTGCTCTCGCCCGGCAGTAACGTGCAGTTCTGGGATGGTGCGCAGACCGTTGCCAATGGCGGCATCGATGGCGGCAGCGGGACATGGACGGCGGGGGGAACCAACTGGACATCGATCGACGGTGCGACCAACAGCGATTGGCAGAGTGGGTTCGCGGTCTTCGGCGGCACTGCCGGCACTGTCGATGTGCAGGGCACCCAGAGCATCGTCGGCATGCAGTTCCTCACCGATGGCTACGTCCTGAACGGTGCCGGCGCGCTGAGCGCCGATGCCGCCAACACCATCATCCGCGTCGACCCCGGCGTCACCGGCACCCTCGATGTCGCCATCACCGGCACCGGCGGCCTGCAGAAGCTCGATACCGGGACGCTGATACTCGGTGCCGCCAATACCTATGCCGGCGGCACGGCGCTGGGGGGCGGCAGCCTGATCCTCGGCGATGCGCAGGCGCTCGGCAGCGGCACGCTGACCGCCGCCGCCGGCACCGCGCTCGACAGCACGCAGGCGTTGGCGGTCGGCAACGCCGTGGTGCTCGACGGTGCAATGACCGCGCTGGGCAGCAACGACCTGAGCCTGTCCGGCCCCATCAGCGGGACGGGCAGTCTGATCAAGAACGGCGCCGCCACGCTCGCGCTTGGCGGTACCAACAGCTACACCGGAGGGACCGTGCTTGGCGATGGCACGCTGCTGGTCGGCAGCGACAGCGCGCTGGGGACTGGCGCCTTGTCGGTGACCGGCGATGCGGTCCTCAGCAATGCGATCGCCACGGTCCTCGGTAACGCGGTTACGCTGGGCGCCACGCTCAGCGTGGCGACGCCCGCAGCGATGACGCTGACTGGCGACATCGGCGGCAGCGGTGCGCTGCTCAAGACCGACACCGGCACCCTGACGCTGACAGGTACCAACAACTACACCGGCGGCACTACGGTCGATGCCGGCACCCTGGTGGGCGATAGCGCGAGCCTGCAAGGCGCCATCGTCGATAACGCCACGCTGGTGTTCGATCAGGCGAGTGCTGGCGTGTTCACCGGTTCGATCACCGGCACCGGCAGCCTCGTGAAGGACGGCGCAGGCGCCTTGCTGCTCGATGGCGCCAATGGCTATACCGGCGGTACCAGCATCGTGGCCGGCAGCCTGATCGGCGATACCAGCAGTCTGCAGGGTGGCATCGTCAACAACGCCGCGCTGGTGTTCGACCAGGCGAGCGGCGGTGTGTACGCGGGCACGATCAGCGGCACCGGCACACTGGAAAAGAGCGGGGCCGGCGCACTGCAACTGACCGGCGCCAACAGCTATACCGGCGGTACCCTGGTCAGCGCCGGCAGCCTGATCGGCGACACCAGCAGCCTGCAAGGCGACGTGGTGGACAATGCCACGCTGGTCTTCGACCAGGCCGGGGATGGCACCTTCGCTGGCACCATCAGCGGCGTCGGCAACGTCGTGAAGCAGGGCGGCGGCGTGCTGACATTGGTCGGCGCCAACAGCTACAGCGGCGGCACTACGCTCGCCGCCGGCACCTTGCAAGGCAGCACCACAAGCCTGCAGGGCAATATCCTCAACAATGCCGTGCTGGTATTCGACCAGGCCGGAGATGGAACATTCGCCGGCAACATCGCCGGCAGCGGTGCACTGCTCAAGACCGGCACCGGTGCGGTCACGCTGGCTGGCGTCAACACGTATCTTGGCGGCACCACCATCGCCGCCGGCAACCTGATCGGCAACACCGGCAGCCTGCAGGGCGACATCACCAACAACGCCACGCTGACCTTTCTGCAGACCACCAACGGCACCTATTCCGGCCAGCTGTTCGGCGTCGGAAGTCTCGTCAAGGATGGGCTGGGCACCTTGTTGCTCACCGCCAACAGCAGCGGCTTCAGCGGGCCGACCGAGGTCAATGCGGGCACCTTGAGCATCGGCAATGCGGCCAATCCGGGCGCCGCGCTCGGCGGGCCGGTCACGGTGGGGCCGGGCGGCACGCTCACCGGCGGCGGCACCATCGGCAGCCTGAATCTCTCCGGTGGCAGCCTGCTGATCGGCGGCAGCAACGGCACGCTCAACGTCGGTGGCGATGCCACCATCGGCAACGGCTCCACCCTGCAGGTGACGCCGGGAGCGGGCGGAGAGGTGACACCGTTGACGGTCGGTGGCGCAGCGGTCGTCGCGCCCGGCAGTACCCTGCAGGTGGTACGCGGTGCCGAATGGCCGCTGTTCACCGAGGTTCCGGTGATCAATGCCGCCGGTGGGGCGAGTGGGCAATTCAGCAACGTCGTATCCGACTACGCCTTCCTCGAACCGAACCTCGAAACCCGCGCCACCGGTCTGTCGATCTGGTTGGGGCGCAATACCGTGGCGATGATCGATACGGTGACCACGCCCAACCAGCAGGCCGCGGCATCGGCCGTGGAGGGCCTGCCCACCACCAGCCCGGTGTATCAATCGGTGGTCCGCCTGCCCGACGATCCGGCGGCGATCGTCACCGCCTTCGCCTCGCTGTCGGGCGAAAGCCACGCCAGCACCGCCACCGCACTGCTGGACAGCCGCTTTCTCGCCGGCGGTGTCGGCAACCATTTGCGCGGCGACAGCCAGGATGCCCGGATCGGCGACACCACGGTGTGGATCGCCGGGCGCAGCCTGCCCAACCGTGTCGATGGCGATGCCGCTACGCAGTCGGTGCGCCGCCAGGACAATGGCCTCATGGCCGGCGCCGAACGTCGCATCGGCGAACGCAGCACGATCGGTGTGGCGCTGGGCAATCAGGACATCGAGAGCTGGTCGCGGGAGTGGGGCGATCGCGCCGAGATCGATGGCACGCATGTCGGCGTCTATGGGCAGTTCGCCTGGTCGGCGTTCTCGCTGCAGGCCACCGTGGACTACGCCGACTACGAGGTGGAAAGCGCGCGTCGCGTCCTGCTGCCTGGCGTGCTCGAAGAACGGCTTGTCGGCGACTACGATGCCACCGCGGTGACTGCATCGCTGGAGGCATCCTGGCAGTGGCGCAGCGGCGATGCGGTCTACAGCCCGTTCCTGGCTGCCGACTACACCCGGCTGAAGACCGATGGCTTCAGCGAACGTGGCGGAATCGCCGGACTCTCGGTCCGGGGCGCCACCGACGAATTCGTCACCGGCACCCTGGGCGTGCGCGGGCGCTGGGCGTTGAGCCAACCGGCATCCCTGTACGCGTCGCTGGGCTGGCGGCACGCCTTCGGGGATCGTGCCGTGCAGCGATCGGCGGGCTTCATCGGCACGCAGGCGCAGTTCGCGGTGCAGAGCGTCACCCTGGCCGAAAATGCGGCAGTCGGCGAGCTGGGGCTCAGCCTGATCACTTCGCCCAACAGCCGCATGTCGCTGTCCGTGCAGGGGCTCAACGGCGATGGCCAGACCGCCTATGGCGGGCAGCTGACCTGGGGCTGGAGCTTCTGAGCGCCGGCTACGCCCTGCAACGCGCAAGCCCCGGCATGCCGGGGCTTGCGCTTGCTCGATTCGCCGCGCGTCAGTGAGGTCGCGGCTCAATTGCTGCGGTCCGCCGCCGCGGTGCGGTCAGAACTGCCAGCGCAGGCCGAGGTTGGCGTTGATGCTGTCCGCGTCCGAACGGGCGCGTTCGGCACCGACGTTGCCATACACCGAAAACGCCGCATTGATCTGGTAGCGCACCCCGACCGAGGCGCGCAGCGCCTGCTTGGCGACAGGCTCGCCGGCCACGTTGAAGCGGGCCTCCGGCAATCCGGTGAACCAGGCGGTGAAGTCGGTGGACGGGTTACCCAACAGCGAGCGGTACGCCAGCAGGCCATCGAAATCCCACTGGCCGCGGGTCAGCTGGCCGCGTACGCCCGCTTCGACGTATCCGGCGCGCAGGGTATCGCGGCCGGCGCTCAGTCCCAGGCCGGTGCGCGAGGTTTCCCCGAACGCGTCCTGGGTCTGGCTGACCACCCCGGCGGCGAGAAACGGCGACAGGCCTGCCTGCGGCATCAGACCGACTTCGGCGCGCAGCGACCAGTGGGTGTCGTGGCGGCGATTCTGCAGCCGTTCGCCGATGCTGCCCGCCTGCACATTGCGTTCGGTCTCCACATCGCTCATGCCGTACGAGCCGATGCCCGAAACGTAGGCCTGGCCGAGCGGTTGGTAGACATACGCGCTCATCGCATAGCGGTCCGCACGCAGGCGGCTGGCGGAGGCATCGATCTGCGCACGATCCTGGCCCGCGGTCACCGCCGCACCGACGATGGTGCCGGCGCCGCCCACCGGCAGATCCGCGCCAACGGTGGTGGCCTGCTGGGTGTAGTCGGCGGCGGCAAATCCGCTGCGGGTCAGGTCGCCATCCAGGTAGCTCCCCTGCATCCAGGTGGTCAGCGAGGTGGTGTCGGCGAGATAGGGCAGGCGATCGGCAGCGACCCGCGCGTCGTTGAGCGCGGACTGGAAGCCCAGCGTGCGTTCGATGCCATGCACCTGGCCGGCCAGGGTCGGCAGCGATGCGGCCACCTGTGCGTCGGAAGCGCCGATCAACGCACCGGTGGCGGTGATCAGCCCACCCAGGTTGTCGGTGTCGCCGGCGGCCACGCGGGTATCCAGTGCCTTGACCAGCGCATCGGCTTGCTTGGCGCCATTGACCACCGCCTGCGGCGCACCTGCCGCCTGCGCGCTGGCGGCGGAGGCATTGCGGGTCAGCGTGGCGGTCACCGAGGTGGGCGCGTAGCTGAGCGCAGCGGTCCAGAAGAAATTGTTGGCGTACTGCACGCGATCGAACGTGCCCAGCAGGGTTCCGGCGGTGACGATCCGTTCGCTGCCGCCGACGCTGTAGCCTGCCGCTTCGGGCAGCAACAGCAGGTTGCCCTTCAGACTGGCCTGGCCGGTCACGGTCAGCCCCTTGCCCAGTTCGATGGCCGTGGTACCGGTGGAATTGACCAGGCTATAGCCGCCGTTGATCACGCCGCCGCGCGATTCGAACGTGGCGGAGTTGAGCACGATCACGTCCGAGCGCAGGCTGCCGCTCAGCGACAGCACACCGTCGCTGACGCTGGTGCCGCCGCTGTAGGTGTTGCTGCCGCTCAGGGTGAGCCGGCCGGCACCGTTCTTGGTGAGCCCGCCGGGACCGGAGATGGCATTGCTGAAGGTGCTGTCGTAGCCGGCACCGACATTGGCCGCCCAGTTGCTGGCGAACTGCGCCGGCCCCTTGATCGCCTTGGCCGCATTGACCAGGCCCCAGCCGTACAACACATCCACGCCGGGGGCGCCCAGATCGGTAGCGGTGGTCAGCAAGGTCTGCTGCAGGTTGGAGGCGCTCATCCAGGGGTAGACGCCCAGCACCTGCGCCGCAACGCCGCTGACGGCCGCAGTGGAGAACGAAGTGCCGGCGACCTGGCCTTGCAGTTCGGTGCCGGCCAGCGCCGGCGCGGTGAAGCTGCCCGGCGCCACCAGGCACCACTGCGCGGCCGCGCCGCAATGATTGGAATAGCTGGTCAGACCCGCCGGGTTGCCTGCGCTGTCGACGTTGATTGCGCCCACTGCCAGCCAGTTGTTGCGCACGCTGGTCTCCTGGACCGGCGTGGCCGCCGGGTAGGCCGCCTCGTCCGCGCCGGCGTTGCCGGTGGCGGCCACGATCAGTGCGTCGGCCTGGACCAGCGGCGTCAGCGCGAAACGCCAGGCCAGGGCCGCATTCGCGCTGCCGGCGGCGTCGGCATACGATGCCCCGATCGACAGGTTGGCGATACGCGTGCCGGCAGCGGCCAGGTCCACCGCGGCGCGGCGCGTCTGCTGGGTACCGCAGGAATTTTCGGCGCAGATGCGCGCATACAACAGGTCGGCATCCGGCGCGATGCCGCCGGCGAAGCCCTCCTGGTCCGAACCTACCACCAGCGCAGAGATCACCGTCCCGTGGCCACGCAACGCGTTGGAGGAAGACTCTGGCGTTCCGGGGCTGGCGGTGTAGTCGGTGAAGCCATCGACCTTGCCGCTGAGCGGGGCGTAGCTTGCGTAGAGATTGTCGTCGAGGACCGCCACCTTGACACCCTGGCCCTTGGCGCCGGCCTGCTGCGCCAGATCGGCATTGATCGGAACCAGCAGATTGCTGCCCACGCCCTGATAGCGGGCGGGCGCCGGAGCCGGAGTCGGCGTGGTCCTGGGCAGAGGATCGGAGGTGGTCCCCGGCGTGGTGGGCGTCGTCGGGGGCGGCGTGGTGGGAGTGCTGGGAGCCGTCGGCGCCGGCCCGATCACGGTGCTCTGCGGCGGATCGTTACGCACATTGCCGCCACCACCGCCGCCACCGCAGGCGGTCAGGACGAGGCAGGAAGCGATGGTGGTTGCAAGAAGCGAGCGATTCATGGGCAGGTGATTCCGTTGATCAGGCGCACAGCGCTGGTTCGCGCAATGGGTCCCGGCATCGGCGGCGCGCCGTCCGGGCATTGGATGTCGTTGGTACGTGCGTCGACAGCGGCAGATCCGTCCCCTCGGACTGCCTCGGCTTGGCAACGTTATTGAACGCCGCCAGGTGTCGATCGCTTGCGGAATGTTTAACGGCACTGTCGCTCGACTCTGAAATATGAATGGACAGTTGTTATTCAGAGAGTTTCATGCACCGATAGGGCGTTTCGATTTAATCGATCATCAATCTCAATAAACGTTATTCAGCGATATCGCGTGTGAGTGAAAGAACAGCCGAACTCAAGCGGTATGCATCACTTTTTCGAACGGGCGGCTATCCTAAATGCGACGAAGCCCACATCACATAGGGGATTGCGTAGGCGATGTCGGTGCATTTCCGACAGCAGTCCGTGAAGTCCAGTTAGCTCTTCTGACAAGCTCTACCGGCCATCCGCTGCCGTTCGCCGGACGTTCGAAGTAGAGGGCGGAGATGATGTAGATAACAGTGGCGTACCGAAGGGGCACTGATTGACGGCAGCGTGCCTGGCTGTGCCGAATTCCTCGCTTGAGGCATGCTAATTGATATAAACGGGCATGGCCCTCTCATGAAATATATCGGGCCACGTTTTTAATATATTCGATGAGTATCGAATGCAGATCTTGATTTATATGCAAACGAAAACATGCTGGAATTCGTCGGAAATAGTCCAGTGGTGATTCTTGCCCGATGCTGCAGCCCGATCCGCCCACGTCGACGGCAAGGCTCGCGGGCGGGAGCGTAGTGGTCTCGTGCCGAGGCACCGTCACCCATCCGACGGCGCTGCGGCCCCGCCGCGAGCCCGGTGAAGGGAGGTCACGTCGCTTCAGAAGCGCATGGCAGCGGCGCCCGATGACTGCTTATGTGCGGCCTATCCGACGCAGCTGGGGGCGGGCACGGCAGTGATCACCGGCTCGCGATCCGCTGACCAGCCTGCCTGCGCCAGGCAGCGCCTTGGCCTCAGGACGGCGGCGGTATCGTCCACCCGCTGGCGCCGGCGCTCTTGCGCAGCAGCAGGTAATCGTCGCGGTGGGGCCCGTCGACCAGCCCCAGCCGAGCGCGTAGCTGCGCGGGTAGGTGCACGAAGGCCGACCGCCGCATCACCACATAGCACACTGGGGTGCGGTCGAGATGGCGCTGCAATGCCTCCACATCATGCAGCTCGATCGCCGCGCCACCGGAATAGAACTGCGCCGAAGCTGGGCGTTGGCGGAAATAGACCAGCCCCACCTGGGTGCGCAGGTCGGCCTGGTAGGCAGCCATGACCCCCTTCTGCGACTTGGTGTCTGCCTGGGGGGCCAGCGCGAGCACCGCGAACAGCACCAGGGTCGGCGCGACCATCGCCAGCGCTTCGGGAACGCCAGCGCATGGTCGCCGCAGGCGTTGGCGCCATATCTCGGCGGTGAGCAGGCCGAAGCCGACCACCCCCGGCAGGACATAGGTGGGGAGGATGTTGCCAGCCAGGGTGAAGAACGCAGCAGGGGCCAGCATCCAGCACAGCAGATACAGCGTCCAGCCATCGCCAGCGTTGAAGGGCGTGAGCGGCAGGGTCGCCTTGCGCCGCAGGAGTTGCCACAGCAGCCACGGCGACCAGGGCAGGGTGGCGGCGAGGGCGTACAGCCAGATGGTTCCGCGCGCGAACGCATGTGCCGATCCGTACCGATCCCCCGTCCATCCGCTGACGGTGGACCGGTAAACATGCTCGCCCAGCAGGAAGTAATGCAAGAATCCCGGCGTCTGGCGCTCCGCCGCCCAGTACCAGGGCAGCACCAGCGCAGCGGTCAGCAGCAGGCCGCCCCGCCACGGCAGGCGCTCGCGCAGTTGCCGGACGCGGCCGGTGAGCAGGGCCCAGCCGAGGATCGGCGCGAGCGTCAGTACGGTGGCCACCGGGCCCTTGGCCAGCAGGCCGATCGCCAGGCCGAGAAAGAACAGGTAGCCCCAGCGGCCGGATCCTCCGGTGAGCGTCAGCCAGCAGGCAACCATCGCAAGCGTGGTTCCCGCCACCATGGCCGGATCGGTCATGACCCCGCCGGCACTCACCAACATCAGCACGCAGCTCGCAACCACCAGGCTTGCGCGCAGCCCATGGTCCGCGCCGTGCCGCCTCGCCGCGACCAGATAGGCCAGCCAGCAGATCAGCACCCCCATCAGCAACGACGGCAGACGCGCCGCGAACTCGGTGACGCCGAGCAGCCGGTAGGAGATCGCCGTCAACCAGACCGACAGCGGCGGCTTACCCCAGAACGGCACGCCGTAATCGATCTGCGGAACGATCCACTGACCGGTTTCGAGCATTTTTCTGGCCATCTCGCCGTAGCGTGCTTCGGTGGTATCGGTCAATGGATACATACCCAGCGTCAGCAGGCGGATCAGCAACGTGGCCGCCAATGCTGCATACAGGCGTTGGCGCATGCCCGGCCACCTCATGGTGCCGCCCTTCCATCCGCTGCACGCCCACTGGCCTGGGTCGGGTGGAACTCGCTGACCAGATACAGCGGCCGATGCTTGGTTTCGATGAACATCCGGCCGAGGTACTCACCGAGAACGCCAAGGCACAACAGCTGCGCGCCGCCCAGCAGCATCAACGCCACCATCAGGCTCGGATAGCCATGCACGGTATCGCCGAGCAGCAGTGTCTTGATGACGACCACGCCTGCGTAAACGAATGCCAACAGCGCGCACAGCACACCGGCATAGCTGGCCACTTTCAACGGCGCGATGGTGAAGGACGTAATGCCTTCGGGCGCGAAGTTCCACAGCCGCCAATAATTCCACTTGCTGTGTCCGGCATGGCGGGGCGCGCGCCGGTAAGTGATCTGCAGCTTCGGATACCCGATCCACGCATACAGCCCTTTCGTGAAACGGTTGCACTCGCCGAGCTGGCGCATGCTGTCGATTGCACGGCGACTGAGCAACCGAAAATCGCCGACGTCGGGACTGATCGGCACCGTGCTCAGCCGCCCGATCACGCGATAGAACAGGTGCGCCGTGCCGCGTTTGAGTGCGGTCTCGCCGTCGCGCACGCTGCGCTTCATCTCCACCTGATCGTAGCCTTGTCGCCACGCCGCCACCATCTGCCCGATCAGCTCCGGCGGATCCTGCAGATCGGCATCGATGATCACCACGGCATCGCCACGGACATGATCCAGGCCAGCCGCCATCGCGATCTCCTTGCCGAAATTGCGGCTCAGCGTCAGCACGCCGACCCGAGGATCCTCGCGACCGAGCTGCCTCAGAATGCTGGCGCTGCCATCGCCGCTGCCATCGTCGACATACAACAGCTCCACTTCCAGCCCGAGCGACTGCACGGCATGGCGCAATCGTTGGTGAAAAACGAGCAGACCGTCCTGCTCGTCATGGACCGGAATCAAGACTGATAACAGGGCCGCTGACCGCGGTGGCGGCAGACCATCGCCAGGAATGTCTCCGGGTTGCGCTGAAAGCCCGGGAATGCACTGCGAATCGAACGGCCGTGCGGAAGTTTGCGAGGAAAATTGAGAAAGCCGCGAAGCGGGATCCGGCATCGGTGAGCGCATTGATAGTACATAGGGAGCCGAAAAAACGGCGACCTCGACAGTGTCCGAAACAGCCGGTAAGCAGTTCTCGGCCAGCTCTCAGGCTGGTGTTAAGCCATGCCTCCCATACACGGATTCCTGTTGCACGCTTCTGCCTATGTCCTGCATGAAGGTTCTCATTGTTGAAGATCAACCCGACATCGCCGCCAATATCTGGGATTTCCTGGAATACCGTGGCTACCAGGTGGACCATGCCGCAGACGGCCTGGCCGCACTGGCGCATGCCACGCGCCATCGTTTCGATGTCATCGTGCTCGACCTGGGCCTGCCCCGGCTCAATGGCCTGGATCTATGCCGGCGCATGCGCCAGGCCGGATGCGCCACACCGGTGCTGATGCTCACCGCACGCGACACCTTGGACGAAAAACTTCGCGGATTTGCCGAAGGTGCCGACGACTACATGGTCAAACCTTTCGACCTGGAGGAGCTCGAAGCCCGCGTCCGGGTGCTGCATCGGGCCAGGCAGGTAGGCACGCAACGCGAACTCATCGCAGGACCGTTGCGCTTCGACTGCGATGCGATGCTGGCAAGCCGCGAAGGCAAACGCGTGGCGCTGACGCGCGCCCAGGCACGCATTCTGGAGACCTTGATGCGGCGCTCGCCAGGCGTCGTGCATCAGCAGCACCTCATCGAATGCGTCTGGCCGCATCGGGGGGGCGATGCCGCGGCGCTGCATACCCATGTCTACGAGTTACGCAATCTTGTCGACAAGCCGTTCCGGGAGCGGCTGATCCAGAACGTGCATGGCGTCGGATACCGTTTGCTGGCGAAGGCTGATGACACCTGTGCGTGACCTACGCAGTGGCCGCGAAACTCGGCGACACCGGGCGGCCCCGTTGCTGCGGCGACAGGCTGATCGGTCTATCGGCGGGCCTGCCGTCCCGGCTGGGAGCGGTCAGCAAGACCGTGCGGGCAGGTCCCGGGCTGGTGCGGACGGCGTGTAGGACCGCGATGTATGGGTGTTACATGGCGACTGCGGGTATCGGCCGCGCCCGTTTGGCAGCCGCGAACGGGTTCTGTCAGCCGTTCTGGAACTGCGCATCACCGGGGGCGGATGGATATGGGTGGGCATGTCGTCTTTCGAAGGCGAGCGAGGCGATCCACCAAGCGTGTTCATGACCGGTCTGCTCGGTGTGGCAAACCTGCAGATCGCGTTCCTGGATGAAATGTCGACATGCCGCCAAGCAATGTCGCCGCTCGATCTGCCTTCCGGTTGCCGGCGCTGGCTTCGCGTGATCCAGAGCCATCCGCACTCCCGTCACGTGCAAGCTGCCAGCATCGGCCGCGTGTTTCGCCATCGATGTACCGAGTTCGCCATGACTGCATCCGTTCCGACCCGCGTCTGGGTCATTCATCCATTGCATGCCGCCGTACTCGGCGGCATGTGGCCATTGTTCCTCGGCGCACTGGCAAGCGATTACGCTTACTGGAGCAGCTATCAGATCCAGTGGAGCAACTTCGCCTCCTGGCTGCTGGTCGGCGCAATGGTGCTGACCACGCTCGCACTGGTGTGTGCGCTGGTCGGGCTGGCGCGCGGCAGCCGCAATGTGATCTACCTGATCGCGCTGGTCGCCACCTGGGTGGCAGGTTTCTTCGACGCCCTGCATCACGCACGCGACGCCTGGGCGATCATGCCTGCGGCCCTGACCCTGTCGGCGATTGCAACGCTGTTCGCGCTGGTTGCCACCTGGGCCGGGCTGTCCGGCCTGCGTGTCGGGGGTGCACGATGAATCGCTATCTGCAGATGATCAGCCTGTCGACGCTGGCCGTGGCGCTTGCCGCGTGCACCAGGGCGCCGGACCTCGATCAGCTCGGTGCCACGCCGGAGCTGCCCGCACCCGAACGCGGCGTGCTGCCGGACATGACCATCGCCGAGCCAACGGCGTGGGGCGAGCGCACGCCGAGCGTGCCGGCGGGTTACCGCATCACCGCCATTGCCCGCGATCTGGGCATCCCACGCCAGACCCTGGTATTGCCCAACGGCGACATCCTGGTCGCCGAAGGCCGCGGCGGATCGGCGCCCAAGCTCAAGCCCAAGGACATCATCGCCGGTCCCATCAAGGCCAAGGGCACCACCCAGGTCAAGAGCGGCAATCGCCTGACATTGCTGCGTGATGCCGACGGCGACGGCACCTACGAACTGAAAACCGTGTTCGCCGACAAGCTCAACGCGCCTTATGGGCTCGCCTTGGTCGGCAACGCGCTCTACGTGGCCAACCAGGATGCGCTGGTGCGCTTTGCCTATCGCGAAGGCCAGACCAAGGCCGATGGTGCGCCGAGCAAGGTCACCGATCTGCCGTCGGCCATCAATCACCACTGGACCAAGGCACTCACCGCCAGTGCCGATGGCCGTTACCTGTACGTCGGCATCGGCTCCAACAGCAACATCACCGAACGTGGCATGGTTGCCGAAGTGGACCGCGCACAGGTCTGGCAGGTGGATGCGGCCACTGGCGCGCACAAGGCTTACGCCACCGGACTGCGCAATCCCACTGCTTTGACCATCCAGCCGGGAACCGGGGCGCTATGGGCCGTGGTCAACGAACGCGACGAGATCGGCCCGAACCTGGTGCCCGATTACCTGACCTCGGTACGCGAAGGCGGGTTCTACGGGTGGCCATACAGCTACTGGGGCAAGCATGTGGACACGCGAGTGATGCCGCAGGATCCGGCCAAGGTTGCCTCGGCGATCACGCCGGACTATGCGCTGGGCTCGCACGTGGCGGCGTTGGGCGTTGCGTTCTCGTCGGCGGCAATGGGCGCAACCTTCGCCGACGGGGTGTTCGTCGGCGAACACGGCAGCTGGAACCGCAATCCGCAGGTCGGTTACAAGGTGGTGTTCGTGCCGTTCCGCGACGGCCGGCCGGCTGGCGCGCCGGTGGACTTCGTCTCCGGCTTCCTGGGAGAAGATGGCAAGACCCGCGGCCGCCCGGTGGGAGTGACCGTGGATCCGCGCGGCGCGCTGATCGTGGCCGACGACCTGGCCAACATCATCTGGCGGGTGACACCGGAGGCGGCAGCTGCCGCGACCGCAGCGCAGTCCGCTCGCTGAAGCACGCGCCCCCATAGGGAAACAAGGCCCAGCGGGGGCGCTGCATGCAATGCGGCCCTCTCGCTCCCACCGCTGGATGCGCTGCTTCACGCACTGTCTGGGGGGGCGACGTTCACTGCGGTGCGGCCGCCTGCATTTGCTCGTTCGTCCCGGGGACGACGGCACCACGCCGGCATCCGCGGCACAGGCGGTTACCGAGCGCTTGGTGCTCAACGGCGTGCGGCATTGGCGTTGAGCGCGGGAACGCGCGCGGCCCAGGGGTGCGCGCGCTCCAGCTGCGCGGCCAGGGCCAGCAGCGTGGTTTCCTCGCCGAAGCGCGCAGCGAAGTGCGCGCCGATCGGCAGCCCGGCAGGGCTCCAGTACAGCGGTACCGACATCGCCGGCTGACCACTCGCGTTGAACAACGCGGTGAACGGGCAATAGCTGTGGAAGTCCTCGATCAGCTGCGCGAAGGTGATGGTCTCATCGAACGCATCCAGCGATCCCAGTCGCGGCGGTTCGCGGGTGAGGGCGGGGGTGAGGATCAGGTCGTAATGCACCAGCATGGATGCCAGCCGGCGGCCCAGCGCATGGATCGCGGCGACTGCCGCGGCATAGCGCGCACCGCTGGCCTGGCCCTTTTCGCGCAGGATCACACGGGTGCGCGGCTCCAGTTCGGCGTCGGCGATCGGCGCACCGCGTAGCTGCCCCAGCATGTCCAGGTAGCTGCGCGTACTCGGTCCGATGATGTCGAACAGCTGATCCAGCAGAGCCGGCAGATCTACCGGCAGCCGTGCCGGCTCGACGTGATGGCCAAGACGGCTGCACAGCTCGGCCGAATGGCGTACGGCTGCCAATGCGTGTGGCCCGGTCGGCCAGGGAGCCAGGTGTTCGACCAAGGCAATGCGCAGCGGACCGGGATCGCGTTCGACCGCCGCCAGGAACGGCGCCTGTTGCGTCGGCGCGGCGTAGGGCGCGCCGAGATCGGCCCCCGCCGTGGCATCCAGCAGCGCGGCGCTGTCGCGCACCGAGCGGGTGATCGCATGATCGATGCTCATGCCCGCCCAACCTTCACCGATCAGCGGCCCGCACGGCATCCGGCCACGGCTGGGTTTGAGCCCGAACACGCCGCAACACGAGGCCGGCACCCGCAGCGAGCCGCCGCCATCGTTGCCGTGTGCGAACGGCACCGCCCGCGCGGCCACCAGCGCTGCCGCACCGCCGCTGGAGCCGCCGGCGCTGCGCGTGATGTCCCACGGGTTGGCGGTTGCGCCGAAGCGCGTGGACTCGGTGGTGTAGGAGGTTCCGAACTCCGGCGAGGTGGTGGTGCCGAGGAACACGCAGCCGGCGCGGCGCAGTCGCGCCACCACTTCGCAATCCAGGTCGGCGCGGGCTTCGCCCTGCGCCAGCGAGCCGTTAGCCATGCGCGCTCCGCGCAGCGGCGAGAACAGATCCTTGATCAAGGTCGGCACCCCCGCCAGCGCGCCCTGGGTCGCTGCCGGCAGGCGGGCGGCGGCGCGCGCCTGCTCGTAGAGCGTCTCGGCGACCGCGTTCAGTGCGCCCACGCGTTCAAGGCGCGCGATCGCGGCGTCGGCCAGTTCCAGCGGCCGGATTTCCCCGCGTCTGACCAACGCTGCCAACGCCACGCCGTCGTGGCTGTCCAACAGTGCATCGATGTCGTGCATCACGCCGTTACCTCGCTTGCGAATCGGTGGAAAATACAGACGCCCGGTGGCGCAGCGACGCCACCGTCCACAGCACGGCGATCGCAAACGCGGCAGCGGCAGCAAGCCGGATCGCGCCGTGCAGACCGTCGCCTGCCGGCACCAGCGCGGCGATCAGCAGCGGGCTGGCGAATTGACCCAGATACAGGCTGGAGGTGAATCCACCCATGCCGCGGCCACGCACCCGTCGCGGCAGTGCGTTCATGACCGGCGTCATCGCATTGGGAACCAGCAAGCCTGCGCCAAGGCCATGCACGCCGACCGCCACCAGCACCTGCGCATAGGTCTGCGCGCCGGCCAACAGCCACAGCCCCAGTGCGAGCAGCGCCAGCAGCGCGGCATTGGTTGCAGGAATTCCGAGCAGGCGACGCAGCAGCGGCCACAGCAGCGAGCCGCCCAGTGTGGTCAGCAACCCGAGTCCGGCAGACAGGCCGATCAGCGTGCTCGAACTCACTCCCAAACCGACCAGCAGCGCTGGCGTCTGCACCGGCACGATGAAGCTGAGCAGCATGCCGAAGAACACCAGCAGGTAGCCGACCACCAGGGTCGAAGCGTCGACCGTTGCGTCCGCGTCCATTGCTGCCGGCGGCGCATGGCGCGCTGCCGGTTCCCACAGCACCCGCAGCATCGCCGGCACCAGCAGTAGCGGAAGCAGGTAGAGGTAGAACGGCGTGCGCCATCCGTACTCGCCCAGCACCCCGCCGACGACGAAGAACAGCGAGCCGATCAGCGCGATGCAGATCACCTGCAGATTGATGTAGCGAAGCCTGCGCTCGCCGTGCCAGTAATCGGCGATCAGGGTGGTGCAGCAGGTCATCACCGCCGCTTCGGCACAGCCGAACAACAGCCGTGCCCCGACGATGCTGCTCAGCTCAGACAGCAACGCCGGCAAGACGCCGAGCAGTGCATAGGCCAGCGTGGCCAGCACCAGCAGCCCCTTGCGTCCAAGGCGATCGGCCAACCCGCCGGCAACCGGTGCGAACACCGCGATCGCCAGCGCCGGCCCGGTGATCACCAACGGCACCAGCAGGTTGGCCTGTGGATCGACAGGACCGAACTCGGCGCCCAGCTTGGGCAGCACGGGCGCGATCATCGCCGCGCCCACCACGGTCAGGCTGCTGCCGAGCAGCAGTACCGCCCCCTGTGTACGGCCAGCCTGACGTAGCGGGTTTCCGACGCGGTCGGTGGAATTCGCACTGGAGGTCGTCATGATTGGCCGCCCGCAGGGCGCTTGCCGTGCGCGCGGCAAACGGCGCTGCGAGGCAGCGCAGGCGCACGCAGCGAAGGTGCGGAACCACAACCGTGCTGGGACATTGGTGATTTCTCGCGTCGGAACGACCGCTCCAACCTATGCGAAACCCGTCCCGCGCCGTTATCCAGAATCGGCAATTTCCCGCGCCGCGCGTGGTCGCCGGTGCGGGAGGCGGGGCGTCACCGCAGCGGCAGTCCCAGCGCTTGCCGCCGCGTCTGCGAGGGGCTCTGGCCGAACAGTTGCCGGTACTCGCCCGCGAACCGGCTCGGATGCCAGAAGCCCCAGGCTGCCGCAATGTCCTGCACCGTGCGGCCCGGCCCCTCGCTGGCCAGCGCCCGGCGCACCTGGTTCAGGCGCAGGGCACGCAGGTAGGCCACCGGAGTGATGCCGATGCTGTTCTGGAAGCAGTACTGCAGCTTGCGACGGCTGGCCCCGACGTGCCTGCAAAGCTCCAATATCGTCGGCGCGTGTTCGGCATGCGCCAACGCATACTCGCGTGCGCGGTCGACCAGCCGCTTGCTGGCGCTGGGGTGCAACGGCGCGCCTGCAGCGGGATCGAGCAAGTCCAGCACCACCTGCAGCAGACGGTCGCGCATGCTGCGCCGAACCACCGCATGCGTGTTCATCGCTGCAGACAGCGCCTGCGTATCGAACAGGTCCTGGCTGACCGCCAGCAATGGCTGCAGGGTAGCTGGACACCGCCGATGCAGGGTGAGGGTGCGCAGCCCCCGGCGGTCGCGCTGTTCTTCCAGCAAGTCGTCCACCAGCGTCCGTTCGATCGCAAGCACCAACACCTCCACCTGGGCGGGCGTGTGCAGTTCGGGCAATCCATGGTCTGGCGTCACCAGCAGGCAGGGATCCTGGTGACAGTGGCCTTCGCAATACATCCGCATGTCGCTGCCACGCAGCGGCAGGCTGACCACCAAGGCACCGGGCCAGGCCTCGCCGCGCTTGCGCATGGCCCGATTGGCGCGGTCGCGGATCACCTGCAGCCCTTCGAACTGCAGCGTATCCAGATGGCCGGCGAAGCATCCGTCGCTGGTCTGATCGTAGCGGAGCTGCCAGCCCGGCAGGGCGAGGGCGTGCGCCTCCACCGAGGGGGTGCTGATGCGCTGGATCATGGCAACAGAAACGGAACTGGCTGACATGGCAGGTCCCGGATGAACGAAGATCGCCAGGCGCTGTCGGCACCAAGCGACCGGGCAGCGACCTCGACAGTCGCTACTGTTGCACGAAGAGGCCGCGTCTGCGCACCGCAGTGCAGCAAGGCAGGATGCCGCTGCCGCACGCGCAAAGGGATCTACAGGTGATCTTTCCAATACTGGAAAGCCCCGCAATGCGGGGCTTGGGTGAGCGATCCGCTCACAGGGACAACACCACGTCTCACCGGCCGGATCAGGGTAGATCGCACTTGATCTTGGCGTCCACGTAATAGGGCTTGGGCACATCCGGATTGGTGCTGGTCTTTTCGAACACCACCTCGAACGACGCCATGTCCACCTTGCCCTGACGGCTTTGGCAGGCCTCCTGCAGCTTTTTCTTGACCGCGGCGATGCCGGCATCGCGGTTGGCGCCATCGGCGCTGTTGGTCAGATTGGCCACCTCTGCGAATGCCGACGGGCTCAGTCCGAGCAGGCATCCGACAAGCACCGCGCTGTGCAACTTCTTCATACGATCTCCTTCGCAATATCCTTGAATGCAGTGACGTCCAGCGCGCAGCGCGCAGGCTGCACGCGCCGCCAGCATAGGCATGCCACGTTAAGACGTCGTGCGGGCAGGGGCTCGCCCACGCAGCCCGGCTCACTGCGTCAGGCGCAGCGTTGCCCAGGCAAGCACGGCGTAGCGGCCGGTCTTGGCGACCGCCACCAGTGGCACGAACACCCGCAAGGGCTCGCGAATCACGCCGGCAGCCAACGTCAGCGGATCGCCGACGATCGGCATCCAGCTGAGCAGCAACGACCACCTGCCGTACTTGCCGTACCACCGCTGGGCGCGTTGCAAGGCACGCGGCGAGGCGGGAAACCAACGCCGCTGCTGGAAGCGCAGCGCCTGACGACCGATCCACCAGTTGATCAACGACCCCAGTACGTTGCCCAGGCTTGCGACCAGCACCAGCCCGACGACCGAACCTCCGCTCGCGACCAGGGCGACCAGCGCCGCTTCGGACTGCGCAGGCAGCAGGGTGGCGGCGATCAGCGAGAGCGCGAACAGCCAGAAGTAGTTCAAGCAGCCGCCTTGCGTCCTGACGGGCGAGACGTCTGCGACCGATCGGCTGGCCTCACGGCAAGGCCAGCTGCGTCACCGCGCTGCCTACGTGTCTGCTGCCGTTGCGCACCTGCGACCGATGGATGCTCTTTGCTTCGCCGAGGGCATCGTTCGATGGGATCTCTCCGATCCGGAGCCTGCCGTTCATCTGTCTTCGCGCGCGTCTTGATCGGGTTCGATGATAATGGAGACGTGACGCATCCATCGGCACCGATGGACAGACCGGCGCAGCGCTTCGGATAAGGGCGACAGCGCCACCAGGCCAGGTCTCGACGAGGAGCACGCATGATAGCTGCTGCAGGACAACCGCCCGACGCCGAGCGTGGGCCGACCACTGGCGGTGACGAACGGGGTACGGGCTGCGGCATGCAGCCCGGTAGCGCCTGGCAAGACGGCCGCTGGCACAACGAGCCGAGGATCCATCGCATCCTGGATGGCGATGTGCTCGAGGTCGTCACCGACGAAGGCAGCGATTTCTGGCGCGAAACCCACTATGGCTTCACGCGCGACAGCGGGCATTTTCTTGGCATGACGGCCACGGCCGGCTTCACCTGCCAGTTGCGCATCCGCGGCAGCTTCGATCGGCTCTACGACCAGGCCGGCCTGATGATTCGCATCGATGAGCGCCGCTGGATCAAGGCGGGAATCGAATTCAGCGATGGGCGCGCGATGCTCGGCAGCGTCCTTACCGACGGCAGGTCCGACTGGGCGAGTGGCCCATACGAGGCCGATCCGTCGGACTTCTGGTTGCGCGCCACGCTCGAACATGGCGTGCTGCGGCTGCAGGCGTCCAACGACGGCAAGCACTGGCCGCTGGTACGACTGTGCCCGTTTCCGACTGCCACACGTTATCTGGTCGGCCCGATGACCTGCACCCCGGAACGGCAGGGATTGACGGTCCGTTTCTCCGACTGGACGCTGGGCCCGGTGCTGGGCAAGGAGCTTCACGACCTGTCGTGAGTGCACCACGTCGCCTTTGCGCACATGCTGCGCAAAGGCGTGCGGATCATCGACGCATCTGCATGCTCCGGCGCGCGCAGCAAGGCGCCACGCGCATTGCCTTGTCCGACGCTCAGAAGTAGCGCAGCCAGGCCAGGTCGCGTCTGCGCGCCTTCAGACGCGCGAAGGCGCGGGTAGGCAGATACAGCACCAGGACCAGCATCGCTGCGGTCAGCCACAACATGCCGACACTGTCCATGCCGTAGTAGCGACCGTGATTGGTGCCGAACGCGGCCACCGCAGCCAGGTACATGAGCTTCAACACATACAGGTGCAGCACGTAGAAGAACATCGGCGCGGCGCCGAAGTCGATGACGGGCGTCAGCATGCGCGCGACGCCTGGTGCCTCGTAGGCGCGCAGCAACAGCAGGCCGATGCCCACGGTGAACAGCACGAACAGCAACGAAGGCGGGTATTTGGTGAGGTTGAAGAAGCTCATCACTGCGGTGAGCGCGTCGGCATCGTGCTGCCAGGGTGCATCGCCGTAGACATTGATCACGCGCAACGCCACGAATGCCGCGAGCATGCTCCAACCGGCGCGGACCAGCCGCCGGCGGCGTTGCGCGGGTGTGGTGTCGCGGCCGAACCAGGGGCCAAGCACATAGCCCAGCGCGATGATGCCGATCCAGGGCAATACCGGATACGAGCTTCGCACCGGAATGCCGCCCAGCTCGAACCAGCTGCGGTCGTGCAGGATCGCCCACAACACGTGGAATGCGGTGCCGTCGGTGGCGGTGATGCCGTCGAGCAGATTGTGGCCGGCGATGATGACCACCGCGACCGCCGCCAGGGCCGCGCGCGGTAGCCACAACAGCAGCGACAAGGCCAGCATGCTCACCCCGATCGCCCAGATCACCTGCAGATAGAACACGGTGGGCGGCACCTGGAAATTCCACCCGATATTGACCACGGTCATTTCCAGCACGATCAGGAACAAGCCGCGCTTGAACAGGAACAGGCTGGTGGCCTTGCGCGGATCGGACTGGCGGCTGCCATACAGCCATGCCGACAGGCCGGTGAGCAGCACGAACACAGGGGCGCAGAGATGCGCCAGCACCCGCGACACGAACAACCCGGGTTCGACCTGATCCAGATCGACCGGATCGGCCAGTTGGCGATGCAGGTAGAACGTGTCGCGCACATGGTCCAGCAGCATGATCAGGATCACCGTTCCGCGCAGGGCGTCGATGGAGGTCAGACGTGTGGCAGTGACGGAATTGGAAGACATCGATACCCCTTGCGGCGATGTCATAACATAACAGAGTGACCTAAGCGGCGGCCAGCAGCACTGCGGCGTGCAGGCCGGCACGCGTGCTGGACGCACCTGCGGTGCGCGTGTCGCAGGTCGCGGGCGAGGTCGCCGAATTCCTGGGCGGCGACTGATACCCGGCAGGGTGCGGCGCCGTCTGCACTGGATCCGTGGGCACATCCTGGTATCGTTATAAAATAACATTGACAGGGTTCGCGAGATGCGTCATCACGAGTGCGTTTTGCACCGCCGTTCCGCGCAGGCCGCGCCGGTCGGCGGTGTCAAGCCGCGAGCACGGCAGCACAGCCATTGGTTCGATCGAGCCGGCGCGCGCGCCGGGCAGGGCTCTGCATCACGCGATGGCGGTGCCCGCACGGGGCGACTGGCCTATCTCCGGGGCTGCGAACGCTGCAGTAGCGCCCGCCCTGCGAAGCCGCAGGGCGGACGTGCGGCCTTGAATCCGCGCGGCGCACTGCAGCGCTTCTTCGTCGATGGCCGCATGCATGCAATCCCCCGTCGCTGAGATCGTGCTCGCCTACCTCCGGTCCGAGCGATGGGCGCTGGCGCGCGTCGTCGCTGTGGTGCTGGTGGCCAGCGTCGCGACCGTGGCTGCGCCCTACCTGTTCTCGCGCCTGATCGATCGCCTGCCGCAAGCCGGAGCGCCGGCCCTGGCCTGGGCCTTCGTGGCCTATGCAGGATTGCTCGGACTGGGGTCGGCATTGCAGCAGACGGTGCAGTACCTGTCCTTCATGCGTTCGGAGAATCTCGGTTTCATCGCAAGCACGCGCTATTTCGCAGCGATCCTCAGAAAGACCAGCGCGTTCTTCGTCGAGCACAATCCGGCCGAGATCCAGGCGGCCGGCGAAAAAGGGCGTAGCGGGCTGAAGATCCTGGTGCAGCTGGCACTGGTCGCCTTCATCCCCGGCGTCGTGCAGATCCTGCTGAGCCTGCTCACGCTGGGCGCGCTGATCGATCTCCAGCTGGTCGTCGTGGTGGCGACATATGGCGCGGCGGCCATCGGTCTGTCGACACTGGCCACCCGACGCGCGCGTGTCCATCTGGAGGCGGCCACCGCCGCCGGGCAGGCGAACGCCCGCTTCGTCGGCAACGCGATGAACGCCATGGAGACGCTACGCCAGTTCGGCAGTCACGCATGGATGACCCAGCGCTTCGAGCAGCGGGCGCAGGTGGTCCGCGACAGCTGGCGTGCCTATGTACTGCAGCGTCTGGGCTATATCGCCATGCTCGGCGCCGGCCTGGCGATCCAGTTCTCCATCACCTTCGTGCTGCTGCTCCCACGCTACCAGGCCGGCGCGATCAGCATCGGGGACCTGGTGCTGTTCAACCTGTTGCTGCTGCAGCTCAATACGCCGTTCGAAGCACTCGCGCGCGCCATCGACGATGTCGCGCGAGCGCGCGCGATGCTGGTCCCGCTGGTGGCGCTCTGGAACGCGCCGGAGGAGTCGCGTGTGCATCATGCGTCGCGATTGGTGCCAGGCGCCGGGCGGATCGTATTCGATCGTGTCAGCCACCATTACGACAACGGCCGCGGCGTTGCCGACGTGAGCTTCTGCGCGGAGCGGGGCGGCATCACCTTTGTGACCGGCGAAACCGGTGCGGGAAAATCCACCCTGTTCAAACTGGCGTTGAAGAGCCTCGAGCCGGAGAGCGGCCGTATCCTTGTCGACGGGACCGATATCGCGGGCATCGATCGTGCCGACTGGCACGCGCTGGTGGCGCACGTTCCGCAGGATGTGGTCCTGCTCAACGAAACCCTGGCAGACAACATCCTGCTCGGCCGCGCGCGCGACGACGCACGCCTGCGCGCGGCAGCGGCCAAGGCGGCCATCCTGCCGCTCCTCGACGCGCTGCCGCAGGGTCTGGAGACCGTGGTCGGCGAGCGTGGCCTGAAACTGTCCGGTGGCGAACGCCAGCGCATTGCGATCGCGCGGGCGTTGTATGGAGATCCGGCGATTCTGCTGCTGGACGAGGCCAGCTCCGCGCTGGACGAGACGACCCAGCGCGAGGTGATGGCGCACGTCCGGATGCTGGCACACGAGGTGACCGTGCTTGCCATCACCCACCGGCAGACCGGCATCGCCGCGACCGACCGGGTGATCACACTGCCGGGCCATCGGAGTACGTCATGTGTGCCGCTCGGTGTGGTCTGAGCGACGGCCGGCATCGGCATTGTGCAAACAGCGCGGCTGCGCCGTGTTACTGCCATGACGACACGCGCGTTGCCTGGATCGGCCCGGTAGTACAGGCGCATGCCGGCGGCGGCCGCCGCAAGCTAGACCGCAGGAACAGTGGTCCTCTTCAGATCCAGCTTGGCGCGCAGCACATAGTTCTTCCTGATCGTCTGAACCACCTGCGTCAGGCGTGGATCGTGATAGTCCTTGAACAGTGGCGGCCTGGCTGCACGCAGATAGAAATCCCGGTCCTGCTTCACCGCAGCCGGCAGCAGGATCTCGGACGTATCGCGGTCGCTGGCGTCGGTCACCAGACAGGGGATGTAGCGGAAGCCGAGCGAGCGCAACAGATAGGCACGATGAGAGCCGTTGGTCAGGATCAGCCGCTTGCCGACTCGCGTGGCGCTGATCACGTTGTCGCTGAAGCCCAGGTAGATCACGATGGCGTGGCTGGCCGCGCCGAACGGCGCGTAATCGGTCACGGCGGATGGATCGAGCACCGCGACATCGAGAAAGCGCAGATCGTTGGAGCTGGAGGCGAATGCGTAGTCGCCGTCCGCCTGCGCGTAGTGCACCGGCGGCTGCGCCTGCGCACCCTGGCAGGCAGCGAGCGTCATGACGTCGCTTTCGCTGGGTGTGGTGCCGAGGCGCTCCTCGAGTGTCTGGAGATGGCGCAGGTTGATGGAGTCCTGGAAGATGATCAGGCGATCCACTTCCACCATGCACCAGGCGCGCGGCACCGCGCTGGTGATTCGATGCATCGAAGGCTGTCGCAACGCCGCCGCACCCAACGCAGACAAGTCTTCCGGCAACTCCTGCATGCCGACCTCATCGGCGAGCCCGGCTTCGTCGTCGGCGAGCATCGACGCCACGGCTCTTGCCTCACGCCAACGCGCCAGCAGCACGGACTCGTCCACGTGGCCGGGAGGGCAGCGCTCGCGAACGAAGCGAATCAGTTTCGATAATGGAAACAGCCCACGCAGTAGCAGCGTGTGGTCGAACGCATCGTCGCTGTCTTGAACACCCATTGCTTCTCCTGTGCGTCGTCGGATCGATGGACGTGACGTTTCGCGGGCGACATGCGCGTTCCGTGATCAGAATCACGCAGATACTCCAGCGACTGGAAGTAAAAACGCCACATTCGCAATTGTTACCTTGTAACATTCGCTTGCCGCACACGCAATTCGCGATGACGCTTGTGGCGGCTGCCCGAACGCGTCCAACGACGTTGGACGCGCTACTGACTGACCAAAGGAGATGTGCATGAACGAGTTGATCGAGCTTGGGCTGGTAGAAGATTCCATCCAGCAGGATCAGGATGGCGGCGGTCTCATCGAACTTGGCACCGTGGTGTCCGAAACCAGGGCGCATAGTCACGGCACCTTGTGGGATGGCATCTTCCCGACGACCTCGCCGTAACCGCGCTGATCGATGCCAATGGCGGTGCATGCCCTGCATGCACCGCTTCTCCCGCAACCGGAACCGCCATGGGCATGATGGAGCCGTCACCGCCGTATCTGCTGTCCAGACATGCGCACCTGTGCGTCGCCGGCGGCGTGGTTGTGCTGCTGGATGTTGCCACCGGGACCTATCTGTCGATCGGCAGGCAGCAGGCGGCGACGCTGGGCCGCCACGTCCTGGGCTGGCCGATGCAGGCCGACGATCCGGCCATTCCCCCGATCCTGCAAACCTTGCTCGATCGCGGTCTGATCACCCGCGATCCGCTGCAGGGCAAGCCTGCCATCACGCCCGCCCTGGCATTGCCCGGCCGCTGGATGCGCGAGGGCGAGCCGCGTGGGTGTCCACGCATCACCCAGCGCGACCTGCGCAGATTCGCGGTCGCGGTCGCCGTTGCCGCCATCGGCAAGAAGTGCGCACCACTCAGTGTCATCGTGGCAAGGGCCCGGCGTCGAGCCGCACGCAGACCAGCGCAGCCGCCTGCAGTGCACCAGCTGGCCTCGCTGGTTCGCATCTTCGATTGGTTACGCCCGCTCGCCTTCAAGAAGACCGACGAATGCTTTCTGTACTGCTTCGCCTTGAGCGAGTTCCTGGCCAGCTACGGGTTTTTCCCCTCGTGGGTATTCGCCGTGCGCACCGCACCATTCGCTGCGCATTGCTGGCTGCAGCATGACGACTACGTGCTGACCGACATTCCATTCAACGTGCGCCGGATGGTTCCCATCCTGGTGCTGTGACGCGGGCTGCCCATGTATCGCTATCTCGCCGTGTTCTGGAACGCGCAGTCGCCTGCATCGGTGGAGGACGCCGTGCAGATCACCGCCCGCATCGCTTCGGTGTTGCCGGACGCCACCTGCGCCCTGCGCGAGGACGACGCGGCGATCTATTGCCAGACCGACGATCCCGGCTTCTTCGAATGCACGCGCGCGGATCGGCTGGTGATCATGGGCAAGATCTTCACCAAAACCTTTGCGGCAGGGGAGGTCCCGGCCAAGGCCAGCTTCGACGCGGCAGCTGCGCAGACGGCGGGTCACAGCCAGGGCGCACATCTGGTGCGGCACTACTGGGGCCGCTACGTCGCCTTTTGCCACGATGCATCCTCGCGCAGCTGGTGCGTGGTCCGTGACCCGACAGCAGAGCTTCCCTGCTTCATCACGGTGGTCGGGTCGGTCACCCTGGTGTTCTCCAGCATGCAGGATTGCCTGGCGCTGCAGCTCAGGAACTTCTCGCTCGATTGGTCCTACCTGGCCGGTTCGCTGCTGTTTCCGTTTCGCGAGATGCGCCAGACCGGCTTCGAAGATGTAGCCTCGCTCGAAGGTGGCGAAGGCATCACGATCCGCGATGGCCGGCCTGGGACACGGCACTGTCACTGGGATGTGGTCAGGCAGGCCGTGGAGGATCCGATCACCGACTTGAACGAAGCGGTACGACTGGCGCGATCGACCCTGCTGGGGTGCATCGGTGCCCTGGCCGGTGAGCATGCGCAGATACAGCTGCAGCTCTCCGGCGGCCTGGATTCATCGATCATTCTCGCCGGCCTGCTGCAGGCTCCCTCCGGCCCGCAGGTGCAGTGTGTCCATCACTACGATTCGGGCATCGGCGCCGACGAGAGGGACTTCGCGTGGATGGCGGTCGCCGGCGCCAGCGCAGCGTCCGGGCGCAGTTGCGAGTTCATCCAGTACCAGCGGGCACCGCACTGCGCGCTGGAGGAGATCATGGCCTTTCCGGTCACGGCGCGGCCGGCGCATTGCTCGGGCCATCTGCTGCACCGGCGCACCCGTCGGGCCGGTGATCCTCAGCAGGAGCCGGTGCAGTTCACCGGAGTCGGCGGCGATGCGGTCTTCATGCGCTTCAAGGGCAATGCAGCGGCCATCGACTACGCCTGGCGGCGTGGAATCGATCGCCAGTTCCTGCGCGTGGCATTCGAGACGGCCCAGTCGGGCGATTCGCTCTACGGCGTGATCAAGGATGCGCTGCTGCATGGCGTCCTGAAGCAACCGGTGCGCATCAACGAGAACTGGGGCAACCCGTGCGAATGGGTGAAGGTGGATGCCGGCGCGCATGTCACTCCGCAGCCGGCGTGGATGCGCCACGCCATCGCCCAGGGGCTGCGCGTGTCGCCGCACAAGATGGCGCACATCGGCAGGATGGTGTTCCCGGTCAGCGTGCTGGACCCGTTCGAGGGCGCAGGGCAATGCCATCGGGTGTCGCCGATCAGCGCGCAGCCGGTGGTGGAACTGTTCGCCCGTCTTCCGATCCACTTGCTCATGGCCGATGCCGAGGATCGGACGGTTGCGCGCCGCGCATTCGAGGGCCTGCTCCCGCACGCGGTGCTGTCGCGCAAGGTGAAGTGCTATCTGGACGATCACTCCGTGGCCGTCACCCGGCACCACCGGGACTTCATCAGCGGCCTGCTGGTCGGCGGGCGGCTGGCCGAGCGCGGATTGATCGACAGCGCGCTGGCCCGCGCCGGGATCGGCCGCGTCAGCCCGGACCATTCGTTGCAGGCGTTGGGAATCTTCGGGCCTCAGCTCAACATCGAGGCCTGGTTGCGGCGCTGGTCGGCGAGCGCGCTCGGCACCGGCGCCATCGCCGCCTAACGGTGTCGGCTCATCTCCTCCAGATAGAGGTCTTCCAGGTCGTTGGCGGTGATGCTGGCGGCCTTCAAGGTCCGCCGTAGCCGGCCGGCCTGCATCAGGCCGATGGTGGTGGCGACTTCGCGCGCACGGAACAGGTCATGGGTCGCCATCAGGATCGCTGTGCCGCGATCGCGCTGGCGCAGCAACAGGTCGTGGAATTCGGCAGAGGCCTCCGGATCCAGGCCCGAGGTCGGTTCGTCCAGCAGCAGGGCCTTGGCCTGTTTCACGATGGCCAGTGCGATGCCCACTTTCTGACGCATTCCCTTCGAGTAGTGGCCAACGCGGCGATCGAACGCGTCGGCCTGCAATCCTGCCGCCTGCAGCGCCTCGCGCAGGCGCGCGGGCGAACGCGCTTCCACGTTCGCCAATCGCGCGAAGTAGTCGAGATTCTCGTAGCCGGTCAGCTCTTCGTACAGGGCGACCGTCTCGGGGATGTAGAGCAGCCGGCGCCGTACCGCATGGGGGTGGTGCTGCGCGTCGAGCCCGTCCACTTCCGCCGAGCCCGAGGTTGGCGCCATGAAGCCGAGGAACAGTTTGATCGTGGTCGATTTACCTGCGCCGTTGGCGCCCAGCAGGCAATAGATTTCTCCTGGCGCCACCGTGAAACTCACATCGTCCAATGCCCGATGCATGCCGTGGTGCTTGGTCAACGTCTTTGCGCAAAGCATGCACAGATCCTCATGGTGTTGTCGCTTGGTTCCGCATGGCGCGGGCGGCGACCAGCAGCAGCCCGGTGGCAGCGAGCAGTGCGGCCAGATCGGCCAGCACGCCGGTGCCGAACACGCTGTCGGTTTCCCGGAACACGAAGCGCGGAAGGCCGTCGTATTCGGCCAGCGTCTGGATGGCATCGCGCTCCAGATACGTCTGGTGCAGCCGTCGGCGCTGTTGCCGGAACAGGGCGACCTGATCCTGGAAGGCGAGGGCACGGTCGGCGTCCGTGCCGGCCAGGCGGTCCAGCGCATCCTGCGCAGCGACCGATGGCAGCAGGAAGCGCACACGGTCCATCACGCGGCGGCGTGCATCCCGCGCCTGCCGGTGCTCGGCGAGCAGGGGCGCCAGCTGCCGATCGGCGGCGACCAGCTCGGCGTAGCTCTGGCGCAACTGATCGGGAATGGCAGGCGCAGGCGAGCGCACCGGTGCCGGAATGACCGCCCGCTGCAGCCGTTGCCGCTCGGCGATCTGTGTCATGTGCGCCTTCACGTCGGTGGAAAAGCGCAGCTCCGAAGGTGCAGGCGAGAGCAGGTCGATGCCGGCCAGCGTGAGCGACGGCGCCATGACCACCAGCGACAGCCAGATCGCGCCGGCGGCAACCGCCGCGTCGGTGGAGCGTCGCGCGCGCAGGCCGATGACCAGCGCCACCGCCAGCCAGAAGCCGCCGTAACTCAGGACGATCAAGCTCAGACAAAGCAGTCCGGCGGGGTCGCGCGCGCCGGCCCACGCCGCGACCGCTACCAGGATCGCCGTCGCCGGCAGCAGCACGACCACCCCGCGCGCCAGTGCCTTGACCACGATCAACCCGCCCACGGCGATCGGCTGCGCCATCACCATCGCCGCGATACCGCGCTCGCGCTCGCGCGACCACAGGTCGTAGCTGGCCGCGAGCAGGATCAACGGCAGCAGGAAGACCACCACGAAGGCCAGGTCGAAGCGCCCGGCTGCGCGCGCGGTCGGGCTGCCGATATCCGCCCAGAGGCGCTTGAACAGTGCGGTCGCATCGCCCAGCGCCACCACGTCGGCGGTGAACGGATACGCGTCGGCCTGGCCGATCGATACCGCCGTCATCGGCGCCGGGGGCAATACAGGCTGCACGCGCGGCAGGACCGAGGGCGCCTTGCCGACGAAGCTGCGCGCACGCGCCTGCATCTGCTGCTCTTCGGCGGCGAGCAGGCCGATGGCGCCCGTGCGCTGGCCGACCCACTGGCTGCCGTTCCAAGCGGCATAGGTCGCAAGCGCGGCAAGCAGAAGCAACAGGCCCACCACTGCGCGATCGCGCAGCAGGCGGCGCATTTCATAGCCTGCGACCGCGATGCTGCTCATGCCCGCAGTTCCAGACGTGATGCGCAGAGGCGTGTCAGCACAATGCCAAGCAGCGCCCAGCCCAGCAGAATCGCCAGATTGGGAGCCTGCGCAGCGGCGGTGGCGACCCGCGTCGGCGCTTGCGGCGCGTAGGAGATCGAGCGGGTGAGCGTGGCGATATCGGCAAGGTGATACTGCTCGCCCGGCGGCGGCTTATGCGTTTTGACCTCGTGGTTCAGCGCCTGGATCAGCCGGTAGCGGTAATCCTCCACGCCACGCAGATAGGCCAGATGGGCGGCGTAATCGGTGCCGGCAAAGGCGCGCGACCAGGGTTGCAATGCCAGGGTCGGCGAGATGGCGGCGAAGGCGCGCTGCACGCGCTCCTGCTGTCGATAGGCCGCATGCAGGCGTTCGAAATGCCGCGCATAGGTCTGGGTGGAATTGTCCTCGCCGAACTCCAGGGCGACGCCGCGGAAGTTCAGCGGCAGGTCCGCGACGTCGTCGACCCGATAGCGGGCCAGCAGTTCGGCCTTGAGCGACGCCAGCCGCTCATCGGCCGGATCATGGCCGTCGACGCCGCTTTCCGCCTCTTCGGTGACCGCTGCGCGGAACGCCGGGGCGGAGGGCGTGGGCACCAGGCTTTCGGCCACTGCCGGCGCCACGCGGGGGGCGAGCAGGGTCGCCACCACCCACATCCCCAGCAGCAGCACCAGCGAGGTGCGCGCCGAGCGACACAGCCCGGAAACGCCAATGGTCAACGTGCAGAAGGTCAGCAGGTAGAGTAGGTAAGCGCCTGCGATGGCCAGCAGGGCCACCAGCTCCGCCGCGCCTGCGCCCTGCACGAACAACGCCGGAACACTGGCGCCGAACAGCGCGAGCGCGAACATGCCGGCCACTGCCGCCAGTGCGAGCACGCGTCCGCCGACCAGGGCGGTGGGCGCGCCACCGGCGGCAAGCTCCTGACGCAGTCGCTCGCGTGCGAGCTCGCCGGACATGCTCGAGAAGCCGGCAAGGATGAGCAGCAACGGCGCGACCACCTGCAGCGCCCAGGCAGCCGAGAAGCCTCCGAAGCTGCTGAGCGCGGTGCCTTCCTCGATCGGCCGGTGGCGGGCCGGGTTCTGCGCATGTCCTTCGATGAACACCGAGGTGCCGACCACCTCCGACACGCCCGGATCGAAGCTCGCCAGCGGTTGCACCGGCGCAGGGATGGCGCGGCCGACGTGCGCGGCCGCATGCGGATCGATCCGGCCCTGGCCGTCCCACAGGCGCGCCTCCTGCTCGGCGACCGCCTGCCGTTCCTGCGCCTGGGCGGACAGGCGCACGGCGCTGGTACCGAGCGAGGTCGCCGCGAGCAACAGCAGCGCCAGCGCCAGCCACACCACCCGCCGCTCGCGCCATAGCAGGATGAGCTGGGTGGCGGCGACGGCGCGCAGCTGGGAGCGCGCGGGCTGGTCCATTATGTCGCGCGCAAGACGGGCAGCGGCCACGGCAGCGTCCTCGGTGAGTTCACCACTGATGGGTCAGGGTCATGGACACCAAACGCCCCAGTGCGGTGGCGTTGGTGGGATCGAACCCGCTGTTGATGCCGTTGACGACGAACGGCGGATCGCGATCTAAGAGGTTCTGCACATTGAAGGCCAGGCGCGTGCCGTCCTGCGATGGCGACGCATGCGCGAAGCGGTACCCGATGTTCAGATCCAGCGTGGTCCAGGAGGCGACATGCGGGTCGGATCGGTTCGCCGGATCGCGATAGTGGTCGGCATAGTTGACGAACAGGCCGCCCGACAGCTGACGTCGGGTCGCCACCAGCCCGCTGCGGAGCTTCAGATCGATCGGCAGATACACCGCATTGAACGCATCGACCTGGGGTGCGGAGCGGCTGATGCGGCGTGTGGAGTCGATGATGTACTGCCCGGCAAGGCTGAGCGCGAACTGGGTCTGCCCGACATCGAAGGCATAGGACGCATCCAGATCGACACCGCGCTGCGAGGTGGCCGCGTTGTTGCGGAAGCGGTTGTCGAGGATGACCTCGGTACTGCTTTCGTCGGTTCCGGGCGCGAGCGCGAACGGGCCGACCCGCGAGACGAATACACCCAGCCCGGCGACGCCGATCTGGCGGGCGCTGCGGATCTGCTCGGGCGTCGGCGCAAACGTCAGGATGTCCGCGTAAGCGGCAGTCGGGCCCAGGAACAGCGAAGGAAAACTGCCTGCGAATCCGCTATCGATACGGTCTTCGTACCTGATGCGGTAGTAGCTGGCATCGATCTTCAGCCCCGGCACCGCTGCCGGCGCGAACGCGATGCCGCCGGTCCAGGTCCGGGCGCGCTCGGGGCCCAGATCGGGATTGCCGTTGGCCAGCATCATCAGCACGGTCCGTCCGCCGGGTGCGTTCGGATTGGGAATGCGCGCCACCACGGCGGTGTTGTTCGGCTGCATGTCCTGGTACACCGGCGCCCGATACGAGCGTCCGTAGGTGCCGCGCAGGGTCAGCCCGTCGGTGGCCTGCCACAGCAGGCCGAACTTGGGGTTGAGGGTGGAGCCGAAGTCGCTGTAGTCGTCGTAGCGTGCGGCCGCCGTCAGCGACAACAGGCGCAGGCCTGGCAGTTCCTTCAGCAGCGGCACGTTCAGTTCGCCGAACACCGAGCCGATGTCGCGGTGCACATCGAACGGCCTCTCCAGCCCGCGGTAGTCGAAGAAATCGTAGCCGTCGCGCCGGAGGCTGCCGCCCAGCGCGATCCGCGCGGCGCCTGCGGGCAGGGTGGCCAGCTCGCCATCTGCGATCAGCTCCAGGTAGCGCGTTTCCGAGCGCATATCGGTGGGGCGCGCCGTGATCGCCGACGTCGCCGAGATCGTGGTGCGCTCGTAGCGCACCGTGTTCCTGCCGTAGCCGCCGTTCAAGCGTGCCTGCCATTGCCGCGGCAGGTCCAGGGTGAGCCCGGCGAACAGATCGAACTGCCGCGTCTGCGGGAACAGGCGGGTTTCGTCTGCGGTGCCGGAAATGGTGGTGTCCATGTCGCGCCTGGCGAAGGAGCCGGTCACGGTGAGCGTCAGCGCCTGGCTCAGTTGCTGGGCGCCATCGACGTACACACTGTGTCGCCTGGAGC
Organism: Xanthomonas melonis; assembly: GCF_020783655.1. Taxonomy (GTDB): domain Bacteria; phylum Pseudomonadota; class Gammaproteobacteria; order Xanthomonadales; family Xanthomonadaceae; genus Xanthomonas; species Xanthomonas melonis. The sequence continues at coordinate 313,640 of NZ_JAJGQH010000001.1, read as the reverse complement.
CCGGGTACAGATCGTAGGGGGCGACGGTGACATTCTTCGAAAAATCCCTGTCGCTCGCCGCCAGGTTGTCCTGCTTGAGGAATTCGTAGCTGGCCAGCAGGTGGCCCCCGTCCCAGGCCCAACCGCCGGCTTGCGATGCCTGGTACTCGTTCATGCCGCCGGCGGTGGTCGTGCCTGCACGAATGGCGGTCTCGTATCCGGTGAAATCGCGCCGCAGGATGATGTTCACCACGCCACCGACCGCGTCCGCGCCATAGATGGCGGAGGCGCCGTCGGTCAGGATCTCCACGCGCTCCACCGCACTCAGCGGGATCAGCGAGATATCGACGTACTGATAGCGGTTGGACGAGGCCACGCGGTGACCGTTGACCAGCGTCAGCGTGGTGCCGGTGCCCAGGCCGCGCAGGTTGATCGACGTGCCCTGCCCGAAGTTGCTTCCGGTGTCGCGGTCCAGCCCGAGATTGGCGACATTGGCCCCATTGGCGCCACCACCGAAGTTCTGCGGAAGTTTTTCGAAGAATTGCTGCAAGGTCGACACGCCGGTGCGCTCGATGGCCTGCTTCTCGAAGACGATGACCGGCGAGGCGCCGCCCGCTGCCGTCTCGCGGATGTGGCTGCCGGTGACGAGTACCGGCGCGAGCAGCGGTGCGGCGCTTTCGGCCCGAGGATCTTGCACGTCTGCGCTGCTGGCAGCTGGCGTCTGCTGCGCCAGCGCCGGCCAGCTGCCGGCCAGGACCGCGATGCTGCTCGCAGCCAGTAGTGCGGGTGGTCTGAGGATGGAAAGTGTGTTCTTCATCGGCCAGCGGTGTGTTGGGCACGCCATGTCGCGGCGCCGCAGGATGCGACGCCGAATGTGTTACTAAGTAACCCCTTGTTGTTATCGTATAACAAATTTGCGACAAGTCACAATCCGCGCATCCGAACGCAACGGACGGCGAAAGGGCGGCACAGGCCCGGTGCCGAGCTGCCCCCGCAACGCCGGCAGCGACCGCCGGGACAACCGGCGGTCGCTGAGGGGTTCGCAGCGGACGCGCGCTTAGCGCAGATGCTCGCGCAGTCCATCGCCGGCCTGGCCGATGGCATCGCGCACCGCCGGCACGTCGCGCAGCGCGTTGAGCAGGCCGTAATCGTGGATCAATCCGTTGTAGCGGGTCACCGTCACCTCCACGCCGGCTTGATCCAGCTTGCGGCCGAAGGCTTCGCCCTCGTCGCGCAGCACATCCAGTTCGGCGGTCTGGATCTGAGTCGGCGGCAGACCTGCCAGTTGGGCGGGAGTGGCGCGCAGCGGCGAGGCGGTGATCTCGGCGCGCTCCTTGGGGTCGGTGGTGTAGTTGTCCCAGAACCAGGTCATCATGTTGCGGCTGAGGAAATAGCCATTCTGGTAACGCTGGTAGGAACCGTTGTCGAAACTGGCGTCCGTCACCGGCCACAGCATCAGGTTGTAGCGCAGTGCAGGGGTGCCGGCCGCTTTGGCCTGCAGGGCCACTGCCGCGACCATATTGCCGCCGACGCTGTTGCCGGCCAGCGCCAGGCGTTTGCCGTCCACACCGATCTCCCCGCCATACTCGGCAACCCAGCGGGTTGCTGCATAGGCCTGGCGGATGGCAACCGGATAGCGCGCTTCCGGCGACGGCGTGTAGTCCACATAGACGGCCGCGGCGCCGGATGCGTTGACCAGATCGCGGATCAGTCGTTCGTGAGTGGGGAAGTCGCCCAACACCCAGCCACCGCCATGGAAGTACATGAAGGCCGGCAACACCTTGCCGGTGGTATGGGACGGCCGCACGATCACCAGATTCAATGGTTTGCCATCGGCCTGGATGGTCTTGCGACTGACCTCGGCCGCGGGCAGGGGCGCGTTGGCCTGGGCATCGACCAGCACCTGCCGTGCCTGTGCGGGACTCAATTGCTCGATCGGCTTGCCGCCACCGCTGTTGACGGCCTTGAGGAAGTCGGCAACCGGGCGCAGGGGGGCCGGCTGCTCGCTCGGCACGGCGGCCACTGCGGTACCGATCGATGCGGCCAGGATGGTCGCGGCGGCAAGGGCGAGGGGGGTGTGCATGGGAAGCTCCTGAGGAATGCCGGCCGGCGCCGGCGACAGGAGCCACTTTGCGCGCGAGAGCGATACGATAGGCAGCAAATAGTCCGTAAAACTTATCTTAGAGTCCAGAATGGTCGACCGCCTTGCCGCCTTGCTCAATCACTTCTCGGTCAGCGCCGAGGTTTTCCATGCCGGCGCGCTGTGCGGTATCAACCAGCTCGACGGTGGCGAACGGGGGCAACTGCATCTGATCCGCGAGGGCGCGGTGGCGGTCCATAACGGCGATGGCAGCCGCCTGCAGATCGACTGCCCCAGTCTGCTGCTGTACCCGCGGGCGCTGCCGCATCGGTTCGACACCGATCCGCAGCGTGGCGCGGATTTCGCCTGCGCGCACCTGAGCTTCGGCGGCGGCGCGTCCAACCCGTTGGTGCGTGCGCTACCGGCATGCATCTGCCTGCCGCTGGACGCGCTGCGCCAGGGTGCTGCGCTGGTGCATGCATTGTTCGAGGAAGCGTTCGCCCAGCACTGTGGACGCCAGGCGGTGCTCAACCGGCTGTTCGAAGTCGTGCTGGTGCATGTGATACGCGAACTGATGGAACAGGGCCACGCCGATAGCGGCATGCTGGCAGGCATGGCCGATGCGCGCCTGCGGCTGGCCCTGGTCGGCATCCACGACGCGCCCGCGTATCCGTGGTCGCTGGACACGCTGGCCGCCAAGGCCGGCATGTCGCGCAGCGCCTTCGCCCGCGGCTTTCACGACACGGTGGGCTGCACCCCGGGCCAGTACCTGCAGGAATGGCGCATCGCTCTGGTGCAACGCGGCCTGCGCCAGGGCAGGCCGCTGAAGCAGCTCGCCCACGACGTGGGCTACGCCAGCGAGGCCGCACTGTCGCGAGCATTCAAGGCGCAGGTGGGGCAGTCACCGCGCGCGTGGCGGGGTGCCGTCGATCATGACGCATGACAAGGCAGGTCGACGCGTGCAGCAGCGCGCACTCCGGTCGACGCGTGCCTGTCCCGAGCATCCGCTCCGGTTCCTGCGAGACAAGTGCGGGCGTTGCCCTGCACGCGGGCATGTTGCCGGCGCGCGCGCCCATGTACACGCGAATGGCCGCTAACGCTTTCGGGCCAGCCAGCGTTTGCGGAGCCTCGCGCGGACCGGCTCGTCGAAGCATCGCAGGATGACCAAGCGAAAACCACCATCACCACGAAGGTCGCAACGCCTGCCGCCATGGCCGCAGGCGGAGATGGTTTCTGGCTGACGGTGTAGTTGAGAAACACGAAGGCCGTGGGAAAGTGGGTGATGTAGAGCGGATACGAGATCCGACCGAACCAGTGCGCCATCCGCGCACGCCAACCTGCCGGTTCGGAATGAATGCCCAGCACCAGGATGAGCGGGAACATCACCGACACGCAGAACAGATCGTAGAGGGCATTGAGCTTGATGCCGCCCGCCTCGCCGAGGGACGGAAAGCAGAACAGGCCGGTCATGACGATGGACAACGGAACCAGACCCAGGCGCATGCGCGCAAGCCTGTGCTGCACCCGATAGATGAGCAGGCCCACGGTAAATGGATATGCGAGTCGCAGCGGCGCCCCCCACAGATTGTCCCAGCCATAGCCGATGTCCAGGGAGCCGGCGGTCAGCGCTCCGCCAGCCAGGGCCACCCATGCGACCGACGCCACGATGCACAGGGCACGCACGGACAGGAAACGAAGCACCAAGGCGTAGGCGATGTTGGCGATGTATTCCTGAAGCAGCGACCACGACGGGCTATTGATCGGATGGGTGTCATGCCAGCGGTTGTCGAGGATCGGAGCAGGCAGCACCAGCAGGCACATGGCGAATGCAGCCAATACCAGGGCCAGCGGGCTGGATTGGCTGGTACCGGCGAACGGGTCGAACAGATAGCTCGACACGCCAAGCACGGCTCCCGCCACCACCAGGGGATGCAGGCGGATCAGGCGAGCCACGAAGAACTGGCGGGTGCTCATGGTGGCCCACCGATCGTCGTAGGCGTAACCGATCACGAAGCCGGAGAGTGCGAAGAAGAAATCCACCGCAAGATACGCATGCGGAAGGATCAGCTTGTCATGCGCGAACGCAACGCCGATCCCCTGGATATGAAACAGCACGACCAGCAGTGCGGCGGTCCCGCGAAGGCCATCGAGAACATCGAAATGGGTCTTGCCGCCGTCCGTACGTTGCAGCGGTGATGGCGTGTGCGGTCGGTTCATGTGCGCTCGATGCGATCCGTCGGAGTCCGGTCTTGCCGGAGCCGGGCTAACCTAGGGAGGTTTATCGATAAACTCAAGAACGCGACAGCGGCGTATCGTCTACGTAGCAGGCGTGGTCGCACTCGGGAACGCCATGCATGTGGCAGGCCGGACGGGCGATCGATGTGCAGCGACGAGCGCATGCGTGCCAGCCGGCCGCATGCGCTCGTCGAGAGTTTCGGCCCGCTTAGCGCAGCGTCTTCAGCGCCATGTCGTGCAGGGCAGGGCTGCCGGATATCAGTACCGGGCCTCCTACTTCGGGCCGGCCGCCATCCACACGCGTGACCACTCCGCCGGCCCTTTCGATGATGGGAATGAGCGCCACGATGTCATAGGCCTGCAACGACGGCTCCAGCGCGATGTCGATATGACCTGCAGCCACCATGACCATGGCGTAGCACTCCCCGCCATATCGCGTCATGCGGACCTGGTCCTTCAGGCGGTCGAATCCCGCAGCCAGCGCGCCGTGGTAGCCCTGCGGGCTGGTCGTATGCAGAATCGCTTCGTTCAGCGCAACCTGCCGCGTGTGCAGACGCTCGACCGCTGATCCGCGCCGGTGCCAGGCGGCATCGGCGTCGGCCCAGAACCGCTCGCCGGTGAACGGCTGGCTCATCATGCCGCGCACCGCCACGCCTCCATGTGTCAGGCCGATGAGCGATCCCCAGACCGGGATGCCGCAGAGATAGGGCTTGGTGCCGTCGATCGGATCCAGCACCCAGCAGTAGTCGCTCTCGCCTTCGGCGCCATACTCTTCGCCGAGGATGGCATGGTCGGGAAAGCGCTCCCTGATCAGGGCTCGCATCGCCGCTTCGGCGCTGCGATCGGCATCGGTGACCGGGTCGAACCGGTCGCCCTCCTTGTATTTGGTGTCTACGCCGATCGGCCTGCGGAACCGCGGCAGCGTCTGCGCATCCGCAAGGTCTGCAAGGCGATGCAGGAAGTCGCTCTCCGGGTCTTCGATTCGATGGGTCTGCATGATCGCCTCCTCAGACCTTGAGCCAGCGGGTGGACGCGGCGACGCCGATCAGCAGAACAGCCACTCCCATGAATGCGCCGATCAAGCCGATGCCATGGGCCGCGAAGCCGATCAGTGCGGGACCGGCCAGGACGCCGGCATAGCCCAGCGTGGTGACCGCGGTGATCGCAATGCTCTCCGGCATGCGCTGCTGATTGCCGGCCAGGGAGAACAACGCCGGCACGATGTTCGCGCAGCCCAATCCGAGCAGGACATAGCCAGCCAGCGAGACCTGCCACGGTGTTACCCAGGTCAGGACCACGAAGCCCACGCTCGCCAGCAAGGCGCCCACCACGATGGAGCGAATGCGTCCCAGCGATTCGACCACCGAATCGCCGAACAGCCTGGTCACCGTCATGGTCAGCGCGAAGGTGACATAGCCCAGGCCCGCCATGGCCGGCTTGACCTCGCGGACATCGGCCAGGAACACCGCGCTCCAGTCCAGCATCGCACCTTCTGCCAGGAACACGACAAACGCCAGGATGCCCAGGAACAGCACGATCCCCTTGGGCCAGGCGAGCAGTGGGCCGTCCTGATGCAGGGCCTCGCCACGCCAATGCCTGAGCGAGAGCACCGCGATCGCCGCCATCGCGACGATGCCCGCCAGCGACGCCGCCATCGGGCCGATCTGCGCAGACAGCAACGCGGTCATGGCGGCGGCGCCGATGAATCCGCCAATGCTGAAGAAGGCATGGAAACCGGACATCATCGCCCGATTGGCCTCGCGCTCCACCACCACGGCCTGCATGTTCATGGTGCAGTCCATCGCGCCCACGCCGGCGCCGAAGACGAACAGTGCGCCACCGAGCAGCCAGGGATTGGCGGTCAAGGCCAGCAGTGGGAGGCTGACGCAAATGATCGCGGTCGTCGCGATCATCACGCTCCGGCAGCCGAAGCGTGCGGCCAGTGCGCCGGAGACGGGCATGGCAATGAGCGAGCCTGCTCCCAGGCACAGCAGGATCAGGCCGAGGACACCGTCCTCGACACCGGTTCGGGTCTTGGCGAATGGAACCAGGACCGCCCAGATGGCGGTGGCGAATCCTGGAATGAAGAATGCGGCGCGTGTGGCGTGCTGCTGCGCGCGGGCGCTGGAGGTAGGCATCGTGGACATAGGGGTAACCGTTGATGAAGTTGAAAGTGTCAGCGCGGCAAGCGGTGGACGGCGACGCCTGCGCTGGCAAAGGCGTGGAGATGCGTGTCGGAGACGCCTGCGGTGACCACCAGATCGTCGATTTCGGCCAGCGCCGCCACATGGTGATTGGCTTCGGTACCGACCTTCTCGGCCGAGGCGGCCACGATGACGCGTGAGCTGTTGGCCACCACCAGCCGCTTCAGGGCTGCCTCTTCGACATCGGTGGCCCAGACGCCGGTGGTTGAATCCAGCGCGCAAGCGCCGGGGACACAGACGTCCATGCGCAGGCGTTGCAACTGCGACAACGCCTCCGCGCCGAGGATCCCGCCCGCTTCGGGAGCGAAGAGGCCGCCGATCAGCTGCACGCGGACCCCGCGGCGCTGGCCGGCGGCAATGGCGATCTGCGGAGAATTGGTGATGACGACGAGGTTCTGTTGTTCGGGCAGGCACTGGGCGGCAAGCAGGTTCGTCGTGCCTGCATCGAGAAACACGCTCTGCCCCGGTTGCAGCAGTGCGCAGATGCCGGAGGCCAGGTCCGCCTTGCCGGCAACGCTCTGCTGCGCACGATCGTTGAAGCTGGCCACCTCGACTGCCGCTTTCACGGCGCCGCCGTAGACGCGCTTGCACAGACCGCGGCTGGCCAGTTCGCGCAGGTCGCGGCGGATGGAGTCCTCGGAAACGCCGAAGCGCGCCGCCAGATCGCTGGAGGAGACCCGGCCCTGCTCGCGAAGCAATGCCAGGACGGTCTGGACGCGTTCTGCGGGAAAACGGTTGTCGTCGGTCATGAGGCACCACTAAGCGAGATCGTGCAGTATCATGCATAATCGTGCACAATAGTGCATGAGCGTGCACTCAACCGCAGTCGGACGCTGGCCACGCATCGGCGTGGGCCAGCGTGTCCAATGGAGGGAGGCACATCACCCACCGAGATCTCGCCGTGCCCATCCGACGTTCTGGCGCTCGTCCGCCGATCACGCTACGAACCGTGGCCGAGCGGGCCGGCGTCTCCCCCATGACAGTCTCCAACGTGATCAATGGCCGCGGAAAGGTGAGCGCCCAGACGCACGCGCGGGTCAAGGAAGCCATCAGGCTGACCGGTTATGTGCCGAACATCGCGGCGCGCCGCCTGGCAGGCGCGGCAGGCACCCGGCTCGGACTTGTCTACTCGGACATCCGATCCCCGTTCCTGAGCGAGGTGTTGCTCACCACGCTCGCCAGCGCTACCGCGATCGGGGCGCAGTTGGTGGTCAGGGAAGGGCAACTGCCGAACCGGGATCACGCCGAGCAGCTGGTCATGGAGCTCATCGACGCGGGGGCCGAAGGCTTGCTCCTGGTGCCTCCCTACGCAGAACTGCTCGCCGAATCGGACTATTTCCAACGTCTCGGCGTTCCGGCCGTGGCGATCGCCGGTGCCACGCCACTGGCGGGCATGCAGACCATCCGGATCGACAACCAACTGGCCGCCGACCAGTTGACCAGCCACCTGATCCAGCGCGGCCATCGACAGATCGCCTTCATCGCCGGGCCGATGGACCATGGTGACTGAACCGCCCCGGGATTCCTTGAGGCTCCAACTCTTGAGAGGATGGAGTGATGACCAAGCCAGTGAAGTATTCCCCGGAAGTCCGGGAGCGCGCGGTGCGGATGGTGCTGGAACACCAGGACACGCACAGTTCGCAGTGGGCGGCGATCGAGTCGATTGCCGGGAAGATCGGGTGTACAGCCCAGACGCTGCGCAACTGGGTACGTCGTGCCGAGCGTGACCAGGGGCTGCGTCCGGGCTTGACGACGGACGAGCGAGTGCGGATGAAGGCGCTGGAGCGGGAGGTGCGCGAGCTGCGGCAGGCCAATGAGATCCTGCGCAAGGCATCGGCGTATTTCGCCCAGGCGGAGCTCGACCGCCGCTTCAAGCCATGACCGGGTTCGTCGCAGAGCATCGCGATGCCCACGGAGTGGAGCCGATCTGCCGGGTTCTGGAGATCGCTCCGTCGACGTACTACAGCCACGCTGCCCGGGAGGCGCATCCGCAGGCGCGTGCGGACCGCTGGTGGCGGGATCAGGCACTGGAGGCGCAGGTTCGCCGGGTGTGGGACGAGAACCGCCAGGTCTACGGCGTGCGCAAGGTCTGGAAGCAGTTGCTGCGTGAAGGCTGGCAGGTGGCGCGATGCACGGTGGAGCGGTTGATGCGCCGGCTGGGCCTGCGGGGCGTCATCCGCGGCAAGGTGGTGAAGACCACGCACAGCGACAAGGCGCAGCCGTGCCCGCTGGACCGGGTGAATCGGCAGTTCCAGGCAGAGCGACCGAATGCACTGTGGGTGAGCGACTTCACCTACGTCTCGACCTGGCAGGGCATGGTGTACGTGGCGTTTGTGATCGATGTGTACGCGCGGCGGATCGTGGGCTGGAAGGCCTCTACATCGATGACGACGGACTTTGTGCTCGATGCCTTGGAGCAGGCCCTGCACGCCCGACAGAGGGATGGGGAGCTGATCCACCACTCCGATAGGGGATCGCAGTACGTGAGCATCCGCTACAGCGAACGACTGGCCGAGGCTGGGGTCGAGCCGTCGGTGGGCAGCGTGGGCGACAGCTACGACAATGCGCTGGCCGAGACGATCAACGGACTGTACAAGGCCGAGGTAATCCACCGCAGATCGTGGCGCAATCGCGAGCAGGTGGAACTGGCCACCCTGGACTGGGTGCACTGGTACAACCATGAGCGACTGCTGGGACCGATCGGGCACATCCCGCCAGCGGAAGCCGAAGCGGCTTACTATCGGCAACAAACCGGTCAGGTCGAGGCGGCCTGACTCAAACCAAGCGACCTCCAAAAAAGTCGGGGCGGTTCAAAGCCCGTGACAGGCAGCGGCAAGCAAGGATGCCAACCCAGAGTGCGAGACGGGGAAAACCAAGCACTCATTCCACGCCACGTATCAATAACCGCAGAGAGTTCTGTCGTCGAATTTGGGGCAGCTTGCCGGTAGCTCTCTGAAAAAGAGGCAATTTGTTGGAGGTCTATCGAGATTGGGGCATTTGTCGGTGCCAGTTGGGGCATATGCTGGCTGCCAGTGGGGCGATTCAGTGTCGGCAATCACGAGGTAAGCCAGAGCCATAGCCAGCGCGCCCGCGATTTCAGCGCCTGCCGGGCACGATTTCGCATAATGTATATTATGTCAGAATCGGCACGGGGTCATGCCTTACCCCGGTCAACCCATCACCCGTTCCACATAGGCCCAAGTCGACGAGCTGTACCAGTTCACGATGTCGATCTCGCGGGTTGCCTGCAACCACTGCACGCCGTCATCCAGTGCATCGGCTGACAGCGTGTACTTGCCGGCCGCCAGGTCGTCCTCGAACTGACGGACAAACACGCGCATCGACGGTGCCAGTAACAATGCGACAGCATGCTCGCTGTCGAGGAAAACAATCTGCCCGCGGGTGCCGTCTGCAGTTGGGATCAGGTCGATACACAAATGGCATCGGGCGAAATCGGTGCCGATGACCACGCGCTGCTTTCCGAGCGTCATCACCGGCTGGATTCCCGCATCTGCAAATCGTGCTGCTACGGGTTCGTCGGCCTGGTCGCTTTCCACGGTGTCGAGCACTTCATCCACGCTCATGAAGGACAATGCGCACGCGAAGTTGGCCGTTGCATCCGGGTCGAGTCCGGCGCTTTCGCGATACAGCTCAGTCAGATCGGGGGGTAACGATTGGCCAAGTGCCGATTCAAGGGCGGCGAGTTGCGCGTCGCTGGCCGGTGGCAGTAGCGCGTTGGCGATATCGGGCGCAATGTGATGCAGCCGTGCGCGAACTCCTTCCAGCACTGTGTCGCTCCTTCGTTCTTTCCGGTTGACGAGTGTAGCGCGCCGTCGGCAGCGGCTTCCTTCGGCCAGTCGTGTCAGGTTCGAGGCGTCTCAGCCCGTCGTCTTGTTTCCCGCTCAAAACACCGCGTAAGCCAGCAGGACCAGCACCAGCAGATGTCCGACGTAGTACAGATAGAACGCCCTGCGCGAACGTGGGATCGGCATGCGCAAGGCTGCGCATGCCAGTAACGGCAGCGCCAGCAAGGCCCAACTGTTTTCGTTGACGAAGTACAGCGAGGCCACCGGCAAGACGAGCAGCAGCAGCGCCGATACGGGGCGAGACAGCCGCCATTGCCATGGATTGCGCCAGAACACCCACCCGCCCAGTACGATGGCCAGACCGCTCCACTGGTACTCCACGGCCGCCGGCGCCAGCAACGCGCATGCCGCAAGACAGATCCAGCGGCGCCGCTCGATGGCCAGAATGCATACCGCTGCCAGCGCAAACGCCAGCAGTACGTTGAGCGGGAACACGCGCTGGAACGCGATTGCCGCGACGGGTGCGGCGATGACGCCCCATACAAACAGCCGCTTGATCGACTTCTCCACATCCGCGTTGGGCTGGGCCAGGTTGTACGCCAGCACCAGTGCGAACAACGGAAACGCCACCCGCCCCAGTTCTGCGACTACTGGGACGTAGCCGATCGCCAGAACCTTCCGCACGTGGTCGCCGGTCATGAAGACGGCGGCCAGCCACTTCAGGAATTCACGGCCGCCGCTGGTCACTAACGCACCCCGCTCTGCCTGGACAATGCGCGCCGGCATCCGCATGCCGGCGGGTGCGCCGCGCGCCCCACTCCACCACGGCATGGCCGCGGGTCATCACCGTGCCGCGCGATCATTCGCCTGCACTGCGCACCGCGCCATTGTTCTCCTGCAGCTCGCGTTTGAACGGCACGTCCGGCGGAGGCCTGGCGGTGGCCGGCTGCTCGTTGAGATTGGGGTCGCTGAGGCCGCAGCCGCCGCCGAATTGCAGCAGCGACACCACGCAGCTGATCTTGGTGGTCGTGCCGGGGATCGGGATCTCGATCTTCTTCAGGCCGCGGCGTACCCACTCCTGCAACAGTGACTGATTCGGCATCCAGTACTTGTCCAGCGAGGTCGGCGTGTAGCCATACGGCGGGCGCTTGAGCCAGGTGCCTCCCTGGGCGATCTGATCACGCGTCCAGGTGTCGGTTTCGCTGCCCGGCGGCCCGCGATCACCCGCGCCGCTGCCAGTGTCGCCGGTGCCGGCGACCCGCACGCTGCCATCGCTGTTGAACACGCCCGCGCGTTGGCTGTCGGCGCCGCCAGGATCGCCGCGCCGGTTACGGTCGGCCTTGCTCCAGTCGTCGGCATTGGCCGCGACATCCCAGCCACCGCTGCGGTCGGCCGGTTGCGGACCGGCCTTGCTACCGGCAACAGCAGAGGGCGATGCCGATGTAGCCGCGTTGCCGGCTGGGGCGGGTGTGGGCGGTGTGGTCTGCGGCTGTTGCGTTGCCGTGGCGGCTGGCGACGGCTGCACGGCCGGCGCGTTCGCAGCCGTCGGCGACGGTTCCGGCCTGGGTGGCGCCGTGGGTGTTGGCGATGCCGGTGGCGTGGTCGGCGTCGGTGTCGATTCCGGCACGTTGGGAAGTTCGGCGGCGCGCACGGCAAGCTCGGGCATCCGCACGCTCGGGACGATCTGGCGCTGCCGGATGACCGGTGCGGCGAGCTGCGGCCGGTCCGGCACCACGATCTCGCGTTCGCGCACGGCCGGCGCGTTGGCGGATCGCACCGCGACCGCAGGCGCGGGGCGCTGCAGTTCGCGCAGCGCCGGCCGCTCGGTCACGGTCTGGATGTCGCGTTCCCGCACCTGGACCTGCGATGCGGTCGGCGCCACCGGACGCGGCGCTACGCTGATGCTCGGCGGCGGTGGCACCACGAAATCGGTGGTGGCGATCGGGGTCTCGGTCACTTGCAGCGGCGATTCGATCGTCACCGACGGCACCTGCACCACCACCTGCGGCACCTGCGGCACCTGTGGCGACTGAGGTTCGCGGGCAGCAGCGACCGCCGGCTCAGCTGCAGTCTCCTGCGGCTGCATCGTGTCAGCGGCCTCGACGGACTCGGCTGCTTCCGGCGGTACCGACGGCGGCACTGCGGTTTGCGCCGGATTTCCGCTGACTTCGGCCACAGGGGCCGCAGGCGCCGCGGTTGCATCGCCAGCAGCCGACTGTGCAGTTGCAGAGGGATTTCCCTGCCCTCCCCCCTGCTCGGCTGCACCATCGCCGATGAAGGTCATGCGCACCCGCGCCTGTTCGCCCTGCTCTGCATCCTTGGGCGCCCAGCGCACAGCCACCACCCAGATCAGCAAGGCGATGAAGCCCAGATGGATCAACAGGCTGCCGACCATCGCGAGCCAGTGCTGCCGGCGCTGGTCAGCCGGTCGTGGCTCCCAGTGTTGCCACCACAGACTGCGGAACGCCTGGAAAGGCGTGAACGCCAGCATGCTGCCAACGCCCGACGTGGCCGATCCACGCGCCAACAGCACGTCCATCACGTGGTCGTCGTTGAACGGCGCGGCAGCGCTGTCGCGGCTGCGCATCCAGGTCGCCCAGCCGTAGGGCAAGCCGGTACGCGGATCCAGAATGAGCCTACCCGGCATGCGCGCGCGCAGCGCCTGCAGCAGATCGGCAGCCGTCGTCACCGGTGGTGCGGGATCAGGCCGCGCTGTCGCGCGGAATGTAAGGAGCGTCGCCGGTCGCGTGATCGGTCGCATCGCGTACCGCAGTCACCCCCGGTACGCGCCCCATCAAGGTCTTCTCGATGCCCTGCTTGAGCGTGACATCGGCCATGCCGCAGCCGTGGCAACCGCCACCAAAGCGCAGCAGCACCACGCCATCGGCGGAGACTTCCTGCACGGCCACACGGCCACCATGCGAGGCGAGCTGCGGGTTGACCTCGTTCTCGACCACCCAACGTACGCGCTCCACCATCGATGCCGATTCGGCAGGTGCTTCGCCCTTGATCTTGGGCGCCTTGATGGTCAGCTGCTGGTTGCCGGTGGACTGGGTGACGTAGTCGATCTCGGCGCCGTCCACCCACGGCACGCTTGCGGCCACCACATACAAGGTGAAGCCGTCGCAGTCGATCGCCCATTCGTCGCCAATGAGATCGGCGGGCTCTGCGAACTCCAGCCTGGCATCGGCGCGCGGGGTCCCCGGGTCCACCGCGCTCAGGCGAACGCCCATGCCGGGCACGCCCTCGCGTTCGATGAGCTTGCGGAAATAGGTCTGGGCTTTGTCGGATATCTGGATCATGCGGGTTATTCTAGCGCTCAATGCGCCCTCGCTCATGGAACACCGTGATCCTGGCGGGGCGCCGTCCGCCCACCCCTGCGAGACCGCCATGACCGATCTGATCCCCCTGGAGCAGGCCCACTGCCTCCCCCGCAAGGGCATCGACCATAAACTGGGCGAAGCGCGCCTGGCCGAACTGCTGCCGCAGGTGCCCGGCTGGGAGCTGGCCGAGGCCGGCATGGCGCTCACGCGCACGTTCCGCTTCGCTGATTATTACCGCACCCTGGCCTTCGTGAATGCGCTGGCCTGGATTGCCCACCGCGAAGACCACCATCCGGATCTGGGTGTGCATTACGACCGGGTCGTGGTGCGCTATTCCACCCACGACGTGGGCGGACTTAGCGAGAACGACTTCATCTGTGCCGCCAAGGCGGCGCAACTCTACGATCAGGGAGTCACTGCATGAGTATGTCTCGCGCCGCCCTCGCCGGCCTGGCCCTGGCGGCCGGCCTGACCGGCTGCGGCAAGTCCTCGCAACAGCCGGCAGCGCCCACGGTGCCCGCCACCGAGCTGGCCGCGCTGAAGACCCCGCCACCGGAATACGCTCCCGAGCTGGCCTGCGCCGGCGTCGGCGGTACCAGCGTGCTGCGCGTGGTGATCGGGACCGAGGGCAAGCCCACCGACGTATCGGTGACCCAGAGCAGCGGCCAGCCGGTGTTGGACGAAGCCGCCCAGAAGCGCGTGCGCGAATGGCAGTTCAAGCCGGCCACCCGCAATGGTCAGGCGGTGCCGCAGACCATCCAGGTCCCGGTGGCGTTCAAACCGCCGGTGCCACGTCCGGACGAGTGTTTCGCCATCGAAGAGCGGGCGCGCCGCGGCGGTTGAGCGCGGTCGCACGCATCGGCATGTCCGACTGACATGCACACACGCACGCCGTTGCCTGGCGTGCATCTGTTCCCGTGCCACGGGGTCCGAAGCTTGTGGCGCGCTTGCACCGGCCAGCTGCCTTCCGAAGCCGTCGGCCCGCGACCACGCGTTCGTCATTGCCGCATTGCCATTCTGCAGCGCCGCCTCGCCTGCGCCTGACGCTGGCCTTGCAGGAGAGCGCTCCATCTTCGAGGTCATCGCGTCGCATGCTTGAGGTGTCGTCACATAATGTCTGGATCGCGCTGGCGGTCACCCTGGCCGCGGGTCTGGCCACCGGCCTGGGCAGCCTCATGGTGGTGTTCGCCAGGAAGCCCAACCCGCGCCTGCTGGCGTTCGGGCTGGCCTTTGCTGGCGGCGCGATGGTGTACGTGTCGTTGTCGGAAATCCTCAACAAGTCGATCGCCGCGTTTTCCAACGCTTATAACGACACCCTGGGTTTCACCTTCGGCACCCTGACCTTCCTGGCCGGCATGCTGCTGATCATGATGATCGACCGCCTGGTGCCCAATCCGCACCAGAGCCTGTCCACCGACGATCCGCAATTCCGCGACGACAACCGCGCCTACATTCGGCGCGTTGGGCTGATGACCGCCATCGCGATCACCGCGCACAATTTTCCGGAAGGGCTGGCGACCTTCTTCGCGACACTGGAAAGCCCCGCCGTGGGCATGCCACTGGCGTTCGCCATCGCCATCCACAACATTCCCGAAGGCATCGCCATCGCGGTACCGGTGTACTTCGCCACGCGCAACAAGCTCTATGCCTTCGGCGCCAGTCTGCTGAGCGGGCTGGCCGAACCGATCGGTGCCGGCATCGGCTACCTGGCGTTGGCAGATGTCCTGTCGGACGCGGTGTTCGGCACCGTGTTCGGGTTGATCTCCGGGGTGATGGTGTTCCTGGCGCTGGACGAGTTGTTGCCGGCAGCCAAGCGCTACGCAAAAGGCCACGAGACCGTCTACGGCCTGGTATCGGGCATGGGGACACTGGCCATCAGCCTGGTGTTGTTCCGTTTCGCGGCGCCCTGAGGCGCTCGTTCGGGGGCGAAACGGATGGCCGGCACGGCCGGACGAGCAGGTTGGCACGGCGTCGCTCCGTGCCGTGCGTTGGGCAGCGTAGCGCCCCCCTTCGAAGCTGCCTCAGCGCCCCAGGCGATCCAGGGCGTCCGCCAGTTCGGGGGCCAACGGGGCGCTCAGCACATAGGGCGTCTTGCCGGCGTCGAGCGCGAATTCCAGCGATGCGGCATGCAGGAACAGCCGCTTCAGGCCGAGTTGTTCGCGCAGGCGTTTGTTGACCTCGGTTTCGCCATATTTGTCGTCGCCGGCGACCGGGTGACCCAGGTGCTGGGCGTGTACGCGGATCTGGTGGGTGCGTCCGGTTTCGATGCGCACTTCGCAATACGAGTGCCCGCCACGCCGCTCCAGCAACCTGAAGTGGCTCAACGACGGTTTGCCGATCGCGTTCACCTGTACATGCCGTTCGCCGCCCTGGCGCAGGCCGATATGCAATGGCGCATCGACCGTCATCACCCCGTCCGGCATGCGTCCGACCAGCAAGGTCAGGTAGCGCTTGGTGATGCCGCGTCCGTCGACACGGTCGTCCTCGCGCATCAGCGCCTGCAGTTCGGTCAATGCCGAGCGCTTCTTGGCCACGATCAGCAGGCCGGACGTGTCGCGGTCGAGCCGGTGCACCAGCTCCAGGCTCTGGTTCGGGCGGAGCGCGCGCAGGGTTTCGATCGCGCCGAAACTGATCCCGCTGCCGCCATGGCTGGCCACACCGGAGGGCTTGTTCAGCGCCAGCAGGCGGGCGTCCTCGAACACGATCGCCGCTTCCAGCCGGGCCAGGAATGCGGGCGGCGGCGCGGCCTTGTCGCCCTCCTCGCCCATGCGCACGGGTGGAATCCGCACTTCCTCGCCGCCCTCGAGCTTGCGCTCGGCCTTGGCCCGCCCGCCGTTCACGCGCACCTGGCCGCTGCGCACCAGCTTGTAGATCAGGCTGCGCGGCGCGCCCTTGAGCTGGCCGAGCAGGAAATTGTCCAGCCGCTGTCCGGCACGGTCCTCCGGAACTTTGAGAATGCGCACGCCCACACGGTCGGCGGGTGGCTTGGGGGGCTGGGGGTCGGTCATCCGGCTATTTATTCTGTTACACTCGGCGGGCGAGATAAGGGTTTGATTTCGTTGGAAGTTGATTGGCCAGAAGCCTGACTTCCGATGATCCCGGCACAGTGCGCGACCACCGCCCCCGGGGCGGCCATGTTAGCGGCTCACCGGCCTGCCCGGCCATCGCCAGCGGCCCTGGGGCCGTTGCGTTGAACATGTCCCGTGCGCGGCCCCGGCATTGTCCGGACGCAGCTGCCGGCCCTGAAACACCTAAAAACTTTAAAGACAAGCGCTCCCGCGGCCTGCCGTGGTGTTGCAGCGCTGGAAACCCTAGCCAGGCCTGTCCGCGCGTTGCGCGAAAGGTCGGCGACCTGTTCCAGAGGCGAAACGTCACGGCGTTCCGCGCGGTAGAGCGCGCGAGGAACGCAACAATGAAGCGAATGCTGATCAACGCAACGCAGGCCGAAGAGCTGCGCGTGGCGATTGTGGACGGCCAGACCCTGTACGACATCGACATCGAACAGCCGTCCAAGGAACAGAAGAAGTCCAACATCTACAAGGGCCGCATCACCCGGCTCGAGCCCTCGCTGGAAGCGGCGTTCGTGGACTATGGCGCCGAGCGCCATGGCTTCCTGCCGCTGAAGGAGATCTCCCGCGATTACTTCCAGGCCGGCGTCGACCACAACAAGTCGACCATCCGCGAGCTGCTGCGCGAAGGCCAGGAAATCGTGGTGCAGGTCGACAAGGAAGAGCGCGGCAACAAGGGCGCCGCCCTGACCACGTTCATTTCCTTGGCCGGTCGCTACATGGTGCTGATGCCCAATTCGCCGAGCGCCGGTGGCGTCTCGCGCCGGATCGAAGGCGAAGACCGCGCCGCGCTGAAGGAAGCGCTGGACAAGCTCGATATTCCCGACGACATGGGCGTGATCATCCGCACCGCCGGTGTGGGCCGTGACGCCGAAGAACTGCAGTGGGATCTGGATTACCTGCTGCAGACCTGGAAGGCGATCGCCGAAGCGGCGCTGAGCAAGCCGGCTGCGTTCCTGATCTACCAGGAGTCGCGGCTGATCATCCGCGCCCTGCGCGACTACCTGCGTGCCGACGTCGGCGAGATCCTGGTCGATACGCCGGAGCTGTTTGCAGACGCCCAGGAATTCATGAAGCAGGTGATGCCGCAGAGCCTGCGCAAGCTCAAGCACTACACCGACGACATCCCGCTGTTCAACCGCTTCCAGATCGAATCGCAGATCGAAGGCGCCTACGAGCGCAACGTGCGCCTGCCGTCGGGCGGCTCGATCGTGGTCGACCAGACCGAAGCCCTGACCGCCATCGACGTGAACTCCTCGCGCGCCACCAAGGGCAGCGACATCGAGGAAACCGCGTTCCAGACCAACCTGGAAGCGGCCGAGGAAGTCGCGCGCCAGCTGCGCCTGCGCGACCTGGGCGGCCTGGTGGTGATCGACTTCATCGACATGTCCTCGTCCAAGCACCAGCGCGAGGTCGAGAACAAGCTGCAGAACGCGCTCAGGTACGACCGTGCACGCGTGCAGCTGGGCCGCATCTCGCGCTTCGGCCTGATGGAAATGAGCCGCCAGCGCCTGCGGCCGAGCCTGGGCGAATCCAGCCAGATCGTGTGCCCGCGCTGCGACGGCCATGGCCGCATGCGCAGCGTCGAATCGCTGTCGCTGTCGATCATCCGCGTTGCCGAAGAGCATGCGATGAAGGAGAACACCGGGCAGGTGCTGGTGCAGGCCCCGGTGGAGATTGCCAATTACCTGCTCAACGAAAAGCGCGGCGCGCTGCGCGAGATCGAGCAGCGTCATGAGTCGCCGATCATCATCGTGGCCGACGAGCAGTTGCACACTCCGCACTACGAAGTCACGCGCCTGCGCGAGAACGAACTGGGCGAAGACAGCGGCAGGCCGAGCTACCAGCGCGGCACCCCGCGCAAGCTGCCGGTGCATGCCCTGACCAAGGCGCAATTGAACATCCCCGCCGCCCCGGCGGTGACCTCGATCAAGCCTAGCCAGCCCGCGCCAGTGCGCGAGGAAGCACCCGCCCCGGTTGCACCGGTTGCAGCGCCGGCACCGGTGGTGGCCGTGCCGGTTCCGGCCCCGGTCACCGGCGTGGTCGGTTGGCTGAAGCGCATCTTCGGCGGCGTCGAGCCGGTCGCTCCTGCGCCCGAGTCGACCCCACGCCCGCGCCAGAACGATGCCGGCCGCACGCACCGCAATGAGCGCGGTGAGCGTGGCGGTCAGCGCCGCGACGGCCGTGATGCCCGTAACGGCGGCCAGAACCGCGGCAATGGCGGCAACGGCAACGGCAATGGCGCCAATAAGGAGCGTCGCGACGAGCGCCGCCAGCCGGCCAGCGGCCAGGGCGCGCAGAGCGGCGCCCAGGCACAGCAGCCGGTGCAGGCGCCCAAGCCGCCGCGCAACGACGCGCAGGCGCCGAAGCAGCAGCCACAGCAGCAGCCCAAGCCCAAGTCGCAGAACCCGGCTCCGCGCCCACCGCGTGCGCCTGCCCAGCAGGAGGGTGCGTCGTCCGAACGTTCGCCGCGTCCGGCACGCCAGGACGAAGGCACGGCGACTGCGCAGACCGCCACCTCGACTGCCGCACCGGCAACGACATCGGGCGTGGCGGCTGCCATCACCGAGGCCGCTGCACCGATCAACCCGCAGGGCAATGCCAATGCGGCGCCCCCGGCGCATCCGGTCGAGGTGGTGGCGAGCGAGTCCACCACCGACCGCGGCACCGACGCGAACGCGGCTGCCCCAGCCCAGGACGCCGCCGGAGACGATGCGGCCAACGGCGAAGGCGGAAGCCGTCGTCGTCGCGGCCGCCGCGGTGGACGTCGCCGTCGTCGCGGCGCCGGTGCCAATGGTGAAGGCGGCAGCGGCGTCGATGGTCTGGAAGCAGAGGACCTGGACGGCGATACCGACAACGAGCTCGATGGCGACAGCGAAGCGGACGATGCCGGCACCCAGGCCCATGCCTCGGCCGCGCCGCGCGCCGGCCAGCCGGAGTTCGACTTCGATGACGATGCACCGACACCTGCCGTGCGCAAGCCCGAGCCTGCCGCTCAGGCAGCGGCCAAGCCGCGCCCGGTGCCCAAGGAACGTGCAGAGCCGCAAGCCGGCAGCAATCCGGCTTCGACCACCGCGCCGGTATCCGATGCCGCGCCGGCCCCGCAGCCGCCAGCGGTGGCACCGGTTGCCGCAGCTGAGGTCGAGCGCGAGCGTCCTGCTGCTGCGGCCGGTGCCACGGATGCAACGGATGCAACGGATGCAACGGCCAAGCCTGCGCCTGCTGCAACGCCGCCGGCGGCTGTCAAGGCAGACCTTGCAACGCAGGCCGTGGAACAGCGCCCGGCTCCAGTCGCCCCGCAGGCCTCTGCTGCGCCCGCACCGGTTGCCGCACCGGCACCTGTGACTGCGCCTGCCAACCCGGTATCCGCTGCGGCACCTGCAGTGACCTCCGGCACCGCAGCAGCGGCACCAGTGGCGACCGCTTCAGCAACGTCGGCGCCGACTGCCGCAACGCCGGCACCAGCCGACGCTGTTGCAAGCACCCGGCAGCAATCCTCGGCGAGTGCCGCTGCGCCTGCAGCCGACTACGCCACCGCATCCGGGGCCGTCACGCAGGAGCGCACCGCTTCGGCGAGCGAGGCAACGCCTGCGGCGCAATCGACGCCGACGCACGCTGTCGCCACGACGCCTGCTGCCGATCTGGCACCTGCGGCAGCGACGCCCGCCGCGCAGGCTGCAGTGGTCACGGTGAATGCGCCGCACGCCCAGCCGTCTGCTCCACAGGCACCGTCGGCCGAGGTGGCCCTCACCTCCACCTCGACGGTCGCACAGGCCGGCTCCCCGGCAGACGCCGCCCCGGCGCGCAAGCCCTACGCACCGGTGCAGACCACCCTGCTCGATGCGTTGAGCCCGAGCGATGCTGCAACACCTGCCTCCTCCGCCAGCGATACCCCGGCAGTGCAGGCGTCGGCGGCTGACAAGCCCAAGCCGACGGTGGTGGTGTCCGAAGCGGTGAAGCCTGGTGCCCCAGCGCCGGACGCCGACAAGACGCAGGATGACGACAGCAACAAGCCGCGTGGCGATCACTGATCCTCACGCAATCGATCCGGCTGGCCTGTGACGTCGCAGGCCAGGTCAGCATCAGACACAGCGGCCTTCGGGCCGCTGTGTTTTTATGTGACCCATGCGGACGAGTGCACTGCGACCACGCTGGCTGAGCTCCCGCCAGGCACCTGGTCGCCACAGTTCTCATCAGAACGCTGGACCCGGGCGCATCGTGCGGGCGGTCGAGAGAATCCCTTCCGTCCGAACACCTGCTGTAACCACCAGAACTTGCCGACGCGCGCCGGCCAACGTCGCAACAGGGGCATTGCAGCTGGCGTGCGTGATCACGCGCAGTGCCAAGGCGACACATCGACGTTTGGCGGACACCGCTATCATTCGGCGCAGCATGCGCCCGGCCTTCGACACGCGGGCGCGTTCCAACCGGAGAACAGCGATGATGCAACGCGTTGAGACAGCCGAGTTTTCCATCGAAGCCGATCCGATCTTCGACGGCACACGCGTGTCGGGTGGCTCGATCAGCCTGCGCCATGCGCAGCAGGGCACGTTCTCACCGCAGATCAGCGTGTGGACGGCCGCTGCTGAGCGCAAGGCATCGCTGCGGGCCTGGCTGACCAGATTGACGCGCGACGACGACCCGGTCATCGAACGCAAGCCGGTCACCTTCGCCGGAATGAAAGGCGAGATGATCAAACTCAAGGGGCGCCTCGAGGATTGGGAAACGCAGGAAGGACGCGATTGGTATCGCCTGCGGGTCGTGCTGGTCGCGCCCGATGGCAGCACCTGGTATCACGCTACCGCGATGACGAGCGAGGCCGATCTTGCAGCAATCGAAGCAGACTTCATGCGTGTGCTCGGCTCCCTCCAGGTGAAGCTGCAGGGCGATGCGGCCAACCAGGAGCGAACCGCCAGCGATGCCGAGCAGGCGGCGGTGCTGTCTGAGATCAGAGATGCGATGGACCGAGCCGCTGAGGCGCAATCGACCCGCGAACAGGCATTGGCGCGCACCATCGATGCCACGTCCCCCCACACATCCGTCGCCGATGTTCAGACACGCTTCGACGCAGCCATCGCCATGCATGGCCTGGATGGCAAGCGTGAGATCCTGCGCCAGATCGTCGTGCCCTCGGTGTCCCTCACCGAACGCGACGTTGCGGAGACGGACGTGGTCGGCATCAGCCGAATCGGCGGTGGGCCTGATCTTGCCCAGGGACAGGACTGGCCCCGCGATGCCAGCGGCCTTTATTTGAACTTTCTGGCACAGATCGAGTTGTCCGACGTGCCGGAGCGCGCAGAAGTCCTTCCGGAGGCGGGACTGCTGGCATTTTTTACCGGATCGGATTACTCCGATTGGCGTGTCGTGTTCACCCCGCCCGGAACCGCACTGGTGGCCCATGCGCTACCCGACGATGCGATCGACATCACCGAAGCGGCGACGTGCATGGTGGTCTGGGATGGTGAGCGACAGCGCTTCGTTGCCAACGGCGCCAGTGTCGAGCGGATGTCGGTCGAAACCGACGAACACGGACGCCTGCAATTCCAGCGCGACGGCCAGACCGTGATGGTATTCGCCTCCGAGTATGAGATCAGTCGATCGGCACGAGCCTTGCGGCTGGAACGATCGCTCAGTGACCCCCTGCATCTTGCCGGCAGCGGCAATCCGGACATCGACGCGGCCGTGGGCAGCGATGAGCTATTCGATTTCGCGCTGACGCTGGCGGAAAGCTTCAAGATCGGCGATGGTCCACAGCATCAGATGTTCGGGGTATGCGGCATCCGCGACTGGCACAGCATCCAGACGCTGGCCGCCGACCATGCGGCCAGGCAAGGCTGGACGGACATCGCGGCACCCGACGGCTGGTTTGTCCTGCTCAAGCTGGCCTCTGGCGGCGGTGCGGACTTCAACTTTTCCGACCATGGCGATTACCTCTTCCTGGCTCACCGTCAGGACGCCGCGAGAGGGGACTTTTCGCGTGTCTATGCCTTGGTGGAATCCAGTTGATGCCACTGATGGCCGGCGAGCGCACTGAGGCTGCAGACAATGGCCATCTCGTCGCGTGTTTCACTGCTGTCGCGGCGGGCTGCCTGCAGGCAGCGACGCAAGGCGTCGACTTACAGGACCCTGGAGGGGTCGGTCAGGCCATACTGATTGGCAAGCCGCGCCAGCGCGATATTGTCCTGGATGCCGACCTTCTCGAACAGCCGCGCCTTGTGCGTATTGATGGTCTTGGCGCTGAGGTTCAACCGCTTGGCGATGTCTTCCTGGCGCAGGCCCTGGGTCAATAGCAAGGCAACCTCGAGCTCGCGTGGCGACAATGCGTCGAATGGCGAGCCGCCACCCTCCAGATTGGACAGCGCCAGATTCTGCGCGATCGTATTGCCCAGGTAGCGCCGCCCCAATGCCACCTCACGCACGGCACGCAGCAGTTCGTGCGCGTCGCCGCCCTTGCCCACATAGCCTGAGGCACCTGCTTCGAGCAGACGCTTGGGCAGCGGGCCATCTTCCAGTACCGACACGATGATGACGCGCGTGCCGTAGTCGCCCTTGACGATGCGCTCGGTGATTTCCAGACCGCTCACGCCGGGCAGATGCAGATCGCACAACACGATATCGGGCTTGAGCTGGCGGATCTGCGGCAATGCCGCTTCGCCGCTTTCCGCCTCGCCTACCACATCGACGTCCACTTCCTTGGACAGGATCATCTTCATGCCGGTGCGCACGAGTGCATGATCGTCGATCAGAAAAACTCTGATGGTCATCCTTGTTGTCCTCGCTGTGCGGCTGGCTGATGCAGCCTAGCTCCGTGAATAATTCAGGGCAAGCTTGATGCGACGTATTACGCAAGAGTTAGAGCGGTAGACGCGCGTTCTGCGGGCGGCAACACGTGTTTGCCTGCATCGTGGCCGTGTGTTCGCAGGATGCACGCGCACGTATTGCAGGCCATATCGGGCAACGCAGTCGCGCCTGGTCAGATTTTCACTGGTTCGGTGGTCCGCGCACCGTCCACCAACGGGCGTAACTCGGGATCGAGCGCGACACGCTCGTCGAACACGAAGCAACGGCCGTCGTAGCCCTCGCCACCGACTTCTTCGAAGTAGCCCAGAATCCCGCCCTCCAGCTGCAGCACATTGTCCATGCCATCGGCCTGCATCCAGACGGCCGCCTTTTCACAGCGGATGCCGCCAGTGCAGAAGCTCACTACCGTGGCGTCGGTCAGTGCCGCGCGGTGCGACTCCAGTGCGGCAGGCAGGTCGGTGAACTTGTCGATCGGCAAGGTCAAGGCGCCACGAAACGTGCCATAGGCCACTTCCTGCGCATTGCGCGTGTCCAGCAGCACCAGCGGGCGCCCCTGGTCGTCCTGCCCATTGCGCAACCACTGCCGCAGCACCGCAGGCGTGACCGCGGGCGCACGGCCCTGCAGCGGCGAGGCACTGTCGCGGCGGAAGCTGATGATCTCAGGTTTCACCTTGACCTTGAGCCGTAAAAACGGCTGCTGCGCGCTCTGGCTGTACTTGATGCGCATCTGTGCAAAGCGCGGGTCGGCCTGCAGCCACCCATAGAACGCCTGGACCTGGTCGGCGTGGCCAGCCAGAAACAGGTTGATACCCTCCTCCGCCACCAGCACCGACCCTTTCAACTCCTGCTGCCGTGCCTGCGCCAGCACGCTGTCGGCCAGTTGCTGCGGGCCGTGAATGGGGACGAATTGGTAGGCCGCGGTATTGGTAATCATGCGGCCATTTTAAAGCGCCTGCCCCCGGGTAGCGAGCGCTTGCCAGGTTCGTCGCTCCAGGCAGACCTGATCGTGACCAAGGTAGAACGTTGCTGCAGGCCATTGCGCACCCAAGTGCGCTACTCAGTGATCGACTCCCGCGCTGACGGACGCTGCCCGGCAGCAGTCAGCCGCGCAGCAACAGGAACGGCAGCAGCACCAGGGATGCGACGGTCAGCATGCCCAGCAATGTGGCGATCACGAATACCGGCCGCCTGCGCAGCAACGCCCCGAAGGTCTCCGCGGTGCCGGCGGCGATGGCTTCCTGGCGCTGTGCACGCGCGATCGCGCCGCGCTGGGCCTGGTAGGCCTCGAGTACGACCTTGGCCCGTGCATAATCGGCGTCGTTGCTGAGCCAGATGCCACCTGCGGAAATGCCCCAATTGCTGGGGCGCGTTTCGTAGACCTGGACAAGGTGTTCGCGCAGCAGCGCCCGCACCTCGTCGGCCTCGTCGTCGGGAACGTTGCGCAGGTTGAGCAGCAGCTTGGCCATGGGAGGATGATAACGGGAGCCAGATGCGATAATGCGCGTCTTCCTTCACGGACACTCTCATGCGCCTAGTGCTCACGCTCTGTGCCGCCCTGCTGCTCGCTGGCTGTGCGCCCGCCCTGCCGCCTTCCGGCGGAACCATCGCCCGTTTCGATCAGATCGACCGCACCGTGGGCACCGGCGCGGAAGCCACGCCTGGTGCGCTGGTGACGGTGCACTACACCGGCTGGCTCTACGACGAAAAAGCCGCCGACAGGCACGGCAAGAAATTCGACAGTTCGCTCGATCGCGCCGAGCCGTTCCAGTTCGTGCTTGGTGGCCGCCAGGTCATCCGCGGCTGGGACGAGGGGGTCGCCGGGATGCGGGTGGGCGGCAAGCGCACCTTGATGGTTCCGCCGGAGTACGGTTACGGCAACAACGGCGCGGGCGGCGTGATACCGCCTGGCGCATCGCTGGTGTTCGATGTGGAACTGCTCGGCGTGCAGCCGCGCTGAGTGATCGAGCGATGACGGATGCGAGCAGACCGCGGCTTGCGGTGATTGGCGGCGGCCCGGCAGGCCTGATGGCTGCAGAAACCGCGTGCGCCGCAGGGATAGCGGTGGATCTCTACGAAGCCAAGGGCTCGGTGGGACGTAAATTCCTGATCGCCGGCAAGGGCGGGCTGAATCTCACCCACTCCGACCCGATGCCGCTGTTTGCACAGCGCTATCGGGAGCGCGCGCCCGCAGCAGCGGCCTGGTTGCAGGATTTCGACGCCGACGCGCTGCGTGCATGGGCGCGCGAGCTGGGTGTGGACACCTATGTTGGCAGTTCCGGGCGGGTGTTCCCCTTGGATCGCAAGGCCGCGCCGCTGTTGCGCGGCTGGGTCCGCCGACTCAAGGAACAAGGTGTCGCCTTTCATGTGCAGCACCGCTGGCTTGGATGGAGCGATGACGGCGCATTGCGATTTGCCACGCCTGCGGGCGATACCGAACGCCAGGCCGATGCCACGGTGCTGGCGCTTGGCGGCGGCAGTTGGCCGCAGCTCGGCTCCGACGGTGCCTGGCAGACGATGTTGCAGCAGCACGGCATCGCCGTTCGCCCGCTGGTACCGGCCAATTGCGGATTCGATATCGACTGGAGTGCGCATTTCTCGCAACGGCATGCAGGCGCGCCGCTCAAACCGGTGGTCGCGCATTGGCGTGACAGCACCGGCACGCAGCACGCACTGCAAGGCGAATGCGTGATCACCGCGACCGGCATCGAGGGCAGCCTGATCTACGCCATCGCCGCGGAACTGCGCGCGCAGATCGATGCGCACGGCATGGCCGAGCTTGTACTGGACCTGGTACCCGGGCGTTCGCTGGAACGCATCGGCAGCGAGCTGGCGATGCCGCGCAAGGGGCGCAGTTTCAGCGAACACCTGCGGCGCCAGGTCGGGATCGAGGGCGTCAAGGCCGCGCTCATCTACGAACTGCTCGGCAAGCAGGCCGGGGACGATCCGGCCCTGGTCGCCCGCACGCTCAAGCAGTTGCCGCTACGTCTCTTGCGGCCGCGCCCGCTTGCCGAAGCGATCAGCTCAGCCGGTGGCGTGGCCCTGGAAGCGCTGGACGCGCGGTTGATGGCGCTGGCACGGCCTGGGGTGTTCTGCGCCGGCGAAATGCTCGATTGGGAAGCACCGACCGGCGGCTACCTGCTGACCGCCTGCTTTGCCAGCGGCCGCCGCGCCGCACTCGGCGCGGCCGATTGGCTGGCGCTACGGCACGCCGGCGCTACAGCCGGTCGCTGACGGCCGCACGCGGCCACACCGACTTGACGTCGTAGACCACCGCATCCGGCTTGCCCAGTGCTGCGATACGCGTGGCGTCATAGTCACGATACTGCGCGTGCGCCACCGCCAGCACGACCGCATCATAGGCTCCCTCGTCGGGGCCCTCGCACAACTGCACTCCGGCATGCTGCAGCGCCTCCGCAGGATCGGCCCACGGGTCGCAGGTATCGACTCGCATACCGGCTGCCTGCAACAGCTGCACCAGCTCCAGTGCCCGACTGTTGCGCAGGTCCGGGCAGTTCTCCTTGAAGGTGGCGCCCAGCACCAGCACCCTCGCCTGCGCGAGTGCGACGCCGCGGGTGGCAAGCATGCCGCAGACGCGCTCGGCCACGTGCCGGCCAACGCGGTTGTTGACCTGGCGTGCGGTGTGGATCAGGTCCGGGTGGTAGCCCATGCTCTCGGACTTGTGCAGCAGATAATACGGGTCCACCCCGATGCAGTGCCCACCGACCAGGCCAGGGCGAAACGGCAGGAAATTCCACTTGGTGCCTGCCGCTTCCAACACGTCGAGCGTATCGATCCCCAGCTTGTCGAAGATCAGCGCCAGCTCGTTGACCAACGCGATGTTCACGTCGCGCTGGATGTTTTCCACCACTTTGGCCGCTTCGGCCACCCGCATCGACGGCGCACGCCAGGTGCCGGCGGTGATGATGGCCGCATACAGCGCATCGACCGCATCGGCCGCCTGCGGCGTGGAACCGGAAGTGATCTTGCGGATGTCGCGCAAGCGACGCTGGCGATCGCCAGGGTTGACCCGTTCCGGGCTGTAGCCGCAGAAGAAGTCGTGGTTGAAATGCAATCCGGACGCCGCTTCGAGCAGCGGCACGCACACTTCCTCGGTGGTGCCCGGGTACACCGTCGATTCGTAGATCACCAGATCGCCAGGCTTGAGCGCGGCGGCGATCAGGCTGGTGGCGCTGCGCAAGGGCTCCAGATCCGGCTGCTCGAAGCTGTCGATGGGTGTCGGCACGGTGACCACGAAGATCCCGCACTCTGCCAGGTCCGCAGCGTTCGAGCTGTAGCGCAACCGCGTTGCGGCCGCCAGCTCGGCATCGTCCAGTTCCAGTGTGGCGTCATGGCCATCGCGTAGTTGTGCAACACGCTGGGCATCGATATCGAAGCCCAGCGTGTCACGTTGTTCGCCAAAGGCCACCGCGAGCGGCAGGCCGACATACCCGAGCCCGATCACGGCGATTCGGGCCTGCTGCGCTTGAAAAAGGGGATTGCCGGACATGCAGTTCCTTGGACTCGTGCGCGTTCGGTTGCCGCGCAGGGATGCGGCGGCAGCATAGCGCACGCGGCTAGGTGCCGGCGACGGGACACATCTGCGGACGACCATTCACAATCGACGCGCAATCAGGCACGCTATCGCCATGCCCGGGTGGCGAAATTGGTAGACGCAAGGGACTTAAAATCCCTCAGCCGCAAGGCTATGCGGGTTCGACCCCCGCCCCGGGCACACCTCATCGAAGCGCAGGTCTGCTGCTGAAGCAGATGACTGGAGCTATCGTCGCCTGATTGCAGACCGAGGTGCGTCTCGCGACCGTTAGACGCGATTTGATGTCTTTATCTTGCGCACAGCGTTCTGGCTGCTGGCGCCGCGCTCATGCAGACCAAGGCAGTCGTACGCACCGTGCGGGTTGTGTCATCTACCCCCGGCCCCACTTTGCGGCCATCGACGCTACGCCGATAAGCGCGGGCACCAACCCAACGGCATTTGCGGCCGATCGATGCAGAAGCCGGCAGCCCGCATTTCCCAAGTGCTGGCTGCGCTGAAGCCGGGATCGCAGGCCGATGTACTTGGAGGGATGACCTATGTGCTTATGCACGCAGCATGATGGAGCGCAGCGTCGACGCGACGCGTCCGCATGCAAGCCTGCGACTCCATCTAGGCAAATGCCGACCGAGCCACGGCTCAAAAATGCTTGCCGAAGCGCATCCAACCAATACCGGTAGCGGTACGCATCCCAGGCACGAAAGTACAAATAAAAAACCCTGGATATCGGCTGATATCCAGGGTTCGAATTTGGAGCGGGAAACGAGACTCGAACTCGCGACCTCAACCTTGGCAAGGTTGCGCTCTACCAACTGAGCTATTCCCGCGTGGAGCGAAATTGTACAGCTTGTCACTTCGTCGCGCTAGCCCCGTCATCGCTGACGATGAGAACACTGCGGGGGCGATGTGGAGGCCTGGGCCGGAATTGAACCGGCGTACGCGGATTTGCAGTCCGCTGCATAACCACTCTACCACCAGGCCGAAACATCCAAACCAGGCATCCTGCCTGCTGAAACTTGGAGCGGGAAACGAGACTCGAACTCGCGACCTCAACCTTGGCAAGGTTGCGCTCTACCAACTGAGCTATTCCCGCTTGGGAGGCGAAATTCTACAGCGAACAGCATAGCTGTCAACTGTTGCTTTCGATTTTCTTCGCCTTGTTGCTGATCGCCGCCTTCTCGTCGGCGCGCAGGCTTGGCCATGCCGCCTGCAGGTACTGGAATCCGGACCACAGCGTCAGCAGCGCGGCGATGGCCAGCGTCCAGTAGCCGGCACGGAAGATCAGGCTGCCCAGCCAGATTTCGTGTGTCGGCATCTGCCCGGGTGTGACCGAGTACAACAGACAAAGCAACGCCACCATCTGCGCGGTGGTCTTGATCTTGCCGATCAGCGCCACGCGCACCTTGGCGCGCTGCCCGATCTCGGCCATCCATTCGCGCAGTGCGGAGACGGCGATCTCGCGTCCCACGATGACCGCTGCCCAGAACGCCATCCACGGCGTCGGGTGGCCTTGCACGATCAGAAACAACGCCACCGTCACCATCAGCTTGTCGGCGACCGGATCCAGGAAGGCGCCAAACGCCGAATACTGGTGATAGCGTCGCGCGACCCAGCCGTCCAGCCAGTCGGTGATGGCCGCAAGCGCGAACACGCCAGCGGATGCAAAATTGGTCCAGGTATACGGCAGGTAGAACACCACGACCAACACCGGGATCATCACGATCCTCAGCAATGTCAGCCACGTGGGGATGGTCAACTTCATTACGGGCTCGACTCGCCTGGCACATCGGGAAGCGCCAGCCCGTGCAGGTTAGCGTAGATTCGCGCGGCGAGTGCAGCATTGACGCCATCCACCCGTGCGATCTCGGCTTCGCCGGCGGCCTTGAGACCGACCAGACCGCCGAAATGCTTGAGCAGGCTGGCCCGACGCCGCGGCCCGATCCCGGGGATATCCTCGAGCTTGCTGGTCATGCGCGCCTTCTGCCTGCGCCCACGGTGGCCGGTGATCGCGAAGCGATGCGCCTCGTCGCGCACCTGCTGGATGAATTGCAGTGCTGGCGATGCGGCGCCCGGCCGCAGTTCGCGGCCATCGGCCATGATCAGCGCCTCGTGCCCTGCCCTGCGCTCTTCGCCTTTGGCAACGCCGACCAGCAACACGTTCTCCACCCCCAGATCGGCCAGCGCAGCCTGCGCCTGCGCCAGCTGACCGGCACCACCGTCGATCAACAGCACGTCCGGCAGCACGCCGTTCTCCTCCACGGCGCGGCGGAAGCGCCGCTCGATCGCCTGGCGCATCGCAGCGTAATCGTCGCCGGGCGTGATGCCGGAGATATTGAAGCGCCGGTACTGACCGCGCACTGGCCCGCTGGCATCGAACACCACGCACGAGGCCACGGTGGCCTCGCCCATGGTATGGCTGATGTCGAAGCACTCCACGCGCTTGACCGGTTCGGCCAGCCCGAGCATCTCGCGCAGCGCTTCGCTGCGCGCATGCTGCGCACTCTGACTGGTGAGTTCGGTCACCAGGGTCAGCTGCGCGTTGCGGGTCGCCAGCAGCAGATAGCCGGCGCGCTCACCGCGCACGTTCCATTTCAGCGCCACCCTGTGCTCGGCTGCGGCGCTGAGCGCGGCCTCGATCAGCTCCGCGTCGGGAATCTCGCGATCGAGCAGGATCTCGCGTGGCGGCGAATGTTCGGCGTAGTACTGCGACACGAAGGCGGCGAGGATCTCGTCGGCACTGTCTTCGCCATTGGTCTTGGGAAAGAACGAGCGCGTGCCCAGATTGCGACCGTCGCGAAAACTCAGCAGCAGCACGCAGGCCTGGCTGGATTGGGTGGCGCAGGCCAGCACGTCCAGATCCGCGGCGCGGCCATCCACATACTGACGGTTCTGCATGCTGCGCAACGACGACAACAGATCGCGCAGGCGCGCAGCCCGCTCGAACTCCAGTGCTTCGCTGGCCTGCTGCATCGAATGCATGATCTCTTCGCCGAGCTGGTCGCTCTTGCCCTCGAGAAACATGGTGGCGCGACGCACCGATTCGGCATAGTCCGGTGCGGCGACCAGGCCGACGCAGGGGCCGCTGCATCGGCCGATCTGGTACTGCAGGCAGGGTCGGGAGCGATTGCGAAACACGCTGTCCTCGCAGCTGCGCAACTTGAACAGCTTGTGCATCAGGCTCAACGTCTCACGTACCCCGGTCACACCTGTATACGGGCCGAAGTAGCGCCCCGGCACCGCGCGGGGACCACGATGCAACGCGATCCGCGGCCAGTCTTCGCGCGTCAGCAACACGTACGGGTAACTCTTGTCGTCGCGAAGGGACACGTTGTAGCGTGGCGACAGCGACTTGATCAGCTGGTTTTCCAGCAGCAATGCCTCGGCTTCGCTGCGGGTCACGGTGACGTCCATGCGCGCGACCTGCGACAACATGGAGGTCAGTCGCGCGTTCTTCGGCGTCCCGTTGAAATAGCTACCTACCCGCTTACGCAAGGCACCGGCCTTGCCCACGTACAGCAGCGTGTCGTCTGCCGCGTACATGCGGTAGACGCCCGGCGCGGTACTCAGCTGTGCGGCAAACGCCTTTCCATCGAAATCGGCTTTGGGCCTTGCGCTCATTCGTCTATCGCAACATCACTCAGCGCGCCGCTCGCCAGGTCGTAACGCAGGACAGCATGCGCATCGGTTTCGGAAATCCACACCGCGCCAGCCGTGACCGCCAATCCGGCCGGACCATGCAGGCGGCGCGGCAACTGGACCGTGGTCAACTCGCCGCCCCCCAAGCGCAGGCAACGCAAGCGCCCGTTGCCGGTATCGGCGATCCACAGCAGCGGCGAATCGGCTGCCAGTGCGATGGCCTGCGGGAATTGCAACTGCGCCGTGCCGCGCGGCCCGTCCTGCTCGCCGAACTGCCACAGGCCCTGCCCGCCGACCAGGGTCTGTACCAGATCGCCCCGTAGCTGCATGGTGCGGATCGACGAGCCCAGGCCATCGCAAACGTAGGCGACCTGCTGCACCGCCGCCAATCCTGCCGGCTGCGCGAAAGCAGCCAGATGGCCGCTACCATCGCGCATTTCAAGTGCGCCGGTGCCGGCACGCGCACGCAATGCGGCGCGCCCCAGGTCATAGCTCCAGATGCGGTTATCGCCGGCCATGGCGATCAACACCTGGTTGTCGGCGATGGCCAGCCCTTGCGGATAGTTCAGCGGGGAGGCGCCAGCGAACGCGACCGGTCCTTCCGACGGCTCGCCCGGACGACCGGTGCCGCACAGGGTATCCACCTGGCCGCTGCGCAGGTTGATGCGGCGTAACGCATGGTTGCCGGTATCGGCGACGTACAGCTGGTCGCGCTCCAGCGCCAGGCCTTGCGGACGCCGGAATGCGGCTTCGCCGATGCCGCCATCGATCAGATCGGCATTGCCATGGCCGAACTGCCGCAGCACCCGCCCGCCGTGGGTGCATTCGAGCACACGGTGGTGGCCGGTGTCTGCCACGTACAGGCGATCCTCGGTGGCCGCCAGCCCGGTCGGGAAACGCAGCGGCAGACGCGGTTCGGGTTCGCGCTCGGGCACACCCTGCAGGTCGGCATCGGAGGGTTGTTGCTGGCCTTCGCACAAGGTGGCCAGCGCCCGGTCCAGGTCGCTGGTGACGCCTACCAGGCGCTGGCGTTCGCGGCCATGCGCATCCAGCAGCACCAGGGTGGGCCAGGAATCGATACCGAAACGGCGCCAGGTCTCCCAGTCGCGGTCGAGCAGGATCGGCGCGCTGACGCCATGTCCGCGCAACTGTTTGAGCGAGCGCTGCGGCAGGCGTTCGCTATCGAAACGCGGCACCTGCACCACGATCACCTGCAGCCGCCCGGGGCTGCGGGCCTGCCACTGCGCCAGTTCGGCCAGGCGCTCGGCACACCACACCGAGCTGGCATTGACGAACGCCAGCACCAGGGCACGCCCGCGATGCTCCTGCAAGGTGGAGGGCCTGGCGTTGAGCCAGGTGGGAAATTCCGGCAGTTCCTGGGTGAGCTGGGCAGTCATGAAGGGATTATGCCCAAGCGCGATCAGCCACGGGTGAGTGTGGCCACGGTCTGGCGCGCGGCGGTATCGACCAGTTGCCAGACATCCTCGAAATCCGCGGCACCGCCGGTGTACGGGTCGGGGATGTGTTCACCCGCCTCCACGCCTGCCCACGGTAGCCAGAGCGCGACCTTGTCGCGCAGCGTGGCAGGTGCCAGCCGCTGCAGATCGCGCAGGTTGCTTGCGTCTGCGCACAGCAGCCAGTCGTAATGGTCGAAGTCTTCGCGCAGCACCTGACGGACACGCAAACCGGAGATATCGACGCAGTGCCCGCGTGCGCAGCGAATGGCGCGCGGGTCCGGTGGTTCGCCGGCATGCCAATCGCCGGTGCCGGCCGAATCGACTTCGACACGACGCGTCAACCGCGCCTCCTCCAGTCGGGCGCGCAAGGCGCCCTCGCCCATCGGCGAGCGGCAGATATTGCCCAGACAGACGATCAGCAGCTTCATGCCGACGCCGTGCGTGCCTGGGCGCGCGCCAGATCGTCGGCAGTGTCGATGCCCGGCGGAAACTGCTCCGGCGTCAGTGCCACGGCGATGCGATGCCCCGCTTCCATCGCACGCAATTGTTCCAGCGATTCGATGCGCTCCAGCACGCCTGGCGACATGGCGGCAAACTGCTGCAGGAAGCCGGCGCGATATGCGTAGATGCCGATATGCCGCAGCCACTGGCCTTCCTCCGGCAGCTGGTCGCGCTGGCTGGCGAAGCTGTCGCGATGCCAGGGAATCGGCGCCCGGCTGAAATACAGGGCATCGCCGCCTGCCGTGCGAACCAGCTTCACCACATTGGGATCGAACAGGTCGTGCGCGCTTTCCACGGCGGCGGCCAGTGTGGCCATGTCGGCGCCGGAACGCAGCAACAGCTCGGCCACGGCGCGAATGCCTGCGGCCGGCGCGAACGGCTCGTCGCCCTGCAGGTTCACGACACAGGTGTCGGCAGCCCAGCCGGCAATGCGCGCGCATTCGGCGAGGCGATCGGTCCCGGAGACATGCGCGGCGCCGGTCATTGCCACGCGGACGTCGGCCAGCCCCTGAATGGCGTCGGCGACCCGGGAGTCGTCGGTGGCCACCCAGACCTGGCTGGCACCGGCAGCCAGGGCACGTTCGGCCACATGCCGGATCATCGGCTTGCCGTCGATCATGCACAGGGGTTTACCCGGCAAACGGGTGGAAGCGTAACGCGCTGGCACGGCGACCACGAAGGGGGGCATGTCGGCCGATGGTTGGAGCGATGCCGGATCCACGGATGCGCCTGTTTGCATTTTGTCCGCCTTTTTGAGAATAATTCTTATTCGTAGCTGCCAGTGTCGTCGCTCGACCGCCGACAGCCCCGCTATCTCCCCATTCTAACGACCCCATGAACGCCGAACTCTTGCTCCCGCAGCGCGTTGCGCTGCGCCCCCTGGCCGTCGCGCTGCTGCTCTGCCTTTCTCTCGTCAGCACTGCGCACGCCGACGACGGTGCCGACGCCAGCAACGCCCGCACCCTCGATGCGGTCACCGTGCAGGCCGAACGCGCAGACGGCTACACGGTACGTCGTAGCGATACCGCGACCCGGCTCGCGTTGACGCCACTGGAAACCCCACAATCGGTCAGCAGCGTGTCGCGCCAGCAGATGGACGACTTCGCCCTGAACAACGCCAACGACGTGCTCGCGCTGGCCGCGGGCGTCAATGTCGAACGGGTCGAGACCGATCGCACCTACTACACCGCACGCGGCTTCGACATCCTCAACTTCCAGGTCGATGGTCTGGGGCTGCCATTCACCACCGGCCTGGGCGAAGGGGACGTGGATACGGCGCTGTACCAGCGCATCGACGTGCTGCGTGGTGCCAATGGCCTGCTGTCGTCCACCGGCAACCCGTCGGCGACGGTCAATTTCGTACGCAAGCGCCCGACCGATGCGCTGACCGGTGCGGTGGTTCTCAGCGGCGGGTCGTGGTCGACTTACCGGGTGGACGCCGACGTGTCCGGGCCGCTCACCGATTCCGGCAACGTGCGTGGCCGCGTGGTCGGCGCCTGGCAGGAGGGCGACAGCTACCTGGACCGCTATTCGCTCGACAAGAAGGTGTTCTACGGCGTTCTCGAAGCGGATCTGACCGCCAGCACGCTGCTGACGCTCGGTGCCAGCTACCAGGACAACACGCCGCGCGGCGGGATGTGGGGAGCGCTGCCGCTCTATTACACCGACGGCAGCCCGGCGCGCTACGACCGCTCGACCAGTACCTCGGCCGACTGGAGCGGCTGGACCAGCACCGATACGCGGGCGTTCCTGGAAGTGCAACAGGCGCTCGGCGGCGACTGGACGCTGAAGGGCTCGCTGAACTATCGCCGCTTCGATACCGAAGGCGACCTGTTCTACGTCTATGGCCAGCCCGACCGCCAGACCGGGCTCGGTCTGCTCGCCTATCCGTCCTTCTACAGCAGCCAGGATCGGCAGAAGTTCGCCGACGTCTACGTGTCCGGCACCTTCGCGCTGGGCGGCAGGCGCCACGACCTGGTGGCCGGCGTGAACTGGGCCAAGGTCGACACCGCACAGCTGTCGCTGTACGGCCGCGGCATCGGCACTGCGCTGCCACAGCTGGAAGACTGGACCGGCGCCTATCCCAAGCCACCGTTCGATGCGGGCACCGATGGCGCCAATTTCGACATGACGCGGCGCACCGCCTACGCCACCGCACGCTGGAGCCTGGGCGAGCAACTCACGCTGATCACCGGCATCAACCAGACGCAGGTGGAAAGCAACGGCGCCAGCTACGGTGTGCAGCACCGCTACGACACCGACAAGACCCTGCCCTTCGTCGGCGCGGTGTATGCGTTCGCTCCCGATTACGCGATGTATGCCAGCTATGCGGAGATCTTCAATCCGCAAACCCAGCTGGATCGCAACCTCCAGATACTGGCCCCGATCACCGGCAGCAATGCCGAGCTCGGCATCAAGGGCCAATGGCTGGACGGCCGGATCAATGCGGCCTTCGCCCTGTTCCGCGCCAAGCAGGACAACACTGCAGAGGGCGACGGCAGCGTGGGTACCTTGCTGGTCTATCGGGGCATCGATGCCACCTCGACCGGCTACGAGGCCGAAGTGGCCGGGCAATTGAGCGCGGCATGGCAGCTGAGCGGCAGCTACACCCAGCTCGGCCTGAAGGACGACAGTGGCCAGAACGTGCGCACCTATGTGCCGCGGCGCATCGCCAAGCTCGCCACCACCTACCGCGTGCCGGGCATCGATCGACTCAAGGTGGGGGTGAATGTGCGCTGGCAGGATGCCATCGCGCGCGTGCAGGACAGCGGCCCCGGCGTAATCCGTCAGCCGAGCTACGCGCTGGTCGGCGCAATGGCCGGCTACGACGTCACGCCACAGTTCAGCGCCACGCTCAACGTCAACAACCTCACCGACCGCCGCTACATCAACAGCCTGTACTGGGATCAGGGCTACGCCGGCGCAGGCCGCAACTGGTGGCTGTCGCTGAACTATCGGTTCTGATCGGCGCGCCACTGCGCTCGGCGAGCCGCAAAGGGACGCTGAGCGCGCCTGGCCATGCAGGGCATTGCTTGCCGAATGCGCCGGTGCCGGCGCCCTGCCCCAGTGGGGCCCGACGCGCCGGCTAATCGGCGTGCCGGCTGGCCAGCGTATCCAGACGATCCAGCAGACTCACCCAGAACGCGGCTGGCAGCCCGGCCTTGAGCGGCACGCTGTACAGCCACTCGTCGGCGAATGGACGGCATTTCACCGCATCCTTCTCGGTCATCAACACAGGCAGGCGGCTACCGAAGCTGAAATCCTTGGCCGTGTACACATGATGATCGGGGAAGGCATGCGGTACCACGCCGATGCCCCGGGCGCGCAGCATGGCGAAGAAGCGTTCCGGATGTGCAATGCCGGCGACCGCATGCACGCGTTGACCGGCCAGGACACTCAGCGGTCGCGCGCGCTTGCCGTCCATCGGCTGCACGCTGTCGATGCTCAGGTGCATCTGCCATTCGCCGAAACCGGCAGCGTCGGCCGGCGGGACTGCATCGCTGGCCTGGCCGAGATTGACGACCCGGAAGTCGCACTCATGCGCCCGCGTGGCCGGTTCGCGCAGCGGGCCGGCAGGCAGCAGGCGGCCGTTGCCGTAGCGGCGCTGGCCATCGACCACTTCGATCTCGACATCGCGTGCCAGCCGATAGTGCTGCAGCCCGTCGTCACAGACGACGATGTCGCACCCCGCCTCGACCAGCGCCTTGGCGGCCGCAACGCGGTCACTGTCCACGCGTACGCGTGCCCCTGTCTTCCATGCGATCAGCACCGGCTCGTCGCCACCGAGTGCGACCGGCGTGTCGGCATCGACCCAACGCGCAGTGCCGGCGTCGTCGCGGCCGTAGCCCCGACTGGCCACACCTGGCGTCCAGCCTGCTTCCTGCAGCTTGGACACCAGCGCAATGGTGAGCGGCGTCTTGCCGGTACCACCGGCGGTGACGTTGCCGACCACGATCACCGGAACCGGCACGCCATGGCGCTTGCGCCAGCCGCGCCGGTACAACCCGCGCCGCAACGCGATCGCAGCGCCGTAGACCGGCGCCAGCAGGCGCGCCGGCAACGGGATCGGCGTGCTGTCGTACCAATACCCCGGTGTGCGGGTGCCGCGCTTGCTCATGCCTGCCGTTCGCGAAACTGCATGCCGTGCAGGTGCGAATACAGTCCGCCCTGCGCCAGCAATTCGGTGTGTGTGCCACGCTCGACGATGCGGCCCTGGTCCATCACCAGCACCTGATCGGCATGCTCGATGGTGGACAGACGATGCGCGATCACCAAGGTGGTGCGGTCGGGCATCAGTTTGTGCAGGGCGTCCTGCACCAGACGCTCGGATTCGTTGTCCAACGCGGCGGTCGCCTCGTCCAGGATGAGGATCGGCGCATCCTTCAGCATGGCGCGCGCGATCGCCAGACGCTGCCGCTGGCCACCGGACAATCGCCCGCCCTTGGTTCCCACGTGCGACTGCAGGCCCTCCGGCAACTGCTCGACGAATTCCATTGCGTTGGCACCGTGGATGGCGCGCTCCAGTCGACCGGCCTCGACGCTGCGCATCTCGCCGTAGGCGACATTGTCGGCGATGCTGCCGTCGAACAGCATCACCTGCTGCCCGACCAGGGCGATCTGGCGGCGCAGATCGGCCAGCGAATACGCCTGCAGCGGTTGGCCGTCGAGCAGGATTTGCCCGGATTCGGCTTCGTAGAAACGGGGAATCAACTTGATCAGGCTGGATTTTCCGCTACCGGAACGCCCGACGATCGCAGTCACCGTGCCGGGCTGGGCGACGAAGCTGACATCGGCCAGTGCTGGATTCACCTGCTCCGGATAGCGCGCGGTCACGCCGCGGAACTCGATCAGGCCCTTGGCGCGCGTCAATGGCAGTGTGCCCTGATCCGGCTCGTTCGGGCTGTCCAGCACCGAGAACAGGCGTTCGGCCGAGGCCAGGCCGCGCTGCACCATGTTCTGCACGTTGGTGAGCTGCTTGAGGCCGGGAATGATCGTCAGCATCGAGGTCATCAGCACCACGAAGTCGCCCGCGGTCAGGCGCCCAGCCGCTGCCTGCGTTCCGGCCACGAACAACAATGCCGACAAGCCGATCGCGCCGATCATCTGCACCGTTGCAGTTGATAGCCCGCGGGTGGATTCGACCTTCATTGCCAGGCGCAGATTGCGATCGGCCAGTGCGCCGTAGCGCTCCATTTCGGTCTGCTGCGCGCCGTAGATCTTGACTTCCTGGTGGCTGGACAAGGTCTGGTCGGCGGCCTGCAACAGCTGCGCACCGCTTTCCTGGATGCTGTGGCTGATACGTCGATAACGCCGCGCCACCTTGTCCATCACCCAGGCCAGTACCGGCGCCAGCACCACGATGGTCAAGGTCACCTGCCAGCTGTGCCAGAGCATCAGCGCCAGGGCGCCGATCACCTGCAAGGATTGCTGGATCATCACCTTGACCGCATCCACCGCCGCCTGCGCCACCTGGTCCGAGTCCGAACCCAGGCGCACCAGCATCGAGGGTACCGGCTCGGCGTCGAAGCGCGATCCGGGCAGGCGCAGATACTTGGCCATCACCTTGATGCGCAGATCGCGCGCGATGCTGCGCGCCGACTTGCCCATCGCCATGTCGGTGATGTAGCCGGCGGCGCCGCGGACCACGAACAACAGGATGATCTGTACCGGCAACCAGTTGCTGACCGCAGAGTTCTTGTAGATGAAGGTCTCGTCGGTGATCGGCTTCATCAACGCCAGGAAGCCGGTGGTACCGGCCGCCTCGATCAAGGCGGCAATCAACGCGACCACCAGCAACAGCCGGTAGGGCTTGGCGAAGGCCAGCAGGCGACGGTACGTGCGCCAGGACGAGACTGGCGCCGGGCGGTCGTTGGGATTGGTCACTGGCGGGTTCCGTTCCTGCTGGTCGTACCGGTAGCGCCGGGCTGCGGCGCAGTGGCGATGGCAATGCGCCGGAAGCCAAGCTGGCCCAATGCATCCTGCGCAGTCACCACGGCCTGGTAAGGCGTGCGCGCATCGGCCCGCATCAACACGGTCTGTTCGCGATCGTCGCCGGCGATCTGGGCGATGGTCTGCTTCAGCGAGTCCACATCCGCGCGCAGCACCTCTTGATCGTTGATGAAGTAATGCCCGTCTGCATTGACCAGCACACTCAGCGAGCGCGGCGGCGCGCTGGTGTTCTGATCGCTGGCGGTCGGCAACTGCAGTTGCAACGTGGAGCGTGCGTCGAAGGTCGTGGTCACCACGAAGAAGATGATGAGCACGAGAATGACGTCGATCAATGGCACCAGGTCGATATGCGGCTCGTCCTGGCTTCGGTCACTGCCGATACGCATCCGTCAGCCCTTCGCCGCGGCAGGTCTGGCGCCAGCCGCGCTCGGCACCGCGGCCGGTGCCACGCGGCCATCCATCGTATCCAGCAACAGCGTGGCTTCCTGTTCCATTTCGATGACGTAGCCGGCGATGCGCCCTTTGAAGAAACGGTGCGCCATCAGTGCCGGCACCGCGATGATCATGCCGGTGGCGGTGCACACCAGTGCCTTGCCGATGCCGCCGGCCAGCTGATTCACGTCGCCCACGCCATGGTCGAGGATGCCCAGGAACATCTGGATCATGCCGACCACGGTACCCAGCAGGCCGAGCAGCGGACCGGCCGAGGCGATCGTGCCTAACGCATTCAGGTACCGCTCCATGCGATGGACCACATGGCGGCCGGTGTCTTCGATCCGTTCGCGAACCAGATCGCGCGGACGGCCGCGCACATCCAGCGCCGCCGCCAGCAGCGCGCCCAACGGCGAATTGCGGCGCAGCGACTCGATATGGGGGGGGTCGAGCTTGCCGCGCGCCGCCCAGTTACGCACTTCTTCCCCCAGGCCTGGAGGCGTTACTTCGTTGCGGCGCAAGGTCCACAGACGTTCCAGCACGATCGCCAACGCGATCACGCCCAACAACAGCAACGGCACCATCGGCCAACCGCCCGCCTTGACCAGCTCCAACACGATTCGATTCCTCCGGCGACGTGGCCGCCTATTCGCTGGCCGCTAGGATAACAGCCGACCGCCGCCGTTCTGCAGCGTCCCACAGCCGCGGCTGCCAACGCCGTCGTTCGCGCACCTGCAGGCCGTCGGCGCCCAGCCACACCCGCAGCGCGCCGGAGTCGGCAGTATTGAGCACTTCGGCACCACTTTCCCGCCAGCGCCGTACCACCTGCGCGCGCGGGTGCCCGAAGCGGTTGCCATACCCCGCAGACACCAGCGCAAGCCGCGCACCGGTGGCGGCGATGAAGGCCGGATGCGAACCGTCGGCGCTGCCATGGTGCGGCACCACCACCAGATCCGCCCGTACTCCTGCGCCTGCGTCGCGCAGCAGGCGATGTTCGACAAGCTCGTCAATGTCGCCCGGCAGCAACGCGCTGCCGTGCCGGGTTGCGACCCGCAGCACGCAGCTGGACTGGTTGCGCAAATAGGGGAAGCGAGGGCTGGGATGCAGCAAGGAAAAGTGCACACCGTCCCATTCCCACTGCTGGCCGGCCTGGCAGCGGGTGGCCACATCCACTGGCGCTCCGGCGGGCGCCGCGGTCGTGGCGACTGGCATTCCGGCGCGCACCGCGGCGTACCCGCCGGCATGATCGGCATCGGCGTGACTGAGGATCAGCGCGTCCAGCCCACGTACGCCGAGTGCGTGCAATGCCGGCAGGACCACGCGCTCGCCGGCATCGAAGCCGTCGCGTACCGCCGGGCCGGTATCCAATAGCAGCGCGTGCCGCTGCGTGCGCACCAGCACAGCCAGGCCCTGGCCGACATCGAACACGTGCAGGTCAGCCTCCCCTGCGGCGGGTAATTCGCGATCCGGCCACAGCAAGGGGAGCCACAGCATGATCGCCAGCATCTTGCCCGGCGTGCCGCGCGGCAGCAGTAGCCAGAATGCCCCCAGCAAGGCCGCGAGCAACGCGATCGCGGTAGATTCGGGCACCCACCAAAGCGCCGCCGGGGTCCGCCCCAGCCAGACAAAGCCGGGCCAGGTCAGCTCGAAGCACCAGCCCGCCAGCCGCCATGCCCAGGTGCCGGCACCCAGGTAAAGCGCTTCGAGCGCGGTTCCCAGCAGGCATAAGGGCACCACGACACAGGTCCACCATGGAATGGCGACCAGATTGGCCAGCGGACCGATCAACGACGCTTGGCCGAACAGACTGACGGTCAGCGGCAACAGACCGACCGTGGCGACTGCCTGCGCAGAAACAAATCCCCGCACGACGGCACGGTCGTCCGGGGGCAGACACCATACCAGCCAGGCGACACCGGCAAAGCTCAGCCAGAAGCCTGCCACCATTACGCTCAATGGGTCCCAACCCAGCACCGCCATCAGGGCCAGCGCGAGGATCTGGGCCGTCGTGGCGCGTCTTCGCAACACCCGCGCCGCCGCGACCACCGCAATCATCAGCACCGTTCGCACCGTGGGCAGGGCCAGACCTGCCAACACCGCATAGGCCATTGCGCCGATCGCCGCGGCGATCGCGGCAGCATGCAGGCGCGGCATGGTGGTCCCCAGACCCGGCTGCCAGCGCCACAGCGCCGTCACCAGCAGCGCGAAGAAGGCGGCCACCAATCCGACATGGAAACCCGAGATTGCGATCAGATGACTGAGCCCGGTGGCACGCAGCGTTGCCCATGCCGCATCATCCAGCCCACGCGTATCGCCCAGCGCCAGCGCCCGCAAGTACGGGGCCGACGGCCCTGGCACCTGCGCAGCGATGCGCAACGACATCCGGTCACGCCAGGCATCCACGCCGCGCGGCGCAGCGAGTTGACGCGCGGCGACCGGGTCGCGCACGGCGCCGGTTGCCGCCAGGCGTTGCGCCAGCGCCTGGCGTTCGGCATCGAAGCCGCCCGGGTTGCGCAAGCCGCGTGGTGCACGCAGCTTGAGCGGCAACTGCCAGCTCGATCCGGCCCGCAGCGCGGCGCGTGGCCCGATCCGCTCGGCGCCGAATGGGTCGTACCACGCCAGTTGCAACAGCTTTCCGCGCAATGCAGGCGGCTGCTTCCGATCGTCGTCGACGTGCAGCTGAAAACGGGTGCGCCGCGGCTCGACGATCGGCAATCCGACGACCGAACCGCTGACGCTGACAGTACGCCCTTCATCGGCAGGCTGCAGTTGCGCCTGCAACACAGCGACGGCATGCCAGCCGGTGAATCCAAAGCCCAACACGGCCGTCGCCGCCGCTAGCCCCCACCTGCTCCACCCTGGACGTTTCCACAGAATGGCTCCCACGGCGAACCCGGCGATCAGCATGCAGGCCACGTAGATCCCACGCGACGCGGCCGCTGGAGACCACGCGCACGCCACGACGCCGAGCAGGAATGCCGCCGCGACGGGCACGGCGGTGATGCGCGGCAGCGCCATGACCGCTGGGGTTGCTTGCCTATCGCCTGTCGCCACCGTGATCGCCCTCGCTTCGCCAGACCACGTTAGGCTGGACGAGCGAACTGCAACAGCCCAGACGATCGCTTGCGCCTGTAGGAAGATGCCCGTCTCGGCCGTGGCGGTTTGCCGCACGCGCGCGGCACAGGCGCATCGCTGGACACGCTGTCGCCGCAGCGCCAACGGCGGTCGGGGATGCGGTCTGTGCGGGCAACCGCTGCGCAGCGACGGCTGGCGTCGCCACGCCCGGAGCGCAGGTCGCGTGTCGCCAACGCATTGCCACCCTGCGCCGTGGCGCGAGAAAGCATCCAGCCAAGGACTGACTCACGCTTTGTTCGCCTCGATTTCATGGCGTTGCGGCTATGGTCGCCACTGTTTCGAGGAGTCCCCCCAATGCGGAAAGGTATTGCACTGATCGTCGGCGTAACCGGCATCTCCGGTTACAACCTCGCCAACGTGCTGGTGGCCGATGGCTGGACCGTCTACGGCCTCGCGCGGCGCCCCTTACCGCAGGATGGCGTCATCCCCGTGGCTGCCGATCTGCTCGATACAGAAGCCACCCACACTGCGCTGCGCGACCTGCCGATCACCCATGTGTTCTTCTGCACCTGGACACGTCGCGATACCGAGCGCGAGAACGTCGAAGCCAACGGTGCGATGATGCGCCATCTATGTGATGCCTTGAGCCATGCGCCACTGCAACACATGGCTCTGGTCACCGGCACCAAGCACTACCTGGGCGCGTTCGAGAACTACGGTAGCGGCAAGGCCGAAACGCCGTTCCGCG
Organism: Xanthomonas melonis; assembly: GCF_020783655.1. GTDB lineage: Bacteria > Pseudomonadota > Gammaproteobacteria > Xanthomonadales > Xanthomonadaceae > Xanthomonas > Xanthomonas melonis. The sequence continues at coordinate 269,797 of NZ_JAJGQH010000001.1, read as the reverse complement.
AGAGCGAGCCGCGCCAGCCGGGCGAAAACTTCTACTACACGCTCGAGGACCTGCTGTTCGCGCACGCCGAGCGGCATGGCTTCGGCTGGAGCGTGCATCGCTCGCACACCATGATCGGCATTGCCAACGGCAGCAATGCGATGAACATGGGCGTGACCCTGGCTGTCTATGCATCTCTGTGCAAGCACACCGGTCAGCCGTTCGTGTTTCCCGGCTCACAGGCGCAATGGAACAGTCTTACCGATCTCACCGATGCGGGGCTGCTCGGCCGCCAACTGGCCTGGGCAGGCCTGAATCCCGCAGCGCGTAATCAGGCCTTCAATACGGTCAACGGCGACGTGTTCCGCTGGCGTTGGATGTGGGGCGAAATCGCGCAGTTCTTCGATCTCGAGGCGGCGCCCTGCCCTGAGACACCGCAGCCGCTGGAAGCACGCCTGACCGACACCGCACCTGCGCTGTGGGCCGAATTGGCTGCCAAACATGCGCTGGTGGAGACCGACGTCGATCGCCTGGCTTCGTGGTGGCATACCGACGCAGATCTGGGTCGCGAGATCGAGTGCGTCAACGACATGACCAAGAGCCGCGAACTGGGCTTTACAGGCTTCTACGACAGTCGCGCTTCGTTTCTGGAGTTGTTCACCCGTTTGCGTGCGTTGCGCATCATCCCCTGAGTGCACGGCGGCTCGGCGCAGCAGGTCATCGCAGGCCTGTGCCGATGCCGTCATGCAAGTGCCTGCCCGCTGACATCGCAGATCCGGACGGAAGCTGTGATTACGCGAATCGTGTTGCCGCAGACCGGCGACAGGCTTGGCGACGCTGGGAAGTCAATGAACGTTGGCCGCCGCGCTTGCTCGCCCCACGAGCACGGCCGCAAGTGGCCGAGGACGTGCGGTGCAATGGTCGTATCCACGACACCGGCGTCCACCGGAGTGGCGCCGTGTCGGGTAGAAGACAGCGATTCGCGCTGCGAACGAAACTCTTCATCGAAACGGCACCGGACGAGCCGATGCTGTCGCAGCAGCTACACCGCCGAAGGCGCCAGCTCGCGCAACCTGCCCTGGTGCAACTCCAGCACCCGATCCAGCCGACGCGCCAGGCTGCGGTCGTGGGTCACCAATACCAGACTGGTGCGCTGGGCGCGGTTGAGTTCCAGCATCAGCTCGAACACCGTGCCTGCGGTCTTGTCGTCGAGATTGCCGGTGGGCTCGTCTCCGAGGACACAACCCGGACGATTCACCAAGGCGCGCGCCACCGCGCAGCGCTGGCGCTCGCCGCCGGACAGCTCGCCAGGCTTGTGCTCGATGCGGTGCCCAAGCCCTACCGATTCCAGCAGCTGCAGCGCCTGCCCGCGCGCCACCGCCACGTCCTTGCCCGCCAGCAGCACCGGCATCATCACGTTCTCCAACGCGGTGAACTCGGGCAACAGATGGTGGAACTGGTAGACGAATCCCAGCGCCTGGTTACGCAATTTGCCGCGCTGGCCGTCCGACAGCGCGGACATGCGCTCGCCGGCCACGTACACCTCGCCGGAGGTCGGAACATCCAGCCCGCCCAGCAGGTGCAGCAAGGTGCTCTTGCCCGCTCCCGAGGCGCCGACGATCGCCACGGTCTCGCCAGTCGCCACCGCCAGATCCAGGCCGTCGAACACCGGCGTGCGCATCTTTCCCTCGGCGTAGGTCTTGCCCAACGCCTCGGCGCGAATCACCAGGTCGGCTTGGTTCGACTGTTGCATTCCCGATTCCCGATTCCCGATTCCCGCTTCCCGGATCTCATTCATAACGCAACGCCTCCGCCGGCTGGGTGCGTGAGGCGCGCCACGCCGGGTACAGGGTCGCCAGGAAACTCATGACCAACGCGACCACGGTGATGATCACCACGTCCTGCGTCTGCATGTCGGTCGGCAGGCCAGTGATGTAGTACACATCCTCGGGCAGCAGCTTCACGTTGAAGACCGTTTCGATCACGCCGAGGATGCGCTCGAGATTGAGCGTCAGCACGATGCCGCCGATCACGCCCATGATGGTGCCCATGAAGCCGATCAACGAGCCCTGCACCATGAACACCTGCATCACGCCGCCGGGCGAAAGGCCGAGCGTGCGCAGGATCGCGATATCGGCCTGCTTGTCGGTCACCAGCATCACCTGCGAGGACACCAGATTGAACGCGCCCATCGCCACGATCAGCGACAGCAGGATGCCCATCACGGTCTTTTCCATCTTCAACGAGTGATAGAGATTGGCGTTTTCCTGGGTCCAGTCGCTGACGCGGTACGGGCCGTGCAGATTGAGCGCCAGGTCGCGTGCAACGTTCCAGGCCTGATCCATGTCGTGCAGGCGCAGCCGCACGCCGGTCACGCCGTCCATGCGCAGCACCCGGGCCAAATCCTGCATGTTCACCACTGCCAGGCCGCGGTCGATCTCGTTGTAGCCGGCCTCGAAGATGCCGCTGACGGTGAAGCGCTTGAGCCGCGGCATTGCCCCCAACGGCGTGGCCTGGGTATCGCTGAGCAGCACCACGATGCCGTCGCCGACATCCACGCCCAGCCATAGCGCCAGCTCCTTGCCGATCACGATGTTGTAGGAGCCCGGAGTCAGGCTGTCGACCGACCCCTGTTGCATCTTCTTGGCCAGCACCGACACCTTGGCTTCCTCGGACGGAATCACGCCGCGCACGATGGCAGGCTGCTTGCGCGGTCCCTGCAGCAGCGATTCGGTCTCGATATAGGGTGCCGCGCCGGCGACACGCGGGTCGGCCATGGCGACCTCGACCGCGTGCTGCCAGTCGCGCATCGGCGCACCTTCGGCGCTGACGGTGGCGTGCGCGGCCATCTGCAGCAAGCGGTCGCGGATCTCCTTCTGGAAACCGCTCATCACCGCCAGCGTGGTGATCAGTACGGTCACGCCCAGGGCGATCCCCAGGATCGATGCCATCGAGATGAACGAGATGAAGCCATTGCGCCGCTTGGCACGCAGATAGCGCAGGCCGATGGCAACCGGGATAGGTTTGAACATGCGGTTCAACCGGAAAAGGGACGCTATGGTGCCACTTGCGGCGCCCGGGACGAAATCGCGTGCGCCTGTGCGGCCAGACGCAGTTCACGTCGCTGCGTTGACGAAAGCGTATCCGGCCAGAAATGCAGGCGAATGCGGCGGTTGCCACGGCCTTGCCAGGACACGACGGCGATCGGCCCGCGCCAGCGCACCTGCAGATCCTCCATACGCTCGCCGTCGACACTGGCCGCGGCGTCGGCCCATGGCACCACCACTTGACGGACCGGCGAACGCAACAACTGCGTGAGCGACCGAAACGCCAGCAGCACCGCGACGCCTGACAACACCAGTCTTCCCCAGATCGGCGCACCGCAGCCCCACACCGCGCACTGGGCCAGCAGCGCCATCAGCAGCAGCGCGCAGGCAAGCCCGCGCGAGGGACGCCATTCAAGCCGGCATGGCGCGAATATCGGCGATGAGTGCGGCGTTGTCGGCATTCGGGCAGGCCTCGTATCCCATGAACCACCGCCACAACTTATCGTCTTCGCAATCCAGCAACTGTAGGAAAACCGCGCGCTCTGCCGCCGGCGCTTGCGCCCAGCGCCTGTCCAGATACCTGCCGAACAATTGATCCAGCTCGCGCATGCCGCGCCGGCAACGCCAGCGCAATTTCTTCAGCAGCGTGTCTTCGTCCATCTCTTTCTCCACCCGCCCTGCGGCGGACCAAAACGACAGCGGCACCGAGCCTGGAGGCCGGTGCCGCTGCAAACTCCATCCCGCCAGGGCGGGACCGCACCGCCTTGCGATCAGGCGCGACGCGCCATCATCAGCTTCTTGATCTCGGCAATCGCCAGCGCCGGGTTCAGCCCCTTCGGGCAGGTCCGAGCGCAGTTCATGATGGTGTGGCAGCGGTAGAGCTTGAACGGGTCTTCCAGATCGTCCAGGCGTGCGCCGGTGTCCTCGTCGCGCGAATCGATGATCCAGCGATAGGCCTGCAACAGGATCGCCGGGCCCAGGTAGCGCTCGCCGTTCCACCAATAGCTCGGGCAGCTGGTCGAGCAGCAGGCGCACAGGATGCACTCGTACAGGCCGTCGAGCTTCTTGCGGTCTTCCGGCGACTGCAGGCGCTCGCGATCCGGCGGCGGTGGGGTCTGGGTGCGGATCCACGGCTTGATCGACGCGTATTGCGCGTAGAAATGCGTCAGGTCCGGCACCAGGTCCTTGATCACATCCATGTGCGGCAACGGATAGATCGGCACCTCGGCCTTGCCGCAGGCCGCGATCGCCTTGGTGCACGCCAGCGTATTGGTGCCGTCGATGTTCATCGCGCACGAGCCGCAGATGCCTTCGCGGCAGGAGCGGCGGAAGGTCAGGGTCGGGTCGATCTCGTTCTTGATCTTGATCAACGCGTCCAGGACCATCGGGCCGCATTTGTCCAGGTCGATCTCGTAGCTGTCGGTGCGCGGATTGGCATCCACGTCCGGGTCCCAGCGATACACCTTGAAGGTGCGCGTGTTCTTGGCGCCTTGTGCAGGGTAATGCTTGCCCTTGCCGATCTTGGAATTCTTGGGGAGGGTGAACTCTGCCATAGCTGCTCTCGTTGGCTCAGGCGACGCGCGGCGCGAGCGAAAACCGCACCGTGCGCATGGAATTGAAGACGATGGAGGCCACCGCCGAGACAGTGGCACGGCGTCCGGCCACTGGCCGGCGCCGCACCTGCGTCAGGCTGACGCCACACCCCGGATCCGCACGACCGACTTGCGCAGAGCGCCTGATCGGAGGGTATGGGAAAGGAGCAGGCTCAGCCATCGGCATCGACGATCAGTACACGCGCGGCTTCGGCGGGACCACATCCACGTCCTTGCTCAACGTGTACATATGGACCGGGCGATAGTCGAAATCGCAGGTGCCCTTGTCGTCCACGGTGACCAGCGTGTGCTTCTGCCAGTTGACGTCGTCGCGGTCGGGGAAGTCCTCGTGCGCATGCGCGCCGCGACTTTCCTTGCGCTGCTCGGCCGAATTGATCGTCGCCACCGCATTGAGCAGCAGATTGTTCAATTCGTAGGTCTCGATCAGATCCGAGTTCCACACCAGCGAGCGATCCGACACCTTGACGTCTTCGAAGGTGGCGAAGATCTGCGCCATCTTGTCCACGCCTTCCTTCAGCGTCTTGCTGGTGCGGAACACCGCTGCGTCCGACTGCATGGTGCGCTGCATGTTGTCGCGGATCACCGCCGTCGGCGTGGAGCCATTGGCGTGGCGCAGCTTGTCCAGCAGGCCCAGCGCCTTATCGCAGGCATCGGAGGGCAGCGGCTTGTGCGGCTGGTTGGTCTTGATGGTCTCGGCACAGCGGTTGGCCACCGCACGCCCGAACACCACCAGGTCCAGCAGCGAATTGGAGCCCAGGCGGTTGGCGCCGTGCACCGATACGCAGGCCGCTTCGCCGATGGCGTACAGGCCGGGCACCACCGCATCCGGATTGTCGCCCTGCTTGCGCACCACTTCGCCATGGTAATTGGTCGGGATGCCGCCCATGTTGTAGTGCACCGTCGGCAATACCGGAATCGGCTGCTTGGCCACGTCCACGCCGGCGAAGATGTGCGCGCTCTCGGCGATGCCGGGCAGCTTGTCGTTGATCACTTCCGGGCCCAGGTGGGTCAGGTCGAGCAGGATGTGATCCTTGTGCTCGCCGACGCCGCGACCTTCGCGGATCTCGATGGTCATCGAACGCGACACCACGTCGCGCGAGGCCAGATCCTTGTAGTGCGGTGCATAGCGCTCCATGAAGCGCTCGCCGTTGCTGTTGCGCAGGATGCCGCCTTCGCCGCGCACGCCTTCGGTGATCAGGCAGCCCGCACCGTAGATACCGGTGGGATGGAACTGCACGAATTCCATGTCCTGCATCGGCAGGCCGGCACGCATCACCAGGCCGCCGCCGTCGCCGGTACAGGTATGGGCGGAGGTGGCGCTGAAATAGGCGCGTCCGTAGCCGCCGGTCGCCAGCACCACGCCGTGGGCGCGGAACAGGTGCAGCGAGCCTTCGGCCATGTCCAGCGCGAGCACGCCGCGGCAAACACCCTCTTCGTCGAAGATCAGGTCGAGCGCGAAGTACTCGATCATGAAACGCGCGTTGTGCGCCAGCGACTGCTGATAGAGCGTGTGCAGCATGGCGTGGCCGGTACGGTCGGCCGCCGCGCAGGTGCGCTGCGCGGACGGGCCCTCGCCGTACTTGGTGGTCATGCCGCCGAACGGGCGCTGATAGATCTTGCCTTCTTCGGTGCGCGAAAACGGCACGCCGTAGTGTTCGAGCTCGATGATGGCCGGAATCGCTTCGCGGCACATGTACTCGATGGCGTCCTGGTCGCCCAGCCAATCCGAGCCCTTGATGGTGTCGTAGAAGTGATAGCGCCAGTCATCCTCGCCCATGTTGCCGAGCGCGGCGGAAATACCGCCCTGTGCGGCCACGGTGTGCGAACGGGTCGGAAAGACCTTGGTCAGGCAGACCGTCTGCAGGCCTTTCTGGGCCAGGCCGAAGGTCGCGCGCAGGCCGGCACCGCCGGCACCAACCACGACCATGTCGTACTTGTGTTCTGTGATCTTGTAAGCGGACATCGAATTATGGATTCCTGTTGGATCGCTAGCTCAGGCAATGCCCAGCGCGATACGCGCCACGGCAAACACGCTGACAATGGCGCCTAGCACGGCGACGAAGCGCACGAGTGTCTGCGCCGCAAGAGCGAGCAGCGAGTTGTGCACGTAATCTTCCAGCACCACCTGCATGCCGAGCTGCGCATGCCAGAACGAGGCGATCAGGAAGCCAACCAGCAGGATCGCATTCCAGGGCTTGGCGACCGCGGCGCTGGCGGCAGCGTGATCGGCACCGATCAGACTCAGCACGAAGATCAGGAACCAGATCGACAGCGGCACCAGCGCGGTTGCGGTCAGGCGCTGGATCACGAAGTGTTCGGTACCGGTCTTGGCGGCACCCAGCCCACGCACGTTCTTCAACGGGGTACGGTAGCGGTTCATACGGCACCTCCAGCCAACAGCACATAGGCCCAGATGGCCGCAGTCAGCACCAGGCTCAGAATGACCGACAGCCACCCCAGGGTGACGAAGGCGCGCACCGCGAAGGCCTGGCCGAAGTCCTGCAGAATATGGCGCAAGCCACCGAACAGGTGGAATGCGAAGCACCAGGTCCAGCCGAACAGAAGTACCTGGCCATACCAGGCGCCGGCATGCTCGCGGAAGCAGTTCCAGTGATCGGGGCCAAGCATCAGGGTGAGCAGGGCGGCGGCAATCGCCAGAGCACCGATGGACAGCACAATACCGGTGGCCCGATTCAGGATCGAGGTCACCATCTGTATCTGCCAGCGATACACCTGGAGATGCGGGGAGAGAGGACGTTCGCGGATCGCCATTCGCTGGGCTCGTTATCTCGGCTGGGCGGCACTAGGCCGCTGTGGCTAAAAGCTGCTCAAAAATCGATGCAGCGTCCATTTTTTTCCCAGTCGCCGTAGCGCGTTGGCTCAGGGCCGTCGCGCCCACCAATCTCCTTGGGCAGGGGCCGCTTCTCGGGAATCTGCTCCTGAGAAGAAGGCTGCGTCTCGGAATCCTGCGCTGGGGTGGGGGTTGGATGGCCTATCATAGTGGTCTCACAACGTTGCGATTTTAGTCCTCCCCTTCCATGGCTGACAACCTGAATCTTATTCCGCAGGGTTTTGGCTCGCTACACGAAATGCAATACGTCCGATTGATCGGACCGGATGCAGCGGCGTTTGCGCATGCCCAATTCTCCAACGACGTGCAGGCGCTGGCGGTCGGGCACTGGCAATGGACGACGTGGTTGACGGCGAAGGGGCGCGTGATCGCCATCTTCGCACTCCTGCGCGAGAGCGACACGCAGTTGCTGATGCTGCTGCCCGACGGCAACGCGGCCGAGATCGCCGCACAGCTGGGGCGGTTCGTGTTTCGACGCAAGCTCACCGTCGCGGTTGCCAGGCCGTTGGCCTACGGCGGTTTCGAAGCACCGCGCCATGCCAGCGGCGCACGCGCCACCATCGAAGCGCGGCACATCGAGCTGGATTTGGGCAGTACCGCCCTGCCCCGCACCTTGTTGTTGCTGGACGACCAGGCATTGAACGCATCTATCGTGAGGCCGGCCATCGATGCTGAATGGCGCCATACCGATCTGCGCCTTGGACTGGTGAGGCTACCGGAGTCACAGCGCGAGCAATGGACGCCGCAACAGCTGGCGCTCGATCGCCTGCAGGCTTACAGCGTCAAGAAAGGCTGCTATCCCGGCCAGGAGATCGTGGCGCGCACGCACTTCCTCGGCAAGGCCAAGCGCACCCTGCAGTTGCTTCAGACCGACGGCAACGCCGAGGCCGGCGATGCCGTCGCACTGGATGGCGCCGCCCTCGGTACGGTGGTCAGTGTTGCCGCCGAGCTTGCGCTGGCCGTGCTGCCGCTGGATGCGGTGCCGGCGGCCGACGCCACCCTGCTGGCGGGCGCGCATGCTGCGCACCCGCTCGACATCATGCGGGGGCTGGAGCGCTAGGCCGGCTGCAACCGCTGACCGCTGGCGGGATCGAAGAAATGCAAGGCATCGCTGCGCAGTGCCAGGCGCAGCGGCTGGCCCACTGCCGGCAGCGGCTGCGGTGCGACCCGGATCACCAGCGGCTGCCCGCCACGGTCGAGATTGAGGAAGATTTCGTTGCCGACCGGCTCGATGACCTCGATACGCGCGTCGAATCCGGCCACCGGATCGCTGGAGGGCTGTAGATGTTCTGGCCGCACACCGACGATCACCTCACGCCCGACCCACTGGCGATCGATCCGCGCGGCACCCAGCGGCACTCGCCAGCCATCGGCCAGCTCCAGGTGCACGCCCTCGTGTTCCTCCAGCCTGCCTTGCAGGACGTTCATCGCCGGGCTGCCGAGGAAGCCGGCCACGAACAGATTGGCCGGGCGCTCGTACAGCGCCATCGGGCTGTCGATCTGCTGGATCACGCCGTCCTTGAGCACCACGATGCGCTGCCCCAGCGTCATCGCTTCGACCTGATCGTGGGTGACGTAGATCATGGTGGTGCCGAGCTTGCGGTGCAGTTGGGCGATCTCGGTGCGCACGCTGTGGCGCAGTTTTGCGTCGAGGTTGGAGAGCGGCTCGTCGAGCAGGAACACCGACGACTCACGCACCATCGCCCGGCCCAGCGCCACGCGCTGGCGCTGCCCGCCAGACATCGCCTTGGGCAGCTTGTCCAGCATCGGCGTCAATCCCAGCAACTCGGCGGCGTTGCTGACCCGCTCGGCGATGACCTGCTTGGGGTGACCACGCAGCTTGAGTCCGAAGGCCAGATTCTCGGCCACGGTCATGTGCGGGTACAGCGCATAACTCTGGAACACCATGGCGATATCGCGATCCTTGGGCGCGACATCGTTGACCACGCGTTCGCCGATCTTCAGCGTACCGGCGCTGATGTCCTCGAGGCCGGCGATCATGCGCAGCAGGGTCGACTTGCCGCAGCCGGACGGACCGACCAGGACCATCAACTCGCCATCGGCGACCTCGAAGCTCGCCCCCTGCACGGCCACCTGACCATTGTCGTAGACCTTGCGGACACCTTCCAACTGCACTTTCGCCATCGTTCGGCCTCAACACTCATGTATGCGCCCTGCCCTCGGCCCTCCCGATGGCAATGACGACCGACCCGCCCGCAAGGAACTCTCCCTGCAAACGAATGCATTGGTTTATTCTGACATGTAATCGTTTTCACATGGCAACATCGGGATCGGAGCCATCATGCCGCAACCGCGCCATGCCACGGTGAGCGACCGCGTCGATTGCCGCACAGTGCCGACATTCCGCCACGCCCGTGCAGGTATGTCGCAGATGCGCTAACCGCTGGCCGCCAGTTGCTGCAACAATCGGAGGTTGTGCGTCAGCCTCCATCCCGCTGTGCGCACCCATGTGTCGCCCAGGAACAGACTACCGACCGCCGGCTGCCCGGCGCCCCTCCGCCAAGCCGTTGATAACGATGTCCCCAGAATCTGAAACTCGGTCCATGCACAACACCCTGATCCTGTTCGGCGCCACCGGCGATCTTGCCCAGCGCTATCTGTTTCCCTCCTTGTTGCGTCTGTTCGTCGATGGGCTGTTGCCCGACGACTTCCGTGTGCGTGCGCTGGCGCTGTCGCCGCACGACACGGAGGCCTTCCGCGAGGTCCTGCGCCCGCGCCTGACCGATGCACTGCCGATCGCCACGCCCGAACAGATCCAGGCCCTGCTGCAGCGGATCGACTACCGCTCGGTAGACCTGCGCAACGCCGAGTCGGTGGCAGATGCGGTGCGTGAACTGGCCAGCCGCCGGATCGTGAGCTATCTGGCCATTCCTCCGGGCCTGTACATCAGCACCTGCCAGGGCCTGGCGCTGGGCGGGGCGCTGGCGGCACCGCATCGGCTGATGCTGGAGAAACCGATCGGCCACGATTCGGACAGTGCCCGCGAGATCCTGCAGTCGATCGGCGCGCTGATCGACGAAGACCGCGTGTTCCGCCTGGATCATTACCTGGGCAAGGCCGCGGTGCAGAACCTGGTGGCGTTGCGCTTCGGAAACACGCTGCTGGAGGCGGTATGGAACCGCACCTACATCGAGTCGGTGCAGATCCTGGTGGCCGAAAGCGAAGGCGTGGACGGGCGCGATGCCTACTACGCCCGCTCCGGCGCGCTGCGCGACATGGTGCAGAGCCATATCCTGCAGCTGCTGTGCCTGGTGGCGATGGAGCCGCCGGCCTCGCTGGAAGCCGACCGCATCCGCGACGAGAAGGTCAAGGTGCTGCGCGCGCTGCGCCCGATGACCGCCGAGCATGCCGCCCACGACAGCGTGCGCGGCCGGTATACCGCCGGCAGCATCAATGGCCAGCCGGCCCAGGCCTACCAGCCGCCGGAAGGCAGCGACGTGGAGACCTTCGTTGCGGTCACCGCGCATATCGACAACTGGCGCTGGGCAGGCGTGCCGTTCCACCTGTGCACCGGCAAGCGCCTGGCCGAGCGTTCCACCCGCATCGTGGTCACGCTCAAGCCGGTGACCCACTGGTTGTTCGAGCGCCCGGATCGCCAGACCGCAGTGCCCAACCGTCTCACCTTCCAGTTGCAGCCGCAGGAGAACATCGAGCTGGGCCTGATGAGCAGCCTGGCCGGCCCGGAATGGGGCGCGATCGAACTGCAGCCGCTGGAGCTGGAATTGTCGGTGCCGACCGGGCTGCACCGCCGCATCGCTTATGAACGCCTGTTCGTGGATGCCTTCAACGGCAACCCGGCGCTGTTCGTGCGCGACGACGAGGTCAAGGCCGCCTGGGCGTGGATCGACAGCGTCAGCGATGCCTGGAAGAGCGCGGCGCTGCCGCTGCAGCCCTATCCCGCCGGCAGCTGGGGGCCGGAATCCGCCACCCCGTTCCTGCCTCCAGCCACCGACGCACAGGGAAACAACGCATGACCGCTCTCTCCAAGCCGGTGCTGGTCGCCGATATCGGCGGAACCAATGCGCGCTTCGCGCTGGCCGATGTCAATGCCTCGGTGCCGCTGCTGGACGATACTTCGCGCGAGTTCGCGGTCGTGGAATTCGCCTCGCTCGGCGAAGCGGCACGTCACTACCTGGACCAGATCGGCGTGCAGGCCACCCAGGGCGTGTTCGCGGTCGCCGGCCGGGTGGACGGCGACGAGGCACGCATCACCAATCATCCCTGGGTGATCTCGCGCACGCGTACCGCCAGCATGCTCGGCTTCAGCACCTTGCACCTGATCAACGACTTCGCGGCGCAGGCCATGGCGATCAGCCTGCTGCGCCCGCAGGACGTGGTTCAAGTGGGCGGTGCCAGTTGGCGGCCGGCGCCCATCGACCAGCCGCGCAACTATGGCGTGATCGGGCCGGGCACCGGCCTGGGCGTGGGTGGCCTGATCATCCGCAACGGGCGCTGTTTTCCGCTGGAAACCGAAGGCGGCCATGTCAGCTTTCCGCCGGGCACGCCGGAGGAGATTCGCATCCTGGAAATCCTGTCCGAACAGTTCGGTCGGGTGTCCAACGAACGACTGATCTGCGGCCCGGGCCTGGTCAACATCCACCGTGCGCTCAGCGAAATCGGCGGCGTCGATCCCGGCCCGCTGCAGCCCAAGGACATCACCGCGCGTGCAGCCGCCGGCGATCCACGCGCGGCGCGCACCATCGACCTGTTCTGCGCCATTTTCGGCGCGATCGCCGGCGACATGGTGCTGATGCAGGGCGCATGGGACGGAGTCTTCCTCACCGGCGGCCTGGTCCCCAAGGTGCTGGATTCGCTGCAGCATTCCGGCTTCCGTCAACGCTTCGAGCACAAGGGGCGGTTCTCCGCGATCATGTCGCGCGTGCCGTCGCTGGCGGTGATGCATCCACATGCCGGCCTGCTCGGCGCGGCGGCCTACGCGGTGGACGCGCAGCGCCAGCACTCTGGAGCGCAGCGATGAGCCTGTCGAACGACCCACGCATCACGCTGGTGCGTTACGAAGATCCGGCCGAGTGGACCGAGGCGGTGGCCAGTACGATGGCCGATCTGCTGGAGCAGGAGATCTCCCGCCGCGGCCAGGCGCGCATGCTGCTGTCCGGCGGCACCACGCCTGCACCGGTTTACGAATCCCTGGCGCACCGCCCACTGGACTGGTCGCGGGTGGAAGTCGGCCTGGTCGACGAACGCTGGCTGTCGCCGCAGGACAAGGACAGCAACGCGTGGCTGGTCAATCACAGCTTCCTGACCCACGCGCCTGCGGCGACCTTCATTCCGCTGGTGCGTCCTGGCAAGCAACTGCCCGAGTGCGTGCACACGGCCAACCTGCAGGCCACGCACGCCGAGCCCGCCTGTCTGGCCGTCCTTGGCATGGGCGGCGATGGGCACACCGCCTCGTTGTTTCCCGGGGCCACCGATCTGCCCAAGGCCCTGGCCAGCCCGCAGCCGTATGCCGCACTGGACGCCACCGGTTGCCCGGGCGCCAACCAGTGGCCGTTACGCATCACCTTGACCCCTTCCGGGCTGGCGCCGATCCCCAACCGCCTGTTGCTGCTGCGCGGCAAGCAGAAGCTCGAGATGCTGCAGGCGGCGCTGGCCGGCGAAGCGATCGACGAGTACCCGATTCGCGTGGCCTTGCAGCAGCCCGGGCCACGGCTGCGTGTGCACTGGTGTGCTTGAATGCGAGTCCCTCGCAAAAGCCCGCTCATCCTTGTGCAGGGATTTCAAGCGTGCGAGCCCCTCGCAAAAGCCCGCACATCCATGCGCGGATGTTTGAACTACGAAACAGTGTGATTTCTTCCCCCCGTTTCTCATAGCCGGTAGCCAATGAGCCTGCATCCGAACATCCAAGCTGTCACCGACCGTATCCGCAAGCGCAGCGCGCCCTCGCGCGCGGCCTATCTGGCCGGCATTGACGCCGCCCTGCGCGAGGGTCCGTTCCGTAGCCGGTTGAGCTGCGGAAATCTCGCACACGGCTTTGCGGCCTCCGAGCCCACCGACAAATCGCGCCTGCGCGGCGCGGCCACGCCCAACCTGGGCATCATCACCGCCTACAACGACATGCTGTCGGCACACCAGCCGTTCGAGCACTACCCGCAGCTGATCCGCGACACCGCGCGTGCGCTTGGCGCCACGGCGCAGGTGGCCGGTGGCGTGCCGGCGATGTGCGACGGCGTGACCCAGGGCCGCGCCGGCATGGAGCTGTCGCTGTTCTCGCGCGACAACATCGCCCAGGCCGCGGCGATCGGCCTCAGCCACGACATGTTCGACAGCGTGGTGTACCTGGGCGTGTGCGACAAGATCGTGCCCGGCCTGCTGATCGGCGCGCTGGCATTCGGGCACCTGCCTGCGATCTTCATGCCGGCCGGCCCGATGACGCCCGGCATCCCGAACAAGCAGAAGGCCGAAGTCCGCGAGCGCTACGCCGCAGGCGAAGCCACCCGTGCCGAGCTGCTGGAAGCCGAATCGGCGTCCTACCACTCGCCCGGTACCTGCACCTTCTACGGCACCGCCAATTCCAACCAGGTGTTGCTCGAAGCGATGGGCGTGCAGTTGCCCGGTGCCTCGTTCGTCAACCCGGAGCAGCCGCTGCGCGATGCGCTGACCCGCGAGGGCACCGCGCGTGCGCTGGCGATCTCGGCACTGGGCCAGGATTTCCGCCCGTTCGGCCGGCTGATCGACGAGCGCGCCATCGTCAACGCAGTGGTCGCGTTGATGGCCACCGGTGGTTCGACCAATCACACCATCCACTGGATCGCGGTGGCGCGCGCGGCCGGCATCGTGCTGACCTGGGACGATATGGACCTGATCTCGCAGACCGTACCGCTGCTGACCCGCGTCTATCCGAATGGCGAGGCCGACGTGAACCGCTTCCAGGCCGCCGGTGGCACGGCCTTCGTGTTCCGCGAACTGATGGACGCCGGCTACATGCACGACGACCTGCCGACCGTGGCCGAAGGCGGCATGCGCGCCTATGTCGACGAGCCGCGCCTGCAGGACGGCAAGGTAGTTTATGTGCCGGGCACCGCGACCACCGCCGACGACAGCGTCGCGCGCCCGGTCAGCGATGCGTTCGAATCCCAGGGCGGCCTGCGCCTGTTGCGCGGCAATCTGGGCCGTTCGCTGATCAAGCTGTCGGCAGTCAAGCCGCAGCATCGCAGGATCGAAGCGCCGGCGGTGGTGATCGACACCCCCCAGGTGCTCAACAAGCTGCATGCGGCCGGCGTGCTGCCGCACGATTTCGTGGTGGTGCTGCGCTACCAGGGCCCGCGGGCCAATGGCATGCCGGAGCTGCATTCGATGGCGCCGCTGCTGGGCCTGCTGCAGAACCAGGGCCGTCGCGTGGCACTGGTCACCGACGGCCGCCTGTCCGGCGCCTCGGGCAAGTTTCCGGCTGCGATCCATCTCACGCCCGAAGCTGCGCGCGGTGGCCCGATCGGCCGTGTGCGCGAAGGCGACATCGTGCGACTGGACGGCGAAGCGGGCACGCTGGAAGTCCTGGTCTCGGCGGAAGAATGGGCCTCGCGCGAGGTCGCGCCGAACACCGCCGTGGCCGGTAACGACCTGGGCCGCAACCTGTTCGGCATCAACCGCCAGGTCGTCGGTCCGGCCGACCAGGGTGCGATCTCCATTTCCTGCGGCCCGACCCATCCGGACGGCGCACTGTGGAGCTACGACGCCGAATACGAACTGGGCGCCGACGCCGCTGCCGCTGCTGCACCACACGAGTCCAAGGACGCCTGACCCCTTCCCTCTGCGCGGCCGCTTCGGCGGCCGCCGTCTAATGGAGCTGCAATGACGATTGCCCAGACCCAGAACACCGCCGAACAGCTGCTGCGCGACGCCGGCATCCTGCCGGTGGTCACCGTCGACACGCTGGACCAGGCACGTCGCGTCGCCGACGCGCTACTGGAAGGCGGCCTTCCCGCCATCGAGCTGACCTTGCGCACGCCGGTGGCGATCGATGCGCTGGCCATGCTCAAGCGTGAATTGCCCAACATCGTGATCGGTGCGGGCACGGTGCTGAGCGAATTGCAGCTGCGCCAGTCGGTGGATGCAGGTGCGGACTTCCTGGTCACTCCCGGCACGCCCGCCCCGCTGGCGCGCCTGCTGGCCGATGCGCCGATTCCGGCCGTGCCCGGCGCCGCCACGCCGACCGAGCTGCTCACCCTGATGGGGCTGGGTTTCCGCGTATGCAAGCTGTTCCCGGCCACTGCCGTGGGCGGCCTGCAGATGCTCAAGGGCCTGGCCGGCCCGCTGTCCGAACTCAAGCTCTGCCCCACCGGTGGCATCAGCGAAGCCAATGCCGCCGAGTTCCTGTCGCAGCCGAATGTGGTCTGCATCGGCGGTTCGTGGATGGTGCCCAAGGATTGGCTGGCCCAGGGTCAGTGGGACAAGGTCAAGGAAAGCTCGGCCAAGGCGGCGGCGATCGTGCGGCAGGTGCGGGCGGGCTGATGTGCTGGGCGCTTTGGTCGGCGACCTGATGACCTATGTGGTTGGATGTGCTCGTCAGAAAGGACGTGTTGATTCTTTCAACAAGGTTTGGACACCAAGTGCTGATGCGTGGGAGTTGCCGCTCCAACTCTCGATTGCAAAGCTGACAAAGATCCTTCAAAGCGTCGCTGGCTACGCGACTGTTGTTAGAAGCGATGGCGATGACAAACCGAAGCGGCAGCGTGGCCGGGGATTGGCGGAGAGCGGCACAGGGATGTGCCGCGACGGCGCGTCAGACAGGATGTCTGCCGCGCCGAAGAGCCGATGCCCGGCCGCGCTGCCGCCGCTCGCCGAAGCCATTGGCTGACAGGCAGGTGCTTCGGTCCTTGTACCAGCCGCAGACACCGTACCCTCACCCCAACCCCGCTCCGCGCCCCGGGCCGCGCTAACGGCGGGTGCTCCAAGGCACGCGCGCCAGTGGCGCGGACGCTGTGCCTTCTCGCCCCCAGGGGAGAAGGGCTTGAGATGTGCGTGACGTTGTCGAGTCCCGCTAGGTGCGTTGCTCAGGACTCCAACGCAGCGCTCGACGGCACCGCCTTCGGCAGCCCCCGCGCGCGCCGCACCAGCGCAGCAGCACCGCTGCTCATGTCGTCGAGGATCGCGTAGATCGTCGGCAGGAACAGCAGGCTCACCACGGTCGAAAAGGCCAGGCCGCCGGCAATGGCACGCGCCATCGGAAAGTACGGCGGGCCGTCGCTGAACATCGTAGTGCTCGTTAACGAGATCGGCACCATCGCCAGGATGGCGGTACCCATCGTCATCATGATCGGCCGCAACCGCTCGCGCGAACCTTCCACCAGTGCCTGCGTACGGCCCATGCCGCGCCGCCGCAGGTTGTTGATGTGCTCGATCATCACGATGCCGTTGTTCACCACCACGCCCATCAGCACCAGAATGCCGATGAAGGACATGATGCCGAACGACGTGCCGGTGATCCAGAACAGCCAGAACACCCCGAAGATCGAAAACAACACCCCGCTCATGATGGCTGCCGGGAACAGCAGCGATTCGAACACTGCCGCCATCACCACGTAGATCATCACCAGTGCGATCACCAGGTTGAACACCATCTGGCCCATCGCCTCGCCGTCGTTCTGATAGTCGCCGCCGTCGAAGGTATAGCTGTAACCGGCCGGGAAACTCATCGCCTTGAGCGGCTTCTCCATCGCCGCGCGCGCCTCCGGCACCGTGACCTTGTCGGCCAGATTGGCCTTGATGGTCAGCGTGGTCTGGCGGTTGGTGCGCCCGATCTGGGTGGCGGCAGGCCGGATCTGCACGTTCACCAGCGACAGCAACGGCACGCTACGGCCATCCTTGGTGCGCACGGTGAAGCTCGCCAGGTCTTCTGGCTTGCTCTGTTCGGCGCCGGCGAAGCGCACCCATACCGGCACTTCGTTGTCGCCCCGCCGGAACTCGCGCAGCGGCGTGCCGCGCAGCGCCAGGCCGACGAAGCTGGCCACCTGTTCCGCACTGAAGCCGAACGCCGCAGCGCGCTCGCGATCGACGCGAATCGCCAACTCGCTGGTGCGGTCTCCGTTGTCCACATGCACATCGCGCAGCTCCTTGCGCTGCGCCAACAGGGGAACGACATCCTCGGCCAGTGCCTTGAGCGCCTCGGTCGAATCGCCGACCAGCTGCACCTGCACGCCCTGGTTGCCGTTACCGCCATCGCCCTGATTGCCGATACTGTAGTCGGCGCGCGCAGAGCGCGGCAGCTCCTTGCGAATCTTCTCCAGCAGCGGCGGCAGATCCTTCACCCTGCTGGCGTCGAAGGTCACCACCGTATTGCTGCCTTCCACCTCACTGAACCACGAATAGATCTGGGTGATGTGATACTTGGCGCGATTGGCTTCGAGGTAATTTTCCACACGGCCGATCTCTTCGCCCAGCTGCTCGCGCGTGTACGAGCCTTTCCACTGGTACTGGATGAAGGCCTCGTTGCCTCCATCGCCGCCGAACATGTCGACCTTGGTCAGCTTCATCGGTACCAGGCTGATGGCGCTGACCAGGATGATGCCGGTCACGCTCCAGCCACGGTGCGCCAGCGTCCACGCCAGGATGCGTGCATAGCGCCGCTGCAGCCTGGCGATGACGCCGCGCTCGGACGTCACCATCGGCGGCGTCTTCATGCGCGCCGACAACATCGGGATCAGGCTGATCGCCACCAGCCACGAGGCCAACAGCGACACAGAGATGGTGATCGCGATCTGCGCCATGAAGATGGAGATGTTGTTGGTTTCGCCGAACAGGTTCGGCACGAACACGATGCAGTGGCACAAGGTGCCGGCGCTGAGCGCGATCGCCACGCTGCGCGTACCCAGCAGTGCCGCCAGCTGCGGCTGCCCGGGCATGCGTTCGCGTTCCTGGTAGATGCTCTCCACCACCACCACGGCGTTGTCCACCAGCATGCCCACCGCCAGCAGCAGCCCCATCATGGTCAGGATATTGAGCGTGACCCCGACGAAGTACATGAAGCCCAGCGTGATCGCAAAGCAGATCGGGATCGCCAGCGTCACCATCAAGGTCGACGGCCAGTGTCGCAGGAAGAAGAACAACACCGTGATCGACAGCAACAGGCCCACCGCGCCTGCCTCGGCCAGTTCGGCCAGCGACGAGGTCACTGCCTTGCCCTGGTTGTCGATCACCTTGATCTGCACATCGCGCATGGCCGGTTCGGCGCGGATGTCTTCGACCTCCCTGAGCGCCAACCGCGAGACTTCCACCAGGTTGGCGCTGCGTTCCTTGTAGATGTCCAGACCGATCGCCGGGCGCCCGTCCAGCCGGCGTCCGTAGTTCATGCGCGTGGGCTTCAGGCGTACCTCGGCGATATCGCTCAGGCGCAGGCCCTTGGCGTTGAGGACGAGCTCGCGCAGTTCCTGCAGGTCGCGCAGCTCGCCGATCGGCTGCACGCGGATGCGCTGGCCGTTGTCGTCGATCTGGCCGGCCGAGACGGAGAAGTTGAGCTTGCCCAGGCGCTCGCTCAGCTCGTTGAGGCTGAGATCGTGCGCGGTAAGCCGGTCCGGCGCGATCGCGATCTCTACCTCGTTGGGCGGCGCACCGGAAATCTCCACCTTGGCCACGCCCGGGATGCGCTCGATGCGCCGCTTGAACTCGCGGTCGAGCATGTCGTACGCGCCGGTCAGATCGGTCTGGCTGGCCAGGCGCACCTTGAGTACCGGTTCGTCGCTGCTGGACCACTTGAAGATATGGAAGCGCTGCAGATCGTCGGGCAGATCGTCGCGAATGGCATCCAGACGCTCGCGCGCGTCCGACGCGGCAATGGCGATATCGCGATCCCAGTCGCTGAATTCGATGAAGATATTGGCGCCATCAGCGGTGGCGGTCGAGCGCATGCGCTTGATGCCGGTCATCGTGGCCAGCGCCTCCTCGGCCGGCCGCACCAGGTTGCGCTCCACCTCGTCCGGGGTGGAGCCTGTATACGGCAGCTGCACGAACAGGAACGGCGCCGAGATGTCCGGCAGTGCTTCCAGCGGCAGCCGGAACGCGGCGATCAAGCCCACCACCACCAGCGAGACGAAGCACATGATGGTGGTGACCGGACGGCGGATGCTGAAGGCGGCAACGCTCATAGCGCCTCCAGGCCATCGGTGTGGCCCTCCGCCTGCGCGCGCGCTTGCCGACGCGCCATGCGCCGGCCGCGCTCCAGGTAATACGCGTCCGCGCGACGATCCAGCAGATCGTAGACCACCGGAATCACCAGCAAGGTCAACAGGGTGGATACCAGCAGCCCGCCGATCACGGTGATCGCCATCGGCGCACGCACCTCCGCACCCTCGCCCATCGCCACCGCCAGCGGCAGGAAGCCGAACAGGGTGCACAGCGTGGTCATGATGATCGGCCGCAGACGCGAGCGCGCGCCTTCGATCAGGGCCTCGCGCTTGGCCACGCCCTCTTCGCGCAACTGGTTGACCTTGTCGATCAGGATGATCGCGTTCTTGGTCACCAGCCCCACCAGCAGGATCAGGCCGATGAACACCACTACCGAGATCGGCTTGCCGGTCATCAACAGCGCCAGCACCGCCCCCACCATGGCCAGCGGGATGGTGAACAGGATGACGAACGGATGCAGCAGCGACTCGAACTGCGATGCCATCACCAGATAGACCAGGAAGATCGCCAGCCCGAACGCGAACAACAGCGACTTCACCGATTGCGCCAGTTCCTCGCCCTGCCCGCCGATATGCATGCCCACGCCAGCGGCCAACGGATCGTTGCGCACCATCGATTCGACTTCGCGCACCGCACCGCCCAGGTCGATGTCCTTCAGGCTGGCCGACACGATCGCCACCCGCGTCTGATCGGCGCGATGGATCTCGCTGGGGCCGGTGGTCGCCACCACCTCGGCCACGGCCGCCAGGCGCACCGGCCGGCTGCTGCCAGGATTGACGATCAACTGCCGGATCGCATCCACACTGGCGCGGTCGCTGTGCTGTGCGCGCACCAGCACATCGATCTTGCGATCGCGGAAGCTGTAGCGCGTGGCGACATCGCCGCGCACCTTCTTGACGATGACGTCGGCGATCTGGCGCGTCGTCAGCCCCAACGCACCGGCACGCTCCTGATCGAAACGGATCTGGATCTCCGGAAAGCCCTCCTCCACCGTGGACTTCACATCCGCATAGTGGCCATTGGCGCGCAGCATCGCCGCCAGCTTCTGCCCGGCCTGCTCCAGCTCGCCCAGATCCTGCCCGCGCAGTTCCACTTCCAGCGGCGTCGAAAAACTGAACAACGCCGGCCGCGCGAAATCCACCTGCGTACCGGGATGTCCGACCATGCTGCTGCGCAGCCGTTGCGTGGCTGCCGCTTCCACTTCTGCGCTGCCACCGCCGGCCATCACCACGGTGAGCTTGCCGATGTTCTCGCCGCTCTCGGTGGGATTGGCGTCCAGCCGCGTTCCGCTCCCGCTCACGCCATAGAGCGAAGCGATGCCCGGGTCCTTGTCGTGCGCCAGCTGCAACTCGCGCACCAACGCATCGGTCTGCGCGAGCGGCGTGCCGGAAGGCAGCTTCACCGTCATTTCGAAACGATCCTGCGCCAGCTGCGGAATCAGGTCCGCGCCCAGCATCGGCACCAGCAACACCGTGCCGGCGAAGGCCGACGCTGCCAGCCCCAGCACCAGCCACGGCCGGCGCAAGGCGGCCGGCAACATCGCAAGATAGCCACGCTCGGCACGTCCATACGGCGCCATTGCGAGGTCGCTGGCCTTGCGCATCACCGGTCCCACCACCCTGCTCAGCCCGCGCCACAGCTTCACGGTCGTCCAGGCCGCAGCGAAGAACGCATAGCGCACACTCGCCCCGGCACCACGCTGACCGGCCGCCACCGGCTTGAGCCAGCGCTGCTCGGGCTGCCATTGCGGATGGCTGGGCTCGTCCGGGAACGCCATCGGTGGCGCGCCCTTGAGCGAACTCAGCATCGGGATCAGCGTCATCGACACGACCAGCGAGATGGCGATGGCGATCGCCACCGTAAGCGCCTGGTCGCGGAACAACTGCCCGGCGATGCCTTCGACGAACACCAGCGGCAGGAACACCGCGATGGTGGTCAGCGTGGACGCCATCACCGCCATGCTCACCTCGCGGGTGCCGGCAATGGCCGCATCCAGCACGCTCAAACCACGCTCGCGCGCCTTGGCGATGCTTTCCAGCACCACGATCGAATCGTCCACCACCAGACCGGTGGCCAAGGCCAGGCCGCCCAGCGACATCACGTTGAGGCTCAGCCCCAGCTGCCCCATGAAAAAGAACGTGGTGATGATCGACACCGGCAGCGACAGGCTGATCACGAACGTGCTCCAGCCATCGCGCAGGAACAGGAAGATGATCAGGATCGCCAGCACACCGCCGATCACCGCATCCTTCTTGACGTCGCTGATCGCATGCTCGATGAAGTGCGACTGATCTTCGATGGTGGTGATCTCCACGTCGCCCGGCACCGTCGCCTTGAGCTGCTCCAGGCGCTTGCGCAGCGCCGCGGCCGTGGACACGGTGTTGGCATCGCCTTCCTTGTAGATCGCAAGCTCCACCGCTTCCTTGCCACCCAGGCGGATGATCGCCTCGCGTTCCTTGTAGCCCTGGCGCACCTGCGCCACATCCTTCAGCCGCACCGGCATGCCGCCGGCGATACTGCTGCTGGACGACGACGAGGTGCTCTGCACCTCCGCTGCCGCCGCCAGCGCCGCCTGCGAGCCGGTGGACGCCGCAATGGCATACATCTGCTGCATGGCCGCTTCGGCGGCGCTGCCGCTGCTGCTCTGGGTGGTCACCAGCATGTTGCGGATCTCGTCCAGATCCACGAACTGGTTGACCGTACGCACCAGGTAGCGCTGCGAGCCTTCCTCCAGCCGCCCGCCGGAAATATTGACGTTCTCTTCCTTGAGCCGGGTGATCACGTTGTCGATGGGCAGATTCAACTGCGCGAGCTTCTGCTGGTCGATATCGACCTGGATCTCGTCCTCCAGCCCGCCGCCCACCTTGACCGCCGCCACGCCGGCCACCGGCTCGAGTTTCTTCTTCAGATCCTCGTCGGCATAGCGGCGCAGCCCGGTCAGCTGACGGATCGTATCGGCATCGGAGGCCGGCACCTGTTTGGGCGACAGTGCCAGCCGCATGATCGGCTCGGTGGACGGATTGAAGCGCAGCAACACCGGCGGCTTGGTTTCCAGCGGCAGCGACAAGGCTTCCATCTTGTCGCGCACCTCCAGGCTGGCCTGGTCCATGTTGGTGCCCCAGGCGAATTCCAGCACCACGTCGCTCTGTCCGGTGCGCGAGATCGACTTGAGCTTGCGCAGGTTCTTGACCACGCCAACGGCTTCTTCCACCGGCTCGGTCACCAGCGTCTCGATTTCCGCCGGCGCGGCTCCGGTGTATTCGGTGCGCACGGTCAGCGTGGGGTAGCTCAGATCGGGGAGCAGGTTGACCTTGAGGCTGCGCAGTGCGATCAGGCCGAACAGCAGCATGGTCACGGTGATCATCGCGATGGTCACCCGCCGCCGTGTGGCGAAGGCGACCAGTCCGCCGCCGGGCGATGGCGCATGCGGGTCGTGCACGGGATCGTGCGGGTTGCCGTGTTCGCTCATGCCTGCGACCCGTCACGTGCAACGGCCGGTGCGGCAGCGGCCACCGGCTTGCGATCGGGCTGGCCGATCACCTGCACGGCGGTGCCGTCGCGCAGCGCGACCTTGCCGGCGGTCACCACCTGGTCGCCCTCTTTCAACCCTTGCCGCACTTCCAGCCATGGCCCTTCGGCGTAGCCCAGCTTCACCGGCACGCGGCTGGCCTTGCCACTGCGCACCACGAAGACCGCCGGCTCGCCATCGTCGAGCAAGGCCAGGCGTGGAATCACCAAGGCGTCCTTGCGCTGGTCGTAGTCGATGCGGATGCGCCCGAACATGCCCGGCTGCAGCGACTCCCCCCCCTTGCCGAAGGCGCACACCACCCGGAACGTGCCGCTGCCCGAGTCCACCACCGGCGCGATACGGTCCACCTTGCCCACGAACTGCTGGCCCGGCAGCGCATCGGCCAGCAAGGTCACCGGCTGGCCGGATTTGAGCGTGGCCAGTTCGCGCTCGGGCACATTGAGCGTGGCTTCCAGCTGCGAGTTGTCGACGATGCGGAAGATCGGCGTGTTGATCTGGACGAAGTTACCGGTCTTGATCGAGCGCGACGCGATCACTCCGGAGATTGGAGCCTGCACCGTGGCGTAGGACAGCTCCAGCGATGCCAACCGATGCTGCGCACGGCTGTTTTCGACATCGAACTTGAGCTGGTCCACATCGGCCGCGCTGACCAGTTGCTGCCCCACCAACTGGGTGGCACGGCGATAGCTGTTCTCAAGCTTGCGCAATTGCGCTTCGCTTTGCGCCACGGCCAGATGCGCGCGGTCCGGATCCAGCCGTACCAGCGCCTGGCCGGCCGACACTTTCTGCCCCTCTTCCACCAGCACTGCCAACGCCACCCCGGAGGTCTTGGCCACCACCTGCGCTTCAGCGCGCGGCTCCAGCGCCGCAGTGCCGGTATAGCTGGCAGCCACCGCCCGGCGTGCCGCCTTGGCGGTTTCCACCGGCACGGCATCCACGGCCTTCTTTTCATCCGAGGCCTTGGCCTGGCCCTCGCCAGCCTTGCAACCGCCCAGCAGCAGGCTGGTGGTGATCAACAACGCCGCGGCGCAGGGTCCGCTGCGGCGGGGCAAGAGGGTCATTGGCGACATCGTCGTGTCCTAGTGGATGCGTGAACAGGTGTTGTAGGCAAGTAGACCACCTGTTCACGCATGTCGCCAATGCGCCAAAGGTCATGGTCCATTCAAGTTCGCGTATTCACCCCGTTTGCGCCGCGCCAAATCGCAGGCATACTCGGTCAGGTTCCGACACGCCCCCACGTGCGGACGCTCAATCAGTCTTCCGGATACGAAACCATGCGCCCGCAGCCGCTCGCCGCTTGTCTCGCTCTGGTCGTCTTCCTGTCGTTTGGGGGCGCATCAGCCACACCGTCCGTCACGCCTGCGACACCGGCCCCGGCGACGCCTGCCCCTGCGGCCGCGCCTGCCACCGCCGCGGCGGCGCCTGCCGCGGCGACTGGCAATCCCTCCAACGGCCGCCTGTTGGCTTATACCTGCCAGGGCTGCCACGGCGTCACCGGCTACAAGAACGCCTACCCCAGTTATCGCGTGCCCAAGATTGGCGGACAGTCCAGCCAGTATCTGACCCAGGCCTTGACCGAATACCGCCAGGGCAAGCGCAAGCATCCGACCATGCAGGCGCAGGCGCAGAGTTTCTCCGAGCAGGACATCGCCGACATCTCCGCCTTCCTGTCCACCCTCAAATAAGCGCCCACATGCCGAACGCCCTGTACGCTCCGCGTCTAGCCATCGTCCTGGTCGCTGCCCTGATGATGGCGGCCTGCTCCCAGTCTCAAGTCGAATCCACCGATCACTCGGCCGGCGATGCCGGCCACGCCAGCGGCGAACATGGCTCCAGCTCTTCTGCCGGCCTGCCGACCGGCCGCGCCGACGCCGGCGACAAGCTCGCCCACGCCAAGGGCAAGGCCACCGGCCAGAGCTGCGTGGATTGCCATGGTGCCGATGGCAACGCACCGATCGATCCCAGCTATCCCAAACTCGGCGGCCAATACGGCGACTATCTTGCGCATGCCTTGCAGGCCTACCGCAGCGGCGATCGTCAACATCCGTTGATGACTGCACAGGCCACCGCGTTGAGCGATCAGGACATCGCCGATCTTGCCGCCTACTTCGGCGCTCGCCCGACGCAGCTGCGTGATCTGCACGGGGTCAAATAGCCGGGCGACCGGTGGCGATGGCGCAGACGCGCCGTCTCAATCGGAATGAAAAAGCGCTTGCGCGAACATTAACAGGCCGCTATCATTTCGTTCTCAGTTTCGTGGGGCCATAGCTCAGCTGGGAGAGCGCCTGCATGGCATGCAGGAGGTCGGCGGTTCGATCCCGCCTGGCTCCACCACTTCAGACATTAGGCCGTCTGGATTGGACAACGAGGTTTTGATACGCGTCCCCATCGTCTAGAGGCCTAGGACACCACCCTTTCACGGTGGACACCGGGGTTCGAATCCCCGTGGGGACGCCAATCATCCAAAGCCCCGGCAATGCCGGGGCTTTTTTTATGCTTGATCGTTCGGCCCCGCCCTGCAACCCGTTGGTGATCGGGATCAGCGCACGCCGCGCATCGATGCTCGCCCATCCGTGTGGCGATCGACACCGCCCGGTACTCGCTTGCACCGGGACACGTGATGCCAGCGCGCGACGCGTGCGATCACGACATCTCACGCCATTGCAGTCCGATTGCGACAACGACAACGATGGTGGCAACGAACACGAGGTGACGGTGCAGACCGCATCGCGACGCCAACCTCCGCGAGCCGGATCGTCGCGGTCCCGCGGGGCACGCAAGCAGACCCGCGATCACGCCAATGGATGCGCAATCCCTACCGGCCAGCGCACATGGGCGCCACAGATCGCACCAACCCGCAACGACGCCGTCTCCGGATGCGGAGTCGCTGCGCATCACCTCCGTCGCGGCCACCGGCACGGACGTCAGGAAAATTTTTAGCAACTCCCTCTTCCCAAACGCCGAGACCATCGCTATGATTGCCGGCTCGCAGTAACGCGGGGCCATAGCTCAGCTGGGAGAGCGCCTGCATGGCATGCAGGAGGTCGGCGGTTCGATCCCGCCTGGCTCCACCACTTCAGACATTAGGCCGTCTGGATTGGACAACGAGGTTTTGATACGCGTCCCCATCGTCTAGAGGCCTAGGACACCACCCTTTCACGGTGGACACCGGGGTTCGAATCCCCGTGGGGACGCCAATCATCCAAAGCCCCGGCAATGCCGGGGCTTTTTTTATCCATGGGTTGCGGACGCTCTGCCGCTGCACTCTACCTGCAACGCGCGACCTGCCCGCCTACGAACCCAGGGTGCGGCACCGAGCGCTGGCAGGCGACTGCGAACGATGATGTGTCCGTCCGCGCAAGCCATCGAGCCATCACGCCCGACCTTCATCCAATGCCTTGCGACCTTCGTGCGTTAGATCGATGTCGCCATCCTCGGCCTGCGCGGCGTAGCCTGCACGCACCGCCCAGTTGGCTTCTTCGTCCGATACCGGTTTGGTGTCGTGGATGTCGCGGAGAATGCGCAGTTGTTGTGAAGCATCGACGTTCATGGCGGCTACCGGCTCGAAGGGGAGATCTTCAAGGTACGCACCGGCCGTGATGGCGACGTGCCTGCAGCGTCATCCGGCCCGCAAGCGATGGCGATGCGATTGAGTCACGGCAGACCGTCACTGCCGTTGCGCGACCAGCGCCGCTTACCGACCAGGGTGCGGGCAGCCGGGCACATCTCGCACTCGAGTACAGCGCGCAGGCGTCTTCATTTCCCGCTACTGCAGACGCTGCGCGGATTGCGGAAAGGCCGTCCAGATTGCGGAAATGATTACGGCAGCCGAAGCTGCCGTAAGTCATTGGTGCCGAAGGTGGGACTCGAACCCACACGCTTTTAAGGGCGGCGGATTTTGAGTCCGCTGCGTCTACCGATTCCGCCACTTCGGCGTGGCCGCGCAGTATAGCGACTCACGAATGAAACGAACAGTGTCAACACGCGCCTGACGAATTCAGCTGCAAGCGACGTCGGCAGCGCTGCGACCTACCTGCCCCGATATACTGGCCGACTTCGGTGAAGGAGTCAGCAATGTCGGTGTTGCATGGAGTTCGGGTACTCGTGGTCGAAAACGACGACATGAATGCCATGCTGCTCGATCTGCAGCTCGTCCATGCAGGCGCGGTCGTTCTCGGACCGGTCGGCCAGGTTGAAGCTGCCATGCAGCTCATCCAGACCGACACGCCCGACATCGCGGTGCTGGATTACCGCTTGGGCAATGGCGAAACCAGCCAGCCGGTCGCGCGCCTGCTGGCCGAGCGGGGCATTCCCTTCGTGCTGGCCACAGGAGTGGCCAGCGACAGCATTCCCAGCGGTTTCGAACGCGGCGTCATCCTCACCAAACCCTATCTCTCCGAAGAGTTGGTCGGTGCCTTGTCGCGGGCGCGGCAATCGGGCGACACCGACGATTGAGCACGCCAGTGTCGGGTTGCCACTAGAATCCGTGCATCGAAGAATCACGGGCGGGCCGACGGATGGAAATGGCCGTGACGCCGTTTGCAGGGCTATTGCCCCAGGCGAGCGAAACAGCAGGCTTGTTGACGGCGGCTGGCAACGGCGTCGATGCATCGCTGCACGAGACGGCCGCATTGCGCACCACGGTGTCGCTTTGCCTGCATGCGCGACATCCGATGCTGCTGGTGTGGGGCGACGACGCGCGCTGCATCTATAACGATGCCTGTATCGCGCTGCTGGGCCCGCGGCACCCTGCCGCATTCGGGCAGCCACTCACACAACTGTCCGACATTGCCGCCGATGGTCGGCACGGCAGCCCAAGCGCCCCGCTGGACCTGTCGCGCTGGTCGCGCAGCCCGGTGATGGAGGGCGACAAACAGGTGGGTGCGCTCTATGTGGCTTGCGCGACGGCCGACGGCAGCCACCCGCAGGTGGACATCAACGCAGGCGCCACCTCGCAGGCGCTGGAGCAATCGCCTGCATTCATGGCGGTGCTGCGCGGACCAGACTACGTCATCGAAAGTGTCAACCAGCGCTTCCACGATCTGGTCGGCGAGCGAGTACTGCTGGGCCGCCCCTTGCTGGAGGCAATGCCGGAGATCCTCGGGCAGGGTTACCTGGATCTGCTCGACGAGGTGCGGCGTAGCGGGCAACCCTTCATCGGCGAGGCGATGAAAGCCTATCTGCAGCGCACGCCCGGCAACGGGCTCGAAGAGACGCTGGTGGATTTCCTCTACCAGCCGATGCGCGACAGCGATGGCCGGATCGATGCGATCCTCGTCCATGGCTTCGACGTCACTGCGCAGCGGCGGGTCGAAAGTCGCGACAGTTTCCTGCTGACGCTCGAAGATGCGCTGCAGCACGTCTCCGACCCGCGCCACATCATCGACACCAGCGTGCGCCTGCTGGGTGAGCATCTGCAGGCCAACCGTTGCGCGTTCGGACTGGCCGCCGCCGACGGCAGCACCATGCATGTGATCAGCGACCACGTCCAGGACATGCCGAGCCTGCAGGGCGACTTTCCGCTGGAGGCGGCGCGCGGCCTGCGCGATGCCCTGCTGGAAAACCGCCCCTGGTCCACCACCGACGCGATGGCGCCGGGGGCACCGGCTTATGTGGTTGAACAGTATCGGCGCTCTGGCCTGCGTGCGTCGTTGGCAATTCCGCTGCACAAGCACGGGCGACTGGTGGCGGCGATCGGCGTCCACCAGCGCGCTCCACGGCGCTGGCTATCCACCGAGATCGAATTGGTAAGACTGGTCGCGGCGCGGTGCTGGGAGTCGATGCAACGCGCCAGGGCGCAGCAGCAACTGGCCGCCAACGAGGCGCGCCTGCGCCGCCTGGCGGACACACTGCCACAGATCATCTTCATCGCCGGCCCGGATGGGCAGCCCCAATACTTCAATCAGCGCTGGTACGACTACACGGGGCAGGATCCGACCACCAGCGAAGCCGACGCATGGCAACAGGCGCATACCGTCGACGGGCTGCGACTGTCGGTGCAGACATGGCAGCAGGCACTGGTATGCGAGCGCGCCTATGAAGTCGAATGCGAGCTGCGCGGCCAGGACGGTCGGGCGCGCTGGCATCTGGCACGTGCATTGCCGGTCCGCGGCGATGACGGCGCCATCAGCGAATGGATCGGCACCTACACCGATATCCACGACCGTCGCGCCTTCGAGCAGCAATTGCGCGAAAGCGAGATCCGCTTCCGCGCGCTCTGCGAGACCGTGCCGGCGATGATCTGGATGGCCGACGCGCAGGGCGATTGCGTGTACTGGAACCCGCGCTGGTACCACTTCACCGGTCAGGGCGAGGATCAGGCGCTGGATCAGGGCTGGTGGGACGTGATGCACCCCGATGACGCGACGCGGGTGCGGCAGGCATTCGCCCAGGCGCTGGAGCGACGCGGCGAATTCGTCGCCGAATACCGGGTACGCCGGCATGACGGGCAGTATCGGTGGTGCATCGACACCGCCTCGCCCCACTTCGCCAGCGATGGGCGGTTCCTGGGGCACATCGGTTCGCTCACCGACATCTCCGAACGCAAACATATCGAAGATGCCACCGCCTCCGATCGCGCGATCCTGAGCCTGATCACCACCGGCGCACCGCTGAAGGTGGTGCTGGATGCCATCGCGTTGAGCGTGGAGGCACGTGGAGAGATTCCGCTGTACTGCTCGGTGATGGTGCGCGACGAGGTTCGGCATACCCTGAGTTTCGGATCGGCCGCGCATTTTCCGCTCGATCATCCTGGCCCGTTCGAGGCCGTACCGATCGCGGCGGACGGGCCGCCCTGTGCGCGTTCGGCGCACCTGGGCCGGCAAGTCATCTGCGCCGATATCCAGAGCGAGCCCGGTTTCAACCGTCATCGCGCGATCTCCGCGACGCTGGGCATCGCCGCATGCTGTGTGACCCCGATCCTGTCCAGCAACGGCCAGGTGCTGGGAACCCTCAACATCTATTACGACCGCCCTCACCTGGCCTCGCTGCGGGAGCAGACCATGGCCCGCTCGGCATCGCACCTGGCCGGCATCGTGATCGAGCGCGCCCGCGTGGATGCCAGGCTCAAACAGTCACTACGGGCGGAGACTGCCGCCCGCAATCAGGCCGAGCATGCCAATCGGGTCAAGGACGAGTTTCTGGCCACCCTCAGCCACGAGCTGCGCACGCCGCTCAACGCCATCCTGGGATGGTCGCGGCTGATGCGCTCCCAGCAAATGGAACCGGGCAACCTGAGCAAGGGGCTGGCCATCATCGAACGCAGTGCGCGTGGGCAGACCCAGATCATCGACGATCTGCTGGACATGAGCGCCATCCTTTCGGGCAAGCTCCGCCTGCACGCCGAACATTTCGACATCGCCGGGCTGGCGCGCAGCGCGGTGGAACTGATGCAGCCGGCAGCGCTGGCGCGCGAGATCGCGCTGGAGCTCGATGCACCGGCCGGTTGCGAACTGTGGTTCTTCGGCGATGCCGGACGCCTGCAACAGGTGCTGACCAACCTGCTCAGCAATGCACTCAAGTTCACCGCTGCGGGCGGATCGGTGCGGGTGACGCTCGATGCCGAAGACGGCCGCGTGCGGCTATGCGTGCACGATACCGGTATCGGCATCGCGCCCGACTTTCTGCCGCATGTGTTCGACCGCTTTCGACAGGCCGATGCCGGCACGACGCGCCGCGCTGGCGGGCTGGGACTGGGCTTGTCGATCTCGCGGCAATTGGTGGACCTGCATGGCGGCAGCCTGGGTGCGTTCAGTGCAGGCGAAGGTCAGGGCGCAACGTTCACCGTCGTATTGCCGTTCCA
Source organism: Xanthomonas melonis (assembly GCF_020783655.1). Classification (GTDB taxonomy): domain Bacteria; phylum Pseudomonadota; class Gammaproteobacteria; order Xanthomonadales; family Xanthomonadaceae; genus Xanthomonas; species Xanthomonas melonis. The sequence goes on along the minus strand of NZ_JAJGQH010000001.1, from coordinate 238,818 downwards.
GCACGGCGTCACCGCGCTGCGCCCGCCTCCGGCTCCGCCGGGCCCGCCATCGACGGACTGCCACGACCGTCTGAAGGGCGTGCGCGTCCTGCTGGTGGACGACGACCAGGATTCGCGCGAGGCAGTGCTGCACTTCCTGCAGCAGGCCGGCGCCCAGGTGCAGGCGGCAGGTTCGGTCGACCTCGCCGAACGCCATCTGGCCGAAGCCTCGTTCGACGTCCTGGTCAGCGACATCGCCATGCCGCATCGCGATGGCTACGATCTGATCCGCGCCTTGCGCAGCGATCGCGCGCGGCCGCACCGGCATCTGCCGGCGATCGCGCTCACCGCCTACGTGCGCGACGAGGATCGCGACCGTGCCGTGGTCGCCGGTTTCGATGCGCATATGGGCAAGCCGGTCGAACCGCCCGGCCTGGTCGATCTGATCGAACGCTTGCTGGCTCCGGTACGCGCGCTTCCCGAACGATCCTAAATCGGCGCACACCCAGCCAGGCCAGGCCAGGCGCCCAGTGCCACGCGCCGCCCGGTGCGTACGGCCTGCCTGCATTGCATGCAATCGCCCGCGATTGCTGAAGCAGGCCGACAGGCGATGACCTGCAGCCTTACCGGCCGCAGCGGCGCTGCGACCGGTGGCTCACGGCGCTTGCGGCGGTGCGCTGCCGCCTCCGCGGCCAGCGCGCGGATGTTCGCGCACGCGCTGGGCATTACCGCGATACGCAAACCGCCCCGGCGATGCCGCCGGAGCGGATCGCCTCAACTCCGCTTGGCGCGGGCGAACGCGGCAGCCAATGCATTGTCCGCCGGCGGAGCGCTGGTGCGCGGCTTGTTGCTGCCGGCGGCAGCACGAGTACCACCGTCGCGACGTCCCTGCCCCGGCCCACCGCTGCCGCGCGCATCGCGCGGTTGGGTGGCGGCATCGGCCGGCGGCGTGTCGGACAGGCGACGGGTCAAGGCGATGCGCTTGCGCGCGACATCCACTTCCAGCACCTTGACCTTGACGATATCGCCGGCCTTGACCACATCGCGCGGATCCTTGACGAAGGTGTCCGACAGCGCGGAGATATGCACCAACCCATCCTGATGCACGCCGATGTCGACGAACGCGCCGAATGCGGCGACGTTGCTGACCACGCCTTCCAGGATCATGCCCGGCTTGAGGTGCTTGATGTCTTCGATCCCCTCCGCGAACTGCGCGGCCTTGAACTCGGGGCGCGGATCGCGGCCGGGCTTCTCCAGCTCCTTGAGGATGTCGCGCACGGTCGGCACACCGAACTGTTCGTCGGTGAACAGCTCCGGCTTGAGTCCGCGCAGGAAGCCGCCATCGCCCAGCAAGGCCTTGATCGGTTTGCCGGTGTTGGCCACGATGCGCTCGACCACCGGATACGCCTCCGGATGCACCGCAGACACGTCCAGCGGCTCCTCGCCATCGGCGATACGCAGGAAGCCTGCGCATTGTTCGAAGGTCTTGTCGCCCAGGCGTGGCACCTTGAGCAGGTCCTTGCGGCGCTTGAACGGGCCATTGTCGTCGCGGTGGCGCACGATGTTTTCGGCCACGGTGCTGGACAGGCCGGAGACGCGCGACAACAGCGCCGCCGAGGCGGTGTTGACGTACACGCCCACCGCGTTGACGCAATCTTCCACGCGCGCGTCCAGCGCCTTGGCCAGGCGGTACTGATCCACGTCGTGCTGGTACTGACCCACACCGATCGCCTTGGGCTCGATCTTGACCAGTTCGGCCAGCGGGTCCTGCAATCGCCGCGCGATCGATACCGCGCCGCGCAACGACACATCCAGGTTGGGGAATTCCTTGGCGGCGAATTCGGACGCCGAGTACACCGACGCGCCCGCCTCGCTGACCACGATCTTCTGCAGCTTGGCGCCGTCGCAGAGCGCGATCGCTTCGCCGGCCAACTTGTCGGTCTCGCGGCTGGCGGTGCCGTTGCCGATCGCGATCAGCTCCACGTTGTGCTGCATGCACAGCTTCCTGATCGTCTGCAGCGATTGATCCCACTGCCGCTTGGGCTCGTGCGGGTAGATCGTCTCGGTGGCCACCAGCTTGCCGGTGGCATCGACCACGGCGATCTTGCAGCCGGTGCGGATGCCCGGATCCAGCCCCAACACCACGCGCGGGCCGGCCGGGGCGGCCAGCATCAGATCCTTGAGGTTGTCGCCGAACACGGCGATCGCTTCGGCCTCGGCCTTTTCGCGCGCCTGATTGAACAGGTCCAGCAGCAGGTGCATGTGCAGCTTGGCGCGCCAGGTCAGCCGGCAGGCGTCCAGCAACCAGCGATCGGCCGGGCGGCCAGCGTTGGAAATGCCGGCGTTGCGGGCCACGCGGCCTTCGGCGTACTGATGCCCGGCTTCTGCGTCGGTGCCCGGGTCCAGGTCCAGGTGCAGAAACTCCTCGCGCCGCGCGCGGAACAACGCCAGCAGGCGGTGCGAGGGGATTTTCGCCAGCGACTCGGCATGATCGAAGTAATCCCGGTATTTCGCACCGGCCTCCTCCTTGCCCTCGGCAACGCGCGCGCGGATGACGCCGTTGTCGCTCAACCAGCTGCGCAGCTCGCCGACCAGGGCGGCGTCCTCGCCCCAGCGCTCCATCAGGATGGCGCGGGCACCTTCCAGCGCGGCCTTGACGTCGGCCACGCCCTTGTCGGCGTCGACGAACGCGGCAGCGGCCGCCTCGGGGGTCTGGCTCGGATCGGCCAGCAGTCCATCGGCCAGCGGCTCCAATCCGGCTTCACGCGCAATCTGCGCGCGCGTGCGCCGCTTGGGCTTGTAAGGCAGATACAGGTCTTCCAGGCGCGACTTGGTGTCGGCGGCGGCGATCTCGTTGCGTAGAACGTCGCTGAGCTTGCCCTGTTCGTCGATGCTGGCCAGGATGGCCGCGCGACGGTCTTCCAGCTCGCGCAGGTAGGTCAGGCGCGTTTCCAGGTTGCGCAACTGGGTATCGTCCAGGCCGCCAGTGACTTCCTTGCGGTAGCGGGCGATGAACGGGACGCTGGCGCCCTCATCGAGCAAGGCGATGGCAGCGCGCGCCTGCGCGGGCTGGGCACCGATCTCATCGGCGATGGTGCGGGCAATCTGCTGAGCGAGCTGGCTATCGTGCATGACGGCGCGGAGTGAACCGCTTCACTGAAAAAACGCATTTTCGCAGCGCAGGCCCGCCGCGGAAACCCGTTGACAGCGCCGCGGCAAACCGGTGCGGTCGCGCTCAGCTGGCGCGATGGGCGTAATGGGTGGCCGCGCGTTCGACCAGGATGCTTTCGTGCAGCGATTCGAGCGCCATCACTCGCACCCGGCCAAGGTTCTTCAGCGGCACCATGCGTTCCACATAGACCTCGGGGCCAGCATCGGTCATCGCACGCGACTTGCTGAAACCGTAAGGCACCACGCCCTTATCGCCATCTTTGCTGCCACCGACGTACAGGACAATCGACATACCACACCTTCTTTGTTGCAGTTGCTACGTTTGGGACGCGAGCATACCCAGCGCGCTGTGAGGAGCTTTCCACGCACGTTAACGCCGCCTGTTTGCGGTTTGGTGACGGAACGCGGGCCGGTATCGCATCACGACCGCTTCACCCCGCTTGGCCGTCCAATCGCGGTCCACCCGCATTCATGACGTCGCATGGACCTCAAAAGTGGCTATCCGTTCTGGTCGATCCGCAATGGACTGATGCGTGCGTACCCGCGCCTGGAGTGTGACGCCAGCAGCGAGGTCGTGATCGTCGGGGGCGGCGTCACCGCTGCGCTGATCGCGCATGAACTGGTACGCCATGGACACGAGGTGCTGGTGATCGAGCAGCGCGAGATCGGTTGGGGCAGCACCTCGGCCAGTACCGCACTGCTGCAATACGAAATCGACACGCCGATGATCGAGCTGGCCAGGCAGCACGGTCTGCCGGCGGCCGCGCTGGCCTATGGCGCATGCGCGCAGGCCATCGTGGACCTGCAGGACCTGTGCGACGGCCTCGGCGGCTGCGATTTCACCCGCCAGGACAGCCTCTATTACGCCAGCCGGGCACGCGACGTGAACGACCTGCGCAACGAGTTCGACGCCCGTCTGGCGCAACGGCTTCCGGTGGAATGGATCGAGCGCGCTTCGTTGTGGCATGACTATGGCGTGCGCTCGGACGGGGCGATCCTCAGTCACCTGGCTGCCAGCGTCGATCCCTATCGACTGTGCTATCGGCTGTTCGCCGAGTGCGAGCAATACGGCGCACGCATCTTCGACCGCAGCACCATCGCTTCCATCGTGCCGCAGGGACAACACGTGGAGGTGCGCACCGCCGATGACGTTGGCGTGCGCGCCCGGCACGTGATCATGGCGGCCGGCTACGGCAACCAGCGCTGGCTGTCGCAGCGGGTGGCGCGCAATCGCAGCAGCTACGCCTTCGTCACCGACCCGCTGCACGACAGCGAGATGGGCGCACTCAAGCACACCATGATGTGGGAGACCGCACGGCCCTATCTCTATATGCGCAGCACCCCGGATGGCCGCGTGGTCGCTGGCGGCGAGGACGACAGCGTGGACATCCCGGCGCGTCGCGACGCGCGCGTGCAGGGCAAGCTGAAAACCCTGCTGCGGAAGATCGACAAGACCATGCCGGACGTCAGCCTGCGCCCGGTCTTCTCGTGGGCCGGCACTTTTGCGGAGACCGCCGACGGGTTGCCGTTTTTCGGCCCGCACACCGAACTGGGCCCACGCGTGGCGTTCGCCATGGCCTACGGTGGAAACGGCATCACCTACAGCGCCATTGGCGCCGGCCTACTGCGTGCACAGCTGGAAGGCGCACCGCACCCCCTGACGGAGCTGTTCGGCTTCGCACGATTGCGCTGATCGCGGTGGACTTGCGCGCATCTCGGCAAACGATGCGCGGTGCCGGTGGCTGGAGCGACTTCGGCACCCGGTCTACCCGGCGCGCTTCCAGTTATGCGCGCAGCGCGCTGCTCGCGCCATACGCATCGACTATCGGCAGAACGCCGGCCGTGACGCTGTCGCACGGCCTTGTGGCTCCGCAATCCCTCAGCCGAGGCGCGGACTCCATGGCCACCAGCCATACCCGTGCAACGCGTAGAGGTCGGCTGCACGCTCCAACGGGTTGCGCACATGGATCCCGCCACAGAGCAGATACACCGGCAGGAACAGTGGCCCGAGCAGCATGTACTGGTAGACATGCGCACGTTCGTGGTCGCCCAGCCGTACCGGCGGATGCTCGCAGCGGCCGGCCGCATGTGCGTAGGTGCTGCACGGCAGATCCAGCGACGCGCCCTTGAGCAGGATCACGTTCCCCAGCGTCATCGCCCCGCCCGGCCCCCAGGGCCAGGCATCGAACACCAGGGCGAGTTCCCGATGAGACCAGCGCGGGCGAGCACCGAAGCAGACTCCGATGGCCCCGACCAGCAGGCCGAGTGCGGTGTTGGGCAGCGTCCACGCCGCGCCCAACGCCAGCAAGGCGACCGGTCCGTGCGGCGACCGCCTCAATCGGTCTGATTGGGAATCAGCAGCCACAGGATCAGGTAGACCAGGATGCCCGGGAACGCCGCCGAGGCGATCGACACCACCACGAACAGCACGCGCAGCAGTGTGGAGCTCCAACCCATGCGACGCGCGATGCCACCGATGACGCCGGCGATCATGCGGTCGTTGAGGGAACGGGTTAATCCGGTAGCGGCCATGACTGGACTCCTTGAAACGTGGCGAACAGTCTAGAAAACCAGACGACAGCGTGCCGTGATGGCGTAGCCGCGCGTCCCGCGCCACCCGCCGCGCACCCGGTTCAATCGCTACCGTCGCGTTCCTGCAGCCAGCGGTGGATCGCGACCGGTACTTCGCGCTGCGCGCGGCCGGACACATAGATGCCGATATGCCCGCCGCGAAAACTCAGCTCGCTGTAGTCATTGCTCCCCACCAACCCACGCAGGGCACGCGAGGCATCCGGCGGCACCAGGTGGTCGTGTTCGGCGTAGATGTTGAGCACCGGCATGTCGACCGCCTGCAGATCCACCGCCTGCCCGCCGATGACCACCTGCCCGGTGACCAGCCCATTACGCTGGTAGAAAGCGGTCACGAACTCGCGAAACGCCTCGCCCGCCAGATCCGGCGAATCGAAGATCCATTTCTCCATGCGCAGGAAATCTTCCAGCGCCTGTTTGTCGTCGAGGATATCGAGCAGGCCGACGTACTTCTGCAGATTGAGCCGGAACGGCTTGAGCATCAGGTAACTGGCGTTCATCAGATCCGCAGGCACGTTTCCCATGGTGTCGACGAACAGGTCCACGTCGACCATGCGCGCCCAGTTGGACAGCATGTTGTCGGGCGTGTGGAAGTCCACCGGAGTCACCATAGTGATCAGGTTGCGCACCTTGTGCGGCTGCAATGCCGCGTAGCACAGCGAGAACGTGCCGCCCTGGCAGATGCCAAGGACGTCGAGCGCATCCACCTCGGCATGCGCCCTGAGGTGGTCCACCGCACCGTCGATGTAACGCAGCAGATAATCTTCCAGCGTGAGATAGCGCTCGGAGCGGTCGGGGTAGCCCCAGTCCAGCACATACACGTCCTGACCATGGCTCAGCAGCCCCTTGACCAGGGAACGATCGGCCTGCAGGTCGACCATGTAGGGCCGGTTGACCAGCGCATACACGATCAGCAACGGCGTCCTGGAAACCGGCGCCTGTTCGCCGACGAAGCGATACAGCACCACCTTGCCGTCGCGCCAGATCTCCTCGCGTTCGGTGACGCCATAGTCGACGTCCTCCACGCCGGGGAGCAGCTTCAGCCCATCGCGCAGCTTGCGCTGCAGCGCCAGCGTCTCCTGCATCAGGTCTTCGGCACTGAATCCAAGCGGGCCTTTCATGGCTTGGCTCCACGCGGTCTGTTCGCGGCGGGTTTGCCTGACGTTGCGCGCGGCGCCTTGCCGGCCGCCGGCGTGGACGTCGGCGCTGCCGCAGCGGAGCCGACCGGCTTGCCTGCGGCGCTGCGCCTGCGTGTGGCGGCCGCGGCGGGCGCCGTTTTATCGCCAGACGGCGATGGCGCGGCCGGCGCTGCAGCGGCGGGTGCGTCCGGCGCCCCCGGCCTGCCCGGCGCAGGGGTGGCGCTGCGCACCATTCGCCTCACCAGCCGCTCCAGTCCGGCGATGCGTCGGTGAGCCGCATCCATCTCCGAGCGCGTCGGCATGCCGAACCGCTCGCTGAGCTGTTCCACCTCTTCCTGCAGCGCCGCGCGCAAGCGCATATGCGCGTTCGCAAAATCGCCGTACACCTGGCGGAACTGCTCCGACAGCGCGATGTCGGCATAGGACTCCTCGGCCGCCTCGATCCACAGGTCGAACAGGGCGCGCGCGCTGGTGAGCTGGCTGCCGCTGCTCTCATGCTCGCTCAACTTGCCGGTGAAACGCCCGAACGCCTGTTCGATGGCTGCCTTGAGCTGATCGGCGTAGGCCTGCGACTGGGCCTGGAACTCCTGCTGCGCGCGCGCCAGTTTCTGCAGGCGCGCGTGATGATTGCGGTTCAGTCCGAAGGCGGGCATCTCCAGCCATGGCGCGTTCTCCTGTCGCCACCTGCCCAGCGTCTGCGCCGCCTCCTGCAACCAGGGATCGAAGCCGCCAGGGCTGCCGCCACGCAACGAGCCCAGCGTCCATTGCATCAGTTGCTCGCCCTGCCCCTGCACGGCACGTCGCCAGGCGTCGGAGACCTCGTCGGCGGAGGTGTCGCGCCCGGCAAACTGCGCGGCGACCTGCTGCATGGTGCCGAACCAGTCGCCGGCCTGGCTGCGGAAGCGGTCGATGGCCTCCTGCGCCTGAGGTGCGGCCTGGGCAGGCAAGAGTTGCGACCACCAGTCCACCGCCTTGCGCCAGTCCTGCGGGGCCTCGCCGGCTGACGCGGGCGGCGGCTGTCGGGCGGCGGGACCGGCCTGAGCGTGACCCATGGCATCCGCCCAAGCCGCCCAGTACTGGCGCGCCTTGTCCTGAAAATTGCCATTGTCCGAACCGCTGCTTGCCATCGTCTCCTCGCTGGTGTGCCTGTCCGGCCATCCTACCGCGTGCGCCGGGCCTTGCCGGTCAGGGCTTGGGGATGCGCAGTGTCTTGCTGATCATCAACGAGCCGGAAAGCGCGAACAGCAGCACCAGTGGATGGAATTGCCACGGACCCAGCTGCCACTGCCCCCACCACAGGGCATCGCCAATATGGCCGATGCTGGCGGCCACCGCCAGCAGGATCACCAGCACCAGGCTGGTCGGAATCGGCGTGCCCTCGAAGTAAGGCACCTTGTCGGCATCGCCGGCGATCTCTTCGGCAGTGACGTTATAGCGCGCCAGCCGGCTCACGCCGCAGCAGACGAAATAGCTCAGCACCAGCCAGTCCCAGCCGCCACGCATGCCGCAGGCATAACCGAGCGCGGCCGGCGCCACGCCGAAGGAGATCACGTCGGCCAGCGAGTCCAGTTCCCGGCCCAGTGTGGAGGACGCCTTGCGCCAGCGCGCCACGTGGCCGTCCAGCGCATCGAAGACGAAGGCCAGCGGGATCAATGCCATCCCCAGCAGCAGATCGCCGCGGTGGCCTTCCTGCAGAAAGCGCATCGCCGCGAAGATCGCCCCGGTACCGCAAAAGGCGTTGGCCAGGGTGAACCAGTCTGCGAGTTGGAAATCGCGCAGCATCGAAAAATGGCGTTTCATGCGGGACCCGAGGAAAGCGAGGCGCAAAGGGTAACGCGCGCGCGCCATGCAGGCGACCGTGGCGGCGCACTCGGCTAGGCTGGCGATCCGCGCGGCCGCTCCTGGCAGCGCCCCGCCCTGCGAGGACCCCAATGCGCAATATCCTGATCACCGGCGCCGGCAGTGGCATCGGCGCCGGCATCGCCGCCCATCTGGCCGACGCAGGCCATCACCTGCTGGTCAGCGACCAGGATCTGGCCGCCGCCGAACGAACCGCCCGGCAACTGCGCAGCACCGGTGGTTCGGCCGAGGCGCTCGTGCTGGACGTGAGCGACGAGCACAGCATCGCGCAGGCGCTGGCTGCCGCATCGTGTGCGCCGCAGGTGCTGGTGAACAATGCCGGCCTGCAACAGGTGGCCGCGCTGGAAGCGTTCCCGATGCAGCGCTGGGCGCTGCTGGTGGACGTGATGCTGACCGGCGCCGCGCGCCTGAGCCGCGCGCTGCTGCCCGGCATGCGCGCCGCCGGCTACGGACGCATCGTCAATATCGGCAGCATCCACTCGCTGGTCGCCAGCCCCTACAAGAGCGCCTACGTCGCCGCCAAGCATGGCCTGGTCGGCCTGGCCAAGGTCGTTGCGCTGGAGACGGCCGATTGCGACATCACGGTCAATACACTGTGCCCGAGCTATGTCCGCACGCCGCTGGTGGAGCGTCAGATCGCCGACCAGGCGCGCACGCGCGGCATCGCCGAAGACGACGTGGTCCGCGATGTGATGCTCAAGCCGATGCCCAAGGGCGCCTTCATCGAGTACGACGAACTGGCCGGTACGGTGGCCTTCCTGATGTCGCATGCCGCGCGCAACATCACCGGGCAAGCCATCGCCATCGATGGCGGCTGGACCGCCCAATGACGGCACTGGTGAAATTTTCGCCACCCGCTTCGCAAGCGTTGCGGCGCAAGGGGCAGCTGCAGTTGTCCACAGACTTGCGCAGCGTCCATCCACAGGCGATGTGGAAAACCCTGTGCTGCAGCGGCTGGCAAGGTCGTTGACCTGCCGCGCGGCGTCGGCCGCAGCTGCATCGCTGCTCCGGCCGATGCCACTGCGTCAGATCCGCGAATAACTCCACGACTGCATGCGCCCGTCGCGATACGGCATGACCCCGTGGAACGGGCGCGGATCGCCGTCGAACACCAGCGGCAGGAAGTTGCGGTCGCCTTCCCACATCGGCACCCGATCCATCTGCGCAAGGGAAATCCATTCCAGCGTGCCTTCGTGGTTGGATGCCTGCGGCGTGCCCTCGAAGCTGCGGATCAGGAACACGAAGCCCAGCCAATCCTCGCCGTGCTTGCCGAAGCCGGGCCAGCTGATGGTGCCGCGCAATTGCATGTCGCCGCATTCCACGCCGGCCTCCTCGCGGATTTCGCGGCGCATGCAGGCCAGCACGTCTTCGTCCGGCTCGACCTTGCCGCCGAGCCCGTTGTACTTGCCCAGCTGCTGATCCCCCGGGCGGGCATTGCGGTGGATCATCAGCACCTGCGTGCCGTCCGGCGACAACAGGTAACCCAGCGTGGCGACGATCGGGGTATAGGGCATGGCAGAGATCGGACGCAAAGCGCGGCAGTATGACCGATGCGGCGCCTCAACGAGCGGCACAGGACGGCTGCACCACGCTTGGGACGATGCGATGCGCGATCCAGCAAACGCGGGTGGGCCCATCAGGGCAAGCCTGAGCATTGCAGGAGTGAATCACCGGTCGTGCTCGCCTGGACAGTCGGCGAGCCGCCGGGCGAGGCTCAGCCGACTGCGGCCTGCGCGCCCGGACGCGGCGGGGCGACGTGTTCGCTGTCCAGCCGCAGCGTGGCCACGCCATGCCCGCGCTCGGCCAGATATTCCAGCCATTTGCCCAGGAAGGTGTTCATGCGCATCCGGTGGCTGATCAGCTCTGCCGGAGGCGGGAACATGCCCATGACGTCCTGCCAGCGACGTCCGACATAGCAATGTGTGGTCTCGGCCTGACGCGCATCGCGGTACAGGCGCACATAGGCCGACGGGTCGGGCTCGCCGGTCACCGGATCGCACAGGTCGTAGGTCAGGCGCAGCTCGACGGTGTAGCGGTGACACTCGATCACATCCAGGCGCAGGTCCAGTCCATCCCCGATCGAGGACAGATAAGACCCCGGCGCCAGGTCGGCCGGCGCGAACAGCCGGGTCAGGTGCTGGAAATTCTCTGCATACAGGCCCATCAGCCAACCGAACCGGCTCAGGCGGGGAATGATGTCCAGTTTGCTCAATGCTTGGGCCATGCACCGATCCTACACGCTGCGCTGCCGCACCGGCAGCATTGACGAGGCCCGGACGACGGGCCTAACTTGGCAGAGCACTGCCCCGCCCGCTTGCTTGCCAGCAGGCCGTCCAACCAATCGCGACAGCCTCCGGATGGCGAACGCGCCGCTCGTTTGCCCGATCCCGAATCCCGCCCCGCCAATGCCGGCTCCTCAAAACATCTCGCGTTGCAGCCCCAGGGTCGACAGCACCTTGCTGGAGATCTCCTCGATCGAGGTGTTGGTGGTGCTGAGCGACGGAATGCGCTCCATCTGAAACATGCGCTCTGCCATCGACACCTCGCGCCGGCAGGTCTCCGCCGCGCTGTAACGCGAATTGGCGCGACGTTCCTGACGGATCTGCTGCAGGCGTTCCGGATCGATGGTCAGGCCGAACAGCTTGCTGCGGTAGTTGCGCAGCCGCGGCGGTAGCCGTTCGTCTTCCAGATCCTCTTCGGTCAACGGGTAGTTGGCGGCACGGATGCCGTAATGCAAGGCCAGATAGATGCAGGTCGGGGTCTTGCCCGCACGCGACACCGCGACCAGGATCACGTCGGCCTCGTCGTAGTTGAGCGCAATGCCATCGTCGTGGCTCAGCGCGAAGTTCATCGCGTTGATGCGGCGATGGTAGGTCTCGAAGTCCACCATGCCGTGTGCCCGCCCGACCCGCGAGTGACGTGGCGCATTGAGCTCGCGCTCGAGCGGCTCGATGAAGGGCGCGAACACATCCAGCATCAGCGCGCCACTTTCGGCCAGGATCATGCTCAATTGTGGATCGACGCACGAATTGACCACCACCGGGCGCACCTGGTACCGCTCGCCTGCGGCGCGCACCCGCATGGCGGCATCGCGCGCTTTTTCTGCATCATCGATGAACGACATGCGGTCGGTGACGAAGTTGAATCCGCTGAACTGGGTGAGCAGGCTATGCCCAATGGTTTCAGCGGTGATACCGGTTCCATCGGAGACGTAGAACACCGGCCGGATTGTTGACATCAAGACCACCTCTTTGAACTGGTGTCCAAAACTTACGGGTTCATGCTTGTGCAGATTCCGCTGTGCACTGCATCATAGCGGCTTCTTCCTACGGACGCGGCCATCCAGCCCGCTCGGGCGATGGCCATACGGAGCATCGCGCTTGAACGAGAATATCCTGTGGTTGCATGAGCTACGCCTGGCCGATCTGGCCCGCGTAGGCGGTAAGAACTCCTCGCTCGGCGAGATGATCGGCAACCTGGCCGGGCTGGGCGTCTCGGTTCCCGGTGGATATGCGACCACTGCCGAGGCATTCAAGGACTTCATCGCGCACAACGACCTGTCCAAGCGCATCTTCGACAAGCTCGAAACGCTGGATGTCGAAGACGTCAATGCGCTCACCGCAGCCGGCAAGGAGATTCGCGGCTGGGTCATCGATGCGCCGCTGCAGCCGGAACTGGATCGCGACATCCGCGCCGCCTACGACACGCTGTGCGCCGAGAACGGCGGCGGTGAGGTCGCGGTGGCGGTGCGTTCCTCGGCCACTGCCGAAGACCTGCCGGACGCCTCGTTCGCTGGCCAGCAGGAAACCTTCCTCAACGTGACCGGCGCCGACGATGTCGTGCACAAGGTCAAGGAAGTCTTCGCCAGCCTCTACAACGACCGCGCGATCGCCTACCGCGTGCACCACGGTTTCAAGCACGAGGACGTGTTCCTGTCGGCTGGCGTGCAGCTGATGGTGCGTTCGGGTGTGGGGTCGTCAGGCGTGCTGTTCACGCTGGACACCGAGTCCGGTTTCCGCGACGTAGTGTTCGTCACCTCCAGCTTCGGCCTGGGCGAAATGGTGGTGCAAGGCGCGGTCAACCCGGACGAATTCTACGTCTACAAGCCCACGCTGACCGCCGGCAAGCCGGCCATCCTGCGCCGCGCGCTCGGCAGCAAGGCGATCCGCATGGTGTATTCGGACGTTCCGGGCGAGCGCGTGCGCATCGAAGACACGCCGGCAGAGCTGCGCAGCACCTTCTCGATCAGCGACGAAGACGTGCAGGAACTGTCCAAACAGGCCCTGGTGATCGAGAAGCATTACGGCCGCCCGATGGATATCGAGTGGGCCAAGGACGGTGTCAGCGGCAAGCTGTTCATCGTGCAGGCACGTCCGGAAACGGTGAAGTCGCGTAGCCATGCCACCCAGATCGAGCGTTTCGCGCTGGATGCGAAGGACGCCAAGGTGCTGGTCGAAGGCCGCGCAGTCGGCGCCAAGATCGGCAGCGGCGTCGCGCGCGTGGTGCGCTCGCTGGAGGACATGAATCGCGTGCAGCCGGGCGATGTGCTGATCGCCGACATGACCGACCCCGACTGGGAGCCGGTGATGAAGCGCGCCTCGGCCATCGTCACCAACCGCGGCGGCCGCACCTGCCACGCGGCGATCATCGCGCGCGAACTGGGCGTACCGGCCGTGGTCGGCTCGGGCAATGCCACCGATGCGATCAGCGATGGCCAGCAGGTCACGGTGAGCTGCGCCGAGGGCGACACCGGCTTCATCTACGATGGCTTGCTGCCGTTCGAGCGCACCACCACCGACCTGGGCAACATGCCGCCTGCCCCGCTCAAGATCATGATGAACGTGGCCAACCCGGAACGCGCGTTCGACTTCGGCCAGCTGCCCAACGCCGGCATCGGCCTGGCGCGCCTGGAGATGATCATCGCCGCGCATATCGGCATCCACCCGAACGCCCTGCTGGAGTACGACAAGCAGGATGCGGAGGTGCGCAAGAAGATCGATGCCAAGATCGCCGGCTATGGCGACCCGGTGAGCTTCTACGTCAACCGCCTGGCCGAGGGCATCGCCACGCTGACGGCATCGGTGGCGCCGAACACGGTGATCGTGCGGCTGTCGGACTTCAAGTCCAACGAGTACGCCAATTTGATCGGCGGCTCGCGTTACGAGCCGCACGAAGAAAACCCGATGATCGGCTTCCGCGGCGCCAGCCGTTACGTCGATCCGTCCTTCGCCAAGGCGTTCGCGCTGGAGTGCAAGGCGGTGTTGAAGGTGCGTAACGAGATGGGCCTGGACAACCTCTGGGTGATGATCCCGTTCGTGCGTACGCTGGAAGAAGGCCGCAAGGTGATCGAGGTGCTGGAGCAGAACGGGCTCAAGCAGGGCGACGGTGCCGATGGAAAGCCGGGCCTGAAGATCATCATGATGTGCGAGCTGCCGTCCAACGCGCTGCTGGCCGATGAATTCCTGGAGATCTTCGACGGCTTCTCGATCGGCTCCAACGACCTGACCCAGCTCACCCTGGGCCTGGACCGCGATTCGTCGATCGTGGCGCACCTGTTCGACGAGCGAAATCTCGCGGTGAAGAAGCTACTGTCGATGGCGATCAAGTCGGCGCGTGCCAAAGGCAAGTACGTCGGTATTTGCGGCCAGGGGCCGTCGGATCACCCGGAACTGGCCGAGTGGCTGATGCAGGAAGGCATCGAGTCGGTGTCGCTGAATCCTGACACCGTGGTCGATACCTGGCTGCGGCTGGCCAAGCTCAAGAGCGAGAGCTGATGGGACTGTTGGGTGCAATGACGGCGGTCGCTGCGGGAGCAGCGGCTGCCAAGCCGGCGGCGAAGTCGCCGGCCTTCGACTGGTCGAGCGTGAACTGGGCGCAGTACGCCCTCAACTGCGGGCTGGCGCTGCTGATCGTGGTGATCGGCATGTGGCTGGCCAAGCAGCTGAGCCAGTGGCTGCATCGCGCGCTCACGCGCGCACGGATCGAAACCACGCTGACCAACTTCCTGCGCAACGTGGCGTATGCGTTGCTGCTGGTGCTGGTCTTCGTCAGCGCCTTGAGCCAGATCGGCGTGCCCCCCACCTCGTTGATCGCGGTCCTGGGTGCGGCCGGCCTCGCGGTCGGTCTGGCATTGAAGGACTCGCTGTCCAACATCGCTGCCGGCGTCATGCTGATCGTGCTGCGGCCGATGCGCGATGGCGACCATGTGGTGATCGCCGGGCAGGAAGGCATCGTCGACGAGATCCGGATCTTCCAGACCCGGCTACGCGCCTTCGACGAACGCATGATCACCCTGCCCAACAGCACGATCACCACCGCCCCCATCATCAACTACAGCACCCTGCCCAACCGCCGCCTGGACGTGACGGTCGGTGTGGGCTACGACGACGATCTGAAGAAGGCGCAACAGCTGTTGCTGCAGATCGCCAAGGACAATCCGAACATCCTGGAGTCGCCGGCGCCATTCGTGCAGGTCACCAACCTGGGCGAAAGCACGGTCGACCTGATGTTGTTCGCCTATGCCACCAACGGCAATTTCGGTGCGGCCAAGAGCACCACGCTGGAGCAGATCCGCACGCAACTGCTGGAGAACGGGCTGCATATCCCGTATCCGCAGCGCGATCTGCACGTGTATCACCACGATGCCGACGGCAAGCCGCTCTCCGATCTGCTGCTCAAGGGCATCACCGACGACGGCGATCTCACCAAGGGGCCGCCACTGGCGCGGTGAGCGCGACCAGTCGATCGAGACAAGAAAGCCGCATCGAAAGATGCGGCTTTTTCTATCGGCTCAGATCCGATCCGGCAGCGACTGCGCTCGTTCGGCCCGAACGTTGGCGCTCACGCCTGTTGAGGCTGGAGCGCGGCCACCCCCAACGCAAGCGGGAGTGCGCCTGGCGCTCAGCCCTCCACCCCGGCGGCGGCGTCGCCGCCCAGCGCGCCCATGAACTGCCGGTAGTGCCGCAGTTCGTCGATGGAATCGCGCACGTCGCTCAGGGCGGTGTGGGCCGAGCTCTTGGCGAATCCATTGGCCACCGTCGGCGCCCAGCGCCGCGCCAGTTCCTTGATGGTGGACACGTCCAGGTTGCGGTAATGGAAGTAGCGCTCCAGCCGCGACATCTGGCGGTGCAGGAAGCGGCGATCCTGGCAGATCGAGTTGCCGCACATCGGCGAAGCGCCGGCGCGGATCCATTCGCTCAGGAAGGCCACCGTCTGCGCTTCGGCCTGCGCATGGGTGACCTGGCTGTCGAGCACGCGCTGCCACAGACCCGAGCGACGGTGCTGATTGCGGTTCCACTCGTCCATCGCTTCCAGCGTCGCCAGCGGGTGGGCGATGGCCAGTTCGGGCCCTTCGGCAAGCACGTTCAACTGCGCATCGGTCACGATGGTGGCGATCTCGATGATGGAATCCTGGTCGGTATCCAGGCCCGTCATTTCCAGATCGATCCAGATCAGTCGGTCGTTGCCTGCAAGGGTGTCTGCCATGTCGCCGTCCTGTGGAAGGCCGTCGCCGGCCGAGTGCTGGAAAGGGCGCGCATCATACCGCGCCCATGTGGCTCAAGGCAGCAGCGGCGGCTTGCCGCGCTTGGCCCGAAAGTAATTGGTCAGCCGCAGGCTCGCCTCGGCTGCCAGCACGCCGCCGACCACCTGCACGCGGTGGTTGTGGCGCGGGTCGGCCAACAGGTCGAACACGCTGCCGCAGGCGCCGGTCTTGGGATCGCTGGCCGCGAACACCACCCGCGCGATGCGCGCATGGATCATGGCCATGGCGCACATCGCGCATGGCTCCAGGGTGACATACAGCGTGCAGCCGAGCAGCCGGTGATTGGCCAGGCGGCGCCCTGCCTCGCGCATCGCCACGATCTCGGCGTGCGCGCTTGGGTCGTGGCTGGCGATGTTGAGATTCCAGCCTTCGCCCAGCAGCTGGCCCTGCGCGTCGATCAGCACCGCGCCGACCGGAATCTCGTCATAGTCGCGCTCGGCACGCTCGGCCAGCTGCAAGGCATGCCGCATCCACTGCTGATCCGCCGGCAGCGGCGCGTGATCGACGGGGCCATCGGGCGATACGCTCACGCCCCGCTGCCGCCCTGCCGATCCAGGAAAGCGGCGAAGGCCGCCACGGTGGCTTCGCTGACATGGTGCTCGATGCCCTCGGCGTCGCGGCGCGCGGTGGCCTCATCGATACCCAGGGCCAGCAGGAAGCGCTCGACGATCTGGTGTCGCTGGCGGCTGGACGCGGCCAACGCCTCACCCGCCGGGGTCAGGAACACGCCGCGGTACGGGCGCTGCACCACCCATCCATCGCGCACCAGTCGCTTGAGCATCTTGGCCACGGTGGGCTGGGCCACGCCCAGACGCGCGGCGATGTCGACCTGACGTGCCTCGCCACCGTCCACCAACAGATCGGAGATCAGCTCCACGTAGTCCTCGACCAGCTCTGCCCGGCGCGCCTCGCGCACTTGGCGGAAGCTCTCCACATGCACCTGCGCATCGATCAGGGACGGCGCGGCCGCCTCCAGCTTCTCGCTCTTGCCCACCCTCGTCCTCGTGATTGCGCCCGGCATCGGTGCCCCAGGCACTAGTGTGAAGCACGCGACCGATCATTACGATTGGGTTTGCCAATGCTCAATAGCATAGCAATTGCTATATCATTCGGCCGACTGCGCCCTGCCACTCCGTATGCACGCCGACAAGCTCGCTCCCGCCCGCTCGCCCGCCCACGCCGATGGGGGCCTCGGCGACCACCACTCCAGTGTCGCCGTACCCCGCAGGGGGCACTGGTGGTACCGGCTGCTGGCCTTTCTCGGCCCCGGCTATATGGTGTCGGTGGGCTACATGGATCCGGGCAACTGGGCCACCGATCTGGCCGGCGGTTCGCAGTTCGGCTACCTGCTGCTGTCGGTGATCCTGCTCTCCAACATCATGGCGATCGTGCTGCAGAGCCTGTCGGCGCGGCTGGGCATCGCGACCGGGCTGGATCTGGCGCAGGCATGCCGTGCGCGTTATCGGCGCCCGGCGAACCTCTCGCTATGGGTCCTGTGCGAGCTGGCGATCATCGCCTGCGACCTGGCCGAGGTGATCGGCACCGCGATCGCGTTGAAACTGCTGTTCGGTATCCCGCTGACCCTGGGCGCGATCATCACCGCGGTGGACGTGGTGCTGGTGCTGCTGCTGATGAACCGCGGCTTCCGCGCGCTGGAGGCCTTCGTCATGGCCTTGCTGCTGATCATCTTCGTCTGTTTCGGCATCCAGATCGCGCTGGCAGCGCCACCGGTCGCGGCCGTGCTGGGCGGCTTCGTTCCGCGCGCCCAGGTGGTGACCGACCCACAGGCGCTGTATCTGGCCATCGGCATCATCGGTGCGACGGTGATGCCGCATAACCTGTATCTGCATTCGTCGATCGTGCAGACGCGCGCCTACCCGCGCAATGATGCGGGACGCCGCTCTGCACTGCGCTGGGCGGTCACCGACAGCACGGTGGCATTGATGTTCGCGCTGTTCATCAACGCCTCCATCCTGATCCTGGCGGCAGCGGTGTTCCATGCGCAGGGCCGCACCGATGTGCAGGAAATCGAGCAGGCGCACGCCCTGCTCGCGCCGATGCTGGGTGTGGGCCTGGCCTCGACCCTGTTTGCGGTCGCCCTGCTCGCTTCGGGCATCAACTCCACCGTAACCGCCACCCTGGCTGGGCAGATCGTGATGGAAGGATTCCTGCAGCTGCAGCTGCCGGCATGGCAGCGCCGCCTGCTGACCCGCGGCATCGCCATCGTGCCGGTGGTGATGGTGACCTGGATGTACGGCGAGGCCGGCACCGCGCGGCTGTTGGTCCTGAGCCAGGTGGTGCTGTCGATGCAGTTGCCGTTCGCGGTGATACCGCTGGTGCGGTTCGTCTCCGACCGCCAACTGATGGGCGCGTTGGTGGCGCCGGCATGGCTGGTGCGCATGGCGTGGGTGATTGCAACGGTGATCGTGGCCTTGAACGTCAAGCTGCTGTGGGACACCGCACTGCACTGATCCCGGCAAGCGCGTCACGCTGCCATCGCTCGTCCCCGGCAAACAGCCGATCAATAGCGTGCAGCGGTCATCATGGCGAATACCAGCAATGGCCCGGTGCGGGATGCGCAGCGATTCCTCGCATACTTCCGGTTGCGTCGATCGACCTGATCTGCAACGGCGCAGCCGCGTCGCACAGAGCGCACGCAGGTGCAATCTGCACCGCCGCCGGAAGCGGTCTACTTCCCGCATGCACCGGCATGTCCCCGACCTGCGTCACCCACGTGGCGCATGCGCCAATGGCCTGCATCGCGTCATGCGACTGCCGCTGCATGCCCTCTCCCTCAGGAGTTCCTATGGATACGTCCCAGGCGCATCCGGTCGACGCCGGCCGCCGCAACTTTCTCGTCTCCAGCACGGCCGCCGTGGCAGCGTTGTCGCTGCCCGCATTGGCGACTGCCGCCGCTCTCCCGCCAGTTCCTGTCGCCTCGTCCCACTCGTCCACCCACGGAGTCAACCCGATGTCGAATTTCGTCAAACGCCCCGACGGCGCCAACATCTTTTACAAGGACTGGGGCAAAGGCCAGCCAGTCGTATTCGCGCATGGTTGGCCGCTCAGCGGCGATGCCTGGGATCCGCAGATGCTGTTCATGGGCCAGCACGGCTACCGCGTGATCGCGCACGATCGTCGTAGCCACGGCCGCTCCAGCCAGACCTGGGACGGCAACAACATGGACACCTATGCCGACGACCTGGCGGCAGTGATCGAGGCGCTGGACCTGAAGGACGCGATCCTGGTCGGCCATTCCACCGGCGGCGGCGAAGTGGCGCACTACGTGGGTCGTCACGGTAGCAAGCGCGTGGCCAAGGTGGTGCTGGTCGGCGCAGTGCCGCCGCAGATGGTCAAGAGCCCGACCAATCCCGGCGGTTTGCCGATGAGCGTGTTCGACGGCATCCGCGAGGGCGTGGCCAAGGACCGTTCGCAGTTCTACCAGGACCTGACCACACCGTTCTTCGGCGCCAACCGCGATGGCCACAAGGTCACCCAGGGCATGTGCGATGCGTTCTGGCTGCAGGGCATGCTGGGCGGCCACAAAGGCCAGTACGATTGCATCCGCGAATTCTCCGAAGTCGACTACACCCCCGACCTGAAGAAGATCGATGTGCCGGCGCTGGTGGTGCATGGCGACGACGATCAGATCGTGCCGATCGATGCGTCGGCCAAGCTGTCGTCCAAGATCATCAAGCATGCCGAGCTGAAGATCTATGCCGGCGCGCCGCACGGGCTGACCGTCACGCATGCCGATCAGTTCAACAAGGATCTGCTGGCGTTCGCAAAGGCCTGATTGCCGCAACAGGGCAACCACGCAGGCCGGCTCGCGAGAGTCGGCCTTTGCTTTAGGTTTGGCCGATGGCGACGCAGGCCGGGCCGCGCGTTCGAACCGTGCGCAATCGGCGCTACGTGTGCGCCGGGCCACGCAGATGCTTTCGCCGCAAAGAGACCGCGATAAGCGACGCAAGGTCGGCAGGACGCGCGGTGCGATCGGCCAGGCTGCGCGGCCCGAAGCGCGTCATTGGCCACCTGGGAGCCCGATCGCACAAGGACTGGGCGTCAGCGATGGCGACGACCTAGCGCAACACCCAATCCGCAAGGATGAAACCGCCGCTCATCGCGACCACCAGCAACGCGCCAGTCAGGCGTGGCGGTGCGGGCAATGGGAGGTCCAGCATGCGGCAGCCGACGCCGATCAGTAACGCCAGCAATACACCGACCACGGCCATGCTCACGCCTCGCCCTGTCCGGGCGGACGGCCGCTTGGCCCACCGCAATGCCGCAGGTTGCGTGCGGCGCGCCTGGCCATGAAGCGGTCCGCCAGCACATAGCCACAGGTCATTGCCAATACCAGTAGCGCGCCCACGAATGCCGTCGGCGCAGGCGATGGAATTCCTGCGATCCGGCATCCGGAACCAATGGCCATCCCCAGCGCCAGGCCGATGACAAGTTTCCAGTTCACCGTCATCTCAGCGGTTCCGAATGCGCGTGCGGCGGCACGCCGATCCCACCACCGCCGACAAAATGACGGACCAACGGGGCGCGCTCGCCCTGATGCAGTGCACGGATCTGCTCCTGCAGCTGGCGATCGTCGCCGCTGACGCGCTCGTGCTGGCGCAGGTGCTCCAGCCACGAGGCAACGATGAAGTATTCCAGTTGCACGCCCGGAGTGGCCGCGTCTTCGGCGATACCCCAGACCACTGCTCCGTCGCGCCGCCGCGCATTGCCCAGTTGCGTCATCAGGTGCACGAAGACCGCGCGTGCCTCGGCAGCGATGTGGTATTCCACCGTCACCAGGACCGGTCCACGATCGTGATCGACCGCTTCCACCTGCGCCGGTGCCGGCCAATGACCACCCGGCGTCAGATCCTGCTGCTCGGTACCGGCGATGCGGGCACGCTTGACCAGCAGCGCCGCAATCACCGCGCCTGCGGCAGCGATCTGCAGGGCAACCGCGATCGAGGTGCGTTGCGCCAGTGCTCCCCAGATCAGCGAGCCGGCTGCCATGCCGGCCGAGAACACCACGATGTACAGCGACAACGCGCGCGCACGCACCCAGGCGGGCACGGCAGTCTGCGCGGCGATCTGCAATGACGACAGCACCGCGATCCAGGCCAGCCCATTGACCACCATCACCGCGCACAGCACCGCGATCTGGCGCGACAGTGCCAGCCCAAGCAGCGAGACCGCGCAGACCAGCGTGGCGACGAACACCAGCACATCGCGGTCATAGCGCGCCCGCAGGCGCGGCAGCAACAAGGCGCCGCCAATGGCGCCGATACCAATGCAGCCCAGCAAGATGCCGTAGCTGCCGGCGCCCAGTTGCATGTCGCGGCGAACGACCAACGGCAGCAAGGCGGTCAACGCACTGGCAAACAGGAAGAAGCCGGCGGCCTTGATCAACACTGCCTGCAGCCGGCCAGCGTGCGCGGCATAACGCAGACCGGCGCGCAGGCCGGTGCCAAAGCTTTCCGGCGGCAGTGTCGAGGCATGCGCGTCGCGACGCCAGCGCCACAACACCAGCCACATCAAGCCGAACGTCGCACCGTTGAGCAGAAAGGCCCAGGGAGGACCGAACTGCGCCACGATCAGGCCGCCGATCGCCGGGCCGATCGAACGCGCAATGTTCATGCCGATCGAATTGAGCGCCACCGCTGATGCCAGCATCGGGCGTGGCACCAGTTCCGAGACGATCGCTGCCTGCGCCGGCATCGCCATCGCCGCGCCCACACCCATCGCAAACGTCAAGCCCACCAACACCCAAGGTGTCAGCAACTGCAGTTGCGCCAACAAGGCCAGTACGCCGGCCACCAGCAACATCCAGCCCTGGGTCAGCAGCAGGTAGCGGCGACGGTCGACGCTATCGGCCAGCGTCCCTGCGACCAGCGCGAACAGCACCACTGGCAAGGTGGTAGCCGCCTGCACCGCCGCCACCATCAGCGGCGAGCCGGTTTGCCCGGCCATCACCCAGGAGGCGGCGACATCGTTGATCCAGGTACCGATATTGCTGCCCAGGATCGCCAGCCACAACGCACGGAAGATCGGCTCGCGCAGCGGAGTCCAGGCGCCGCCATCGGTTGGCGTGCTAGTAGAAATCATCGCGGCAAGGCTCCAATGGACACCGCACAGACGATCCCGGCAACAGACCGGGCATGCACGCGGCGGCAAGCAATGGCCCGCATCAGAAGGCGAAACACGAGCAGCCCAGCGCTCCCCAGAATCCACGCAGATCGCCGCTGGGCGCGGCATGGTGCGCGGCATGTCGATGCGGCCCATGCGCAGAACAGCCGCTGCCGTGTCGATGCGCGGTACCGGCCAGCGTGCCTACGCTGTGGCTGGCCTGATACCCCCCGAACCGGTTGACCGGCGACCAGTCCGGCATGGCCGGCGGCAGACTCGGCGCCAGCGCGGCGAAGTCGCCAGCGCCGTGCACCACCCGTCCCCCCATGACGGTCAGCACACTGGTGATATCGGCAATGGCGGCATCGTCGACCCGAAAGTAATCGTCCGACAACACGATGAAATCGGCCAGTTGGCCCGCCGCCAGAGTGCCCTTGTGCGACTCGTCGCCGGAGAACCAGGCACTGCCCTGCGTCCACAACCGCAAGGCCTGCTCGCGATCGAGCAGGTTTTCTTCGCCATACAGGGCCATCCCGCCCACGGTACGCCCGGTGACCAGCCACGACAGCGCCACCCACGGGTTGTAGCTGGCCACGCGGGTGGCATCGGTGCCGGCGCCCACCGCAACTCCTGCGGCCAGCATGCGGCGTATCGGCGGCGTCTGCCGGGCCGCCTGCACGCCGTAGCGCTGCACGAAGGCCTCGCCCTGGTAGGCCATGCGGTGCTGCACGGCGATACCGCCATTCAAGGCGCGGATGCGATCGATATTGCGTGGCGTGATGGTCTCGGCATGATCGATGAACCAGTGCAGGCCATCGAACGGTATGTCGGCATTGACCTTCTCGTAGACATCAAGAATGCGCCCGATGCTCTCGTCGTAGGTGGCATGGATACGGAACGGCCAACGCTTTTCCGCCAGCAGCCGTACCACCTGTTCCAGCTCGGGTTCCAGCTCCGGCGGCAGCTCCGGGCGCGGCGCGCTGAACTGCTCGAAATCGGCAGCAGAGAACACCAGCATTTCGCCG
Organism: Xanthomonas melonis; assembly: GCF_020783655.1. GTDB lineage: Bacteria > Pseudomonadota > Gammaproteobacteria > Xanthomonadales > Xanthomonadaceae > Xanthomonas > Xanthomonas melonis. Next base: position 215,389 of record NZ_JAJGQH010000001.1, on the reverse strand, counting down.
GCGCCGTTGTGGCGCAGCAGATCGTCGCCCTTGCGCACGGGCAGCAGCTCGGTCCAGCCGCGGAAGTCGGCCACCTCCTTGCCCTTGTTCTGGGTGAACAGGTTGTAGGCGATACACACGCTCAGCTGATCGGCCGCATGCAGCTGCTCGATGACCTGGTAATCCTCCGGATAGTTCTGGAAGCCACCACCGGCATCGATCACCGACGTGATGCCCAGCCGGTTGAGTTCGCGCATGAAATGGCGGGTGGAATTGGCCTGGTATTCCAGCGGCAGGCGCGGTCCCTTGGCCAGGCTTGCATACAGGATCAGCGCGTTGGGCTTGGCCAGCAACAGGCCGGTGGGATTGCCCAGCTTGTCGCGCTCGATGTGGCCGCCAGGCGGATCGCGTGTGATCCTGTCATAACCGCAGGCGCGCAAGGCGGCGCGATTGAGCAACGCGCGGTCGTACAGATGCAGCAGGAATACCGGTGTCTCCGGCGCAATCGCATTGATGTCGTCCAGCGTCGGCAGACGCTTTTCAACGAACTGATGCGCGGTGAAGCCACCGACCACGCGCACCCACTGCGGGGCCGGTGTGCGGTCGACCTGGGCTTTCAGCATGGCCATTGCATCGGCCAACGAACGCACGCCATCCCAGCGCAGTTCCAAGTTGTAGTTGAGCCCGCCGCGGATCAGATGGGTATGACTGTCGTTGAGCCCGGGCAGCAGGCGCCGCCCCTGCGTATCGATGACCTGGGCGCCATCGGCCATTGCCATGATCTGCGCGTCGTCACCCACTGCCACGATGCGGCCATTGGCCACCGCAAGCGCTGTGGCGCCGGGCAAGCGTGGATCGAGCGTCGTGATGCGTGCATTGCGAACGACAAGATCAACCATCGGCACTGTCCTCTCGGCAGACGACGTCGCGGGCAACGCGCCCAACGCAAGACCCGCCGCTGCCCCCTGCATCCATCGGCGGCGTCCGGGATCGTGATCGCTTGCGCTGCCGGTCATGTCGCACCGCGCCTGCGCAGGAATCCGCCGTCGGCAAGACGCAGCATCGGCAGCGCCGCCGCAGGGCCATGCATGCCGCGTGCTGTGGATGCGCTCAATGCCCGCCTTCCTGCGCGCCGAACATGCTCTTGGCGTACTGGATGCCGATGCCATAGCCGCCGGCGTGCGCGCGTGCGATGCCGGTAGTGAGCTCGTAGGTGTCGCCGCGCGCCCAATCGCGCTGCAGCTCCAGCAGATATTGCACACTGGTGATCGGCACCGCACCGGCCTGCTGCATGCGGGCCACCGCGCGTTCGTGCGCTTCGTCGCTGACATCGCCGCAGGCATCGGTGACGACATAGACCTCGAAGCCCTGCTCGATCGCCGACAGCGTCGGCCCGACGATGCAAACGCTGGTCCACAGCCCGGCGATGACCAGGCGTTGCTTGCCGATCCTGTTGACGCGATCGATCACCGCCTGGTCCTCCCAGGCATTCATGCTGGTGCGGTCCAGCACCGGCTCACCCGGGAAGATCTCCGGCAATTCGGGAAACAACGGTCCGGAGAAGGACTTCTCCGCCACTGTCGTCAGGATCACCGGGACCTCGAAACCCTTGGCGCCCTTGGCGATCAAGGCGACGTTGTTGCGCAGCGCCGAGATGTCGATGGTGTGCGTGGCGAACGCCATCTGCGACTGATGATCGATCAGGATCAGGGCGTGATCGCCGGGAGACAACAGGGTTTTGCCGGGAACGGCGGTGGCGATGCTCATGTCGGGTGCTCCAGGGAAGGGGAAAAGCCAGGCGCAGTGCACCGCGGTGCCGACGCCTGGAATGCGCTTGAGCCGTTATCGATGGCCACTCGCGCAGCGAAGCGTGCCGGCGTGCAGCCGGTGGCGTTGCGGAAGCTGCGCACGAAGTGGCTCTGGTCGAAGAAGCACAGGTCGGTGGCGATCTGGCTGATGGTGTGGCGGCCCTCGCGAAGCATTGCCTGCGCGCGCTCGAGCCGACACTGGCGCAGATACTCCATGGGGCTGGCGCCGGTCGCCTCACGGAACACGCGTGCGAAATGGAAGCGGCTCATGCACGCAGCGCCAGCCAGTTGCGTCACGCAGATGGGCTCGCACAGATGCGTGTCGATGTAGTGCAGCGCCCTGGCCACGGCGCGTGCCCGCGTGGCATGCGGCAACGACATGCAGCCAACCTCTGCGTCGGGACGCACAGCGAGAAACGGACCTGCCATACGGCGTCTCTGGTAAGGAATGCGGCCATGGTGCGGCGGCCAAGCCGATCGCCCCACCCCTGATGGTGAGGCCGATCGCTCACTCTTTCGGGGGGCGGGCGTGTGCCAATCGCGATGGCAACGCCGGCCCGAGCGCTGCTGGCAACATCGGCGTTCGGTGCGATGCGGCGCCTGGCACCGATGCATTCCGCAACACGGCAGACAGGCGAACGCCACCGCCATTGAGCACCTCCACGATGCCGCTCCGCTTCCACCGCCGACAGTGCACCCGCCTGGTAGCGCACGCACGCTGCGCGACAGCCAGCCGCCGCGCGATGCAATCGCCCGCCACCTGCGTAACCGATCGGGCGGTCCACGTCGCTCCCCCGAAAGAGGTGTTGGTGCTTCCCTCGATCTCGCCCGACAATGCCGCGATGCCGCATGAGCCTGTCATTCCATCGCCAGCATCGTCTCGCCTGCGTGTTGCGATATGGGCAATGCTGTGCGCCTGCCTACTGGCGTGCGCGCCCGCACAGGCGGCCGGCGTCGCCTCCGGTCGCGCGGGACTGCTGCAATTCCATCACACCGCCTGGAGCACCGAGCGCGGCGCGCCGGCCGATATCTGGGACATCCAGCAAGCCGATACCGGCCCCCTGTGGTTGGCGACCGGTTTCGGTCTGTTCCAGTTCGACGGCGAACATTTCACCCGGCAGGCGCCGCCGGTCGGCCAGACCTACGCCTCGCACAACATGACCGCGCTGTCGTTGCAGCCGGACGGCACGGCCTGGATCGGCTACTTCAACGCCGGCATCGACCGCCTGGCCGACGGCCACCTCACCCATTTCGCCGCCGGCAAGGACGTGCCGGCCGGCATGGTGTTCCGGATCGAGCGCGATGGCAGCGGACGGCTGTGGGCAGCCAGCGACGGCGGCCTGTGCTGGTTCGACGGCAAGCGCTGGCATCGTGCCGGCCCGGAATGGGGCTACTTGCGCGATCGCGCGCAGTGGCTGCTGCGCGATCGCCGCGGCGTGCTGTGGGTCAGCGACGGGGTGCAGATTCTGTCGCTGTGGCCGGGTGCGGCACGGTTTGCCCCCAGCGGCCAGAGCGTTGGCCACTACGCCACCCTGGCCGAAAGCCCGGACGGTGCGGTGTGGGTCGCCGACCCGTCGCGTGGCGTGTTCGCACTGACCGATACACGCGGTGCGCTGCTGCCGGCGAACGCGCGCGCACGGCCCGCATTTCCCGGGCTGTTCGCACGGCGCATCCGCTTCATGCGCGATGGCGCGTTGTGGGGTAGCGATTACGCCGCGCACGGGCTGTTCCGCATCGCCACACCTGCGGCGCCCGGCGCCAGACCGGAACGCTTCAGCGCTGCGCAGGGGCTGACCTCGGCCACTGCCGGGCCCTTGCTGGAAGATCGCGAAGGCAATCTGTGGGCGGGCACCAACCTGGGACTCAACCGCTTCCGGCACCGCGCATTGCTTCCTCTGGCGCCGTTGCTGCCAGGCCAGGCCATGGCGGTGGCCACCTTCGAAGCATTGCCAGGCACTTCGTCGCGCCCGCTGCTGGCCAGCCTGCGCGATGGGCGCCTGCTGGCGCTGAGCCGCGAGCGCCTCGCGCGACTGCAGCGCGCCGCGTCGCCAGACACGCGGACCACCGCGCTGGCCATCCCGCCCGATCTCGATGCCTGGGTGCTCGGGGAACAGTCGCTGCTGCACGTCCAGGATGGCCGTCCGCACAGGGTGACGCTGCCGCATGACGTGCCGACCGGAGCCATCCGCGCATTCGCAGTCGATGACCGCCGCCGTCCATGGGTATGCCCCGACGCCAGTGGCCCAGCCGTCTTCGATGGCCAACGCTGGCTGCCGCTCGCCGATGCGCAGGACACCGCCTGTTCGGTACTGACCATCGCACCCGACGGCAGCCTGTGGGTGGGCACCGTCAACGGTGAGGTGCGGATGCTGCAGGGCCGGCGACCGAAGCGGTATGGGGCCAGGCAGGGTCTGGCGGTCGGCCCGATCACTGCGATCTGGCACAGCGCCGCACTCACGCTGGTCGCCGGCGAAACCGGCCTGGCCGCGCTCGGCGCCGATGGTCGCTTCCGTCGGGTGGCCGACCAGGCCGATCCGCTCCTGCAAGGCATCACCGGCATCGTGCAGGATCGCCGCGGCACGCTGTGGTTGAACGGCAACCGCGGCGTGGTGCAACTGCCGCAACGCGCCCTGCAGGACAGCGTCCGCACCGGCGTGGTCAGCCCCGCGCTGCGCGTGTACGACACCCTGGACGGCTTGCCCGGCGTCGCCCAACAGGCTTCGCCGGTACCCACCGCCCACGCCGCTGCCGATGGCCTGTTGTGGTTCACCACCAATCAAGGCCTGGCCTGGCTGGACCCCGAGCAGACCCACCGCAACCCCACCGCACCGGATGTCTTCATTACCGATGTGGTGGCCAACGATCGGCCCTACCCGCGCACGCAAGGCCTGCACCTGCCGCAATGGACCGACCGCCTGCGCATCGGGTACGACGCGGTCAGCCTGACCCGGCCCGAACGGGTGCGCTTTCGCTACCGCCTCGAAGGTGTCGACGCGCAATGGCAGGACGCCGGCAATCGCAACGAGGCGTTCTATACCAATCTTGCGCCGGGACGGTATCGCTTCCGTATCGTCGCCGCCAACGACGATGGCGTCTGGAACGAACGTGGCGACACGCTGGACTTCGTCATCGATGCCGCGTTCGTGCAGACCTGGCAGTTCAGGCTCTGTGGCGTCCTGGCCGCGCTGCTCGCGCTTGCGGTCGCCTGGCGCCTGCGCACCCGGCATGTGGCCGGCCGGCTGCGCGCGCGCCTGGAAGAGCGCTATCGCGAACGCGAGCGCATCGCCCGCGAACTGCACGACACCCTGCTGCAGGGTACCCAGGGGCTGATCCTGCGCCTGCATGTCGCCAGCCGGTCGCTGCCCTGCGACGACCCGCGCCGGCGCGAGCTGGAACATGCGGTGGATCTGGCCGAGACCGCGCTGGTCGAAGGCCGCGAACGGGTCAACGGCCTGCGCGACAGCCACGGCCTGCGCGAAGGGCTTGCTGCAGCGTTGCAACGCGCCCGCAGCGCGAGCGTGTCAGCGCGCGCGGCCGAGCTGCAGGTGTCGGTGCAAGGACGGGTGATGGCGCTGCGTCCGCTGGTGGCCGACGAATTGTTCCAACTGGGCCGCGAAGCCCTGGCCAATGCCGACCGGCATGCGAACGCCAGCCGCATCGCGCTGGAACTGCGTTACGGTTCACGTGACTTCGTCATGCGCATCCGCGACGATGGCCGCGGCCTGGATCCGGATGTCTTGCATGGTCACGCCCGCACCGGGCACTGGGGGCTGACCGGCATGCAGGAACGCGCGCAGCGGATCGGCGCCAAGATGCAGTTGTGGTCGCGTCCTGGCAGCGGCACCGAAATCCAGATCGCACTGCCCGCGCGTACCGCCTATGCCAGCCCGCCACGCTGGTGGTGGCCATTTCGACACGTATCACCCACGGAGCGCCGCGATGGCTGAACTGGTCCGACCGACCCACGTCCTGGTGGTGGACGATCACCCGCTGCTGCGCGACGGCCTGAGCGCCATGCTGGCCGCCGAATGCGACATGCGCGTCGTGGGCGAAGCCGAAGATGGCGAGCAGGCAGTTGCCTGCTATGCCAGCCTGCGCCCCGACGTGGTGCTGATGGATCTGCAGATGCCGCGCGTGGACGGCGTGGAAGCCATCCAGCGTATCCGCCGCGTCGACCCGCTGGCCAAGGTCATCGTGCTGACCACCTATACCGGCGACGTGCGTGCGGTGCGCGCATTGCAGGCAGGCGCCTGCGGCTACCTGCTCAAGAGCGCGCTGCGGCGCGAGCTGATCGACACCATTCGCGACGTGCGCCGCGGTCAGCGCCGCCAGGTGCCCGCCTCGGTGGCCGAGAACATCGCCGCGCATGTACTCGACGATGCGCTCTCCGCCCGCGAGACCGAAGTACTGAGCCTGGTCGCCACCGGCTGTTCCAACAAGCAGATCGGCAATGCCCTGGCGATCTCCGAAGAGACGGTCAAGGCGCATATGAAGAACATCCTGGGCAAGCTGGGCGTGCGCGACCGTACGCATGCCGTCACGGTGGCCCTGCGCCGCGGCATCCTGTCGCTGGACACCTGAGCGGGGACGGACCGCGACTTGCGAGTCGAACCCGAGACGCCGGACTGCCGGCGCCAGGAACCACGCACACAGCGCACGCGCTCGCTTCGGCGCCCGCGCGCAACGAGCGGAGTGCGGCATCCGGCCATCCCGCAGCCGCCAACGCCGATCCGGGCGCGCATCGACGGTGAGCTTCATCCCGCACTATGGCCGACGGGGTGCCACACCGTCCACGGTTCTTGAACGCCAGGCACACGCCGCGATCGAGCCGTACTGTCAAAGGCATCGGCTTAGGCTATCGTATGCACCGCGTGCGGCATGGGGGCCGCTTCAGCACCGTCACTGATGGCCGATAAGGGCTAGACCAAACCGCCGTACCTCGCTTCGGCGTCAGTCGCTTCATCTTTTAAACGCGTTCAGGGGAATTGCGATGCTTCGTCACTCTTTGCGGGTGCGCCTGCTGCTGCCGGTGCTGGCCTTGGTGCTGGTCGTGGTGGTGGCACTGACGGTCATTCTGGCCATTACCGAAGCGAACCGGGTCAGGTTCGAGGCCGGCGACTCCATCGAGCGCCAGTCGGTGTCCTTGCAGACCCTGTTCGCCGTCACCCGCTCGATGATGCTGGACCGTGTGAATTCCTCGATGCGCCAGTTGCGCAAGGAAGCCAACGCGCACGGCGCGCCGAGCCTGGGCAACGAGATCCGCGTCGCAGACCGCAACGCCAACGATCTGTTGCTGGGTCAGCGCCCGCAGGCCAACGACTTCAGCATGCTCGACGACGTGACCGCCATCCACGAAGGCACCGCCACGCTGTTCTCGCGCACCGGCGACGATTTCGTGCGCATTTCCACCAACGTCAAGAAGGACGACGGCAGCCGCGCCATCGGCACCGTGCTCGATCCCACTGGCCAGGCAGCCGCCAAGCTGCGTAACGGCGAAAGCTTCTACGGCGTGGTCGACATCCTCGGCAACCCGTATGTCACCGGCTACGAGCCGATCTTCGCCGGCAGCGACAAGCGCGTGATCGGCGCATGGTACGTTGGCTACAAGGCCGACACCCAGGCCCTGGAGAACGTGGTCAGCAGCCGTCGCGTGCTCGATTCCGGCTTCATCGCCGTCTTCGACAGCAAGAACAAGCTGCGCTTCCAGTCGACCACCGGCGCGACCACCGACACCGCCACCATCGAGCGCATCGTCAAGGAAACGCCGGACGACTGGGTCGTGACCAAGCAGGAAGTGCCCGATTGGGGCTTCACCCTGGTGTCGGCGTACCCCAAGAGCGATGTCAACGGCGTCATCGTGCGTCAGTCCCTGTGGATCGCCGGTATCGGCCTGCTGGTCTGCGCCTTGCTGCTCGGCCTGCAGTGGGCGCTGATCTGGAGCCGCGTGTTGCGCCCCATCCAGCACCTGACCACCGTGGCCGAAGAACTCAGCCTGGGCAAATGGAACCACACCATCGCCGAGGTCAATCTCAAGGACGAAATCGGCACCCTGGCACGTGCCATTTCGCGCCTGTCCAATAGTGTCCGCCTGGCCATGGAGCGGCTGAGCAAGCGCTGAGCCACTGCAGATGCCTCCGTACCAGACGACGCCAGGAAGACGCCATGTCCAATGAATTCCGCCCGCTGATCGAGATCCTGCGCGAGCTCAGAGCGCTGGCATTGAAAAAGGCGTCCGGCTTTCTGTTCGTCGTCACCGAGGAAAACCATTCCTGCATCGTCCGCATCAACGCCGGGCAGATCGAGGAAGTGGTATTTCGCATGCTGCGCAACGACGAGGCGGTGCAACGGCTCACCATGGTCGGCGCAGCGAAGGCCCGTTTCCAGGCCGATCCGGGCGCCGGCATGGGCAAGCCCTCGCTATTGAGCGAGGACTCGCGTCAGTGGCTGATGGGCGGGTTCGAACAGGACCTCGGTGGCGCACCGTCGCCGGCACGCGCGCCGGCTGCGCCCACGCCCGCATCTGTTCCAGCGCCTGCAGCCGCACCGGCACCGGCGGCATCGCCTGCCCCTGCAGCGTCCGCCAGCAGCGGCGCCGGCGCGCCAGACGAGCGCGTCCGCGGCGTGCTGGAAAAAGTCGCATTGAATTATCTCGGCCCCATCGCCGGCATGCTGTGCGACGAAGCCTGGGAAGCGTCCAGCGACATCGAGCAGGTACTCAGCCAGCTCGCCGCCAATCTGGCGACACCGCAGGAAGCGCAGAAGTTCATGGCCGACGCCCGCGTGGCACTGGCCAAGCTCCGCTGAAGCGCATTCACCGCGGGTCGTGCATCAGGCCGCGCATCGCGCGGCTTTTTGTTGCCGCGGCGGTCGCACCCGGCAAGCGCTGCAACACGAGATGCAGGCGACAGCCGAACATCGCATCGCGCTGCTCATCTGCAAGGACATCCCGCGCATGAGCAGGGCAGGATCTGGCGCCTTGCTTCCTGCAGCGCACGTCCACGTATGCAGGCACCTCCAATCAAGGCCTGGAAGCGCAGGGAAATGCCTGTGCCAAGGCATCGACCACAAGCGTCGCTGCACTTTGTTGCAGCTGCGTGGCGGGCAACCCCCGGTGATAGGTGTAGACCCGATCGACCAGCTCGTGCGGAAGCACCTTCCCTGCCCCGCACCAGCGCACCCCGCTGGTGGCATCGGCCACCCCTTCGATATAGGCCCGCGCGCGCGCACTCGACAACTGACGCCGCGCAGGGCCATCGTGCGCCGGATCGCCCAGTTTGCCCTCCATCGCCTGCACCAGCTCGGCTCCACTGAGGATCCAGGTGCGCCTGGCATCGGACGGACTCGCCCATGCTGCCGGCATCGCTGCGCACAGCAGCATCGCAGCCAACGTTCGAAAACTACTGCAAACGACAGCACAGCTCATGCATGGTTCCTCAGGAAGATCGGTAAGCTGCCAATGGCTGCGGTGTCCATGGCTAGCGTCTTGCACAACTCTGCACAGTTGGAGTTCACCACACGCGCAATGGCGCCTTCATCGCCCCGTGGCGGGTCCGCCGCTGAGTGCCTCGTGACAAGCGCCTCCGGGTAGCACAGCAGTTGTCCAAGCATACATCCGGACATGCTGCCGCCAAACCGCATTACCAATCACCACGCCAACCGCAACGGCGGCGACGGACGTGCGCAGCCGTCCTCGTCCGATCCCCCCGCTCCATCATCAACAGGCCACGCAAACCCACACGGATTAGAGCGTCCAACAAAACTACTGCGCAGCCGCCAGACGGGCGCGGCCGGTGCTCGGAATCGGCACATACCACTCGTACACTCCGGTTCCTCCGCGCCGTCCATACCCGCCTGACGACTGCTTGCGACGTTCTGTTTAGCCGCTCCAAGGCGTGCGTTGAACGTCGGCACCCGTGCCGATCAATCGCATCCCAGCCTAGCCGGTCAGCACGCCGAGCCATGCTTGCCGGCTTCCTTCGATCTCGACACTGGAAATCCCTTGCAAACTCCAAATGGTACGGTACAGTACCTCACCGAAACGACTGGTGGATGTAGCATGGCAATCACGCATCTCGATCCACCTGCACACCGCACCCCGAAGGGCGCCCAACGTGTCCACGACTTGATCGTCGTAGCCTCCGAGCGCTTTTTGGAGGTGGGCTTCGACGCGGTCTCGGTGGACGACATCATTGCGGCGGTCGGCGGTTCGCGCCGTAATGTCTACGCCCACTTCGGGGGCAAGGAAGGCTTGTTCAAGGCGGCGATGCTGTACGTGGCTGCGGAGATGGCCAAGCCGCTCGATGCCCTGGTGATAGAAGGCCGGACTCCCGCAGATGTGCTGCCTGTACTCGGACATACGCTGGTGAACACTGCCCTGTCGCCGCGCACGCTGGCCGTGCATCGCGTGCTGACCAACGAAGGCAAGCGCTTCCCGGACATCGCGCAGGCGATGTTGAGTTCCAGCTATCTCAAGATCCAGGCCAAGGTAGCCGCCTGGATCGCTACCCAGCAAGGCGATGCGCCCGGCCAGTTCACTACGGGCCTGTCTGCCCATGTGCTGGCCGAGCAGTTCATGAGCATGACCGCCAGCCACGTGAAGCTGTTGGCGATCGTCGGGCTGATCGCGCCGCCGCTGCACGATTCGGAAATCGACGTCATCGTCGGCAATGCTGTTCGCACGTTGCTGCAGGGTGCGGCGATAGGCGCGCCGCCTGCCGAAGATCGCAGCGGATAACCGCTATCACAGCAACTCAACCGACCGGCAATGCCATCACCGGCTTCCAGACGACCCATCGCACCGCTTGGATCGCTCGCTCCGGCGTTGCCGACCATGTCCGTCGACTGACCCGACCTGGCGGGTAGCCGACAGAAGCACTGCTGCAACACCCGCACTCAGTACCCGTCGCGACTGCCGCATCGCGCAGCGCCCTGTTCGATCCCCCCGGAGCACACCATGAAAGCTGTCCGCATCCAGCAGTTCAATGATCGCCCTACCCTCGCAGACATCCCCGTGCCCGATGTCGCGCCCGACCAGGTGCTGGTGCGCGTGCGCGCAGCGGCCCTCAATCCGTTGGACGCACTGGTGGTCTCTGGCGTGGCCCAGCATTTCTTCGACATCGCCCTGCCTATCACCCTGGGCACCGATCTGGTCGGCACCATCGAGCGCGTCGGTTCGATGGTGACCCAGTGGCGTACCGGCGACCGCGTGCTGGTATGGACCGATGCCGGGCGCAGCGGCGCGATGGGTGAATTTGCCGCAGTCCCGGCCAGCGTCTGCGTTGCCTTGCCGCCCAGCCTGTCGGCGGCCGAAGGCGCGGCCATACCCACCGCCGGCATCACCGCGTGGCATGCCTTGTTTTCGGCAGCGCAGCTCACCGCTGGAGAAACTGTGTTGATCCATGCAGCAGCGGGCGGCGTGGGCAGCTTCGCGGTGCAATTCGCGCACAAAGCAGGCGCACGCGTCATCGCCACCGCCTCCGGCGATGGTGTGGAACTGGCACGCAGCCTGGGCGCCGACGAGGTCATCGACTACACCGCACAGGACTTCAGCAGCTGCGTGTCGAATGTGGACGTGGTGTTGGACCTGATCGGCGGCCAGACCCAGACCCGCTCGTACGCGGTGCTGCGCAAGGGCGGTCGTCTGGTATCCACCACCATGCCGCCAGACCAGGCCAATGCCGAGGCCGCCGGTGTCACGGCCAGCATCTTTTACGCCAAACCCTATGCCGACCGTCTCGGCCAGTTGGTCTCGGACATCGTTGCCCAAGGCGTGCGCGTGGTGATCGACAGTAACGTCGCCATCGACGCCTTCGACCAGGCCTGGGCCCGCCTGACATCCGGCAAGGCACGTGGCAAGATCGTCATCTCCGTCAGCTGACAGCCTTTGGAGCGGCGAACAGAACGTCGCGCCGTCTACATCCACCTGACGACCGCTCACTCCGTTCTGCTAGCCGCCCTAAGCAGTAGTGCCAGCCCGAAATCCGAAAGCCCGCGCTAAGTGGGCTCTCGGCTTAGGTCTGGTCAGCCGCGATCAATCAATGTTGCACGCACGGGCTTACTCCCACTCGATCGTCGCAGGCGGCTTGCCGGAGATGTCGTAGACCACGCGCGAGACGCCGCGCAGTTCGTTGATGATGCGGTTGGATACCGTGCCGAGGAAGTCGTACGGCAGGTGCGCCCAGTGCGCGGTCATGAAGTCGATGGTTTCCACCGCGCGCAGCGCGATCACCCATTCGTAGGCGCGTGCGTCGCCCACCACACCCACCGATTTCACCGGCAGGAACACCGCGAACGCCTGGCTGGTCTTGTCGTACAGGTCGGCCTTGCGCAGTTCGTCGATGAAGATCGCATCGGCCTTGGCCAGCAGCTCGGCGTACTCGCGCTTCACCTCGCCGAGGATGCGCACGCCCAGCCCCGGACCCGGGAATGGATGGCGGTAGACCATGCTGCGCGGCAGGCCGAGTTCGACGCCGAGGCGGCGCACTTCGTCCTTGAACAATTCGCGCAGCGGCTCCACCAGGCCCAGCTTCATGTGCTCGGGCAAACCACCGACGTTGTGGTGGCTCTTGATCACATGCGCCTTGCCGGTCTTGCTGCCGGCCGATTCGATCACGTCCGGGTAGATGGTGCCCTGCGCCAGCCACTTTGCGTTGGCCAGCCTGCCGGATTCTTCGTCGAAGATCTCCACGAACAGGTTGCCGATGATCTTGCGCTTGGCTTCCGGGTCGCTGACGCCTTCCAGTGCCTTGAAATAGCGGTCGGCGGCATCGACACGGATGACCTTGACCCCCATGTGCTCGGCGAACATCGCCATCACCTGGTCGCCTTCCTGCCAGCGCAGCAGGCCGGTATCGACGAACACGCAGGTCAGTTTGTCGCCGATCGCCTTGTGCAACAGCGCCGCGACCACCGACGAATCGACGCCGCCGGACAGGCCCAGGATCACCTCGTCTTCGCCCACCTGCTCGCGCACGCGCGCGATCTGGTCGTCGATGATGTTGGCCGCGGTCCACAGCGTCTGGCAGCCGCAGACATCGACCACGAAGCGGCGCAGCAAGGTCTGGCCCTGCAGCGTATGCGTCACCTCAGGGTGGAACTGCACGCCGTACCAGCGCTTGTCCTCGTTGGACATCGCCGCCACCGGGATGCGATCGGTCACCGCGGTGATGGTGAAGCCCGGCGGTACCTGCGACACATGGTCGCCGTGGCTCATCCACACGTTCAGGCGCGCGGCGCCGGCATGATCGGTCAGGCCGGAGAACAGCGCATCGGCGGCCACCACGTCCACTTCGGCATGGCCGAATTCGCGTTGATCGGCCGCTTCGGTCGCGCCACCCAGCTGTGCGGCCAGGGTCTGCATGCCGTAGCAGATACCGAACACCGGCAGACCGCTGTCGAACACTTGCTGCGGCGCGACCGGCGCGCCAGGCAACGTGGTCGACTCCGGGCCGCCTGAGAGGATGATGCCCTTGGCACCGAAGCCGGCGATCTCGGACGGGTCATGGTCCCAGGCCCAGATCTCGCAATACACGCCCAGCTCGCGAATGCGCCGCGCGATCAGCTGCGTGTACTGCGCGCCGAAATCGAGGATGAGGATCTTGTCGCTATGGATGCTGGTCATTGAGAGCCGGGATTGGGGAGTTGGGATTGGAGATTCGCAAGAGCACACGCCACAGCCGCTGCCGGATGGGGACGCGGTAGGCTCTTACGACTCCCGAATGCCGAATCCCCAATCCCGCGCGCCGGATCACCCAGCGCGATAGTTCGGCGGCTCTTTGGTGATCTGCACGTCGTGCACGTGGCTCTCGCGCTGGCCGGCGCCAGTGATCTTGACGAACTTCGGCTTGGTGCGCATTTCTTCGATGGTGGCGCAACCCACATAGCCCATGGTCGCACGCAGGCCGCCAATGAGCTGGTGAATGATGCCGCCGACCGGGCCGCGATACGGCACGCGCCCCTCGATGCCTTCGGGAACCAGCTTGTCCGCATCGGAGGCATCCTGGAAATAGCGGTCCTTGGACCCCTTTTCCATCGCGCCCAGACTGCCCATACCGCGGTAGCTCTTGTAGCTGCGCCCCTGGAACAGCTCCACTTCACCCGGTGCTTCCTCGGTACCGGCCAGCAGGCCGCCGACCATCACCGTCGACGCACCAGCCACCAGCGCCTTGCCGATATCGCCCGAGTAGCGGATGCCGCCATCGGCGATCAGCGGAATGCGGTCCTGCAGCGCTTCGGCCACCATGTCCACCGCCGTGATCTGCGGCACGCCCACCCCGGCCACCACGCGCGTGGTGCAGATCGAGCCCGGGCCCACGCCTACCTTAACCGCATCGGCACCGGCATCCATCAGGGCCAGCGCGGCATCGCCGGTGACGATGTTGCCGCCGATCACCTGCAGTTGCGGATAGGTCTTCTTGACCCAGGCCACGCGATCGATCACGCCCTGCGAATGCCCATGCGCGGTGTCGACGATGACCACGTCCACGCCGGCGGCGGCCAGCAGCTCGATGCGTTGTTCGGTATCGCCACCCACTCCCACCGCCGCGCCCACCAGCAACCGCGTGGCGGTGTCCTTGGCAGCATTGGGGTTGTCGGTCTTCTTCTGGATGTCCTTGACCGTGATCAGCCCGCGCAGCTCGAAGCCGTCGTTGACCACCAGGACCTTCTCGATCCGGTGACGGTGCAGCAGCTCCAGCACTTCCTCGTCGCTGGCGCCCTCACGCACGGTGACCAGGCGCTCCTTCTTGGTCATGATGTGGCGGACAGGGTCGTCCAGCCTCTTTTCGAACCGCATGTCGCGGCTGGTCACGATGCCGACCAATTCGCTGCCATCCACTACCGGCACACCGGAGATGTTGCGCGCACGTGTCAGCGCCAGCACCTGGCCGATGGTGGTGTCCGGGCCGACCGTGAACGGCTCGGTGATCACGCCGGATTCGAACTTCTTGACCTTGGCCACTTCGGCCGCCTGCTGCGCAGGGGTCAGGTTCTTGTGGATGATGCCGATGCCGCCCAGCTGGGCCATGGCCACCGCCAGGCGGTGTTCGGTCACCGTGTCCATCGCTGCCGACAGAATGGGCAGTTTCAGACGCAGATCGCGGGTCAGCCGGGTTTCCAGGCTGACATCCTTGGGCAGGACGATCGAGTGGGCGGGAACGAGGGAGACGTCGTCGTAGGTGAGAGCTTCAGCCTGGATGCGGAGCATCGGCGGACCCGAGTGTGGGGAAGCGCGACATTTTAACGCATTGGGGCGGGGATTGGGGAGTTGAGATTCGGGATTGGCAAAGGCGCCGCGCTGCCCAACCGACTAATTGTCTGCCTGTCAGACTTCCGATTTCGATGGTTAGCCAACCACGCTGCGCCCCGGACAGGCCATGCATGCGCTTTTGCCGTTGCCTTTAACGAATCTCAAATCCCGACTGCCGAATCCCGTGCACTGCCTTTAACCAATCCCCAATCCCGAATCCCCAATCCCGGCCGCATCAGCGGCCTCGATGGTGTTCTGCATCAGCGTGGCCACGGTCATCGGCCCCACCCCGCCCGGCACCGGCGTGATCCACGCTGCGCGCTGCACGGCGGCATCGAAACCGACATCGCCGACCAGGCGGCCGTCTTCGAGCCGGTTGATGCCGACGTCGATCACCACCGCGCCCGGCTTGACCCACTCGCCGGGAATCAGGCCGGGCCGGCCCACCGCCACCACCAGGATATCGGCGTTGCGCACGCTGGCTTCCAGCACATCGGCGGGAGTGAATTTGTGGCAACTGGTGACCGTACACCCGGCGATCAACAGTTCCAGGCCCATCGGACGGCCCACATGGTTGCTCACGCCGACGATGGTGGCATTGCGTCCACGCACCGGCTGATCGGTGTGGCCCAGCAAGGTCACGATGCCGCGCGGCGTGCACGGGCGCAGGCCGAACTCGCGCAATGCCAGGTGGCCCACGTTCTGCGGATGGAAGCCATCCACATCCTTGCGCGGATCGATGCGCTGGATCAGCCGGTTGGCATCGGGAATGCCCGGTAGCGGGAGCTGGATCAGGATGCCGTGGATCTTGGGATCGGCATTGAGTTCGTCGATCAAGGCGGCCAGCTCTGCTTCGCTGGTGCCCTGCGGCAGATCGTAATCGAAGGCTTCGATACCGACCTTCTCGGCGGCGCGTCGCTTGTTGCGCACATAGACCGACGAAGCCGGGTCGCCTCCCACCAGCACCACCGCCAACCCCGGCCGGCTCTTGCCCGCCGCGATGCGCGCATCCACCCGCAGCTTCAATCCGTCGAGCAGATCCTCGGCAATGCGACGGCCATCGAGAAGGCGGGCCGGAGCGGCGGCAACTGGCGCGAAAGCGGTCATGGGGCGTCAGGTGTAGAGTCGAGGGCCGTCCATTGTCCCCGATTCCGTCATGACCGACACCACTCTCCTCAGCCCGTCGAGCAGCGACCCGGCCACCACCGCCATCGAAGCGGCCGCGTTCCGCCGCCTGCTGCAGCATCTCAACCAGGAGCGCAGCGATGTACAGAACATCGACCTGATGATACTGGCCGGGTTCTGCCGCAACTGCCTCGGCGACTGGTATCGCGAAGCCGCCCAGGCGCAGGGGCAGCCAATGAGCAAGGATCAGGCGCGCGAGGCGGTCTATGGCATGCCGTTCGCCGAGTGGAAGCAGCGCCATCAGAAAGAAGCGACCCCCGAGCAACTGGAAGCCTTTGCGGCGGCCCAGCGCAGGCACGGCTGAGCGCCTCTGCGTCGTTGGCACACCTGACGTGCCGGCCGCGCCCTGGCATGGCCACTCATCGGCCGAAGCGAGCCGGTGTGCCGAGCCAGCCCTTTCGGCTCGGCTCAGTCGTGCAGCGCGGGCTCTTCGCCAGCCGGCACCGGCGCATCGCGGTTGAGCGAGCGGCTCTCCCGCCGCGGTGGGGTGAACGGCGTGGGCTTGGGAACCGTCGGTGTGACGTTGCCGTACATCAACCCGGTTCCGGCGCGCACGTTGCCGGCGGCGACTTCCAGCTCCAGCCGTTCGGCATCGCGGCGGCGGATCTCGCGCGCGATCATGCCGGCCTCATCCTCGTCCACACCCAGCTCGACCAGCGCCATCTGGCCGAACACGACCGCCGACTCGAAGGTTTCGCGGATCTGGTAGTCCACGCCGGCGGCGATCAACTGCAGCGAATGCCTGCGATCGAACGAGCGCACCAACAGGCGTGCGTGCGGAAACTCGCGCGTGGCCAGTTCGACGATGCGGTTGGCCGCTTCGCGATCGTCCACGCATACCGCGATCGCCCGTGCGCTGTGCGCACCGGAAGCGTGCAGCACATCCAGCCGGGCACCGTCGCCGTAATAGATCTTGAAACCGAACTTCGCCGCGCTCTGGATCATCTCGATGTCGTTGTCGATGATGGTCACGTCCACGTCGCGCGCCAGCAACGACTGGCTGGCCACCTGGCCGAAGCGGCCAAACCCGATGATCAGCACGCTACCGGTCTGCCCGTTGGCCGCTTCCACGCCTTCCAGCGACACCGCCGCGGCAGGCGTGAATCGGCGTTGCAGCAGGACGAACAGCGGCGTCAACGCCATCGACAACACCACGATCGCGGTGAGGCTGGCATTGACCTGCGCATCGATCACGCCCGACGCCGAGGCAGCGGCGAACAGCACGAAGGCGAACTCGCCGCCCTGCGCCATCAACACGCCACGGTCCAGCGCCTGGCGATGATCGCTGCGCATCAAGCGTGCCACCACATAGATGCAGACCGCCTTGCCGACCATCAGCGCCAGCACGCCGGCCAGGATCAGGCGCCAGTCGGCGGCGACCACGCGCAGGTCCAGGCTCATGCCGACGCCCAGGAAGAACAGGCCCAGCAGAATGCCGCGGAACGGTTCGATATCCGCCTCGATCTGGTGCCGGAAGGTGGATTCGGACAACAGCACGCCGGCCAGAAAGGCGCCCATCGCCATCGACAGCCCACCCACCTGCATCAGCAGGGCAGCTCCCAGCACCACCAGCAGGGCTGCGGCGGTCATCACCTCGCGCGCCTTGGACGCGGCCAGCACCCGAAACAGCGGATTGAGCAGCCAGCGGCCCGCCACCAGCAGGCCGACGATGCAGGCCAGACCGATCCCGATATCGTGCCAGCGTTGTGAGGCGGCCTGGGGATCGCCGCTGGAGCCCATCCAGGCGACGATGGCCAGCAGCGGGACGATCAGCAGATCCTCGAACAGCAGGATCGCGACGATCTTCTGACCCGACGGCAGTGCCACATCGCCGCGTTCGGCAAGCAGCTGCATCACCACGGCCGTGGAGGTCAGTACAAAACCAGACGCGGCCACAAACGCCACCGGCGGCGCAAACCCCAACGAAATGCCGATGCCGGTCAGCACCAATGCGCATGCGCAGATCTGCACGGTGCCAAGCCCGAAGATTTCCTTGCGCAGGCTCCACAGGTGCGAGGGCCGCATCTCCAGCCCGATCACGAACAGGAACATCACCACGCCCAGCTCGGCCACATGCAGGATCGCCTGTGGGTCGTCGAACAACCCCAGCCCGAAGGGACCGATCGCCAGACCAGCCGCCAAGTAACCCAGGACCGAGCCCAGGCCAAGCCGGCGGAACAGCGGGATGGCGACCACCGCTGCGCCCAGCAGGGCCACCACGTTGATCAGGTCACTGGAGTGGGCAGGCTGGCTCATGCCCGGGATTCTAACGGCAACCTTCCGACGCCGCCCTGCATCTGCTTGCTCTTTGTCCGTCGCCGCGCATGCCCCACATCGTCCGCCACGTCTGCCCGCCCTGCCCGACGGCGCCAAAACGACGAACGACGCCGGATGGCGTCGTTCGCTGTACAATCGTGGGCGTGGCGATCAGCCGCGCGCGTCGGCAGCGGCCAGTGCCGTGCGCAGGATCTCCTTCGCCGGACCGCCGTGCTTCTCGTGCTCCAGCGCGAAGTGCACGGTGGCCTCGATCAGGCCGATATGCGCGCCGCAATCGAAGCGCCGCCCCTCGAAGCGGAATGCATCGACCTGCTCCTGCTTCAGCAATTCGGCGATCGCATCGGTCAGCTGGATCTCGCCACCGGCGCCGGCGCCGGTGGACTCCAGCAGATCAAAGATCTTCGGGTTGAGCACGTAGCGCCCGACCACCGCCAGATTGCTCGGCGCCACTTCCGGCTTGGGCTTTTCGACGATGGCATTGATCCGACCCTTGCGCCCGTCGAAGGCGTCGGTGGAGACGATGCCATAGCTGGCCGTCTTGTCGTGCGGCACGTCCTCTACTGCGATCACGCTGCCGCCGGAGGCCTCTGCCACGTTGGCCATCTGGGTCAGCGCGGCGTCGCCGCGATTCCACATCAGGTCGTCGGGCAGCAGCACCGCGAACGGCTCGTCGCCGACCACCGCCTTGGCGCACAACACCGCATGCCCCAGGCCCAGCGCTTCGGCCTGCGTCACGAAAATGGCGCGGACACCTTCCGGGAGCGCGTGGCGAACCAATTCCAGCTGCTCCAGCTTGCCGGCGCGCTCGAGCTTCTGCTCCAGCTCGTAGGCCTTGTCGAAGTAGTCGGCGATGGAATGCTTGTAGCGGTTGGTGACGAAGATCAGCGTATCGCAACCGGCCTGGATGGCCTCGTCGACAGCGTACTGGATCAATGGTTTGTCGATGATCGGCAGCATTTCCTTCGGCACCGTCTTGGTGGCCGGAAGAAAGCGGGTCCCAAGACCTGCGACGGGGAATACGGCCTTGCGAATACGCTGGCTCATCAAAGTCTTCTGACCTCACGTGCGGGGAATGGAACGACCGTATCAGATCGCGCGTCGACTTTCCGTCGAGCAGCCGCGAAATCCGGCATCAGACTGCCCAGCACAGTCTCCATGGCCTTGATGTCATAACGGTTAACCGCCTCGCGCAGCCGCGTCACCAGCTGCAGCACCTGCTCATGCGAGAACTCGCGCACGCCCGCTTCCAGGATCTTGGGGTGCGCGGTAGGGCGATAGTCCTCGTCGGAATAGAACAGGGTCTCGTGCAGCTTCTCGCCCGGACGCAACCCGGTATAGAGGATGGCGATGTCCTTGCCTGGTTGCTTCCCGGCGAGACGGATCATCTGCTCGGCCAGCAGGCGGATGGCCACCGGTTCGCCCATGTCCAGCGTGTAGATCGCCCCATGCGACGCCGATGCAGCGGCCTGGATCACCAGCTGGCAGGCTTCCGGAATGGTCATGAAGTACCGGGTCACATCCGGATGCGTCACCGTCACCGGGCCGCCCTGCCGGATCTGCTCGCGAAACAGCGGCACCACACTGCCAGCGGAGTCGAGCACGTTGCCGAAGCGGACCGTGATGAAGCGCGTCGGCGCGTCGCGTGCGTCAAGACTCTGGCAGATCATCTCCGCGTAGCGCTTGCTGGCGCCCAGCACGTTGACGGGCTCGACTGCCTTGTCGGTGGAAATGAAGACGAAGGTCTCGATCCGTGCACGCTGGCAGGCGCGCGCCACGTTCTCGGTCGCCAGCACGTTGTTGCGCACCGCCTCGCGCAACTGCTCTTCCAGCAACGGCACCTGCTTGTAAGCGGCGGCATGGAATACCGCGTCCGGGGTCGCGGTATGCAGCGCGTGCGCGACCACCGCCGGGTCGCCGCAATCGCCCAGCACACGGACCACCTCGACATCCGGGAACAGGCGGCGCAGATCCGAATCGATGGTCAGCAACGCCAGTTCGTCAATTTCCAGCAGCACGATGCGACGCGCGCCGTGGCGGGCACATTGCCGGCACACTTCCGAACCGATGGAGCCGCCGGCACCGGTGACCATGACGGTCTTGTTGGTCAGCCAGCCGCGGATCAGCCGCCAGTCCGGGGTCACCGGCTTGCGATTGAGCAGATCCTCGATGGCCACCTCTTTCAGTTCGCCAGGCAGCGAACGCCCTTCCAGCACGTTGATCAGCTTGGGCACCATCCGGAACGGCAGGCCGGTGCTTTCGCAGATCGCCACCACCCGCTGCATGCCGGCAGCGTCCAGCGACGGAATCGCGATCACCAGCAACTTGGCCGCCGTTTCCTTGGCGATCGACGCGGCCTGCTCCAGGTTGCCCAGCACGTTGAGGCCCTGGATTTTGGCGCCGTGCAGATTGGCCGCATCGTCCAGGAAGCCGACCGGCACGAAGGCACCGGTACGACGCAGGTCGCGCACCAGACCTTCGGCGGCACGGCCGGCACCCAGGATCAGCACCCGCTGCGCGACCTCGCCGGAGTGCGCGATCTGGTAGTCCTTCCACGCGCGGTACAGCAGTCGTGGCGTCCCCAACAGCGCCGACAGCGCGAACGGATACACCACCAGAACAGAGAGCGGCACGCCGTCCAGGCGGTCATAGGACAAGGCCAGCACGATCGCCACCAGGCCCAGGAAGCTGGATTTGAAAATGTTCCAGAGGTCGGGAACCGAGGCGAACCGCCACAGGCCGCGGTACAGCCCCATCTTCCAGAACACCAGCCCCTGCGCGACCAGCACGACGGCGGTGCGCCAGTCCCACAGCGGGAGATCGGGCGCGTCGCGCAGCATGGAATACCGGCCAGCGTGCAGCAATTGCCAGCACAGCCAGACCATGAGCAGGTCATGCACCACCACAGCGACCTGCGGCAATGCTTTGGTCAGACGGTCACGCCAAGAAATCATAAAAATCCATGACTCAATAATCGCGCAGGCCATTGCGCAGAAGGTGCCAGATCGCTGTGGCCGCCAGGCCCCAGCTCAGGGCCGCAAGCCATTGCAGCCACAACGGGTCATGACGAAGTACCACGTACAAGCTGAGCGCCGCCAGGCTGAAGGCGAAATAAGCGGCGGTTACCGGAACATGGTTTGCGAAACGACGCGCAAGACGTTGGTAAACGTGCTGCGCATGCGGTTCCCACCAGCGTTGCCGGGCGAGCATGCGAGACAATAGCGTGAAGCCGGCGTCTACAAGAAATGCAGACAAGGGCAGCCAGCCGATCCACCAGCCGGCCTGCCCTTCCACCACGCCGAGCGCGAGCAGCGCGGCCAGGATGTAGCCCAGCGCACCACTGCCGCCGTCGCCCAGAAAGATGCGCGCACGCGGAAAGTTGAAGGGCAGAAAGCCCAGGCAGGACGCCGCCACCGCCAGACCTGCCCACGACCAGGGCGCCGGGACAGCGGCGGCGAATGCCAATGCCGCCAATGCGGCCTGGCTGGCCGCCAGCCCATTGATGCCGTCCATGAAATTCCAGACGTTGATCAACACCACCGACGCCAGCGCACCAAGGACGCCATCCCAGGCGTTACCGCTGTAGCGCGCGATCAACAGCCCCAGCGAGGCGGAGGCGGCCATATGGATGAGCAGACGCAGCCTGGCCGATAGTGGGCGGTGATCGTCCCACCAACCGACACCGGCGACCAGCACCAGCCCGGCGGCGAACCAGATCACGATCGGGCGCGCGGCCGGCCAGAGCGCGCACGCCGCCCCGCATCCCGCAAGAACGGCTGCCACGATCGCCATGCCGCCGCCGCGCGGTGTGGCGACGGCATGGCTGCGGCGCTCACCGGGCTGATCGAGCAGGCGACGACGCAGTGCATAGCCACGCAGGAGCCAAGTGCCCAGCGCCGCGGCGATCAGGTGCGACGCACACCACAGCCAGAGTTCCGACATCAGCGCGCCCGGTGACCGATCGGGCGCGAAGCGCTGCCGCGATGCGCATCCAGCAACGACAACGGCACCCGGATGCCTCGCCATGCGCGTGCCGAAGGCCAGAATACGGTAGCGTACGGATCGCCAGCCAGATGCCCTGACACATGTCGCCGCCGCATGCGATGCGCCCGCAACCGCAGCCCGGTGCCCGGGCATGCGCGCCCTTGAGGAAAGATCGACACCGTTACACCACCGCGTAATTCAACAGCGGCTTGACCGTGCCCCACTCCTTGCAGCTCGGGCATTGCCAGTGGTGGGTCTTGGCGCCGAAGCCGCAGCGGGTGCACCGATAGCTGGGATTGCGCACCAGCAACTGATCGGTGATGTGCTTGAGATCGTTCAAGGTGCCGACCGGGTCGCTGCCCTCGGCCAGGGTCAGGTCGATCAGTGCGGACTCTCCGCGCACCGACGGCCGATCCTTGAGCTGACGGCTCAGATAGGCCAATGCCGGCGCGACGCCGTCCTGCGCTTCCATCAGCTGGGTCAGCGCCAGCACCGGCGCGATCCCGCGATAGTGTTCGGTCATTTCCGACAGGAAGTTGCGCGCACCGGCGATGTCGCCAACCCGGCGATAGGCCGCCATCAGGGCGGGGATGATCTCCGGCAGATACTCCGGGTCGTGCCGCGCGGCGCGCTCGAAAGCACGCACGGCAGCCTCGTCGTGTCCACGCTCGGCTTCGATGCGCCCTTCCAGAATGCCGGCACGCACCGATGTGCCATCGGCCTGGTAGGCACGCCGGATCGCGAGCAAGGCGTCGTCGGGCTTGCCGAGGCCGCGGTAACGGTCGGCCAGTTCGCATTCGAACTGCGAGATCAGCTTGCCCATCGGCTCGCCGGTGACTTCCTCGTAGCGGGTGGCGTTGTCGATCGCCTTTTCCCAGTCGCGCTCGGCCTGGTAGATGCCGATCAGATGCCGCAGCGCCTGCGGCGCGCGCTGGTCCAGCTGGGCGAGTTCGGTGAACACGGTTTCGGCGCGATCGAGCAGGCCGGACTTCATGTAGTCCTCGCCCAGCGCCAGCAAGGCCTGCACCCGCTGCTGATCGGTCAGGTCGGCACGCTGCACCAGGCCCTGGTGCAGGCGAATGGCGCGATCCACCTCGCCGCGGCGCCGGAACAGGTGCCCGAGCGCAACCTGCGTCTCGAAAGTCTCCTTATCCAGCTCGGCGATATGCAGAAACAGCTCGATGGCCTTGTCCGGCTGCTCGTTGAGCAGATAGTTCAGACCACGGAAATAGGTGCTGGAGAGGCGGCTGACCTGGGTATCGCCGTGGCGCTGGCCACCGCGACGGCCGACGACCCAGCCGCTCAAGGCCGCCAGCGGCAAAAACAGGAAGAACCAGAACCACTCGGTCAGGAAGTCCATACGTGCTTACAGTCCATCGAGAGGGCGCGGCTCGACGGCGGCGGGCGCAACTGGCCCGGCATCGGCACGACTGACCGCAACCGCCTTGTTGGCCTGGCGCAGTCTGGAATAAAGGGGAATGACCACACTGACCAGCACCATGCCGGCGCCGATCAACACGCCGACCAGCAACGCGACGATGATCGCGACTCCGGAGGTCGTATGCACACTGGAGAACAGGAAGTCGAGCGTAACGTCCTGAGAATTGACCGCCCCGACGATCAGGCCGACCAGCAGGAACGCCAACATCACCAGCAAGCGAAACACCTTCATCGCGAGACTCCGTCGGGAAGGGGATTAGCTTAACCGAGACAGGATAAACGTAGCGGTAGAGCGTACCTCAGTCCGCCGCATCGGCCAGATCGACCGGAACCACCGAGCTGACCCGCTCGCGCAATTCCTTGCCCGGCTTGAAATGCGGGACATGCTTGCCCGGCAACGCCACCGATTCGCCGGTCTTGGGATTACGACCCAACCTTGGCGGGCGGTAGTGCAGCGAGAAGCTGCCGAACCCGCGGATTTCGATCCGATCGCCCTCGGAGAGCGCCTGCCCCATCATTTCCAGCAGTGACTTGACTGCCAGGTCCACGTCGTCCGACTTCAGATGCGCTTGGCGTCGTGCCAGGATTTCAATCAATTCGGACTTGGTCATGGGAAGAGTTGCTTTTTCGACTGACACATCGGAATCGGCCCGGGCAAGCCCGGGCCGATCCATCACGCTCGCTAGAGCGCTACGCGCTTACTCGGACTTGTTGTTGTTCAACTGCGCGCGCAGCAACGCACCCAGCTGAGTCATGCCGCCCGACGCAGCGGAGGACTGGTATTCCTCCAGCGTTTCGCGCATTTCGGCATCGTCCTTGGCCTTGATCGACAGCTGCAGGGTGCGGCCCTTGCGGTCCATGCCCACGAACTTGGCTTCGATCTTGTCGCCGACCTTCAGGTGCTGGGTCGCATCGTCGACGCGCTCGTTGGCGATGTCGCGTGCAGCCACATAGCCTTCGATGCCATCGGCCAGATCGATCGTGGCGCCCTTGGCATCCACTTCACGCACCGTGCCTTCGACCTTCGAACCCTTCGGGTTGGACGCCATGTACTGACCGAACGGGTCCTGCTCCAGCTGCTTGACGCCCAGGCTGATGCGCTCGCGCTCCGGGTCCACTGCCAGCACCACGGCTTCCAGGGTGTCGCCCTTCTTGTAGTTGCGCACGACGTCTTCGCCGGTGGTGTTCCAGCTGATGTCGGACAGGTGGACCAGGCCGTCGATGCCGCCGTCCAGACCGATGAAGATGCCGAAGTCGGTGATCGACTTGATCTGACCGGACACCTTGTCGTTCTTCTTGTGGGTGGCAGCGAAGGTTTCCCACGGATTGGCGGCAACCTGCTTCATGCCCAGCGAGATGCGGCGACGCTCTTCATCGACGTCCAGCACCATCACTTCGACTTCGTCACCGACCTGCACGACCTTGGACGGATTGACGTTCTTGTTGGTCCAGTCCATTTCCGACACGTGCACCAGGCCTTCGACGCCCGGCTCGATCTCGACGAACGCGCCGTAATCGGTGACGTTGGAGACCTTGCCGAACACGCGGCTGTTGGCCGGGTAACGACGGGCGATGTTGTCCCACGGATCTTCGCCCAGCTGCTTCAGGCCGAGGCTGACGCGGTTACGCTCGCGGTCGAACTTCAGCACGCGCACGTCGAGCTCGTCGCCGACGTTGACCACTTCGGACGGATGGCGCACGCGCTTCCAGGCCATGTCGGTGATGTGCAGCAGGCCGTCGATGCCACCCAGGTCCACGAACGCGCCGTAGTCGGTCAGGTTCTTGACGACGCCCTTCAGGATCGCGCCTTCCTGCAGCTTGTCCATCAGCTGCTCGCGCTCTTCCGAGTGCTCGCTCTCGACCACTGCACGGCGGGACACGACCACATTGTTGCGCTTGCGGTCCAGCTTGATCAGCTTGAACTCGAGTTCCTTGCCTTCCAGGTAGGCCGGGTCGCGCACCGGGCGCACATCCACCAGCGAACCGGGCAGGAACGCGCGGACATCCTTGATGTCCACGGTGAAACCACCCTTGACCTTGCCGCTGATGCGGCCGGTGATGGTTTCGTTCTTCTCCAACGCTTCTTCCAGCTCGTCCCACACCATCGCGCGCTTGGCCTTTTCGCGCGACAACACGGTCTCGCCGAAGCCGTTTTCGATGGAGTCCAGCGCGACCTTGACCTGGTCGCCCACGCCCACATCGATCTCGCCAGCGTCGTTACGGAACTGCTCGATCGGCACGATGCCTTCGGACTTCAGGCCAGCATTGATCACCACCACGTCGCCGCGCACTTCCACGACGGTACCGGTGACGATGGAGCCCGGCTTCAGCTTCGCCAGATTGGCTTGACTGGCTTCGAACAGTTCTGCAAAAGATTCTGTCATTTGAATTTACTCAGTTGAACACACGGGCGCCGATCGTCGGATTGCGACAGAGACGGACCGCCCAGCCTGTTGGTCGACCCCAACCACGGGTCGGATTGGAAGGAATAGAACCGCCACGCAGGATGCGTAACGGAGCTTTGGAACGCCTTACGGTTGGCGGGACAGGCCCGCTTGCGGAACGCTTACGACGACGTGCGGTCGGATAACACGCCGAGCACACGCTGGACGACATCCTCGATCCCGATTCCGCTGGTATCGATCAGCACGGCGTCTTCGGCCGGCCGCAATGGCGCCACCACCCGCTGCGCATCCCTGGCATCCCGGGCCATGATCTCGCGCAGCAGGTCGTCAAAGATAACCGAAACACCCTTTTCCATCAACTGCTTATGGCGACGGCCCGCACGTTCTTCGGCACTGGCGGTCAGAAACACCTTGAAGGCGGCGTCGGGGAAGATCACCGTGCCCATATCGCGGCCGTCGGCGACCAGCCCGGGAGCACGCCTGAATGCGCGCTGGCGCTCCTTCAGTGCGCTGCGAACCTCGGGAATGGCGGCAATGGCCGAGGCCAGCGCCCCGGTGGTTTCCAGGCGCAATTCACTGGTGGCATCCACCCCGTTGACCAACACCCGCAGCCCCGCCTCGCCGGCATCGTCGAACTCCACCCGGGTATCGAAGGTGCAGCGCACCAGAGCCGCCGGGTCGGACACGTCCAGGTCGGCCCAGCTCGCCGCCACGCCGACGGCGCGGTAGAGTGCGCCCGAATCGAGATAGTGCCAGCCCAGCCGGGCGGCGACGATTCGGCTGACCGTGCCCTTGCCGGCGCCGGAGGGGCCATCGATGGTGAGGACGGGCGACAGGTCGGTCATTCAGGTTTCCGGAAGGGCATCAGGCGGTAGTGTAACGCCGCCCGCTGCGATTGCGTTGCAACCACTTGAAAGCACGACGAAAAGCCGGTTAGAATCGCCGGCTTCATTGCGAGTGCACCCTCGAACCGTGGGCACTCTTCCCATCGAATCCAACCGCTTACACCGAGGTGTGCCATGAAAGTCCTGTCCTCCCTGAAGTCTGCGAAGACCCGTCACCGCGACTGCAAGGTGGTCCGCCGCCGCGGCAAGGTCTTCGTGATCTGCAAGTCGAACCCGCGTTT
Source organism: Xanthomonas melonis (assembly GCF_020783655.1). Lineage (GTDB taxonomy): Bacteria > Pseudomonadota > Gammaproteobacteria > Xanthomonadales > Xanthomonadaceae > Xanthomonas > Xanthomonas melonis. The sequence goes on along the minus strand of NZ_JAJGQH010000001.1, from coordinate 187,942 downwards.
CAAGGCGCGTCAGCGCTGAGCCTTTGCGGCGCGTGCCAGACCCGAGAAAGCCGCCTCCGGGCGGTTTTTTCTTGGTCGTTGCCTTGCTGCAGGCCATCGCGCCCGCGTCCGCTGCGAGCGCCACACCTGCCTGGATGACAGGCACGCCCGGGTGCTGCGCGACCGGCGCGGGCCATGGTTTTTTGCTGTAATCGCCACTCGAATCTTGTCCACTGGGGAGTAGATGACATGCGCAACCGTTTGTTTGTGATGCCGCCGATCGTGCTGACAATCGCGTTGATGGGGATCAGCGCCGTCGCTTCGGCCGAAACGCTGCTGATCGACCGCGTCCAGCAAAAACCTGCCGCTGCCCTGCCCTTGCGCGGCGACAGCATGAGCCAGGTCGAAAGCCGTTACGGCGCGCCGCAGGAAAAGCTGGATCCGCGCGGCGGCCAGAAGCGTCAGTGGCCGACGATCCATCGCTGGGTGTACCCGGCGTTCACCGTGTACTTCGAGAAGAGCAAGGTGATCGACGTGGTGGCCAATCAGGCCGACGCCAACGAGATCGGGCCGAAGCCGCCGATCAAGTGATCGCGCGCCTGCGCCGCCACGTGCAGCGCAGGCCGGACCGCCACGCAAGCCGCGAGCGCCGTGCCCGTCAGCAACCGGACACGTCCTGCTGCGAATCTGCACCAAGGCCTGACGCGCGAGCGTGTGTCAGGATCGCAAGAGCCTGCACCGGGTGCAGGGTATCGACACACCTCCGGGCCGCGGTCCGGACACCAAGATGAGTATCTGCCAGGCATGACCGACCGTCTCCGCTTTCCCGCCGAATGGGAACCTCAATCCGCTGTATTGCTCGCGTGGCCGCACGCCGGGACCGATTGGGCCGAACGCCTGGCCGATGTGGAAGAGACCTACATCGCGCTGGTCACGGCGATCGCCCGCTTCGAGCCGGTGATCATCTGCGTGGCAGACGACGACTTGCAGATCTACGCCGAGGCGCGGCTGCGTTCGGCACGGCTGGACATGACGCGCGTACGCTTCGTGGTGGCGGCCTACAACGACACCTGGCTGCGCGATTCCGGCCCGATCACCCTGCGTCAGGATGGTGGCTTCCGGCTGATGGATTTCCGCTTCACCGGTTGGGGCGGCAAGTTCGAGGCCAGCCTGGACGATCAGCTGGTGAGTTCACTGGATGCGGCGCAGGTCTTCGTGCCCGCGCCGGTGCAGACGGTGGATTTCGCCCTGGAAGGCGGCGCGATCGAGACCGACGGCGCCGGCACCTTGCTGACCACCTGGAAATGCCTGCACGAGCGCCATCCGCAACGCAGCCGCGAATCGCTGAGCAGCGACCTGGCCGCGTGGCTGGCACAGGACCGCGTGCTGTGGCTGGACCATGGCTACCTGGAGGGCGACGACACCGACGCGCACATCGATACGCTGGCACGCTTCGCCGGTCCGGATGCCATCGTCTACCAGGGCTGCGATGCGCCTGGCGATTCGCACTACGCCGAGCTGCAGGCGATGGGCAACGAACTGGCGGCCTTGCGCAAGGCCGACGGGCAACCGTACCGGCTGTTCGTGCTGCCATGGGCGCAGCCGATTCTCGACCAGGGCCGGCGCCTGGCGGCGTCGTACGCCAACTTCCTGATCGTCAACGGCGCAGTGCTGATGCCGGCGTATGGCGATGCCGCCGACGCCGCTGCGCAGGCCGTGCTGGCCGAAGCGTTCCCGCAGCACGAAATCGTGCCGGTGCCGTGCCGCGCGCTGATCTGGCAGAACGGCAGCCTGCACTGCCTGACCATGCAGTTGCCCGCCGGCCTGCTGGCCGCCTGAGTTACCGTCCCGGCCGGCAGGCCGGCATTACGCCAGGGCGCGCTACCTTAGTGCGCCACCCAGTTGGACGTTTCCATGACCCGTCATTCCCTTTCCGTCGCGCTGATCCAGGAGCGCAACCACGGCGATGCCGAGGCCAATCTGGCCGTGATCGAGGCACGCGTGGCCGAAGCCGCCGCGCAAGGCGCCAAGCTGGTGCTGCTGCAGGAACTGCACAACGGTGCGTACTTCTGTCAGCACGAGTCGGTGGAGGAATTCAATCTGGCCGAGCCCATTCCGGGCCCGAGCACCGAGCGTCTGAGCGCGCTGGCCAAACAGCACGGCGTGGTGCTGGTGGCCTCGCTGTTCGAGCGCCGCGCCGCCGGCCTCTACCACAACACCGCCGTGGTGTTCGAAAAGGACGGCCGGCTGCTCGGCAAGTACCGCAAGATGCACATCCCCGACGACCCGGGGTTCTACGAGAAGTTCTATTTCACCCCTGGCGACCTGGGCTTTACGCCGATCGACACCTCGGTCGGCCGCCTGGGCGTGCTTGTCTGCTGGGATCAGTGGTACCCGGAAGCGGCGCGCCTGATGGCGCTGGCCGGCGCCGAGCTGCTGCTCTACCCCACCGCGATCGGCTGGGACCCGGACGACCAGCAGCCCGAACAGGAACGTCAGCGCGATGCGTGGATCCTGAGCCATCGCGGGCACGCGGTCGCCAACGGGGTGCCGGTGCTGTCGTGCAACCGCGTCGGCCACGAGCCTTCGCCGCTGGGCGCATCCGGCATCCAGTTCTGGGGCAACAGCCACGTGCTGGGACCGCAGGGCGAATTCATCGCCGAAGCCGGCCAGGAGCCGACGGTGCTGATCTGCGATGTGGATCTGCAGCGCAGCGAACAGGTACGTCGCATCTGGCCGTTCCTGCGCGATCGCCGCATCGATGCGTACGGCGATCTGCTCAAGCGCTACATCGACTGATCGCATGCCCGTCGCGCTGCGTGCGGTCCGCGATGCGGATATTCCGGCGATCACCGCGATCTATGCGGAGCAGATCGCCGGGTGCAATACCTATGAGTACGCGATACCGTCGAGCGAACAGATGCATGCGCGTATGCGCGCGATCGTGGACGCCGGCTACCCGTATCTGGTTGCCGAAGCCGACGGCGTGGTTGCTGGGTATGCGTATGCGAGCGCGTTCCGAACACGTGCTGGCTATCGCTGGACGGTGGAGAACTCGATATATCTCGCCGCCGGCATGCAAGGCCGCGGGATCGGCAAGGCCCTGCTGGGCGAGCTGATCGCCCTATGCGAGCAACGCGGCTACCGGCAGATGATCGCGGTGATCGGCGATGCCGAAAACCGTGCCTCGCTGCGCCTGCATGAACGTTTTGGATTCCGCACGGTCGGAGTCTTTACCGGTATCGGTCGCAAGCATGGTCGCTGGCTGGATGGCGTGCAGATGCAGCGCCAGCTCGGCTCCGGCGACACCACCCCTCCTTCTGATGAATGACCCCATGACCGAGCAGCTCCCCCACAGTCTGGACGATGCGCTTTCCGGCCAGCCTCATCGCATCGTCGAGCGCGATGGCGTGCGCTATACCTTGCTGGGCACCGCGCATGTATCGCTGGCCAGCGTGGCTGCGGTGCAGCGGGCGATCGGCAGCGGCCGCTACGACGCCGTCGCGGTGGAACTGGATGCGCAGCGCCTGCAGGCGTTGAGCGACCCGGACGCGCTAGCGCGTCTGGATCTGGTGCAGGTGATCCGCAAGGGGCGCGTGGCCTTGTTCGCGGCGAATCTGGCCCTGGCCGCGTATCAGCGGCGCCTGGCCAAGCAACTCGGCATCGAGCCGGGCGCGGAGTTGAAGGAGGCGGTCAGCCTGGCACGCGCGCAGGGCCTGCCGGTGCACCTGATCGATCGCGAGGTCGGCCTTACCTTCAAGCGTGCCTCCGGCCGGCTGGGTTTCTTCGGCAAGATGAAACTGGCCGGCGGCCTGCTTGGCGGGCTGTTCGCGGCCGACGAAGTCGGCGAAGAGGAGATCGAAAAGCTCAAGCAGGGCGACATGCTGGAAGCGAGCTTCGGTGATTTCGCCAGCGAAAGCCCGGAGTTGTACGAAACGGTGATCGCCGAGCGCGATCGCTACATGGCCACGCGCCTGCGCGAGGAAGCCGATCCTGGCCAGCGCGAAGTGCTGGCCGTGGTCGGTGCCGGACATCTGGCAGGGCTTGCGCGACATCTGGAACAGGACACCGAGGCACCGGGCCCGCTACGCGAGTCGCTGGAACACGTGCAGCAGCGCAAGCGTATCCCGTGGATCACGCTCGGCATCCTGGCGGTCATCATCGCCGGCATCGCGGTCGGCTTCTGGCGCGGCGGCCTGAGCATGGGCGCAGACCTGTTGCTGCAATGGGCGATGTATACCGGCGGCATGGCTGCGTTGGGCTGCCTGCTGGCTGGCAGCCACCCGCTGAGCATCCTCACCGCTGCATTGGTCGCTCCATTCAAGCCGTTCCGTCTGAGCGTGCCGACCGGCGCCTTCGCGGCGCTGGTCGAAGTGCATATGCGCAAGCCGGCGTACGGCGACTTCCTGACCCTGCGCGACGACGCGCAGACCCTGCGCGGCTGGTACCGCAATCGCGTGTCGCGCGTGGTGCTGACCTTCCTGCTGACCAATGTCGGCAGCATGACCGGCGTATGGCTGGCAGGCGTACAGATCTTCAATCGCCTGCATGGGTGATCGCTGGATGCGAAGCCCTCTTCTGTAGGAGCGCGCCCAGACGCGACGGGCGTCACCGGTACAGCCCGCCGCGCCCGGGGGCACTCCTACGGCTTGCGGCCAGATGCGGTCAGGGGGCAACGGACTGATCGGCGGCCAGCTGCAGGCGCACCCAGACGCCGTAGTGATCCGACGCCCAACGGCCTTCGGCGTAAGGCGTGTCGAATAAAATGCGCGCTTCGCGCGCGAGCAGGCGGTTCTGCTGGAAGAACACGTGGTCGATGCGCGCGGGTTTGGCGAAGACGTGCGTGTTCAAGGTGCTGACGCTGGCATCACCGTTACGGTGGACGCTGCCGTAGCTGTCCCCATAACTCTTGCGCAGCGCTTCCAGATCCAGCGCATCGGCGGCAGTGTTGAAATCGCCGGCGATCACCACTGGGGCCTGCGCGCTGGTGGTGGCAACGAATTCCAGCAGATCGGCAACCTGACGCGTCCGCGTGGCGGTGCCGTGTGCGTCTGCGCGTTCGTTGAGATGGGTGACATAGACGTTGACCGGCTGGCCCTCGACGTCGACCTGCAAGTGCGCGGCAACGCGATAGTCGTCCAGCGGCTGCAACTGCCGCTGGTGGCGGGCCAGCACCTTGCGCCGGCTGAGCAGCGCATTGCCGTAACGCTTGGCCGCGCCAACCGGATCGACCGAGGCGAAGATGAGCTCGTAATCCAGCTTGCGCGCCAGCCAGCCGGCCTGGTTTTCCACGCTGCCGTGCCGCTCGATGACTTCCTGCAGGGCGATCACGTCTGGCGCCAGCCGTTTGAGCTGCTTGGCGATATGCGCGCGACGGCCCGGCCAGTCGTCGCGGTCGTGATGCAGGTTCAGCGTGACCAGGGTCATCTGGCGCACGGGCCCTGCCTGAGTAGATCGCATGCTGATCGGAGGCCGGCCGCCGTCCCGCGCCCGCTCGGTCTCGACCTGCTGCGCCGCCAGAGCAGCCTGTGCCCCCATCGCGCACGCCAGCAACAAGAAACGCGCGGCAAGCTGCTTGCTGCCGGCACGCCACTGCCCTGCCCTTGCTGGACAAGGCCTCTGCACTACGGCGACGCCTTCTCGGCCCGCCGTACCGCGCTGGGCACGTCGATCTGCACGGCTGCCGGCAGTTGCTGGATGCGTAACTCGCCGTTCTGCCACTCCACCGTTTCGCCGTTGACGCTGGCCTTGCCGGGCTCGCCCTGGTATGGCCAGGCGAAGACCACACCGCCGGGCGGCATCAGCAGGCCGGGCTGCAACTGCAGCGTCAGCTGCTTCTCTGTGCGCTGCAGACTGTAATTGAGACGCCCATACGGGGTGCGCAATTCGGCAATCGCAATCCCCTTGCCTTCGAACCAGCGCGTCGGCGTGCCGGCGGCGATCACGATGCTCTGATCCGCTTCGCGCGTGTAGGCGAACATGTCCAGTACCGAGCGCACGAAGTCCGATGCCACCCAGGCATGCGGCAGATCGCCGACGAAGAACGGCGTGCGCGGCGTGCGCGACACCACTTCCGCCCACTGGTTCCAGGGCTGGGGCGCACGGTCCTTGAAGAAGAACGTGGTGGCGTCCCAGGCGCGCTCGCGCCAGCCGAGCCGTACGAACGCGGCGACGTTGCGCCACTCGTAGGGGGTGTAGTCCTTCCATTCGCGCTTGCCGTCGCGGCGGTCGGAGAACTCTTTCCAGTAGCGTTCGAAGGTGTTGTTCAACAGCTCCTGCGGCAGCCGCTGCTGTTCGCCGCCCGGTGTCAGCGCGATGGTGGTGGAGGTGGCATCGAAATCGCCGAGCTCGGCCGAGCCGGGCAGGAAATCCAGGGCGTGCTGGCGCACTGCCGCGCCCAGCGAGGCGATCAGGTCGCCGCTGAACTCATCGCGCGCAGCGCCGAAGCGGGCGAGGTCCTCCGGCTTGTCGAGCGCACCGGCCAGCATCGCGGCGTCCTTGTAACCGCGCAGTGCCCAGAAGTTGTCCCAATACGAATGCACTGGCTTGGCCGAATAGCCTTCGTGGCTGATCGAGACCGGCATCATTCCGTAGAAGGCCGGATTACGCATGAAATTCTCTTCGGTACGTTCGCTGGCGCGCAGTTTTTCCATGTAGTCGAACGCGCCGGTGACGTGCGGCCACATTTTTTCCAGGAATGGCCTGTCGCCGGTGTAGCGGTAGTACTCGGCGATGTTGTAGATCAGCTCGCCATGGCTGTCGTTCTCCGGCACCGGATCGCTGCCGCGATCGTCCACACAGCACGGCACCATGCCGTCGGCGAATTGGTAGGGAGCGAACCAGTCGACGTAGTCGCGCACCACGTCCTCGCGGCCGAGCCGCAGCAGCCCTTCGGAAATCATCGCGCCATCGCGGATCCAGCTACGCGAATACGAGCGCGTGCCCGGCTGCAGACGCGGCCCGATACGCGAGATCAGCATATGCGCCAAGGCGGTGCGCAAGGTGTCGACCACCGGCTTGCCTTCGACCGGCACGCTGATGCGTACCCGATCGAGCTTGTTGCGCCATTGCTGTGCCACCTGTCGCTGCGCGGTCTCGGCATCGAAACCGGCCGGCAGTTGCGCCGCACCGGTCTGTGGAATCACCAACGCCACTTCGCGCCGTTGGCCGGGCTCCAGCTTCCAGCGATACAGCAGCACGCCCGAGGCCAGGCCGGTCTCGTCCTTGACCTGGCTGGTGCTGGGCGGTGTTGCGGCGGTGAGATGGCCAACATCCATGCCGCTGTCGAAGGCGCTGGCGAAGCCGGCGTCCGGGCGCTGCGCTGCGAACACGCGCGGCCTGCCGTTGACGCTGACCTGGCCGCCGTCCACGGACAGTTGCTCGATGCGGCTGATGCCGCCCAGGGTGTTGAGGAACTGCGATGGCGGGTTGACCTGAAACGGCCGCACCGCCAGCGCCAGGGTGAATTCGCGCGCGTCCTTTCCGGTGTTGTGCAACTGGTAGCGTGCGACCAGCTGCGCCTGCTCCGGCGTGCCTTGCACGAACGCAGTGACGCGCAGGTTCATCAGGTCGTGGTGCCAATCCACGCTGGGGATGGGCAGGTAGTCGTCCTGCAGGCTTTGCTCGCTGCTGACATCGGACCAGTGCAGGACCTTGCCGCCGGTGACCACGAACGGCTCGATGCTGAAACCGCCCTTGCCCACTTCCACCGCGCCGTCTTCGCCGATCAGGCCCTGCTCGGTGCCGCCATCCAGGCCCAGGATGGTCCAGTACGGCTGCTCGCCGGAGAAACCACGCGGATAACTGCCACGCGGCGTCTGCGCAGCCACCGACTTGATGAAGTCGTTGGGCGTGGCCGCGAACGCCAGCGGCTGCACCTGCACTTCCTTGATGCCGTAACGCCAGTTCGGACCGTCCTTGAGGTCGAAGCGGAGATAACGCGCCTCGGTATCGGGCAAGGCCAACCAGTCGGTGCCGCCGGCACCGGCGGTCACCGTGCGCAGGTCGCGCCAGCTACGTCCGTCGCTGGAGGAGCGCACCTGGTATTGCGAAGCCTGCAAGCCTGGTACCCACTGCACCACGGCACCGCCGAATTCGCGCACCTTGCCCAGGTCCAGGGTGACGGTCTGTTGCTTGACCGCGCCGCTGAGCCAGAAGGTGTCCGGCTTGCCGTCCGCCAGGCGCTGTTCCAGTGCCGGCGCGGTGTCGGTGATGGCCTCGGCCTTCAGCGGCGAGGTGTCTTCCGCCGGTAGCGGCGTCAGGGTCAGACGATCGAAGCACACCGTGCCCTTGCCGCCGACCTTGTTATAGATGGTGAATTCCACGTCCGCGCTGCTGCGCAGTTGCTTGTCCGCGCCCGGGCCCCAGGCCTTTTCGATATTGCGCTTGCGGTAGTTGAACGTGGCCCAGTTCTTCGGGAAGTTGAAGCCCGGCCGGTTGACCCACCACACGTTGTCGCCGCTGGCGTCGATCAGCTTGAACTGCAGGTCGTTGGAGGGCGATTCGCCGCGCAGCGCGAACGACATCCGGTAGTTGTCCGGATAGGTGATCGGCAATGAGCGACGGATGCCGACATAGCCGGACACGCCATTGAAGTTGTAATCCAGGCAGAGCGCGTGTCCGCCAGAAGTGGTGGCTACCGGGCGCAGCGAACCGCTCACCTGGTTGGACACTACCAGTCGCCAGGCGCTGATGTCGTTGAAGCCGTCGAGCACGCGCTCCTGCGCCTGCGCCGCGCCCGAGGCGGCAAGGGCGGTCATCGCAAACAGTCGCAGGAACACTGGCTTCACCCCTTCACACTCCCCAGCAGAAGACCTTGGATGTAGTAACGCTGCAGCGCCAGGAACAATAGCAGTACCGGAATCACCGTCACCACCGCACCGGCCATCATCAGTTCCACGTCCATGATGTGCTCGCGCGACAGTGCTGCCAGCGCCACCGGCAAGGTGTACTGCTCCTGGTCGGTGAGCACGATCAGCGGCCACATGAAGTCGTTCCACGAGCCCATGAAGGTGAAGATGGTCAGGGTGACCAGCACCGGCTTGAGCATCGGCAGCACGATCTGGAAGAAGATCCGCAGTTCGCTGGCGCCGTCGATGCGCGCGGCTTCGATCAGTTCGTCGGGGATGCTGCGCGCGTACTGGCGCACGAGGAAGATGCCGAACACGGTGGCCAGCGCCGGCACCACCACCCCGCCGATGCTGTTGACCAGATGCAGCTGCTTCATCAGCAGGAACAACGGCAGCATCGCCACCTGCGCCGGGATCACCAGCGCCGCCATCAGGATCTTGAACAGGCGTTCGCGGCCGACGAAGTGCAGCTTGGCGAAGGCATAACCGGCCATGGTGTTGATCAGCAAGGAGCCGAGTGTGATCAGCCCCGACACCAACAGGCTGTTGGCGAAGTTGCGCGCCATGCCGGTGCGCGCGAACAGCTCGTGATAGTTGGCGGTGGTGAACGACGATGGCAGCAGCGGCGGCGGGAAGCGGCTGGCTTCGCCGGTCGGCATGAACGACACCGACAGCATCCACAGCAGCGGCGCCAGGCTGATCACCGCCAGCAGCACCAGCCCGCCGTTGATCAGCACGGCATTCCAAGGCGACTCGCCGACATCACGACTCATATCAAATCCTTCTTGCGGCCGAAGCGCAGCATCACCGTGGTCACCGTCAGGATGATCAGGAACAACAGGAACGCCACGGCCGAGGCGCGGCCGAGGTTCCACCACTTGAAGCCTTCCTCGAACATGAAATACAGCACGCTCACGGTGCTCTGCAGCGGGTCGCCGCGGGTCATCACATAGGGTTCGGCGAACAGCTGGAAGTAGCCGGAAATGGTGATCACGCCGACCACCATCAGCACCGGGCCCAGCATCGGCAAGGTGATGTGCAGGAACTGCTTCCAGCGCGAGGCGCCGTCGATGCGCGCGGCTTCGTACAGGTCCTGCGGAATGGCCTGCAACCCGGCCAGGAAGATCACCATGTTGTAGCCGAAGTTCTTCCACACCGCGAACAGCATGATGGTGGGCATGGCCCAGCGCGGATCGCCCAGCCAGTCGATCGGGGCGATGCCCAGATGGGCCAGACCGAAGTTCACCAGGCCGTACTTGATGTGGAACAGATAGCGCCAGATCACCGCCACCGCCACCAGCGTGGTCACCACCGGGGCGAACAGCGCGGTGCGGAACAAGGCCTTGAAGCGCGAAGCCTTGGCGTTGAGCAGCAGCGCCGCGCCCAGCGACACGCCGATGGACATCGGCACGCCCAGCAACACGAAGTACGTGGTATTCCACAACGACTTCCAGAACAGCGGCGTCTGCAGCAGCTCGATGTAGTTGCCCGGACCGACGAAACGCAGATGGCTGCTGTCGGCCAGCGCGTACAGGTCGAAGTCGGTGACACTGAGCACCAGCGCGGCCAGTACCGGCACGCCAAAGAACATGCCCAGTACCAGGATCGATGGCGCGGCGAACACCCAGCCGGCGATGGAGGTGCGGCGCATCATCGGGTGGCTCCGGTGGCGGCGGTGGGCGGCATCGCCTCGGCGGCAGGCCCGACATGCCCGCCTTCCTGCTCGAAGATCCAGCGGCGTTTGGCCAGGATGTCGTCCACGCGTTTGTCCAGTTCCTGCACGGCGGCCTCGTGCGATTGACCGCCGCGCACCACTTGCTCGGTCACCAGGCGCATCTCCTGCACGATGCGCTCCCATTCCAGCACCTTGGGCGTGGCCTTGACCCGCTCCAGCTGGTCGCCGAAGGCGCGGGCCAGTTCGTCGTTGGCCAGCGACGGCAGCTGCCAGGTACTGCGCCGCGGCGGCAGGTCGCCGATGATGGCGTGGAAACGCGCCTGTACCTGCGGCTGCGACAGGTATTCGATCAGCTTCCAGCTGGCGTCCTTGTGCTGCGAGGACTTGAAGATGACCAGGCTGGAGCCGCCGGCAATGCCCGCGCCGGGGCCGTTCGGACCGGGCAACGGCGCGGTACCCCACTTGCCTTGCATGCCGGGTGGCTGGCGCAGCTTGAACTCGCGCACATTCCAGGGGCCTGACAGATAGAACGCGTAGTACCCGTTGAAGAATTCGTACCAGACGTTGGACACCTGGGTTTCGGAGACCTTCGGCGCCCAGCCGTTCTGGTACATGCCGTCGTAGAACGCCAATGCCTTGCGGAAGCCGGCGCTGCGGAAATTGCCGTAGTTGTCGTGGTCGCGCAGCAGGCGGTCGTCCTGCTGCAACGCGAAGGAGAGCTGCTGCTCGAACTCGTTGAGCGGCATCAGGATCGCATAGCGGTCCGGCCCGACATTGCGCTTGATGGCCGCCATCGCCTGCTCCATGCCGGCCCAGGTCGTGGGCATCGCGTCGTAGCCGGCTTCGCGCAGCAGGTCCTTGCGATAGAACAACAGCCGCGTGTCCACATACCACGGCACCCCATACAGGGTGCCATCGATCACGTTGGTGTCCCACACGCCGGGAAAATAGTCCGCCGGGTCGACGATGCTGGAGCGCGCCACGTACGGCTGCATCGGTTCGAGCGTGTCCAGCAGGGCGAACTCGGGCACCCAGGTGTTGCCCAGTTGGCACACGTCGGGCAGGCCATCGGCGGCGAAGGCGGTCAGCAGTTTCTCGTGCGCCGCGGTCATCGGGATGTTCTGCACGTCGACGCGGATATCCGGATGCTGCTTTTCGAAATCGGCCACCAGTTCGGCGACCACTTCGGCCTCCTTGCCCATGGCCCAGAACCGCACGGTCGTCTGCGCCGGATCGGTGCGGCTGCATCCCGCCACGCCTGCGCACAGGACGGCGACCATCATCAGCAGGGTCAGGAGGCGCACGGATTACTCGGGTTTGGGGCGTTGCGAGGAATTCTGCCGCTGCGAAGGGTCTTGCTGGGCCTGGGCGGCGGCGGCGCGCGATTCGGCCATGCCCAGCGACCGCGCAGCGGCCCTCTGCTCGTCCTTCTGCGGGAGCGGCTGCGGTTCACCCTCGGGGGTGAGCCAGCCACCGGTGAATCCGGCCCGCTCCAGCCCGCTACGGACGTAGGCGTTCTTCTTCATCACGTTCCAGACGAATTCGTTCTGATAGTTGGCGATCATCGCCAGAATCGGCCCCTGGTCGATGCCGATGTAGTCGCCCGCCACCCAGCCCCGGTTCGGAATCATACGCCCGGTCTTGAGCGGGATGTCGTAGTTGAAGCTGGGATTGAACGAATCCAGGAAACCATAGCTGGAGTACAGGAAATCGCCGTAGCGCTTGTGCATCTCCTCGGTGGCAGGAATCACCACTTCCGGTGCGAACACGATCGAGGAGATCGCCGCGGTCGGCGCGATGGTGCCATCGTCGAAGTTCTCGCGCAGGCCGGCGCCGCGCGAGGAATAGTGGCGGAACTGCCGCTGCTCGCCACGGTATTCCTGGCTGGTGTTCTGCGGGCCATCGCCGGCGGTCAGGCCCCAGACGTTCTCGCCGTAGTCCTTCCACTTCATCGGATTGTCGATGGCATAGTCGCGCTGGGCCAGCGTGGCGCGCCGGCTGTTGAGGAAGTAGTCGATGCCGCGTTCGCGCATGTACTGGTCCTGGATATCGCGGAAGTCGATCCAGACATGGCTGTACTGGTGGCCGAACATCGGGCCGAAAGACAGGTATTCCTGGCCCTGGTATACGCCCCAGTCGTTGTTGTAGGTGCGGGTCCAACTGGTCCAGGCGTCCGGGTCCACCCCGTGGGTGGGCGAACCGAGCGCCAGGATGTACAGCATCATCGCCTCGTTGTAGCCCATCCAGTCGTGGTTGATGAAGCCGCTCTCGGGGAACCAGCCCATCGAGATCAGCGGCGCACGCTGTTGCAGCCAGCGCCAGTCCACCCGCTTGTACAGCGTGTCGGCGAGCTGGCGGATCTCCTTCTCGCGCGGATCCTCGCCATCGTAATACGACTGCGCGAACAGCACGCCCATCATCAGCAGCGCAGTGTCCACGCTCGACAGCTCGACCCAGCTGTCGTAACGCGCGCCCTGCTGCATGTCCAGAAAGTGGTAATAGAAACCCTTGTAGCCGGCCTTGCCGGTCCTCTGCGGCCCCATGGGCGCATCGCGGAAGAACTTGAGGGTGATCAGGGTGCGGTCCACCGCCTGGTTGCGGCTGATCCAGCCATTCTCGATGCCGATCGGATAGGCCGTCAGCGCGAAGCCGACCGAGGCGATGCTGGCGAACGGGCGCGACGGAAACCGGTCAGGCGACAGACCATTGACCTCGTTGGTGGTGTCCCAGAAGAACTGAAAGGTACGCCGTTCGATATCGGAAAACAGCGGGGGCAGCGGCGGCTTGACCGGCTTGGGCGGCAATTGCGCCTCGATCAGGATCACTTTGACCGGCGCCTTCTTCTCCGCCACCTTGGGCTCCTCGGCCTGTTTGCAGGACGCCAGCACCAGCACGCCCAGCAAGAATGGAATCGTCAACCAACGCGACGCAGTGCCCCTGTCCATCCGTCCCCCACTTATGTAATCGATTACATTTCGCACACAAACCTACCCTATCCAGACGCCGAGTTCGACCGCCCCGGCGTATGCCCGGGCAGCTGGTGACTTCACCAGTTCAGGCCGAGGGCCCGAGGGAAGGTCCGCATCGGCGATGCCAGCGCTCCGCTCGGAGTGCCCTAAGCCGTGTTCAAGCCCCGCAATAGTCCGGTATCGCCGTTGAAGGCGGCGTAATTGCCGCGGGCGATCCCGCCGAGGATATCCTCCCCCACCTTGAATGTGGCACGGCGCCGGTATCGTTCGGGGGCGGCGGCAATGCCGAAGTCCTTGTCGCCGAACGTCCCGTCCGGGGTGGCGCATGGTGTCTCCTGAGAGCTGTCGTGGTGGCGTTGCGGCGTTGCAGGAACGAGCGCCGGGTGGAAAGGACGTCCGGACGGTCATGCACCGGGCGCGCCGGCGCCGCAGGACGCGCGTATTGCCAGTTCGGGCGCAAGCAGCCGGCGGCCGCCATCGTCATAGTCATGGTCAGGTGCTTCCACCAGCCGCAGCAATCGCGCCATGGCCTGCTCGCCCAGTCGCGCAATGCTGACCCGCATGGTGGTCAGTGCCGGATGGACGAAACGGGCCAGCGGAATGTCGTCGAAGCCGGCCAGTGCGACATCGGCGGGAACGCGGATACCGGCCTGAGCGAAGGCGTACAGGCAGCCGAGCGCCGCCATGTCGTTGGCGGCGAACACCGCATCGGGCAGCGTACCTTCGGCCAGCATCGCCAAACCGGCGCGGTGGCCGGAGGCTTCGTCGAAGTCGCCCGGATACTCGACGCCCTGCGCCTGGCTGCCGGCTGCGGCCATGGCATCGCGGAAGCCGCGCAGGCGCTCGCGCGCGTCGAAGTTCAGGGCCGGCCCCCCGATGAAGGCGATGCGCCGGTGGCCGATACGTAATAGATGCTCGGTCATGGCCACGGCGCCGGCATGGTCGTCGATGCTCAGCACCGGATACCCGCCACCGGGCAGATGGGCATTGATCAGCACCGTCGGCAGGGCCTGCGGCAGGTTGTCGGTCAAAAAACCCGGTTGCTCGGCGTAGGGAGAGAGCACCAGCAGCCCGTCCACCCTGCCGCGCATGGCCCGCAACGCCCTGCCCTGGGCCTCCGGATCGCCGTGATAACTGGACACCAGCAGATGCCGGCCGGCAGCGCGCGCGGCGCCGTCGATGCCGCGGATCAACTCGGAGAAGAATTCGCCGTAGAGATCGGGAAGCACCACCCCCATGGTCTGGGTACACCGGCTGCTCAGGCTGCGGGCGGCGGCATGCGGGCTGTAGCGCAGGCGTCGTGCCACCTGCACGACCTGCTCACGCACCGGGCCGGCCACGTTGTCATGCCCATTGAGCGCGCGCGACACGGTCGCTACGGACACCTGCGCTTCCCTGGCAACGTCTTTGATGGTGACCGCGCCCTTGACCATCGTGCCGCCCTCTGCGACCGGATTGCTGAAACTGGCGCGGACTGTAAGCGTTTTCATGACCGGGCGTAAACCCCTCTCCTTACGCCGGTGAAAACGCTTACGGATCAAGCGTCTCCCGGTGACGGGGCCGTGAATTGATGTGCTGCGGCGCAACAAATACGTACCCACGTGTCCACAAGCGAAAGGAGACGGTGACCACAATCTGATAGTCCGGTGATGCGCAATCGCAGCGCAGGCGATGGGCTTTAGAAACGGAGAGGCCAAGTCCCCGACTGCCGATACACGACTTGCGTAGCAACGCGGCAGGCGGCGGCAGGCGCTATCGGTCCTGTCCTTGTGCCCTGCCGCAATCGGACCACTGCGATCTGGTCGCGTGGTCGGCGCTTACCCCGCCTCGCCCGGCGCGATCGCCTTGATCGACAAGGCATGGATATCGCTCTGCATCATCTCCCCGACCGCCGCATAGACGGCCCGGTGCCGGGCCAACGGCGGCTTGCCGACGAACGCAGCACTGACCACCCGCACATTGAAATGCCCACGTCCATCGCGGGCGCCGGCGTGGCCGGCATGCCGCTGGCTGTCGTCCACCACGTCCAGTTCGGTGGGCGCCAGCGCCGACTGCAGCGCCGCGCGGATCCGTTCGACCCGGCTCATGGCAGCACCCGCCGGAACGGCCGGACCTCGGTGCGTCCATAGACACCCGCTTCCACATACGGATCGGCGTCGGCCCACGCACGTGCCTGCTCCAGGGCGTCGAATTCGGCGATCACCACGCTGCCACTGAAGCCGGCCGGACCTGGATCCTCGGCATCGATGGCCGGGCATGGCCCCGCCACCAGCAGCCGCCCGGCTGCTGCCAGCGCCTGCAGGCGCACCAGATGGGCCGGTCGCGCCTGTTGCCGCGCGGCCAGTGCATCGGCCCGGTCATACCCCTCGATTACGTACCACACACGCCACCTCGCCAAGGACTTGAAGATCACCACGCCAATTCTAGCCGGCGCGGCGCTGGACACCGCCCCCGCGCACGCATTACCCTTGACTGCACTGCCACACGCAGCCGGACGCAGCGGCCCGTCGGCCCAGGCTCAACGCTCTTCCCGACGACCGATTCGCTGCCCAACGCCGGCCCGCGTAGACGACCTCCTCGCTGTTCCGTCGCCGCATGCCATACGGCGCCTGCTTGCATGTGGATTGGCGTATGTAGATGTGTGGGATCGTGCCGGCGCAGGCACGACATTGATCGCAATAACTCAAGGCAAAGCCCTGCAGGCGCGGCTTAAGACCGCGACCGGCGACCGCAAGACCCGATGTCGACCTGATGAATTCCGAACTCGCGCACGCCGCGACTCCGCCAGCCACGAGCGCGCCGCCACAGCAGCAGGAAATGCCGCTGGCGGTGGTGCATGGGCAACCGGTGCTGCAGATCCCGCAGGATCTGTACATCCCGCCGGATGCGCTGGAAGTCATCCTGGACGCGTTCGAAGGCCCGCTGGACCTGCTGCTGTACCTGATCCGCCGGCAGAACCTGGACATCCTGGACATCCCCGTCGCCGAGATCACCCGGCAGTACGTGGACTACATCAATGTCATGCAGGAACTGCGCTTCGAGCTGGCCGCCGAGTATCTGGTGATGGCCGCGATCCTGGCCGAGATCAAATCGCGCATGCTGTTGCCGCGCCCGCCCAGCCAGGAGGGCGAAGAGGAAGACCCGCGCGCCGAACTGGTGCGCCGGCTGCAGGAATACGAACGCTTCAAGCAGGCCGCCGAGGATCTGGACACCTTGCCGCGCATGGGCCGCGACAGCGCGCCGGTGCAGGCGCATCTGCCCGAGCGCGCGGCGGTCAAGCTGCCGCCGCCGGTGGAGCTGAAAGAGATGCTGATGGCGCTGTACGACGTGCTCAAACGCGCCGAGCTGTTCACCGGGCATGCGATCAAGCGCGAGGCGCTGAGTGTGCGCCAGCGCATGGGCGATGTGCTCGGCCGCCTGGACGACGGCAAGTTCTACCGTTTCGAATCGCTGTTCACTGCCGAAGAAGGCAAGCTCGGCGTGCTGGTCACCTTCCTGGCGCTGCTCGAATTGGCCAAGGAGCAGTTGCTGGACATCGTGCAGGAAGCGCCGCTGGCGCCGATCTACGTGAAGTCGCTGGCGTTGGGCAATACCAATGCGCCGCTGCAATTCTCCAGCGAATTCGACGACAGCGATGCCGCCAACGAACCCACCTGAAGCCGATCACCGAATGGATCAAGCGCTGATCACCCGCATCGTCGAAGCCGCCCTGCTGGCGAGCAGCCAGCCGCTGACGCTGGCGCAGCTGCAGGGGCTGTTTCCCGAGGAAGAGCCGGCGCCGCCCGGCAGCGTCGAACGTGCGCTGGAGCTGTTGCGCGAAGGCTGCGCAGAACGTGGCGTGGAACTGGTCGAAGTGGCCTCCGGCTTCCGCTTCCAGGTCAAGGCCGATGTGCATGGCTGGGTGGCTCGGTTGTGGACCGAGCGCCGTACCAAGTACACCCGGGCCACGCTGGAGACCCTGGCGCTGATCGCCTATCGCCAGCCGATCACCCGCGGCGAGATCGAACAGGTCCGCGGCGTGGCCGTCAGCAGCAACATCATCCAGGCCCTGGAGGAACGCGAGTGGATCCGCGTGGTGGGCCACCGCGACGTTCCCGGCAAGCCTGCCCTGTTCGGCACCACCAGGGGCTTTCTGGATTACTTCGGGCTCAAGCGCCTGGACGAGCTGCCGCCCCTGTCCGAATTGAAGGACATTGCCGAGCTGGACCCGCAACTGCCGCTGGACCGTGACGGCCAGCTGGACGGCGTAGTCCCGGCAGCGGCAGCGATGAGCGCCGACCAGGATGGGACCGATGCCGCCAACGCCGATGCGGCCGATGACGCCGCCGGCGGCGAAACGGCTGCAGATGCCGATGCGGGCGACGCCCCGGCAGCGGCCGACGCCGGCGCCATTTCGGCCGAGTCCACCGCCAACACCGTTGCCCTGGCCGATGAAGAGAACGCCGGCCCCGCCGATAACAACGGCAGCGAGGCAGCCGACGACGTTGAGGGCGGTGCAACCGAGCGCAGCGGCGCAGCGGACCACGCATCCGACACCGACCAGCACGATGCCGGCACCGGCGACGAGCGCGCTGCCGACGATCGCCCCACCGCCCCACCGCAACACCCCGAGCCTGACTCGGCGCAGGACCCGAACACGCAAGATCCCGATGCCGCCCGCGAGGGCGACCCCGACACCGCGCCGGGCACGCGCGCGGATGCAGTGAACGAAGACGAAGACAACGCCGTCGCGACGACGACCGTGGCTGTTGACGAAGCCGATTCCGACCCAGAGGCCGACCCGCAACGCGGCGGCCGGAGCCAGACACATGAGTGACACCCCCCGCAAGCTGTCGTTGAACAAGCTCTCCCTCAAGCGCGACAGCGCGCCCGAAGCGCCCAAGCTGGAAGAGCGCCTGCACAAGGTGCTGGCTCAGGCCGGCCTGGGTTCGCGCCGCGCGCTGGAGCAGCGCATCGCCGATGGCCTGATCAAGGTCAATGGCGCCGTCGCGCAGACCGGCATGTCGGTGCGCAGCGGCGACAAGATCGAACTGGACGGGCGCAGCTTCGTGGCCAGCGCGCTGACCGAACCGGCGCGCGTGCTGATCTACAACAAGCCCGAAGGCGAAGTGACCACCCGCGAGGATCCCGAAGGCCGCCCGACCGTGTTCGAGTCGTTGCCGGCACTGAAGGGTTCGCGCTGGATCGCGATCGGCCGCCTGGACATCAACACCACCGGCCTGCTGCTGCTCACCACCGACGGCGAGCTGGCCAACGCGATGATGCACCCCTCCTACGAGGTCGAACGCGAATACGTGGTGCGCGTACGCGCCCCGGAGGGCGAGGAAACCGTCTCCGACGCCATCATCGAGCGCCTGTCGCGCGGCGTGCTGCTGGAAGACGGCGGCGCCAAGTTCGACGAGATCGAACGCATCGGCGGCACCGATTCGCACGACTGGTTCCGCGTGGTGGTCAAGGAAGGCCGCAACCGCGAAGTGCGCCGCCTGTGGGAATCGCAGGGCTGCCAGGTCAGCCGCCTCAAGCGCAGCCGCTACGGCAAGATCGCGTTGCCGCGCGAGTTGCGGCGTGGGCAGTCGGTGGAAGTGGCGCAGGACAAGGTCGAGGCCTTGCGTGCCGAGCTCAAGCTGGAAGAAGGCGCCCCCTCGGCGCTGACCCTGCAGCCGGTGATCGGCCAGCGCCGTGCGGCCAAGTCCACCGTGCACGTGGCGCGCGATGGCGGCCGCAGCAATGCCTACGTCAATGGGCAGACCTCCGGTGCCGACGAAGGCCGCGAGCTACGCCGCTTCGACAACTTCCGCGAAGAGCGCAGTGGCCGCGGTCGCGGCAAGTCCGGCGGATTCAAGGGCGGGCTGACCGTCAGTGGCGAGGCGGCGGCCAAGCAGTCGCAGCAGCGTCCGTTCAAGCAACGCGGCCCGGCCAAGGGCGACCGCTCGCTGCCGGAGGGCAACCCGGCCGCGTTCCGCAGTTGGTATGTGCCCGATGGCGTGAGCACCGGCCCCAGCGGCCACCGCAATGCCGGTCCTGGCGGCAACAGCAGCGGCCAGGCCCGTCCTTATGCCAAGAAGGGTCCGGGCGGTGCACGTCCGGGTGCCGGCGGCCAGGGCCGCGGCGGCGCCGGTGGTCAAGGCCAGTCGCAGGGCCAGGGGCAGCGCAAGCATCCCTATGGCCACCCAGGCAACGCGCCGATCTTCCCGTCCGATCACGCCACCCCGGGCTTCAGTCCGTACGGCGCGGCGCGGCCTGCCGGTCGCCCCGGCGGCGGTCGTCCGGGTCCTGGCGGCAACCGTGGCCCGGCATCGGCCAACCGCGGTCCCGGCGGCGCACCGCGCGGCCCGGGCGGCCGGCCTCCGGGCGGTGGCAACCGTCGCCCGCCCGGTGGCGGCAATCGCGGTCGCTAAGTCCTGGCGGCGGAGACCTGCAATAAAAAACGGCCCTGCAAAGGGCCGTTTTCATATGCGCCTGCCGGCGGCGTGACCGCAGGTTGAGTGCCACCAGCCAGGCCTGCAGCAAGGTTGCCTGCACATTCGGCTCGACGATCGTGGCATCGGGCAATCGGCAGGTGCCGCGTCATCGCAACACGCGCGATCGGAGGCGCGCGCGCTCCTGATGAAACGGCTTACTTGCGGCGCTCGATCACGAAGTTGCCGACATTGACGCCCAGGTCCACGCCTTCGCCGGTGCCGGCCAGCGCAAGCGAGATATCGCCCTTGGTGACCACCTGTGCGGTACTCGACTTCACCACGCCCGCGTGCGCTTCGGCAGCGGCGTAGGTGCCGAACAGATCGTCGAGGCTGTACGCACCGGAGAAGGTGCCGCGGCCGCCGGTGATCTTCGACTTGCCGACGGTCAGCCCGCCCCCCTTGCTGGAGATCCTGACCGGAATCACCGCGCCGTTGTCGCACTTGATGGTGCCGGTGCCGCTGGCGGTCTTGTAGAACACCGACCAGCCGGAGAGGTTGAACGAAAGCTGGCAATCGATATTGCCGGCGGCCTGCGCCTGTGGAGCCAGCGTTGCCGCGCCAAGCAGCGCGAGAAGAGACAGTGACTTGAGCATGGATGCGTTGCCGGTGGTGGAAGTGGCGCGAGACTAGCAGCGCCGATGTAGCAGTCGCGACAACGCCCGGGCATGGGCGCCAATGCCGTTCAGCGCAGCATTAGCTGCCGCCACGACGCAGCGGCCGCTGCAAACCGCGCCCATGGCGTGGGATCATGGCGGCATGTCACGCCCTGCCCTCCTGCTGTTCGCCGCCCTCCTGGCGCTGCCGCCGTCTGCACGGTGCGCCGATGCGATTCCCACCCAACGCTATACCGTGGTGCGCAGCTATCCGCACGACACCACCGCCTTCACCGAGGGCCTGTTCTTTCGCGACGGCCATCTTTACGAAAGCACCGGGGAGCTGGGCCAGTCCCGGGTGCGCAAGGTCGAGCTGGAGACCGGCCGGGTGCTGCAGCAGGTGGAAACGCCGCTGCCCTACTACGGCGAAGGCATCGTGGCCTGGGAAGACCGGCTGATCCAGCTGACCTGGCGCAACCAGCGCGGCTTCATCTACGACCTGGCCACCTTGCAACCACGCGCGCAGTTCAGCTACCCCGGCGAAGGCTGGGCACTGACCAGCGATGCGCACACCATCTACATGAGCGACGGCAGCGCGCGCATCCGCAAGCTGGATCCGCAGAGCCTGAAGCAGACCGGCAGCATCACCGTCACCGCACGCGGCCGGCCACTGGACAATCTCAACGAGCTGGAATGGGTCAAGGGCCAGCTGCTGGCCAATGTCTGGCTGACCACTCGCATCGCACGCATCGACCCGGCCAGCGGCAAGGTCATCGCCTGGATCGACCTCAAGGCACTGGCGCCGGCCCCCGACACACTGACCGACCCCAGCAACGATGTCCTCAACGGCATCGCCTACGACGCCGAACACGATCGCCTGTTCGTCACCGGCAAGCGCTGGCCGAAGATCTATGAGATCGAGGTGGGTGAGTAGCCGGGATTGGGGATTGGGGATTGGTAACAGCGGGCACGCTGGCACCTGAGCCGCAGTGGCTTTTACGAATCCCGAATCTCTAATCCCTAATCCCGAATCTCTAATCCCTAATCCCTAATCCCTAATCCCTAATCCCGAACTTATCCGCATCCAGCATTGCGGGGAAGCGGGCGCGGTGTTCGGCCAGCGCGGTTGCGCTGATGGTGGTAGTGACCACCTGCTCGCGCTCGCGGATTTCCACCTGCGGTTGGCCGAGGAAATCGATCACCGCGCTGTCACCGGCGTAGTGCAACTGATTGCCGTCCACGCCGATGCGGTTGACGGCGGCGACGAAGCACAGGTTTTCGATCGCGCGGGCGCGCAGCAGCGTCTTCCAGGCGTAGGCACGTGCCGACGGCCAGTTGGCCACGAACAGCTGCAGGTCGAAATCCAGCTGACCCGGGCGCTCAACATCGAAGCGGTTGCGGCAGAACACCGGGAAGCGCAGGTCGTAGCAGACCTGTGGATTGATCCGCCACCCCTTCCATTCCACGCAAAGACGCTCGCGTCCGGCCGCGTAGCGAAGGTGTTCGTTGCCGAAGCGGAACAGGTGCCGCTTGTCGTAGGACTGCAACGCGCCATCGGGGGTGGCCCACAGCAAGCGATTGAACACCCCCTCGTCGGTGCGCAATTGCACGCTGCCGGTCACCGCTGCGCCCAGACGCGCCGCCTGCGTGCGCACCCAGTCCACCGTCGGCCCGTCCATGCCTTCGGCCTTGTCGATGGCGTCGTTGGAAAACCCGCTGGTGAAGGTCTCCGGCAGGATCACCAGATCGGTCTGCCCGGCCAACGGCTCCAGCAACGCGCCGTAGTAATCGCGATTGCCGGCCGGATCGTGCCAGCGGGTATCGCCTTGGATCAGGGAGATGCGAAGGTCGGTCATTGAAGGCTCGGGATTCGGGATTCGGGAGTGGGGATTCGAACGGCGGGTCTCGGGTAGCTTCCTGTCATCAGGCATTCTGCGAACTCGTCAACAAACGGCCAACCGCCGTTACGAATCCCGAATCCCCACTCCCGAATCCCAGCTCGTCAGAGCTGCTGCAAACGCTCGATCGCCGCATCCAGCGTTGCATCGTTCTTGGCAAAGCACAGCCGCACCAGGCGCTGACCAGCCGGGGCATTCTCGTAGAACGGCGACAACGGAATCGCGGCCACGCCCTTCTCGATCGTCAGCCACTTCACGAATTCGGTATCGGGCAGATCGCTGATCGCCGAGTAATCCACCAGTTGGAAATAGCCGCCGGGCACCGGCAGCGGCGTCAGGCGGGTGGTCAGCACCTGCTCGCGAAAACGGTCGCGCTTGGCCTGGTAGAACGCGCCCAGTTGCTCGTCGTGCTCGGGCTCGTCGCGGATCATCGCAGCGAAGGCGTGCTGGGCCGGACCGAAGCTGGTGAAGGTGTTGTACTGGTGCACCTTGCGGAATTCGGCGGTGAGCGCCGGCGGCGCGATGGCGTAGCCGATCTTCCAGCCGGTGCAGTGGTAGGTCTTGCCGAAACTGGAGATCACGAAGGCGCGTTCGCGCAGTTCCGGCCAGCGCAGTACCGACTCGTGACGGCGGCCGTCGAACACGATGTGCTCGTAGACCTCGTCGGACAGCAGGAAGATGTCGGTGCCGCGCAGCAGGTCGGTCAGCGCCTGCAGGTCGTCGGCCGAAAGCATCGCGCCGGACGGGTTATGCGGCGAGTTGATCATCAGCAGGCGCGTCTTCGGCGTGATCGCCGCGCGCAAGGCCTGCCAATCCACCGCGAACGTCTGCGGATCCAGCGCCACGTGCACCGCGCGCGCGCCGGCCAGGTCGATCGCCGGCTCGTAGCAGTCGTAGGCCGGGTCCAGCACGATGACCTCTTCGCCCGCGCGCACCACGGCGTGGATGGCGTTGAAGATCGCCTCGGTGGCGCCGCTGGTGACGGTGATCTCGCTGTCGGCATCGACCTGGGCGCCATAGCAACGCTGCGCCTTGCCGGCGATGGCCTGGCGCAGTGCCGCCACGCCGGTCATCGGCGGATACTGGTTGTGGCCGGCCGCCATGGCCTTGGTCAATTCGTCGACCAGCCGCTGCGGCACCGCGAAGTCGGGAAAGCCCTGGCCCAGGTTGACCGCGCCGTGCTCGGCCGCCAGCTGCGACATGACGGTGAAGATGGTGGTGCCCACCTTGGGCAGCTTGGTCGTGAGGGGCATCGCGCCGGTCCGGTCAGCAATCGGGGGACCGCGAGTGTACGCAAAGCGGCCCGGCCGGTGCGCCAGGCGCCGTGCAAAACAGCGTTCCCGGAGACATCGACGCCGTGCGCAGGCGCCCCGGCCAGCGGCCATCGTCGCTACAATGCGCGCCCTGCCCCTTCGCGTGGCGTGCCGGTCGCGCGCGCGATGGCATGCCCCCGTTCGCCCACCCCATGCCGTCCTGCGACGGGAGTCCGCTGCGCCGATGATCGAACCGCTGCACACTGCGCCCCCGCTGCTCGCGGCGCACGCGCTGGCCTTCAGCCGCAACGAGGAGCCGGTGTTCGGCCCGCTGGATTTCCACGTGGATGCCGGCGAAGCCCTGCTGGTGCAAGGCGACAACGGCGCCGGCAAGACCACGCTGCTGCGGGTACTGGCCGGGCTGTTGCAGGTGGAGCGTGGGCAGATCCAGATCGACGGCAAGACCGCGCGGCGCAGCGACCGCAGCCGCTTCATGGCCTACCTAGGCCACCTGCCCGGCCTGAAGGCCGACCTCAGCACGCTGGAAAACCTGCACTTCCTGTGCGGGCTGCATGGCCGCCGCGCCAAGCAGATGCCCGGCAATGCGCTGGCGATCGTGGGCCTGGCCGGTTATGAGGATGCCCTGGTGCGGCAGCTATCGGCCGGGCAGCGCAAGCGGCTGGGCCTGGCGCGGCTGTGGCTCTCGCCGGCGCCGCTATGGCTGCTGGACGAGCCCTACGCGAACCTGGACCTGGACGGCATCACCCTGGTCAACCGGATGATCTCCGCACACCTGCGCGGCGGCGGCGCGGCGCTGGTCACCACCCACGGCGCCTACGCCGCGCCACCGGTGCGCACCCGCATGCTCACCCTGGAGGCCGCGGCATGAGCACGCCGTCGTCACAGCCGTCCCTGTTGCAGGCCGCCCGCGCACTGCTGCGACGCGATCTGCAATTGCTGTGGCGCCGCCGCAGCGACGCGCTGCAGCCGGCACTGTTCGCGCTGCTGATCGTGGTGCTGTTCGCGCTTGGACTGGGCGGGCGCCCCGATCTGCTGGCCCAGGCCGCGCCGGCGGTGCTTTGGCTGTCGGTGCTGCTGGCCGGCCTGTTGTCGCTGGATGCCCTGTTCCGCAGCGACGTGGAAGACGGTTCGATGGAGCAATGGCTGCTGGCGTCGGTGCCGCTGGCCTGGTTGATCGCCGTACGCGTGCTGCTGCACTGGGCCACCAGCGCGCTGCCGTTGATCGCGGTGACACCGTTGCTGGGCGAATTGCTGCACCTGCCGCATGACCAATTGCCGGTGCTGCTGGCATCGTTGGCGCTGGGTACACCGCTTCTGAGCCTGCTCGGTGCCGTGGTCGCAGCGCTGACCGTCACCATGAAACGCTCTGGTATTCTCGTGGCGTTGCTGGCGTTGCCGTTGTACGTGCCGGTGCTGGTGTTCGGCGCCGGCAGCGTGGCGGCCAGCGGGCAAGGACAGGATGCGGTGGGCGCGTTGTTGCTGTTGGGCGCAGGCTTGGTGATCGGCATCGTGCTGGCACCGCTGGCGGCGGCGGCGGCGATCCGGATCTCGCTCAGCTGAGCAAGGTTGCAGATGCGCCATTGATGGGACACCGTAAGTCGCAAAGCGGTGTCGTACCGAAAGCTGTCTCCATGCAAAGAGCCATCGCCATGCCAAGAGCCATCGCCATCGCATGAACTTCGTCGTTCGCTGGTTCCACCAGCTCGCCTCGCCCCCGATCTTCGACCGTTTTACCGCGCGCTGGGCGCCGTGGTGCTACGCGCTGGCCGCACTGCTGCTGGGCGCGGGGATCTGGCAGGCCTTGTTCGCGGTGCCGGCCGATTATCAGCAAGGCGACAGCTTCCGCATCTTGTATATCCACGTGCCCAGCGCGTGGATGAGCCTGTTCGTCTTCGGCCTGATGGCGGTGTACGCAGCCATCGCGCTGATCTGGCGCATCAAGGTCTGCGAGATCCTGGCCATGGCCTGCGCGCCGATCGGCGCGGCGTTCACCGTGATCACCCTGCTCACGGGCAGCATCTGGGGCAAGCCGATGTGGGGCGCCTGGTGGGACTGGGACCCGCGCCTGACCACCGAATTGATCCTGCTGTTCCTGTATCTGGGCGTGATCGGCCTGTACCACGCCATCGACGACCGTCGCCAGGCGGCGCGCGCGGCCGGCTTGCTGGCGATCGTGGGCGTGGTGCTGTTGCCGGTGATCCGTTATTCGGTGGTGTGGTGGAATTCGCTGCACCAGGGCCAGAGCATCCGCCTGTTCGGCCCCTCCACCATCGATGCCAGCATGCTGCTGCCGCTGTGGCTGATGGTGATCGGCACCAAGTTCTGGTTCGCCGGGTCCCTGCTTACCCGTGCGCGTGCGGACAACCTGCGCCGCGAGGCCGGCAAGGCCTGGATCGTGCGCGAGCCGCAGGACACTGCCGCATGAGCTATCTGCCGTATGTCATCGCCGCCTACGCCGTATTCGTGCTGGTGTTGCTGTGGGACCTGATCGCCGGCCGTTGGCAGGTGCGTCGCGCATTGAAGACCGCCCAGGCGCGACGCCTGCGCGAGCGCAAGCGCACCCTGCCCAGCGATGCGGAGCTGAGCCGATGAATCCGCAACGGCGCCGCCGCCTGTGGCTGGTGATTGCATTGGTGCTGGCCGGCGGGCTGGCGACCACGCTGGTGGCGATGGCCCTGCAGCGCAACGTGGCCTACCTGTACACGCCGTCGGAAGTGCTGCGCGGCGATGCGGGCGAGCATGCGCGCTTCCGGCTTGGTGGCATGGTGGAGAAGGGTTCGTTCCAGCGCGCCTCGGGCTCGCTGGAAGCGCGGTTCCGCGTCACCGACGGCGACGCGCAGTTGCCGGTGCGCTACGACCGCATCCTGCCCGACCTGTTCCGCGAGGGCCAGGCGGTGGTGGCCACCGGCCGCATGCAGCAAGGCGTGTTCGTGGCCGAAGACGTGCTGGCCAAGCACGACGAGACCTATATGCCCAAGGAAGTGGCCGACAAGATGGGCAGCGCGCATCGCAAGCATCGGGTGGAGGGGATGCAGTGAGGGGGAGAGATGTCGGGACCCGGGACCCGGGACCCGGGACCCGGGAAAAGCCACAGGCCGTCGGCGGAGGCTCGATCGCATCCGTCGGCTGTATGGGCAATATTCCGGGCACCGCTGTTGCGGGTCCCGGGTCCCGGGTGCCGGGTCCCGAGACTCACCCAAAGCTCCACGACGCCTTCAGCCGACGCTCGATCGTATGCACCCTCTACACCCGCCGCCCCCCGGGCGCCGCTGTTGCGGGCCCCGGGTCCCGGGTCCCGGGTCCCGGCTCCACCCGCGCCCCCCATGCTTCCTGAGCTCGGCACCTTCCTGCTGGTGCTGGCCCTGCTGGTCGCACTGGTGCAGGCCACCTTGCCGCTGGCCGGTGCGCAGCGCGGGCATGCCAGCTGGATGGCGGTGGCGCGGCCGGCGGCGTTGGTGCAATTGGGTCTGATCGCCGCAGCTTTCGCGTTGCTGACGCATGCGTTCCTGGTGCAGGACTTTTCGGTGCGCTATGTGGCCGAGAACTCCAATAGCCTGTTGCCGGTGATCTACCGCTACTCGGCCGTGTGGGGGGCGCACGAAGGCTCGCTGTTGCTGTGGACGCTGGTGCTGGCGCTGTGGACCGGTGCGGTGGCACTGTGGTCGCGGCAGTTGCCGGCGCAGGTGGTGGCGCGCGTGCTCGGGGTGATGGCACTGATCAGCGTGGGCTTTCTGGCCTTCCTGCTGTTCACCTCCAATCCCTTCGCGCGCCTGCTGCCGGTACCGCCGGAAGGTGCGGACCTCAATCCCCTGCTGCAGGACCCGGGCCTGATCATCCACCCGCCGATGCTGTATTGCGGCTATGTCGGTTTCGCGGTGCCGTTCGCCTTCGCCATCGCCGCGCTGCTGGAAGGGCGGATGGACGCGCGCTGGCTGCGCTGGACCCGGCCCTGGACCAATGTGGCCTGGGCGATGCTCACCGTGGGCATTGCGCTGGGCAGTTGGTGGGCGTACTACGAACTGGGATGGGGCGGCTGGTGGTTCTGGGACCCGGTGGAAAACGCCAGCTTCATGCCATGGCTGGTCGGCACCGCCCTGCTGCATTCGCAGGCAGTCACCGAAAAGCGCGGCAGCTTCGCCAGCTGGACGCTGCTGCTGGCGATCGCCGCCTTCGCGTTGTCACTGCTGGGCACCTTCCTGGTCCGCTCGGGCGTGCTGACCAGCGTGCATTCGTTCGCCGCCGACCCGTCGCGCGGCCTGTTCATCCTGGTGTTCCTGCTGGCGGTGGTGGGCGGCTCGCTGCTGCTGTACGCGCTCCGCGCGCCGCGCCTGGCGCCCGGCGGCGACCCGCGCCGCGCGTTCGCCGGCAGCTCGCGCGAAACGCTGCTGCTGCTCAACAACCTCTTGCTGACCTGCGCCTGCGCGATGGTATTGCTGGGCACGCTGTACCCGCTGCTGGCCGACGCGTTGGGCTTGGGCAAGCTGTCGGTGGGCCCGCCGTACTTCGGCACCTTGTTCGTGGTGTTGATGGCGCCGCTGGTGGCATTGCTGCCGTTCGGTCCGCTCACCCGCTGGCAGCGCGAACAGGCCTCGCGGCCGCTGGCGCTGCTGGCGCCGTGGGCCGGCCTGGCGCTGGCTGCAGGCGTGCTGGCCTGGTGCATGGCGCCACAGGGGCAATGGAAGGCGGCCATCGGCGTGGCCGGTGCAGCCTGGGTGCTGCTTGGCACGCTGCGCTTTTTGTGGACGCGCCGCGCGGCCAAGGGCCGGCGATTCACCGCCGAGATGCTGGGCATGGCGCTGGCGCATCTGGGGGTGGCGGTATTTCTGGCCGGCGCGCTGCTGGTCGAGTCGCTGAGCCTGCAACGCGAAGTCGCCCTGGCCCCTGGCCAGCAGGTGCAGATCGGGCGCTATGCCCTGCACTTCGACAACCTGGAAGCACTGCGCGGGCCGAACTACCTGTCCGACCGCGCCAACCTGCAGGTGTTCAAGGACGATCTGCCGGTTGGCATGCTGCATGCCGAAAAACGCCGCTACGCCAGCGGCGGGCAGACCCTGACCGAGGCGGCGATCCGTCCCGGTCCGTTCGGCGACCTGTACGTCGCCCTTGGCGAACCGCTGGGCAACCAGGCCTGGGCGGTGCGCGTCCACCTCAAACCGTTCGTGCGCTGGATCTGGCTGGGGGCGCTGCTGATGGCGCTGGGCGGCCTGGTCACCGCGGCCGACCGGCGTTTTCGTCGTTCTGCGGAGATCCAAGATGGTTGAGTCACGTTCGCCCCGCCTGCCCACCGCGGTCCTCGTGGGTGCCATCGTGCTGCTGCTCGCGCTGGCGGCACTGCTGGTCTATGCGGTGGTGCGCTCCGGACAGGGCGATCGCGATGCCCTGCCCTCGGCGCTGATCGGCAAGCCGGCGCCGGAGTTCGCGCTGCCCTTGCTGCACGACCCCAGCATCGTGGTGCATGCCCGCGAGCTGCGTGGTGCGCCGTACATCATCAATGTCTGGGGCAGCTGGTGCCCGGCCTGCCGCGAGGAACATCCGGTGCTGAGCAAGTTCGCGCTGACCAAGCGCGTGCGGGTGATCGGCTACAACTGGAAGGACGAGCGCAGCGATGCCTTGCGCTGGCTGGAACAACTGGGCAACCCGTATCTGCTGGTGGTGGCCGACACCGACGGCCGCACCGCCATCGACTTCGGCATTGCGGCGGCGCCGGAAACCTTCCTGGTCGACGGGCGCGGCGTGGTGCGCTGGAAGTACAGCGGCATGCTCACCCAGGCCATCATCGATACCCAGCTGATTCCGGCGCTGAGCGCGATCGAACGTTCGCCCGCTGCCGCACCGGACCTGCACGCCAAACCATGAGCCGCGCCTGGCTGCTGACGTTGCTGCTGTTGCCCTGGCTGGCGCTGTCCCAGCCGGTCGGCGACCATGCGCCATTGCAGTACCGCTCCGCCGCCGAAGAAGCCCGCTTCCACGCCCTGACCGCCGAGCTACGCTGCGTGCAATGCCAGAACCAGTCGCTGGCCGATTCCAATGCGCAGATCGCGCAGGATCTGCGCCGCGAGGTGCTGGCCCTGATGCAACAGGGGCGCAGCGATGCGCAGATCCGCCAGTTCCTGGTCGCGCGCTATGGGCAATTCGTGCTGTACCGGCCGCAGGTGGAATCGCGGACCTGGTTGCTGTGGTTTGGCCCGTTGCTGGTCCTGCTGCTGGGCGGCACGGCGGTCGTGATGCTGGTACGCCGCCGCAGCGCCGCCGCACCCACGCTGCCGCCCGACGAGCAGGAGTGGTGATGGTCGGTTTCGTGATTGCGGTGGTGGTCGTTGCACTGCTGGCCTTTGGCGTGGCGTTGTGGCCGCTGTGGCGGCAGACGCGCGGGCTGGCGGCCAGCATGGCGGCGCTGCTGCTGGCAGCCAGTGTAGCGCTGTACTGGTTGGTGGGCACACCGGGCGCGATCGAGCTGGCCGCCAACCGCCCGGACACGCCACGCACGCTGGACGAGGCCATCGTGCAGCTGCGCGCCGCCCTGGCGCGCAATCCCGACCAGGCCGAAGGCTGGGTGCTGCTGGGACGTTCGCTGTCCAGCCAGCAGAACTTTGCCGAGGCACGCGATGCCTTTGCGCGTGCGGTGGCGCTGCGGCCGGACGAACCCGACGTGCTGGTGGCTGCTGCGCAGGCGCGCATGCTCGCCGACGATAGCGGGCGCCCGGATCCGCAGGCGATGCGCCTGCTCGAACATGCGCTCACCGTACAGCCGGACCACCAGCGCGCACGCTGGTTCCTGGGCGTGGTGCAGCGTCAGGCCGGTGAACCGGCCAAGGCCAGCGCCACTTGGGAGCCATTGCTGCAGGTGGTCGACGCCAGCACCCGCCCCGGCCTGCTCGAACAGATCAACGCTGCGCGAAAGGAGGTCGGATTGGCGCCTATCCAGACGCCGGCTGCGCCTGCCGCCGATGCAGCCAACAGCAAACGTATCCAGGTGCGCGTGACGCTGGATGCCGAATTCGCCAAACGCGCCGCACTGCCCGGCGACACCAGCGTGTTCGTGATCGCCCGCGCCGCCGACACGCCGATGCCGGTGGCGGTGGGAAAACACGCCCTCAGCGAACTGCCGCTGACCATCACCCTGGACGACGGCGACAGCCCGATGCCGACGCGTGCACTGTCGTCGCTGGACAGCGTGCAGGTGATGGCGCGGCTGTCGCGCAGCGGCAACGCGATGCGCCAGAGCGACGATGTGGAAAGCATGCCGGTGACCGTGCAATTGCCCGCCAACGGCGTGGTGGAGCTGGTGATCGGCCGCTGATCGCATCTCATGTTGGACGCTCGGCCCAGCCCGCACCCAGTGACCACCCAGCACCACCCCGGACGCATGGGCAATCAGCGCTTCTCCCATTTCCTCCTCTCGATTCCCGATTCCGGCCGTTAGAATTGGGCCATGACCGAATTCATTCCTGCCGGCACGCTGTTCCACGCCCTGCCCTCGCCGTTTGCGATGAAGCGCGGTGGCGCCCTGCATCAGGCGCGTATCGCCTAT
This sequence comes from Xanthomonas melonis, assembly GCF_020783655.1. Lineage (GTDB taxonomy): Bacteria > Pseudomonadota > Gammaproteobacteria > Xanthomonadales > Xanthomonadaceae > Xanthomonas > Xanthomonas melonis. Next base: position 156,713 of record NZ_JAJGQH010000001.1, on the reverse strand, counting down.
GAGACCTGGGGCACGCTGGAAGCCGATCGCAGCAATGCGCTGCTGATCGTCACCGGGCTGTCGCCCAATGCGCATGCGGCCGCCACCCAGGCCAACCCGGAACCGGGCTGGTGGGAAGCGATGCTGGGGCCGGGCAAGCCGATCGATACCACGCGCTGGTTCGTGATCTGCGTCAATTCGTTGGGCAGCTGCAAGGGCTCGACCGGTCCGGCCTCGATCGATCCGGCCACCGGCGAGCGCTATCGGCTGCGCTTTCCGGACCTGTCGATCGAAGACGTGGCCGATGCTGCGGCCGACGTGGTCCGTGCCCTGGGCATCGAGCAACTGGCCTGCCTGATCGGCAATTCGATGGGCGGCATGACCGCGCTGGCGCTGCTGCTGCGCCATCCCGGCATCGCGCGCAGCCACATCAACATCTCCGGCAGCGCACAGGCCCTGCCATTTTCCATCGCCATCCGCTCGTTGCAGCGCGAAGCCATCCGGCTGGATCCCAACTGGAACGGCGGCCACTACGACGATGCCAGCTACCCGGAATCGGGCATGCGCATGGCGCGCAAGCTTGGTGTGATCACCTATCGCTCGGCGCTGGAATGGGATGGCCGCTTCGGCCGCGTGCGGCTGGATTCCGAACAGGCCGACGACGACCCGTTCGGTCTGGAATTCCAGGTGGAAAGCTATCTGGAGGGCCACGCGCGTCGCTTCGTGCGCTTCTTCGATCCCAACTGCTATCTGTATCTGAGCCGTTCGATGGACTGGTTCGATCTGGCCGACTACGCCGAGCCGGCTCCGAGCGCACGGACGCCGTTGGCTGCGGCCCGCAACGCCAGCGCGCCTGTTGGTAACGCATCGGCAAGCCAGGGCGCCAGCGATGGCCAGGTGCTGGCCGGCCTGTCGCGCATCCGCATCGCGCGCGCGCTGTCGATCGGCGCCAATACCGACATCCTGTTCCCGGTGCAGCAACAGGAACAGATCGCCAACGGCCTGCGCGCCGGTGGCGCCGACGCCCGCTTCATCGGCCTGGATTCGCCACAGGGCCACGACGCCTTCCTGGTGGACTTCGCGCGGTTCGGCCCGGCGGTGCGCGACTTCCTGGACGCCTGCTGATTGCCAGATCCGCATCCCGATCGAGATCGCGTTCCTCGCAGTCCGCAAGCGGCAAGCCGACTGGACCCGAATCCCGATCGAGGCCGACCACCAACCGCCTGCTGCCGCGCCGGCTGCTGGCTGGTCTGTTTGCCATCGGGGTGATGGCCTTACTGCTGACAGGTCGCCTGCCGATGGCGATTGCGCTCTGGTACGCGGCCACCAGCATCGCGGCACTGATCGCCTATCGGCTGGACAAGACCGCCGCCACGCATGGCCGCCGCCGCACGCCGGAAGCGACCCTGCACGCCATCGCCCTGCTCGGCGGCTGGCCCGGCGCCTTGCTGGCGCAATCGCTGTTCCGGCACAAGACCGTCAAGACCTCGTTCCAGATCGCGTTCTGGATCAGCGCGATCGCCAACGCCGCGGCACTGGCCTGCGCGGTCTTCCTAGCGCCATGATCGGCATCCACGGCGGCGTGCTCGCGCAACCCGCCACCGGAAAGCCGCCATCAGCCCATCGGCTCCAGCACTCCACCCTGCATGCGGTAATGCCGGTGCACCACACCGGCAGGCACGCTGTCGTGGGTGATCATCACCAGGCTGCGCTCGCCGAGCGCTGCGGCCAGATCGAGTAACAGCGCGTGGGCGGTATCCACATCCAGCCCGTCGGTGGGTTCGTCCAATAGCAGGATGGGGGCATCGCGCAGCAGTGCGCGCGCCAGCGCCAGCCGGCGTGCCTGCCCGGCGGATAGCGTGGCGCCGTTCTCGCCCACCCAAGTGTCCAGCCCGTTCTGCGCGCCCGCCCAGTCGCGCAGACGCACCTGGGCGAGCACAGCCCATAGCGCGGCGTCGCTGGCGGTGGCGTCGCCGATCAGCAGGTTCTCGCGCACGCTGCCGGCAAACACCGGGGCGTTCTGCGGCAACCAGGCGATGCGCCGATGCCATTGCGCCTGCGTGCACTGTCGCAGATCGATGCCGGCGTAGCTGACCTGCCCCGCCTGCGGGTCCCACAAGCGCAGCAGCAGCGCCGACAAGGTGCTCTTGCCGCTGCCGCTGTCGCCGCTGATGGCGATGCGTTCGCCGGGTGCCAGGGTCAGGTCGAGCCCATGCAGCACCGGGCGCACGCCACCAGGCCAGCTGAAGCACACCTGCTGCAACTGCAGCGTGCCCGTGGGCGGCACTTCGACGGGCTGCAGCGGATCGCTGACCGACGGCGCCTGATCGACGATGGCCTGCAGCCGCCCGGCGGCCACACGCGCGCTCTGCAACGCCTGCAGCGCAAGCCCCGCGCCAGCCCATACTTCCAGCAAGGCCATGGTCAGGAACACCAGCGCGGCGGCCAGTTCGGCGCTGATCGCTGCCTGCTCGGCGGCGCGCAATGCCAGCCACAGCATGCCGGCCAGCCCGATGCCGCCGCAGACCGCATGCAGCAGGTTGCCGGCGATCAAGCGCCGACGCTGCATGCGGTCGCCGTCCACCAGCGCCGCAGCGGCCGCATCGACCTGTTGCAGCCATGCTGCCTGGGCCTCGACCGCGGCCAGATCCGCCGCGCCTTCCAGGCCTTCGAACGCCTGCGTACGCAACTGCATGCGCTGCTGCGCGCGCAGCCGCTCGCGCTGCGCACCGCCACGCGCCACCTGCCACGGCACCAGCCCGCCGATCGTCGCACCCAACGCCAGCAGCAACAGCGCCGCAGGAGGATGGATCAGGGCAGCGGCCACCACGCCGGCCACCCAGATGCCCAGCAGTGCCGCCAGCGGCGCCAGGGCACGCACGCTCACGCCATCGACCTCGCCGATGTCGGACATCAACCGCGCCAGCAGATCGCCGGTCCGCGTGGCCGACAGGCGCCCCGGTGCCAGCGGCAAGGCGCGGCGGAAGAACCACACGCGCAGATCGCGGGCGATGCGCAAGGTGGCATCGTGGCCGATCAGTTTCTCGCCGTAGCGCGACGCGATGCGCGCGAACGTCAGCGCGCGGATACCGGCCGAGGGTGAAAAGAAATTGAAGCCGGCGCCCATGCCGACCACGCCGGCCAGGGCCGCGGCGGTCAGGAATCCACCGGACAGCGCGAGCAGACCGACGCCGGCCAGCAGGGTGACCAGCACCAGCAGCGCCGACAACGACAGGCGCCAGGCGTGCCGGGCGAACACATCGCGCAGCCGATCGTGGCGTGCATCGTTCATGGCAGCTCCGCTCGCACCGTCGCACCCTGCAGATCGATCACGGTGTCGGCCCACGCCATCACCGCGGTGCTATGCGTGGCCAGCACCAGCGCGCGGCCGCGCGCGAACGCGCCCAGCGTGCGCAGCAGTTCCGCTTCGGTAGCGGGATCGAGAAAGGCGGTGGGTTCGTCCAGCAGCAAGACCTCCGGTTCGCGCAACAGCAGCCGCGCCAGCGCGACGCGACGCGCTTCGCCACCGGAGAGTCCGAATCCACGTTCGCCGATCAGCGTGTCCAGTCCGTCCGGCAACTGCGCGGCGAAGCGCATCACCTGCGCGGCCTCGGCCACGGCATGCAGCCGCGCATCGCTGGCCTGAGGATCGGCCAGCCGCAGGTTGTCGGCGATGCTGCCGTGGAACAGGTACGGCCGTTGCGCGGCATAGCCCACGCGCGTGCCGGGGCGCAGGATGACGCTGCCCGCCTCCGGACTCAGCCAGCCGGCCAGGCCTTCCAGCAGTGTGCTCTTGCCGCTGCCGCTGGCGCCGATCAGCGCCACCCGTTGCCCGGGTTCCAGCACCAGGGAAAACCGCTCGACCACCAGCTGCGGCGCGCCGGGAGGACGCAACGCCAGTTCGCGCGCCTGCAGCAAGGGCATCTGCGCCTGCGCCGCCTCGGCCGCAGCAGGCAGCGGCAGTGCGACGGCGATGGCGGCGTTGTCCGCAAACCCTTCCAGCAAGCGCTCGGACTCGGCCACCGCGGCCAGCGCATTGGCACGGTCGTGGTAATGCGCTGCCAGCCGCCGCAAGGGCGCGAAGAATTCCGGCGCCAGCAGCAGGCAGAACATGCCGGCACCCAGCGTGGGGAGGCCGTGCAGATCGAGCATGCCCAGATAGCTCAGGCCGAAGTACAAGGCCACGATCGCCACGCTCACCGAGGCGAAGAACTCCAGCACCGTGGACGACAGGAACGCGATACGCAGCACCTTCAGCGAGCGCTCGCGCACGCCCTCGGCCGCGGCGGCAATACCGCTCAATTCGTCCTGGCCACGGCCATACACGCGCAGCAGGCCCAGGCCCTTGAGCCGGTCGGCGAAATGCCCGCCCATGCGTGCCAGCGCGCGCAGCTGCTCGCGCCCGGCCGCCTCGGCGCCCCAACCCACCAGCATCATGAAGAACGGAATCAGCGGCGCGGTCAGCAGCAAGACCAGGCCCACCACCCAATCGACCGAGAACACCGCGATCAGGATCAGCGGCGGCACCAGCAGCAGTTCGGTCCGTGCCAGCTGGTAGCCGACGAAGTAGCCCTCCAGCGCATCGGTATGCGCCAGGCTCAGTTCGCCCAACTCGCCACTGCGTTGCCGGCGCAGCCACACCGGCCCGTGCTGCACCAGGCGCCGGGCGATGCGCGCGCGTAGTGCGCGCTTGGCTACATCGGCCACCTCGCCGGTCAGCGACTGCGCCCAGGCCGTGAGCAGCGCACGGCCGAGCAAGGCCAGCAGCAGGCCGGCGCCCACCTCGCGCAGTTGCACCAGCGGCAGGCGCTGTACCAACACCGCCTGCAGCAACCAGGCGATGGCCGCTGCCTGCGCCAGCAGCAGTAAGCCCGACACTGCCACCGCCACGCCGGCCAGCCGGCGTGCACGCCTGGCCGGTGCGGCGAGCGCGTCCAGCCATTGGCCGCGCTGGCGACGTTGGGCGGGCGTTTCGCTGGCTGCTGCGCTGGGCTGACTCACATCGCGTTCCGAAGACTGCTCGTTGGCGGCGATTGTAGGCCGCCTGCTTCCCTTACCGGGACGGACAGTGTGCCGCAGGGTTTGCGGGCCGCATTGATCTGGATCAACGCGCATGGCGCGGCAAGCGCAGATGATGCGCCCACTTCATTGATCGCCAACCAACCAGGCCATCCCGCCATGATCGACTCGACAGTTGTCGAACTGTCGCGGCTGCAGTTCGCAGTCACCGCGATGTACCACTTCATCTTCCCGCCGCTGACCATGGGGCTGTCGTTCCTGCTCGGCATCATGGAGAGCGTCTATGTCATGACCGGCAAGCCGATCTGGCGGCGCATGACCATGTTCTGGGGCGTGCTGTTCGGCATCAACTTCGCCATGGGTGTGGGCACCGGCATCGTGATGGAGTTCGAGTTCGGCATGAACTGGTCGTACTACAGCCACTACGTGGGCGACATCTTCGGTGCGCCGCTGGCGATCGAAGGGCTGATGGCGTTCTTCCTGGAAGCGACCTTCCTGGGCCTGTTCTTCCTGGGCTGGAACCGGCTGGGCAAGGTGCAGCACCTGATCGTCACCTGGCTGGTGGCGCTGGGCAGCAATTTCTCGGCGCTGTGGATCCTGATCGCCAACGGCTGGATGCAACACCCCACCGGTGCGGTGTTCAACCCGGACACCATGCGCATGGAGGTGGTGGATTTTGTCGCGGTGCTGTTCAACCCGGTGGCGCAGGCCAAGTTCGTACATACCGTCAGCGCAGGCTATGTGCTGGGCGCGGTGTTCGTGATGTCGATCAGCGCGTTCTACCTGCTGCGCGGCAGACACCTGGACATGGCGCGCCGTTCCTTCGCGGTGGCGGCAGCGTTCGGCCTGCTGTCGTCATTGTCGGTGGTGGTGCTGGGCGACGAAAGCGGCTATGCGGCCAACGAGCACCAGAAGATGAAGCTGGCGGCGATCGAGGCGATGTGGGAGACCGAAGCCGCACCGGCCGACTTCACCGCCTTCGGCATTCCCAACCAGCAGACCCATCGCAACGATTATGCGCTCAAGATTCCGTACCTGATGGGGTTGATCGCCACCCGTTCGCTGGATACGCCGATCCCCGGCATCATGGAACTGGTGGAGCGTGCCGAGCATCGTATCCGCGGCGGGCAGATCGCCTACGGCGCATTGCAGCGCATCCGCGCCGACAGCAACGATGCCGAGGCGCGCAAGGTCTTCGACGCACATTGGCAGGACCTGGGCCACGGCCTGCTGCTCAAGCGCTATCGCGACGACATCGGCAACGCCACGCCCGAGCAGATCGCGCAGGCGGCGATGGACACCGTACCGCGCGTGCTGCCGCTGTTCTGGACCTTCCGCATCATGGCCGCCATCGGGATCTACCTGATCGTCTTCTTCGCCGTCGCATTCTGGTTTGCGTGCAAGCACAGCTTCCAGGAAGAACGCTGGTTCCTGACGCTGGCGGTATGGACCTTGCCGCTGCCCTGGATCGCGATCGAATGCGGCTGGTTCGTGGCCGAGTACGGTCGCCAGCCATGGGCGGTGGAAGGCGTGCTGCCCACTTTCTACGCGGCCTCGGGGCTGGATCTGTACGAGATCGTGCTGACCCTGGTCGGCTTCACCGCGCTGTACACCACGTTGTTGGTGATCGCGATCAAGTTGTCGTTGAAGACCATCCGCAAGGGTCCGGATGCATTGTTCCCAGCTGGCCCAACACACAACGCACCCGTACGCAACGCAACCCTCGGCACCGGTGCCGTCGCCGGCAGCGCGCCGTAACCGAAGGAGAGACCTCATGGATTTCGTTTTGCTCGACTACGCCAGCTTGCGCGTGATCTGGTGGCTGCTGCTGGGCGTGCTGTTGTCCGGCTACGCGGTGATGGGCGGCTTCGATCTGGGCGTCAGTACCCTGCTGCCGCTGGTCGCCCACAACGATGCCGAACGCCGGCTGGTCATCAACACCATCGGCCCGGTCTGGGAAGGCAACCAGGTGTGGCTGATCCTGGGCGGCGGCGCGATCTTCGCCGCATTCCCGCCCTTGTATGCGGTGAGTTTTTCCGGGTTCTACCTGGCGATGTTCGTGATCCTGTTCGCGTTGATCCTGCGCCCGGTAGGCTTCAAGTTCCGCGGCAAGCTGGCCGATCGACGGTGGCGCGACACCTGGGACCGGGCCTTGTTCGCTGGCGGCTTGGTGCCAGCACTGATCATGGGGGTGGCGGTGGGCAACGTGCTGCTCGGAGTGCCGTTCCATTTCGACGACAGCATGCGCACGCATTACACCGGCAATCTGCTCGGCCTGCTGACACCTTTCGCGCTGCTGGCCGGTCTGCTCAGCGTGGCGATGCTGCTCGCACACGGCGCAGCGATGCTGGTGCTCAAGACCGACGGCCCGGTGGCCGAGCGTGCTGCGCGTGTTGGCAGCATCGCGGCGCTGTGTGCAGTGGCGCTGTTCGCATCTGCAGGTGCGTGGGTGGCGCTTGGACTGCCCGGTTATGCAGTGACATCGGTGCTGGCAACCGATGCGCAGACCAATCCGCTGGCCAAGACCGCCGCGCTCACCGCGGCCGGTGGCTGGCTGCACAACTACAGCAGCATGCCGGCCACGCTGCTGGCACCGACGGTCGGCCTGCTCGGTCTGGCAATGAGCGCGTTGCTGTTGCGTGCGCGACGCGGCGGACTTGCCTTCATCGCCTCCGGCAGCGCCATCGTCGGCATCGTCTTCACCGTGGGCTTTGCGCTGTTCCCGTTCCTGCTGCCCTCCTCCACCGTGCCCAGCGCGAGCCTGACGTTGTGGGATGCCTCCAGCAGCCGGCTCACGCTGTGGATCATGCTGCTGGCCACGACGCTGTTCATGCCGATCGTTCTGGCCTACACCGCATGGGTGTACCGCGTGCTGCGCGGCAAGCTCAGTGCCGACGAACTGTCCACCAATCCCAACGCGTACTGAGTTGCACGGCGGCGGCGATGCGCGCGCGCCGCCACTGCCCATCCCGCTTTCATCGCTCCCAAGGAGCACACCGATGTGGTATTTCGCCTGGATTCTCGGCACCGGCCTGGCGGCACTGGCCGCCGTGCTCAACGGCATGTGGTTCGAGGCACGCGAGCCGGAGCGCGGCCGACCGCCGCAGTGAAAAAAGTTGCATCGGATGCTTGCCGATTCCGCATTCCCTATGTAACATACGCGGCTCCTTCGGGGTGTAGCTCAGTCTGGTAGAGCGCTACGTTCGGGACGTAGAGGTCGCAGGTTCGAATCCTGTCTCCCCGACCAGTTTCAAAACACAAACCGGCCTCGTGCCGGTTTTGTGTTTTCAGGCGCCGCTGCACGGATGTGCACGGTGCGGACGGTCTTTGCATGTCTGTTGTCACTGCCACCGCCTCCCCGTCCGACCAGTTGCGTGGTCGCGGACTGGTGCTGGCCGCCATCCTGCTTTCGGCGTTCAACCTGCGCACTGCGGTCACCTCGCTGACGCCGCTGCTGGAACGCATCGCCAACGAGTACGCCTTCGGTGCGCCGACCATGGGAGCGCTCGGCATGTTGCCCACTGCCGCGTTCGCATTGACAGGCGTCGCGACGCCTGCGGTGTTGCGCCGCGCCGGCCTGCTACGCACTGCCCTGCTGTCGATGGGGTTGGCCACGCTCGGGCTGGTGCTGCGGCCACTGTTGCCAGGCACTGCCGGGCTGCTGGTCGGCTCGCTGGTGGCGCTGGCTGGGATGGGCATGGGTAACGTGGTTCTACCGCCGCTGGTGAAGCGCTATTTCGGCGACCGCGTGGGCCGGGTCAGCACGTTGTACATCACCGTGCTGCAGATCGGCACCCTGCTTCCGGCCTTGCTGGCAGTGCCGGTGGCCGATGCGCTGGGCTGGCGCAGCTCCATGGTGGTCTGGGTGTTGCCGGCCCTGCTGGCGTTGGCGGCCTGGGCACTGGTACAGCTGGGACACGGGCGATTGCGCGCCACCGGACCGGCCCCCGTCACCCCGACCCCGGAAGCCGAAGGCCGCGTTGCCCGCACTGCCCTGGGCTGGAGCATGGCGGTGACCTTCGGCATGACCTCGCTGGTGACCTATTCGATGTTCACCTGGCTGCCCACGCTGCTGCGCGAAGCCGGCGCTTCGCCCGCATTCGGCGGCACCATGGTGGCGCTGTTCTCCGCACTGGGCATGGTCGGTGCGCTGGTCATGCCGGCACTGGCGGTGCGCATGCGCAACCCGTTCCCGATCGTGCTCGTCTGCGCCGCCTGCCATCTGCTCGCATTCGCCGGGCTGTGGTGGGCACCGCTGGCAGCACCGGTGCTGTGGGTGACCCTGCTCGGGCTGGGACCGAGCACCTTCCCGCTGGCGCTGGTGCTGGTGAACCAGCGCAGCCGCACCGCCGCAGGCTCGGCCGCCCTGTCCGGGTTCTCGCAGGGCATGGGCTATGCGATGAGCTGCCTGGGACCGTTCCTGTTCGGCTGGCTGCATGCGCACCGCGGCGGCTGGACCTACCCGTTCGTGTTCCTGGTGATCTGCATCCTGATCCAGCTGGCGGCCGCCTGGGTGGCCTGCCGCCCGCAAGTGCTGGAAGACAGCTGGGCGCCGCCAGTACGCGGCGCCCGCGCGATCAACGCACCGGCAGAGTGATGTAGCTGGGCTGCTCGGGCGTCACGTAAACGCGCTGGGTGGCCTTTTGATAGTCGCCCGGCTTGGCGAAGAAGATGTTCGGCACGTAGGTCTGCGGGTTGCGGTCGTACAGCGGAAACAGGCTGGACTGCACCTGCACCATCACCCGATGACCGGGCTGGAAGGTGTGGTTGGCGGTGGGCAGGCCGAACTCGAATGCCAGCGGCTGATTGGACGCGAGCGGCTTGGGCGTGCTGAAACTCTCGCGGTAGCGTCCGCGAAAGATCGCCAGCGACACCGGCAGTTCATAGCCGCCCATCTTGGGGCTGGACGCCATCTCATCCGGGTAGACATCGATCAGCTTGACCACCCAGTCGCTGTCGCTGCCGCTGGTGGAGGCCTGCAGATGCACCTGCGGCGCGCCGGCGATCTGCAGCGGCGCGGTCAGCGGCTCGGTGACGAAAGTCAGCACATCCGGTCGCCCGTCCACGAAACGCTGGTCGTGCACCAGCCAGGTGGTCCACATGCTGCGGTCGCCGAAATCCACCGGGCGCGGCACGAACGGCACCGGCTTGGCCGGATCCGACACGTATTCTTCGAAACCCGGCTGCCCGGCGACCGGTGCCTGAAACGACAACTTGCCGCCAGCCTGCAGATACAACGGTTTGCTCGCCGAGGTGCAGCCCTTGTCGCAGCTGCGGGGCCAGGCCTGCAGGCGGTCCCAGCGGTTCGCGCCGGTGTCGTAGATGAACACGGGCGGCGTGGTGGCCTTGGGCGCGCCATCGACCAGGTATTGGTCGAAGAACGGGCGCAGTACATCGTGACGGAATTGCCGCGCGGTGTCGCCATCGAAGTTCAATGCGCCCAGCGAGGTGCCGTCGTAGTTCACCTGGCTATGCCGCCACGGGCCCATCACCAGATAGTTGAGGGTGTTGCTCTTGTCGCGCGGCTCCATCGCCGCATAGCTGTGGATCGCGCCCCACATGTCTTCCTGATCCCACAGCCCCTGCAGCCACATCGTGGGTACCTTGAGCGGCGTGCGCGCCATCACCTTGTCCAGCGCCTGCTCCTGCCAGAACGCATCGTAGGCGGCGTGTTCGGTGAGCTTGTGCCACCACGGCAATTGCTCCAGGCCGGCGGCCTTGGCGAAGTCGCCGGCCGAGCCGGCCTGCAGGAAATTGCTGTAGTCGTCATGCCCCTGGCGCGGGATGCCGGCCCCCTTGCCACGCTTGCTGAGCTGTCCGGTGAAGTAGTCGAAATTGACCTGGCGAAACGCGCCGTAGTTGAACCAGTCGTCGCCCATCCAGCCATCGATCATCGGGCTTTCCGGTGCGGCCACCTTCAACGCCGGATGCGGATCGGTCAGCGCCATCACCACGGTGAATCCTTCGTAGGACGAGCCGATCATGCCGACCTTGCCGTTGGATTCCTTGACGTTCTTCACCAGCCAATCGATGGTGTCCCAGGCATCGGTGGCGTGGTCCACGTCGCTGGAGTTGAGCGGGCCGCGCAGCGGCCGGGTCATCACGTAGTCGCCCTCGGAGCCGTACTTGCCGCGCACGTCCTGAAACACGCGGATGTAGCCGCCTTCCACGAAGACGTCGTCGCCGGGCGGCAGCAGATCCTTCATATGCGGCGAGGCCAGGCGCTCGCTACGGCCACTGGCGTCGTAGGGCGTACGCGTCAGCACCATCGGTGCGTTGCGCGCGCCCTTGGGCAGCACGATCACCGTGTGCAGCTTGACCCCATCGCGCATCGGGATCATCACCTCGCGCTTGATGTAGTCGTTGGCGGCGTCGCTTGCCACGAACGGTTTGCCGGTGATGTCCGGCGTCATCGCCGAGGTCTGGGCGAAGGTGCTGCCGCTAGCGATGGCTGCGACAGCGGTGGCGAGCAGGCAGGTGGCAAGGCGGCGCATGGAATCTCCGGCAGCAACAGTGGGCGGGATGGTCAACCGTGGCAGCGTAGGCACAGACAACCTGCGTGCGGGAGTGTCGAAGGTACCGGGTAGGCCACGCGCGGCGAGCATGCGATGCGGATTGACTGCCCACCGACGCTCGAGCTGTCCTGAAAAGACCGCGCCGTGCTTTGCGTAGCTTGCCTGCAAGTCTTCGATCGACGCGCACACGCCAGCCGCAAGCCAGGCAAACGTCAATTCGTGGGGCCGACAATCGCGTGCTTCCGCGGGGGCGGCAGATGCTTTACAAGGTTCGTTCCTGATTGCAGCGACTGTTCGTATGCGCGACACCTCACACGGCTGCGCCAACCTGCACCGCCGACGCCTGCTCGCCCACGTCGGCGCGGCCGCACTGTTGCCCTTGCTCGGCCGTGCCGGTGGCGTGTACGCCACCACGCCACCGTTGCGCCCTAGCCGTTCGCCGCTGCTGCCCCCTGAGCATGCACTGCGCCTGCCCTATGCCGCGCCTGCCGCCGATGCCCAACTGTTGCGCGATGGACTGCCGATCGGCAATGGCCGGCTCGGTGCGCTCTGCGGCGGAATGCCGGCCTGCGAGACGCTGTTCGTTTCCGAAGGCAGCCTCTGGTCGGGCGGCAGCAACGCAGTGCTGCAGGACGATGGCCAGTTTGCGTATACCAAAGAAGAGTTCGGCAGCTTCACGCTGCTGGCCAAACTCTTCGTGGAACTTGAAGGGCATGCGCAGGCGCAGGTCTCCGATTACCAGCGCGAACTGGACATGAGCAACGGCTGCGTGCGGGTGCGCTATCGCATCGGCGACACCCGTTATACCCGGACGCTGTTCGCAAGCCACCCGGACGCGGCCATCGTGTTGCGCCTGGACTGCGAAGGCACCGGAAGACACCGTGGCCGCATCCGCCTGGTCGATACGCATGCCGGCGCCGTTCGTGCCGATGGCCACGCCGGGTTGCGCTTGGACGGCAAGCTCGATAACGGCCTGCGCTATGCCGCAGCGCTACGCGTGCACGGCGACGATGGCAGGCTCGATACAGGCGACGGCAGCCTGCAGTTTCAGGACTGCAGTGGCCTGACCATCGTCGTGTGCGGCGCCACCGACTACGCCGCCGACGGCGCACGCGGTTGGCGCGATGCCACGCGCGACCCGCTCACGCTGGCGCGCCACCGCGCACAGGCCGCCGCATCAGTGCCCGCCGCGCTGTTGCTGGACACCCATGTCGCCGATCACCGTGCGCTGTTCGACACATTGCAGGTGGAGCTTGGCCATTCCAGCGATGCGCAACGTGGTCTTGATACCTGGCAGCGGATCCAGGCACGCGCCGCCGCGCCTACGCTCCCAGACCCGGAACTGGAGGTGGCCTATCTGCAGTTCGGCCGCTATCTGACCATCGCGGCCTCGCGTGATGGATTGCCGACCAACCTGCAGGGCTTGTGGCTGGAAAACAACGACCCGCCATGGATGAGCGATTACCACAGCGACGTCAATCTGCAGATGAACTACTGGCTGGCAGATCCTGCCGGGCTGGGCCCCTGTGTCGATGCACTGACACGCTATTGCCTGGCGCAACTGCCATCCTGGACACGCATCACCCAGACCCACTTCAACGACCTGCGCAATCGTTTCCGCAATACCTCCGGCAAGATCGCCGGCTGGACCGTGGCCATTTCCACCAATCCGTTCGGCGGCAACGGCTGGTACTGGCACCCGGCCGGCAACGCGTGGTTATGCGACAGCCTGTGGCAGCACTACGAATTCACCCAGGACCGGAACGATCTCACGCGCATCTATCCGCTGCTCAAGGGCGCCTGCGAATTCTGGCAGGCGCGCTTGATCGCAATGGAAGTCACCGATGCCGACGGCCGCACCCGCCAGTGCCTGGTCGACGACCATGACTGGTCGCCCGAGCATGGCCCGGAAAATGCGCGTGGCATCACCTATGCGCAGGAACTGGTGTGGACCCTGTTCGGGCAATACCGCCAGGCCAGCGCCCTGCTCGGCCGCGACGCCGAGTACGCCGCCACCATCGCCACCCTGCAGCAGCGTCTGTATCTGCCGGAGATCAGCCCGCTCAGCGGCCAGTTGCAGGAATGGATGTCACCCACCGATTTGGGTGAAGCGCAGCACCGGCACCTGTCGCCGCTGATGGGCTTGTTCCCCGGCCATCGCCTGCATCCGGATCTGGCGCCGCCCGCGCAGGTGGAGGCGGCGCGCAAACTGTTGGAAGCGCGTGGCATGCACAGCTTCGGCTATGGCGGGCGCTGTGCTGGGCAAGACTCGGCGATGCAGAGCGCGCTTATGCGCTGGTGCTCACCAATCTGAAGCCCTCGATCGGTCACAGCAACGGCACCGCACCCAATCTGTTCGATATCTACGATCTCAGCCAGCACGGCGACCCCACCCTGGGCGGGGTGTTCCAGATCGATGCCAACTTCGGCACCCCGGCGGCAATGCTGGAGATGCTGCTGTACTCGCGCCCTGGCCAGATCACGCTGCTGCCCGCCCTGCCCAAGGCCTGGGCCGCACAAGGCCGCGTCGCAGGCCTGCGCGCACGCGGCGGCTTCGTGGTGGACATGGCATGGCGCGACGGCGTGCCGACGCAGATCAGCGTGCGCAGCGTTGGTGGCACCCGCACCCGCATTGCCTGGAGCGGGCAAGCCCACGACATCACGCTAGCGCGGGGAGAAGTGCGGCGCGTGTTGTGAGCCCCGATGCGGTGTGACGGCAGCGCCTGGGGCGTGGCGCGGCCCCAGTGCGGTATGGCGTCGCACGCAAAACGCGCTGCAGGGCGATAAGGCGCGCCTTGCAAGATTTCCGCACTGCGGCAGTACCGGTATCGGCATGCATTACCTGCTCACGCCGATCCTTCACGATGCAGGCAGACACCGCCGCTGGCTGCTCGCTGGGGTGTTCCAGCCTTGCTAATGCCGCACCTGACCTTCGCCGCGCACCACGAAGCGCTCCACGGTCAGCGCCTCCAGGCCCATCGGCCCGTAGGAATGCAGACGCGTGGTGGAGATGCCGATTTCGGCACCCAGGCCGAGTTCGCCACCGTCGGAGAACCGCGATGAGGCGTTGACCATCACCACCGCTGCGCGTAGCGCCTGCACGAAGCGCTCGGCATTGGCGGCGTCCTGCGTCGCGATCACTTCGGTGTGGTCCGAGCCGTGCACCCGGATATGCGCGATCGCGGCCTCCAGATCCGGCACCACCCGAATGGCCAGGATCAGGTCGAGAAATTCCGCGGCGTAGTCGTCGGCACTGGCAGGCGCGGCCTCCGGCACCAGTGCGCAGGTAGCCGCATCGCCGCGCAGCTCCACCTTGCGTTCGCGCAAGGCCTGCGCGGCCAGTGGCAGAAAGCGCCCGGCGATGTCTGCATGTACCAGCAGGGTCTCCAGCGCATTGCAGGCCGATGGGCGGCTCGCCTTGCCGTCGACCAGCAGGCGCACTGCCAGCTCCAGATCCGCCGACGCATCCACAAACAGATGGCACACGCCCTTGTAGTGCTTGATCACCGGCACGCGCGCATGCTCGGCCACGAAGCGGATCAGGCCTTCGCCACCACGCGGGATCGCCAGGTCGACGATGTCGGTCAGCTGCAGCAGCTCCAGCATGGTTTCGCGGCGCAGGTCCTGCACCAGCGTCAATGCCGCTTCAGGCACATCGGCCGCGCGCAAGGCACGCTGCAAGGCCTGCGCGATCGCGGTGTTGGAATGGATCGCTTCGGAGCCGCCGCGCAGGATCACGCCGTTACCGGCCTTGATGCACAGCGCCGCCGCATCGGCGGTCACGTTGGGGCGCGCCTCGTAGATCATCGCGATCACGCCCAGCGGCACGCGCACCTTCTGCACGCGGATACCGTTGGGGCGGATGTCGTCGCGGGTGACCTGGCCGACCGGATCGGGCAGCTGCGCCACCTCGCGCAGCGCGGCGGCGATGCCTGCAAGGCGCCGGTCGTCCAGTGCCAGCCGATCCAGCATGGCCGTGCCGGTGCCCTTCGCGCGCGCAGCGTCGAGATCGCGCACGTTGGCAGCCAGGATCAGCGCGGCATCGGCTTCCAGCGCGGCCGCCATCGCCTCGAGCAGATCCTGCTTGGCCTGCGCGGACAGTTGCGAAAGCACCTGCGCGGCATCGCGGCACTGCAGGGCTAGGGATTTGATGGTCATTGGGGGGCCGGGATTGGGGAGTCGGGATTGGGGATTGGCAAAAGCGGAAGACACCGCTCCATCACCATAACGGAATCATTGGCGGGGACACGGAGCAATGTTCGAAAAACGCGGCGCGCATGCGTTTGCGAATCCCAAATCCCGACTCCCCAATCCCGGCTACAAAAGCACCAAATCATCGCGGTGCACCACGTTCTCGCCGTAGCTGTATCCCAACACGCCGTCGATCTCGCGCGAGTGGCGGCCTGCGATGCGGCGGATATCCAGGGCCGAGTACTGGCTGACCCCGCGCGCCAGACAGCGTGCTCCGCGGGCATCGCGCAGGTGGATCTCCACCATGTCGCCACGGCGGAAATCGCCCTCGGCACCGGCGACGCCACCCGGCAGCAGCGAGGCGCCCTTGTCGCTGAGCGCGGTGGCCGCTCCGGCGTCGATCAGGATCGCGCCCGGCTCCACCGGGGCGTGACGCAGCCAGTACTTGCGTGCGGCGATACGCGTACGCGCGGCGTGGATGCGGGTGCCGCGCAACCGGCCCTGTGCCAGGCCACGCACCACCTCGCCGCTGCGGCCGTTGAACAGATAGGTTTCGATACCGGCCGCACCGGCCTTGGCGGCGGCTTCCAGCTTGGTGCGCATGCCGCCGGTGCCCACGTTGCTGCCGCTGCCGCCGGCCATCGCCATGACCTCGGGAGTGAGCTCGGTCACCTCGTCGAGCGGACGGGCCAGTGGATTGCTGCGCGGATCTGCGCTGTACAGCCCGTCGATGTCGGTGGCGATGAACAAGGCATCGGCATCCACCAACGCCGCCACGATCGCGGCCAGGTTGTCGTTGTCGCCCAGCTTGAGCTCGTCCACCGACACGGTGTCGTTCTCGTTGATCACCGGCAACGCGCCCAGCCGCAGCAGCTCGCCCAGGGTGGCGCGCGCATTGAGATAGCGGCGGCGGTTGCGCAGGTCGTCATGAGTGAGCAACACCTGTGCCACCGGCCGTTCGAAGAACCGCTGCCAAAGCGCGATCAACTGCGCCTGGCCCAGCGCCGCCAGTGCCTGCCGCGCCGCGATCGGTGCACCGACATCGGGTGCTTTCGGCAAGATGGCACGGCCAGCAGCCACAGCGCCCGACGACACGATCACCAACTCGCGCCCGGCCGCCAGATTGGCCGAGACGAACTGCGCCAGCCCCAGCGCAAAGCGCGGCGACAGGCCCCCGCCATCGGCGGCGAGCAGGCTGCTGCCCACCTTGAGTACAGCGCGTCGCCACGGCGGCAGCGCCTGTTCGACGAACGGGGAGACGGCATCGGCAGCCGGCAGGGTCATGGTCGCGGCCTTTAGCGGATGATCCATTCGTGCACGGTGAGCTCGGAGGCTTGCAGGGTCGCCAATGGATCGGTGGCAACGATGGCCTGCGCCTGCGCCAGGGTGTCCACGTTGCACAGCACATACGCACCGCCGCTGCCGTCGGTGAACCCGCCGGTGAGATACAGCCTGCCCTGCGCGCGCAGTGCATCGAGGAAGTCGCGATGCGGTTGGATGGCGGCATCGTCGAAGCTGGGCAGGCGCATGGCCAGGACCAGATAGAGCGCGGTCATTGCCCGGCGTCCTCAGCGTCAGCAGCGATCCACGCGCTCATCGGAGCGCCTGCCAGCGGGCACGCAATGCATCCAGCTGCAGGTCCGCCGCCGCACCGGGCGACACGCGCGCTGCCAGGCTGCCTTCCGGCGTGCGCCCCTGCCCTGCCGTATCGGAGGCTTCCGCCGCGGCCTTGTAGGCCTCGCGAAACGGCACGCCGGCCACCGCCGCTTCCACCGCCACATCGGTGGCATACATGCCCGAATCGATCGCTGCGCGCAGCTTGTCCGGGCGCCATTCCAGATTCGCCAACAAGGCGGGCAGCAGTTCCAGCGCTGCCAGGCCGCGGCCGAAGCCGTGCACGATGGCGCCCTTGCTGCTCTGCAGATCGCGGTGGTAGCCGGACGGCAGCGACAGCAGTTGTTCGATCTCCGTGCGCGCTGCCGCCACGCTGGCATGGGTGGCGCGCATCAATTCGATGACATCGGGGTTGCGCTTGTTCGGCATGATCGAACTGCCGGTGGTGTATTGCGCCGGCAACGCCACGAAGGCGAATTCGCCGCTGGTGAACAGCGACAGGTCCCAGGCGATGCGGCGCAGATCCAATGTGGCGCTGCCCAGCGCTTCGAGCGCGGCCAGTTCGTACTTGCCGCGCGAAAGCTGCGCATAGATCGGAGAGACCTGCAGGCGTGCAAAGCCCAGTTCGGCGGTGGTATGCGCGCGGTCCAGCGGCAGATTCACGCCATAGCCGGCCGCGGTACCGAGCGGATTGCTGTCCACCAGTGCCAGGGTGGCGGTCGCACGCACGGCGTTGTCGATGAAGGCTTCCGCCCAGCCGGCCCACCACATGCCCGCCGAGGACACCACCGCCCGTTGGATATGCGTGTAGCCGGGCACCGGCAATGCGGCCTCGGCCTGGGCGCGGTCCAGCGCCACCTTGGCGATCTCGCCGCTCAGCTCGGCCACGCGCTGCAACTTGTCCTTCAACCACAACCGCGTGGCCACCAGGATCTGGTCGTTGCGGCTGCGACCGGTATGGATCTTGCGGCCGGCATCGCCCAGCCGCTCGGTCAGGCGCGCCTCGATGGCCGAATGGCAATCTTCGTACTGCTCGTCCAGCACGAATGCACCGCTGCGGAAGTCGTCGGCCAACAGCGCCAGCTCGCGCTCCAGGCCGGCCAGCTCGTCGGCATCGAGGATGCCGATGTGTTGCAGTCCCTGTGCATGCGCCGTGCTGGCGGCAATGTCATGCAGGAAGAATTCGCGGTCCAGGATCACGTCGTCGCCAGCCAGAAAGGCCTGGATCTTGGCGTCCACCGCCACACCGGGTTTTTGCCACAACAGATTGGTCATTGGGGGTCCTTTTTGCGGGACCCGGGACCCGGGACCGGGAACCCGGAAAGGCAGGAGCATTCGCCCTTGCTTCTCCGGGTCCCGGATCCCGGATCCCGGGTCCCGGGTATCACAACGGAATTGCCATCAATTCGTCCCAGCCAAACGCCAGGTTGAGGTTCTGCATCGCCTGCGTCGCCGCGCCCTTGAGCAGGTTGTCCAGCGTCGCCACCACTACCACCCGCTTGTTGCCGGGCGCCAGGGTGATGCCGCCGATCTGCACGCCGTGCCGGCCGGCGATGCGGCTGACCCACGGCGCTTCGTCCACCAGCTCGATCAGCGGCTCATCGGCATAGCGCTGCGCATAGCGTGTCTGCAGCTGCTCGCGCGTCAGCGGCTGCTGCAGCCAGGCATTGACGGTCATGGTGATGCCACGAAAATGCGGCGCCACGTGCGGCATGAATTCGACCGGTACGCCGAGCTGCGTGGACACCTCGCGCTCGTGCATATGGTCGGTCAATGCGTAGGGCATCAGGTTGTCGGCGAGCAGCGCGGGATTGTTCTTGTCCGACGGCGTGGTGCCGGCGCCGGAGTAGCCCGACACACCAAAGCACTGCGGCGGGCCGGCCAACTGATCCAGCAGCGGCGCAATCACCAGTTGCATCGCGGTGGCGTAGCAGCCAGGGTTGCTGATGCGCTTGTGTCCCGCGTAACGGCCGCGGGTGAGCTCGGGCAAGCCGTAATACCAGGCAGGATCGAAGCGGTAGTCGGCGGACAGGTCGATCACCAGTGTCTGCGGCCTGGCGGCATCGATCGCGGTCACGAACGGCGCGGCCTTGCCATTTGGTAACGCCAGAACCACGACATCGGCGGCCTTGGCCGCCACCGCCTCGGCATCCAGGTTCTCGTAGCGCAATTCGCCGCGATAGGCGGCGTTGTGATCGGCCACCGCCTGCCCGGCCAGTTCGCGCGAGGACACGAAGATCAATTGCAGATGCGGGTGCGCCGCTACCAGCTTGATCAGTTCCGAACCGGTATGCCCGCGGGCACCGACAATGCCGATGGTCGTTGTTTGAGCAGTCATGCGTTTGCTTCCAGGCGGAACTGCAGGTGGCGTTTGACCCCGGCCCATTCCGTATCGATGATGGAGAACACCACGGTGTCGCGCGGCGTGCCGTCGGCGTGGCGGGTGTGATTGCGCAGCACGCCGTCCTGCTTGGCACCGAGCCGCGCGATTGCCGCGCGCGAGGTGTGATTGAACCAACTGGTCTCGAATACCACGCTCAAACACGCCAGTGTGTCGAAGGCGTGTTGCAGCAGCATCAGCTTGGTCTCGGTGTTGACGCCGCTGCGCTGCACGCGCGGTGCGTACCAGGTGTAGCCGATCGACAACCGCGGTACCGCCGCATCCAGTGCGTAATAGCGCGTGCAGCCGACGATGTCGCCGGCCACATCGCGCACCACCAGCGGCAATGCCGTGCCTTCGGCGTGCGCTTCCAACGCGGCGGCGATATAGGTATCCACCTGCGCCGGGGTCGGCACGCCGGTGTACCACAGCCGCGAGAGCGCGCCATCGCCCAGCGCAGCGCGTATGCCATCGGCATGTGCAGCCTGCAGAGGCTCCAGCGTCGCATGCCTGCCGCGCAGGGTCGGCAGTTGACTCCAGGACGGTGGCAGCGCGGCCTGTGTCACCGGCTCAGCCCAGCAAGGTCGGCTGGCGCGTCGCGCAATGCGCCACGCAGTGCTGGATCTGCGCGAAACTCTCCAGCCCGTACCAGAACGTCTTCCACTTCTCCTGCTTGATGCAGCCGTCGGATTCGGCGTAGTAGAAGATGTTGACCTGATTGTTGTGCCGCGAGCGCCAGAACAACTGCGGGGTCTCTTCGCGCATCACGTTCCACACTGCCCGCCCGAGGCCTTCGCCCTGCGCATCGTCGAGCACGGCGAACTTGTCCAGATAGGTCAGGCGGCCTTCGCCGAGCTGGCCTTCGTCGGTGAGGATGACCGCGGCACGGTAATTTTCGCTGACATAGGCGCGCAACAGCGTGGTGTTGGAAAAATAGTCGGGCACCAGGGTGCGGCCGAAGCTGGATTCGATCAGCGATCTGAGCCGCGGCAGATCCAGTTCGTCCCAGGACGTGGCGCGCAGCACGCGCTCGCCACGCCGTACCAGGGTGCCGGAGCCCTTGTGGGTGAACAGTTCCTTGGCCAGATCCGCCGGCCGGGTGATCGACACCGACGATTCCAGCGGCAGCCGGTCGAGCAAGTCCTTGATCTGCTCGATCTTCACCCGCATGCCGCCATTGATCCACGGCTGCTGCATCAAATGGTCGTACTCGGTGGACAGGTTGATCGAATCGATCAGCTTGCCATCGGCATCCAGCAGGCCGCCGGTGCCGGTGAGGAAGATGATCTTGTACGGCTGAAGCTCCTGCACCAGCTCGTTGGCGGCAAAGTCCGCGTTGACGTTGAGGATCTGCCCGCTGGGCGTTTCGCCCAGGCTGGTGATCACCGGGATCGAGCCTGCCTGCAGGCTGGCTTCGATCGGCGCCAGGTTGACCGCCTTGACCTCACCGACCAGGCCGTAGGTCTCGCGGTCCAGATACTGCGCCTCGAACACGCCGCCGGTGATCGAGGTGGCGCGCGCGCCGTTCTGCTGCAACGCTTCGACCAGCTTGAGGTTGGAGGCCTGGAATACCTTGCGTACGATCGCCAGCGCTTCCGGCGAAGTCACCCGCAAGCCGTTGACGGTGTGCTTCTCGATGCCGGCCGCCGATAACTCGGCGTCCAGCTGCGGGCCGGCACCGTGCAGCACGATCGGGGTCAGCCCCACTTCCTGCAGAAACGACAGCGACGAGGTCAGCGCCTCCAGATCGTCGCGCAACACCGCGCCGCCCACCTTGACCACCGCAAAGCGTTTGGCGTCGAGTTGCGAAAACCGCTTGAGGTACTGGCTGATTTCCTTCGCGCTGGCCATGCTCGAAAGCAGGCGCACGATGGTCTGGCGGGTCTGTTTGTGGGGCTGTGCTGGGAGGGACATTGCGGTGATCGTGGGGAGGAATGGCCGCGCCTGGACGCGGGAGACAGGCTCAGTGCGAGCCGTTGATGATGCGATGCACCGATTCGGCGTAACGCTGCAACTGCTCCAGCGTCACGAATTCGTCGGCGGTATGCGCTTGGGCGATATCGCCCGGCCCATAGACCAGCGCGGTGTAGCCGCCGGCCGAAAACAGCGAGGCCTCGGTCCAGAAATCCACGGCATTGCCGATCGGCAGGTTCAGCGCGTCGGCCACATCGCGTGCAGCCAGGCGGCGCTCTTCGGCACGCGCAATGTCGCCCGACGGCAGGCTCGGCCCACGAAAGGTTTCCTCGAAATGCGCTGCGGCAGGATCGGCGAAGCCGGCGAAGCTCGCCAGCAGGCCATCCACATCCATCGACGGCAGCGGCCGGAAACCGAAGCGCAGCTCGGCCTCCGGCGCGATCATGTTGGCCTTGATGCCGCCATCGACACGCCCGATGTTGAAGCGCAGCCCGGTCAGCCCACCGAAGCGTGCATGTGCCAGCGCCTCGACATGGTCCAGCGCCTTGCCGCCCCAGCGCATCGCCTGATGCAGCGCGCTTGCTGAAGGGTCCTGCTTGCCCGACGCATGCCCGGCGCGACCGGCAAAGCGCATCAGCACCGAACTGATGCCGCGATGGGCGAGCACCGCTTCGCTCATGGTCGGCTCGGCGACCAGCACCGCTTCATACGGCAATCCACGCGCCAGAAACGCCGCGATACAGCGCGGATCGTTGGCTTCTTCGTCGGAGGAAAACAGGAACGCCGCGTCGCCGTCGCCGGCATTGGCCGCCGCCACCAGCGCCGCCGCTGCGCCCTTGATGTCGCAGACACCCAGGCCGATCACGCGGTCTTCGGTGCGCCGCATCACGTGTGGGTCGGCGCTCCAGTGCGGCGAATCCGGCACCGTATCCAGATGCACGTTGAACAGGTAGCTGGGCTTGCCGCGCACCGCGTAGAGGCTCACCGCCCCGGCACCGTGGTCGATCACCTCGACCTGGAAACCCGGCAGCTGCGCGCGCAGGTAGTCGAAGATGCCGCCTTCGGCAGCGATCGCACGCGGCGGATTGCGGGTGTCGAAGGACACCAGCGCCTGTAGATGCGTCAGTGTGTTGTCGAGCAGTGTGGTCATTGATCGCGTCTTATTGCGTCGGCAGCGTGTGGGTGGACTTCTTGATTGCGTCAGACAGCGTGTGGTTTGTCGTTCCAACGCGGATCTAGCCCTTCCCCTGCCTGCGGGGGAAGGTGCCCGACAGGGCGGATGGGGGCATGCGGCAGGTCGCCCTCATCCGGCGCTATGCGCCACCTTCTCCCGCGTGCGGGAGAAGGAAGATGCGGGCTGCCTGCGCAGGTCACCTCAGCGATTCACCTGCGCGTACAGCGTGGAGCTCATGCCGAACAGCTTGATGAAGCCTTCGGCCTCTTCCACGCCCCAGTCGGCCGACTGCGCATAGGTCGCACCCTTGGTATTGAGCAGGTGCGGCGAACGCACGGCCACCGCGTCGACGCGGCCGCCCCGGGTTTCCAGCACCACTTCGCCATTGACCTTGGACTGCGAGGACTTCAGGAACGCCTCGATGTCGGTCTTGAGCGGGTCGTGATAGAAGCCCTCGTACACCAGCTCCACCCACTTGCGCGCCACGTCCGGCTTGAAGCGGTTCTGCTGTTTGGTCAGCACGGCATCTTCCAGTGCGCGGTGCGCGGTGAGCAGCGAGATCAGGCCCGGCGCTTCGAACACGATGCGCCCCTTCAGGCCGATCACCGTGTCGCCGGTGTAAACGCCGCGGCCCACGCCATACTGCGCGAACAAGCCGTTGAGCTTGGCCAGGATCTTCGCGCCCGGCAGCGGCTCGCCGTCCAGCGCCACCGCCTCGCCTTCGACGAATTTCAACGTCACCGTCAGCGCCTCGGTCGGCCATGCGTCGCGCGGCGCGCACCAGCCACGCGCACCTTCGCCTGGCGCTTCCCAACGGTCGATCTCGCCGCCGGACATGGTCAGACCCAGCAGGTTCTCGTTGATGGTGTAGGCCTGCTGCTTGGCGCGCACGCCGAAGCCACGCTCTTCCAGATACTTCTGCTCGTAGGCGCGGGTCTGGGTGTGTTCCTTCTGGATTTCGCGGATCGGCGCGACGATCTGGTAGTCGCCCAGCGCCTTCACTGCCAGATCGAACCGCACCTGGTCGTTACCCATGCCGGTGCACCCGTGCGCGATGCTGCGGGTGCCCAGTTCCTCGGCGCGCTTGAGCGCGGCATCGACGATCAGGTAACGGTCCGACACCAGCAGCGGATACTGGCCCTGGTAACCCTCGCCCGCCCACACGAACGGCTTGACGAAGCCTTCCCAGATCGCCGGGCCACCGTCCACGGTGACGTGGCTGGCCGCGCCCAGCTCGGCGGCCCGCTTCTCGATGAAGTCACGCTCTTCGGCATCCACACCGCCGGTGTCGGCGAACACCGTGTGCACCGCATAGCCACGCTCCTGCAGATACGGAATGCAGAAGCTGGTGTCCAGACCACCGGAGAACGCCAGCACGATGTCGGTGGAGCCGGGACCGGGGACCCGGGACCCGGGACCCGGGGAAGCATTGGATTGCGACATTGGAAAAACTCCTGTGTAAATTGATTGGAATAGAAAAATAGAGTGCGAACGCAGCAGCAGTGCTGTTACGGGTCCCCGGTCCCCGGTCCCGGGTCCCGGGTCCCGCCCCTACCCTTGCCCCACCAGCGCCGCCATGATCGCCTTCTGCACATGCAGGCGATTCTCGGCCTCGTCGATGGCGATGCAGTTGGGCGAATCCATCACCGCATCGGTGGCCTTGACGTTGCGGCGCAGCGGCAGGCAGTGCGAGAACACACCGTTGTTGGTCAGCGCCATCTTGGCCTCGTCGACGATGAAGTGCTTGTACTGGTCGCGGATCGGCTTTTCCGGCTCCCAGTTGCCGAAGAACGGCAGCGCCCCCCAACTCTTGGCGTAGACCACGTCGGCGCCGGCATAGGCGCTGTCGATGTCGTGGCTGACCTGCAGCGAACCGCCGCTCTCGGCCACGTTCTGCGCAGCCCAGTCCATATAGCGTTGATCCAGGATGTAGTCCGGCGTCGGGCACAGCAGGGTCACGTCCATGCCCATGCGGGTGGCGATGGTCAGCGCGGAGTTGGCCACCGCGGTGTTGAGCGGCTTGGGGTGATAGGTCCAGGTCAGCACGTATTTCTTGCCGCGCAGGTCCGGCGTGCCGAAGTGCTCCTGCAGCGCCAACGCGTGGGCCAGCTCCTGGCACGGATGGGTGATCGTCTCCATGTTGATCACCGGCACCGGCGAATACTTGGCGAAGCTCCTGAGTACCTGGTCCTCGCGGTCCTTGGACCAGTCCACGAACTTCGGAAACGCGCGCACGCCGATCAGGTCGACGTACCGCCCGAGCACGCGCGCCACCTCAGCGATGTGCTCCTCGGTGTCGCCATCCATCACCGTGCCCAGATTGAACTCGATCGGCCAGGCATCCTTGCCCGGCTGCAGCACCACCGCATGCCCACCCAACTGGAAAGCGCCCAGCTCGAAGCTGGTGCGCGTGCGCATGGACGGGTTGAAGAACACCAACGCGATCGACTTGCCCTTCAGCTCGCTTCCCAGCTTGTTGCGTTTGAACAGCGCGGCCTGGGTCAACAGCGCGTCCAGCTCGGCGCGGCTCCAGTCCTGGGTGTTCAAGAAGTGCTTCAGTGACATCGATCGATCCTTTGCTGCGTGCTTCTGCTGGGTGGTCCGCCAGGGAGCGGCGGGTGCGCGACATGCGCGTTTCTTGCGGTTGAAACTTTTGTGACGCCAAAACGAAAAAACCCAGCCTGGAGGCTGGGTTTTCGAAAACAGGCAGCAAAACGCCCCGGTTACCCAGCGAAAATGTGGGATTCCGGTCGGCGGGCACGCGACGTCATGCCGGAGGCCATCCGGGCGGCGCTGGTGTCGTGCTGAAAGGCGTTCGCTTGCATAGGGCGCGAATCCTCGCACGCATGCGGGCACGGCGCAACTGCCGCGCACCTAGCGCGGCGGGGCGACGATGGCGTCTGGGATGTACGGCGTCACCGAGACCCGGATCCGCAGCCGGTTACCCGGGTCTTCCGGCAGTCGCGAGCGGTACTTGGTGCCCTTGTAGACATAATCCACGTCGAAGGCGATCGGCCGGCGGAATTCGCGCGGCACCTCCACCACCTTGCAATTGCGACGGGTACTGGTCGGCGGCACTGCGGCCGGCGCGGCCAGCTCCGGGCGACGCGAGAACATCTCCTTGACCGAATCCACCATGCGGTTGATACGGCCTTCGGCCTCGGTCGGAGCGGCGACGACCGGTGCGGCTTGCTCGGCCTCGCACTGTTCTTCGATGCGGGTGGCGCGCAAGGTCTGGTAGACCGGCTCCACATTCAACACCTGGGCGTAATCCAGCTTGACGTTTTCGATCACGACGACCCGATTCTTGACCTCGGGATCTGCCGCATGCGCCGGCATCAGCTGCCAGGCCACTACGCACAGCATGGAGAACGGGGAAAATCGCATTCAGTACCAAGAGGGCGAAGCCAGGCAATACGTTAGTGTATGGACCTTGCCGGTCCCCGGGCTGAACGCAACCCATCCGGTGACCGCGCGCAGCGCGCGGTTCGCCGATCGCCGCGACCGGCTAGAATCACGGGGTTACCCATTCCAAGATGCCGATGAGCCTGCGCCTGCACAACAACCTGACGCGGCGGATCGAGCCGTTCGCACCGCTCGACCCCGCCAGCCCCACCCTGTACGTGTGCGGCCCCACCGTCTACAACTACGCGCATATCGGCAACGCCCGCGGCCCGGTAGTGTTCGACGTGCTGGCCGCACTGCTGCGCCGCCGCTACGGCGCGCTGCGCTACGCGCGCAACATCACCGACGTCGACGACAAGATCAACGCTGCCGCCCAGGCGCAGGGCGTGCCGATCTCGACCATCACCGACCGTTTCGCCGCGATCTACCGCCAGGACATGGCCGCGCTGGGCGTGCTGCCGCCGGACATCGAACCGGAAGCCACTGCGCACATCCCGCAGATCGTGGCGATGATCGAGCGGCTGATCGCGGGCGGCCATGCCTATGCCGCCGAAGGCCACGTGCTGTTCGCAGTCGCCAGCTTCCAGGACTACGGCAAGCTGTCGCGGCGGGATCCGGACGAGATGCTGGCCGGCGCCCGCGTGGACGTGGCCCCCTACAAGCGCGACCCCGGCGACTTCGTGCTGTGGAAACCGTCCAGCGACGACCTGCCCGGCTGGGACTCGCCCTGGGGCCGTGGCCGCCCGGGCTGGCACATCGAATGCTCGGCGATGGCCGCCGCGCACCTGGGACCGACCATCGACATCCACGCCGGCGGCGTGGACCTGCAGTTCCCGCATCACGAAAACGAGATCGCGCAGAGCGAATGCGCGCATGGCGGCGCCACCTTCGCGCGGTTCTGGCTGCACAACGGCATGCTCAACTTCAGCGGCGCGAAGATGAGCAAGTCGCTGGGCAACATCGAAACCGTGCACGAGCTGGTCGCCAGGCATCCGCCCGAAGCGCTGCGCTGCGCGCTGTTGAGCGCGCATTATCGGCAACCGCTGGATTGGTCGGACGCGTTGATCGAAGACCAGGTAAAACGGCTCGATGGCTTGTACGGAACGTTGCGCAGCCTGCAGGCGATCGAGGCGGAGCCAACCATCCCCGCGCAGATCGAAGACGCGCTCAATGACGATCTCAACACTCCACTGGCGCTCGCGGTGCTGGCAAGGCTTGCCAAGGATGCGAACCGGGCGCTGCTGGAACTTGCCCCTGCAGGCGGCCCGAGCGACGGGCTGAGCGCGGAGAAGCTCGCGGCATTGCAACGCGCCAAGGCAGAGCTGCTCGGGGCCGGAGTGGCGCTGGGGTTGTTGAAGCAGGACCCGGCCGCCTGGTTCTCGCGCGGCACCGACGCCGGCGACGATGCCCGCATCACCGCGCTGGTAGAGGAGCGCAGCACTGCAAAGAAGGCCAGGGACTTCGCCCGCGCCGATGCCATCCGCACGCAGCTGGCCGACGAAGGCATCGTGCTGGAAGACACCCCGCAAGGCGTGCGCTGGAAGCGCGCTTGACCGATCCTTCTCCCCCCGGGAGAAGGTGGCGCGCAGCGCCGGATGAGGGTACGGGCGAAGCCACGTGCACCATCGACGAGGCTTCGCCCGCACCCTCACCCCAACCTCTCTCCCGGAGGGAGAGGGGCAATGCCCGAGTTCAACACTCTACTCATCCCCTGAAACCGCACTTGCACACCTCCACGTCAAATGCGCATGACCTACCCTTCTCCCACCGGGAGAAGGTGGCGCGTAGCGCCGGATGAGGGTGCGAGCGAAGCCGTGTGCACCTTTGCTTTTGAGAGATGGACGAAGCCATTCGCATCGCATTCCTGCGAGGCTTCGCTCATACCCTCTCCCCAACCCCCGCTCCGCGCCCCGGCCCGCGCTGGCGGCGCGGGCGCTCCAAGGCACGCGCGCCAATGGCGCGCAAACCGCGCCTTCTCGCCCCGGAGGGAGAGGCTTTGACCGAACGCCCCTGGATTTCTGCGAACGATTCTGGAGTTTTGATGACCACCTCCCCCTTCCCGCTCGAACCCACCGCCAACGAGGCGCAGGCCGCCATTGCCGAGGAATTTTCCTTCTTTGGCGACTGGTCCGAGCGCTACCAGTACCTGATCGACCTGGGCCGCAAGCTGCCCGCCTTCCCGGAGCAGTGGAAAACCGAAGAACACCGACTGCATGGCTGCCAGTCGATGGTATGGATCGTGCCCGAGGGCAATGCCGAACGGCTGGACTTCCACGCGGTCAGCGATTCGGCAATCGTTTCCGGGCTGATCTATCTCGCGTTGCGGGTGTATTCCGGGCGTAGCGCGCAGGAAATCCTGGCGACCGAGCCGGACTACATCGCCGGCATCGGCCTGGCCAAGCACCTGTCGCCAACCCGCAGCAACGGCGTGGCTGCGATGCTGGCCTTCATCCGCGACACCGCGCGCGCGCAGCAGTGAGCGCGCCGACGCCGTCCCCGGCCGATTCGCTGCGCACCCTGTTCGCTCACCCTGGCTTCGGCCTGGTCCTGCTGTACCGCGTCTCGGCCATGCTGTCCTACCAGATCGTGGCGGTCACGGTCGGCTGGCACATCTACGAGATCACCCGCAATCCGCTCTCGCTGGGGCTGATCGGCCTGGCGGAAATCCTGCCCTTCTTCTGCATCGCGCCGTTTGCCGGCTATCTGGTCGACCACCTGCCACGGCGACGGCTCGGCATGCTTGCGGTCCTGGGGTTGGTCGTCACCGCGTTGCTGTTGCTGGCGATCGCCCAGGCATGGCTGCCGGTACGGGACGTCTGGCCGATCTACGCGGCCATTGCGTTGACCGGGGCGGCGCGCGCGTTCCTGTCGCCGGTCTACAACGCGCTGTTTGCGCGGGCGCTGCCGCGCGAGGCCTTTGCGCGCGGCGCCAGTATCGGCAGCGTCACCTTGCAGGCCGGCATGGTGATCGGCCCGGCGCTGGGCGGGCTGCTGGTCGGCTGGGGCGGCAAGGGTCTGGCCTACGGCGTGGCCGCGGGCGTGGCGATGCTCGCGATCCTGGCGCTGGCGCTGCTGCGCGTGGACGAGCCGGTCAGCGATGGCGCGCGTGCGCCGATCCTGCGCAGCATCGCCGAAGGCGCGCAGTTCGTGTTGTCCAACCAGATCATGCTGGGTGCGATGGCGCTGGACATGTTCTCGGTGTTGCTGGGTGGCGCGGTCTCCATGCTGCCGGCCTTCATCCACGAGATCCTGCACCATGGGCCGGAGGGCCTGGGCATCCTGCGCGGCGCGCCGGCACTGGGG
Source organism: Xanthomonas melonis (assembly GCF_020783655.1). Taxonomy (GTDB): domain Bacteria; phylum Pseudomonadota; class Gammaproteobacteria; order Xanthomonadales; family Xanthomonadaceae; genus Xanthomonas; species Xanthomonas melonis. The sequence continues at coordinate 127,219 of NZ_JAJGQH010000001.1, read as the reverse complement.
TCGATCGTGGTCGGGGTGTGGTTGGCGCGGCATCCCTTGCAGCGCAATGCCGGGCGGGTGCTGTTGCTGTCGGTCGCCGGCTTCGGGTTGTGCACCATCGCCTTCGGACTATCGCGCCATTTCTGGCTGTCGGCGGCGATCCTGCTGGCGTACGGCATGTGCGACGGCGTGTCGGTCGTGGTGCGGCAGACCATCCTGCAGCTGGCAACCCCGGACGCGATGCGTGGGCGGGTGTCCTCGATCAACGGCATCTTCATCGGCTCGTCGAACGAGTTGGGAGCGTTCTACGATGGCGTGATGGCACGCCTGGTGGGCCTGGTGCCGGCCGTGGTGATCGGCGGTTGCGTCACCCTGGGCGTGGTGGCCACCACCGCCTGGAAGGCGCCGCGCCTACGCAACCTGGATCTGCGCGAACTGCAGTGATCCGCCCAGCGGTAGACCGGCATGCGCGACCTCGGCAGTGACCACGGCCGATCGCCGCATCCCGCCCGCCCTCCAACCCTGCCCGATTGCGGCGGCCGACTCAGCCGCGCCACGCCTGGCCGCGACACGCATGGCGATTGCCGGCCGGACACCCCATATGAAAAACCCCGCAGACTGGACGGGCGTCCAATCTCCGGGGTTCGGTTCGCTTTGCCGGCTGCGGCCGGCGCGCGCGTGGATCAGTCGCCCTGCTGCTTCTGCAGGTGCTCCCAACGCTCCTGAGCGTCGATGGTGCGCTCGGCGGTCAGACGCGCTTCCAGGCGGTCCAGGCCGATTTCTTCGCCGGTGTCGACACAGTACCCGTAATCGCCGTCTTCCAGGCGCTTGAGGGTGCTGTCGATCTTGGAGATCAGCTTGCGGGCGCGGTCGCGGGCACGCAACTCGAGCGAGTTCTCGGTTTCGCGCGTGGCTCGTTCGGCCTCATCGCCGATATCGCGCACTTCTTCGCGCAGGTTCTCGATGGTCTGCTTGGATTCCTCCACCATCTCGTTACGCCAATGCTGCAGGCGCTGACGGAAGTACTCCTGCTGCAACTTGCTCATGTACTCCTCGTCCGCGGACGGCTTGTAGCCCTGCGGGAGGATCGGGCGACCGGTCGCGTCGTCGGTCTTGTAGTCGACCACCTTGTACTTGGTCTTGGGCGCCGGGCTGGACGGCTTGGAGGTCACGGCCACGGCGACCTTGCCGACCGGACGGGTCGCAGCGGGCTTGGCGGGGGCTTCGGTCTTGCTCGGAGTTTTTGCGGAGGATTTCGAAACGGGCACGGGATTCTTGGCTGACGGGGTCGCAGGCTTGACCGGCTTCGCAGTGGCGGCCTTGGGGGCCGGTGCGGGCGCGGGCTGTTCAGCCTTGACCGGGACTGACTTGGCCGGAGCCGGCTTGGAGGCCGGCTTCGGTACGGGCTTGGAGGCCACCGGCTTGGCGGCCGGTTTGGCGGCAGCCGGAGCTGCCTTGTTCGCCGCCGGCTTGGCAGCGATCTTCTTGGCGGCCGGACTCACCGGCTTGGCCGCTACGGGTTTGGCCGCTGCGGGCTTGGCAGATGGCACCGGTTTGGCGGCGACCTTCTTCGCCGGTGCCTTTGCAGGCGCCTTCTTGGCAGGAACCTTCTTGGCAACCGGCTGCTTGCTGACCGCGGCCACCTTCTTGGCGGCCGGCTTCGCAGCGGCGGGTGCCGCTGCCTTTTTCGCAACGGGTTTGGCGGACTTCTTGGCGGCCTGGACGGCCTTTTTTGCAGGTTTTTTAGCAGCCACGAAACGCTCTTCCTTGGTTCCCCCGGGGCCCGGGAAAGCGGACCTTTATAACGTACGCTGCGGACCCCCGGCAACCACCTATTAATGCAACTGGCATATGATTGGCAAGTGATCTCCCGCCTGCTCATTGCGCTGTTGCGCTGCTACAAGCTGTTCATCAGCCCCCTGCTCGGGCCGCGCTGCCGCTTTGCGCCCAGTTGCTCGGAGTACGCAATGATTGCCATCGGTCGCTTCGGCCCGCTACGCGGTTGCTGGCTGGCCGCACGCAGGCTGGGCCGCTGCCACCCGTTCCACCCGGGCGGCTTCGACCCGGTGCCCGACGCGCCCTCCACTGCCGCCCCGCCTCCCTCTTCTTCCTGCCGCTGCAAAGGACCCCATCCATGAGCCGAACCGTCATCGTCAATGCCCGCCTGGTCAACGAGGGCAAGGAGTTCGACGCCGACCTGCTGATCGAGGCCGGACGCATCGCCAAGATCGACAGCAAGATCGTCCCTGCCCCTGGCGATACCGTTGTGGATGCCGCCGGACGCTGGGTGCTGCCAGGCATGATCGACGACCAGGTGCATTTCCGCGAACCTGGCCTGACCCACAAGGGCGACATCGCCACCGAATCCGGTGCAGCGGTGGCCGGCGGCCTGACCAGCTTCATGGACATGCCCAACACCAATCCACCGACGCTGGACGCCGCCGCGCTGCAGGCCAAGTACGACGCCGCTGCCGGGCGCGCCTGGGCCAACTACGGCTTCTACATGGGCGCCAGCAACGACAACCTGGCCCACATCCAGGCGCTGGACCCCAAGACTGCCCCAGGCATCAAGGTGTTCATGGGCGCCTCCACCGGCAACATGCTGGTCGACAACCCCGAGACGCTGGACGCGATCTTCCGCGACGCGCCCACTCCGATCATCACCCATTGCGAAGACACCCCGACCATCGACGCGACGATGGAGCGGTACCGGCAACAATATGGCGAGGCGCTGAGCGCGGAGATGCACCCTGACATCCGCTCGCGCGAAGCCTGCCTGAAATCCTCGCAGCTGGCGGTGTCGCTGGCACGCAGGCACAACACCCGCCTGCACGTGCTGCACATCTCCACCGCCGACGAATTATCGCTGTTCGAAGCCGGTCCGCTGGTCGATGCGGACGGCAAGCTCCGCAAGCGCATCACCGCCGAAACCTGCATCCACTTCCTGCGTTTCGATCGCAGCGATTACGCGCGCCTGGGCAACCTGATCAAGTGCAACCCGGCGATCAAGGATGCCCAGGACCGCCTGGCCCTGATCGAGGCGCTGGCCGAAGACGTCATCGATGTCCTGGCCACCGACCACGCCCCGCACACCTGGGAAGAGAAGCAAAAGCCCTACGCCCAGGCGCCGTCGGGCCTGCCGCTGGTGCAGTACGCGCTGGTGGCGGCACTGGAGCTGGTGCACGAAGGCAAGCTGCCGATCACCCGCATCGTGCAGAAGTTCGCGCATGCGCCGGCGCAACTGTTCGATGTGGAACAACGCGGCTTCCTGCGCGAGGGCTACTTCGCCGACCTGGTGATGATCGACAACACCCCGTTCACGGTGAAGCGCGAACAGGTGCTGTCCAAGTGCGGCTGGTCTCCGTTCGAAGGCACCACGTTCCGTTCGCGCATTGCCGCGACCTGGGTCAATGGCCAGCAGGTATGGGATGGCGAGCAGTTGGTGGGCAGCGCTGCCGGCCAGCGCCTGACCTTCGACCGCTGATGCGCGCAGCCCTGATCAGCGCATGGCTGGCGATCGTGCCGGCCATCTTCGGCGCGGCTCCCGCACACACCCAGACTGCCGACACTGCTGGCGTGGTGTTTCCTGCCAGCGCGTCGCAGGGCGCGATGGTGATCGGCAAGGTGCCGGCCGGCAGCAAGGTGCACTATGCCGGCCGCAACCTGCGGGTGAGCGGCTATGGCAGCGTGGTGTTCGGCATCGGCCGCGACGCGACCGGCCCGTTGCAGGTGCAGATCACCCTGCCCGATGGCACGCAGCGCACGGCCAGCGTGATGGTGACGCCACGCGACTGGCCCACCGAGCGCATCGACGGCGTGCCGCCCAAGACCGTCAACCCGCCGCCGGCCATTGCCGAGCGCATCAAGCGTGAGCAGGCGCAGGTGACCGCTGCGCGCGACCGCGACGATGCGCGCCCGGATTTCGCGCAGCCCTTCATCTGGCCGGTGCAGGGCCGCATCAGCGGCCGCTTCGGTAATGCACGCGTGTACAACGGGCAACCGGGCGCCGGCCATTCCGGCATGGACATCGCCGTGCCAACCGGCACCCCCGTCAAGGCGCCCGCCGCCGGCGTGGTCACCTTCGCAGCGTCGGACCTGTACCTGACCGGTGGCACGCTATTGCTGGACCATGGCTTCGGCATCAGCTCGAATTTCCTGCATCTATCGCGTATCGACGTCAGGGTGGGCGACCGGGTAGAGCAGGGTCAGGTCATCGCTGCGGTGGGTGCGACCGGGCGTGCGACCGGACCGCATCTGCATTGGGGGATGAATTGGTTCGATACACGAATAGACCCGTTGCTGGTACTCGAACGCGGTAAATAGGTCGCCAGCACCACTCGTGATCTCACCCGTTCCGGCGCGCGGCGGCGCGGTAACACCTCTGCAGCATGGGGCATGCCGCGGCGCGGTTCGACGTACGTATCGATCCGTTGCTGGTACTCGAACGCGGTAGATAGTCGCCGGCTTCACGCTCTCCGGCGCGCGCCCTTCCCCCGCGTGCGGGGGAAGGTGCCCGAAGGGCGGATGGGGGCGCCCCTCCGACGGTTGACCCATGCGCTCTTGCGAGACTACAGCCTCAGCGGCGGCGCAAGACCTGGAGCAGCCCTGCAACAGAGCCCCGTGAAGCGGACCCGCGCATGACGGATGGCGGATGAGCCCAGCGATACGCAGTTCGGTCGCCGCATCGTGTTGCAGCCACGCCAACGCACACCTACCCGTCGCGCCTGTGTTCGCCGCCCGGCTTTGCGGTATAACCGGGATGCCATCGATCATCGCTGGACAGCAGCGATCGCGCAGCCACGATGACGCGTGCACCGCACAGGTAGCGCAACTGCCTGGTCGCCTCCCCCGACCGCTGGAGATGAGCAACATGCGCAACGAGCAACTCAAGCCGACCCTCGGCACCTGGCAGTTGTGGGGAATCGCGGTCGGCCTGGTGATCTCCGGCGAATACTTCGGCTGGAGCTATGGCTGGGGCACCGCCGGAACGCTGGGCTTTCTGGTCACCACCTTGCTGGTGGCGGTGATGTACACCTGCTTCATCTTCAGTTTTACCGAACTGACCACCGCCATCCCAAATGCGGGCGGGCCGTTCGCCTACAGTCTGCGCGCCTTCGGCACCTATGGCGGCATGCTGGCCGGCCTGGCCACACTGATCGAATTCGTGTTCGCGCCACCGGCGATCGCGATGGCGATCGGCGCTTATTTGAATGTGCAATATCCCTCGCTGGACCCGCGGTTGGCCGCGATTGGGGCGTATCTGCTGTTCATGAGCTTGAACATCGTCGGCGTGGCGATTGCCGCCACCTTCGAGCTGATCGTGACCCTGCTGGCGGTGATCGAACTGCTGGTGTTCATGGGCGTGGTGGCGCCGGGATTCAGCGTGGCACGCTTCGTCGCCCATGGCTGGGCCGGCAGCGATACGTTCGGCCCGGCGGCGATCTCCGGCATCTTTGCGGCGATCCCGTTCGCGATCTGGTTCTTCCTGGCCATCGAAGGCGCGGCGATGGCCGCCGAAGAAGCCAAGGACCCCAGGCGCACGATTCCGCGCGCCTACATCGCCGGCATTCTCACTCTGATAGTGCTGGCGCTGGGGGTGATGGTGTTCGCCGGCGGCGTGGGCGACTGGCGCCAGCTTGCCAACATCAACGATCCGCTACCGCAGGCGATGAAGGCCGTGGTCGGCACCAGTTCCACCTGGCTGCACATGCTGGTGTGGATCGGCCTGTTCGGGCTGGTGGCCAGTTTCCACGGCATCATCCTGGGCTACTCGCGGCAGTTCTTCGCGCTGGCCCGCGCCGGCTTCCTGCCGCGCGGGTTGGCCACGCTGTCGCGCTTCCGCACACCGCACCGGGCGATTCTGGCCGGTGGCGTCATCGGCATTGCGGCGATCTGCAGCGACAGCGTGGTCAAGATCCAGGGCATGTCGCTGACGGCGGCCATGATCACCATGTCGGTGTTCGGCGCCATCGTGATGTATGGAATGAGCATGCTCAGCCTGTTCAAACTGCGCCGCAGCGAACCAGGACTGGAGCGCAGCTTTCGCGCGCCCGGTTATCCGGTGGTGCCGGCGATCGCCTTGTCGCTGGCGCTGGTGTGTCTAATCGCCATGGTGTGGTTCAACCCGGTCGTGGCGCTGATCTTCGTCGGCCTGCTGCTGCTCGGTGCGGCGTGTTGCATGCTCAGTCTGCGCAGCCAGATCAACAGTGCGGTCGCGGGCCAATGAGCGGTTTCGCGTTCACCGCGGGCGGCGAGCAGTTCCGGTTTGCCGACCTCAAGACCTTGCTGGCCAAGGCCACGCCGGCGCGTTCGGGCGACCAGCTGGCCGGGCTGGCAGCCGAGTCCGGGCTGCAGCGCGTCGCCGCGCAGATGGCGCTGGCCGATCTGCCGCTACGGCATTTCCTCGACGAAGCGGTGGTGCCTTACGAGTCGGACGAAGTCACCCGGCTGATCATCGACCAGCACGATACGGCGGCGTTCGCTGCTGTCGCGCACCTCACCGTGGGCGGCTTCCGCGACTGGTTGTTGAGCGCGCAGGCCGATGAAGCCGCACTCACGGCGCTGGCGCCCGGACTGACGCCGGAGATGGTCGCCGCGGTGTCGAAACTGATGCGGGTGCAGGACCTGATCCTGGTGGCGCAGAAGACCCGCGTGGTCACCCGCTTCCGCAATACGCTGGGCCTGCGCGGGCGGCTGTCCACCCGCCTGCAACCCAACCACCCGACCGACGACGCCACTGGCATCGCCGCCAGCGTGCTCGATGGCCTGTTGTATGGCAATGGCGATGCGGTGATCGGCATCAATCCGGCCAGCGACAGTCTGGCCGCCACCAGCGCCTTGCTGCGCATGCTCGATGCGGTGATTACCGGCTACCGGATTCCCACCCAGTCCTGCGTGCTGGCGCATATCACCACCACCATCGAGGCGATCGGCCGCGGCGTGCCGGTGGACCTGGTGTTCCAGTCCATCGCCGGCACCGAAGCGGCCAATGCCAGTTTCGGCGTCAATCTGGCGCTGCTGCGCGAGGGGCACGAGGCAGGCCTGTCGCTGCGCCGCGGCAGCGTGGGCGACAACGTGATGTATTTCGAAACCGGCCAGGGCAGCGCGCTATCGGCCAACGCGCACCATGGCGTGGATCAACAGACCTGCGAAGCGCGCGCGTACGCGGTGGCACGCCAGTTCAAGCCGCTGCTGGTCAACACCGTGGTCGGTTTCATCGGCCCGGAGTATCTCTACGACGGCAAGCAGATCATCCGCGCCGGACTGGAGGACCACTTCTGCGGCAAGCTGCTTGGCGTGCCGATGGGCTGCGACATCTGCTACACCAACCATGCCGAAGCCGACCAGGACGACATGGACACCTTGCTCACCCTGCTGGGCACTGCGGGCATTAATTTCATCATGGGCATCCCGGGCTCGGACGATGTAATGCTCAATTACCAGACCACCTCGTTCCACGACGCGCTCTATGCACGCCAGGCACTCGGGCTGCGTGCCGCGCCCGAGTTCGAGCAGTGGCTGGAGCAACAAGGCATCCTGCGTCTGCGGGATGATGGCCGTTTCGTCCTGGGCAACGAGGTGCCTCCGGCGTTTCGCCGCGCGTTGTCGCAATTGCCTGCAGGAAAGATGCGGTGAGCACTCCAGCGGCACCGCCACGCGATGCCTGGTCGCAGTTGCGGCCGCTGACACCAGCACGTATCGCTCTCGGCCGCGTGGGCACCAGCCTGCCGACCGTAGCGCATCTCGATTTCCAACTGGCACATGCCCAAGCGCGCGACGCAGTACATCTGGCGTTCGATCCGGCACCGTTGCAGGCCGCGTTGAAACGGCGCGGGCGCAACAGCCTGCTGTTGCGCAGCGCAGCGCCAGATCGGCACACCTACCTGCGACGGCCAGACCTGGGTCGTCGCCTGTCCGATGAGGCTGCCACCCAATTGCGCGGCGCGGCCGCCGTGCAAGGCAGCGGATACGACGTGGCAGTGGTGGTGGCCGATGGGCTGTCTGCCCTGGCGGTGCATCGGCATGCAGCGCCGATGCTGGAACAGATCGAGGCCCTGAGCGCGCACCAGAACCGGTCGCTGGCGCCGGTCGTGCTGATCGAACAGGGGCGCGTGGCGATCGGCGACGAAGTCGGCGAACTACTCGATGCGCGCATGGTGATCGTTCTGATCGGAGAGCGCCCGGGCTTGAGTTCGCCCGATAGCCTCGGGCTGTATCTGACGTATGCACCGCGCGTCGGTCTCACAGATGCTGCGCGCAACTGCATTTCCAACATCCGCAGCGAAGGGCTCGGTTACGCGCAAGCCGCCCGCACGCTGGGCTATCTCCTGCGCGAAGCGTTCGCTCGCCGGTTGTCCGGAGTACAGCTCAAGGATCAGGCCGACCAGGCGTTGCTGGCATCGGACGAGGCAACCGGTGCTACACCGCGCAATTTTTTGCTGCATGACGCCTGAGCTGATTCAGCAGCGCTCGCTTGCCAGAGCCCGGCATGGTCGGTTCCCCGACCAGCGATGCAGTACACCATGAGGGACTTCCTGGCCGGCTCGTGCTGCGCTGCCAGGCCGCGCTACCGTCACACCAAGCGGATGCGTCACTGCGGGTCGCTGGCTGCATCCGGGTCGGTCGGGAACTCATTGTCGTGGCGGTGGCGCAAGGCCGCGCAGACGTCCTCCGGCAGTGTGTCGACATCCAGCATTACCTTGCCCGAATGCACATCGCGCACCACCGATGCAGGCAGTACGAAATCGCCGCCATTCTCGATGTAGACGATGAGTTCGGCGCCATCGTTGCGAATGTCGCGCACCGCGCCCACCCCCACCTCGCCGTCGCGCAGGAACACCATCTGACCGATCTCGATCCGTTGCATGTCGCTACTCCCGAATGCTCTATCGATACCCACAACCGCGCCGATGCCGTAATGATGACGGTGGTGCAGTTGCCTGACGGAGAATGCAGCGCGCCGCTGCGCACGCGCCACCGACCACGCAGGCACGCTCCCGCGCCTGCGTGGTGCGCCTCAACGCAGTGGTACGTCAGCCACCTTGTCCTGGTAGTCCTTTTTCGGGTCGATGCCGAGCAGCACCTTGATGCCGGCCAGCAGGCTGGACCCGTTGAGCCAGATTTGCGCGTGGTCCGCATCCAGCCGCAGCAGCGCCAGTTTCGGATCGTCCTTGCCACCCTCGTACCATGCAGCCACATGGGGGTTCCACAGGCGATCGACCACCGCGCGATCGGTGTCTTCGCGCAGGGAGCCACTGATGCTGGCAAACAGGTCATGCCCCTTGCTGCTGAAAGCGCCGATGACCCGCCGCCCCTGCCCCAGCATTGCGATCAATGCATTGTCCTTGGAAGTGAAAAACCAGATCGGCCCACCGCTGTCGCCTTCGATCTGCGCGGTCATCGGACGCGCGTGACCATCTTCCACTCCGTCCAGGCCCAGCATCACCGTGCGATCGGATTTCAGGGCTTTCCAGAATTTGTCCTGCAGCTCTTTGGGATCGGTCATTTGCATTCCTGACATGCGCGTCTTACGCGGGCAATGAGTGTGGAAGGCCCAGTGCCCACGGCATGTGATGAAACGCGTGCGGCGCTGCAGACCGGGACGCGTGCACTTCGCCCTGTTCGGCCTGGGTGCCAGTGCAACGATGCGTTCATTGCCTACCACACGGTGCTGCCGGATTCGCCGATCTGAGCGACGGCGTCCGACCATGCGAGCGATGCGCTTGCCGCGGCCGATCGGTGGCAGCAAGCGCATCCGCATGTACGCGACCGAGGTGTCGCCGACCCGCTCTCGCTCAGTCAGCGCCGCTTGCCGCACGCCAGCTATGCCACAACTGCTGGACCGGTGGCGCATAGGCCGGCTTGCCGGCGAGCTCGCGCTGCAGGCGCACGCGTGCCAGCCGCGACCACACCCGATGCGGGCGAGCCAACGCCGGCTTGCGTGGCCAGGCCCGCAACAGCTGGGTACGCCAGGCGAGCGTGGTCACGCCTCCAGGTGCGGCACCATCGCCACCGGCACGCTGGCGTGCATCCAGCCACTGTACCGCCACGGCGGTGGCATCACCGGCTTGCGCACGCGCGAACAGCACCGCCTCGGCACCGATCACCGCATCGGCAAAGCCTCGCAGCTGTTCCAGCGCCTGTTGCAACGATGCGGGCTGCACGCGTGCGGCCTGCATCGCCGGCAAGCTATCGGCCAACACTGCCCATGGCGCGCGCACCGGCTCCAGCACGCGTCCCAACGGATGCCGCGAACGCTGCCCGGACCAGTCGCGCAGCTCCTGCTGCCACCACGCCAGCTTGGCATCGGCCGGCAACGGATCGCCGGCGATGTTCATGATGTCTTCCCATTCCTGCAACAAGGCGAACCAGGCTGCCGCCAGGCGACGCTGCGGTTCGGGAATGAAGGGTTCGGCAACCGACCATTCCGGCCAGCGGGTTCGCCACTTGTCGAGAAAACTGTCGAGGGCGCTGGATTGGCTCATGGCGGATCCGGACAAAAACGAAGAAGTATCAGATCTGCGGCCACGTTGCCGCATCCCACAGCTGCTGCGGCGTTTCCACCAGCGCGTCGGCCTGCCAGCGCGCCGGCACATCGTCGTGCAGGCGGTAGCCCCACAACACCGCAACCGCGGGCATGGCGGCCGCACGTGCGGCAACGATGTCGCGCTCGTCGTCGCCGACGTAGACGCAGTGCGCCGGCGCAACGCCGAGTTGCTGCACCGCGGTCAGTAGCGGCAGCGGATGCGGCTTGCGCTCGGCAAGCGTATCGCCGCCGATCAGCACCGCGCAGCGCTGCGTCCAGCCGAGCTGCGGCAGGATCAGCCGCGCCAGGTATTCGGGCTTGTTGGTGACGATGCCCCAGACGCAACCGGCATTCTCCAGCCGCGCGAGCAACTGCTCGACACCATCGAACAGCTGCGACTGCGTGCCGATCAGGGCTTCGTAACGATGCAGGAATTCCGGCACCAGTGCACCGCGTGCATCGACATCAAGGTCGGCAAATGCGACGCCGAGCATTGCGCGCGCACCTTTCGAAACCACCGGTCGCAGCGAAGCCAACGCAATCGGCGCACGCCCACGCGCGTCCAGCATCGCGTTGACCGTCGCCAGCATATCCGGCGCGCTGTCCAGCAAGGTGCCATCCAGATCGAACAATACCGCCCGCGGAAACCTCACAGCACCACCGCCACCGCTCGGTGACCCACAACCGGGCCGGCATCGGGATCCATCAAAACCCCGGAAGACCGCCGTTGCGATTCCCGATTTCCGATTCCCCACTCCCCGTCCGTCACGGCCTCACCGCGTACGCCAGATAATTGACCTCGGTACGCGAGGACAGGCGCGCGCGATTGCGCCACGGCTCGTACAGCATGCCGCTGACATCTTCCAGCTGCAGCTCGGCCGCGCGCAACCACGCCGCCAGCTCGGAGGGCTTGATGAAGTCCTTGTAGTGATGCGTGCCCTTGGGCAGTAAGCGCGCGATGTATTCGGCGCCCACCACCGCCAGCGCGAACGCGGCCGGAGTGCGATTGAGGGTGGACAGGAACAGCTTGCCGCCCGGCTTGAGCAGGCGGGCACAGGCGCCGATGATCGCGGTCGGATCCGGTACGTGCTCCAGCATCTCCATGCAGGTCACCGCATCGAAACTGCCGGGCTGTTCGGCCGCCAGGCCTTCGACCGACTGCACGCGGTAATCCACCTGCACGCCCGATTCCAGGCTGTGCAGGCGTGCCACCTTGACCAGCTCCGGGGCCAGATCGATCGCGGTCACCTGCGCGCCCAGGCGCGCCATCGACTCGCTGAGCAGACCGCCGCCACAACCGACATCCAGCACGCGCGCGCCGGCCAGCTCCTGGCGGGCGGACACATAGTCCAGGCGTACCGGATTGAGCGCATGCAGCGGCTTCTGCGGACCGTCGGCGTCCCACCAGCGGTTGGCCAGCGCGGCGAACTTGTCCAGTTCGGTCTGACGGAAGTTGCCGGAGGTGGTGGAAGTATCGGGATTCATGTGGAACTCCGTGAGTCGATGACGCGCGCTCAGGCGCGGACGGTGCGGATGCGGTCGCGCCATTGGCGCGCGTTGGCGACCAGGGCTGCGGTGTCCATGTCGACGAGCTCGCGCTGCACCAGCTTGGGCTTGCCGGCGATCCACACATCGGTGACCTGATGGCGACCGGCGGCGTAGATCAGCTGCGACAGCACGTGGTGCAACGGCTGGGTTTCCAGCGCCGACAGATCCACGCAGACCAGATCGGCCTGCTTGCCGACCTCGATCGAACCGATGCGGTCGCCGAAGCCCAGGGCACGCGCCCCGCCGAGGGTGGCCGCACGCAAGGTGGTGGCCGCGTCCAGTGCGGTCGCATCGTTGGCCACCGCCTTGGCCAGGATGGCGGCGGTGCGGTTCTCGCTGAACATGTCCAGGTCGTTGTTGCTGGCGCAGCCATCGGTGCCGATCGCCAGGTTCACGCCTGCACGCTGCAAGGCACAGGCCGGACAGAACCCGGAGGCCAGCTTGAGATTGGATTCGGGGCAGTGCACCACGCTCACGCCGCGCTCGGCGCACAGATGGATCTCCGCGTCGGTGAGCTGGGTCATGTGCACGGCGATCAGGCGATCGTTGACCAGGCCCAGACGATCCAGCCGCGCCAGCGGGCGCTGCCCATACTGTTTGATCGAATCGGCCACTTCCTGTGCGGTTTCGTGCGTATGCAGGTGCACCGGCAGGTCCAACTGGTCGGCCAGCATCCGCACACGTTCGAAGTTGGCATCGTTGACCGTATAGGGTGCATGCGGAGCGAATGCAGTGCCGATCAGGGGGTCGTCGCGCCACTGGTCGTGCAGCTCGCCGGCACGGGCGAAGTATTCGTCGTCCGACGACGCCCAGGCGGTGGGGAAGTCGATGATCACCGCGCCCACCAGTGCCCGGAAGCCGTGCTGCTTGTACACGGCGGCCTGCACGTCGGCGAAGAAGTAGTTCTCGTTGACGCAGGTGGTGCCGCCGCGCAGCATCTCGGCGATGGCCAGAGCGGTGCCGTCGGCCACGAATTCCGGCCCGATCACCGCCGCTTCCACCGGCCAGATGTGCTGCTGCAGCCACACCATCAAGGGCAGGTCGTCGGCCACACCGCGCAGCAGCGTCATCGGGTTATGCGTATGCGCATTGACCAGGCCCGGCATCAATGCCGCGTCCGGACGCGAGACGGTCTGCGTCGGCGCGAAGCGCGCGCGCGCTTGCGCGATCGGCAGCACCGCCACGATGGCGCCGTTGTGCACCGCCACCGCATGGTCCTCGAGGACCACCGCGTGCGGTTCGATCGGCACCACGTAACCGGCTTCGATCAACAGGTCGCAGGTTTCTGCAGGAGCATTGGTCATGAGCGAATCCATAGAAGGTTAGTTGCCGAACGGCCAGCCGTTGGCGGCGTCGGTCGCGGCGACATAGCGCTTGCCGTCATAGCGCAGCAGCTGGCGCGCGCGCCGGGCGCGTTCGGTGACAGTGTCGCCACCTGGCGCCACGTCGGACGTGACGATAGTGGCGGTCAACACGATGTCCGCATAGCCGGCATGCACCTGCCCGGCCATGGCCAGATGCATCGACGCGCGCTCGCTGATCACCCGCCCCCGCCCCCAGCTGCAGGGCTCACCCTGCACGCGCTGCCAGAGCGTGAGATCGCGTTGCAGCACCGGACGCAGCGTGCGGCCCTCGCGCACCAGCAGAGTCAGCGCATCGTTGCTGCGGAAATCCGGGCAGCTGGGTCCTCGTGCGACGCTGCGCACGACCACGCCGATCGCACGTGTGCCCGGCGCCAGATCGTAACGGGCGGTATCCAGGCGCAGGCTGTCGGCGTCCAGCTCGAGCGCGGCGTCCTCGCCCAGCTCCTGCGCGTAACCGGCCAGCACCCTGCCGCTGTCGGCCTCCAGCATGGCCACCCGCAATTGCAGGGAGCGCTCGCCCGGTTCGCCGGCACCGGTGACGAAGGCGATGGCAGCCAGGCGCTTGGTGGTATCGGAGGGCCATGTCTTGCAGGTCTGCGCCGCCACGGTCTGCACGGCGCCCGCGAACACGTCGGCCGCCGCAACCGCTGCGATACTGCCTGCATCGCAGGATGCGCCGGCCGGTCGTGCGGCGGCCGAACCGGCCGGCAGTGCGCCGCCCAGCAGGCCGCCCAGCATCAACGGAACACCGGCACCGCGTCGCGCTCGCTGCAGCCAGTGTCCCGGTCGCATGTCTTACTTGACGCGCGCGGAGTATTCGCCCGAGCGGGTATCGACCTTGATGATTTCGTCCTGGTTGACGAACAACGGCACGCGCACGACCGCACCGGTCTCCAGCGTAGCCGGCTTGCCGCCGCCGCCGGAAGTATCGCCACGCACGCCCGGGTCGGTCTCGGTGATTTTCAGTTCGACGAAGTTCGGCGGCTGGACCCAGATCGGCGCGCCGTTCCACAGCGTCACGATGCAGTCTTCCTCGCCCTTGAGCCACTTGTCCGCGCCGCCCATGCCGGCCTTGTCGGCCTGCACCTGCTCGAAGGATTCCGGATCCATGAAGTGCCAGTACTCGCCATCGCTGTACAGATAACGCATGTCGGTATCGACCACGTCGGCCAGCTCCACGTCGTCGGTGGCCTTCATGGTCATTTCCACCACGCGGCCGGACTTGATGAAGCGGTACTTCATGCGGGTGAAGGCCTGGCCCTTGCCCGGCTTGACGTATTCGGTCTCGGTGATGACCGCCGGCTCGTTGTTGACCAGGATCTTCATGCCGTTCTTGACGTCGTTCATGCCAACAGTGGCCATGGTGCAGCTCCTCGATAAGACCACGATCCGCCACAGGAGGGCGGGTCGGATTAGAATGGGGCGCCCGCCGCAACCGGCGGGCATTGTTTTGTGACCGCATATGATAACCGCAGCCCCCCTCGCCTTACAGCCGTCACCGCCCGCCGCACTGCCGCCGTCGCGCTGGCAGCAGCAGTGGCGCGATGCCGTACGCGATCCGCGTGCCCTGCTCGAGATGCTCGGGCTGGATGCGCAGGCCGCCGGCATCAGCGAGCAGGCCGCAATGCAGTTCCCCCTGCGGGTGCCGCATGCATTTGTGGCGCGGATGCGCCATGGCGAGCTCGACGATCCGCTGCTGCGCCAGGTGCTGCCGCTGGATGCCGAAATGCAGCCGGTACCGGGCTATGGCCTGGATGCGGTGGGCGATGCGGCCGCCAGGACCGCCTCCGGCGTGATCCAGAAGTACCGTGGCCGCGCCTTGCTGATCGCCACCGGCAGCTGCGCGGTGCATTGCCGCTATTGCTTCCGCCGCCATTTTCCGTATGCGGAAGAAACCGCCGCCCGCGACGGCTGGCGCCAGGCCGTGGCGGCGATCGCCGCCGATCCGAGCATCGACGAGGTGCTGCTGTCCGGCGGCGACCCGCTGTCGCTGGCCACCCCCAAGCTGGTCGAGCTCACCGATGCCCTGGGCCGCATTCCGCACCTGAAGCGGTTGCGCATCCACACCCGCCTGCCGGTGGTGCTGCCGGCGCGCGTGGACGCACCGCTGCTGGCCTGGCTGCGCAGCCTGCCATGGCCGGTGGCGTTGGTGATCCACGCCAACCACGCCAACGAATTCGACGCCGACGTGGATGCAGCGCTGCAGGCGCTGCGCGATGCCGGCGCGCAGTTGCTCAACCAGGCCGTGCTGTTGCGCGGCGTCAACGACAGCGTGGACGCACTGGCCGCGCTGAGCGAACGCAGCTTCGCTGCCGGGGTGTTGCCGTATTACCTGCACCAGCTCGATCGCGTGGCCGGGGTGGCGCATTTCGAAGTGGACGATGCCCGCGCCCTTGCGCTGCACGCGGAACTGGCCACGCGCCTGTCCGGCTACCTGGTACCGCGGCTGGTACGCGAGATCCCCGGCGACACCGGCAAGCGTCCGCTGTAGCCAGCGAACCCGACGCGGCGCGTCACAGGAGCACAGCCGGGCGCGACAGGCTTCACCGGTAACGCCCCATCGCGCCCCCCGGGGCGCCTCTACGGATGCTGCGCGCGGACTCAGCAGCCTGGCAGTCCCGGCGAACACCCGTTGCGCTCGCCCGCCGGCCTGCCAGACCTCCAGGTATGCGCGCGCCTGGGCGTGACGAAGCTTTCCCGGGAAGACCCATCTCGCTCTGGGGCGCTCCTGCGCTGCTTATCCCGCTGCGATCAGCTTGATCAGGTCGGCCGGGGTGAGCGGGCGGCTGAACCAGTAGCCCTGCCCCAGGTCGCAGCCGCGCTCGCGCAACAGGTTGAACTGCGCTTCCTGTTCGATCCCCTCTGCCACCACCGTGATTCCCAGCGAATGGGCCATATTGATGATGGCGGTGGTCAACGCCAGATCGTCGGGATCGCGCTGCAGGTCGGCGACGAAGCTCTTGTCGATCTTGACCCCGTCCACCGGCACCTGGCGCAGGTGGCTCAGGCCGGAGAATCCGGTGCCGAAGTCGTCCAGCCACACCTTCACGCCGGTGCGATGGAGCTGATCGAGCAGGCTGGCGGCCATCATCTCGTCGCCGATCACCGCCGTCTCGGTCAGTTCCAGGTGCAGCCGCGCCGCCGGCAGTCCGGATTCGGCCAGGCACTCGGCCACGCTGTCGATCAATGCCCCGCTGCGCAGCTGGCGCGGCGACACATTGACCGAGATGAACAGCCCCTCGCCCACGCTCGGCCATTGCGCCGCTTCCAGGCAGGCCGCACGCAGCACCTTCGGCCCGATCACTTCGATCAGCCCGCTCTGCTCGGCGATATCGATGAAGGTGGACGGCGCGATGGTCCCCAGCGCCGGATGCTGCCAGCGCAGCAGTACCTCCACGCCCACCAGCACGCGGTCGCTGGTGCGGTAGATCGGCTGATACACCAGCCGCAGCTCGTCGCGCTCCCAGGCCCCACGCAGTTCGTGCTCCATGTGCACGCGCCGCTCCGCCGCGTGATCGGCGGCACGGCTGTAGAAACGGTGGCAATTCTTGCCGGCGACCTTGGCCTGGTACATGGCGATATCGCCATTTTTCAGCAGTGCGGTGGCATCGTTGGCGTCGTCGGGGAACAGGGTGATGCCGATCGATGTCCCCAGGAACACTTCGCGGCCCTGCACATTCAGCGGACGACTCAGCTCGTGTACCAGCCGGTCGGCCAGTTGCGCAGCCAGCAGGCCGACATCGCCGCTCTGCAGCAGGATCACGAACTCGTCGCCACCGAAGCGCGCCAGGATCGCGTCCTCGCCGCCGAGCGCGGAAACCGCGCGACCGATGCGGCTGGCGAATTGCAGCAAGGCCTCGTCGCCGGCCTCATGGCCGAGGGTGTCGTTGACGCGCTTGAAATCGTCGATATCGGCGAACAGCAAGGCCAGCTTGCTGCCGGTGCCGCGCGCGGTGTCGAGCCGGTATTCCAGTCCCTCGCGAAATCCCAGCCGGTTGGTCAGCCCGGTCAACGCATCGGTGTACGCCATGTGGCGCACCTCGCGGTCGTGGCGGGCGATGCTCTCGCTCATGCGCCCGAACGCAGAGATCAGCTCGCCGATCTCGTCGTTGCGCGGGTGAGGCGGCAACTGCACGGCATAGTCGCCGCGCTCGATCTGCCGCGCAGCAGAGGCCAGCACGCGTATCGGTGCCACCAGCGTGCGCTGCACGTAGATGGCCAACAGCACGCCGAGCGCGATCAGCGCAGCCAGCAGCACCAGCAGCCAGCCCAGATCGCGCTTGCCGATCGCGTTGAGATTCTCGACCAGCGTCAGGTTGGCACTGGACTCGATCTTGCGCACCCGCTCGCGCGACATGCCTACCCGCACGCCGCCGATACGCTGGTCGCCGATCCTGATCGGCACCGTCACATCCAGCACCTCCGGCGAAGACTGCAGCAGCATCGCCCTGGCCGCGATGGCCTTGGCTGCCAGCGGATCGTCCATGCGCTGGCCGTAGCCGTGCAGGTTGGGCGTACCGTCGTGCACCAGACGGCCACGCCTGTCGAACACCAGCACATAGCTCACCACCTGCTGCCGGGAGGCATTGCGCACCAGCGCCCCCACCGCGGCCAGATCGGAGTAGTACAGCGGATTGGCCAGGCCCGAGGCCAGCTCGGTGGCCAGCGTCTCGCCGCGGGTACGCAGGCTACGATCGAACAGCTCATGCAGGATCTGCGCGCTCAATCCGCGGACCTCGCGCTGCATCGCGCTCTGGCGCTGCAGCAGCGAGGCCAGGATCGCAGCGACCAGCAGCAAGGTCAGCGCCATCACCAACAGGAAGCGAGCCTGCAGCCCGAAGCGCACCTGAGTCATTCCACCTGATCCCTCACGCGCCGCACGCCGGCACTCAGTTCGTCCAGACGTTTACGGCTGGCGCCATCCAGCGGATGGAACGCGGTGGTGCCGAAGAAACGCTTCAATGCAGGGCCGGCCTTCGGGTCGGAGGCGGCCTGCAGCAGCACCGCACGCAACCGGCGCTCCACCGCTGGATCCAGCCCGGTCCGCACCATCTCCACTGCGCGCGGTACCGGCGCGGTACGGTGCACGATGCGGAAATCGCGTTTGAACACCGGCGGCAGATGGCGTTCGTCGTTCCAATCCAGATCGCTGAGGACGCCCATATCGACCAGGCGCTCGTGCACCAGCGCCGCGACGTTCAATTTCGACCCCACCATCAGGTATCCCACCGAACCGGGCGCCTGGGCATCGTCCGGCGAGAGCAGCAGGTCACAGGCCATGCCGTGGTGGATCAGCTCCAGCATCGGCAGCAGGTAACCGCTGGTGGAACTGGCGCTCTGCAACGCCAGGCTATGCCCGCGCAGTTGCGCCAGCGATTGGATCGGGCTGTCGCGGCGCACGAAGAACACCGAATGGAACTCGCGCACACCACCACGCTCGGTCATCAGTAGCGGATGCGCGCTGCCGCGTTGCTCCAGCAGCATCGCCGCGCCGGCGGTCTCGCTGACCCAGTCGACCCGGCCACGGCGCAGGTAGCTGGCCATCTGCCGTGCATCGGGCGCCATCAGGATCTCGCCACGGCGAACGCCCACTTCACGCATGCGCGGTACCACGTAATCGAGCAGCGGCTTGAGCTGATGGTACTGGGTGGCCGGATCGTCGCTGATCCGCCCCAGCACCAGGACCGAGGACGGCGCTGCCGCAGCCGTCGCGGCCAAGCCCGCCCCGGCGATCAGCCAGCAGGCAATCAGACACCATCGTAGACCGCGCAAAACGGACACTCCCCTAGAGCTGCAGACAGCCTAGCCGAATCTCGCAAGATGTGACAGACGTCAGCTTCCG
This sequence comes from Xanthomonas melonis, assembly GCF_020783655.1. Taxonomy (GTDB): domain Bacteria; phylum Pseudomonadota; class Gammaproteobacteria; order Xanthomonadales; family Xanthomonadaceae; genus Xanthomonas; species Xanthomonas melonis. The sequence continues at coordinate 107,961 of NZ_JAJGQH010000001.1, read as the reverse complement.
GCGCGCTTGGCCAGCATCGCCATGCGTTGCGCATCGGACAGGATGCCGCGAATCAGGCGCACTTCCTGCTCGGTCATCTCCGCGCGCAGCAGCAGCCGCCGCAGCTTGCGCATCGCCGAGTCCGGGGCACGCCCCTTGTGGAAATCGATCTCCTCCAGCGTCTCGCCGAGCTGACCGAACATGCCCTCCAGCTGCGCGTGGCTGGCCGGGCCGTCGCGCAAACCGGTGCCCGCTGCCGGAGCTGGTTCGGCCTCCCCTGCCGCCAGCTGCGCCAGCCGCACCTCGTAGGCCAGCACCTGTACCGCCGCGGCCAGATTGAGCGAACTGAACTGCGGGTCGGAGGGGATGTGCACCGCCGCGTGGCAGAGCTGCAACTCGTCGTTGGTCAGGCCGGTACGTTCGCGGCCGAACACGAACGCCACCTCGGCCGGCTCGCCGGCCTTGGCCAGCGCACGCTGCGCACCCTGGTCCGGCAGCAGTTCCTCCAAGGCCACCCGGCGCGCACGCGCCGTGCAGCCGATCACCAGCGTGCAATCGGCGACCGCCTCGGCCAGCGTGTCGAACACTGGCGCATCGCCCAGCACATCCTCGGCGCCAGCCGAGCGCCGGTAGGCGTCGTCGTCGAGTGCGCGCTCCGGGGCCACCAGCACCAGACGCGAGACGCCCATGGTCTTCATCGCACGCGCGGCGGCGCCGATGTTGCCTGGATGCTGGGTGCCGACAAGGACGAAACGGATGCGCTGAGTGACGGACATGAACGGAGATCGGGGAGCGATACGGCCGTAGATGGTAAACTGCGCGGCCGGATTTCGCGCCGGACCGCTCTTTTACCTTCGTCATTGCCCACTTCTGCCTTCACGGGAGCTTTCACCATGCAGAAACCCGCCGTCACCGTCATGGTCAAAGCCGCCCGCCTCGCCGGCAATGTGCTGTTGCGCGGCATCAACAAACTCGATGCACTCAACGTAGTGCAGAAAGGGCGGATGGATTACGCCAGCGAAGTCGATGCCGATGCCGAGAAGGTCATCGTCAAGGAACTCAAGCGCGGCTACCCGGAGTACGCGGTGTTCGGCGAAGAAGGCGGCGTGCAGGGTGGCAAGAGCGGCCGTTATACCTGGGTCATCGATCCGCTCGACGGCACCAGCAACTATCTGCGTGGCTTCCCGCACTATTGCGTTTCGATCGCGCTGGTGGAAAACGGCGAGCCCACCGACGCGGTGATCTTCGACCCGCTGCGCAACGAACTGTTCACCGCCAGCCGCGGTGCCGGTGCGGTACTCAACGACCGCCGCATCCGCATCGCCGAACGCAAGGATCTGGAAGGTGCGATGATCCACACCGGCTTCCCGCCGCGCGAACGCGCGCGCGCCAGCGCCCAGCTCAAGTGCGTGGACGCGCTGCTGGTGCAGGCCGAGGACGTGCGCCGCACCGGCTCGGCGGCACTGGACCTGGCCTACGTGGCCTGCGGCCGCGCCGATGCCTACTTCGAAGCCGGCGTCAAAGCATGGGATATCGCTGCCGGCGTGCTGCTGGTACGCGAAGCCGGCGGCCGGGTGTGTGATTACAAGGGCGCCACCTCGCCGCGCATGGACAACCTGGGGCCCGAAACCCAGCAGATCGTGGCTGGTAACATCAAGATCAGCGACGCGTTGCAAAAGGTCATCGTCAACACCGGCTACGCGCGCGAATTCGACGCCAAATTCTGATTCCTACGACCGACGGCAAGGTCCGCGGCGCGTGTCGCTGCGACAGGAACAGGCATACAAAAGGCCGGAATCGCTCCGGCCTTTTGCGTTGGCTAGACCTGCGGCGACGTACCTGCAACAGCATGCTTGCGCGACCAGGCACCATCGGCCAAGCCTCCCGCCTGCAGGTGCGCGACTCCGAATCATGGATATCCATCATGCCAGGACTGGCGCAGCGCCCTGCCCTGGCATCGACTGAGTCTGCGGCAACACTCCACAGTAGCGTGCTGGCCCACGATGGAGTATCACCAGGAATCTGCTGCACAGGGCGCGCCTGGACAGAAACCTGACCACCATCAAGCAGAAGGCCGGGATCTCTCCCGGCCTTCCGGCATTACCGCGTCACCGCACGATTCACGCGATGGCAGCGTGATAGCGGCGCTCGACTTCGTCCCAGTTGACCGCGTTGTAGAACGCGCCGATGTATTCCGGGCGACGGTTCTGATACTTCAGGTAATACGCGTGTTCCCACACGTCCAGGCCCAGGATCGGGGTGTTGCCCTCGAACAGCGGGCTGTCCTGGTTGGCGGTGCTTTCCACCACCAGCTTCTTGTCCGGGGTCACGCTCAACCACGCCCAACCCGAGCCAAAGCGGCTGACGGCGGCCTTGGTGAAGGCTTCCTTGAACTTCTCGAACCCACCGAGATCCTTGTCGATCGCCTTGGCGACCTCGCCCTTGGGCTCGCCGCCACCGTTGGGCGACAGCACGGTCCAGAACAGCGAATGGTTGGCGTGGCCGCCACCGTTGTTGCGCACCGGGCCCTGCAGGTTTTCCGGCAGGCTCTTCAGCTTGGACACCAACTCATCGATCGGCAGATCCGCGTACTCGGTCCCTTCCAGCGCGGCATTGACGTTGTTGATGTAGGTCTGGTGATGCTTGGTGTGATGGATTTCCATCGTCTGCGCATCGATGTTGGGTTCCAGCGCGTCGTAAGCGTAGGGCAGCTGCGGAAGGGTGTAAGCCATGCGTGTCTCCTGGACTTGCCGCCCGGCGAAGACCGGGCGTTGCGGGGTAGATGGTAAGGACGGCAGCAACGCTTACCAAGGGTGTCGGAAGGGAAACTTCGTCCCACCGCATGCGGCCGTCTTCTGCCACGCACCTTGCACCATGCCCCGGTTACCTGCGTGTGAACCACACCGACCTGGCCGAGCATTCAAAAACGACACAGTCGCGCATCGGCATACTCATGCTGCTGCCACCTCTTCGTCCACGGATCGCCTGCATGCGCAAGCCCGCTTTACTGATCGTCGCCATCGCCGTGCTCGTCGCCGGCCTGTGGGGCATGCGTGCGTTGCAGACGCCCAAGCCGCAGTTCGCCCCGCAACTCAGCGCTCCCGCCGCCGCTCCCGTTCCCTCGCGCCAGGTCCCCACGCTGCCCGACTTCCTGCCGATCGAGGCGATGGCCACCATCGTCCTGATCCAGCGCGGCGGGCCGTTCCCTTACCCGCAGGATGGCAGCGTGTTCGGCAATCGCGAACATCGCCTGCCCGAACGCCCGCGCGGCTATTACCGCGAGTACACCGTGGACACGCCCGGCAGCGCCGACCGCGGTGCACGCCGCATCGTCACCGGCGGCGCCCCGCCACAGACGTGGTACTACAGCGACGATCATTACCAGAGCTTCAAGCCCTTCCAGGGCCCGAGACCGGAGCAGGCGCCATGAGCGCGGGCGATTTCGCGCTGGATCTGTCCGACCCGCAGCAATCGGGCGTGTACCAGGCCGAGACCGGCGATCTGGATACCATGGCGGCATTGTCACGCGATGCCGGCCTGCGCATCCTGCGCGTGGATCTGGCCGGTTGCAGCGACAAGCGCATGCTGCTGATGCGCCTGGCCACCCAACTGGACTTTCCTGCGGGATTCGGCCGCAACTGGGACGCGCTCAGCGACGGTCTGCGCGACCTGTCCTGGCTGCCCGCGCCGCGCGGGTATGCGCTGTTGATCGATGGGGCCGATGCGCTGGCACAGTCCGCACCGGGCGACCGCGACAGCTTGCTCGACATCCTGGACGAAGCCGCCACCACCTGGGCGACGCGCGGGCAGACATTTGCGGCCTTCGTGGCGCCAGCCAGCGCCTGCGCGTAAGCGATCCGGCGCGCGCGATGCACGCCACTCAGGCGTCATTGGCATGCGGGCCGGTGCATCTGCACACCGGCTTGCCAATCAATCCATCAGCTATCCAGCTCGCCCCAGCGCGCGTAGGCCGCATCCAGCTGTGCTTGCGCGTCGCTCAATGCGGCGGTATGTGCGGCCATGGCCCCTGTATCGCGCTGGTAGAAGCCTGGGTCGTTCATCGCCTCGGTCAGCGCCGCCACCTGCTGTTCCAAGCTCTCGATCAACGCCGGCAACTGCTCGAGCTCACGCGCATCCTTGTAACTGAGTTTGCGCTTGGCCGCAGTGTCGACCGGCGCCGCAGCGGCCACGGGCGTGGTGGCCGCGGCAGTGGCCGAAGCCTTGGCCACCGCCATCGCGCTGGTCGCCGGGCTGCGCCGCTGGCGCAGGGAATCGCTGTAGCCACCGACGTAATCGCCAATCAGGCCATCGCCCTCCATCACCAGCGTGGAGGTCACCACGTTGTCGAGGAAGTCGCGGTCGTGGCTGACCAGCAGCAAGGTACCGCTGTATTCACCCAGCAGTTCTTCCAGCAGCTCCAGCGTTTCCACGTCCAGATCGTTGGTCGGTTCGTCCATCACCAGCAGGTTGGACGGCTGCGCGAACAGGCGCGCCAGCAGCAGGCGATTGCGCTCGCCGCCGGACAGCCGCGTGATCGGCGCGCGTGCGCGCTCGGGCGTGAACAGGAAATCCTGCAGATAGGCATGCACATGCTTGCGCTTGCCGTTGATCTCCAGAAAATCGCGACCTTCGGCCACGTTCTCGATCGCGCTCCAGTCCTCGCGCAGGGTCGAGCGGTACTGATCGAAGTAGGCGATCTGCAGATTGGTGCCGATGCGGATCTCGCCCTGTTGCGGCTGCAGATCGCCCAGCAGCAGCTTGAGCAGGGTGGTCTTGCCACTGCCGTTGGGGCCGATCAGGCCGATGCGGTCGCCGCGCTGGATGATGGTGGAAAAGTCCTTGACCATCGTGCGCGCGCCAAATGCGAAACCAACCGCCTTGGCTTCGATCACCTTCTTGCCGGAGGACTCGCCCTGCGAGACTTCCATGCGCACATTGCCGGTGAGCTCGCGCCGCTGCACGCGCTCGTTGCGCATCGCCTCCAGGCGCCGCACGCGGCCTTCGTCGCGGGTGCGCCGCGCCTTGATGCCCTGCCGGATCCACACCTCTTCCTGTGCCAGCAGCTTGTCGAAGCGCGCATTCTCCTGCGCCTGCGCGTTGAGCCGCTCCTCGCGGCGGCGCTCGTAATTGGCCCAGTCGCCGGGCCAGCTGGTGACCTGACCGCGATCGATCTCGACGATGCGCGTGGCCAGCGCACGCAGAAAGCGGCGGTCGTGGGTGACGAACAGCACGCTGCCGCTCCAACCCTTCAGGAAGGTTTCCAGCCAGTCGATGGCCTCGATGTCCAGATGGTTGGTGGGCTCGTCCAACAGCAACACGTCCGGCGAAGACACCAGCGAACGCGCCAGCAGCACGCGCCGCTTCATGCCCCCGGACAGCCGCGCGAACTCCGCGTCGCCGTCGAGCTCCAGCTTGGTCAGCGTCTCGCTGACACGCTGATCCAGCGCCCAGCCGTCGGCCGCATCGATCTTGGCCTGCACCTTGCCGAACGCCTCGGCGTCGAACACCTCGGCATGGCTGAGCTGATGGAACTCCGCCAGCCAGTGACCGAGCTCGCCCAGGCCATCGGCCACCACATCGAACACGCTGCCGCCGGTGCCCTGCGGCACCTCCTGCTCCAGCCGCGCGATGCGTACACCCTGCTGCACGCGCACCTCGCCGTCGTCGGGCCTGAGCTCGCCGGCGATCAGTTTCATCAAGGTCGATTTGCCGGCGCCGTTACGGCCGATCAGAGCGATACGCTCGCCCGGCTCGATCGTGAGATCGGTTTTTTCCAGCAACAACGGGCCGCCGACGCTGTAGTCGACGCTTTGCAGTGTGATTAAAGGCATCTGCCGATTGTACGGGATTGGGGATTGGGGATTCGGGATTGGTCAGAGCGAGCGCCGTTGTAGTTGCGAATCCCGAATCCCGAATCCCGGGCTAAACTACGCCATGAACGAATTCTCCGCGCTGCCGCTGTCGCCGGCACTGGCCCCCGGCATCGACGCCCTGGGTTACACCGTCCTCACGCCCATCCAGGCGCAGAGCCTGCCGCCCATCCTGCAGGGGCTGGACGTCATCGCCCAGGCGCCGACCGGCAGCGGCAAGACCGCGGCCTTCGGATTGGGGCTGCTGCAGAAACTGGATCCTGCGCTGACCCGCGCGCAGGCGCTGGTGCTGTGCCCGACGCGCGAACTGGCCGATCAGGTCGGCAAGCAATTGCGCAAGCTCGCGACCGGCATCCCCAACATGAAACTGGTGGTGCTCACCGGCGGCATGCCACTGGGCCCGCAGCTGGCCTCGCTGGAAGCGCATGACCCCCAGGTCGTCGTGGGCACGCCGGGCCGCATCCAGGAGCTGGCCCGCAAGCGCGCCCTGCATCTGGGCGGCGTGCGCACCCTGGTGCTGGACGAGGCCGACCGCATGCTCGACATGGGCTTCGAAGAACCCATCCGCGAGATCGCCAGCCGCTGCGACAAGCACCGCCAGAGCCTGTTGTTCTCGGCCACCTTTCCCGATGCGATTCGCGTATTGGCGCGCGAACTGCTGAAGGAACCGGTGGAGATCACCGTGGAAGGCGCCGACAGCGCACCGGAGATCGACCAGCAGTTCTTCGAGGTGGACCCCGGCTATCGCCAGAAGGCCGTGGCCGGCCTGCTGCTGCGCTTCAACCCCGAATCCAGCGTGGTGTTCTGCAATACCCGCAAGGAAGTGGACGAGGTGGCCGGCTCGCTGCAGGAATTCGGCTTTTCCGCGCTGGCCCTGCACGGCGACATGGAGCAGCGCGACCGCGACGAAGTGCTGGTGCGCTTCGTCAACCGCAGCTGCAACGTGCTGGTCGCCAGCGACGTGGCCGCGCGCGGACTGGACGTGGAAGACCTGTCGGCGGTAGTCAATTACGAGCTGCCGACCGATACCGAGACCTACCGCCACCGCATCGGCCGCACCGCGCGCGCCGGCAAGCATGGACTGGCGCTGAGCCTGGTCGCCCCACGCGAAACCGCGCGTGCGCAGGCGCTGGAAGCCGAACAAGGCCAGCCGCTGAAATGGTCGCGCGCCCCTTTGGCCACTGCACGCCCGGCGCAGTTGCCGCAGGCGTCGATGACCACCTTGCGCATCGACGGCGGAAAGACCGACAAACTGCGTGCCGGCGACATCCTGGGCGCGCTCACCGGCGAAGCCGGGCTGTCGGGCGCAGCGATCGGCAAGATCGCCATCTACCCTACCCGCTCCTACGTCGCCATCGCGCGCGCCCAGGTCGCTAAGGCGCTGGCGCACTTGCACGCAGGCAAGATCAAGGGCCGGCGGTTTCGGGTCAGCAAGCTCTGAACGGCGCCGTGGCCGGCAGGCTGCTGGCTCAGTAGCACAACGTCGCCAGCAACGGCACGTCGTTGGCCCACTTCTCGCGGCCTTGCAGCACCTTCAGTTCCACCAGTACCGCCGCGCCCACGACCTCCAGCTCCAGCTGCGCAGCCAGGCCCAGCGCGGCACGCAGCGTGCCGCCGGTGGCCAGCACGTCGTCGACGATCAACACGCGCGCGCCGCGCGGCAGTGCGTCCTCGTGCATCTCGATGCGGTCGGTGCCGTATTCCAGCGCGTATTCCTGGATCAAGGTCCGTCCAGGCAACTTGCCTGGCTTGCGTACCGGCACGAAGCCGGTGCGCAGTTCACGCGCCAGGGCCGCGCCAAGAATGAAACCGCGCGCCTCGATGCCCAGTACCCCGTCCAGCGGCGTGGTACGCCAGGGCTGCGCCATCTCGTCCAGCGCCGAAGCGAAATCCGGCCCGTCCGACAACAGCGGGGTGATGTCCTTGAAGACGATGCCCGGCTTGGGAAAGTCGACGATGTCTCGGATCCGGCCGGCCCAATGGTTGGGTCCGGAGGGCTGGGTGCCGGCGCAGCGGCTGCAGTCGGTCATGGCGGTCGTGGCATCGTGGCCGTGTGGGGATGGCCTATTCTAGGCTGCGCACGGCCTCGGCGCCGACTTCGCGGCGTCGCGGCATCTGAGCGCGTCAGGAACTGCAGGACAGCATCGAACACCCGGCGCGATCGCGTGCCCAGTCCGGGCGGCGCACAGCGAACGCCTCACGGCCGGGTTGCGCGTCATAAGGCCGGCGCATGACCTCCAGCAACTCCTGCACGCCGGACGGGTCGCCCTGCTCGGCTCGCTCGATGGCCTGCTGTGCCAGGTAGTTCCGCAGCACATAACGCGGGTTGGCCTGGCGCATGCGCTCCCGGCGCTCTTCCGGCGACAGCGTGTCCTGGCGCAGGCGCGCGGCATAACGCTGCAGCCATTGCTGCAATTGCGGCGCATCGGCCAGGCGCTTGTCTTCGTCGTAGAACGCATCGCGCAGCTGCGCGGGGTCGGGATGCTCGGGCGACAGGTCGATCAAGCCGCGGAAGGTCAACGTCATATCCATCTCGGATTCGCGCATCAGCGCGCGTAGCGCGTCGATCAGCGCAAGGTCCTCGTCCCGACATTCGGCCAGCCCCAACTTGGCGGCGGTATCGCGGCGGTCGCAGTCCAGATAGGTATCGCGAAACCGGTCCAGCCCCTGCTGCAACGGCGTCGCATCGGCGAACAACGGCGCCAGCGCCTGCGCAAGCCGCCCCAGATTCCAGTAAGCCACTTGCGGTTGCGTCCCGAAGCGATAACGGCGCCCCTGCGCATCGGTGGTGTTGGGCGTCCAGTCCGGGTCGTAGTCGTCGACCCAGCCATAAGGGCCGTAGTCGATGGTCAGACCCAGGATCGACATGTTGTCGGTATTCATCACCCCATGCACAAAGCCGACGCGCATCCAGTGCGCCACCATGACGGCGGTGCGCTCGCACACCTGCGCAAACCACTGCGCGTACAACGGCTCCGCTCTGCCGGACAGCTCGGGATAGTCGCGCGCGATGGTGAATTCCACCCACTGCCGCAGCAAGGCGATATCGCCACGCGCACTGGGCAGCTCGAAATTGCCGAAACGCACGAACGACGGCGCCACCCGGCAGACCACCGCGCCCGGCTCGTGCTGCGGCCGCCCGTCGTAGAACATGTCGCGCACCACCGTTTCGCCGCTGACCACGAGGCTGAGCGCGCGCGTGGTCGGTACGCCCAGGTGATGCATCGCTTCGCTGCAGAGGAATTCGCGGATCGACGAGCGCAGCACGGCACGACCATCGGCGCCGCGCGAATACGGGGTCGGGCCGGCGCCCTTGAGCTGCAATTCGTAGCGTCCGCCATCCACGCCGATCGCCTCGCCCAGCGAAATCGCCCGGCCATCGCCCAGCTGCCCGGCCCAGTGTCCGAATTGGTGTCCCCCGTAATTGCTCGCCCACGGCTGCATGCCCGGCATCAGCGCATTGCCGCCGAACACCTCGGCAAACTGCGCGCTGCCGATCTGTGCCGCATCCAGCCCGAGGGCCCGGGCCATGTCGGTGGAGTGCGCGATCAGGCGCGGGGCGGCGACCGGCGTCGGCAGCACCGACGACCAGGCAGCGGCCACCTCGCGCCGGCGTGGCCCCTCCTCCGGGTCGCCGGGCAGTTCCCGGCGCAGGCGATTGTCGAAATGCAGTTGCGTCATGTGGACAAGCCTAGGCCAACGCGGGTGAATGAGACATTGGAAGGCGACCGGCACGCGCAGCGCACCATGACGGGCTCGTCCTGCACATGCCGGCGACAAGCGATCGCTGCTAATGGACGACCTCGCTCGGTCGCTGCGGACCTGGACATGCCTTGGTCTCCTCACGCCCGTTCCCGCACGATCCGCCGACTGTCGCCAACCGCTCGCCCTCCCGCTTTGCAGACCACATCGCCCATGTCCTCCCGCGCCCTTCGTTGGATCCGTCCCGCCATCGTGCTGCTTGGCTCGCTGAGCCTGACCGCCTGCAGCAGCCTGTTCTTCGGCGGCATCAACGCCGCCTCCAGCCGCGCAGGCATCATCGAACACCCCAACCAGGTCTTCGATGCCGCCCATGGCCTGGCGCTGGATGTCTATCAGCCGCAGGGTGCCGTCGATGCGCCGGTGGTGGTGTTCTTCTACGGCGGCACCTGGAAGCGCGGCTCGCGCGCCAACTATCGGTGGGTGGGACGCGCCCTGGCGCGCCAGGGGGTGGTGACGCTGGTCGCCGACTACCGCAAGTATCCCCAGGTCGACCTGCACGGCTTCATGGCCGATGCCGCCGGCGCGACGGCCTGGGGTTATCGGCATGCTCGGGCCTACGGCGGCGATCCAACGCGGGTGGCGGTGATGGGCCACTCGGCCGGCGCGCACCTGGCCGCCCTGCTGGGGACCGACGCGCGCTGGCTGCATGCCCAGAACCTCGCCCCCCGGCAACTGTGCGGCGTGGTGGGATTGGCAGGACCTTACGACTTCCTGCCGATGACCGATCCCGAGTTGGTCGAGATCTTCGGCGACGCCCCAGCGGCTCAACGGCAATCCCAGCCGGTGGCGCATGTCGGCGGCGACGAACCGCCGATGCTATTGCTGCATGGCGATGCCGACCGCGTGGTGGAGCTGGAAAACAGCAGCTCGCTGCAGAAGACGCTACGGCAGAAAGGCGGCAGCGCCGAGCTGAAGATCTATCCCGGCATGGGCCACATGGGCATCGTGCTGGCGTTGCGCAAGCCGCCGCAGCGCTCCGCAGTGCTGCGCGACACGCTGGACTTCCTGCGCACCTGCAAGGCACCTTGAGCGCCGATACCCGCGACTGCTCTTACGGTGCCGCCTTGTGCACCGTCGCCACCGGCTGCTGCACAGGCCCGCAGCAGCAGCCGGCAGCAGTGCTGGCGCACACGTACGCGGCCCACGACCGGATACCGGCGCTTGCGCTGCCCCGTCACTCGGCGGATTTGCCGCCCATCAGCTCGTAGGGGCCACCTTTCTTCAATGCCGCCTGGTAGGCCGGGCGCGCCTCGATCCGCTTCAGGAAGGCGCGCAGCTTCGGGTAGCGTTCCAGTCCACCACCACGTGCGGCGGCCGCCTGCACCGGGAAGCTCATCTGGATGTCGGCGGCGGTGAAGCGATCGCCGGCGAACCATTGCTGCGTCTGCAACGACTGTTCCATCCAGTCCAGGTGCAGCTTGACCTGCGGACCGACGAAGCCGGACATCGCCTTGTCCACGATCGCGCGCGCGATCGGCTTGGCAAAGAACGGCATCGGCGCGCTGCGGATGCGGCCGAACACCAGCGTCATCAGCAGCGGCGGCATGGCCGAGCCTTCGGCGTAGTGCATCCAGTAGCGGAACTTCTGGCGCTCGGGCGAGTCGATCGGCCGCGCCGCCGGCGACAGCGCGCATTCGGTGTCGTAGCGCTCGCTCAGATAGTCCAGGATCGCCCCCGATTCGGCGATGGTCAGCTCGCCGTCCACGATCACCGGCGACTTGCCCAGCGGGTGGATGGCGCGCAGCGCCGCGGGCGCGAGCATGGTCTTGGGATCGCGCTCATGGCGGACGATCTGGTACGGCAAGGCCAGCTCTTCGAGCAGCCACAGCACGCGCTGCGAACGGGAGTTATTGAGATGGTGGACAGTGATCATCGCTGGGGGCCGTGCGCGGAAAGCGCCATCCTAACCAACACGGCGTCGCCGCCGCGCACACGATGGCGCGTCCAGCGCATTGCCAGGGAAATGCGATGCTCCATGCAGGCCACGAACGCTGCCAGCAGCGGCCGGTATCGGATGCGGGTGGTGCGCAAGCAGCCGAGGCCCACGCCACGATGTCGAGAGGGTGCAACCGCCGGGCAGAACGCGGTGTCCACCGCGATCGAGCCTGGCGATCAGGCATCCGGGCCGCCCGTCGTCGCGGGGAATCGACGGCAGCACCGGCAATAAAAAACGCCGGGCGCTTGCGCGACCGGCGTTCTTGGCAACCTTGCGGTTGCAGACGGATTAGACCGCCTGCACCTGGTCAGCCTGCATGCCCTTCTGGCCCTGCACGGCGACGAAGGTGACCTTCTGGCCTTCCTGCAGCGACTTGAAGCCGGTGCCCTGGATGGCGCGGAAGTGCACGAACAGGTCCGGGCCGCTTTCCGGGGTGATGAAGCCGAAGCCCTTGGCATCGTTGAACCACTTCACGGTACCGCTCTGACGATCTGACATTTACAAACTCCTGAACTATAGATGGATAAATCGCAGCGTCCGAAAAGCCGGAGCTGAGACTGAGTTGCAGGCGTTGGTAAAGCGGAACGATGAAGCGAGATCTGTAACGATCCGGCTGCACCAGGCCACGATTCACGGTGACCCTTGCAAACACAGTGCGTGCACAGTACTCGTGTTTTCGGCAAAAAGCGACACCCCGAAACAATTCTTTTGCAGTCGGGCCGGATCCGACACCGTGTCGGGCGCCTCCCCTCGCCGGGAAGATGACTGAATAGGCATTTACTGCCAACGGGCGCACGGATTCGAGGCGATCGGCGGGTCGATCGCAACGGCGCCTGGACACCGCCCTGCTCCTTCCTGCGGTGGACCTCAGACCAGCCTTCGTCGCACTGCAGCATCGCCGACCTGAGGTGCCGGTGCGGAACCAACACCCTCGCATACGCCCACTGGAACAGGTGCGTATCATGGGCGCCCTTTGTAATCGGCATCCTGATGGCCCTCACCGCCACCGTCCGCAGAGCGGAACTCCAGATCAGCGACATGGATCGTGGCTACTACGCCAACCATTCGTTGACCCTGGCCCAGCACCCTTCCGAGACCGACGAACGCCTGATGGTGCGGCTACTGGCCTTCGCACTGTTCGCCGACGACCGCCTGGAGTTCGGTCGCGGCCTCAGCAACGACGACGAGCCCGATCTGTGGCGACGCGACTACACCGGCGACCCGGACCTGTGGATCGATCTTGGCCAACCGGACGAGAGCCGGGTCCGCAAGGCCTGCAATCGTGCGCGCGAGGTGGTGGTGATCGGCTACGGCGGCCAGGCCACCGAAACCTGGTGGAAGAAGCACGCCAGCGCCATGGGGCGGCACCGCAACCTGCGCGTGATCGAACTGGATCCCCAGGCGACCGAGGCGCTGGGCGCCTTGATCCAGCGCGGCATGCGCTTTGACGTGATCATCCAGGACGGCGAAGTGCAGATGCTGGCCGACCACGGCAGCGTCACCCTGACACCGACGGTGCGGCAAGCACCTGCCGAATGAACATGCGCTGCGACGTTCTGGTCATCGGTGCCGGTGCTGCCGGCCTGATGGCCGCCTTCACCGCCGGCCGTCGCGGCCGCCAGGTCCTGGTGGTCGACCATGCCAACAAGGTCGGCAAGAAGATCCTGATGTCCGGCGGCGGGCGCTGCAACTTCACCAATACCGGGACTGCGCCAGGCAACTTCGTTTCGGCCAATCCCCACTTCTGCAAGTCGGCCCTGGCGCGCTACAGCCCGGCCGATTTCGTGGACATGGTCGAACGCCATGGCATCGCATATCACGAGAAGGAACTGGGCCAGCTGTTCTGCGACGTCTCTTCCAAGCAGATCGTGCGCCTGCTGCTGGACGAGTGCGAGGCGGCCGGGGTGCAGATCCGCACCCACTGCGAGCTGCAGTCGGTCCAGCGCGACAGCGATGGATTCAGCGTGCAGACCAGCGCCGGGCGTATCCAGACGCAATCGCTGATCGTCGCCACCGGCGGGCTGTCCATTCCCAGCATGGGCGCCAGCGGCTTCGGCTACGCGCTCGCCCAGCAGTTCGGCCACGCCGTACTGCCCACGCGGGCCGGGCTGGTACCGCTCACCCTCAGCGGCAAGCACCAGCAACGCCTGCAGGACCTGTCCGGGCTCGCGCTGCCGGTGGAGGCGCGCTGCAACGGGGTCAGCTTCCGCAACTTCATGCTGCTGACCCATCGCGGCGTGAGTGGCCCGGCGATCCTGCAGATTTCCTCGTACTGGCAACCGGGCGACGATTTGCGCCTGGATCTGTTGCCTGGCCACGATGCGGCGGCCTGGCTGCGCGAGCAGAAGCAACTGCGCGGCGCCACCGAGCTGCGCAACGTGCTCGCCGATGCCCTGCCACGCAGGTTTGCGCAACGCCTGTGCGAGGTGTGGCTGCCGGACAAGCCGGTGCGTCAGCTGGATCCGCCGCAACTGCAGGCCGCCGCCGATCTGCTTGGCGGGTTTGCGCTGGTCGCCAGCGGCACCGAAGGCTACCGGACCGCCGAAGTGACCCTGGGCGGCGTCGATACGCATCAGGTCTCGAGCGCCACGCTGGAATCGCGGCTGGTCGCCGGGCTGTACTTCGTCGGCGAGGTGCTGGATGTCACCGGCTGGTTGGGTGGCTACAACTTTCAATGGGCATGGGCATCCGGCCATGCTGCCGGAAGCGTGGCGTAGCTGCAGCCGGTCACGGCAGGAGCGACGGCCAAGGATGCAAGGCAAGCCGGGGCACCGCTGCAGTTGGGCGCATCGCATGCCCACTGCCGCGCTCGACAGGCGTGTCACGCGGCCTTTCGCGGCGCCTACATGGGGCGCCTTGTTTCGATGTGACACTGAGCCGGTGGCAGGCACTTCGGCCGACGTGACACACGCCAATCCTTGCGCCACGTCTCACACTGCATGCGGCACCATCCACACACATGGACGCACCAGACTCCGTTCGTGTATTAAAGCCGGTCTCCAGGAGCCTCGCATGCAAAAAGGCAAAGATCTCACCCTCCGCCTGATGATCGTCGACGACAGCGTCGAGGGCGCCGAGGCGATCGTGACAGCGCTCCGCAATGGCGGCATCGCGGTGCGGCCTTCGCGTCCGCAGACGCCGGAAGAGCTCGCCAGCATGTTGTCCGGCCAGATCGACCTGGCACTGCACGGCCAGGCGCAGCAGATCCCGATGAGCGCCCTGCATCAGCAGATCGCCGGCAGCGGCAAGGACATCCCGATCATCCTGCTGGCCGAACAGATCGAAGAGAACGCCTTGGTCGAGGCCGCCGCGCACGGCATCCGCGCCATCGTGCTGCGCCACCGCCCCGAGCATCTGCTGGCGCTGGTGCGCTCGGAGTGGGCCGACCTGCAGGCGCGCCGCGGGCTACGCCGCATCGAGGCGCAGATGCGCGAAACCGAGCGCCGCTGCGACGCCTTGATTGCCTCCTCGCGCGACCCGATCGCCTACGTCCACGAAGGCATGCACATCCGCGCCAACGAGGCGTATCTGGAGATGTTCGGCTTCGAATCGTTCGAGGACGTCGAAGGCGTGTCGCTGCTGGACATGATCGCCGCGCAGTACGTGGACGACTTCAAACAATTGCTCAAGGCGATGGCCAAGGGCGAGCCGCCGCCGGCGCAATACAAGGTGGATGCACGCCGGCTGGAAGGCGACACCTTCCCGGCCACGATGGAATTCGCCACCGCCACCTACGAGGGCGAGCCCTGCATCCAGGTGGTCTTCCGGCGTCGCGAGGAATTCGATCCGGAACTGGCGCGCGAGGTGGAAGACCTGCGCCAGCGCGACCAGGTCACCGGCCTGCTCAACCGCCCCACCTTCATGGTGGCGCTGGAACAGGCGGTGGCCCAGGCCGGCCGCAGCGAGGGCCAGTCCGGCTTCCTGCTGATCGAACCGGATCATTACGCGCGCATCCTGCCCGAAATCGGCCTGGACTCGGCCGATGCCCTGATCGCGGCCATGGCCGCGCACGTGGCCGGCGTGGTGGACGAGAGCGTGGTGGCCGCGCGCTTCGGCGAACACAGCTTCGCGCTGTTGCTGAGCGGCAACTACGCGCGCACCCATGCCCTGGCCGAAACCGTGCGCAACGCGTTCGCGCAGCACGTCTTCAGCATCGGCGCACGTTCGGCCACGGTCACGGTGAGCATCGGCGGGGTACAGATCGGCGAGAAGATCGCCAGCATCGGCCAGGTGCTCAATCGGGGCACCGAAGCGGTGCGTACCACTGCCGAACTCGGCGGCAATGCGGCCAGCATCTACGACCCGGCCGCCTCGGACCGGGCCGAGGAGGAGCGTATCGCGCGCTGGGTCGAACAGCTGCGCGAAGCGCTGGTCGGCGATGGCTTCCTGTTGCATTACCAGCCGGTGCTCAACCTGCAGGGCGAACCGCTGGAGCTGTACCAAGCCTTCCTGCGACTGGAACGCAATGGCGAAATGATGTCGCCGAACGCGTTCATGGCGATCGCCGAAGAGCACGACCTGGTCACCGAGATCGACCGCTGGGTCGTGGCGCGGGCGATCCGCCAACTCGGCGAGCGGCAGCGTGCGGGCCACAAGACCCACCTGCTGGTGCGTATCGGGCCGAACTCGTTCTCCGACCCGCAGATGATCGACACCATTCGCGAACAGCTGGCGGTCTACGGCGTTCCGGGCGAACGGCTGTGGCTGCAGACCCCGGAGTCGAAAGTCTTCACCCACCTGCGCAACGCCCAGCAGTTCCTCGCGGCGGTCTCGGCGATGGGCTGCAAGGTCGGGCTGGAGCAGTTCGGTTCGGGACTGGACTCGTTCCAGCTGCTGGCGCATTTCCAGCCGGCCTTCCTGAAACTGGACCGCGGCATCACCGGCGAGATCGCCTCCGCCCGCGAAAGCCAGGAGAAGATCCGCGAGATCACCTCGCGCGCCCAGCCGGCCGGCATCCTCACCGTGGCCGAGTTCGTGGCCGATGCGCAATCGATGAGCAGCTTCTTCAGTGCCGGGGTGGACTATGTGCAGGGCGATTTCGTCGCTCCCACCGGCCCGGCGATGAACTACGAGTTCGGCTGAGCGTACCCGACCGGGAAGTGGCGCCACAAAAAACCCGCCGAGGCGGGTTTCTTGTTCTCGATCTGCCTGCGGCCGGCCCGACGCTTACATCGCGGTGCCGTTTGCCGCACGCAGCGCGGCGATGCGCTCTGTCAACGGCGGATGGCTCAGGAACAGCCGACGCAGCCCATCGCCCACGCCGCCTGAAATGCCGAAGGCCTGCACCTGCGAGGGCAAGGTGCTCTGGCCGTGGTTGAGCGACAGGCGCTCCAGCGCGGCGATCATCTTGCTGCGGCCGGCCAGCTGCGCGCCGCCGGCATCGGCACGGAATTCGCGGCGACGCGAAAACCACATCGCGATCATGGTCGCGAACAGCCCGAACACCATTTCCAGCACGAACACGATGGCGTAGTACGCAAAGCCACGCCCGCCCTCGCGATTGCCGGCCAGGGCGCTGTCGATGATGCCGCCCACCACCCGCGCCAGCACGATCACGAAGGTGTTGAGCACGCCCTGCAGCAGCGCCATGGTCACCATGTCGCCATTGGCCACGTGCGCGATCTCGTGCCCCAGCACGGCCTCGGCCTCATCCTGGCTCATGTTCTGCAGCAGGCCGGTAGACACCGCCACCAGCGCGTTGTTGCGGTTGGCGCCGGTGGCGAACGCGTTGATCTCCGGGCCTTCGTAGACCGCCACCTCCGGCATGCCGATACCGGCAGCCTCGGCCTGCCGACGCACGGTCTGCAGCAACCAGCGCTCGGTGGGCGTGCGCGGCTCGGTGATCACCTGCGCACCGGTGCTGCGCTTGGCCAGGAACTTGGACATCAGCAACGAAATGAACGAGCCACCGAAGCCGAAGATGGCGGCCATGACCAGCAGCCCGCCCATCTGGGCGGAATTGACGCCCAGTACCGACATGACGATACCGGCGAGTATCAACACCGCCAGGTTGGTCAGCAGGAACAGGAAGATGCGGTTGAACATGGCGCGCGGGCTCCACTGATGCTAAGGATGAACTGCTGGCGATCTGCGGACATCGCGGCTTGAAATCAAGCGCGCACCTGACCGACGATTCAGCTGCCCATGCCCCCGTCCCCCTATCTCGGCCGCTTCGCGCCCTCCCCGACCGGCCCCCTGCACTTCGGCTCCCTCATGGCCGCCTTCGGTAGCTGGCTGCTTGCCCGCCACGCCGGTGGCCGGTGGTGCGTACGTATCGAAGATATCGACCCACCGCGCGCGCAAGCCGGTGCATCCGAGCGCCAGCTGCGCACCCTGGCCGCCTTCGGCCTGATATCGGACCTGCCGGTGATCCGGCAGTCGGAGCGCGACGCGCACTATGCCGCCGCGCTCGCAAGGCTGCTCGATGCGGGATTGGCGTTCGAATGCAGTTGCAGCCGCGCCGATCTGGTCGGCATGGGCGGTATTCACCACGCCTGCGTCGCGGCGCTGGGCGAACGCCGCGCGGTGCGCCTGCGGGTACCGCCGCAGCCGCCGGTCGCCTTCGAGGACGCATTGCAGGGGCGCGTGGTGCAGGATGTCCATGCGGAGGTGGGCGATGTGGTGCTGCGCCGCGCCGATGGCTACTGGGCCTACCAGCTGGCGGTGGTCGTGGACGATGCGGCCCAGGCGATCACAGATGTGGTCCGCGGCGCGGACCTGCTGGACTCCACCCCGCGCCAGGTACTGCTGCAACGCGCGCTGGGCCTGCCGCAGCCGCGCTACCTGCACCTGCCGCTGATCCTGGATGGCGACGGCCGCAAGCTGTCCAAGTCGCACGCCGCGCCAGCGCTGGACGATGACGACCCGCTGCCCGCCTTGCGCGCGGCCTGGCAAGCATTGGGTCAGCTGCCCGCCGCACTGCCGCGGCATGCGGGCGTGGATGCCCTGCTGCAGCATGCAGTGCAGCATTTCCTGCCGGAACGGCTGCCTGCAACGCCTACGCTGGACCTGCGCATGCGCACATCGCTGCCGCTGCGTGACTAGAATTGCGCCCCAGCACCGACAGCGGGGCGAGTTGTCTGCGCCCTGCCCTGATCGCCCTCCGTCTCACCCGTTATTGGAGTCGTCATGACATCTCGCGTCGCATTGGTCACCGGCGGCACCGGCGGCATCGGCACCGCCATCTGCAAGCGGCTGGCCGACCAGGGCCATCGGGTCGCCAGCAATTTCCGCGATCAGCACAAGGCGCAGGACTGGCAACAGCGCATGCAGGCGCAGGGCTACGAGGTCGCGTTGTTCCGCGGCGATGTGGCCTCTTCCGAGCATGCGCGCAGCTTGGTCGAGGAGGTCGAAGCCACGCTGGGGCCGATCGAAATCCTGGTCAACAATGCCGGCATCACCCGCGATACCACCTTCCACCGCATGACCGCCGAACAATGGCACGACGTCATCAACACCAATCTCAATTCGGTGTTCAACGTGACCCGGCCGGTGATCGAGGGCATGCGCAAGCGCAGCTGGGGGCGGGTGATCCAGATCAGCTCCATCAACGGGCTCAAGGGCCAGTACGGGCAGGCGAACTACGCCGCGGCCAAGGCGGGCATGCACGGCTTCACCATCTCGCTCGCGCGCGAGAACGCCGCCTTCGGAGTCACCGTCAACACGGTCTCGCCCGGATATGTGGCCACCGACATGGTCATGGCCGTCCCGGACGAGGTACGCGCCAAGATCGTGGCCGACATCCCGACCGGCCGCCTGGGGCGTCCGGAAGAGATCGCCTATGCCGTCGCGTTCCTGGTTGCGGACGAGGCCGCCTGGATCACCGGATCGAATCTGGACATCAACGGCGGCCATCACATGGGCTGGTGACTTTGCTGCGACTTTGCGCTGCAGCATGGATTTGCTCAGAAATCCATGCTGCGCAACATTTTTTATGTGTCCGCTTAAGCAAATAAGGCGTTTTGACTGTTGCAACCGCTGCTGCGGTGCGCCATCCTGCGCGCACTATCGTTGTGAGTGAACGTTCCATGGCCGGACTTCGCATCATCAAGAAGTATCCCAATCGCCGTCTCTACGACACCGAGATTTCCAGTTACATCACGATTGAAGACGTACGCCAGCTGATCATCGACGGCGAAGAGTTCGAGGTCCGTGACGCCAAGAGCGGCGAAGACCTCAGCCGCGCCGTTCTGCTGCAGATCATCGCCGACCAGGAGCAGGACGGCGAGCCAATGCTCTCCACCCAGCTGTTGAGCCAGATCATCCGGTTCTACGGCGACTCGCTGCAAGGCTTCATGGGCAACTACCTGGAGCGCAGCATGCAGGTCTTCCTGGACCAGCAGCAGCAATTCCGCCAGCAGATGGGCAACCTGCTCGGGCAGACGCCATGGGCGATGATGAACCAGCTGACCGAGCGCAACCTGGAGCTGTGGCAGGAATTCCAGCGCAATTTCGGCGCCGGCTTCGGCCGTCCGGGCGGTCCCGGCACCCCGCCTTCCTCGCCGGGTTCCGGCAGCATGGGCAGCGGCCCGATGGGCACCGGCACGCACGGGTCCTCCGGCAGCCACGGCGGCACCGTCGGCAAGGCCCGCAACCGCGGCTGAGCGAGCGGTGGGCGTAGCGTCCAGCGGCGCTACGCGCGGACCGTCAATCGTCGGCCTGCCTCGCGCAGGCCGAACAGATCCGCTGCACCTGGTAGCCGCGTGCGCGCAGGCGCTCCACCACGCCGTCGTTGCCCAGCAGATGCAGCGCACCGACCACCACCAGCGTGGTTCCGTTGCCTTTGCCCAGTTGTTTTTCCAGGCGCGGCACCCAGCGCGCATTGCGCTCGACGTTGATGTCCTGATACAGCGCCGGATACTGCCTGCGCATGTCCTGGGCCATCTGCGTGGTCAGCGTGTGCACATCGCCGTTGCGCCATGCCGCGTGCAAACGGCGCAGTTGGTCGCTGCTATCGGCCTCGTCCAGCGCCTCTTCCAGCAATTGCTGCTGCTCGACGGGCGTCATGCCGTCGAGCAGGCCGAGTTGTTCCTCGGCGCGTTCCAACCCGCCGGCCGGCTTGCCAGCGGATTGCGCCTGTTGCATCAGGTAACGGTCCAGGCCTGCGTCCGCGTCCATGCCTTGACGTGCCATCTCGGCCAGGCTGATCGACAGCGCCACGAACCACGGCTTGAGAGGCTGCAGCGCGTCGATGGACATGCCGTGCCGGCGCGCGTAGCTGCCCAGCGCCTGCCAGGTCGCTGCATCCAGCGCCTGCTGCAGCGTGCGCCCGTCGGTGCGCCGCGCCACCTGCAGCATGCGCGCGGCCAGCTGCGGCGATTGCGCATCCGCAGGCGGCAGCTCGAACAGCAGCCGGTCGGCCTTGGCGAACGCCTGCATCACATCCGGCGACAACGGATAGTCGCTGGGCTTGAGCACATGGAACGAACCCAGCAGGTACACCGTGCCGCCCCTGCCATCGACCTTCCATAGCAGCGGCACCGGCGGGCCGGCAGGCGCATCGGCTGCGGGGCGTGCCCAGCCCGGGGCCACCGCCCCGATCCACAGCGACAGCACCAGCAGCGCCCGGCCGCACCAACTGGCGAGCCGCGCAGGCACGCGCGCCGTCACCGCAACCGCTGTCATCACGTTCCCCTGGCCACGTCAGTGCGGCACCTTGTAGGCCTTCTCGCCCGCCGACACCGCCAGATCGATGCGATTCTCCGGTGGCGGCAACGGGCAGGTCGCGAACGGGGTGAACGCACACGGCGGGTTGTAGGCACGATTGAAGTCGACCACCACATGTCCGGAGGCGTCGGGAACGTCCAGATCCAGGAAGCGCCCGGCAGGATAGCTACCGTGCCCACTGGTGCGATCGGCAAACACGACGAAGCCGGGGCGGCCAGGCTCGCCGATGGCCTCCAGGCGATAGGTCTTGCCATCGCGCTCGAATTCGATCGCACCGGCATTGGCCTGGGTGCTGGTGATGCCGACGATGTCCACGATCGGGATGGTCTTGCCGACATCGTTGGGCACATAGCGCGCGGTGATGCGCCAGGACGGGTCCAGCGGCCAGTACTCCAGCCCGGCGAAATTCGTGCGCGATGGCGCATCGGCATGCCTGACCCGCAGCGCGTAGCGATCGCCGCGCTGGATCAGGCTGAGCACACCCTTGCCGTCATCGAAACGGATCGTGGTCGGCTGCGGATCGCGATCGGACTGAAAGCGAATCCTGCCGCTCAACGGTTTGCCATCGACGGTGAGTGCGGCGCCGCGCTCGGGCACGAACCACACCGTCCTGCCCTCGGTGGCCACCATGCCCATCTTCGGCGGCCCGACCGCGAGCCTGATGCCGCTGTCGGCACTGCTGCCGATGTAATGCGCCTTCAGCGTCAGCCAGTGCAGGCCGACCAGGCTGGTCCAGCCATCGGGCGCGCGCAGCTCCCGTAGCCGCTCCTCGCGCCATGCAGCGTTGTCGGCAAGGAATGTCTTGTCCAGTTCGGCGGGTGCAGCCGGCGACGGCGTTTCGCGTCCGCAGCCGATCAAGGCGGCTGCCACCAGCAGCCCCGGCAGCCACCGCGTTCTCCAGTGCATCCCCATCAGCGCCCCCTGAGAAACCAGCGATCGATGTCGCCCAGCGTAAACCGAGCCCAGGTGGGTCGGCCATGGTTGCACTGGCCCGAGCGTTCGGTGGCTTCCATGTCGCGCAGCAGCGCGTTCATTTCCGGCACGCTCAGACGGCGGTTCGCGCGCACCGCGCCGTGGCAGGCCATGGTCGACAACAGCTCGTCGCGCGCACTGGCGATGCGACGGCTCTGTCCATGCTCGCGCAGGTCGCCCAGCACATCGCGTAGCAAGGCCTCAGGCTCG
Source organism: Xanthomonas melonis (assembly GCF_020783655.1). Taxonomy (GTDB): domain Bacteria; phylum Pseudomonadota; class Gammaproteobacteria; order Xanthomonadales; family Xanthomonadaceae; genus Xanthomonas; species Xanthomonas melonis. The sequence continues at coordinate 85,566 of NZ_JAJGQH010000001.1, read as the reverse complement.
GCATTGGCCAGCAGGGCAGGAATGCTGCGTACGTGCAGCGACTGCGGGCCGGCACGGGTGACATCGAAGCCCAGGCTGGCCAGGGTGGCCGCTTCGCGCTCGGCGGTATCGGCCTCGCGCTCGCCCACCGCCAGCGTCATCGGCACCAGCAACGGCTGCGCATGCAGACCGATGCTGTCGTGGGCGTTCTTCAGGCGTTCGTAGCCGATGCGTTCGTGCGCGGCGTGCATGTCCACCACGATCAGGCCTTCGGCGTTCTCGGCCAGGATGTAGATGCCATGCAGCTGCGCCACGGCATAGCCCAATGGCGGCACGCCGCTGTCGGCGGCGGTGGGCGGCAGGCCACTGCCGGAGGCCACCGGCACATCGCTGGAGGATTGCGCAGCGCTGCCGGGCGGTGCGTACAGCGCGCTGTAGGCCGCACGCGCCTCGTCCACGCGCAGGCCCAGCGGCGTCTGCGCCGGCCGCCAGCTGGCGTAGCCGGCCGAGTCACCACCAGCACCTGTACCGTAACTGGCACCACCACTGCCGACACTGCCCAGCGCACCCGGTGCAGCCAGCGCGCCCCCCGCCACATCGCTGCCGATGCTGTTGGGCGTGGCACCGGCGCGTGTCTGCGCCAGCGCGTCCTGCAAGGTGCGGTAGACGAAATCGTGGATCAGCCGCGCCTCTCGGAAACGGACTTCATGCTTGGCCGGATGCACGTTGACATCCACTCGCGCCGGATCCAGTTCCAGGAACAGCACATAGGCCGGCTGGCGGCCATGGAACAGCACATCGCCATAGGCCATCTTGACCGCATGTGCCACGCTGCGATCGCGTACCGAGCGGCCGTTGACATAGAGGTATTGCTGGTCGGTGCTGGCACGCGAGTAATGCGGCTGTGCCACCCAGCCGTGCAGGCGCAGGCCGGCACCGCTGTGGTCGACCCGCAGCGCCTGTCGCGCGAAATCCTCGCCCAGGGTTTCGCCCAGCCGCGCATCCGAGTACAGATCGCCCGGCTTGTAGCGGCGCGACGGCTTGCCGTTGTGCGAGACGCGCAATTCCACGTCAGGCCGCGCCAGCGCCAACGAGCGCAGCCACTCTTCGATATGCCCAAGCTCGGTGCGTTCGGCGCGCAGGAACTTGCGCCGTGCCGGCACGTTGAAGAACAGCTCGCGCACTTCCACGGTGGTGCCGGGCGCGTGTGCATGGGGTGTGACCTCGCCCAGGCGCCCGCCGTCGATCTGCAGCGCAGATCCATGCTCGGCATCGTGGCGACGCGAGATCAGGCTGAAGCGGCTGACCGAGGCGATCGACGGCAGCGCTTCGCCACGGAATCCGAGCGTGGCGACGGTTTCCAGGTCGTCCAGCGAGGCGATCTTGCTGGTGGCATGCCGCGATACTGCCAGCGGCAGTTCCTCCGGCGTGATGCCGCCGCCGTTGTCGCGGATGCGGATCAGGCGTACGCCGCCCTCTTCCAGATCGATGTCCACGCGGGTGGCACCGGCGTCGAGCGCGTTCTCGACCAGCTCCTTGACCACCGAGGCAGGCCGCTCGACCACTTCGCCAGCGGCAATCTGGTTGATCAGGATCTCGGGCAGCTGACGGATCGCCATCAGCGCACGCCCGGGCGCCAGGGGCGCGGCATGCACAACATCGGGGGTGACACGGACAAGACGGACCTCGGCACAGCGACCGGTCGGCGCACAGGCGCCGATCTCACGGGAATCGGTGTCGAATGATAGCCGAGCGCGTCAGCGGCTGCCGCCGGCCACGGTGCCGGCGGCGGCATCGGCCTCGGCCTGCGCACGCGCGGCGAACAGGGTGCCCGGCGGCGGCTGGCGGGTGAAGAAGGTATCGATGCCATCCAGCACGGCGGAGGCGATCTTGCGCTGGTAGGCCGGGTCGATCAGGCGACGCTCTTCGTCCGGATTGGAGATGAAGGCCGTCTCCACCAGCATGGCCGGCATGTCCGAGGTGCGCAGCACCGCGAAATTCGCGCGTTCCAGCTGCGGCTTGTGATTGTTGCCGATGCGCTTGAGCCCCCCCAGCACATGGCCGGCGGCGTCTTCGGAGGCCTTCATATGGCCGCTCTGGGCAAGGTCCAGCAACACGTTGGCCAGAGTGGATTCGGTCTGCTGCAGGCGCACGCCGCCGACCAGATCGGCGGCGTTTTCCTTGTCGGCCAGCCAGCGCGCGCGTTGCGAGGACGCGCCCTTGGTCGACAGCACATACACCGACGAGCCGGTGGCACTGCGATTTTCGGCAGCGTCTGCGTGTATGGAGATGAAGATGTCGGCCTTGGCGGCACGGGCCTTCTGCGCACGCATCGGCAAGGGAATGAAGACGTCGGTATCGCGGGTGAGGTAGGCCTTCATGCCCTGCGTGGCGTTGATCTGCCGGGCCAGCTCGCGCCCGATCGCCAATGTGACGTCCTTCTCGCGCTTGCCGGTCGGGCCCATGGCGCCCGGATCCTGACCGCCATGGCCAGGATCGATGGCCACGATCAGCGGCCGCATGCCCGCTGCCATCTTGACCCGCGCCGCTTCGCTGGGCAGCACCGGGCGCGGCGGTGGTTCGTCATCTGTCGCCGTCGCGGCCACGCTTGGCGCGGCTGCGCCAGCAACGGCAGCGCCCAGCGGTGCGCTGCCGCCGTTGAGAATGGCTGCCGCCGTCGCGCCACCGGCGCCGCTCACCTGACCAGCCGGACCGACCGCACGCACGGCGCCGGATGCGGACGTCGCCGCAGGACTACCGGTGGAGCCCGCCGCAGCCGTGCCCGGACGCGGCGTCGGCACACCGGTGGCCACCGTGGTGGGAACTGCGGCCGGGGTGACGGTGGGCATGGCAGATGCAGGAACCGGCACCGGAGCAGCGGTGGGCGCGGGTGTCGGAGCCGGGGACGGCGCGGACGAGGCACGCTGGGCGGAGGCGGCCAGAGCCGCAGTGGCGCGCGCGGCTTCGGCCTGCGCATTGAGTGGGCGGGGCGGTGGCACGACGCCGACCGCAGCCGTCGAGGCGGCCCCCGCCACGGCGACCGGCATTGGATCGCCCGGCCATTCGATCACCAGCGTCGAGGCGCTGCCCAGGGTCTGCATCTGCGGCTTCAGCGCGGTGACCGGGCTTGCCAGTTCGAACACCACCCGGAACGTGCCCGGCACCGGCTGCCCGGTGCGGACCGAGGTCACCAGGCCGGCGGCGGCCGGCAGTTTGAGCCCGCGTGTCGCAGCCGAATCGGGAAAGTCCACCACCAGGCGATGGGGATTGGCCAACGACAAGGTCTTGAAACCGCCACTGCCGGCGAGCTGGATTTCGGCGCGGGTGCCGGTGGCACCGGTGGTCACGCCGACGCCCTTGATTTCGCCGGCCCAGGCAGCAAAAACCGCCAGGCTAAGGCTGGCGGTCAGGGCTGCAAGACAGAGTTGGCGGGTCCCCGGTGTCATGGCGCTGGATTCAATCATCCATGCATGTGAATTGCAAGGTGATTTCCCTTAATAATCCGTAACCTGGCGTTCATTCCTCCTGTTCGCCAGCAAAAAGAGGCCGCAACTCGCCCTGCTGGGTCAGTGACTGCAGCCATGCATGGCCGATCCGGCTGCGACCGGTCAGGCAGGCACGTCGTCCATCCCCATCGACTGCCAGCTCGACGTCCAGATCCACCGGCGGCAGGGCACCCGCACCCCGCTCGGGCCATTCGATCAACCACAGGCTGGCGCTGCCCTCGTCCAGGCCGAGGAAATCCAGTTCGCCAGCGTTGCCGATGCGGTACAGATCCAGATGCCAGGCTTCATCGCCGGTAGCGAGTGGATAGCGCTCGATCAGGGTATAGGTCGGGCTACGAATCGGACCGGTGACACCGAGTGCCCGCAACAAGGCGCGCGCCAGGGTGGATTTGCCGGCGCCAAGGTCGCCGTGCAGCTGGACCACCGCGCTGGCTGGCCGCACCGCAGCCAGCGCGCGGCCCAGGGTCTCGGTGGCATCGGCATCCACCAGTTGGGCGTCGAGCTGGGTCATGAAAGGTTTCCGGAGTTGGCAAGGCGGCGCAGGTGCGGCAGCAGGTCGGTTGGCAGCAGCCCGCGCTCGCCATCGCGCGCGGCCGCATCGCCGGCGCAGCCATGCAGCAAGGCGCCCAGGCTGGCGGCATCGAAGGGCGACCAGCCCTGCCCCAGCAGGGCCGCGATCACACCGGTCAACAGATCGCCCATGCCACCGACCGCCATGCCGGGGTTACCGGCACCGATGATGCGCGGCGCCGCGTGCGGCGCTGCGACCACGCTGCCGGCGCCCTTGAGCACCACCACCGCGTCGTAGCGCTGCGCCAGCGCGGCCGCGGCCGCCTGGCGGTCGTTCTGCACCTGCGCGGTGGACAGGCCGAGCAGGCGCCCGGCCTCGCCTGGATGCGGGGTGAGCACGCGCGGACCGCGCTTGGGCAGCGCATCGCTGGCCAGCAGGTTCAAGGCATCGGCATCGATGACCACCGGCGTCCCGGTCGCCAGGACCGCCTGCCACAACGCCTGCGCCCAGGCGTCCTGGCCCAGCCCCGGCCCGAGCGCGACCACATCGGCGGCATCGGCCAGTGCAGCGATATCCTCGCCGGCCTCTACTGCGCGCACCATCGCTTCGGGGCAGCGTGCCAGCAGCGGCGCGACATGCTCGGCGCGCGTGGCCACCTGCACCAGCCCGGCACCGCTGCGCAGCGCCGCCTCGGCGGTCAGCAGGATGGCGCCGCCGCTGCCGAGATTGCCGCCCACGCACAGCACGCGCCCAGACTCGCCTTTGTGGGTATTGCGCCGTCGCGGGCGCAGCTGCGCCGCAAGGGCCCCGCGTTCCCAGCCATGCGCGACAGGCGCCAGCCCATCGAATGCAGCAGGCGGCACGTCCAGCGCTGCGAGGCCGCACTCGCCGGCATATTCCAGCGCGTCGCCGGTGTGCAGGCCAACGTGTGCCACGATGAATTGCAAGGTGGCATCCGCGCGGACGGCGGCCCCGAACGCCACGCCGCGATCGGCATCGATACCGCTGGGCACATCCAGCGCCAGTACCGGGCTGCCTGCGGCATCGATGGCCTCGATCATCGCGGCGGTCGGCGCATCCGGCGCGCGGTTCAGCCCGATACCGAACAGCGCATCGACGATGACATCGGCCTGCGCCAGCGCACACGGAAACAAGTCGATACTCCCGCCCACCGCCAGATACTCGGTGCAGGCGCGCTGCGCCAGCTCCGATGCCGGGCCCTGCCCGGGCAGATGCACCACCCGCACCTGGCGCCCGGCGCGCTGCGCCAACCGCGCCAGCACATAGCCATCGCCACCATTGTTGCCGGTGCCGCACACCACCACGATGCGGCGCGCCTGCGGCCAGCGTTCCTGCAACCACTGCCAGGCGGCCTGGCCGGCGCGTTGCATCAGCAGGTAGCCATCGCCGCCAAGCAGCGCGGTGGCCTGCGCATCGAGCGTGCGCGCGGCAGCGGTGTCGTACAGGGCGAGCGGTGCGTGCATGCCGGGAATTCTATACTTGTCGCCATGTCAGCCGTCCTCGCCCGCCCCGACCCTGCCGATGCCGCCGCGCGCATCCGCGTGCTCGCACGCGAAGCCGGCTTCCAACGCTGCGGCATCGCCGGCATCGAGCTGGGCGAAGACGAGGCGCATCTGCGCAGTTGGCTGGCAGAAGGCCTGTACGGCACCATGCACTGGATGGCCCAGCACGGCGACAAGCGTGCGCGCCCGCAGGAGCTGGTACCGGGCACCTTGCGGGTGCTGTCGGTCGGCATGGACTACGGCCGCAAGGACGACACCGAGGCATGGAACACCTTGCACGACGGCAAGCGTGCCTATGTGGCGCGTTACGCGCTGGGGCGCGATTATCACAAGCTGATGCGCAACCGGCTGCAGAAGCTGGCAGAGCGCATCCAGGGCGAGATCGGCGCGTTCGGCTATCGCGTCTTCGTCGACTCCGCACCGGTCCTGGAACGTGCGCTGGCGCGCAACGCCGGGCTGGGCTGGATCGGCAAACACACCTGTCTGATCGACCGCAATGGCGGCTCGTGGTTCTTCCTGGGCGAGATCTACCTGGATCTGCCGCTGCCGATCGATACCCCGGCTACCGCGCATTGCGGCAGCTGTACGCGCTGCATCGACATCTGCCCGACCCAGGCCATCATCGCCCCGTACCGGCTGGATGCGCGCCGCTGCATCGCTTACCTCACCATCGAACACGAAGGCGCGATCCCCGAACAGATGCGCAAGCCGATCGGCAACCGCATCTTCGGCTGCGACGACTGCCAGCTGGTCTGCCCCTGGAACAAATTCGCCAAGCGCAGCGACGAGGCCGACTTCCGCGCGCGCAACGACCTGGATGTGGCGACGCTGCCGCAGCTGTTCGCCTGGGACCAGGCCGAATTCCTGCAACGCACCGAAGGCAGCCCGATCCGCCGCAGCGGACACGAACGCTGGCTGCGCAATATCGCCGTCAGCCTGGGCAACGCACCCGGCACGCCGGAGGTGGTGTCTGCATTGGAAGCGCGCCGCCACCACGACTCGGCGCTGGTGCGCGAACACGTGGGCTGGGCGCTGGCGCAGCACGGTCTCTGAACCGGTGGTCGCCGGCCAATCGCAGCGCGCTCCATCGCCGCGTGCGGTCCTGCGTCGCGGCAGCCGATCACCCAGGATCTTCGCCGCTGCGGGATAATGCGGCGATGGCCGAACGCACCCAACAGATCCTCACTCCCAGCCAGCTCAACACGCTGGCGCGCGACCTGCTCGAAGGCAGCTTCCCGCTGGTCTGGGTGGAAGCCGAACTGAGCAGCGTCACCCGTCCGGCGTCGGGGCATCTGTACTTCACGCTCAAGGATGCGCGCGCGCAGATCCGCTGCGCGATGTTCAAGCCCAAGAGCACCTGGCTGAAGTTCCAGCCGCGCGAAGGCCTGCGCGTGCTCGCGCGCGGACGGCTCACCCTGTATGAAGCACGCGGCGACTATCAGCTGGTGCTCGACCACATGGAAGAGGCCGGCGAGGGGGCACTGCGCCGTGCCTTCGACGCGCTGCGTGCGCGCCTGGCCGCCGAAGGCCTGTTCGATGCCGAGCGCAAGCGCGCCCTGCCCGCGCATGTGCGCCGGCTGGCGGTGATCACCTCGCCCAGCGGTGCGGCGGTACGCGATGTCCTCAGCGTGCTGGCACGGCGGTTTCCGTTGCTGGAAGTGGACCTGCTCCCGTCGCTGGTACAGGGCGAGAGCGCCGCGGCGCAGATCACTGCGCTCCTTCAACGCGCCGATGCCTCAGCGCGCTACGACGTCATCCTGATCACCCGCGGTGGCGGCTCGCTGGAAGATCTGTGGGCCTTCAACGACGAACGCCTGGCGCGCGCGATCGCCGCCGCGCAGACGCCGGTGGTATCGGCGGTCGGCCATGAGACCGACTTCAGTCTGAGCGATTTCGTCGCCGACGTACGCGCGCCCACCCCGTCGGTGGCGGCCGAGTTGCTGGTGCCCGATCAGCGCGAGCTGGCAGCGCGCGTCCAACGCGCGCGCGCGCGCCTTGCGCAGCTGCAGCAGCACGCCCTGGGCAACGCGATGCAGCGGGCCGACCGGCTGGCCCTTCGGCTGCGTGCACAGAGCCCGCAGGCGCGACTGCACCTGCTGCAGCGCCGCCAGGAAGAGGCCGCACGTCGGTTGCACGGGCGCATGACCCATGTGCTGGAACGCCTGCAGGCGCGCCTGCAACGCGGGCAGACGCGCCTGCAGGCACACACGCCACAACGCAACCTGGCCAACCTGCAGCAGCGCCTGCGTGCCCTGCATCCGCAGGCCGCCATGCAACGACGCCTGCAGCACGATCAACTCCGGTTGCGCAGCGTGGCGCGTTCGCTGGAGGCGGTGAGCCCGCTGGCCACCGTGGCACGCGGCTATGCCATCGTCACCCGCCCCGCCGACGGACAGGTGATCCGCAGCGCCACCGACGTAACGCCGGGGGAACGTCTGCGTGCACAGCTGGCCGACGGCAGCATCGAGGTACGTGTGGAAACCGGCGAGCGCTAGCGGCATTCACGCGTATCGCCGAGCCCAAGGCCGTCGGGCAGCTGCGTTGCCCGGTTGCCGCTGCTTCCGACCCGCTCTGCGCGCCCCTTCCGTTCGCTTCGGGCTCAGCCCCGCGCTGGCAGCTGTGCGGCCCGCTGCCAGCCCTGCATCAGCAGGTGGGTCAGCACCACCGGATCGTGATCGAAGTGGTGCCCGCCCGGCCGTGCCACCACCTCCACACCGCGTGCGCGCAGCTCGGGGCACAAGCTGTCCTTCTCTTCGGTGCCGTAGATGCACTGCACACGCCGCAGGTCCAATGCCTGCAGTGCGGGCGCCACATCGCGCTCGGCGTCGTTGTGCCAGCCCAGCCAGCCACCGACGCGCACCTTGAAATCGGCCTGGTGACCAAGACCGAGCAGGCTGACGAACTGCACCGCGGCGCGTTGCTGCGGCGATAGATCGGGGTAGGCGAACGGCAGCACGTCGGCCCCGAACGAATAGCCCACCAGCGCCACATGCCGGATATGCCAGCGCTGCCGGTAGGCGGCGATGACCCGGTCCAGATCCACGCCGATCTGCTGTGGCGTGCGGCTGGCCCAGAAGTAGCGCAGGCTGTTCCAGCCCACCACCGACACGCCCTGCTGCTGCAGCTGCGCGGCAATGCCCTTGTCCAGTTCGCGCCAGCCGCCATCGCCGGACAGCATCACCACCAGGCGATCGCTGCCGGGCGCATGCAGTTCCACCAGCGGCAGATCGGCCAGGCCTTGTGCCTGCGCGGTCTGGAAATGGCCGCGCGTGGCGGCGGCGATCTGCATCGGGCTGGCGTCATCGACCAGATCGTCCAGGAACCCCTGGTTGGCATCGGGCACATCCCGCGCGCAGTTCAGCCCCGGATCCCTGCTGCCGGCATCGGCCACCACTGCGCCGCCGAGCACATCGGGCGCCGCCGATGCCAGCGCCTGCCGCGCCAGCACCGCACCATCGCCCTGCCCCACCAGCACCGGCGGCAGGAAGGCATCCACGTGCTCGGCACGCAGCAGTTTCTTGCCCAGCCGTTCAGCGTCGTCGGCCAATGCGCTGCAGTCCGTCTGGCGCGCGCGCAGCTGTGCGCGATAACGCGCGGTATCCACCACGGCCACCAGTGCGCCGTCGTCGCTCAGCATGTCGGCTAGCCGTTGGCCCTGCTGCGGGTTGGTGCTATCCGGTAGCACCACCACCATCGCCTTGGGCGTGCCCTCGGGCCGGATCACCTCCACCGAACGGTAATGGCCAGCGGTATTGCCGTCCTGCAGGTGCCGCGCCACGGCGTAGCCGCTGCCACCGATCAGCAGGATCGCCATGGCCCAACGAAACATCTTGATCCCCGTGCTCATTGCCACAGTCCTTCAGGAGCGCTGCGGCTTGGACCGGCCATATCCCAGCCAGTTCCGCCGCCTGCACGCCGTGTTCACTGCGGTTAAGCCAGAGCCCGGCACTGGTGACCGCCTGGCGATACGCCCGCTCCCGCCGCAACACGCTGCCTACTCCACGGGGTATTGCTCGCACACCACGCACGGAGCATGCCGCTCACGATGCAGGCCCGAGCCCGCCGATGCCGCTGGCGCCGGCTTGGAGCGGGCGCGCTCAGATCCCGCGCGCGAGCCGGAAACCGATGCGGGCGCTGGTGGTATCAGAGTCCTGCGATTGCCGCCACGCCGCACGTGTCTGCTGCGGCGAGTTGGCCCAACTGCCGCCGCGGATCATGCGCTGCCGGCACCCCGGATTGAACCACGCGGCGCCATCGGCCGGTGCGCGGCGATAGCTGGCATGCCAGCAGTCGGCCACCCACTCGCTCAGGTTGCCGCCCATGTCGTGCAGTCCCCAGGCATTGGCGCGAAAGCTGCCCACCGGTGCCGGCCCCCAGAAGCCGTCGCCATAGCCGACGAAGCCGTTGTTCCAGTGCCGGCCGCTGCGCGAGATGTCGTTGCCGCCGGTGAAGTTTCCCGCATCCGCCGGTGGCGAGCCCGCATTGCCCCAGGGATAGCGCCCGGTGGTACCGGCACGTACCGCGTATTCGAACTCGGCCTCGCTGGGCACGTGATAGTGCCGGCCGGTCTGCTCCGACAGCCAGGCGGCATAGGCTTCGGCGTCGCGAATGCTGACGTGCATCACCGGGCTGTTGGGCGCGGCCCGGGCGCCGTTGTAGTCCGACTGCCAGTCCACGCCGCTGCGGCGGATGAAATTGCCACTGCGCTCGTCGTACACCACCGAATGCCCGCGCCGGGTGGCGCGTGGACGGGCGCCGGTGGCCTCGACGAACTGGCGGAATTCGGCCACCGTCACCTCGGTGATCGATAACGCGAACCCCCGTGCAAAGCGCACGTAGTGAGCAGGACGTTCGTTGTCGGAGGCGCCCGGCTCGGCGTCGCCGGCGCCCATCTGAAAGGCGCCATGCGGTACCACGATCATCTGCGGCCCGCGGCCGCCGAGCTTGAGCCCATCGGTGAACACCTGCCCGGGCCGGAAGCTGCCGTAATGGGTGGCCAGCTCCAGCCGGCGGCGCAGATCGCCCGCCATCGGGTCGCCCGGATCGGCGATGCGCAGCACCTCGGCCAGTTTTTCGCCGGCCGCCTTGAGCCCTCGGGGCGAGGTCAACTCGTGCAGACCGGCATCGTGCAAGCCGGCGATCTGCGCACGCCGCACGCGCTCGATACGCGCACGCGCGTCGGCGACGGCAGGAGCACGGTCGCGGACCTGTGCGGCCATCTGCAGCCAGTAACGCGCGCCGATGAAGTCGCTTGCGTCAGCCGCGCGTTCGGCCCGCTCCAGCAAGGCGCTCTCCACCGCCGCCAGACCCTGGCGGGTGCGTGGATCGTCCGGATCCAGGTGTTGGGCATCGCGGAAGTTCGCCAGCGCGCCATTGCCGTCTTCGCCCAGGCGTCCGGCGCGCAGATCGTCTTCGCCGGCGCGGTTGAAACCCAGGACCCGTTCGGCGGTTTCCACTTCGCGCTGCAGACTGCGCACGTTCGGATCCTGCGGCGCCAATGTCATCGCCACCGCGGCCAGTTCGCGCGCCTGCTCCAGCGCGTCGTGCTGGCGATCGCTCTGCGCGAGCAGCGCGTGGCCGCGTTCGAGCAGCCGCGCGCGCGCGCGCGCCAGACCGCGCCGGCTCACCGCATCCTCGCCGCCGGCACGCTGCTCGATGGCCAGATACAACGGAATCGCAGCGTCGGCGTCGCGGTACAGGCGATCGTCCTGCAGCGCCTGCGCAGCGCGTTTGCGCGCCTGCGCCAGCGGCTCGTCGCCAAGATCCACCGCCGGTGGCTGCCATTGCGCGATGGTTTCGGCGGATTCTTCGCCGCCAATGGAGACATTGGGTTGGCTCGGCGTCGCGGCGGCAGTCGGTTGCGGTGTCGCGGCCGGCGCCGGTGCGCGCGAACAGCCGCACAGGCCCAGCGCGACCAGTGCCCACACCGCGATCCACTTGCCACACTTGCCCACCACCTGCTCCCTTCCAGTGCTCTGCCGCACGACAGGCGATCGCGACGTTAGGCTATTCTGCGCGTTCTGCGCAAACCCTTGCGGTCGACGGAAATCACGTGCCCCACTGGATCACCCACCCCTCCGAGTTGAGCGAGCGCCTGCAGTCGGCGCGCCCATCGCGTATCGGCCTGGATACCGAGTTCATTCGCGAACGCACCTATTGGCCGCAACTGGCGCTGGTGCAGATGGCCATCGGCGAGGAGATCCTGCTGATCGACCCGTTGATTCCAGGCATGACCGCAGCGCTCGCGCCATGGCTGACCGCGCCGGACATCGTCAAGGTCATGCACAGCGCCAGCGAGGATCTGGTCACCTTCAAATGTGCCTGCGGCGCATTGCCGCGTCCGCTGTTCGATACCCAGATCGCCGCAGCGCTGGCCGGTGTGGGCGGCGGCATGGGCTACCAGAAGCTGGTGCAGGAAATCACCGGCACCCTGCTGGCCAAGGGCGAGACGCGCTCGGACTGGATGCGCCGGCCGCTGTCGCCCGCGCAGCTGGAATACGCCGCCGACGATGTACGTTACCTGTTCGCCCTGCACGATGCGCTCAACGATCGCCTGGCGGCACAGGGCCGGCTGGACTGGCTGGCCGAAGACGCCGAGCGCCTGCTCGCCACGGTCGAACACGACGACGGTGAACGCTGGCCGCACGTGAGCCTGCGCACCGCACAGTTTCTGGAGCCGGCCGCGCAGCGGCGCCTGCTGCGCCTGTTGCGGTGGCGCGACCTGCAGGCGCGCCAGAGCGATCGCCCACGCAGCTGGATCCTGGACAACGAGCTGGCCAGCCAGCTGGCACGCTTTCCGCCCGCGGACCTGGACGCGCTGCTGCAGCAGTTCGACAAGTTCCCCAAGGCACCGCGCAAGCTCGCCAACGCGGTGTGGGAAGCGCTGGTGACGCCACTGCCCGACGAGGCGCATGCACCGCTGGCCCAGGCCGCCACCGACGGCAACAAGGCCTTACTCAAGCGGCTGCAGGAAGCGGTGGCCCAGCGCAGCGGCGAACTCGGCGTGCCCGATGGCCTGCTGGCCTCGCGCCGCCATCTGGAAAGCCTGATCGACCAGCGCAGTTGGCCCCCCGCCCTCGGACAGTGGCGCCGCGACCTGCTGGAGGCACAGCTGCTGCCGTTGCTGGACGCCAGCCCGGCGCGCTGATCGGCCCGCACGCCTGCGTGGGGCGGCATGGCGATGACGCTGTCCGCTGCGGCCGCGCTACTCCCGCACCGCCCAGCGCGCCAGATTCTGCCGGATCCGATCGATCTCGGCCCACGGGTCCTTGCGCCTGCGCCGCAGCCGCTCCGGCACATCGCGCAGGGTGAAGGCATCGGCGCGCTGCAGCCTGGACAACTCCGACCAGGCCAGCGGCAGGGCGACCGGGGCACCCGGACGGCCGCGCAACGAATACGACGCCACCGCCGTGGCGCCGCGCCCGTTGCGTAGATAGTCCACGAAGATCCGTTGGTTGCGAAAGCGCTTGGTCGCGGTGGCGATGAAGCGGTGCGGCTCCGACTGCGCCAGGGCGTCGGCAAAGCCCTTGGCGAAGCGCTTGGTCAGCGCCCAGTCGCAACCAGGGTTGAGCGGCACTACCACATGCAGCCCCTTGCCGCCGGACACGCGCAGGAACGACTCCAGTTCCAGCTGCGCGAGCAGCCGGCGAATGTCGGCGGCCGCGCGCCTGACCTCTGCGAACGCCACATCCGGTCCCGGGTCCAGGTCGAAGACCACCCGGTCGGCGATCCCGGCATGTGCGGCCCGCGCGCCCCAGGGGTGGAACTCCAGCGCATTGAACTGCACCAGCTCCAGCAGGCCCGGCGCATCCTCGACCACCAGATAGTCGCCATTGCCGCCGGAATCCTCCTTCAGTCTGACCGCGCTCACCCGCTCCAGCCCTGCAGTGTGGTGCTTCTGGAAGAAGCACGGTTTTTCTGCGCCGTTCGGGCAGCGGATGATCGACAGCGGCCGCCCGGCGATCTGCGGCAGCAGATGCTCCATCACCGCCTGGTAGTAGTCCCAGACATCGCCCTTGGTGGCACGGATGTCCGGGTAGATGAGCTTGGCGGGGCTGGAGAGCGCCGGCGCCGCAGCAGGTGTTGCGCGCGCCGCCGGTGCCCGCGTGCCGACTCTGGCGGACCTGGCGTGCGCCGGCTTGGCCGTGCCCGCACCGAGGCGCCTCGCTGCATCCGGATCGCTCAGGTCCGCGACCCGCTTGTCCGGCCGCAGCGCCTTGAACGACGCCTGGCGCAACAGCTGCTGGCCGCCGGTGCCGCGGTGGAACACTTCCACCACGAAACGCGGCGCGAACCAGGTGGCGCTGCGCAGATCGGTCTCCTGCGTCGGAACATGCGCCGTCGGTGTGCGGCCGCCGCCGTCCAGTTCCCGCATCACCACGCGCATCAGCTCGTCGGAGAAACCAGACCCCACCCGCCCGACGTACAACCAGCCATGCACCGGGTCGGGCGTGGCCAGCAACAGCGCGCCGAAGCCCGCCCGGCTGCCCTTGGGCGCGGTATAGCCCACCACGGCATACTCCTGGCTGGCCAGTTGCTTGGTCTTGCGCCAGTCATCGCTGCGCCCGGCGCGATACGGACGATCCGCGCGCTTGGAGACGATGCCTTCGAACTGCTGTTCGGCCGCGACGCGAAATGCCTGCAGTCCATCGCCTTCCACATGCGAGCTATAGGCCAGATGCGTATTCGGCACGGCGGCAAGCACGCGCTGCAGCAACTGTTTGCGCGCGCGCAGTGGCGCCTGGCCGATATCCACGCCATCCAGATGCAGCAGGTCGAACACCGCCAGCGCCAACGGCAATTGCCGTTCGCCGGACAGGGTGGCCTGCAGCAGGTTGAAGTCCTGCCGGGTCCCGCGGCCGGCGATCAACTCGCCATCCAGCTGCGCGCAGCGCACCCCCAGCGCCTGGATCGCAGCGCAGACCTCCGGCGCCCGGTCGGTCCATTCCAGCGCATTGCGCGACCACAACCTGACCTGCCCTTCGGTCACCGTGGCGAGGATGCGGTAGCCGTCCCATTTGATCTCGTGCAGCCATTGCGCACCGCTCGGCGGCGTCTGGCTCAGTTGCGCAAGCTGCGGTGGGTGCGGCATGTCCGGCACTGCGCCGCGGCGCGCGCCGTCCAGCGCCAGCGCCTGCGCCGCCCAGTTCCTGCGCTTGCCGGCGCCGGGCGACGGTACCGTGGTCAGCTTCTTGCGCCTGGCCTTGCCCGCACCGGCACGCTGCGTATCGGCCGCCGGCGCGGCGGCGACGTCGGCCAGCAGGTCGTCGGCCTCCAGCGTGCCGGCATAGGCATCGTCGTCCTTGAACAGCAGCCACTGCGGCTGGCGTGCCGGCTTGCCGGAACGCACCAGGTGCCAGCCGCCCTTGAGTTTGCTGCCGAACAGTTCGAAACGCAGATGCCCCTTGACCAGCTGCGCCTCGGCATCGCCATCGGTGGCCCAGACGCCGTGGTCGAACCGCGCCACGTGGCCGCCGCCGTATTCGCCCTTGGGAATCTCGCCTTCGAAGTCGGCGTAGTCCACCGGGTGATCCTCCACCTCCACGGCCATGCGCTTGACCTTGGGGTCGTAGCTCGGCCCCTTCGGCACTGCCCAGCTTTTGAGGGCATCGCCGATCTGCAGGCGGAAGTCGTAGTGCCGACGGCTGGCATGGTGCAGTTGCACCACGAAGATCGCACGCTGGCCGGCCGGCGCTGCCTCGCCCGGCTCCGGCTCGCGCGTCCTGTCGAAGCAGCGCTTGCGGCGGTATGCGCTCAGGCTCACCCGCCTACCCCGGGCTCGGCGTACATCGTGCAGGTCGGCTCCGGGCCGAGCTGCCGCTGCGGATGGACCGCGTGCACGTTCATGCGCCAGCTCCGACGACGGAAGACAACCGCAGCCATGCGGCCGTTGGCGTGGTCGCGCAAGCCATGCCGGCATGCTGCATCGTGTCCTCCTGGCGTCCTGGATGGTCGGGCTCGCTGCCCAGGCGTACACGCCGGGCAGGCACACGACCAAGGTGCGAAAGTCGCCGAACAGAAGCCGTGAAGAACTGCAGACGTCACCGCCGTGCCGGCCAGCGGCCGCGGCCGCCCGCAGGACTGCGTGTCATAATGGCGTGCGCCCTAGGGCGGCGTCTCCCCTCTTATTCCGAGGCCATACCTCTGTGAGCAATACCTCTTCAAAACTGGATTCCATCGCGCAAGCCAAGGCCAAACTGCTGGACGAGCTGCAGAAGCTGGAGGAGCAGGAGAAAACCGAGCGTGCGAGCGAAGCCTCTTCGGCCCATGCCACCATCGTGTCGCTGCTCGAGCAGTTCGCCGACCACTTCAATACCAAGCAACGCAACGACATCGCCGCGTACCTGGGAACCGCTCCCGCACGCAAGGAAGTGGTCAAGAGCGGCCGCAGCGAAGTGAAGCCGAAGTACCAGCTGCCGCATACCGGCGAAACCTGGTCGGGCCGTGGCCGTACCCCCAAGGCCTTCGCTGCCTGGGAAGGCTCGGTGTCGTACAAGGAGTGGAAGGCCAAGCACCCGGACCTCAAGTTCCCGCTGGTCGGCGAGTGATGCCGGCACGATCGCGCTCCGCGGCGCGATCGGTCGCAGTCCCTCGCTTGGCGAAGCCGCCGGCATGTGGGTAGAATCGCAGTACGTGGGGCGGTAGCTCAGCTGGGAGAGCGTCGCGTTCGCATCGCGAAGGTCGAGGGTTCGATCCCCTTCCGCTCCACCACCGCATCAAGCCAAGGGCCTCGAACGCTTGCGTTCGGGGCCTTTTGCTGTGGCAGCTTGATGTGGAACGCGACGTCCGCCGCAGGCAGTGCGGCGTTTGATGCGGCGCCGCCATGGCACGGAGATCACGCCAGGCGCGCTACCGTGGCAGCCACCGTCACGCAGGACCCAAGCCATGAGCAAGCATCCACGCCAGCCAGACGATGTTGCCGACGATGCCAACGGCGTCGCCGAAAGCCGCGAATCGCGCAAGCAGGATGATGCTGCCAAACAGCGCCCCGGGCAGGAAGACCTGAAGGTACACGACGAACAGAGCCGGCGCCCCACCCGGCAGCACGACCAGGACAAGTAATCGGCAAGACCTGAAGGACGATCTTGCAGGCTCGGCCGCTTCGCCGGCGCCGCCGCTATGGCAAGATCCGGTCGTGCCTCGGCCGCTGGGGTGGCCGGCATCCGCTCCCCGACGATGGCGTGTGCGCTGAGCTCATCGCCCCCGCGCCGCCACGCCGCCTGTGGCGCTAAGCCGCTTCGTTTCGAAGGCCTTGCATGCAGACTCCCGATGCACCTGCGTTGACCCTGATCCAGACGACGCCATTGGTCAGCGAGCTCGCGCCTTACCGGGGTGCGCCGATGCCCGCCAACGAGGACGAACGTGTGGCGGCCCTGCACGCGACTGCGCTGCTGGATACTGCGCCGGAGCCGCGCTACGACGCGCTGACCGCCAGCGCTGCAGCGGCATGCGGCACACCGATGGCCTTGATTTCGCTGGTCGACACGCAGCGGCAGTGGTTCAAGTCCAGGCGTGGCATGCAGCCCAGCGAGACGCCGCGTACCTTGTCCTTCTGCGCACATGCCATCCTTGCACCGGATCAGCTGATGGAGGTCGCCGACACGCAGTTGGACGCGCGCTTCGTCGACAATGCCCTGGTCACCGGCGAGCCGCGGATCCGCTTCTATGCCGGTGCGCCGCTGCTGAATTCCGACGGCATCGCGCTGGGCACGCTGTGCGTGCTGGATCATGCGCCGCGACGGCTGTCCGATGCCGAGCGCGCTGCGCTGCGCACGCTGGCCCGGCAAGTGGTGCACACCATCGAACTGCAAAAGGCGGCCAGCCTGGTGGCGCTGGATGCCCTGCGCGACGACTCCACCGGGCTATGGAATCGCGCCGGTCTGGAGCAGGCCGTGCAAGCGCTGCTGCACGATGCCGATGCGCCACCTACGCAGGCGCTGGGCTTGGTGCTGATCGACCTGGACGGATTCAAGCGGCAGAAGCTGCAGGCCGGCGCGGCCGCCGCACAGGCCACCATGATGCAGGCTGCCCGACTGCTGGAAGCCCGCCTGCCGCCGAGGGCCATCGTGGCGCAGCTGAGCGGCGATCGTTACTGCGTGGTGCTGCCGGCCACCCCGGCCAAGGATGTCCTGGGCGCCGTCGAAGATCTTCGTCAAACGATCCAGGACGCCCACTGGCCCACCGGCGCCCTGACCATCAGCGCAGGCGTGGTCGCCGCAACGCTGGGCGATGCCGGGGAAACCAACACGTTACTGGCACGTGCACGGCACGCCTTGCAGAAGGCGATCGCGGCTGGGCGCAACCGCGTGCATTGCTTCAGCGGATGGCAGTTGCACGACTGATGCAGGCATCCGCCGGGCGGGTTGCAACGCAAAACGCGCAGCCACCGCCGTAGAAGCGCACCCGGGCGCGAACGCTTTATCGGTGACGCCCGTCGCGCCCGGGTGTGCTTCTACCGATCGTCGCGATCGGCCTGGGTGTGGTGACGGCGCCCCGATGCATCACATCCGGTTCGCTTGCACTGCACAGGCCCGCAACGCGCAAGGGCGGTAGTTCGGATGCGAAGCCATTTTCTTTGGACGCGGATGCGATGTCTGGCCGCGTCGCGGAGGCGGCGCTCAGGCCGCCAGTACGTCCGTATTGCCGGCGATTTCGTCCACCTGCAACACCTGCTCCATGTCCAGCAGCACCACGAAGCGTTCGCCGACCTTGCCCATGCCCCGCAGCAGATCGCGGCGGATATGCGTGCCGAACGCCGGGGCCGCCTCGATATCGTGATCGGCCAGCTCGATGACCGCGTTGACCGCGTCCACCAGCACACCGATCACCTGCGTGCCCTGCGCCTGCTCGGTGGACAGGATCACGATGCAGCTGCGCTTGTTGATGGCGCTGTCGGCGCGACCCAGCCGTGCCTGCAGGTCCACCACCGGCACCACGGCGCCGCGCAGGTTGATCACCCCGCGTACGCAGGCCGGCATCGACGGAACCGGCGTGGGCGTGCGGTACTGGATAATTTCGCGGATGCCGAGAATGCTGGTGGCGAAGGTTTCGCCATCCAGCTGGAAGGTCAGGTACTGGGCGGCCACGTCGGCGTCGCCGGGCATCGCATCGGACGTCTGTGCAGTCATCGGTGATCCCTCAGAAGCGAGCGAACTGGCCTTCGTCCGGGCCTTCGGACATCGCATACGCCGGCGCGGCATTGCTGCGCCAGCCGCGTGTGCCGGCGGCGCGCACCGGTCGTGCGGCAACCTGCTGGCCGCGCTTGGGCGGCGTGGTCGCCGGCCCTTGCCCGCCCAGCCGGAAGAACGCCATGCTCTGCTGCAACTGCTCGGCCTGCGCGCTCATTTCCTCGGCGGTGGCCGCCAGTTCTTCGGACGCGCTGGCGTTTTGCTGGGTGGTCTGACTCAACTGCACCACCGCCGAATTGATCTGACTGACACCGGACGATTGTTCTTCCGACGCAGCGGAAATCTCCTGCACCAGATCCGAGGTGCGCTTGATGCTGGGCACGATGGTGTCGAGCAGTCGCCCGGCGCGATCGGCCAGTTCCACGCTGGAGCTGGCCACTTCGCCGATCTCCTGCGCAGCCACCTGGCTGCGCTCGGCGAGCTTGCGCACTTCGGCGGCGACCACGGCAAATCCCTTGCCATGCTCGCCGGCCCGCGCCGCCTCGATCGCGGCATTGAGCGCGAGCAGATTGGTCTGGTAGGCGATGTCGTCGATGATGCCGATCTTCTGCGCGATCTGCTTCATCGCCTGGGTGGTGGCCACCACCGCTTCGCCGCCTTCGATGGTTTCCTTGGCGGCCTGGGTGGCCATGCCGTCGGTGATGCGCGCGTTCTCGGTGTTCTGGCTGATCGAGGCGGTCATCTGTTCCAGCGAAGCGCTGGTTTCTTCCACCCCGGCGGCCTGCTCGCTGGCCGCCTGCGACAAGGACTGCGCGGTGGCGCTGACTTCTTCGGAGGCGCTGGCCAGGGTCTCGGCGCTGGTGTTCACCTCGCCCACCACCTGCGACAGCTTCTGCACCATGGTGCGCATGGCTTCGAGCAGCTGCGCGGTTTCGTCGCGGCCGCGCACCTCGATCTGCATGGTCAGATCGCCTTCAGACAGCCCGTTGGCGACCGAAACGGCACGACGGATCGGGCCGGTGACGCTACGGCTGATCACCAGCCCCAGGATCGCGCCGAGCAGCACGCCGCTGCAGATGATGGCGATCAACAGCTTGGAGCTGCGCGCATGGATGGCGCCGGTTTCGGCGTTGGCCGAGGCCGCACTGCGCTCGCGCAGGCCGCTCAGATCGGTCATCAAGGCATCCACTTCGTCCGAACTGGCGCGCACCGCTCGCGAGAGCGCGGCGAGTTCGGGGTTGGCTTCGCGCAGCGCTTCGCGGTTGGCCGCTTCGATGAAGCGACCGCGCTCGTCCAGATAGGTCTGCCAGGCACGGTCGAACTGCGCCAGCTTGGCCTTGCCCTCTTCGGTCTGGAAACTGCCGCGCGCGCGCGTCATGTAGTCCACCACCTTGGCGGTGTACTTGTCGATGTTCTGCACGTGCGACTGGCGCTCTTCCGCACTGCTGGCCAACAGCAGGTTGGCGCGCGCGCGCCCGGCGTAGATCAGGTTGATGTTGGCTTCCTTGACATGGGAAAGGCCCAGCAATTCGCGCTCGTATAGCGAAGTCGACAGTTCGCTGATGCGACCGGAGTTGGAATAACCTACCCATCCGATGCATGCGCCGATCGCCGAAACGATCAGAAACGCCACGATCAGCCTGGTTCCGATTTTGAAGTTGCCTAACATTGGGAGTTCTCGTGAGAAGGGTGCGCGGGCGGCAGGCATTGCCTTGAGGATCGACGGGCTGCACGTACCGATCGCGACGGTTCGGCTGATCTAATCAATCGTTGATAGCTATCGGCGAGGGCAAAACGCGCTTGAGACGCCGCCCACCGTTATGTGCCCATTCATCCATTTGGATCTGCGCTTTTGTGACAGAGCAGACGCTCCGAGACACCAGCTTTCGGAAAATCCCTACCCGATCGAAGGCGTGTCCGGATCAGCCCGCAGGACTGTCACGGCAATTCCCTTACGCTGGCGGCATGCCGATCGCCCTGCTCCCTCGCACGTTCTATGCCTGCGACGCCCGCGAGGTGGCGCCGCGCCTGCTCAACAAGGTGCTGGTCAGCGCCGATGGCCGCCGTGGCCGCATCACCGAGGTGGAAGCCTATTGCGGCAGCGAGGATCCGGCCGCGCATTCGTTCCGTGGCATGACGCCACGCACCCGGGTGATGTTCGGCGCCCATGGGCATCTGTACGTGTATTTCATCTACGGCATGCATTGGGCGATCAACGCCGTCTGCGGCGGCGCGCCCGGGCATGCGGTGCTGATCCGCGCGCTGGAGCCGCTGGCAGGCCTCCAGACCATGCAGGCCGCGCGCGGCGCGGCGCCGACCGCGCTATTGACCACCGGTCCCGGCCGCCTGGCACAGGCGTTCGGAGTGACCGCGGCCGACAACGGGCTGGATCTGACCGATGCCGCAGCGCGGCTGCGGATCGAAGACGACGGCATGCCGCCGCCGAGCGCGCCGCTGGCGACGCCCCGCATCGGCATCCGCAAGGCGATAGAAGCGCCGTGGCGTTGGGTGGTACCGGGCAGCCGCTACCTGTCGCGGCCGTTTCCACGGCTCAGCGTCATGCCCGCGGCTGTGCCTGGCGACTGAGCCAGCCATTGTTCCAAGGCACTGGGTTCGGCTGCAGCGGGCCCCCGCTGCAGCAAGCGCGCTGCCTGTTCGCCCTGCAAGGCGGTCAGTTCCTGCAGCGGCTGGCAACGCTCTCCCACCCATGCCGCCATCGGCAGGCCATCCAGATAGGCCACCCGGTTTCCGGGCACCCGCGCGATGCGCTCGCCGGGCAGCAGGCTGCCCAGCAGGTTGGCCGGGTCACTCGCACTCACGCACACCCACTGCTGCTGCGGCGCCTGCGCGCGCACCCGACGCAAGGCCGCGATCGCCTCCGGCAGCGCGAACTGCTCGCCGGACAGACCGGAGATGAAGCGGCCGCCGCGGATCTCGCCGCGCGCTTCCAGGCGTTGATACACGCGCAACAGCTCGCGCCAGGGCGGCAGCCATGCGGCTTCGCGCTCCAGTAGCCGCCAGCACACCACGCCGTACCGTCGCAGCACGCTGCGCGCCACGTGCTCCAGCGTCTCCTGGTGACGCTCGCCGGCTTCCGCCGGCGGCAGCTCGGGCAAGGCGCGCACCGGTGCCCAGCGTCCCGCATCGCGAATGCCCAGGGCGGTGGCGCGGCGCCGATGACGCGACAACGCCGACGGTCGCTTGGACGCCGGCACCAGCAGCGCGCGCAGGCCCGCATAACTGTCGCAGTGCACGCGGCCGCGCATGACCAGTTCGCTCAGGGCGTCTTCCAGTTCGGTGCCCATCAGCCGGGCGGTATCTGCGATCTCGTCGAAAAATAGCGCGCCGTGTTGCTGCAACACCTCCATCACGCGTTGCGCGCGCGAGCCCAGCGGGTCTTCGTCGGCGCTGCGTGCCAGAGCGCTCCAGCGCTGCGCATCGCGTCGCGGCAGCAGCACGATCGGGGTAGACCGCAGCGCGGCACCGCTGCGCCCGCCACCGGGGCGCAGCCGCGCCCATACGATGCGACCGGCGGTGCATAGCTCGTCCAGCCATGCCGGTTGGTAGTCGCGTACGCGCGCCGGCAGCAATTCGCTTTCCCACACTGCCGCAGGCGCTTCAAACGCCTCCAGCTGACCGACCACGCCGGCCAGCGCATCGGGCCCGGTAACCCGGCCGGCGTTGTCCAGATGCTGCCACTCGAACAGGAAGCGCGCATAGTCGCGTTGCGACACCGGCTCGATCTCGCGCCGCAACCGCCCCAGGGTATAGCGATGGATGCGCGCCAGCAGGTGGCGCTCGCACCACTCTTCCTGCGGCGCCTGAGCCGTGAAACGCCCGGCCATGACATAGCCCTCGCACTGCAGGGCCGCCAGCGCAGGCACGATCTCGCTCTCGGACAGGCGCAGGGCGCGCGCCAGGTCCGACACCTGCGCCGGCCCAACCGCCGCCATGCGGCCGCGCAACACTTCGCGCACCGCCCGGTCGCGCTGCCAGTCGGTCACCTGGCAATCCGTTGGTGCCTGCAGCGGCGGCTGCGCCGATGCATCCGGATACAACGGCATGCACCACGCAATACGCTCCGCACTGACCCACAGTGCGGGCGCCGCACCGATCGTCAGGCAGCTCGCGCGGCCATCGGCGGCAAGTGCAGCCAACCAGCCCTGCCACGACGGATCGGTGGCTTCTTCGATCGGCAACACTCCAAGACCGACCAGCGCTTCGTGCATTTCTTCGACATCGCGCGGTTGCGGCCAGGCCTCTTCGCGGACCGCGTCGATCGCCTGTGGATCCAGTCGGCCGAGATCGTCGCTGCTCTGCGGCGTGTAGCGACGGCCCTGCACGGCCTGGGTGCGTCGCTCTTCCAGCGGCGCATCGTCCAGGAACGCATACGGGCGTGCATTCAAGGCCTCGGCCGCCAACGGCGAGGGCGCGGCCAGATCGCGTGCCAGCAGCGTGATCGCGCCGGACTCCAGACCGCGCAACACCTGCAGCCACCCCTCGCTGTCCATGGCCTGATGCAGGCAGTCCTCCA
The DNA here is from genome assembly GCF_020783655.1 of Xanthomonas melonis. Classification (GTDB taxonomy): domain Bacteria; phylum Pseudomonadota; class Gammaproteobacteria; order Xanthomonadales; family Xanthomonadaceae; genus Xanthomonas; species Xanthomonas melonis. The sequence continues at coordinate 62,386 of NZ_JAJGQH010000001.1, read as the reverse complement.
GCGTCTGCGCCACCAGCGGGTGGTCCGGCACCTCGCGTTCGCCGACCAGGTTCTCCGCACACGCCACCTGGTCCGGAAACACGGTGGCCAGCAGGTCTTCCGACTTCATGCGCTGCAGCTGCGGGGCCACCTTGTTGCCGCCGGTGAAGCGCGGCAGCGCCATCGCATTGGTCGCGTTCCAGCGCCAGCGCACTCCAAACAAGGGCGCATCCAGCAGCGCCTGGATCAGTACATGCTCGGCCGAGGACGAATGCAGGTAGCGGGCCACGTCCTCCAGCGCGAAACTGTGGCTGGTGGACAGCGACAACACGATCGCATCTTCGGTGGCGGCCGCCTGCAGCTCGAAATTGAAGGTGCGGCAGAAGCGCTTGCGCAGCGCCAGCCCCCAGGCGCGGTTGATGCGGCTGCCGTAGGGCGAATGGATCACCAGCTGGGTACCGCCGCTGGCATCGAAGAACCGTTCCATCACCAGACACTGGCGTGTGGGCATGGCGCCCAGCGCCGCGCAGGCCTGCGCCAGATAATCCACCAATTGCCGGGCCACTTCCGGCGCCGCACCCAGTTCGCCGCACAGCCAATCGCGTGCTGCCTGATGTGGGCCGTGATCGAGCCGGACCGCGATCTCACCGCGCAGGCGCGACACCGCCACCGACAGCTCATCGCTGCGGCCTGGCGCCTCGCCCAGCCAGAACGGAATGTTCGGCGGCGCGCCCTTGGCGTCTTCCACGCGCACGCGCCCGGCTTCCACCCGCAGGATGCGGTAGCTGGCATTGCCGAGCTGGAACACATCGCCGGTGAGGCTCTCTACCGCAAAGTCCTCGTTCACGGTGCCGATCTTGTCGGCCTGCGGCTCCAGCACCACGCTGTAGTCACCGGTTTCCGGGATGGTGCCGCCAGAGGTCAGAGCGGTCATGCGCGCACCGCGCCGCGCATGCAGCCGGCGATGCACGGCGTCGCGATGCAGATAACCCGCGCGTGGGCCAAGCCGGGTGCTGAAGCCCTCGCACAGCATGCGCACCACGCTGTCGAAGCTGGCGCGGCTCAGCTGCGCGAACGGCCATGCCCGCCGTACGAGCGCAAACAGCGCATCTTCGTCCCAGTCCTGGCAGGCGGCTTCGGCCACGATCTGCTGGGCCAGCACATCCAGCGGCGCTAATGGCACACGCAAGGCATCCAGTTCGCCGCGCCGCACGCTGTCCAGCAACGCGGCGCATTCCACCAGCTCGTCGCGGGTCTGCGGAAACAGACGCGCCTTGGGCGTACCGCCGACCTTGTGGCCGGAACGACCGGCGCGTTGCAGGAAGGTGGCGATGGAACGCGGCGAGCCGAGTTGGCAAACCAGATCGACATCGCCGATATCCAGCCCCAGTTCCAGCGAGGCGGTGGCCACCAGCACGGTCAGTTCACCGGCCTTGAGCCGTTGTTCGGCCAGCAGGCGGGTCTCGCGCGACAGGCTGCCGTGGTGCGCGGCCACCCACTGCTTGCCGAGCAGATCGCCCAGATGCCGCGCGGCGCGTTCGGCCATACGCCGGGTGTTGACGAACACCAGCGTGGTGCGATGCTGCTGCGCCAGCGCGGCCACGTCGGCGTAGACCTGCAGCCATTGATCGTTGGACATCACCACGCTCAGCGGCGTGGGCGGCAATGCCAGGGCCAGGTCGCGCGCACGCGCATAGCCGATGTCCACGATCTCGCACGGCGGCGCCGCACCGTCCTCGCCCACCCCGACCAGGAACTGCGCCACCGTCTCGATCGGCTTCTGCGTGGCCGACAGGCCCACGCGCACGATCGGACGCTCGGCCAGGCGCTGCAGCCGCTCCAGGGTCAGGCTGAGGTGGCTGCCGCGCTTGTCGGCCGCCACCGCGTGGATTTCATCGACGATGACGGTGCGCACATGCCGCAGCGCATCGCGCCCGGATGCCGACCCCAGCAACACGTACAGGGATTCGGGCGTGGTCACCAGGATATGCGGCGGCACCCGCCGCGCCTGGGCGCGCTCGCGCTGCGGCGTATCGCCAGTGCGCACCGCCGTGCGCACCGCCACATCCGGCAGCCCTTCGGCGGCCAAGGCCGCGCGGATCCCTTGCAGCGGCGCCTCCAGATTGAGGTGGATGTCATTGGACAAGGCCTTCAGCGGCGAGACGTAGACCACGCGGGTTTCGTCGGGCAACGCACCGCCGTGCGCCAGGCCGTCGCGGATCAGACCATCGATGGCGGCGAAGAACGCGGTGAGCGTCTTGCCCGAACCGGTGGGCGCGGCCACCAGCGTGTGCCGCCCGCCCTGGATCGCCGGCCACGCCGCAATCTGCGCCGGAGTGGGCGCGGCGAAGGTCTGCGCGAACCAGCCGGCGACCACGGGGTGAAACTGCTGCAGGACAGGATGCATGGACGGTACCGGTCGCGGATGGCCAGCCTGACGGCGTGGGACGGATGTCGACGCGAAGACGTGCCTGGGAAATGGCGCCGCCAGGGCATCGATGCAAGTCGGCGTTTGCGGCGGGAGTGAATGGATTCACGCGCGCTCGGCGGGGGCTCCATGGCGGCGCGCAGCCTTGCCTCGTTCGCCAGATCCTGTCGAACAGCAAGTTGGCAGCATAACGACGCGTCCTGCGCCACCACGGGCCTGTCGATCGTTCCCCAGGCGCCGTGGCGAGCACTACGGCATCCGGCGTTGCATCGCCGTTGCAGGCTGGTGCCATTTGACGACCATCGCCCCGACCATCGATGGCAGGCGAGCGTCCTCGCCGGCAGCGCAAAGCAGCATTCGCAAGGTGGCGCAGGCCATCGACGCCGAACAGCAGCCGCCACCACGCCGAGCGCATCGAGGCGTTCGCGATTGTCGTGCCAGCGATGGCGTGGCACATTGGCAGCATGCCTAGCCTCATCGTCTTCATGATCGTCGGCGCCGCGGTGGTCGCGTTGTGGAACGCGTCGCGCGCCGCCGCCGAGCGCGCCGAGATACTCGGCCGCAACGCCTGCCGCGCAGCCGATGTGCAGTGGCTGGACCAGAGCGTGCATGCCACCGGCATGCGCATCTGCCGGATGCCCAACGGCTGGCTGGGGTTCGAGCGTACGTTCCGCTTCGACTATTCCTATGACGGCGCGGACCGCCATAGCGGCAAGCTGGTATTGCGCGGCGACCAGCTGGTTGCCTTCACCGGCCCACAGGTGGCCACCGTGCGGGCGCTGCATCCGGACCAGCCGCGGCTGGAATGATGGGGCATGCCGGGCAACGCGGCTTGCGTCCACTTCTTGAGTCCAGAAGTCTGGGCGTAGCAGCAGCAAGCGGACGCCCGACCGTAGCCCGCCGTTGAACGGCGCGTGGCTGCACGCGGGCGGCGGCGATAGACACCGAACGCTTGGCAGCTTCCCACATCGAGCCAGCTCACCGCTCCAGCGCGGAATCCCCGGGCACCGGCTCATAGCCATCGCCCCTGCCGCTCAGCCAGCGTATCTCCCGTTTGCCTTCCCGGCGCAGATACGCCTGCGCGAGTCCGCATAGCCGATGCGCAAGATCGGCAGGCTGCAACAGCCGCGACTTACCGGCCACCTCGATGCTGAGAAAATGCACTTCGGCCGGCGTGTCGGTATAGCTGCGCGCAACCAGGCACGTCGCAGCATCGCTGAAGCGGTAGATGTCGTATTCGTACTCGTAGTCGTACATGCCGGACGCGTCCGGCTCGCCGCGATCGACATGACGAACGCGCTCCACCTGCATCGGAGCGCCGCCGGGCATGCGCCTACTTGACCACGCGCAGATGCGGACGCTTGCCGCCACTGGGCGGCTCGTCCGGAGACGGCGTACTCGGCGGCGGCGCGCCGGGATCCGGTGGCTCGCTGCTGGTGCCAGGGATATCGTCCGGCAACGCCATGCCCTGCCCGGTCTCGCGTGCGTACACCGCCAGGACGGCCGCCATCGGCACCATCACCGGATGGCTCACACCGCCGAAGCGCGCGGTGAAACTCACGCCTTCATTGTCGACCTGCAGCCCGACCACGGCACGTTCGGCAATGTTCAACACTACCCGACCGTCCTTGACGGCGCTTGCGGGCACCTGCACGCCGGGCAGTCCTGCATCCACCAGAACGTGCGGCGTCATGCCGTTGTCGTTGATCCATTCGACCAAGGCCCGCAGCAGGTACGGGCGATGGCTGGTCATGCGGGGGAAATCTTCGCTCATGACGTCATGTTACCCGGACACGACCTGCAACGGCGGCAATGCATGCGCACGCCGGTCTGTTGGCATACAGTCGTCGCATCAGCCCGGCAGGTCGCGTAGTTTCTTTTCCTGCTCGGTGAGGCTGCGGATGAAACCTGGATTGCGGAAGATCCGGTTGCCGTAGTCCTCGATCGCCTTGCCGTCCTTGGGCAGGCTGATCTCCAACGCCTCCAGTCGCCAGATGATCGGCGCCATCGCGCAGTCGGCCAGACTCATTTCCGGATTGAGGAAGAACTTGCTGGCCTTGAACAACGGGACCGATGCGGTCAGCAGCTCGCGCAGACGCTTGCGGCCCGCTTCTGCCTGGGTCTTGTTGCCGAGCTGGATCGCCTGCACCTGCGGCACCCAGTCGTGTTCGATGCGCAGCATCGCCAGACGCAGACGCGCGCGTGACAGCGGATCGACCGGCATCAGCGGCGGGTGCGGATAGCGCTCGTCCAGGTATTCGCTGACCACCGATGCGGCGTACAGCACCAGATCGCGTTCGACCAAGGTGGGCACCGAGTGGTACGGATTCAGGTCGATCAGATCTTCGGGAGGATTTTGCGGGTCGACCGGCACCAGGTCGTAGGTCACCCCTTTTGCCGCCAGGACCAGACGGACCCGGTGGCACAACACGTCATCGTTGGACGAAAACAAGGTCAAGGTATTGCGCATACGCACACTCGTCGCCATTCAAGGCTCTCCGACGACCGGAATCCGCCGGCCGCATCGGCGCGGCCGGCCCAACGCCGACCATCACCACGGTCCATCGAGTGTGCAATCACGTCACGCAAAAGCCAAGAGTGCTAGGGCCGATTCATGCCGGGGCAGCGTATCGACATGAGGAGCCCGCCAGGCATCGCTGGGATCCGGGCGGAGGCCGGCAGCGCATGCCTGCCAGGAGGCGAACGAGATGGCAGCAGCATGATGCGAAGCCCGTTGACCCGATACCGATGTCGCAACGATGCTGACAAAACGGCGAAGCGGGATCTGCCGGGCGTCAGGCCTGGACGTCAGCGCGCGCCCCTGCGCAGATACGGTGTGCATGGCAGGGCACGGCGCATCGATGCGGATGCGATTGCCACGCATGGCTTTCGCCGCGATAACCGCCGGCCAATGCCGCCGGTCGCATTCGATGCGTCATGCAGGCACGCACCGGCACACGCGATCGCCGCGGTGTGACCGCATCGCGTAACAATGATGGGTCGGCAACGCCGGCCTCGTGCGCTGCCTTGCCCTACCCCCTACCCCGCAGGGGAAAGGAGGAGCGCGATATCTGCCTGATGCACCTGACGTCCGTCACCCGTCGGCTGCTGCGCACATCCCAGGCTGGACGCCTGCACCCATCAATGCACGTCCTTCCAGTACTCCTTCTTCAGCAGATAGGCGATGAAGGTGAGAAACGCCAGGAACAGCACCACCCAGACGCCCATGCTCTGCCGCTTCAGCGCAGCCGGTTCGCCTGCATACTCGAGGAAATTGGCGATGTCGCGCACGGTCTGATCGAACTCCACCGGCGTCTGCCGCCCGGGCTGCCCCAGCTTCAGCGCCTGCACCGGCTTTTCGCCGGTGGCCTTGTCGACCGGACCGAACTGCGCCTGCTGCAGGCCCTGCATCTCCCACAGCGGGTTGGGCATCGAGGCATTGGGGAAAAGTTGATTGTTCCAGCCCAGTGGACGGGTCTGGTCCAGATAGAACGACTTGAGGTAGGTGTAGACCCAATCGGTGCCGCGTACGCGCGCGATCAAGGTCAGGTCCGGCGGTGCCTTGCCGAACCACTTGGTGGCCGCATCGTGCGGCATGGTGCCTTCGATGTGCTCGCCGATCTTGGCGCCGGTGAAGTTGAGATTGGTCATGACCTCCGCTTCGCTCAACCCCAGATCGCTGGCCATGCGCGAGTACCGCAGATACTTCAGCGAGTGGCAGCCCGAGCAGTAGTTCATGAACAACTGTGCGCCGCGCTGCAACGACGCGCGGTCGCCCAGGTCGTTGCCTGCCTGCTGCACTTTTCCGCCTTCGGCCGCGATTGCTCCTGTGGCCAGGGTGAGGCCGCACAGCAGCGCGACCGCGCGCGACTTCCATGACGTCACGTTGGGATTAGTCATGCGTGGTCACCCGCTCCGGTACCGGCTTGGTCTTGTCCAGCCGTGTCCACACCGGCATGGTGATGAAGAAAGCGAAGTACAGGAAGGTCAGCGCCCGCCCGACGTAGGTCTCGTGCGCATCGGTCCCGGGACCGGAGCCGATCACGCCCAGCCACACGAAGCAGACCACCAGCACGCCCAGCGCCACCTTGGAGATCCAGCCGCGATACCGGATGGAGCGCACCTTGGCGCGATCCAGCCACGGCACCAGGAACAGGATGGCGATGGCCGAGAACATCACCAGCACGCCGCCGAGCTTGTCCGGCACCACGCGCAACATCGCGTAATACGGCGTGTAGTACCACACGGGTTTGATGTGCTCCGGCGTCACCAGGCGATTGGCCTCGGTGAAGTTGTCGTGCTCCAGGAACAGGCCACCGAAGGCCGGCGCGAAGAAGATGATGAAGGCCGCGATCACCAGCAGGAACCCGACCCCGACCAGATCCTTGACCGTGTAGTACGGATGGAACGGAATGCCGTCGGCCGGCTTGTGCGCATCCCAGCGATTGCCCTTGGGACCCTTCTTGATCTCCACGCCGTCGGGATTGTTGGAGCCCACTTCATGCAGCGCGCCGATGTGCAGCACGATCAGCAGCAACAGCACCAGCGGCAAGGCGATCACGTGCAGGGCGAAGAAGCGGTTCAGCGTGGCATCGCCGGGCAGGTAGTCGCCCATGATCCATTCGGTCAGCCCGTTGCCGATCACCGGAATGGCGCCGAACAGCGAGATGATGACCTTCGCGCCCCAGAACGACATCTGCCCCCATGGCAGCACGTAGCCCATGAAGGCTTCGGCCATCAGCACCAGGTAGATCAGCATGCCCAGGATCCACACCAGCTCGCGCGGCTTCTGGTAACTGCCGTACATCAGGCCGCGGAACATGTGCAGGTACACCACGATGAAGAACAGCGAGGCGCCGGTACTGTGCATGTAGCGGATCAGCCAGCCCCACTCCACGTCGCGCATGATGTATTCGATCGAGGCGAATGCATCGGCGGCGCTGGTCTTGTAGTGCATCGTCAGGAAGATGCCGGTGACGATCTGGTTGACCAGCACCACGATGGCCAGCGAACCGAAGTAGTACCAGATGTTGAAGTTCTTCGGCGCGTAGTACTCGCTGATGTGCTTGCGGTAGGTGGGCATCAGCCCGGGGGCGCGTTCGTTGACCCAATCGAACACGCCGTTGGCGGTACGGACCAGGATATTGCTCATCACGCAGCCCCCGTACTGTTGGCCGACTTGCCGGCAGCGTCCGGATCGACGCCGATCACCAGGGTGTTGTCGTCGACGTAGTGGTGTGGGGGCACCAGCAGATTGATCGGTGCCGGCACGCCGTCGAAGACCCGGCCGGACATGTCGAAGCGCGACTTGTGGCAAGGGCAGAAATAGCCGCCTTTCCACTGCGGGTCGTAGGGCTCGGGGCGGATCTCGGCCACCATCTCGGGCGAGCACCCCAGGTGCGTGCACAGCCCCACCAGGACCGAGATATCGGACTTGATGGAGCGGTACTCGGGGTTCTTCAGCACGTAGTCCGGCTGCTGGTCCTTGTTCTCGGACTTGGGATCCTTGAGCCGGTCGTCCAATGAGGGCAAGGCATCGAGCATCGCCTTGGAACGTTTGACGATCCAGATGGGCTGACCGCGCCATTCCAGAACCAGCCGCTGCCCTTCCTGCAAGGCGCTGATGTCGGCGGTCACCGGTGCGCCGGCCAGCTTGGCGCGTGCACTGGGATTCCACGACTTCACGAACGGAACTGCAACAAATCCTGCTCCGACCGCACCGACCACGGCGGTTGTCGCGGTCAAAAACCGACGACGCCCGGTATCGGCAGGTGCGTTAACCCCATCGTTGGCCATCCGGCTCTCCGATCTTGATTAGGTAGCGTGAGGCTGCCAACGGCTGGCGGGGGGTCCAGCCGCGATGAATCGACCGCAGTGTAGCGGAACGCTTAATGCACAGACAATGCAATGTACGCAGTCGGACCTGTGCGATGCAATGGCCGGTGTGCACGGCGCTGTGCAGGCCATGCATGACCGGGCGTGTGCACGTGCGTGTGGCTGTGACGCAGTGCGCGCCGACGAGCACCGCGACTGTTGCCTGCGCATCTGCAGATACCCGCAGCGATGACTCGGCCCGGCATCGCCACTGACGATCGCCGCAGCGCGCGGACGGCCTGCGGCGGCGGTGCCGACAGCCCGCACGCCACTCAGTTGGCGGTGGCGACCTGCCCGCGATAGCGGCCGGCCAGCACGCCGACGCGTTGCACGTACCGCTGTGTCTCGCTATACGGCGGCACGCCGCCATAGCGATCCACGGCACCCTCGCCGGCGTTGTAGCCTGCCGCGGCCAGGGTGAGGTCGCCATTGAAGCGCTTCAGCAACCACGACAGGTATTGCACGCCTCCACGGATGTTTTGCGATGCGTCATAGGCATCGCTGACCCCGAAGCGTCGCGCGGTTCCCGGCATCAACTGCATCAGGCCCTGCGCGCCGGCACGGCTGAGCGCCAGCGGGTTGTAGGCGGACTCGGCATGAATGATGGCGCGCACGATGGCTTCTTCGACGCCGAACTCGCGCGCCGCCGAAGCGATCTCCTGTTGATAGGCGGCGGTGTTGAGCCGGATCGCGCCGAAGTTGACGCCCGGCTTTGCAGCGCAGGCGTAGCAGGTCTCGATGAAACTGTAGTGGATGGTGCGCAGGCCTTCGATGCTGGCGACCTGGCGTGGACGGGCGCTGGTGTAGTGGCGCACGCCATCCTTCATATACGAGTAGACCTGCCCGCTGACCACCCGGCGCGGGTTGCCCCCGGTAGCCGGTGCCCGACTCGGCGCGATGGCAGTGGCGCTTTCGGCCGGAGGCACTGCGCGCGGCCCCGCCACAGCGGCCTCGGCCGCGCGCCGCGGCGGCTGGCTGATGATGGTGGCGGGTGCGCCGCTGTCGATCGTGGCGGCAGCACCGGACGCCGCATGCGACAGCGCAGGCGCCGGGGCAACGGTCGCGGGCGCTGCTCGCCGGGCCGAACGATCGGGGGTATAGCTGCTGATGACGCTGCAGGTCGCCCCGCTCTGGCGCTTGCTGAGGTAACTGGTGATGCCGTCGCCGCTGACGCATTTGTACAGGGTGCCCGCGCTGGCCGGCGCAGCCGACAACGTCACCAGCAACAGCCCCAGCGATCTTGACATCCCCTTCATGCGGCGGAGTGTCCCAGCTTGCCACGGGCTTGCCAAGAGGTGCCGCCCCTACCCCGACAGCCGGTCCAGTCGCGTCCGCAAGTCGTCCAGGGCATCGAGCAGCGGATTGCGCATGTCGGCGGGCGCGAGGGTCTCGAACGGCAATTCGAGCAGCAGCAGGTTGGCCGCCAGCGCGGACATGCTCGGGGCGCCCAGTCCGAGCCAGCAATGCCCCGCCCCATCGGCTTCCAGCGCGCCCAGCCAGGGCGGGATCTGCGCCGCCAGCGTGTCCAGCGCCCCGTGCAGGCGCACGCGGGCACGGCATGGGTACGGTGCTTGACCGATGGCCTGGCGCAGCAGCTGCAGCGGCTCTTCCGGCAGTGCGCGGGCAGCGAACCGCGCGCCAGTGGCCACCGCCCGATCCACGCGATCGGCACGCAGCGTCCGCCAGTCCTGGCGTTCGCAATCCCAGGCCAGCAGGTACCAACGCCGGCCATAGTTGACCAGCAACGCCGGCTCGACGCAGCGGACGATGGCCGCGCCGGAATGGCGCCGATAGTCCAGCCGCAGCGTGGCACGGTCGCTGCAAGCGCCCGCCAGTTGCGCCAGCACCGCCGCGTCCACCAGGCCGTCCGGCTCGACCAGCGGCAGGCTCGCCGTGGCCGCATGTGCGGCGCTGGCGCGCTGGCCGCTACGCCGCGGCAAGAGCGGATCGAGCTTGGTCAGCACGCGGGTGGCGGCCGCATCCATGCCGCGGATGGCGGGGGCAGCCGCGCGCAAGGCGATCGCCACGGTCAGCGCCTCTTCTTCCTCGAACAGCAACGGCACGGCTGCGGCGCCCTGCCCCAACCGGTAGCCGCCACCGGTTCCCGGTGCCGCATGGATCTGGTAGCCGAGGTCGCGCAGCCGGTCGATGTCCCGCCGCAGGCTGCGCGGATGCACCTCGAGGCGCTCGGCCAGCGCCGGGCCCGACCAACTGCGGCCACCTTGCAGCAATGACAGCAGACGCAGCAGGCGGGCAGCAGTGGAAGCCATGGCGCGACGGTATTGCGGACAGAATCTGTCCGCAAGCCCTCCGTAGCATCCGGGCTGCAGCCATCCCGATCACCCACCCGACGCAACCATGGAGACCGCAATGTCCGACGACCGCCACATCACCCTGTTCCACAATTCCCGTTCGCGCTCGCGTGGCGTGCTGGTGCTGCTGGAAGAACTGGGCGCCAGTTACAGCCTGCAGATCATCGATCTGGAGAAGGAACAGCAGCGCTCGCCGGAATTCCTGGCGATCAACCCGATGGGCAAGGTGCCGGCCATCGCCCACGGCACCAGCGTGGTCACCGAGCAGGGGGCCATTTATCAGTATCTGGCCGAGCTGTACCCGGAAGCCGGCCTGTCGCCGGCGCCGGGCGACCCAGACCGTGGTGCCTACCTGCGCTGGCTGGCGTTCTACGGCTCGGCATTCGAGCCGGCGATCCTGGATGTCGCACTCAAGCGCCAGGCTCCGCCGCGCGCGATTTCGCCCTATGCCGACTGCGATACCGTGCTGGCGGTGCTGCATGCGCAACTGGCGAAGGGCGATTACCTGCTGGGCGCACGCTGCAGCGCCGCCGACGTGCTGTGGGGCAGCGCCCTGGCGTGGATGACGGAGTTCGGCGTGATCGACCCACCGGCCCCGACCCGCGCCTACATCGCACGGATGGCGACCCGCCCGGCGGTGGCCCGCGCCGAAGCCATCGACCGCCAGAACGTCGCGGACGCCGCCAGCCCGAACGGGTAAACTGCGCGGCTTCGTTCACCACCCGCCTGGAATAAGCGCCATGCCCGGGACATCCGTTTCCGACCTGTCCACGGCCGCCGCCGTGGACGCCCCCGCCCTCGTGCCGCTGCCGGTCGCCCGCCCGGCAGCGCCTGCCGTGGTGCGCGGCAAGCTGTACATCAAGACCCACGGCTGCCAGATGAACGAGTACGACTCGGCGAAGATGGCCGACGTGCTCGCCGCCTCCGAAGGACTGGAGCTGACCGACAACCCCGAAGACGCCGACGTGGTGCTGGTCAATACCTGCTCCATCCGCGAAAAGGCGCAGGAGAAGGTGTTCAGCCAACTGGGCCGCTGGAAGGCGCTGAAGGCCGGCGGCAAGCCGGTGATCATCGGCGTGGGCGGCTGTGTGGCCTCGCAGGAAGGCGAGGCCATCGTCAAGCGCGCTCCCTACGTGGACCTGGTGTTCGGCCCGCAGACCCTGCACCGGCTGCCGGAGCTGATCCGTGCCCGCCGCGAGTCGGGCAAGTCGCAGGTGGACATCAGCTTTCCGGAGATCGAGAAGTTCGACCGCCTGCCCGAACCGCGCGCGGAGGGGCCGTCGGCCTTCGTCTCGATCATGGAAGGCTGCTCCAAGTACTGCTCGTTCTGCGTGGTGCCCTATACCCGTGGCGAGGAAGTCAGCCGGCCGTTCGAGGACGTGCTGGTGGAAGTGGCGCAGCTGGCCGCGCAAGGCGTGCGCGAGATCAACCTGCTCGGCCAGAACGTCAATGCCTACCGCGGCGCCTATGGCGCCGATGCAGGCGAGGCGGCGCAGTATGCAGACCTGGGCCTGCTGATCCGCACCATCGCGCAGATCGAAGGCATCGGCCGCATCCGCTTCACCACCTCGCACCCGCTGGAGTTTTCCGATTCGCTGGTGGACGCCTACCGCGACGTGCCTCAGCTGGCCAACTACCTGCACCTGCCGGTGCAGGCCGGCAGCGACCGCATCCTGTCGGCGATGAAGCGCGGCTACACCGCGCTGGAATTCAAATCCAAGATCCGCAAGCTGCGTGCGGTGCGCCCGGATATCTCGATCAGTTCGGACTTCATCGTCGGCTTTCCCGGCGAAACCGAAGCGGACTTCGAAAAGACCATGAAGCTGATCGAGGACGTGGGCTTCGACCAGAGCTTTTCGTTCGTGTATTCGCGCCGTCCGGGCACGCCGGCTTCCGACCTGCAGGACGACACGCCCGAGGCGGTCAAGCAGGCACGCCTGGCGCGCCTGCAGGCGCACATCAACGCGCACGCGGCAGGCATCTCGCAGTCGATGGTCGGCAGCGTGCAGCGGGTGCTGGTGGAGGGCCCGTCGCGGCGCGATCCGAACGAGCTGACCGGCAAGAGCGAGAACATGCGCCCGGTGAACTTCCCCGGCAATCCGCGCCTGATCGGTCAGTTCGTCGATGTGCTGATCACCGAGGCGATGAGCAATTCGTTGCGCGGGCGCATCCATCTGGACGACGCCGCCGGGTGAGACATGCGCGGCGCCGCAGCGCGCGCGCCGCGCCACTCGGGCTGATTCTCCATCAGGGAAAAACGGCCGAACCGGGAACAGGCGCGCATAGGCCTGCCCTCGATCCACGCGTTGCATGCCGGCCATGCCGGCGGCACCGGCCAGGTGCGCAATCGGACACCTTGCACAGACTGCACTGCCCGACACATCGTCCGCGCCTGCAACGGCACCGGCACCGGCACCGGCACTTATCCGTGAACATTGCAGCACCACGCGGGTCTCCCTGCGCGAGACTCGTGCCGCCTGCGCGGTAGCGGCTGCGCAAGCACGCACAGAGACGTGTCCGGCAACAACGCGTGCATCTCGAAAACGCGTTGATCAAATTTTCACCAAGCCGATGCGAGGCCTTGCTGCATCAGGCGCCATCGCAGTTGTCCACAGGCTTTGCCGAATTCGATCCACATCGGCTGTGGACAAGCGCACACGGTCTGGCGATTTTTTCGCCACATACCCCGCAAGCCTTACGTCAGTAGGGCTGGCGCACTCTATCCACAGGTTAGTGATGCGCAACTCCACAGCCGGTGTGGAAAACCTGGCGGGGTGTCCTCCCGCACGTTTCCGCCATGCTGCGGCGGACATGTTGTTGGTGGGATCACGCCCTGCGCGCTACCCTCCTCTGCCGTCACATCAACGCCGCATGCGCGCTGTCCGATCCGACCATGAACGCACCTGCCTATCGCGACTTCACCCTGCTCCCCGAAGACACCGAGCGCCTGGCCAATCTGGCCGGACCGTTCGATGCGCATCTGCGCCAGATCGAGCTCAAGCTGGGCGTGGAGATCGCCAACCGCGGCAACATCTTTCGCGTGACCGGCCCGGAAGCTGCGGTCGCCGCGGCTCAACAGGTGTTGATCGCGCTATACGACGAGGCCGCGTCGGTCACCTTCGACAACCACGCGATCCACTTGCGCTTGAACGATGCCAATGTCGAGCGGGTCGCCGAGCGCGCCTATCAGCCCCAGGACGTGGCGATCAAGGTCAAACGCGGAACCGTGCGTGGCCGCGGCGCCAACCAGGCCAGGTACCTGCATGCCATCGCCACCCACGACATCAATTTCGGCGTGGGCCCGGCCGGTACTGGCAAGACCTTTCTGGCGGTGGCCAGTGCGGTGGAAGCCCTGAACGAATCGCGCGTGCAGCGGCTGATACTGGTGCGCCCGGCGGTGGAAGCCGGTGAGAAGCTCGGCTTCCTGCCCGGCGATCTCAGCCAGAAGGTGGACCCCTACCTGCGCCCGCTTTACGACGCACTCTACGAGATGCTCGGCGTGGAAAAGGTGGTCAAGCTGCTGGAGAAGAACGTCATCGAGATCGCACCGCTGGCGTATATGCGCGGCCGTACGCTCAACGACGCTTACGTGATCCTCGACGAAGCGCAGAACACCACCATCGAACAGATGAAGATGTTCCTGACCCGGCTGGGCTTCGGCTCCACCGCGGTGGTGACCGGCGACCTGACCCAGATCGATCTGCCCAAACACGTCAAGTCGGGTTTGCGTGATGCGATCGACGTGCTGCGCGATGTCGAAGGCGCCAGCTTCACCTTCTTCGAAGCGCGCGATGTGGTACGCCATCCGCTGGTGCAGCGCATCGTCACCGCCTATGAGAAGCGCGATCTCGCCGAAAAGCCGGCCGAACCTGCGGGGTGAAACGGGCTGCGGGACGTGACAGGGGTCCCCGGCACGGCTCGGTGAAACGCCAGGCAGGCCGGAAGACCTCCAGGTTGCGGTCGCGCGTGATCTTCGCGCAGCCCTTCGCGCCGGCCGGCCTGCTGCGGTGCTGAGCCAGACGCACAACCCGCAGCGCCACGGCGCTACACTCGCAACCTTGTTCTGCACAGGAGGTGCTCATGGCCGGTTGTCGCGTGTTGTTCTTCGCCTGCATGCTGGGTGTTGCCCCGGTTGCGTTGTCGGCCGCGCCAGACGAGCCCCCAGCATCCTCGCGCGCTTACATCGAGACCAGTTACCTGGCCGCGCCGAGGAACGTTGGTCCATTTACGCTCGCCCGCAGCTCCTACAACCCGGCAGCCAAGGTCTCGGGGGCCGGATTCCATTACGCGATGGCTGGGCATCCGGAATTGAATATCGATGTGTTCGTTTATCCGGCCGGGCAACGCGCTCAAGCCGAGGCCATCGAGCACGGCATGGTCGCCTTTCGCAAGGACCTCGACGCGGCGCGCACACAAGGCACCTATTCGCGGCTGGACGAGCTGGACCAGGCCAGGTTTGTATTGACCAGCGACGATGCCCCGAAAAACGTTCCGGCCAATGCAGTGGATGCCAAGGTGATCGCGGCCATTGCGGACGCCGAACGCATCGTTGGGGAAAAGCTGCGGCTCAGCATGGACCTGTCCTCGTCCGCCATGCCGCTACTGTCCAACGGCTACCTGGTCTACAAGCAGCTGTACTACATCAAGGTGCGGGTATCGGCAGCGCAGCAAGCAATCGCGCAGACCACGTTCGAGGCACTCGCCGACCAGGCTGCGCGCGCGCTCGTACCGGCCATCCAGGTCAGCAATATTGGCGGGTGCGCGGATCTCACCGTCCACCTCGATGCCAAGGCCACGCCCGATCAAAGCGCCGTAGAGATGGCGCGCCAAATCAAAACTCATCTTGGCTTCAATTGCCACGGCTCGACCGAGCAGGCAGGCATCGAAGCGCTGGTCAAGACAGCCGAGGTGATCGAAATCGCCTATGACCCCAGCGAGTGGAAGTCGCAGTGAGGCAACACACGCGCGATACTGTCGGTCCTGTCCGAACTGAATTGCTGGTGTTGCCATGACCAAAGGTCCGGTCCGCCTCGACGTCGCCGTCAGTTATGCGCTGCCGCGCGCCGGCCTGCCGTCGTCGGTGAGCTTTCGCAAGTGGGTGGCGGCGGCCCTGAAGGGACGCATCCGCGAGGCCGACCTGGCGGTACGTGTGGTCGACGAGAAGGAGGGCCGTTCGCTCAATCACCATTACCGCGGCAAGGACTACGCCACCAACGTGCTGAGCTTTCCGGCCGAGCTGCCGGAAGGCCTGCCCAAGGGGGTCAAGATGCCGTTGTTGGGCGATCTGGTGATCTGCGCACCGGTGGTAGCGCGCGAGGCGGCCGATCAGGGCAAGTCGCTGGCCGCGCACTACGCGCACCTGACCGTGCATGGCACCTTGCACCTGCTCGGCTGGGATCACGAGGACGACAAGGAGGCCGATGCAATGGAACAGCTGGAGCGCGAGATCCTGGCCGACCTGGGCATCGAAGACCCGTATGCGGAGGAGCGATGATGCGCGCCCTGCTCGCCGCCGCCTGCCTGCTGCTGAGTCCGGCAACCGCGCTGGCGCAGACCACGCCGGTACGCCCCGACCTGCCGGCGCTGATCGAATGCCGCCAGCGCATCGGCGATTTCAACGCGCTGGCGCCCGTGCTGACCGACCCGCTCAAAGCGGTGGCGCTGGGGTGGACGCCGCTGGATCAGTCCAACCTGTTCATGACCGAATACACGCTCAATACGCCGATCAGCGTGTTCGGCCATACTACCAACCACATCGCGTTTTCCGGCGCCAGCATCATGGCGATCCTGGACCTGCCCGATCCGCGCCCGCTGGCCAAGCAGCTGGCGCTGGAACTGGGCGTGGATAACGCCGACAAGGTCATGTACGGCCGCGAGCTGGTCAGCGACGACACCACCAACCCCAAGACCGGCGAGGCGATGATCGAATCGATCGTGCTCAGCGTGACCAACGTCAAATCCCACCCCGGCAAGACCGTGGTCGGCTGCGGCTATAGCCTGGACCTGCCCTGAGAGCCGGGGCAGGCGCCGCCTCCACAGCGTGCGCGCTTGGCTTCCTGCTAGACTGGCGGCCAATGCCTGGTTCTCCGGGTGCCGTTCCCCGTCACGATGTCCGAAGACGACAGTAGTTACAGCTCAGATCCCCCAGAAAAACGCCGCAGCTGGCTCGAACGCCTGAGCGCGGCCTTCTCCGGCGAACCGCACACCCGCGACGAACTGGTCGCATTGCTGCGAACCGCCGAACAGGACGGCCTCATCGCCGCCGACACCCTGCGCATGATGGAAGGCGCGATCGCCGTCGCCGAACTCACGGTGGGCGATGTGATGATCTCGCGCTCGCAGATGGTGTCGCTGCCGGTGGAGGCGCGCTTCATCGACCTGATGAAGCAGGTGGTCGAATCCGGCCATTCGCGCTTCCCGGTACATGGCGAGAACAAGGACGAGGTGCTCGGCATCCTGCTGGCCAAGGACCTGCTGCGCGGCGTGGTCGCCGACAACGGGCCCGGTAACATCCGCGAGCTGCTGCGCCCGGCGGTGCTGATTCCCGAGTCCAAGAAGCTCAATGTCCTGCTCAAGGAGTTCCGCCTCTCGCGCAACCACATGGCGATCGTGGTGGACGAATACGGTGGCGTCGCCGGCCTGGTCACCATCGAAGACGTGCTGGAGCAGATCGTCGGCCAGATCGACGACGAGCACGACGACGCCGAGGAAGAGAATTCGCTGATCGCGATCCAGGCCGACGGCCGCTACGTGGTCGATGCGCTGACCCCGATCGAGGACTTCAACGAGCGCTTCGGCGCCGAATTCCCCGACGACGAGTACGACACCGTCGGTGGCCTGGTCACCGATGCGATCGGGCATCTGCCGGAAACCGGCGAGGAACTGACGCTGGGACGGTTCGCGTTCCGCGTGGCCAAGGCCGACGCGCGCCGCGTGCACGCCTTCCACGTCACCATCCTGCCGCCAGACCCGCAGGACGACGCTTGAACCAGCCCACCCGCAGTACCTGCACGGCGCCGCAGCGCGCTGGCGCCTGGCGATGGGCCGCTTGCTGCGCGCTGCTCCTGCTGACCCTGCTGGTGACCCCGCTTGCCCCGGCCCAGGCTGCCCAAGGCCAGACTGCGCAAGGCGTTGCTCCCGCCCCCGCAGCGACACCACGCGTCGGCGTGCTGACCATGCAGCCGGGTGAAGTGTTCTTCGAGCGCTTCGGACACGACGCCATCGTGGTGATGGACCCGGTCAGCGGACAGGCCACTTCGTACAACTTCGGCTTCTTCGACCCCAGTGAGCCGGACTTCGTGCCGCGCTTCGCGCGTGGCGAGATGATGTATTACCTGGTGGCGCTGCCGCTGCAAGAAGACCTGTCGCAATATCGCAACGCCGGCCGCGGGGTCAGCATCCAGTGGCTGGATCTGCCGCCCGAGCAGGCACGCACGCTCGCCGACGCCCTGGCGGTGCGCAGCCGACCCGAAAACGCGCGCTACCACTACGACTACTTCGAAGCCAACTGCGCCACGATGGTGCGCGATGCGCTCGATCGCGCCATGGGCGGCACGCTGCAATCGCAACTGGCCGGCCGCTCGCGCGGCAATACCTACCGCAGCGAAGCGGTACGCCTGGCCTCCCCCGCGCCGTGGATGTGGCTGGGCTTCGATCTCGGGCTTGGCCCCTACGCCGACCGCCCGCTATCGCGCTGGGAAGAGGCCTTCGTGCCGATGCGGCTGGCCGACAGCCTGACCCAGGTGCACAACAGCGCCGGCCGGCCGCTGGTGCAATCCACCCAGGTCCTGCTGCCGCACCGGATCGCGCCCGAGCCTGCCGAACAGCAGCGGCACTGGTGGCCCTGGCTGCTGGCCGGCACGCTGGTCGCCGCCGGCGTGCTGGCATTGCGCCGCCGGCAGCGGCTGCTGGCCGGGCTGGCACTGCCGTTCTGGCTGTTGTGCGCCGTCGGTGGCGGCCTGCTGGTGTATCTGTGGGGCTTTACCGCACATCAATCCGCGTGGGCCAACCGCAACCTGTTGCTGGTCAACCCGCTGTGCGTGCTGCTGTGGTTCGGTGGCATCCGGCTGCAGCTGGGCCACCGGCCGGGACGCTGGTTCAATGTGCTGTCCTGGCTGGTGGCAGCCGGGGCGCTGCTGGCATTGGTGATCCACTGGCTGTCGTTCCAGGCCCAGGACAACCTGCAGTGGGTGATGCTGCTGTTGCCGATCCACGCCGCGCTCGCGATGGCCCTGCGGCCGCACGCATTGCCGTTGCGCGGGCGCTGATCCAGGATGCGCCCATGAACAGCCACGGCCGCCATCCGGACAACCCGTCCTGCGTCATCACCTGCGCCTACTACGACGGCGAGGGCAAGCGCCACGACATCAGCCTGGAACAGATCAGCGATGTATTGCAGCTTGCCGACGGCTTCGTCTGGGTGGGGCTGTACGAGCCGCAGGAATCGGTGCTGCACAAGCTGCGCGACGAATTCGGGCTGCACGATCTGGCGATCGAGGATGCGTTGAAGGCGCACCAGCGGCCCAAGGCCGAGAGCTATGGCAACTCGCTGTTCGTGGTGGTCAATACCGCGCAGCTGGTCAACGAACGCATCCGCTATGGCGAAACGCATGCGTTCCTGGGCAAGCGGTTCCTGCTGACCGTGCGCCACGGCGCATCGCTGTCGTACGCGCCGGTACGTCATCGCGTGGAACGCGAGCCGGCCATGTTGCACATGGGCGCATCGTTCTGCCTGTACGGCGTGCTGGATTTCGTGGTCGACAACTATCTGCCGATCATGGACGAGTTCCGCGACACGCTGGAGCGCCTGGAAAAGGACATCTTCGCCGACGACTACAAGCGCGAGACGGTGGTACGCCTGTACGAGCTCAAGCGCGAACTCAACAAGATGCGACTGGTGGTGGCGCCGCTGCAGGACGTGCTCTCGCACCTCAAGCGCAACCCTGGCTCGCTGATCCACGCGGAGGTGGGCATCTACCTGCGCGACGTGCTCGATCATGCAGTGCGCATCAACGACGCCATCGACACCCTGCGCGAAATGCTGGGCACCGCACTCAGCGTCAATCTGTCGATGGTGACACTGGCGCAAGGCGAGACGGTGAAACGTCTGGGCGCCTGGGCTGCATTACTGGCCGCGCCGACCCTGATCACCAGTTGGTACGGCATGAACTTCACCCACATGCCCGAACTCGACAAGCCCTACGCCTACCCGTTGCTGGTTGGTGGCATCGTCGCCTCCTGCCTGGTGCTGTATCGCCTGTTCAAGCGGGCGCGGTGGCTTTAGGGCCGCTTTGCGGCCCGGGATTTGGGAGTCGGCATTCGGGATTGGTTGAGCGGGTTTGCTGATCGCGGATCCAGCTTGAGCGACGGTTGTGTTTCGATCGCTGTTGCATTGATCGTTTCGCTCAGACTATTCAATGTCTGCTGGTTTCTTTTTGCCCAGGCGTAAGCCAAGCAGCGCCTCATGCGCCCCTCATCCGCCCTTCGGGCACCTTCTCCCGGCGGGAGAAGGAAGCACGCTGGCGTTTGCGAATCCCTAATCCCTAATCACCAATCCCGGCCCTCAAGCCACATAGATCGTCTTGATGTTCATGAACTCATGAATGCCGTGGTCGGCCAGTTCGCGGCCGAAGCCCGAACGCTTGATGCCGCCGAACGGTAGGCGTACGTCGCTCTTGACCACGGAGTTGACGAAGGCGGCGCCGCATTGCAGTTGCTGGGCCACGCGCTCGCCGCGCCCGGCATCCGCGGTCCAGACGCTGCCCCCCAGGCCGAAGCTGGTGTCGTTGGCCACGCGCACCGCTTCTGCTTCGTCGGCAACGCGGATGATCGACGCCACCGGGCCGAAGAATTCCTCCTCGTACGCCGGCATGCCCGGCGCGACGTGGTCGAGGATCGTGGCCGGATACCCTGCATGCGAGCCGGCCACCGGTTCGCCGCCCAGCAATACCTTGGCGCCCTTCTCCACACTGGCCTGTACCTGCTTGTGCAATTCGTCGCGTAGGTCGGCCCGCGCCATCGGTGCCAGGGTGGTGCTTTCCTGCTGTGGATCGCCAACCACGCGCTGAGATGCCGCGGCGACGAAGCGTTCGATGAAGCGGTCGGCGATGGCGTCCACCACGATGAAACGCTTGGCCGCGATGCAAGTCTGCCCGCTGTTGTCGAAGCGCGAGCTCACCGCCGAGTCCACCGTGTGCTCCAGCTGCGCATCGTCGAGCACGATGAAGGCATCGCTGCCACCCAGTTCCATCACGCACTTCTTCAGTTGATCGCCGGCATTGGCGGCGAGCGAGCGTCCCGCGCGCTCGCTGCCAGTCAAGGTCACCGCGGCGATGCGCTCGTCGCGCAGGACATCCGCGGCCTGATCGTTATCGATATGCAGGACATCGAACACGCCTGGCGGAATACCGGCCGCATCCAGCACGTCCTTCATTGCATCGGCGCAGCGCGGGACATTGCTGGCGTGCTTGAGCAGGGCGACGTTGCCGGCCATCAAACCGGGGGCCAGGAACCGGAACGCCTGCCACAACGGAAAATTCCACGGCATCACCGCGAACACGCAGCCCAGTGGCTCGTAGCGTACGTAACTCGACTGTGCTTCGGTGGGAATCTGGCGCGGCGCCAGGTAGTCGGCCGCATGTTCGGCATAGTACGAGCAGGCCTGCGCGCACTTGTCCACCTCGGCCAGGGCTTCGGCACGCAGTTTGCCCATCTCCGCAGTCATGATGCGCTGCAGGTCTTCGCGCCGCCGGGTCAGCTCTTCGCCTACACGGCGCAGCAGCGCGCCGCGCTCGGCCAGCGGCAAGGCCGCCCAGGCGGGGAATGCCTGCGCCGACGCGGCCAGGCGCGCTTCGATGCCCGCAGCGTCCAGGGTGTGCTGGGTGTGCTCGACCTGGCCGGTGGCCGGGTTCACGGTGTCGTAGGACATGGCGGTCTCCAATAGCAAGGCCGCCATGCTAGTCGCCGGAAAGTTGCAGCCGCGTCACAACCGCCTGAAATCGGTGCAACGCTGTGTTTGTCGGCGCCGCAGCGCGCGGCCGCACCTCCAGCGTGCAACGCGAGCCTCATGGGCATCCGGATGCCACTTCCAGGACGACGTCACCGAGCGAGGCCAGACCTATCCATGTTCCGACCATGCAAAGTGTTCTAGCATCGCGCTATCGGCAGATCCATTCATGGACGTCCACCACGATGCGCCGGAATCTCGTTGCCCTGGTTGTCCTTGGCACCAGCACCTACCTGCCTGGATGCGCCTTCGTTCAGGACCTCTTGCGGGGCCCGCGGCCCGGCCCGGCCGGGTTTGTGACGGTCAGCTGTACCAGCCTGCAGCCGGATCCCGGACACCCCTGCGAGGAAGAGGCACAGCGTGCCTGCGCGGACACCGCGATCCGCCAACTCATCACTGCGCGTTCGTCGCCGAACATGGTCGCGCTCTTTCCCGAAAAGCGAAAGTCCAAGGACGACGACAAGAACAATCGTAAGGACCGCGCCGACGAGCAACCCGGATTCGAGCAGCACGGCTACGCCATCAGGGCCGAGTATCAGTGCTACCTGGCCAAACCGCAGCCCTGGGACAACGGCTATACGCCGCCTGCCAAGTAGGCGCCGCCGATCGAGCTGTTGCGCTCATCGGCCGACAGGCGCTGTCGGCATTCGGAACCGACCTGCCGCCTTCGTGCATGCCGGTGGCTCAGGCACTGCGTCCATCTGGTGGCCGACTGCCGGAGTGCATTCGGTGCCCCAAGGCTGGCGCGCTCAGCCAATGGCTTGTCGCGCCAGTTGCGCATCGCGCAGGTGGCGTTTTTCGCTGCGCGCCAGCAGCCACCAGCCGATCACCGCTGCGATCGAGACCGCCAGCACCATGACTGTGGCCAGCGCATTGATCTTGGGGCTGATGCCCAGCCGCACCGAGGCGAACACCTTGATCGGCAGTGTGGTGGAACTGGGCCCGGCCAGGAAGCTGGCGATCACCACGTCGTCCAGCGACAGCGTGAATGCCAGCAGCCAGCCCGAGGCCAGGGCCGGTACGATGATCGGCAAGGTGATCAGGAAGAACACCTTCAGCGGGGTGGCGCCCAGATCCATCGCCGCCTCTTCGAGCGAGCGATCCAGTTCCCGCAGCCGCGAAGAGATCACCACCGTCACGAACGACACGGTGAAGGTGACATGCGCCACCCAGATCGCCACCGCACCGCGCGGGGCGATGCCGAGCACGCCACCCATCGCGACCAGCAGCAACAGGGTCGACAGGCCGATGATCACCTCCGGCATCACCAGCGGCGCGGTGATCAGCGCGCCGAACAGCGTTTTTCCCGGGAACCGACGCAGACGCACCATCGCCATCGCCGCCAGCGTACCCAGCACCGTCGCCGCGCATGCGGTCCAGAACGCCACTTCCAGGCTGACCCAGGCCGCGTCCAGCAACTGCCGGTCGCGCAGTAGCTCGCCGTACCAGCGGGTGGAAAAGCCGCCCCACACCGTGGCCAGACGCGAGCCGTTGAACGAGTAGACCATCAGCAACAGGATCGGCAGATACAAGAATCCGAACCCCAGGGCGAGGATGCCGCCCCCCAGTACGCGCCCGCTGCGCGAGGCGCGCATCATGTCAGCCGCCCTTCCAGCTCGCGCTGCTGGTAGCGGTGGAAGATCACGATCGGCACCAGCAATACCGACAGCATGACGGTAGCCACCGCCGCCGCCACCGGCCAGTCGCGGTTGTTGAAGAACTCGCCCCACAACACACGACCGATCATCAAGGTATCCGGGCCGCCAAGCATTTCCGGAATGACGAACTCGCCTACCGCCGGAATCATCACCAGCATGCAGCCGGCCACGATGCCGTTGCGCGACAGCGGCAAGGTGATGCGCACGAACGCCTGCCACGGCCGCGCGCCCAGGTCGTAGGCCGCCTCCAGCAGGCGGCGATCGTGCTTGACCAGGTTGGCGTACAGCGGCAGCACCATGAAGGGCAGATAGCAGTACACGATGCCGATATAGGCCGCGACCGGCGTGTACAGCAACTGCAGGGGCTGTTCGATCACGCCGGTTGCCAGCAACGCCCGGTTGAGCAAGCCATTACCATCGAGAATGCCGATCCAGGCGTAGACGCGGATCAGGAACGATGTCCACGACGGCAGCACCACCAGCATCATCGCCACGTTGCGCGTGGCCGGCGGCAGGCGCGCGATCACATACGCCATCGGGTAGCCGATCAGCAACGCCAGCGCGGTGGAGATGGCCGCGATCCTGATCGAACTCAGGTAGGCGGCCACGTACTGGCTGTCGCGCAGCAACGCCAGGTAGTTGCCCAGGTGCAGCTTGACGCTGAGCGCACCGTCGGCCGCGTACGCGAACAACGGCGTGTACGGCGGCATCGCGGTGACGCGCTCGGCGAAGGAGATCTTCAGCACGATCAGGAACGGGACCGCGAAGAACACCAGCAGCCACAGATACGGTGCGGCGATCACGCCCCAGCGCGCACCCGGCAACCCGCGGCGGAGAGTGGTTAGCAAAACGTAGCGAGCAGTCGCCAGGGGGGTGCGGACGGCGCGGAGGAACCGCAGTGTACGGTTGGTACATGAGGATTCCGAGCACCGGCTGCGCCCTTCTGGCGGCTGCGCAGTAGTTTTGCTGGCCGCTCTCATGCGGTGAGCACCACGCCGTCGTCTTCGCCCCACTCCACCCAGACCGCATCGCCCCAGCGCAGCGCCTCGCTGGCCCAGCGCTGGCGATTGGCGACATGGACCATCAGCTTGATGCCGCTGGGCAGACGCACGTGGTACACCGAATGGCTGCCGACATAGGCGATGTCCTCGATCGCGCCCTGCGCCTTGTTGCAGGGCTGCAGCGGCTCCTCCTTGGCGATGGCGAGCTTTTCGGGACGCAGCGCGAATGCCACCGCCTGACCTTCGAAACCGGTGATGCCATGGCCGATGCGGATGGGGGCGGCGAATGCGGGCGTCTGCAGGACGACGTGATCCGGCGCATGGTTGGCGATCACCGCATCGATCAGGTTGACCGACCCGATGAACTCGGCCGCAAAGCGGTTGGCCGGCTGTTCGTAGATTTCGTCCGGCGTGCCGACCTGCCGGATCCAGCCCTGGTCCATCAACGCGATGCGCGTGGCCATGGTCATCGCCTCTTCCTGGTCGTGGGTGACCATCACGCAGGTGACGCCGGAGCTTTCGATGATAGTGACCAGCTCCAGCTGCATCTGCGCACGCAGCTTCTTGTCCAGCGCGCCCATCGGCTCGTCCAGCAACAGCAGCTTGGGTCGCTTGGCCAGCGAGCGCGCCAGTGCCACCCGCTGCTGCTGGCCGCCGGACAGCTGATGCGGCTTGCGCCGTGCCAATGCCCCCAGTTGCACCAGCTCCAGCATTTCGCCGACGCGCGCAGCGATGGCAGCCTTCGGCAACGCTTCCTGTTTCAGACCGAATGCGATGTTCTGCTCCACGCTCATATGCGGAAACAGCGCGTACGACTGGAACATCATGTTGATCGGCCGCTCGTAGGGCGGCAGCGCGTCGATGCGCTGACCATCGAGTGCGATGCGCCCGCTGGTGGGACGCTCGAAACCGGCCAGGCAGCGCAACAAGGTGGATTTGCCGCTGCCCGACCCGCCCAGCAGCGCGAAAATCTCGCCCTTGCGGATCTGCAGGCTGACATCGTCCACCGCGACGACGCCGTCGAACTCCTTGCGCACCGTATCGATGAACAGGTAGCTGGCATCCACAGGGCTGGAAGGTGACGACATGGCCTCGGGCAGTGACATGGGTGCTCTTCGATTGCGGCAGAGGCAGGCGCCCTGCACGGAGTCTGCGCGCCATCATGACAGAGCCGGGGTCGGCTGCAGTGTCCGCTGTCCGAGTACGGCGCGCGAGCAGCGTATCGCCTACCGCTATCGACGGCCAGACGCAACCGCGCGACGAGCGGCGGCCAGCGCTTCAGCGCCGCTGCTGCGACGCCTCGCTCCAGCCCAATCCCAGACTCTTCTGCAGGGCCACATAGTTCACCAGCAGCTGCACCTGCGCCTGGGCGGCGGCATCCTGTGCCGACAACTGCTGACGCTGCACGTCCAGCAGATCGATCGACGAGGTGGCACCGGCATCGCGACGCTGCTGCATCAACCCGGCCGAGCGCGTGGCCGAGGCCTCGGCCTGACGCGCCACCACCAGCTGCTTGCGTGCCGAGCCGAACCGCGACAGCGCAGCATTGGCATCCTGCAAGGCGCCCAGCACGGCCGCCTCGTAGGCGGCCTCGCGCCCGGCATTGCCTGCGCGCGCCTGTTCCACCTGTGCACGCGTCTTGCCGAAATCGAAGATCGACCAGCGCAGCATCGGTACCGCCAGGATGGTCCGCGCGTCGGAATTGAAATCGCTCGGCGAACCGGCCACCCAGCTCAGGCCGCCCAACAGGGTCACCTGCGGGAAGTAGCCATTCAGTGCCTCACCGATCTGGGCACTGGAGGCGGCCAGCTCGCGCTCGGCCTTGCGCATGTCCGGGCGACGGCGGATCAGCGCGCCGGCATCGTCCACACGCACCTGGGTCGGCAGCATCGGCAGCGGCTGCGGTGCGCTCAGCTGTGCATCCAGCGCGCCGGGCTCGCGACCGACCATCAAGGCCAGTTGATCCAGCGCTTCCTGCGCCTGCATCTCCAGCGGCAGGCGCTGTGCCTGCTGCTGCTGCACCTGGGTGGCGATCTGCTCGACCTGCAGATCCGACGCCGCGCCCTGGGTCCGGCGTTGCTGCATCAACTGCAGCGATTGGCGGATCTTGTCCAGGTTGGCATCGGCGATCGCCAGCCGCGCCTGCAACCCGCGGTAGTTGAGGTACACCTGCCCCACTTCGGCGGCCAGCTGCACCTGCGCGTCGGCCAATTCGGCTTCGGACGCCTGCGCCTGGGCCAATGCGCCTTCGGCGGCGCGGCGGCGGCGGCCGAACAAATCCAGCTCCCAACTGGCATCGAAGCCGGCGCTGTAGATCTGGGTCTTTTCCAGATCCAGCGCCTGACTGTCTTGCGCGGGCGGTTGCCCCTGCTGACCGTTCTGCAGGCCACCCAGCGTGTCCACGATGGACTGCGGCGGTTCGGCATATGCATACACCGCGCTGGCATTGAGCTTGGGAAGGTGTTCGGCGCGACGCTGACGGGCCAGGGCACGATTGGCACGCAGCCGTGCCTGCGCGGCGCGCAGGTTGGGGCTGTCGGCCAGCGCCTGGGTCACCAGTTGGGTCAGGGTCGGATCGTGCAGCTCTTCCCACCAGTGGTTCAACGGTGCGGCAGCCACCACCTCGGCGCCGCCGGCGCGGTGCAGGGCCGGCGCCTGCATGGCCGCGTCGGCGACGGCCGGTGCCTTGGTGTAATTGGGGCCGAGCATGCAGCCGCCTAGGACGACGGCGCTCAACGCCGCGGCCAGCGGCATGCGGAGCAGGCGCATGGAATCAATGCATCGCAAGGTGCGTCCCCTTCGGTAACGGCTTGAGCAAAAAGGCCAGCGGGATCGTGCACACCACGATCATGCCGAAGATCCAGAACAGATCGCTATACGTCATCACCAGCGCCTGCTGTTGCACCACGCGCGCAAACTGCGCGACCGAGCGGATCGCCGCCTCGCCGCCCGCGCTGCCCTGCATCTGCGCGCTCAGGCCGGCCAGCGCTTCCTGTGCACGCGGGGCGTTGGCGGTGATCGAGCTGCCGATGGTCTCGGTGTGGAAGGTCATGCGGCGCTCCTGGAAGGTGGAGATCAGCGCCAGGCCCACCGAACCACCCAGGTTGCGGCCGGCGTTGAACAGGCCCGATGCGTCGCCGGCCAGTTCCGGCGGCACCGAGGAGATCGCGGCCTGGTTGAGCGACATCATCGCCAGCGCCAGCCCGCAGCCCTGCAGCAGCTGTCCTGCGACGAAATGCATGCCCACCGTGTCGGCGGTCAGCTCCAGATTGACGAAGCAGGCAGCAGCGAAGCACAGCAACCCGGCGATCACCAGGATGCGTACATCCACCACGTCCAGCAGCTTGGGCATCATCGGCATCAGCAGCACGGTCGGCAGCCCGGACAGCAGCAGCACGTAGCCGGCCTGCTCGGTGTTGTAGCCGGAGATCACCGCCAGGAACTGCGGAATCATGTACATCACGCCGAACAGGATCATGCCAACCGCCATGATCATGATGAACACCGCGCCGAAGCTGCGATGCAATAGCAGCGACAGGTGGATCACCGGCGCGCGCTTGCGGAACTGGCCGACCACCAGCGCGATGAAGCCGCTCAGCGCGATCAGGCTCAGCGTGTTGATCTCGCTGGATTCGAACCAGCGCTCGCGCTGGCCTTCCTCGAGCACCACGGTGAGCCCGCCCAAGCCGGCGGTGAGCCCGTAGATGCCCAGCCAATCGGCGTCGAGCAGGCCGGCCCAATCGCCTTTCTCGTGTTCCAGCCCCAGCAGCAACAGTGCCACCAGGCCCGCGCAGATCGGCACGTTGATGAAGAACGCGTAGTGCCAGCTGACGTTCTCGGTCAGCCAGCCGCCCAGCAACGGCCCGATCACCGGGCCCATGATCACGGTCATGCCGAACAAGGCGGTGCCCATGGTCTGCTGGCTGGGTGGCAGGCGGGTAGCCACGATGGTGAGCGCGGTGGGAATCAGCGCGCCACCGGCCAGGCCCTGCCCCACCCGCCCGATGATCATCATGGTCAGCGTGGTCGACAACCCGCAGACCACCGAAAAGGCGGTGAACATCACCGCGCAGATCAACAGGAAGTTGCGCAGGCCCAGCGTGCGCACGAACCAGCCGGTCAACGGGATCATGATGATCTCGGCAACCAGGTAGGCGGTGGAGATCCAGGTGCCTTCGGTGCCGCTGGCGCCGACCTCGCCCTGGATGGTGGGCAGGGCCGCATTGACGATGGAGATGTCCAGCGTGGCCATGAACGAGCCGATGGTGCCGGCCAGCACCGCCAGCCATGCGCTCATATCGGCCTTTCCGCGGCCCACCCTGCCGCCGGCGCCATCGCCGGTGGCGGCCGCTGCGTTCATCGCGCGCGCTCCTGCTCCTGCACGCGCTCGGACTCCTCTTCGGCGCGCTGCTTGGTGTCCTTGGCCGAGCGGGTGTCGACGGTCACCTCCACCGACATGCCCGGCACAAGTACCTTGCGTGCCTCCTCGCCGGCCAGCACGCGGATGCGTACCGGCACGCGCTGCACAACCTTGGTGAAGTTGCCGGTGGCATTCTCCGGCGGCAGCAGCGCGAACTGCGAGCCGGTGCCTGGAGACAGGCTTTCCACCTGACCGTGCAGCTTCACACCCGACAGCGCGTCGACCTCGATCTCGGCCGGTTGGCCCGGGCGCATCAGACCGACCTGGGTTTCCTTGAAGTTGGCGACCAGGTACAGCGAGTGCTGCGGCACGATGGTCATGGTGCGGGTACCGGCGGCGAGGAACTGACCTTCCTGTACGGTCTTGTCGCCGACGCGGCCGCGGATCCGGCTGGTCAGGCGGGTGTCCTCCACCGCGACACGGGCCTGGTCGGCATCGGCCGTGGCCTGCTTCAGGCCGGCCTGCGCCTGCTCCAGCTGCGCAGTGCTGGCCTGGATCTGACTCTGCGCGCCGGCGGCCTGCGCCTGCGCGGCATCGTACTGGGCGCGGGCGCGCGCCAGTTCGTGTTGCAGGCTTTCCTGGTGTTCGTGGGTGTCGGCGCCGGAGGCGGCCAACGGCGCGAAGCGCTTCACTTCGGCCTGGGCGAATTTCAGGCTGGCGGCGGCCGCGCTGACCTGGGTGCGTGCCTGCACCAGCGCTGATTCCTGCGCGGCGACATTGGCGGTGGCGGCGGCGATATCGGCCTGGCGCGCGGCGATCGCTGCTTCGGCCTGTTGCAGGGTGGCCTGGTAGGTGCGGTCGTCGATCTGCAGCAGCGGCTGGCCGGCCTCCACGATCTGGTTGTCGCCCACCAGCACCTTGGTCACATAGCCGCTGACGCGCGGCGCCACCGCCACCGAGTCGGCCTGCAGGTAGGCGTTGTTGGTGTCCTGCATGTAGCGGCCCTTGATCAGGTAATAGGCCAGCCAGATCGCCAGCAGCGCCAGCACCACCACGCCCACCAGGATCAGCGTCCATCTGACCTTGGGATTCTTCAACGGCGAAGGCTTGGGCGGTGCTGCATCCTCGGTTTGCGCGCCGGTCGCGGGCGCATGGCCGTCATTGGACTGCTGATCGTGGTTGCTCAAGGGAAGCGTCCTGTGTGTCGTGGGCGTAGCGCGCGAGGGATGCCGCGACTGCGAATCCCGGAAGGCGGCGCAACCATACAATTATTTGAACTGCCCGGTACAGATTGTGTGACGACCCCGGTCAGCAACCGCTTGGGTTCGCAGGATGCGGCACTGCGAGCGGCCGGGACGAATGCCTACCCGGCATTGGCAACGCCCCACATGCGCCGCGGCGGGGAATGTGCTGAGGCCGCACGCACGTCACCACGCGGCCATTCGACGCGACCCGCCCGACCGGCGACCAGCGTGCCGCTTCGCCAATGCACAAAGCGCTTCGCTCAGCTCAACGACCGGTCTTGATCTCCGTCCATAGCCGCGTATACAAGCGGTCTACCTCGGGCGGATTGATCGCATAGGTGAACATCTTTGCGGTGACCTCCGGCGGCGGGTAGATGGTGGGGTCATTGCGGATCGCCGCATCCACCAGCGGCGTGGCGGTGCGCACCGGGTTGGCGTAGTGGATGAAGTTGGTGTTGGCCGCGGCCACGTCGGGCGTGAGCAGATAATTGATGAAGGCGTAGGCGTTTTCCGGATGCCTGGCATCCTTGGGAATGGCCAGCATGTCGAACCACTGCGGGGCGCCTTCCTTCGGGATGGCGTAGGCCACCTTGATGGTGTTGCCGGCTTCCACTGCGCGATCGCGCGCCTGGATGATGTCGCCTGACCAGCCCACCGCCAGACAGGTATTGCCGTTGGCCAACGCGCTCACGTACTGGCTGGAGTGGAAGTTCTGTACATACGGGCGGATGGTCTTGATCAGGGCGGCGGCCTTCTCGATCTCTGCCGGCGCGGTGCTGTGCGGATCCAGTCCGAGGTAGTTCAGCGCGATCGGAAGCATGTCCGAGGGCGTGTCCAGGATGGTCACACCGCAGTCCTTGAGTCTGGACAGATTCTCCGGCTTGAATACCAGATCCCAGCTGTTGGCCACGTCGGTGGTGCCGAAGATCGCCTTGAGCTTGTCGACGTTGTAGCCGATACCGGTGGTGCCGATCATGTAGGGCACGCCGTAGGCATTGCCCGGGTCCTGCGCGGCGATGCGGCGCATCACGTCCGGATCGAGATTGGCCAGGTTGGGAATCTTGCGCTTGTCCAGCGGCAGGAACACACCGGCCTGGATCTGCCGGCCGAAGAAGTTGAGCGTGGGCACCACCACATCGTAGTCGCTGCCGCCGGCCAGCAACTTGGCTTCCACCATTTCGTCGCTGTCGAACACATCGTAGGTGACCTTGATGCCGGTGCTCTTCTCGAAGGCCGGAATGGTGTCTTCGGCGATGTAGTCGGAATAGTTGTAGACGTTGAGGACCTTGGCCTGCGCATCCGCGTCGCCTTGCGCGTCACGACGGCCACAGCCGGACAACAGGGTGATGGACAGCAACAGGGCGAGCAATCGCAGCGTCATACGGATCTCCAGAGCGGCGGGGCGGTGCGGCCGGCATGCGGCCCATCGTCAGCCTACGCATGGCGCACGGGTTTGCCCAGCATGGTTCGTGCAGCGGGCAAGCGCGCCGTGTGTGCCGGGGGCGGAGGCGTGCATGCGGCTGGCGCAACGATCGCACCGTCGCGCCATCACCGCCATCGACTGCGCGCGCGTTGCGTAACGGCCCGGCGCTGCGCCAGAGACGGGGCACGCTGCGTCCGCGCGGTGTCCACGCTGCCTTCGTCCTGCAGCAGGCGCAGGTTCTCCAATGCCACTGCCGCACACACCGGGTGCCGTGCCACTTGCGTCGCCCTCATCCGCCCTTCGGGCACCTTCTCCCGCCGGGAGAAGGAAACATCTCGCCACCTCCGCGGCCTGCACACCTTCCCGGCGGAAGAAGGGCAACGCCCGGCACGGGTCTCGGCCACAGCGCTCACACATTCAACAGCAAGAACTCCCGCTCCCACGAACTGATCACCCGGAAATACGTTTCGTACTCCTTTCGCTTCACCGAGATGTAAGCCCGCACGAACCGTGCGCCCAATAATTCCTGCAACGCCTCGCAGCCTTCCAGGCCATCCAGTGCTTCTCCCAACGATCTCGGCAAGTCGTAGCCCTGCTCTTTTCCGTTGCTGTCGATCGGTGGCGTCGGCTCCAGCTTCTCGCGGATGCCCAGCAGCCCGCAGGCCAATGTCGCCGCCATCGCCAGATACGGATTGGCGTCGGAGCCGGCGAAGCGGCTTTCCACCCGCATGTTCTGCGGCGCATCGATCGGCACCCGCAGCCCGCAGGTGCGGTTGTCGAAACCCCACAGCACATTGCTTGGCGATACTTCGCCGAACATCAGCCGCCGGTACGAATTGACGTTGGGCGCCAGCAGCCCCATCGCCAGCGGAATGTATTTCTGCAACCCGCCCAGATAATGCGCAAAGGTGTCGCTGAACCCGCCGTCGCGTTTGCCGCTGAACACGTTCTTACCGGTGCCGGCATGCAGCAGGCTCTGATGGATGTGCATCGCGCTGCCCGGCTCGGTTTCCATCGGCTTGGCCAGGAACGTCGCGTACACGCCATGCCGCAGCGCGGCCTCGCGCATGGTGCGTTTGAACAGGAACACCTGATCCGCACGCGACAGGGCGTCGGCATGGGTGAAATTGACTTCCAGTTGTGCCGCACCGGATTCGTGGATCAGGGTATCCACGTCCAGCTGCATGGCGTCGCAGTAGTCGTACATCAGGTCCAGGATGGGATCGAACTCGTTGACCGCGTCGATGGAATACGACTGCCGCGCGGTTTCCGGCCGACCTGAGCGCCCGGCGGGCGGCAGCAGCGGGAAATCCGGGTCGGTATTCTTCTGCACCAGGAAGAATTCCAGCTCCGGTGCCACCACCGGCTGCAACGCGACCTGCGCATACGCGTCCAGCACACGCCGCAGCACATTGCGCGGCGCCAGTTCGTGCGGCTCGCCGCCCTTGGTATAGCAGTCGTGGATGACCTGCGCGGTGGGGTCCGCGGCCCACGGCACCATGCGCACGGTGGAGGCATCCGGGCGCAGCTGCATGTCCGAGTCCGACGGCGAGGTCAGCGCGTAGTAATCGTCCGGGAAGTCGCCGGTGACGGTGGTGGCGAAGACGCCTTCCGGCAGCCGGGTGCCGTAGTCGTGCGAGAACTTGTCGGCCGGAATGATCTTGCCGCGGGCGTTGCCGGTGATGTCCGGCACCAGGCATTCGACTTCGGTGATATGGCGTTCCTTGAGCCAGCGCCGCAAGGCGCTTTCCGGCTGCTTGGGCGTGGCGATGCGCGAACGTGTGCGAAGCGACATACGACCTCACTGGCCGCGCTGGGCGGCATGATGGCGACAGGCCTGATCGACGTCCCCTGAGCGTATCAGGCACGTCGAACAGAGGCACCGGTCGTCAGCGGCAGCGCGGCGCCCGCCTGGTACGCCACTGACTGCCTCGCCCCGACCTCCCGGTGCATGACACGCGCCAAGATGGCACGGTAGAACGCTGACTGTGTGACACGCCATATCGAATGCCCTCGCATGGCCGGCAGATCCGGGCCAGCGAAGACCAGGATCGGGCCGTCCGGTGTGGCAGATGCGTGCCAGTGTCCTCGCCTGCGACCATTGCCCGCAACACGATGCATCCCCCGCCCTGCTCACACCCGCTTTGCTAGGCTGGGCAGCGACTTCGCAGGTGGTGCCCATGGCTTCCGAGAACTCCGTCGCATCCCTGCCCGCTGCCGATGCCGCGACCCTGGCGCGCATTCCCGGATGCGTATCGGTGGATCTGGTGTTGCCCGATACCAACGGTGTGCTGCGCGGCAAGCGCATCACCGCCGACGCGCTGGGCAAGGTGTATCGCGATGGCGTGTGCCTGCCGATGTCGCTGATCGCCACCGACATCACCGGTACGACCGTGGAAGAAACCGGGCTGGGGTATGCAATCGGCGATGCCGACCGCATCTGCCGGCCGATCGCCGGTTCGCTGCGGCCGGTGCCGTGGGCCCCGCAGCCGATGGCGCAGCTGCTGCTGGCGATGCACACCCCGGAGGGCCAGCTGTTCGAGGTGGCGCCGCGCGCGGTGCTGCAACGGGTGTTGGCCGGCTTCGCCGCGCTCGGCTTGACCCCGGTGATTGCGGTGGAGCTGGAGTTCTACCTGTTCGATGCGCTGCCCGATGGGCAGGGCCGCCCGCAGACGCCGCGCGACCCGGTCACCGGCATCCGCAGCGCCAGCACCCAGGTGTATGCGCTGCAGGACCTGGACGATCAGCGTGGCTTCACCGATGCGGTCACCGCCGCCTGCCGGCTGCAGGGCATTCCGGCCGACACCGCGGTGGCCGAGTACGCGCCTGGCCAGTTCGAGATCAACCTGCAGCATCGCGCCGATGCGCTGCTTGCCTGCGACGAGGCGATCCTGCTCAAGCGCACCATCAAGGCCATTGCGCAGCAGCAAGGCACGCTCGCCAGCTTCATGGCCAAGCCCGTTTCCGGCCAGGCCGGCAGCGGCCTGCATCTGCATGTAAGCCTGCTGGATGGCGAAGGCAACAACGTGCTGGCCGGCCCCGCGCAGGCGCCCGCCGCTCCGCTGCGGCA
Source organism: Xanthomonas melonis (assembly GCF_020783655.1). Taxonomy (GTDB): domain Bacteria; phylum Pseudomonadota; class Gammaproteobacteria; order Xanthomonadales; family Xanthomonadaceae; genus Xanthomonas; species Xanthomonas melonis. Next base: position 28,032 of record NZ_JAJGQH010000001.1, on the reverse strand, counting down.
TGCCCTTGCCGGACTGCAGCGGCACGCGGATGCCTGCCTGCTGCTGTTCGCCCCGCATGCCAACAGCTACCGCCGCTTCGTCAGCAATGCCTTCGTGCCACTGGATGCCAGCTGGGGCTTCAACAACCGCACCGTGGCGCTGCGCATCCCGCATAGCGATGCGCGCAACACCCGTATCGAGCACCGCATCGCCGGCGCCGATGCCAATCCCTACCTGGTGGCCGCCGCGGTGCTGGCAGCCATGCTGGATGGGCTGCAACACCCCGGCGAGCCCACTGCCCCGGTGACCGGCAATGCCTACGCGCAATCGGTATTCCGGCCGCGCACCTGGCAGGGCGCGGTGGATGCCTTCCTGGCCAACGCGTTCATCGGCTCCCGGTTCGGCACGCAGTTCCAGCATGTGTTCGGCCAGCAGAAGCAACGCGAGTTGCTCGACTACCAGGCGCTGGTGCCGGACCTGGATTACGCCCGGTACCTGCGCACCGTGTGATGGACAGCCCGGCCGCAGCGTCCAGCGACACGCCAGGTAGCGGCTATCCAGACAGCTGGTACGCACGCAGCACGCCGGCCCTGCCCACACAGCCGCGCCTGCAGGGCGATCGGCACGCCGACGTGTGCATCCTCGGGGCCGGCTACACCGGCCTGAGCGCCGCCCTGGCCCTGGCCGAAGCCGGCTACCGGGTCGTCGTGCTGGAGGCAAGGCGCATCGGCTGGGGCGCGTCCGGGCGCAATGGCGGCCAAGCCATCGTCGGCTATGGCTGCGAGCAGGAGACATTGGAAACGCTGGTCGGCGATGCCGATGCGAGGCTGCTGTTCGACTTCTCGCGCGAGGGCATGCAGTGGCTGCGCCAGCGCATCCAGCGCTACGCCATCGCCTGCGATTGGCGCGACGGGCACGCCCATGTGCCGTTGAAGCCGCGCCAGATGCGCGCCCTGCAGCACGGCATCGTGCGCATGGCCGAGCGCTACGACTACCCGCTGGAATGGTGGGACCGCGCGCGTCTGCGGCAAGTGCTGGACAGCCCGCTGTACCTGGGCGCGATGTTCGATCCCGCCAGCGGCCACCTGCATCCGCTGGCCTACGCGCTCGGCCTGGCGCGCGCCGCGCTGGCCGCCGGCGTGCGCATCTTCGAAGATTCTGCGGTGACCCGGCTCAAGCACGGCGCCCAGGTCGTCATGCAGACCGTCCACGGCGACGTCACCGCAGACTTCGGAGTGATCGCGGGCAATGCCCTGCTGCATGGCGTCGCCCCGCAGCTGGAGCGGCGGATCATGCCGGTGGGCACCTATGTCGGCGCGACGCCGCCGCTGGGCGCGGCGCGTGCACGGGCACTGATCGGCAACGACATGGCGGTGGCCGATACCAACTGGGCGCTGGACTATTACCGCCTCAGCGCGGACCACCGGCTACTGTTCGGCGGGCGCGCCAGCTACTCTGCGCGCCCGCCGCTGCGGCTGCATGCGCTGATGACCCGGCGCATGCACACGGTGTTCCCGCAGCTGCGCGAGGTGTCGCTGGACACCGTCTGGGGCGGCTACGTGGACATCACCCGCAACCGCGCCCCGCACTGGGGCCGGCTCGCACCGAACCTGTATTTCGCACAAGGCTTCTCCGGCCACGGCGTCGCCGCGACCGGCCTGGCCGGCCAGGTGATCGCCGAAGCCATCGCCGGCCAGAGCCGGCGGCTGGACGTGTTCGCGCGCATCCCGCACCGGCCCTTCCCCGGCGGACAACGGCTGCGCACCCCGTTGCTGGTGGCGGCCATGAGCTGGTACCGGCTGCGCGACGCACTGTGGTGACGACCGCCGCCGGCACCGTGCAGGCTGCGACAAGGCGCTCAAGTTTTTGCGGGCCGAGCCGTTAGCTGGTCTGACGGTTCGATCCACACGGCCAACCGATGTCCCCAGGCACCCTAAATCGCAACAGTGAAAGCGCAGTCCTGCCGCAGCGCGTGCTGCTTGTGGAGAACTCGCGTACGTTCACCAGCATGCTGCGCGAAGCCATCGAGCAACGCGTGGAACTGCCGGTCACGGTCGTTTCGACCCTGGCCGAAGCGGCGCGTGTCCTGGACGAGGAAGACGGCTGGTTCCTGGTCCTGACCGGCCTGGTGCTGGTGGACGGCGATCGCGACAAGGTGGTGGAGTTCTTCCTGTCGCGCAACCTGCCCACCGTGGTGGTCAGCGGCGTCTACGACGAGGATCTGCGCCAGCGCGTACTGCAGCAGCAGATCATCGACTACGTGCTCAAGAACGCACCGGGCAGCATCGAGTACCTGGCCTGGCTGGTGCAGCGCCTGGAACGCAATCGCCGCATCGGCGCACTGGTGGTGGACGATTCGTTGTCCGCACGCACCTATGCCGCCGCGCTGCTGTCGATGTACGGCTACCGGGTGGTGCTGGCGGCCGACGGTGCGGCCGGCCTGGAGGCGATCGAGCGCGATCCGGGCATCCGCCTGACCATCGTCGACCAGGAAATGCCCGGCATGGAAGGGGTGGAATTCACCCGCCGGCTGCGTGCGATCCGCTCGCGCGACAAGGTGGCGGTGATCGGCATCTCCGGCAACAGCGATTCGTCGCTGATCCCGCGCTTCCTGAAGAACGGCGCCAACGACTTCCTGCGCAAGCCGTTCTCGCGCGAGGAATTCTTCTGCCGCGTTTCGCAGAACGTGGACCAGCTGGAATTGATCGGCACGCTGCAGGACCTGGCCACGCGCGACTTCCTCACCGGCCTGCCGAACCGGCGCTACTTCCTGGAACAGAGCCAGCGGGTGATCCCCAAGCTGCTGTCGCAGGAACAGACCGTCACCGCGGCGATGCTGGATATCGATCACTTCAAGCACATCAATGACACCTGGGGCCACGAAGCCGGCGACCAGGCCCTGCGTGCGGTGGCCGCTTCGGTCTCCGGGCATGCGCGTCCGCAGGACCTGGTGGCACGCTTCGGCGGCGAGGAATTCTGCCTGCTGGTGCCGGGGCTGGATGCGGCCAACGCCGCCAGCTATTTCGAAACCCTGCGCGAACGCATCAGCGCGCTACGCGTGCGCATCGGCGATGAAACGCTGAGCATGACGGTGAGCATCGGCGTCTGCATCGCGACCGAAGGCGACCAGTCGCTGCATCACCTGTTGAACGAAGCCGACAAATATCTCTACCTGGCCAAGGCCGGCGGCCGCAACCAGGTCCGTCTGGCGAGCTGATCGCCGCCGCAACGGCACTGCGCTTTCAAGCGCACCTCGGATCGGCTCCGGCTGGGCACAGCGATCGCCTTGCAGGAGCGCTCCCGGGCGCGATGAAGCTCTTCCGACAAGCCCGCCGCGCCCGTGTGCGTTCCTGCGAATCCATAGACGCGTCCACGCAAGACCCTCTCAACGACGCGAGCTGCGCGCCACCATCAGCGCGAACAGGCTCAGCACCGCCGCACCGCCAAGGTAATACCCCACCGCCTGCACTCCGTAGCGCGCTGCCAGCTGGGTGGCGACATACGGCGCCGGCGCCGCGCCCAGGATGCTGGCCAGATTGAACGACAGCGAAGCACCGGTGTAACGCACCTCGGTGGGATACAACTGCGCCAGCAGCGTTCCGCACGGCCCGTAGGTCAGGCCCATGAAGAAGAATCCCAGCGACAGAAAGGCCAGCACCTGCAGCGGGTGATCGGCCTGGAACAGCGGTGCAAACGCCAACCCGAATGCGACGATGGCGATGCTGGCCAGCATCATCGCCAGTGGCGCGCCGTGCCGGTCACCGAACTTCGCCGACAACGGGATGCCCAGCGCGAAGAACACGATGCCAGCCATCTGCAGCAGCAGGAACTGCTCCTTGTCGTAGCCCAGGCTCTTGGTGCCGTAGCCCAGCGCGAACACAGTCATCAGATAGAACAGCACGAAAGTGGCGAACGCGCCCAGGGTGCCGACGATCAGGGCGGGCCAATGCTGCGAGATCACCGTGCCCAACGGCAGGCGCACGCGCGTGTCGCGATCCAGGGTCTTCTGGAAATCCGGTGTCTCGGTGATGCTCAGGCGGACCCACAGGCCGACGATCACCAACAGGGCGCTGGCCAGAAACGGAACCCGCCAGCCCCAGGCCATGAAATCGGCATCGTCCAACAACGCCCCCATGCCCAGAAAGGTGCCGGTGGACAACAAGAAACCCAGCGGCGCACCGAGCTGCGGAAACATGCCGTACCACACGCGCTTGCCGGGCGGTGCGTTCTCGGTGGCCAGCAACACCGCTCCGCCCCACTCGCCGCCCAGGCCCAGGCCCTGGCCGAAGCGGCATACCGCCAGCAACGCCGGCGCCAGTACCCCGATCTGCGCATAGCCCGGCAGCAGGCCGATCGCCACCGTGGACAGGCCCATCGTCAACAGCGCCGCCACCAGGGTGGCCTTGCGGCCGATGCGGTCACCGAAATGCCCGAACACCGCCGAGCCCACCGGACGCGCGATGAAGGCCACCGCGAAGGTGGCCAGCGACTGCAGCATCGCCGCGCTGCCGTCGCCCGCCGGAAAGAACAGCGTCGGGAACACCAGCACCGCGGCAGTGGCGTAGATATAGAAATCGAAGAACTCGATGGTGGTGCCGATCAGGCTGGCAAACAGCACGCGCGCAGGCGAATTAGAGGGTGTGACAAGCGGCGCGGCGGCAGTCATCGGGGGCGGCATCCGGGAACGAGACGGCCGATTCTGGCAGATCGCGACTGCGCTTTGCGCGAGCGGACCGGCTGGTAAAAAGTTACAGGCGGGACCGACGGTGCTATGGGCAGGCCTTCCTTGCCCGCCCAAGGCGGCCGGCGAGGTATCGCTAGCTGTTCCTCAAAGTGCTTCGGTTGCAGAGCGCCTGCTTTATGGCATCGCTGCGACTGTGTCCCGCTAAAGCGCTGTCGTTTGCTGAAGGGTCCTTGCCCGCCCACCGTCGCGGGACACGCCGCAAGTACATCCCTGTAGCTCTTACGCGGCATCCATGCCGCGTAAGGTCCCGCGACGGCGAGCGGGCAAGGACCAGTCGAAATGGTCGGTGTGCCAGTGCAAGCGATAGGCGACCTCCGCTTGCTGCTCCGCGCTGCGCCGCCTGCGTATCACGAGCAGCTCGCATAAAAACGCCGACCAACGTTCTGGTGCGGTGACCTCGCCGATTGCGGGACCGTTGGCGGCATGGAGGCCGCCATCGAGCCCCCCAGGGATGGGTTTACGGCGTGTCCCGCAAGCGGTGAGGGCACCGCGTGCGCACAACGACGCCTTTGGCTCGACCCGTGCCCCTCGTCGTTCCTGGATGCGGTACCAACCGAATCCAAACCACCGCCAGCTCTTCATCAAAGCGGGAAGATCGCTCAACCGCCCTGCGGCGCTTGCGCCGTTGCACCCTGCACGTGTTCAACCAGACCAGCAGCAGTGATCACCGCGAATTGCCGCTCGCCACGCTCTTCCACGCGCACCCAGTCCGGCCCCGGCCGGCCGTCCAGGCTTGCCGTGCCCAGCCACGCGAGCGTGCGCAGCAACACGCTCATGCGCACGCCCAGCTGCTTGCACAGCTTCGGCAACGACACCCCCTCGGGCGCGTCGACCAACACCTGCAACAGCTGTGCGGTGAGCTGTGGGTCAGCGGACAAGCACCGCTCCGATGTCGCGCGGCGCCGCATCGGCGGTTTCGGCACGGTGCGGCAGCACGATCACCGGAATCGACTTGGAGGTCGGCGTACGCGCTTCGTCGGCGAAGCTGGACAGCGGCACCAGCGCATTGGTTTCCGGGTAGTACGCCGCCAGACAGCCGCGCGGAATGTTGTAGTCCACCAACAGGAAGCGCCGCGCCTCGCGGCGTACGCCGTCCTCGCACAGGCTTTCCAGGTCCACCCAGTCGCCGGCCTTCATGTTCAAGGCCGCGATGTCGGCGCCGTTGATGAACAGCACCCGGCGCTCGCCGAACACGCCGCGATAGCGGTCGTCCAGGCCGTAGATGGTGGTGTTGTACTGATCATGCGAGCGGGTGGTGGCCAACGTGAACACCATCCGGTCGTCACGGCTGCGGCGCGCCCGATGGATGGGGTTGTCGGTGGGCACCGCATGCGGCTTGAACACCGCGCGTTGCTCGGGCGTCACCCACTTGCGGTCGCGTGCGGTGTTGGACAGGCGGAAGCCGCCCGGCACGCGTACCCGCTGGTTGAAGTCGGCGAAGTCCGGAAACACCTGCGCAATGAGGTCGCGAATGCGATCGTAGTCCCCCACCAGCCAGCGCCAGCGGATCGCACTGCGCGCGCCCAGCGTGGCTTCGGCCATGCGCGCCACGATCGCCGGCTCGGACAGCAGGTCCGGCGAGGCCGGCGGATTGATGCCGGCCGACAGGTGCACCATGCTCATCGAATCCTCCACCGTCACACCCTGCGAGCCGGCGTCCTGGATATCGATTTCGGTGCGCCCCAGGCAGGGCAGGATCAGCGCATCGCGTCCATGCACCAGGTGGCTGCGATTGAGCTTGGTGGTGACGTGGACGGTGAGCTCGCAGTTGCGCAGTGCGCGGTGGGTGGCATCGGTATCGGGCGTGGCGGCGGCGAAGTTGCCGCCCATCGCGAAGAACACCTTGCCGCGGCCGTCCAGCATCGCCTCGATGGCCCCGACGGTATCGAAGCCGTCTGCGCGCGGCGGGGCGAAACCGAACACCGACTGCAGCTTGTCCAGAAACGCCGCCGGCGGCTTTTCGTAGATCATCATGGTGCGATCGCCCTGCACGTTGCTGTGCCCGCGCACCGGGCACACGCCCGCACCCGGGCGGCCCAGGTGGCCACGCAGCAGCAACAGGTTGGTGATCATGTGGATGGTGGCCACCGAATGCTTATGCTGGGTGATGCCCATGCCCCAGCAGGCGATCACGCGCTCGGCCTTCAGATAGATCTCGCCGGCCTTGCGCAGCGCCGCCTCGTCCAGGCCGGATTCCTCGACGATGGTGTCCCAGGATTCCGCTGCCACGTCCGCAGCGAAAGCGTCGAAATTGGCGGTGTGCTCGGCGATGAAATCCAGGTCCAGCAGGCGTGCTGCGCCCTCGTGCTGGGCCTGCGCATCGCGCTCCAGCACGTGCTTGATGATGCCCTTGATCGCGGCCAGATCGCCGCCGATCTTGAGCTGGAAATAATCCGAGGCGATGCGGGTGGAGCCGTTGTGCAGCATCTCCAGCTTGTCCTGCGGGTCGGCAAACTTTTCCAGCCCGCGCTCGCGCAACGGATTGAACGCCGCAATCGCCGCACCGCGCTTGGAGGCCTGGCGCAGCTCGCCCAGCATGCGCGGGTGGTTGGTGCCCGGGTTCTGGCCGAAGATGAAGATGGCATCGGCCAGCTCGAAATCGTGCAGCGACACGGTGCCCTTGCCCACCCCGATCTGCGAACGCAGCGCAGTGCCGGAGGGCTCGTGGCACATGTTGGAGCAGTCGGGGAAGTTGTTGGTGCCGAACTCGCGTACGAACAATTGATACAGGAACGCCGCTTCGTTGCTGGTGCGCCCGGAGGTGTAGAAGATCGCCTCGTCCGGGCTCGCCAGGCCGTTGAGATGGCTGGCGATCTGCGCGAACGCATCGTCCCAGCTCACCGGCACGTAGTGGTCGGTGGCCGCGTCGTAGCGCATCGGCTGGGTCAGGCGTCCCTGCCCTTCCAGCCAGTAATCGCTGTATTGCGACAACAGGCTGACGCTGTGCGAGGCGAACAGTTCCGGCCCGGCGCGGCGCGCGGTGGATTCGGCCGCCACGGCCTTGGCGCCGTTCTCGCAGAACTCGAAGGTGGAGGTGTGATCGCGGTCGGGCCAGGCACAACCAGGGCAGTCGAAACCGTCGGGCTGGTTGGCGTGCAGCAGGGTCTTGGCGCCCTGCACCGCGATGTCCTGTTCCATCAGGTGCTTGGCCACCGAGCGCAAGGCGCCCCAGCCGCCAGCGGGATTGTCGTATTGCTTGATGGTCTTCTTGCTCATGCGGGCTCTCCCACCGCAACGCCCAGGTTCAGGCGTTGCGGATGGCTGTAAACGACACAATCGTGATCGCGGGCAAACCCGATCAGGGTCAGGCCCGCACTGTCGGCCAGGCTGATCGCCAGCGCGGTGGGCGCGGAAATCGCTGCGAGCAGCGGTATCCGGGCCTGCGCGGCTTTCATGGCCATCTCAAAGCTGGCGCGGCTGGTGACCACCGCGAATCCGTGCGATGCATCGATGCCTGCGCGCGCCAATGCACCGATCAACTTGTCCAGGGCGTTATGCCGGCCCACGTCTTCGCGCACCAGTTGCACCTCGCCCTGTGCATCCGCCCACGCGGCGGCATGCACCGCGCCGGTCTGTGCGGCGATGGGCTGCCGTGCGTGCAGCGCGTCCAGTGCATGCGCCAGGGCGTCCAGGTCGATCTGCAGCGACGACTGCAGCACTGGCGGCACACGCAGCACCGCCTCGATCGATTCATTGCCGCACACCCCGCAACCGCTGCGGCCATCCAGGTTGCGCCGCCGCCGGTCCAGCGCAGCTGCCCGCTCGGGCGGGATCTCGATCTGCAACGAGGCGCCTTCCAGAAACGTCTCCACCGCGATCACACGCAGGTCCTGCGGGTGATCGACGATGCCTTCGCTCAGCGAGAACCCGAGTGCGAAGTCCTCCAGGTCCTCCGGCGTGGCCATCATCACCGCGAACGGCACGCTGTTGTAGACGAAGGCGACCGGCATTTCGGCCGCCACCATGTCCTGCACCGTGGCGCTGCGGCCGCCGCGATGGCGACGGACCGTGCGCACCACACTGCCGGGGCGCACGGAGCGGGAAGACGGAGTGGTCATCTCACCTCAATGGAACAGCACGAAGGCTTTCTGCAGCGTCACCCAGATGCCGAACAGCATCGGGATACCGACCGCCAACCAGGCGAACGCCACCAGCGCGGGGTTGCCGCCATGACCGATGCGCGCCATCTGCTCCGGCGGCAGCACTGCATGCCCGCTGCGGTCGACCTTTTCGTGCGCCAGCTGCTTTTCGCGCGCCAGTTCGTCGGGCGTCATGAAGTGACGCGCGGCCACCGGGCGCACCAGCAGGTTGCAGATCAGGCCGAGTACGAGCATCCCGGCCAGGATGTACATGGTGGTGTTGTAGACCTGTGACGGCGGGCTGCCGTGCGCCAGCTGGTACTCGCGCATATAGCCCACCACCACCGGGCCGAGGATGCCCGCGGTGGCCCAGGCGGTCAGCAGGCGGCCGTGGATGGCACCCACCATCTGGGTGCCGAACAGGTCGGCCAGATACGCGGGAATGGTGGCGAAGCCGCCGCCGTACATCGACAGGATGATGCAGAAGATGCCCACGAACAGCGCGATGCCGCCCACCCCACCGGCAGACGGCGCCGCCGCGTACAGGCAGATGCCGAGCAGGAAGAACACCGTGTAGGTGTTCTTGCGGCCGAGCTTGTCGGACATGCTGGCCCAGAAGAAGCGGCCGCCGATGTTGAACAGGCTCAGCAGGCCGGTGAACCCGGCCGCGATGGCGGCGATGCTGGCCAGCTGGGTCGGATCCAGGCTGCCGAAGCCGGCATCCACGCCGATCAGCCGGCCGCCGAACACTTCCTGCAGCATCGGCGAGGACATGCCGATCACGCCGATGCCCGCCGACACGTTCAGGCACAGCACGCCCCACAGCAGCCAGAACTGCGGGATGCCCCAGACCTTCTTCACGTGCACGTGGTTGGAGGTGATCATCGTATTGGTGCTGGCCACCGGGGCGGTCCAGCCGGCCGGGGTCCAGCCGCTCGGCGGCACGCGGTAGCCGAAGGCACCGGCCATCATGAAGACGAAATACAGCGCGGCCATGACCAGGAAGGTTTCCATCACGCCCACCGAGGTGGGGGTGGCGAAATGGCGCATCAGCGCATCGGCCAGCGGGCTGCCGATCATCGCGCCGCCGCCGAAGCCCATGATCGCCATGCCGGTCGCCATGCCGCGGCGGTCCGGGAACCACTTGATCAGGGTCGAGACCGGCGAGATGTAGCCCAGGCCCAGACCGATACCGCCGATCACGCCCGACCCCAGCCACAGCATCCAGATCTGGTGGAAGTGGATGCCCACCGCCGAAATCACCAGGCCGCCGCACCAGCACAGCGCCGAGACCACGCCCGCCTTGCGCGGGCCGGCGCGCTCCAGCCAGCCGCCCCAGATCGCCGCCGAACAGCCCAGCAACACGAAGAACAGCGTGTACATCCACTGCAGTTCGCTGATCTTCCAGTCGCAGGTGGTGGCCACCATGCGGGCGAACAGCCCCATGTCGGCCGGGCACGCGATCGACTCGGTAATGCCCAGCGCCTTGGACAACGGCAACCAGAACACGCTGAAGCCATACGCCATGCCGATGCACAGATGGATCGCCAACGCCGCCGGCGGTACCAACCAACGATTGAACCCTGGACGCGCAACGATGCGCTCCTTGGACAGCAGACCGGCATCGGTGCCGCTGGCTGTCGCCACGGTGGACCCTTGCGTCATTCCCATTTCCCCAAGATAGAAGTGCGATGAATACGATTGACGGCTGCGCTGGATTGGCAAGACGCGACGGCCGGCGACGGCAATCAGACCCGACAGGCATCGGTCTGGCGCATCATCGGCGATCCCCGCATCTTTGCAATGCTCCGTCTCGCCCCGCAGCGTTCCATCGCGCCGCCACGCCCGCGCCACGCAAGCCTTCCTTGAGATTAGCGGCCGGCACTGCGACTAATTGACTAGTCCTTATCGACTAGGCCGGGCGGGTGCACCTGCCTTCTGACGCGGTGCGGCGCCACACCCGTGCGCGACCCGGGGTGACGCAGACAGCGCCAGCTGCGTAGAGTCGGTCATCCCCGTCCCGGAGCCCGCGATGCACGACCGTCCTTCGCACGCCCCCGCCCATGCGCTGCACAGACCGGAGCAGCTGGACGCATTCTGGATGCCGTTCACCGCCAACCGGCAGTTCAAGGCGCGCCCTCGCCTGCTGACCTCGGCGCATGGCATGTACTACCGCGACGTCGAAGGACGCCAGATCCTGGACGGTACCGCCGGGCTGTGGTGCTGCAATGCCGGGCATGGCCGCGAGCGCATCGTGGCGGCGATCCGCGAGCAGGCCGGCACGCTGGATTTCGCGCCCACCTTCCAGATGGGCTCACCGCTGCCGTTCGTGCTGGCCCAGCGCCTGGCGGCGATCGCCCCGCCGGGGCTGGGGCACGTGTTCTTCACCAATTCCGGTTCGGAGGCGGTGGATAGCGCAATGAAGATCGTGTTGGCCTATCACCGGCTGCGCGGCGAGGGCCAGCGCACCCGCTTCATCGGCCGCGAGAAGGCCTACCACGGAGTGGGCTTCGGCGGCCTGTCGATCGGCGGGCTGCCCAACAACCGCAAATGGTTCGGCCCGCTGCTGCCCGGCAGCGACCATCTGCGCCACACCCTGGACCTGTCGCGCAATGCCTACGCGCGTGGGCTGCCGGCACATGGCGCGGAACTGGCCGACGATCTGGAACGGCTGATCGCACTGCACGACGCCTCCACCATTGCCGCGGTGTTCGTCGAACCGGTGTCCGGTTCGGCCGGGGTGATCCTGCCGCCGGAAGGTTATCTGCAGCGGCTGCGCGCGATCTGCGACCGCCATGGCATCGTGCTGGTGTTCGACGAAGTGATCACCGGCTTCGGTCGGGTCGGCGAGGCGTTCGCGGCGCAGCGCTTCGGCGTCACCCCGGACCTCATCACCGCCGCCAAGGGACTGACCAGCGGCACCGTGCCGATGGGCGCGGTGCTGGTGAGCGACGCCATCCACGACGCCTTCATGCACGGGCCGGAGGCGGCGATCGAGCTGTTCCATGGCTATACCTATTCCGGCCACCCGCTGGCCTGCGCGGCGGCACTGGCCACGCTGGACACCTATGCCGAAGAAGGCCTGTTCCAGCGCGCGATCACGCTGGGCCCGCAGTGGGAACAGGCGCTGCACGGCCTGCGCGGGCTGCCGCATGTGATCGACATCCGCAACATCGGCCTGATCGGCGCGATCGAGCTGGCGCCACGCGCCGATGCGCCCGGCGCGCGCGGCTACGCCGCGTTCGAGCGCTGCTTCCACGAGGGCGGCCTGCTGGTGCGGGTCACCGGCGATGTCATCGCGCTGTCGCCGCCGCTGATCGTCACGCCCGAACAGATCGGGCAGATGGTCCAGATCCTGGCCACGATCCTGCGCACGCTGGACTGAGCCCGCCATCCGCTGACGGCGCCGCGCCTGCGCAAGCACCGGCTGCGATCGGGCGATCGTGCCGATCGGCCGCGTGCGATCGCCCTGCCCGGCCCGCCCGAAGCCTGCGCGCGAGGCTGCGCCAACCAATGGCAGGCCACGCACCAGGCCTATGCGTGTCATGCGTACGGATGCCGCGTCAAGCGCGCAAAGCCTGAGCAGGCTCACTACAATGCCGGCCCCGTACTCCCCCGCAGTTGCCGCATGCACATCGTTGTCAAAGAAGAACTCAAGGCCTATATCGACCCGCTGACCCCCGACGAGCACGAGGCGCTGGAGCGCAGCCTGCTGGCCGAAGGCTGCCGCGACGCACTGGTGCTATGGGGCGATGTGCTGGTGGACGGCCACAACCGCTACGGCATCTGCCAGAAGCACGGACTGCCGTTCCAGACCGTGCAGAACCCGCGCTTCCAGTCGATGCAGGACGTGCACCTGTGGATGATCGAGCAGCACCTTGGTCGCCGCAGCGTGTCCGACTTCCAGCGCGGCGTGCTGGCGCTGCGCAAGCGCGAGATCCTGGCCGCACGTCAACGTCCCCAGCGGGAGGCCGATGCCGCCGCCGCAGCGCCTGGCCTGGCCGCCACCGCTGCGACCGACGGCAGCGACGAACCCGCCGTGCGCGACAGCGGCACGGTGCAGGCGATCGAGGACACCGACAGCCCGCCGTGGGAAGAGACCTCCACCCCGGTCAGCCGTGCCGAGCTGGCCCGCGAGGCGCGGCTGAGCAGCAACCAGGTGGTGATGATCGAACGCATCCACAAGCAGGCCGCGCCCGAGGTGGTACAGGCAGTGAAGGCCGGCGAGATCTCGATCAGCGCTGCCGCCGCGGTAGCCACCCTGTCCGAGGACGAGCAGCGCGCTGCGGCGCAGGCCGGCAAGGCCGAACTCAAGCAGGCGGCCAAGCGCGTGCGCGACGCCAAGCGCAAGCCCAAGTCCGACGACGCCGAAGGTGGCGAAGCCGAGCGCCGCGACCTCAAGGCCTTGCAGCGCCGCGTCAATGAGCTGGAAAACGAGAATGCCGCCTTGCAGTCCAAGGTCGCCGCGCTGCAATCGCAGCTGGAGCGCCTGCGCGGCTGAGGCTGCCGGCGAAGCGGCATCGTACTCACTGGCGCTCCCACCGTCCTTCCGCCGACGCCATACCGGTAGGAGCGCGCCCTGGCGCGACCGGCATTGCCGATAGCGCCACCGCGTATGAGAACGCCGCGACTGCGGCCGCGGTACAGCGGTCCACTGCCGTGGACATGCCCTGCTCCAGCGACTGGGTACACTTCGGGGATGGACCCAAGCCTCAGCACGCCCCGCCCCGTCGATCCCCGCCGCGCACAGTTGCAGCGCATGAAGCTGCTCGCTGCAGCGCTGTTGCTGGCCATGTTCGCAGGCTTCGTGATCAGCCACCTGATGGGCGAACAAGGCATCTGGGCCTGGGTATCGGCGTTCTGCGAAGCGGCCACGGTCGGCGCGCTGGCCGACTGGTTCGCGGTGGTGGCCCTGTTTCGCCACCCGATGGGCTTGCCGATTCCGCACACCGCCATCCTGCCACGCGGCAAGGAGCGCCTGGCCGACGGGCTGGCGGTGTTCGTGCGCGACCAGTTCCTCGCCCCGGATGCGCTGATGGAAAAACTGCGCGTGTTCGATCCCGCCAGCCGCCTCGGCGAGTGGCTGGCCAAGCCCGAGCAGGCGCGCATGCTCGCGCAGATGGCACGCGGCTGGATGTTGCAGGCGATGGAACTGCTGGATGAGACCGCCGTGCGGCGCGCGATCCAGCGCTTCGTGGTGGACCGGCTGCGCAAGTGGAACGCGGCCGCCACCGTCGGCGACGTGATGGCCCTGCTCACCACCGACGGACGCCACCAGAAACTGCTGGACGAGGTGCTGCTGCGCCTGGGCGACTGGCTGGGCCAGGAACGGGTCAAGACGCGCGCATCGGCGCTGATCGTGCGCTACGCGCGTCGTGAGTGGCCCAAGCTGGTGGGCACGGTCAATTGGGTCAAGCCGATCGAAGAAATCGGCGACTCCCTGGCCGACCGCATGGCGCGCGCGGCGATCGAAGAACTGCAGGACATCCTCACCACGCCCGAGCATCCGATCAGGCGCGACTATGAAACCTGGTTGCAGGGTTACATCGGGCGCTTGCGCGACGAACCGGAGATGGCCGCCCGGGTCGAAGCGCTCAAGCAGCGGATGATCGAGCATCCGGCCCTGCAGGACTACGTGCAAGGACTGTGGGGCGAGATCCGCGACGCGCTGCGCAATGACCTGGCACACGAAGAGTCGTCGGTGGCTGCGCACATCGAGCGCTCGATGCAATCGCTCGGCCAGGCACTGGCGCAGGACCCGTCGCTGCGCGAAGCGCTCAACCAGCACATGCTGCAGGCCGCCGACAAACTCACCTCACGGTTGCGTACGTCCGTGACCGACCATATCGCTTCGACGATGAAAAGTTGGGACGAACGTCACCTCGTCGAACAATTGGAATTGGGTGTTGGACGCGATCTGCAATACATTCGCTTCAACGGAACGTTGGTCGGTGGATTGATCGGCCTCATCCTTCACGCGTTGTCGATCTGGCTCTCGTTCTGATGCGCTGACACCAGATCGATCGGCCACCGACAGGCGCGCAGGCAGGGGCTAAGCACGCAATCGCATCGACACCTCGCGGCATACACGGTCGGCGCCGGCGCCGGCCACATACCGAGCACGCAACAGGCAAGGCGAAGGAACGAACATGCCGAATGGCCGCTGGAATCTGCGCAGGAAATACGGGCGCCGGGCGTTTCTGTGTGCCGCGTTGATTCTCGCAGCCGGCCTGCTCGCCGCCGTTCTTGCCGGCGTCTGGTTGCAACGGCACAACGAACTGGAGCGCGAACAGCGCTTCCAGTACGTGGTGCGCACGCTGGCACGCAACATCGGCGAACGCATGTACACCTTCGAACACGGCCTGCGCGGTGCGCGCGGCGCGGTGATCGGCGCAGGCAGCGACGTGATCAGTCGGGAACGCTTCACCCTGTACAGCCGTTCGCGCGACTATGCGCGCGAGTTTCCCGGCGTCCTGGGCTATGGCTACATCCATCGGGTCGCGCCCGCCGACGAAGAACGGTTTCTGCAGACCGCACGCGCCGATGGCGCACCGGATATCCATCGCCGCGCCTTGGCGCCGTGGGACGGCGAACGCTACCTGGTGCTGTATTTCGAGCCGGAATCCTCGGGCAACCGTCCCATCGGCCTGGACATCGCCTCCGAACCGCGGCGCCGCGCCGCCGCCCTGCAGGCTGCACGCAGTGGCGAGCCCATCATGACCTCGCCAGTGTCGTTGTCCGGCTACCGCATTCCCAACGAGAGCGGTTTCCTGGTGCTGCTGGCGGTGTATCGCGAGGGCATGCCGTTGCAGACCCCGCAACAACGCATGGCAGCGACCAGCGGCTGGGTGTATGCACCTTTCAGCGTCGAACAGATGGTGCAGAGCGCGCTGGGCGAACGTAACGACGTGGCGCTGGACCTGTCCGATCGCGACGAGCCCACCCATACGTTCTACCGCAGCGGCATCGCCGCCCACGACAGCGCGCGGCGCCGCCCGGTCGTGCAGTCGCTGCCCATCTATGGCCGCACCTGGATCATCACCGCCCATCCCACCGACAGCTTCGTCGCCTCGCTCAACCAGACCTCTCCCTGGCTGATCGGCGGCCTGGTGATGGGCACGGCGGCACTGCTGGCGGCGTTGTTGAGCCTGTATTTCAGCAACGGCCTGCGTCGCGAGGAAGTGTTGCGCAAGCAGATGGAACTGGCCGCTCTGGTGAGTCATTCCAGCGAAGCGATCGTGGCCGAGACCCCGGATGGGCGCATCACCCACTGGAACCCGGCTGCCGAAGCGATGTTCGGTTACCCGGCATCGGAAGCAGTCGGCCAGAACCTGAACTCGCTGCTGTCGCCGCAACCCTATGCGATGCCGGAGATCGACCATTCCGAGCAGGCGCCCGCAGCCAACGCCTCTGCAGCGCTGAGCATGCGTCACCGCGATGGCCACCAGGTCCATGTGCTGGCCAGCAAGGCGCCGATCATCGAAGCCGACGAAACGCTCAGCGGCCATTCGCATTTCTTCCGCGACATCTCCGAACGGGTCCGCTCGCATCAGCGCATCGTCGACCTCAATGCCTCGCTCGAGCACCAGGTGGCCGAGCGCACCAGCGAGCTGGTGAAGTTCTCGGTGCTGCAGCGCGCGATCCTGGCACATGCCGGCTACGCCATCATCGCCACCGACTCGGCCGGGTTCGTGACGCTGTTCAATCCCGCCGCCGAGAAACTGCTGGGTTACAACGCCGACGATGTCATCGGTCGGCGCAAGGCCAGCCAGTTCGTCGAGCACGACCAACTGCAGGAACGCGCACAGCGGCTGTCCGAACAGACCGGCGTCCCGGTGGCGCCTGCACTGGAGGCGGTGGCGGCGTTGACCAGCCTGGGCCGCAGCGACACCAGCGAATGGACCTACGTCAGCCATGATGGTCGCCGCCTGCCGGTGTTGCTGACGCTGAGCACGCTGCGCGACGACAACGACCAGGTGATTGGCTATCTGGGCGTGGCGGTCGATCTCACCGAGCAGAAGCTGCACGAAAAACAACTGCGGCTGGCGATGGACGCGGCCAAGAGCGCCAACCAGTCCAAGTCCGACTTCCTGGCCAACATGAGCCACGAGATCCGGACCCCGATGAACGCCATCCTGGGCATGCTCTACCTGCTCCAGCGCAGCGAGCTGGGCGGCGCGGCCCAGGACATGGTGGCCAAAATCGACCGCTCCGCGCGCAACCTGCTGGAGATCATCAACGACATCCTGGACTTCTCCAAGATCGAGGCCGGGCGTATCGATCTGGAACGCGCGCCATTCGATCTCAACCAACTGTTCGACAATATCGCCGACCTGATGCGCTCCTCGCTCAGCGCCAAGCCGGTGGAGATGATCGTCGAGCCGTTGCCGCGCGACAGTCGTTGGCTGCTGGGCGATGCGCTGCGCATCAACCAGGTGCTGGTCAACCTGGTCGGCAACGCGATCAAGTTCACCGAACAGGGCGAGGTGGTTCTGTCGGTACGGCGCTTTCCCAGCGGCGATCCGAACAGGGTCAAGCTGCTGTTCTCGGTGCGCGATTCCGGCATCGGCATTTCCAAGGAAAAGCAGAGCCTGATCTTCTCGCCGTTCCTGCAAGCTGATACCTCGACCAGCCGGCGCTACGGCGGCAGCGGCCTGGGCCTGACCATCAGCCGCCGGCTCATCGAGCTGATGGGCGGCGAGCTGGAGGTGGAAAGCGTGCCCGGCCGCGGCAGCGAGTTCTACTTCGTGGTGACGCTGGAGAAGGCCGAGCCGCCAGCCACACAGACCGAGCTCCCTGCACTGCCGCCCGAAGCGATGCCGCGGGTATTGATTGCCGACGACCACGACGCGGCGCTGAACAACCTGGTGCGTATCGCCACCGATCTTGGCTGGCAGGTGGATGCGGTGACCAGCGGGCAGGCCGCACTGGCCGCGATCGAACAGGCCGGGAAGCCCTACGACATCTTCCTGCTCGACTGGCGCATGCCCGATATCGACGGCGTGGCGATCGCCCGCCAGATCCGCGCACGCGCGGCCCCCGGGCCGCATCCGGTGATCGTGATGGTCACCGCCTACGAACGCCGCCTGCTGGAGCAGCATCCCGAGCAGCAGGACCTGGATGCGGTGATGACCAAGCCGGTGACCAGCGCCGCCCTACACCGCCTGGTGGAACAGCTGGCCGACGCGCGCCTGGGCGCACGCCCGGCAGCGCCGACCTTCGTGTCGCGGCGGCTGGAAGGAGCGAACCTGCTGCTGGTGGACGACAGCGAAATCAATTGCGAGGTGGCGCAACGCATCCTCGAAGGCGAAGGCGCGATGGTGACCGTCGCCCACGACGGCGAGCAGGCGGTGAACGTGCTGCAGCGCGCGCCGGAGTTGTTTCAACTTGTGTTGATGGACGTGCAGATGCCGGTGGTGGATGGTTACGAAGCCACCCGCAGGCTGCGCCAGATCCCTGCCCTGGCCAGCCTGCCGGTGATCGCCCTGACTGCCGGCGCGTTTCGCCCCCAGCAGGAAAAAGCCCTGGAAGCCGGCATGAACGGTTTCATCGCCAAACCGTTCAACGTGGAGGAACTGGTCACCGCGATCCGTCACTTCATGCACCCGAACATGCGCCGCATACCCTCGCTGCCGCACGAGGCCGATGGCGGCGAAGGCCCGGAATGGCAGCACAGCGATCCGGAACTGCTGGACGCCGCGCGCGCGCGCAGCCTGTGGCGCGAACGCGAGCCCTATGTGCGCTACCTGCTCAAGCTGCTGCGCGAAAACCCCGACCCGGCCGCCACCGCTGCCGAGCATCTGCAGCGCAACGATCTGCCGGCCATCGGCGCGATGGCGCACAAGTTGCGCGGTGCAGCCGGGTCGCTGGCGCTGCCGGCGCTGGCCGGCGCGGCAGGCGAGCTGGAGAGCTGTGTCGAGGACGGCCACGACCTCACTGCCGCGATGGTGACGCTCAAGGACATCATGCAGCGCACCGCCGATGCGATCCATGCCTTCGTGCAGCACGACGCGGTGGAGGCGATCGGCGATGCCGCCGGAGGCGCGATCGACGCCGACAGCGTGCAGATCCTGGAAGCGGCCTTCGCCAGCGACGACGCCGACAAGATCGACCACGCGCTCTTGATCTGCGCACCGCGCCTGCCGGATGGCTTGCGCCAGGAATTGCAGCGCGCGGTGGAGGATTTCGACTTCCGTGGCGCCGAAACCATGCTGCGCCAGTGGCAGACCACCCACCCATCATGAAGGCCACCTTCCCAAGCCATCGGTAAGGACTCACGCATGCCGTCCCGCCCCCTGCTTTGCGTCGACGACGAATCCAGCAACCTGGCCACCCTGCGCCAGCTGCTGCGTGACGAGTTTGCGCTGGTGTTCGCCAAGTCCGGCGGTGAAGCGCTGGAGGCGGTCGGCCGCCATGCGCCGGCACTGATCCTGCTGGATGTCGAATTGCCCGACATGGACGGCTACGCGGTGGCGCGCGCGCTCAAGCGGGATCCTGCAAGCAGTGCGATCCCCATCCTGTTCGTGACCTCGCGTAGCGGCATGCGCGACGAGCAGGCCGGCCTGGACGCGGGCGCGGCCGATTACGTCAGCAAACCCTACTCGCCGGCCCTGCTCAAGGCACGTATCGGCACCCAGTTGAAGCTGGCCGAAAGCCTGCGCCTGGCCGAGCAGTACCAGGCTGCGATCCATCTGCTGGGTACCGCCGGCCAGGGCCATGACATGGATACGGGCGCACATATCTGGCGCATGGCGCTGTATGCGCGCGTCCTGGCCGAGGCGGCGGGCTGGTCACCGCAACGGGCGCAGCTGCTGCAGGACGCCGCGCCGCTGCATGACGCCGGCAAGATCGCCGTGCCTGCCAACATCCTGCACAAACCCGACGCGCTGGACGAATACGAACGTTCGGTGGTGCGGCAGCATCCGCAAGCCGGCCACGACCTGCTGCGTCACGGGCGCGGGCCGGTGTTCCAGCTGGCGGCCGAAATCGCGCTGCATCATCACGAATGCTGGGACGGCAGCGGGTATCCGCAGGGTCTGGCCGGCGACGCCATTCCCGAATCGGCCCGCATCGTCGCGGTGGCCGACGTCTTCGACGCCCTGTGCGGGCGGCGCGCCTACAAGGCGCCGTGGCTGGTGGACGATGCGGTACGCAAGCTCGACAGTATGTCCGGCAAGCAGCTGGAACCGCGCCTGGTGCAGCATTTTCATGCGGCGCTGCCGCAGCTCATCCAGATCAAGGACGCCTGGGACAGCCGTGCGGCGCCCGGTTGATGCGCGCGGACCAGCGCATGGCGACAGCTGGTAGACCGGCCACCAGGCGCGGACGCTGGCGGCTGTGTTCCTCCTCACGCCCGTTTCGAGCCCGCCTCGCGTCGCGTCCAGGCTTGTGTAGCAAGGCACAGCCGCCAGCGGCGGGCAGGCCGCGCCTCTCGCTTCGGCGGAAAACGGCCAGGCCGTGCAGCCCTGGACCATCACCCTTCTCCCGCCGTGAAGCCACAGGTTCCAGCAGAGCGTGGGCCGCGCCTCTCACTTTGCGGGAATCGGCTCCACCATGCAGCGTGGACCATCACCCTTCTCCCGCCGGGAGAAGGTGCCCCGAAGGGGCGGATGAGGGGACGTGCCGCACCTGGCATCGCCCGATCACTCGAACACCCAGCGCACTGCAACGGAGCCGCCACCGCCGGCATGCCCTCATCCACGTAGCGAAGGAAGGACGGCGCGTAACCGGCCAATGATGCAACGCGAAGATATCGCACGGGTGGCAAGAGGGTTTGTGCAGACCGTTCCCCACAGCGTTCTCCTCGTCGGCAGGCCGACCAAGGCTTAAGACGTCGCAAGCCGTCATCTGCGACACGCTGTGCACGCAGCGTTGCCATCTTGCGCTTGAACCGCCCGGCGCGCGGGCGGACAATACCAATGTTGCGCCGCACAACACCGTGCGACGCGGGTCGATCCGGCTGCCGCTGCGGCGCCGTCGATGGCCCGGCAACCGAGAATCCGATGTCATCCAGCGTGCCCGAGGCCGACACCGCGCCGCCGTCCTATCCCGATTACCGCATCATTTCGTTGATCCTGGCCTGCGCCATCTTCATGGAGCAGATGGACGCCACCGTACTGGCGACTGCGCTGCCTGCCCTGGCGCACGAGTTCGGCGTCGCCGCGCCGGCCATGAGCATCGCCATGACCAGCTATCTGCTGGCATTGGCGGTGCTGATCCCGGCCAGCGGCGCGATCGCCGACCGCTTCGGCCTGCGCCGCGTCTTCGGCGCGTCGATCTGGGTGTTCGTCGGCGGATCGATCCTGTGTTCGCTGGCCGACAGCCTGCCCGCGCTGGTCGCCGCGCGCGTGCTGCAAGGCGCCGGTGGCGCGATGATGGCGCCCTTGGGCCGGCTGATCCTGCTGCGCACCGTCGAACGCCGCCACCTCGTGTCGGCGATGGCCTGGACGCTGGTGCCTGCCTTCATCGGCCCCATGCTCGGCCCGCCGCTGGGCGGCTTTTTCGTGTCGTATCTGGACTGGCGCTGGATCTTCTACATCAACGTCCCGATCGGCGTGGCCGGCTTCTTCCTGATGCGTCGCTTCATCCCAGAGATTCCCGCCGAATCGGCGCCGCCGCGCTTCGACCTGCGCGGCTTCGTGCTGTGCGGCGTCGCCCTGGGCTGCCTGTTGTTCGGGTTGGAGATGGTCAGCCAGGAACAGGGCGCCGGCAAGGCTGCCGGATTGTTGGCCATCGGCGCCGGCGCGGCCCTTGGCTATCTCTGGCATGCGCGCCATCACCCTGCTCCGCTGCTGGATCTGACCCTGCTGCGGATCGAGTCGTTCCGGCTATCGGTGATCGGCGGCGCGCTGATGCGCATCACCCAGGGCGCGCATCCGTTTCTATTGCCGCTGCTGTTCCAGATCGGCTTTGGCATGAGCGCCGCGCACAGCGGCCGCCTGATCCTGGCCACCGCGCTGGGCGCGCTGCTCATGCGCAGCATCACCCCACGACTGCTGCGCCGCTTCGGCTACCGCAACAGCCTGATCGGCAACGGTGTGCTGGCCAGCCTGGGCTACATGGTGTGCGCGCTGTTCCGCCCCGATTGGCCGCAGCCGCTGATGTTCGGCCTGCTGCTGTGCTGCGGCGCCTTCATGTCGTTCCAGTTCGCCGCCTACAACACCATCGCCTACGAAAACGTGCCGGCAGCGCGCATGAGCCGCGCCAGCAGTCTGTACACCACCCTGCAACAATTGATGCTCTCGGTGGGCGTCTGCGCCGGGGCGATGATCCTCAAGCTGGCGATGCTGGCCGGCGACCATGTCCAGCCGCAACAACGCGATTTCTCGCTGGCCTTCTGCGTGGTCAGCCTGATCTCGCTCAGCGCCACCTGGTGGCATCTGCGCTTCGACACGCATGCCGGACAGGAAATGAGCGGGCATCGCGCTTGACCGGGCGGTTTGGGCAGACACTGTCGAAGCGGCGTCAGGCCTGTGGTCGCCATTGCGCCGATCGCCTCCAACCAACACCGGCAAGCCGCTGGCGGTACCGCGGGCGCTGCCGGCACGCCCGTTGCCGCCACGCCACGCCGATCGGCAAGCGGCCGAGCGCGACATGCGGTCAGCGGCCCCGCAAGCCACGCAGCGCAACCGGTTGCCTGCGCCGCCCTGCGGTGAATCCGGAATAAGCAATTCAGCATACGAGCGCTCAAGACTGGGCAAGGAAGGCCGCTAGCTGGGCAAGACGCGCAAGCGCCGCCACAGCAAGCCCATTCACATCTGCACCGGACGATCTCATGAACGCTTTCCTGCAACGCCTCAACGTAGGCCGCCGCCTGGGGATGGCCTTCGGTCTCCTCATTCTCCTGTCGGGGCTGCTTGTCGCCGCCGGCCTGATCGCCATGTCCACCGCCCGCTTCGAGCTAGACACCATCGTCAACAGCAACATGGAGCGGATCCAGCTGTCGTCCGAGATGCTCGATGCCAACACCAACGTGGCGATCGGTCTGCGCGACATCGTGATGGTGTCTGGCGAAGACGCCAACCGCAAAGCGCTCGCGATGGTGCAGGCCAATCGTCAGCGCTACAAGCAGGCCCACGACGCGTTGGCCGCCATGCCCAGCAGTGCGGTCGAGAAGGAAGCGCTCGATCTGGTGCAAAAAAAGCGCGAAGTATCGGTCAAGTACAATAATCAGATCCTCGCTTACGGCGAGCGCGACCAGAATGCGCAGGCGCAGGCCCTGCTTCAGGGCGCAGCCGCGGTCGCGATGGATGCCCAGCAGGCGGCTATCCGCGCCAACGCGACGCTGGAACGCCGGTTGAGCAAGAGCGCCTACACGGCCGCATTGGCATCGATGCACCGGGGCAAGATCATCCTGACCACTGGCGGCATCGCAGCGCTCCTGATCAGCGCGCTGCTTGCCTGGCTCATCACCCGCAGCCTCACCGCTCCGCTCGGCCAGGCCACCCGTACCGCCGAATCCATTGCCGCAGGCAATCTGAACAACGACGTGCATAGCGTGGCCACCGACGAAACCGGGCGGCTGCTGCAAGCCATGGACAAGATGCAGCTTCAACTTCGTAACCTGATCCTGGCGCAAACCGACATGGCCAGGCACCACGACGCGGGCCAGATCAGCTACCGGATCGATGCGTCCGTATTTCCCGGCGACTACGGTCGCATGGCCAACGACACCAACCTGCTGGTGGCTTCGCACCTCGCCGTGCAGACCGACCTGGCGCGCATCATGGGCCGGTACGCGATCGGCGACCTCAGCGACGACATGAGCCAGCTGCCCGGCGAAAAGGCCGTATTCACCGACACCATGGTGCAGGTGAAGGCCAACCTGTCGGCGATGAACCACGAGATCAAGCACCTGGCGCAAGCTGCAGCCGATGGCGATTTCAGCGCGCGTGGCGATATCGAGCGCTTCCAGCACGACTTCCGCGCCATGGTGGCGAGTCTCAACACGCTGATGGCCACCGCCGACGGCAACCTGCAGTCGCTGTCCGGCCTGTTGCAGGCGATCGCAGCCGGCGACCTGACCGCCCGCATGAGCGGCGACTTCCGCGGCGTGTTTGCGCAGATGCGCGACGACGCCAACGCCACCGCCACCCAGCTGGCGCAGATCGTCGCCGGCATCAAGCAGTCCGCCGTGTCGATCAAGGGTGCCGCCAGCGAGATCGCCGCCGGCAACCAGGACCTGTCGCAACGCACAGAACAGCAGGCCGCCAACCTGGAGGAAACCGCCGCCTCGATGGAAGAGCTCACCTCCACCGTCAAGCAGAATGCCGAAGGCGCGCGCCAGGCCAATCAACTGGCCATCGGTGCTGCAAGCGTCGCCGCACAGGGCGGCGAGGTGGTCAACCAAGTGGTCAACACCATGGCCGGCATCGAAGCGTCTTCCAAGAAAATCGCCGACATCATCAGCGTCATCGACGGCATCGCGTTCCAGACCAATATCCTTGCGCTGAACGCTGCCGTGGAAGCGGCACGCGCCGGCGAACAGGGCCGCGGTTTTGCAGTCGTCGCCAGCGAAGTGCGCACCTTGGCGCAACGTTCCTCCGGCGCTGCCAAGGAGATCAAGGGCTTGATCGACGACTCGGTGCACCGCGTCGGCGAAGGCTCGGCCTTGGTGCACCGTGCCGGCAAGACCATGGACGATGTCGTCGCCAGCGTCCAGCGGGTCACCGATATCATGGGCGAGATTTCCGCTGCCTCGCAGGAACAGTCGGCCGGCATCGAGCAGGTCAACCAGACCATCACCCAGATGGACGAGACCACCCAGCAGAACGCCGCGTTGGTGGAAGAAGCCACTGCAGCGGCGCGCGCACTCGAGGAGCAGGCGATCGGTCTCACCGAGGCAGTGGCGGTGTTCAAGATCGCCGAAAGCCCGACGACGGCATTGCCAGCGGCGGCTGGCGCCACGCACCTGCCGTCGGCGGTGAAACAGCGGCCAGCGCCCGTGCAACGCAAGATCGGGCCCAAGCCGCGTGCGCTGCTGGCCGCCGCGCACGAGGGGAGCTGGCAGGAATTCTGAGCCAATGGCCGGCCCCTGGGCCTGGCCTGGCTCGATGCGCGCCAAACAGATCGCCGCCGGAATGGAGGCGACGGCTGGCCAGGCGCCCCTGACAACCCGGCATGCCATCGGCAGCCAACGGAATTGCCGCCCTCGGGCGGCAATTCGGTCCTGCTGTCATCTCGTCAAAGGCTACACTCCATCGGCAGCCAAGCCCTGGCCCTGACTGCAGACCGAGGACGTCCGCCTGCAACAAGACGATCACATCCAGCCGCAGTGGCGCGAAGCTGCGCCCATCTCCCGCGTGGCGGGCCTGATCTGCGTCGGCACACTTCAAACCATTGCGTGGCGAGAGGCCCAATACCCGAAATGGCCAGGGATCGAGCCTGGATCCAACATCGCACGACGTGTCGATCGCTCCATTTCCTCGATCGTGCATTACCGCAGTGTCATCGACGCTCAGCGACCACGCGATACTGACCTTTATCGCCATAGCGTGGCCCTTTCCTGTCGATCTCGGCGCATAGCCTGTCCTTGCCACAGGCAACCAGATTGGCACGCACGACACGATCCAGAAAGGTGATTTCCGCCCTGAGTTGGGCGGCTTCCGCGATAGCCGCTTTTGTACTGTAGAGCGCGTAGCCGGCGACGACCACGCTGAGGACACCTGCCACCAGCAGGGCAATCGATGCGATCCACATGCGCCGCGTTATCGCTGTTTCCAGGGAATGCCGTGCGTGGGCGTAACGCTGGGTGGCCTGCTGGACCGTCTGCTCCGCAGTTGCCATCTTCTTGTTGAATCGCTCGGCCGCCGGTTCCAGCGTTTGTGTCAGCGCCTGCTTGCTCAGTTGCGTCAGCCTGGGTAGCGCGCTTTCCACCACACGATCGATGCGCTGATCGGCACGATTGACCGCACTCTGCAGAAGCTGCAGCTGCTCCCGGATCAGATCTTCCAATGCTTTCTCCCGCCGCTGCAGCGTCCCGATCATCACCGCCATGGCCTGGGTCGATTCCTTCAGCGTGCGTTCGGAACCGTTGGCATCGGGCTGTGCGGAGGTGTTGTGCATGTCCATAGTGCTCTCTCGATAACTCAGTTTGCTGCATGCGTTCCAGCTATCCACCGCCACCACCGCCGCCGCCACCTCCGTCGCCACCTCCACCGCCGTCGCCCTCTGGTCCTTGCATTGCCGGGCCCCTGGCGAACTGCGGTAGCGTCATCACCATCACCGGGCCACGGCTGGTCTGCACCTCTGTCGAGACGTCCATGTTCAACGCCTGGCGCGTGTTCGCCTGCTCTTCGGCCTCCTGCAGGGCCTGCGCATCCAGGAATTCATGGCCCCGTTTGGCAAGGGCCTGGCTGTAGGGGCTGTTGGCGACCCGCTCCAAGGCCTGCTCGATCGCCAGCTCGTTCTTGCAGTCGATGGCGTACAGCAACTCGTCCACATCCGGATCGCCGGTGATGTTCTTGCGCTGGGGCGGCGGCCGATCTTCCTGCTCGCCAGCGGCAAGAGATTGTCGCGCCGTGTCTGCCGGCGGGGCGCGTGGGGGTCTTAGGCCAGAGGGACCATCGGGATCGTACCCTTCACGCAATTCCAGCTCGGTAAACGGCCGCTCACCCCGGTCCACGCGTGCCTGCCGCGCTTCGGCGACGCGGTTTTCCATTTCGAGCTCCTGTTCGAGTTGGATACGCAGCTCACGCATGGAGCGCTCGATCGCCTCCCAGGAGTCCGGATCGGCGGGCACGGTGGCAGGACGGTGGTGCTCATCTGCCAGGGGTGCGGAAAGCGGCTCGCGCACATCGGGCACGCACTCGGGTGCGTCGGCGGAGCGGCCTGCGGTCGGCATGTCCAGCGATGGCCCGGTCGCTTGCGCGAGATGTGCGGACACTGGCAACGTCGCAGGGGGATCTGGTGCTTCCGGTGCTTGAGCCGCTGGAGTCAGCGCCTGTGGATCGTCGCGTTGTTCTGCCGCCACCGGGATGACGAGCGACGGCGCGGAAGGTGCGTTCGCCGCCTGCGCCAGGTACGCGTTCGCCGGCTGCTCGGGCTGCTGCGCAGGTGCCTCTTGGTGCGCATCCAAGGCTTGCGCCGTCATCGGCCGTTGGCCGCCGTGCAGGTCCGCGACCTGCTGCTGGCCTGCCGGTGCGGCCTGCGCGATCGCCGCGCTCAACGCTGCCTGCTGCTGGACTTCCTGCGGGCGCTGTTCTTGCGCTTGCTGGCTTTGCGGCCGCTGCTGCGCCACGTCGGATGCCTGTGCCTGCGTCGGCGCTGACAGCTGCTCCTGGGGCCGTTGGGCGACGTCATCGGGGCTAGACCGCTGCTCGGGTTGGCGCGGCGATGTGTCTTGCGCATGGAGCGACGACGGCTCGCGCGAGAGGACTTCCTGTGCCGGCTCCTGCTCGCGTTGTGGAGCCGCTTGGGCGTGGAGCGGCTGTTGCTCGTGATGTTGCACCGTTTGCGCCTGCAGGCGTTCCTGCTCGCTCTGCTGGGCGTCCTGGGTCTGGCGTGTTTCCTGCTCGCGCTGCTGCGTCTCCTTAGCCTGCTGCTGCGCTTGTTCGCGCTGCTCGGTCTCGTGCGCCTGCCGCTGTGTTTGCTCGCGTTGCTGACTCGCCTGTGCCCGTTGCTGGGCCTGCACGTGTTGTTGGGCGTCCTGCTCCTGCTGCTCCAGCCGCTGGACTTGCTGGTGCCGCAGTTCCAGCGCGACGTGTGCCTGCAGCGCCTGAGCGGCCTGCGCCCGAACGTCGTGCGATTCCTGCGCCTGCATCGCGTGGGCGTGAGCCCGTGCCAGTTGCTGGTCCTGCGCCTGCAGCTCTTCCTGCTGCCGTTCTTCACGCTCCTGCGCGGCGCTGGCCGCCCGACCCTGTGCATGCACGTCGAGCGCATGCTGGTTGGAGGGAGCGGAAGATGACGTGTCCGCATCTGCGGATACGTCTGATGTGCGAGGCGCAGAGGCCGACTGCTGTAGCGGCAAGGCTGGCTTCTGCTGCGCCTGCACCTCCTGCAGTGCCCGGCGGATGTCCTCGGTGCTGGTGACCGCCACGATGCGCTCCACGCCATCGGCGCCACGTTGCAGATGCGCAATCGGGCTATCGGCGCCGAACTGGCCGCCCGGGCCGCGCTGCAACTGCATCGCGCCATCGCCCACGAGTCCCTCCACCTCGCGCGTGCGTTGAGTCGCCAGCTCGATCGCTTCGCGCCATTGCGGCTGCAACTCGGTGCCAATGATGCGATAG